>CAWEXB010000014.1:0-237788 GCA_963812915.1 uncultured Thermoleophilaceae bacterium | reverse complement strand
GCCGGCGTGAACGTGCCGGCGGCACCCGCCCCGGCACAGAGCGGCGTGGACATCTCGGGCCCCTGCGACGAAGCCGAGCACGCCAACGAGCCTCGATGCACCGGCGTGGGAGTCGGTGACGACGGCCGAGTGGACAACTCCGGTCCCGGCAACGGCGTCGACCTCGACGACGACTCGAGCGGCCCCGGCCCGGGTGGCGACGACGACGGCTTCGACGACCACGGCGGCGACGACGACGGCTTCGACGACCACGGCGGCGACGACCTCGACGACGACTCGAGCGGCTCCGGCTCAGGCGGGGGAGGCAACTCCGGCCCCGGCGGCGGCGACGACGACTGAGGCGCAGGCTGGCGCCGGGACACCGGTCCCGGCGCCCCCGCCATGCCTAGCATCTAACGGATGCAGGCGGGCAGGCGCACGATCCTGATGGTGGAGGACGAGGAGTCCATCACCGTCCCCCTCGCCGAGGCGCTCGAGCGCGAGGGATTCGACACGCAGGTAAGCGGAACGGTCAGGGAAGCGCTCGAGCTCACCGAGCGCGCGCTGCCCGATCTGGTGCTGCTGGACGTGATGCTCCCGGACGGCTCGGGCTACGACGTCTGCCGGCGGCTGCGCGAGCGCTCCCGCGTCCCGATCATCATGCTCACGGCGCGGGGCGAGGAGACCGACCGGATCGTCGGGCTCGAGCTCGGGGCGGACGACTACGTGGTCAAGCCGTTCAGCGCTCGCGAGGTTGCCGCTCGCATCAGGGCGGTGCTGCGCCGAGCCGACGCCGAGGGGTCCGCGGGGCGCGACGGCCCGCTCGAGGTGGGCCCCGTGCAGCTCGATCCCGACCGGCGGAGCGCCAGCGTCGAGGGTCAGCAGCTCGAGCTGACCCGCAAGGAGTTCGAGCTGCTGGAGCTCCTCCTGCGGGAGGCCGGCAACGTCGTCTCGCGCGAGCGTCTGATCGACGAGGTCTGGGACGTGAACTGGTTCGGCTCCACGAAGACCCTCGACGTGCACGTCTCGAGCCTGCGACGGAAGCTCGGCGACGACTCCGCCGATCCCCGCTTCATCCACACCCTGCGCGGCGTGGGCTTCCGCTTCGCCGCGCCCGAGGAGCTCGAATGAGCCTGCGGGCTCGCCTGCTCGCCGCCTTTGCGTATGTGCTGGTGCTGGTGATCGTCGCGCTCATGGTGCCGCTGGCGCTCAACCTGTCCCGTCGGGTCGATGCCGAGATCAAGAGCGAGGCCCAGGGACAGGCGCAGCTGCTGGCCGCCGGCGCGGCCGGTCGTCTGGACGATCCGGACCAGCTGGACGAGCTCGTGCGAAACGCCTCCGAGCGTCTGGGTGGAAGGGTGATAGTGGTCGACCGCGACGGGGGCCTGCTCGTCGACTCTGCGGGCGCCGGGCTTCGGTCGACCTCGTACGCGACCAGGCCCGAGATCGCCCGCGCGCTCGCGGGGCAGCCCTCGCAGGGCACTCGCCACAGCGACTCGCTCGGCGAGGACCTCCTCTTCACCGCGGTCCCGGTGGTGCGAGCGAGCCGGCCCGCCGGGGCGGTGCGCGTGACGCAGAGCGTCGACGCCGTTCAGGGCGAGGTCCGCACGGACGTGATCGCGCTGGTGGCGGTAGGCGTGGTGGCGCTGTTGCTGGGGCTCGGGGTGGCGTGGCTCCTCGCCGGCTCGCTCGCCAAGCCCCTGCGCGGTCTGGCGCGGACGGCGCGGCGCGTGGCCGGCGGCGACCTGGACGCGCGGGCGCGCGTCGAGGGATCGGCCGAGCAGCGGGAGGTGGCCTCGGCGTTCAACGACATGACCGGACGGCTCGCCCGCGCCCTGCGCTCGCAGCAGGAGTTCGTGGCGAACGCGTCGCACCAGCTGCGCACGCCGCTCACCGGGCTGCGTCTACGCCTCGAGGCGGCGGCGCTGAAGGCGCGTGATCCCGCCGTCGAGCGCGAGCTCCACGCGGCGGAGCGCGAGACCGAGCGGCTCGCCCGGCTGCTCGCGGAGCTGCTCACACTAGCCCGCGAGCGGGAGCGCCCCGCGGCCGAGCCGGTGGACCTGGCCGACGTGGCGGAGGCGGCTCGTGAGCGCTGGGCGGGGCCGGCGGAGCGCTCCGGCCACGTTCTGCGCGTCAACGGCGACGGACCGGCGGTGGTGGCGTCCACGTTCGAGGACCTGGGCGTGATCGTCGACAATCTGCTGGAGAACGCGATCCACTACTCGCCGCCGGGCACGACGGTCACGATCGAGTGGGGTGGCGGCGGCGCAGCCCGTCTCGCCGTGCTCGACGAGGGGCCCGGGGTGGCGCCGGAGGAGCGCGAGCGCGTGTTCGAGCGCTTCTACCGCGGCGGCGCGGCCGGCGGGACGGCGGGCACGGGGCTGGGCTTGTCGGTGGTCGAGGCACTCGCCCGCCGCTGGGGTGGCGAGGTGAGCCTCGAGAACCGCCCGGAGGGCGGCGCGCGAATCGAGGTCACGATGCCGTTGCACCCGAAAGCCTTGCCGGGCGCTGAACCGGCGCTTGACGAGGCTTTACCGAAGGGGGCCTAGCATCGGCGGCATGGGTCCAAGGCGGATATGGGCAGGCGTGGGCCTCGCGCTCGCGGGCCTCGCCGCGGCGGTGGCCATCGGGCTGCTCGCGAACTCGATCTCGGGCGACAGCGTCGGGCTCTCGGCCGAGCCGCTGAGCGCGGGCGACGCGCTCGCCCCGCCCGCGGCCGACCGGAGCGAGCCGCGCCGTGAGCGCGGGGTGAAGCGGCGCTCGCAGCCAAGCCGTAGCGCGCCCACGCGGACGACGCCTCCGGCCACCGAGACGGCGCCGCCGGCTGCCGGCGACGACGACGCCCCGGTGGTCGAGGACGACGGCGGCAGGGGCCGGGGGCGCGGCCGGTCGGGAGACGACTCCGGCTCCGGCTCGAACTCGGGCTCGGGGTCCGACGACTCGGGCTCCGACGACTCCGGCTCGGACGACTCCGGGTCCGGCTCCGACGACTCCGGCTCGGGCGGCCACGGCTCGGACGACTGACCGTCTGCTCCTTGCGCGCGAGCGCGCTCGGCGGCGAATCCGGCATGCGTTCGGCCTTCTGCTGCGTAGACCAGCGAAAGGTCGAACGCGTCGTCGGGCATTAGCATGCGCCGGCCATGCGGACCCTGGTGACAGGAGGCGCCGGCTTCATCGGCTCGCACGTCGTCGATGCGCTGGTCGAGCGCGGCGACGACGTGACCGTCCTCGACGACGTCTCGACCGGGCGGCGGGGGAACCTCGGGCAAGCCCTCGCGAACGGCGCCGAGCTCGTGAACGGGGACATCCGCGACGCCAGCGCCGTGATGGAGCTCTGCGCGCGCGTGCGGCCCGAGGCGATATTTCACCTGGCCGCCCAGATCGACGTGCGCCAGTCGGTGATCGACCCGGCCTTCGACGCGCGTGTGAACGTCGAGGGGACGGTGAACGTCCTTCGTGCGGCGCACGCGAGCGGCGTGCCACGCGTTGTGAACACTTCGAGCGGCGGCGCTATTTACGGAGAGGCGCAGACGATCCCCGCGCCGGAGGACCATCCAGTTGCTCCAGAGGCGCCTTACGGACTGTCGAAGTTCTGCGCCGAGAACTACTGCGAGCTCTTCACGCGACTGCACGGACTGTCGACGGTCTCGCTGCGCTACGGCAACGTCTACGGTCCGCGCCAGGACCCACTCGGCGAGGCCGGCGTGATTGCGATCTTCTGCGGCAAGCTGCTGGCGGGCGAGCGCCCCACGATCTTCGGCGACGGCCGCCAGACGCGCGACTACGTCTACGTGGGAGACGTTGTGGCGGCCAACCTGCTCGCGGTGGAGTCTGACGCAGGCGGGCCGTTCAACGTCGGGCTCGGTGTGGAGGTCAACGTGCTGGAGGTCGTCGAGGCGCTGAGGCCCCATGCCGCGAACGGATTCGACCCCGAGCACGCGCCCGCACGGCCGGGCGAGGTGCAGCGGATCGCGCTCGACTGCTCGCGCGCGGGCGAGGAACTCGGTTGGGAGGCGAAGGTCGGGCTCGAGGCCGGCCTTGCGCGCACCCTGGCCTCGCTGCGGTGATCGTTCGAATCTGGCGGACCGGCATCCACCAGGCGCGGGCCGAGGACTACGAGCGCTTCACCCGCGAGCGCTCCCTGCCGATGTTCCGTTCCCAGGCGGGCTTCCGGGGCGTTCTGTTTGCCGCGGGACGGGACGCCGAGCGCGTGGTGCTCAGCTTCTGGGAGGACGGCGTCGCGGTGGCCGCACTGGACCAGTCGCCGAGCTATCTCGAGACGGTCGATGCGCTGCTCGCGAGCGGGATCCTCAGCGGCGCGCAGAGCGTTGAGGTGCTCACCGTGCACGGCGGCGACACGCCGAGAGGATGATTTTCCGCCGCGTGCTCCTCACGGGCGCGGCGGGCAGGATCGGCGCCTGCCTGCGAGCCGGGCTTCGCGCCGAGCTCGACGAGCTGCGGCTCACCGACCTGCGCCCGCCGGAACCGCCACCGATCCCGCCCGAGACGTTCGTCGCCGCGGACCTCGCCGACCGCGAGGCCGTCGCCCGGGCGGTGGAGGGGATGGAGGCCGTGGTCCACCTCGGAGGTGTGGCCGACGAGGCCGCGTTCGACGAGCTCGTCGGCCCCAACCTGATCGGCGCGTTCAACGTCTTCGACGCCGCCCGGCGGGCCGGGGTTCGGCGAGTGGTCTACGCGAGCTCCAACAGGGCCACCGGCTTCTACCCCGTCGGGCAGCGGCTCGCCGGCGAGGAGACGCCGCGCCCCGACGGCCTCTACGGTGCGACCAAGGCCTTCGGCGAGGCCCTCGCGCGCATGTACTCGGACCGCTTCGGGCTCGAGGCGATCTGCGTGCGGATCGGCTCGTTCGAAGAGCGCCCGAGCGACGCGCGCAACCTGAGCACCTGGCTCAGCCCGGGCGACGCGCAGAGGCTCTTCCGCGCCTGCCTGAGCGCGCGGGGTATCGGCTTTCTGACGCTGTACGGCGCGTCGGCCAACCGCCGTTCGTGGTGGGAGCTGGGCGAGGCCGGGCGGCGTCTCGGATACGAGCCGCGGGACGATGCCGAGCGCTTCGCCGCCGAGATCGAGGATCCCGGCTGGCGCCCAGAGTGGCAGGGCGACCCGTTCACCGACCCCGCGTACGGCGGCTGGGCCTGAGCTCCGGTGGCCGTATCCTCGACCGCCAAGATCGAGCGCATGGAGGTGGGCGATAAATGACGACGGACGCCCCGCGGCTCCTCGGGCCGGGCGAGGGCGAGCGCCCGCGGGACGGCGAGTACACGATCAAGTGCGGTCGCCGGGAGCTCGTGCTCAGCGAAGCCGATCACGAGCCCGGCCGCAGGGAGCCGGGGCCGCACATCCACCACCACCATGCCGACGCCTTCTGGATGCTCGAGGGCGAGGTCGCCCTTTTGGTCGGCGACGAGGAGCACCTGCTCGGGCCGGGCGACTTCGTCTTCGCCCCGCCCGGGCTCGTCCACACCTACAGGAGCCCCGGGAGCGAGCGCTCCCGCTTCCTCAACCTCCACGCGCCCGGGATGGGCTTCGACGAGCGGCTGCGAGGGCGCCTCGACGACTTCGACCAGCATCCGCCGCCCAAGGACGGCGGCCGGCCGGCGAGCGACGGCATCCTCCTCCGCCGCGGCGAGGGCCAGCGCATCGATCTCGGCGAGGCCGCCAGGGGACTGCTGAAGGCGGGCGCGGACGACGGGCTGGGCTCCGTGGCGGTGCTCGAGTTCGAGCTCTCCCCAGGGTCGCAGGGCCCTCCGCCCCATCGCCACGAGCGCCTGACCGACTCGTTCTACGTGCTGGACGGAACGCTCACGGTGCTCCTGGGCGATGAGCGGCACGAGGCGCCGCGGGGCAGCTACGCCTTCGTCCCGCCGGGCAACGTCCACACGGTCTCGAACCCGGGCGATCGGCCGGTTCGCTTTCTCAACGTGACGGCGCCGGGCGGCCTCGAGCGCTATCTGAGGGAGCTCGCCGCCGATCCGGCCGACTTCGCCGCGATCGCGGCTCGGCACGACGTCGTCCCTGCGTAGGCGTCGGTTGCAGACCCCGCATTTCATTCCCCCTGTGTCTTGATCCGCTCAGACACAAGATCTTGTGATTTCGGGTGGACTCGACCACTAGGGGTAGTAGAATTCAGAGCGTGCGCTGTCCCTACTGCTCCGCCGACGCGACCCAGGTGATCGACACCCGTCCGGCCGACGACGCCGTGCGCCGGCGGCGTGAGTGTGGGGCCTGCGGACAGCGGTTCACCACCTACGAGCGCGCCGAGGAGCCGCGCGTGACCGTGATCAAGCGAGACGGAACGCGCGAGCGCTTCGATCGTCAGAAGCTGCTGCGCGGACTCGCCCGGGCGGCGGGCGGGCGGCCGGTGAGCGACGAGCAACTCGAGGCCGTGGCCGCCTGGATCGCCGCCGAGGTGCGGCGCGAGGGCGGGGAGGCGCAGGCCGAGCGCATCGGCGACCTCGCGGAGCGCGGCCTCGCGCGCGTGGATCCGGTGAGCGCGATCCAGTTCGCGTCCGTCTACCGCAACCTCGCCGATCTCGACGAGCTCGAAGCGGTCGTCAGACGCTTCAAGGAGGACCCCCTTCCGGGCGAGCATCAGCTCGCGATCGACGGCTCGGTTCCGTCCGACCCCGAGAGCACCATCGGTCGTTCCCGCGAAATCCGTCCCACCAGAAGGAGAGGTCATGTCCGACAGCCGTAGCGTCGCCGCCCCGAGCGTCACCGCGAGTGGTGCCGGGCTCAGTATCCCGCGGCGTTTTACGGAGGCGGGCAAGCACCCGTTCGACTGCGTCGAGTGGGAGATCCGCGACGCGCTGATCGGCGATCCGGCGAGCCCGGCGTTCGAGCAGCGGGGCGTCGAGTTCCCGGCGAGCTGGTCCCAGAACGCGACCAACATCGTGGCCCAGAAGTACTTCCGCGGCCGGCTCGACTCACCGGAGCGTGAGTCATCCGTCAAGCAGATGATCGGCCGCGTGGCCGGAACGATCGCGGCCTGGGGCCGCGAGGGCGGCTACTTCGCCTCGGACGACGACGCCCAGGCCTTCGAGGACGAGCTCACCCACATCCTGCTCCACCAGATGGCGGCGTTCAACTCGCCGGTGTGGTTCAACTGTGGCTGGCACCCCCAGGGCAGCCCGAAGAACCAGATGTCGGCGTGCTTCATCCTCTCCGTCGAGGACGACATGGAGTCGATCCTCGCGTGGAACACGAAGGAGGGGATGATCTTCCGGGGCGGCTCCGGCTCCGGAGTCAATCTCTCCAAGATCCGCGCATCCATGGAGCCACTCAGCAAGGGCGGAGTGGCGAGCGGCCCCGTGTCGTTCATGCGTGGCGCCGATGCCTGGGCCGGTTCGATCAAGTCGGGAGGCGGCACCCGTCGCGCGGCCAAGATGGTCGTGCTCGACGTCGACCACCCCGACATTCTCGACTTCATCTGGTGCAAGGCGCGCGAGGAGGAGAAGGCGGCGGCACTCCGCGACGCCGGCTTCGATATGCGGCTCGACTCCGACGCGTTCGCCTCGATCCAGTACCAGAACGCGAACAACTCGGTGCGGGTGACGGACGAGTTCATGGAGCGCGCCGAGCGCGGCGAGGAGTGGGAGCTCACGGCCCGTGTGGGCGGCTCGGTAGTCCACCGCGTGAACGCCCGCGAGCTTCTCGAGCAGCTCTCCGACGCCGCTTGGCGCTGCGCCGATCCGGGTGTTCAGTACGACACGACGATCAACGAGTGGCACACGTGCCCAAACTCGGGACGGATCAACGCGTCTAATCCGTGCTGCTTCGTCGGCGAGACGCTCGTTCAGACCACCGGCGGCCCAGTGCCGTTCTCCGACCTCCACGATCTCGCGAACTCCGGACAGCCGCTTCCCGAGGTCGAGGCATATGACCGAGAGGCCGGGAGTCCAACCGTTCGCCAGATCAATGCCGTGTGGATCGCGGGTGAGACCGCCGAACTCGTAGAGGTTGAGACAGTCAACGGCCAGCGCCTACGCTGCACGCCTGATCACCGATTCCTGGCGAGCGAGGGTCGCTTTGTCCAGGCGCAGGCGCTTTCACGGGGAGATCTCGTGCTGGGGCTGAGGTCGTATGAGACTGACGGCGGCGCGATGGCCCAGAAGGTGGTCGCCACCACCACGGAGACCGTGAGTGGCGTACGGCGAGTGAGCCTCGAACGCCCGGTGCCCGTCTATGACCTGGAAGTCGATGGCCTGCACAACTTCGCGGTGGGCTCCGAGGGGTCGGATACACCGGTGGTGGTCCACAACTCCGAGTACATGCACGTCGACGACTCGGCCTGCAACCTCGCCTCCCTCAACCTGATGAAGTTCCGTCGCCCCGACGGCACCTTCGACGTCGAGAGGTTCGAGCACGCGGTCGACGTGATGATCCTGGCGCAGGAGATCATCGTGTCGCCGTCGAGCTACCCGACGGAGGAGATCGCGAGGAACGCGCGCGCGTTCCGCCAGCTGGGGCTCGGCTACGCGAACCTCGGCGCGCTTCTGATGGCGAACGGAGTCGCCTACGACTCCGAGGAAGGGCGAGCGCTCTGCGGCGCCGTCACCGCGCTAATGACCGGGCGCGCCTACCGCACCTCGGCCGAGGTGGCCGGCGCGATCGCCCCGTACGAGCGCTACGACGAGAACCGCGACCCGCACAACCACGTGATGCGCAAGCATCGGCACGCGGCTTACGCGATCGACGACGAGCTGTCCGCGGACGGCGAGCTGCTCGCCGCGGCGCGGCGAGCCTGGGACGACGCCGTCGACGTCGGCGCGCGCAACGGCTACCGCAACGCGCAGTCGACTGTGCTCGCCCCCACCGGGACCATCTCGTTCCTGATGGACTGCGATACCACCGGTATCGAGCCCGACTTCTCGCTCGTAAAGTTCAAGGAGCTCGTCGGTGGCGGGCAGATGACGATCGTCAATCGCACGGTGCCGCTGGCGCTCGAGACGCTCGGCTACCCGAAGGAGCGGATCGAGGCGATCGAGGCGTATCTGGCCAAGGAGGGCACGATCCTCGGTGCGCCGGGACTTAAGGACGAGCACCTGCCGGTGTTCGACGTGGCGGTCGGGGAGCGGGCCATCTCGCCGATTGGCCACATCAAGATGATGGCCGCGGCTCAGCCGTTCATCTCGGGGGCGATCTCGAAGACCGTGAATCTCCCGGAGTCGACGTCGGTCGAGAACATCGCCGGCGTCTACACCCAGGGCTGGAAGCTGGGGCTGAAGGCGCTCGCCATTTACCGTGACGGCTCGAAGACAGCGCAGGCGCTCAAGACGGACGCCGGGGAGAAGAAGGACACGGAAGCCGAGGCCGCGCCCGAGGCGCCCGACGAGCCGCGCCCGATCCGCCGCCGAATGCCGCGCGAGCGCCAATCGATCACACACAAGTTCTCGATCGCCGGCCACGAGGGCTACATCACGGCTGGCATGTACGAGGACGGCGCGGTCGGCGAGATCTTCCTGACCGACGTCGGTAAGGAGGGGTCGACGCTCCGCGGCATGATGAACGCGTTCGCGACCTCGATCTCGATCGCTCTCCAGTACGGCGTGCCGCTCGAGACTCTGGTGCGCAAGTTCAGCTACATGCGGTTCGACCCGGAGGGGATCACCACGAACCCGGAGATCCCGTTCGCGAAGTCGATGCCCGACTACATCATGCGCTGGCTGGCGTCGCGATTCCTGGACGCCGACATCCAGGAGGAGCTCGGCATCCTCACCCAGGAGGTGCGCGACCGCAAGGCACGCGACGACGCCCTCCTCCGCGGCGACGTCCCGGCTCCCGGCGGGGCGGGAAACGGCGAGGGAAACGGTCACGCCAACGGCCATTCGGGTGACGAGGCGAGCGGCCCGCACGGCCCGCAGGCCTCTGCCGGCGGCGCCCGCCCCGCGGCGGCGGCCTTCACGGACACACCGCCGACCGTTCCGGCGAAGCTCCAGGGCCTCGACCTCGGCCCCGCCTGCGCCCAGTGCGGCGGGATGATGCAACGCACGGGCTCGTGCTACACGTGCTCGAGCTGCGGGAACAACACGGGCTGCGGGTAGGCGCAGCCCGGCGCGGGCCGACGCCCTCCTCCGCCGCTCGGCGAGCGGGTGGGCTTCCGAATCGGCGGCCACGGGCATAAGTCGGTCATGGAACCCAACCGGCCGAGCCTGATCGTCGCCCTCCTCACGCCATTCGAAGAGAACGGAGGCCTGGACGAGTCGGCGCTGGAGGCGCACGTGGACTACCTGGTCGCGGCCGGGGTCGACGCTCTGATGCCGTGCGGCACCACGGGCGAGGGCCCGATTCTTTCCGATGCCGAAGTCACCCAGATGGTGCGAGCGACCTGCGACGCCGCGGCAGGGCGAGTGCCGGTCCTCGCTCACGTGGGCCGGCCCGGCACCGGAGCGACGCTGGCGCTCGCACGGCAGGCCGTCGAGGACGGCGCCAGCGCCGTGTCCGCCGTCGTCCCCTACTACTACCCGGCCGACGGCGACCAGATCCGCGCGCACTACGCCGCACTCGTCGAAGGGCTCGACGGCACGCCCGTATACGGCTACACGATCCCCGAGCGCACTCGCAACGAGCTCGACCCGGGCATCCTCGGCGCGCTGATCGCGGAGGGGCTCGCGGGCTTGAAGGACTCGACCAAGTCGATCGAACGCCATCGCGAATACGCCGCGGCGGCACGCGACGCCGGCGGCCGCTTCGACCTCTTCATGGGCAGCGCGTCGCTCGTGCTGGAGGCCGTGCGGGCGGGAGCGGCGGGGGCGGTGCTCGCCGTCGCCAACAGCCACCCCGAGCTGTGCGCCGGTCTCATGCGCGCCTGCCGGGAGGGGCGCGAGGATGACGCCGAGCGGCTCCAGTCCGACTTGGCCGAGGTCGAAGGGGAGATCAACCGTGACGGCACCATCCCCGGAGTGAAGCGCCGCGTCGCGGATCGCCTGCGCGAGCGCGGCGCTGCCTCGTACGGCACGGAGCTCCGCGCGCCGCTCGGGACAGCCGGCCGGCGGACGGCGCTCAGGCCTGGCGCGTGACCCCGCCGCGGCCGGCCAGCGAGGGCTCGCCGCGCGTGCGCCGGGCTAGCAGCTCGAGCCGCTCGGCCACCATGCCAAGCACCACCAGCCCCACCGCATCGTACCCTCAGATAAACCAGCGCCGCACCCCGGCCAGCACGCGCTCCCACCCGGCCGGCCGACGATCCATCCCCAGTGCCCCCAACCCACCCCAGCCCACTCTCGCAACCAACATCTCGCCCACGGTCGCGCCGCAGACGCCTCGCCGTTGGCGACAGGATGAACGCGTACGGTCAAAAGGAACGCCGGCACGAGTACTTCCAGTCTGCATCATCGTCCGCAACGGCTTGCCGCCCGTGATGGCCGCCGCCGCGCGCCACATTCCGCCGAGCACGACCGTTGTCCCCAATCTGGGTCGCTTCCGCGGGAGCGCCCTGGGCCGGAACTGGGTGTTGCCGTCGCTCGGGTTGAAGTTGGCGCCGCAGCTAGGACGCCTCGACCGCCGTCTTGATCGACTTCCCGAAGTCGTCGGCTCCCTTGCGCGCCGAACGCAGCGCCAGCGGCGCGATCACCTTACCGACGCCGTGTCCCTCGAAGACGTTGTAGAGGGTGACCCGGGTCCCGCTGCCCTCCGGGGCCAGGTCGTAGCCGCCTTCGGGGGCCGAGACGAGGTTCTTGGATACCTCCGTCCAGCGGATCCGAGTCGGCGGCTCGAACTCCGTGATCTTGAACTCTCGCTTGGTCTTCACTCCGGCGTCCTTGACCGTGCTCGCGTAGACCGTGCCGACGCCTGGCGGCCCGTCGGTGGTCTTGGAGATCTCCAGTACCCGCGGGCTGAACTTCGGATCGTTCTCCCCGTCCGCGAGAAAGGCGAACACCTCCTCGATCGGACGGTCGATCACAACGGTCGCCTCAAACCGACCCGCCATGCAGCCTCCTCTGGTGGACAACGCGTGGACGATTCACGCCGCGGGGATCATTCCAGAGCCACGCGAGCGGCCGCTCGGCGCGCGGGGCGGGTAGTACGGCCGGCCTTCAGCTGGCGGACGAGGTGGAGCGCGAACTGGCCGACGACGCGCCGTAACGCGCGCGCTCGCCGCTCAGCTGTGCACGACGGCTTGCGTCGGGAGTCCCTGGCGCTCCGCCTCCTCGATCGAGACGATGTCGCGCCCGAAGGGACGGAGGGTCACCGGGATCAACTTGAAGTTTGCGAGTCCGAGTGGGATTCCGATGATGGTCAGGCAGAGCAACACGCCGGTGACCACGTGGAGGAGGATCAGCCACCAACCGGCGAGCACGAACCAGATCACGTTGCCGATCGCCGAGCCGGCGCCCGCGTCGGGTCGTCGAACGACTGTCTTTCCGAACGGCCAGAGCGCGAAGATCCCGATGCGCAGCGCCGCCACCCCGAAGGGGATCGTGATGATGAGGATGAACATGATCAGCGCCGCGATGGCGTAACCGACGGCCATCCAGAAACCCGCGAGAATGAACCAGATCACGTTGAGAACGAGTCGCATCCGCGCGTAGCGTCCCACACCCGGAGGACGGTGGCTAGGCCAACGACGGAACGCGCCGGCGCTTCTTTACCAAGGCTTATCCCCGGGTTGGGACCGAGCTGCCTCGTGGTGGGCATCCTCGTCTGGAAGACGATCATCATCAACCCGAAAGGCGGTCATATGAAGCTCATCGGAACGATCACTGTCCTCGTCGCGGCGATCGCGACCTCACTGGTCCCGACGGCCGGGGCGGCACCCGCGGCCACGCCGACCGCCGCGCAGCTCCGCCAGTTCGAGGGCACCGTCGTCTCAGTGAACCGCGACGCCCGCACCTTCCGGCTGCGCGACGTCGAGCGGGGGACTCGCACCATCAAGGTGACGAACCGGACCCGATTCGAGCGGATCGCCGGCTTCTCGGGGCTGCGCCCCGGCATGCGGCGGATCGAGGCCAGGGTGCAACGTCGGAACGGCGCCTGGGTCGCCACCGAGGTGGAGCGCTCAGGCGGGGGCGGCGAGCACGGCGGTGGCGACGACCGCCGCGGTGGCGATGACCGCGGTGGCGGCAACAGCGGCCCCGGTGGCGGCGACGACTAGGGAACTAGCCGGCGACACGCCGTCCAGCTCCAGCGCCCGCAACGGCCGGCGCGGCCGTTGCGGGCGTGAGCGTGTGCGTGTCCGTGCCTAGCAGACCGCCGAGATGTCGAACGCGCGATCGGACAGCGCCGGCGCCGCGCCTCCACTGAGCGTGGTGACGGTGACGGTCCTGTTGTCCGCCCCGAGCTGGGTGCCCACGGCGCCCACCTCCGTGCCCGCTGCCGACTGGGTCGCGGTCAGGGCGCACGCGTTGACGGGGTTCTGGAAGACGACGTTGTAGACGCCGGTCGAAGGATGCGTCACCGCCGTCACCCCCCGCGAGGTGAGGGTGGCGCCCGCGGTTGAGACCCGCGCGAGGCTCAACGTCGCTTGAACGGCGCTGACGGCCGCGCTGGTCAGCTGGGCCGGGGTCTGGGAGCCGACCCGTTCCGCGTTCAGGCCGGTGGCCACGCCGGTGGCGTTCGTGGTGAAGGGCTTGGTGTTGTCACCGCCCCGCCCCACGCTGATCGTGCCTCCCAGCGCACCGGCGGTTACGAGTTCGAGAGCGAGACCGGTACCCACGTTCCTCGAACGCGCGCAGGGATAGTTCTTCTGCGGTGTGCCGCCCGGCTCCGAGCGGCAGCCGAAGAGCGCGCCGCCTCCGCCGCCCACGGCCCTGTTGGAGTAGCGCATGCCCCACGTCGAGTTGCTCGCGATCACCTGGGTCTCGGCGTTGTACGACCCGGATCTGGGGTTGCGCTTGCCGCCGATCAATCCGCTCGTCTGAGCAATCGCGAACGGCGAGATCACGAGTGCGAGCGCAACCACAGTCGCGAGCACCCACTTGAGATTGCCGTCGCCCATGCCCCTGACGACAGGAATACGTCTCAACATCACAGAACCTCCTGAGTCGGCCTCCCGCCGACGCCGCAGTCGTTGAAACCGGCGAGGCGAGCCCCGGTTGCGCTCAGGTCTGCAAGAGCCGTTGCAGCGACGGTGCGGCGGAGTCGGCGGTTGACCCCCCGGACATGGGTGCGACCGAGACTAGAGCTCGTCGGAATCGAGCCGTGCCATCAGGTCGGCCGTAAGGCGCGAGGGTGCCACCGGCACCACCTCGAAGTCGGCGAGATCGCCCCAGCTCGCGATCCACTCCTGGAGCGGCCCGACGTCGTCGCACTCCATGAGCTGAAAGCACCCGCGGAGGTCCGCCCGCACCCAGCTGTCGACGTAGCGCAGGCCGTCCGGCAGCAGTCGGCCCTCGCGCCTCACCCGTCGGTAGATGTCCCTCGCGCTCTCGGGCGAAAACCGCTCGACGACCATGAAGAGCACCCGCTGACCCCTAGCCGCGCCCGCAACCGTAGACCCTGGTGGCGCCGGCCCCGGCCGTCTCATCCCAGCGCCTGTCACCCGAACCGCAGTCGCCGCCGGCCTCCGGCGCGCGCACGCGGTGTCCGGCCTGGCTGCAGCGCTCGTTGTAGCTGTCGCAGGTCACCGGCGAATCCGGGGCGGGCTCGGTGAGGCACTCGAAGACACCGGCCTGTCCGTCGCTGCTGATGCCGATGTAGGTCCAGCGACCTTCACCACACTCCGCCCCCTCCGGCGGCTGGGCGACCTCCTCCCCGCGCTGGAAGCAGCGACCCTCGGCGCACCGGACGGCTGCGAACCAGCTCGCCTCGGGCGCGGCGTTCGAGTCCGGCTCGGACGACGAGGTCCTGGGAGGACCCAGCTCCTCCCATCCCCGGTCGGCGAGGCTGGTGCAGACCTCCTCGGCCCTACCGACGGAGCCCGGCTTGGCGGTCGAGTACAGGCCCGCCGCGGTGTCGCCGCGGTAGACCACGCAGACCCGCTCGAAACCGCTGTCCGCGTCCGCGCCGGCCGCGCGTGACCAGGACCCCCCGTCCTCGGCGCGGCCGGCGAGCCAGGAGGTGCAGGCCCGTCCCGCGCCCTCACCCGCCAGGCGCGCGGAGACGCCCTGCTCGCGGAGGTAGATGTCGCAGGGCCGGGCACGATCGACCCGGCGCCCGTCTTCGTCGTCCGATGAGCATCCGACGACCACGAACGCAGCGAGGGCCGCCGCCACTCGGGCACGCATGAGCTGACCATAGGGCACTGCGATCATGACCGTGTGCCGCTGAATCATGTGGCCCTGACGGTCGCCGACCGCGAGCGCTCGGCCGCGTTCTACGCTCGGCACTTCGGCCTGACACGGCGCGTGCACGACGACGACCACCGGCTGATCCTCGGCTCGGACGACGGCTCCCTGCTGGCACTGTCGACCGGCACTCCCCCACCGGAGCTTCCGGACACGAACCACTTCGGCTTCCAGGTAGCGGACCCCGACGACGTGCGCGCGGCGCGCCAGCGGCTCCACGAGGCGGGCGTGCCCGAGACCGAGTGGCAGGACGACGGAGTGTTCGTGCGCGTGCAGGTCGCCGACCCGGACGGATATCGCGTCGAGCTCTACGCCTACTGACCGCCCTCCGGGGTGTCCAGTTCGGATTGGACGGGAGACCCGCGAATCACGAGCAGCCAGATGAGCGCCACGCCCACCAGCAGCGTGCCAATCCCCAGGAGCCAGAACGCCAGGGCCGTATCGACCCGGTCGACCATCCAACCGAAGTTCATCCCGAAGAATCCGGTGATGAACGTGAGCGGGAGGAAAATGGTCGCCACCACCGTGAGCCAGTACGTCGTTTCGTTCAGGCGCAGGCTGATCCCCTTCGAAAGCGCGTCCGCGGCGGCGTCGATCGCGTCGACCAGGCGATTGAGCTGCCGGCCAATTCGCTCGAAGTAGGGCTCGTCATCCGCCGCGAGGCCCTCGACGCGCCCGAGCTCCACAATCACCCTGTCGATCAGACCGCGCTGGGGCCCGACCCGGCGCCTCATCCCCGAGAGCTGCGAGTTGATTGCGCGCAGCGCCGCCATCGGCGTCCGACCCATACGAGCGTCGGCCGACGTCAGCCCGAGGTGTTCCAGGGCGAGCTCGGCCTCGTCGAGTGCATCGAAGACCGTGGCCACCATCGAGTCGACGACCGCGTAGACGACGTACTGATCGCTGCGTCCCTCCGGCATGTCGGGGGCCAGCAGGCGAGGCAGCGAAACGGGATCCTCGTGCAGGGTCAGGACGTAGTCGCCGGTGACCAGCACGTGCACTTCGACGGGGCTCAGCCGGAACGTGGTCCCTTCCGCGGGCGGCGTCGACTCGACATAGCAGCTCAAGGCGAAGGCGACCTGTCGCTCGTCGGCGTGGAACTTTCGCGCGGCCGCGACGCTCTCCCCGAAGTCGAGGAGTGGTCGCAGGGCAGGCTCCGTGACCCCAAGCACCGCGCGCAGATCGTCCCGGCCCGTCTCGCCGACCGAGAGGTCGATCCAGAAGAAGCTTTGGCTCTTTCGCAACGCCCCGATCCGCTCTCGCTCGGCCATGCCAAGCCCCTCCACGATCTCAGCCATCGACGTCCCCAGCCTACGGCCGCTGCCTGACGACTCCCTACCTCGCCCGCAGGTGGCCGAGCGGCAACGGCCCGCTCGACTTGATGGTGCGCAACGAGAAGTTGCTGTTCACATCGGCCACGCCCGGCAGGGTGAGCAGCTTTTGGAGGAGCAGCTGCTCGTAGGCCTCGAGATCCGGCACGACCACCTCGATCAGGAAGTCTGCGGCGGGTCCCGAGACGATGTGTGCCGCCACGACCTCCTCCATCTCGTTGAAGGCTGCCTCGAGCGAGCTCGCCAGGTCCTCCGAGTGGCCGCTGACCTTGATACCGACGAACAGGGTGAGGCCGAGGCCCACGCGGCGACGGTCGAGCACTGCGCAGTAGCGGGCGATCAGCCCGCGCTCCTCGAGACGCTTCAAACGTCGCAGGCATGGCGATGGCGACAGGTTCACCTCCTCGGCGAGCGCGACGTTCGAGATGCGCCCGTCGCGCTGGAGCGCCTCCAAAATGCGGCGGTCGATGCTGTCGATGCGTTCCATTCTTGCGGCACATAATTGCGCAATTCGACGTTTTGAGGGAGATATTTGCCACCAACTGCCTCCATGATGGCCGGATACTCCGGCCATGCAGCGCACCCTCAGCCTCCCCCACGGGGTCGCCCTCGCGCTCGGTTCGATCGCCGGCTCGGGGCTCCTGTTCCTGCCGTCGCTCACCCTGGTGGTCGGCGGACGCGACGTCATGCTCGTCTGGCTCGCCGCCACGCTCGTCTGCCTGCCCGTCCTGTTCCTGCTGGCCGACGTCGTCCGCGAGTTCGACGACGGCAGCGGAATCGAGGGTCTGATCGCGCGCGGGCTCGGCGTGCACGTCGCCGCCGGTGTGCCGCCGCTCTTCCTCTCGATCGTGATGCTGGGCATCCCCGCCGGCGCGCTGGTCGCCGGCACATACCTCGCCGAGGCGGTTGGCGGCGGGCAGGCGGTCGAGCACGTGACCGCGCTCGTCATCGTCGGCGTGGCGGCCGGAGTGAACCTCGCCGGCATCCGCATCGGCGCGCGGCTCCAGCTCGTGACGGCCGGCCTGCTGATCGCGATCGGTGTCGCGCTCGTGGCGCTCACCTCGCCCGACGCCGCCGGGGGCTACGGCGCGGTCGCCCCCGGCGCGCCCGACGCCGGGCGCTTGCTGTCGGGCGTACTGCTCGCCTTCTTCGCCTACGCCGGCTTCGAGAACCTGACCTTCATCGCCGGCGAGTTCCGCAACCCGCGGCGCGACTTCCCCGTCGCCATGGCCGCCGCGTTCGCCGCGTACGGGCTGCTGGCCGTCGCCCTCACCGCCAACCTGGCGGCGATCGTCCCGGCCGGGCGGGTCGACGAGGTGGCCGGGCTCTCGCAGCTCGCCGAGACGATCGAGCCCGCGGCTCTCGCCACCGGCGTCATCACCGCCCTCGCCCTCGCGTTGATGCAAGTGAACGCGAACAGCTGGGTCTGGGGAATGTCGCGCCTGGTGCGCTCGGCGGCGGACGCCGGCCGCCTCCCTCGCTCGCTGGCGGCGCTCGACGATCGCGGCGTGCCGCGGCGCGCGGTCTGGCTGCTGAGCGCCGGCTTCCTGGCCACGCTGGGCTTCGCCGCGTTCGCCGAGGACGTCGTCACCGACCTTCTCGTCACCACCAGTGCCGGCTTCGTCGTGCTCTATCTGTTGGCGGTGCTCGCCTACGCCCGTCGGGCGCGGGGAGCGCGGCGCCGGGTCCTGGCCGGCCTCCTGCTGGTCGTGCTCGTCGCCCTGCTCGCGGGCGACGCGGCGCACGCGCTGCCCGCGATCGGCGTCGTCGGGCTCAGCGCGGGCGCCTCGCTGGCCGGGGCGCGGCGTCGGCGACCCGTCGGCGAGTGTGCCGCCGCCTAACAACCCTCCACGCCTACAGCAACCAGACGACGATCAGGATGATCAGCACGATCCCCAGGCCGGCGCCGGTGATGCTGAGCGGCGCGCGGTTCTGGCGCCAGAACCCGGGGTCGGCGCGGGAGGCGGGGTAGCGCCCCTCGGGTGGCTCGCCGGTCCAGTCGTCGTCGTCCCAGGAGCTCATGCGCCTCTGAATGGTGGCGTAGGCACGGCGTCAGGGGGTATGTACCCGGCGTGGCCACCCATCCGCTGACCGGGAGGGACGAGACCGAGGCCGAGCGGCTCGACCGCAATCTGCAGGAGTTTCTGGGCGAGCTCCGCGTCGCCCTGCCCGGCGTTCAGGTGCTGTTCGCCTTCCTGCTCGTGGTCCCCTTCAACCAGCGCTTCCCCGACATCACGGACTTTCAGAAGACCACCTACTTCGTCACCCTGCTGTTCACCGCGGCGGCCGTCGGTGTGTCTGATCGCGCCCACGGCGCAGCACCGCATCGAGTTCCGCCGCCAGCACAAGGAACAGATCCTGCTGATGGCTAACCGCCTGGCGGTCCTTGGGCTCGGGTGCCTTGCGGTAGCGATGACTGGCGCGATCCTGCTCATCACCGACCTGCTGTACGGGAGCACTACGACCTTGATCGTGACGCTTGCGGTCGGGGTGGCATTCGCGACGCTCTGGTACCTCGTTCCGGTGCGGCGGCTCGTCGCGGATCGGTAGACGTCACCGCAACGAGCGCGCCATCGCGACCGCGCGTTCGCGGTCGAAGGCGCCCTCGAACCTGACGAGGACGGGGCCCCGCTGGAGCAGCAGGACGTTCTGGGCGAGGCGGAGCTCGTCCTCGACCACATTTCCGTTCGGGTCTCGGTAGAAGAAGAAGTGCTGCGCGCCTTCGATCCAGATCGCACGGCCGGCCGTCGATCGTCAGGGACTCGATCCGCGTGGCCGGCCCGGCGAGCTTGCCGACGAGGTCCGGGTGGATGTCGCCGCGGAACTCGCTCACGAGCAGCCCGAGCCGCGTGGTCCGAGCGCGCGGCAGGCCGGGACCCGGGCGGTAGGCGAGGGAGAGCTCGCCGCCCTGGATGGCCTCGCCCAAGTAGACGAAATCGGGGTCGCCGAGCAGGGTTGGGACGAGCGGCTCGAAGGCGAGCCGCTCGCGCGCCCGCTCGAGCGTGGTGCGGCGGCCGAGATCGAGGCTCTGCTGCGCCGGCGGCGTGGGGAGGGTCGCGGTCCGCTCCACCGTCGCTCCCTGTAGGCCGAAGAACTCCAGCACGGCGTCGCGTGCGCCCGGGACGGCGGCGAGGACCGTGCCGGCCAGCACGAGCAGGCCGACGAGGGCGAGTACGAGCGCCCGGCGCAGGCCGGCGGGTGGGAAGAGACGCGGCCGGCGACGGGGAGACGGCTTCTCGACCCCGCGCAGGCGCGAAGCGACCGCTGCCGTCAGGTCCGGCGTCGGCGGGTAGTCGAGCTCGCGGCCGAGCTGGGTGAGCATCCGCTCGAGGTCAGACATCGTCCACTCCCATCTGCACACGGAGCCTGTCGAGGGCGCGCGAGAGCCGCGACTTCACCGTGCCCGGCGCGCAGTCGAGGGCCGCAGCGGTCTCGGCCTCCGAGAGCTCGAGGAAGTACCGGCAGGCGATCGCCTGGCGATCGCTCTCCGACAGGCGACCGAGCGCCGCTAGCAGCTCCTCGCGGCGCTCGCTCACGAGGAGCACCGCCTCGGGCGACGGGACCGCGCCGCCCGGACGGTGCTCCTCGCGGGCGTGCAACGCGAGCCGCTCCCGGCGTCCGGCGGCCCGGGCCCGGTTGCGAGCCTCGTTCGCCACGATCGTGAGCAGCCAGGGCCGGAACGGCGCCCCCGCCCGGAAACGCGAGAGGGCGGCGTGCGCCTTCACGAACGCGTCCTGAGCCGCCTCCTCGGCGTCGGCCGCCGACCCAGTGATCACCCAGGCCGTCCTGAACGCGATCATCTGATGCGCCTTCACGATCTCCTCGTAGGCATCGAGCTCGCCGCGCTTGGCGCGGGCGACGAGCTGCTGCTCGTCCAGTGGCCGGTCCTCCACCGTGTTCGTTGTACAACGGTCGGGCGGCGGCCGGTTCCTCACCCAGGAGCCGACCGGCCGGGCGGCACTACGCGGCGGCCGGCGCGCGCAGCCACGCTTCGAACTCCTCGCCGTCGATGTCGGGCACCGAGCGGCGCGGGAGCTTGAATCGGTCGGCTCCCAGGATCGGCCCATCGGTGGTCGTGACTCCCAGCGCGAACCCCGCGGCCCGCACTCGCGCGACGACGGCGTCGTCGAAGTCCGCGCCGTGGACGCCGAAGGGATAGGAGAAGGACGTCGGCTCGGTTCCGAGCCAGGCGGCGATGTCGTCGCGGCTGCCGGCGATCTCGGCGTCCCGCCGTTCCTCATCGGCGTGACGGAGGCTGCGATGCGAGCGGGTGTGCGCGCCGACGCTCAGACCGGGGTGGCTCGCGAACGCGCGCAGCTCCTCGGGCGTCATGGCGCGATCGAGGTCCGGAGCTCGGCCCTCCCCAGACGCGCCCGCCCAGCCGCGGACGGCGGAGAGCGCTGCTCCGATCTCCTTCGGGTCCATCGGCTGCAGCCACGCGTGCAGGTGCCGACGGGCGATCCGCCGCTCGTGCTCGCCACCGAGGCGGAACGTGCGTCGCTGTCCACCGAGCTCGAGCGTCAGGGACGGCTCGGCGTCCCGCGGGGCGGTGCGCAGGAGACGCTCGAGCTCGTCCCACCAGAAGCCCCCGCCTTCGGCGACCGGCCCCGTCGCGACGAACAGGGTGGCGGGGATGCCGACGGCCGCCAGCGCGGGCGCCGCGTGCTCCAGGTTGTCGCGGTAGCCGTCGTCGAACGTGACCGCGGCCGCGCTGGGCGGCACGTCGCCGGACGCGATCTCGGCGAGCGGAAGAACCTCTCGCACCGTCTTCAGGACCTCGAGCTGCCGGGCGAAGTTCTGCCGGCGAGACGCACACCCCGAGCGGGTCGGCCTCACGCTCGACGACGCGGTGGTAGAGCAGGATGAGCGGGCCGCCGCCTGATCCCGCGCGCGACGACGCCTCGCGGGCCGCGGCTGCGGAGGCGGCACGCTCCCCCGGAACGGGGTCTCTCGGGCGACCGGTTGCAGGTCGGCGTGGGCAAGTCGGGCGCCCAGCAGCGCCCCGGCGCTCTCCGCGGCTCGGACCGCCCGCTCCATCGCAACCGCCGGCTGCCGGCGAGCGACCGCGACCGGCACCCCCGCCGCGCTCGTCGCGAGCTGCCGGCCGCGGCGCGCGCGCCGGTGCGGCGCTCACCGATGAGCGTGCGCCGCGCCCCGTAGCGCAGCCGCCGGCGCAGCACCACCCGGCGCCGTCGCGTCGCGGTCGACGATCCGCACCGCCGCCGCCTCGGGCACGTACGCCGCGCGCCAGCCCGCGCGCGCCAGCTCGCGCTGAGCCTCGTGCTCCTCGCTGAACCAGTCGCGCCCGTCGCGGTGTCCGCGGGCGGGCCAGAAGCCGCCGACCGCCCGCAGCGCGCTCGTACGGAAGGAGACGTTGCCGCCGTGGAAGGTCCGCTCGCGGGCGTCGACGGCGACCGGCCTCGTCGCCGAGGTCCAGCGTGGCGAAGGCGTCGACGAGATCGTCCGACAGCCAGCCCGGGCGCCCGCCGGGAAACGCGGCGCGCAGCGGACCCCCGACGCAGGCGAGCGCCTCGTCGGCGTTCGCCCACGTCGCGACCAGCGCCTCGAGCCAGCCCGGCTCCACGGTCACGTCGTCCTCGACGAGCGCGAGCACCTCCGCGTCGCATGCCGCGAGCGCGCGGTTGCGCGCCATCGCCGAGCCCGTCCGGGCCTATCGGCACGATCGACGGGTCGCGCCCACACCGGCCCGCTCGAGCGCCGTCAGGCACGCCCCGAGGCCCGCCCCGGGGCGGGCGATGACGGCGACTGCCGGCGTCCTCCTCACGTCTCAGCAGCGCGACCCGGCCCGCCTTCACGGCGCGGATCGTCATCAACAGCTCGAAGTCCGGATCACGATGGGCGAGCTCCGCCTCGCTCAGCTCCTCGGCGGCGAAGCCGTAGAGGAAGCAGGCCGCCGACAGGACGTTGCCGTGCGCCTCCACCTCGACGTTCTCGGCCCCGTAGATGTCGCCGAACAGGCGCCGGGCGGAATCCGTCGTGAAGCGCCACCAGTCGCCCCAGTCGCGGCGGCCGTCGCGGCTGATCTGGCTGATGCCCGGCACCGTCGCCAGCAGACACTCCGCCGGGCGCGAGCAGGTCGCGCGTGCCCCGCACCGCCGCTTCGATGTCGTAGATGACGTGCAGGGTCTGGGTCATGATGAAGCAGTCGAATGCCTCGCTGGGCAGGCCCTCGCCCGTGGCGAGGTCGCCCACGATGGTGGCGTCGGGGTTGCCGGGCGCGGCGTGCAGGACGTCCGAACTTGTGACGTCGTCGCCGCCGTACCACTCGGTGTAGGTGGTCTCGGCGACCTCGAGCACCCGCCCGCGCACATCGGCGGTGTGGGCCGCCAGGAAGCGCTCGATGTACCAGCGGTCGACCGGCTTACCGCGATCGGCGCCGTACATCCGGCTGACCGGCTCGAGCCCGGTGAGCCCGAGCGCCTCGCGCTCGGTCGGCTGCCTGCGGCGCCATCGACGCATCATGAGAACGCGCGCTCGGTTCCGAACACCTCGATGTCGAGCAGCAGGTCGTGCACGAGCCGAGGGTAGACCCGTGAGGCGCGAAACGCCTCGGCCTTCCGGCGACCACGGATGCGGACGCGCCGCGGTACAGATCGGGATAGAGGTGGATCTGGCCGACGGTTCGCACCAGCTCCTCCGGATGGCGGACCTCGACGTAGTCGATGCCCGGCTCGAGGCCGTGGGTCGGGCTGAGCGGCTCGCTCAGGACGAGGTTGGCCGCGGCGAGGTGCAGCGAGACGCGGTTCTCGAAGGACGGGTACGGCTCGTTGTGGAGGTTGATCGCGACGTCCGTCTCGCGCAGGAGCTCGAGCAGCCGGTCACCGAAGATGCCGTGGGCCATGTGGAGCATGTCGAACGTGTGCTTGACGTCGACGAGGTAGCGCTCGCGGTGCTCGGTCGAGCGCCCGACGAACGCCACCCTGGGCGGCACGGCCGAAGCGCGCACGGGCGCGAAGAAGCGGTCGTCCACGGGCAGCGGCACCGAGCGCCAGACCGGGGCCAGCGGATCGGCGGCCTCGACGAACAGCGGGTCGAACGAGACGATGCGATCGAAGTTCGAGCGGTCGATCAACCTCATGTCCGCCAGGCGCCATTCGAGGTCGGGATGCGGCTTTCCGTCGCCGCGCGGCAGCGGCTCCGTGAGGAAGCCGAGCGTCGGCATGCGCAGCGCGGCAAAGAGACCGGCCGGGATCGTCTCCGGCCTGAACACGATCACCACGTCCGGCGTGCAAAGCGCTCGACGGCCTCCATCATCTGCTGCGGATCGCCACCGGAGCGGAACTCGATGAACAGGGGCAGCACCTCGGGGGTCGGGCGTGGTCAGCGCCGCCGCCCGGAAGTAGGTCTCCTGCCCGATGAAGGCGATGCGCACCGGCGCGCCGGCGGGCGGGGCGGCGTACGGGCCGACGCGCGAGCCGCGGCCGAGCTGGAAGCGGGCGGTGGGCGGCGGTGGAGCGTCAAGGCGGCAGTACGATAGCCCGCTCCTTGAAGGTCGCGTTCCTGTTGCAAGACCTCCAGCTCTCCGGCGGCGTGGGCGTCGTCGTCGAGCACGCGAGCCAGCTCGCCGCGCGCCACGGCTTCGACGTGACGCTCGCGATGACGCGCAGGCAGCAGGAGCCGGACTGGAGCTTCCGCGGACTCGAACGGCTGCACGTCGTCCCGATCGAGCGGGCGCGCGAGGACCGCTACGACGTGGCCGTGGCCACCTGGTGGGAGACCACCTCCCATCTGTTCGACCTCGACGCCCACCGCCACGCCTACTTCGTCCAGAGCCTCGAGGACCGCTTCTACGGTGGCTGGGATCCGAGGCGCGTCGGCGCCGCGCTCACGCACGCGCTGCCGGTCTCCTTCATCACGGAGGCCCGCTGGATTGCCGAGACGCTCGAGGAGCTGCAGCCGGGCGGGCGCGTCTTCTACGTGCGCAACGGCATCGACAAGGGCGTCTTTCGCCCTCGCCGCAACCGTGCGGCCCAAGCGTCGAGGGCCCGCTCCGCGTCCTGATCGAGGGCTACCGCGGCTCCGAGTTCAAGGGGGTCGACGAGGCGGTCGCGACGGTTGCGGCCATGGCCGAGCCGCGCCACCTCACCGCCGTGATTCCCGGACCGCGCCGTGGCCGGAGACGTCGACGCCGACAGCTGCTCGGCGCCGTGACTCAAGGAGAGCTGGCGCGCCTCTACGCCGACACCGACGTGGTCCTGAAGCTCTCACGCATCGAGGGGATGTTCGGGCCGCCGCTCGAGGGCTTCCACTGCGGGACGACGTGCGTCGTCACGCCGGTCACGGGCCACGACGAGTACGTCGCCCACGGCTGGAACGGGCTCGTCACCGAGTGGGACGACGTCCGAGGGCACGGCGCGCCTGCTCGACCTGCTCGCGCGCGACCGGCGCTACCTGCACTTCTCCGAACCAACGCGCTCGAGACGGCGAGAGCGTGGCCATCGTGGGAGCAGTCGTCGACGTTCATGGCGGCCGCCCTGCGGCGCGATCCGGCGGCTGCCGCCGCCCGGATCCGCGCGGTCCCGGGACGCTGCTCGCCTCCGAGGCTCAGGCCGCCGCCGCCTCGATGGGCACCGAGATCGCGGCGCTCGAGCGCGAGCTGACGGAGTTCCGCTGGCTGGAGCGCAGGGCCTCGTTCCGCGCGCTGCTGCGCGTCGGCGGCCGTACGCCACAGGCCCCCGTTCCGCTATCTGCTCTGGCCACTCCGGCGTCTCCGCAAGAAGCGCGACTGACCGCGCGTCGCGCCCGAGGCCGCCGCTACCGTACCGCGAGCATGAACGACGCCCTCGCCGCCCGCGATCGTCGTCGACGACGTGAGCAAGCGCTTCCGGATCCCGGGGGAGCGCGTGATGACGCTCAAGGAGCGCGCGCTCCATCCGCTCGCGCACGATCCCGCAGCACGAGCTGACCGCGGTGGACCACGTCTCGTTCTCGGTGGCGCCGGGCGAGTTCTTCGCCGTCGTGGGACGCAACGGGTCGGGGAAGAGCACGCTGCTGAAGTGCCTCGCCGGCATCTACGCGGTGGACGCAGGGACGCATGTTCGCCAACGGCCGGATGTCGACGTTCATCGAGCTCGGCGTCGGGTTCAACATGGAGCTCCCGGCGCGCGAGAACGTGATCATCAACGCGACGATGCTGGGCCTCCCGCCTCGGCGAGGCGCGGCGAGCGGTTCGACGCGGTGCTCGACTTCGCCGAGCTCGAGGAGTTCGCCGACCTGCGGCTGAAGAACTACTCGTCGGGCATGCTGGTGCGGCTCGCGTTCGCGGTGATGATCCAGGTGGACGCCGACATCCTCCTGATCGACGAGGTGCTGGCCGTCGGCGACGCCTCGTTCCAGCAGAAGTGCTACGACGAGTTCGCCCGCCTGCGGCGAGAGGGCCGCACGGTGGTCCTCGTCACGCACGACATGGTGGCGGCCGAGCGTTTCTGCGACCGGGCGCTGCTGCTCGAGCAGGGGCGGCCCGTGATGATGGGCGACCCGCACGAGGTCGGACTGCGCTACATGGAGCTCAACTTCGCGCGCGAGGGCGTCGAGCCCGAGGTCGAGGAGGCGGAGGAGGAGGCCGAGCGCGAGTCGGACCGCTTCGGCGACGGCCGGGGCGAGATCCTGGAGGCCTGGTTCGAGGACGCGGACGGCCGGCGCGCGGCGGCGCTCCCCGGCGGACGGCGCTGCTCGTTCGTCGCCCGAGCCCGCTTCAGCGAGGACGTCGAGGACCCGATCCTCGGCTTCGCGCTGCAGAACGCCGAGCAGCAGACGGTGCTCGCCGCTTCCACGCTCGCGCTCAGCGCGCAGCTCGGCTCGTTCCGCGGCGGGCGAAGAGGTGACCTTCCGGATCGCCTTCGACAACGTGTTCCGGCCGGATCGCTACTACGCCACGCCCGCCGATCGCGCATGCCGGGACGGGCTTCGCGTGGATCGATCGGCGCGAGCGTTTCGCCGAGGTGGTGGTCACGGGCGCATCGAGGACGGACGCGATCATCGACCTGCCCTATGAGGTCGCCGTCGACCGCGGCACGATCGACCGCCCGCGCACCGAGGTGGCCGGATGAGCGTCGACCGACGCCACGACCGCGCAGCCGCTCGGCCGTCCGATTCGCGGGCCCTCCGCGGTCGGCGGCGATTGGCGCCGGCTGCTCCACCTGACCCGCCTGCTGGCCGTAACCGATTTCAGGCTGCGCTTCTTCGGGTCCGTGCTGGGCTACGTCTGGCAGGTCATGCACCCGCTGCTCCTGTTCGGCGTGCTCTACGTCGTCTTCACGGAGGTGGTGCCACTCGGAGAGGGAGTGGCGCTTCTACCCCGTCGCCCTGCTCTCGGGCCTGGTGCTGTTCGTGTTCCTCTCCGAGGCCACCAGCCAGTCGGTGCAGAGCCTCATCGAGCGAGAGCCGATCGTTCGCAAGATCCAGTTTCCTCGCCTCGCGGTGCCGCTCTCGATCGTCCTCACCGCCCTGTTCCGGATGGGACTGAACCTGTTGGTGGTATTCGCCTTCCTGCTCATCTCCGGGCGGATCCGTCAGGCTGTCTTGGCTCGAGTTGCCGGTGCTCCTGGCGCTGCTGATCGTGTTACTCGGCGGGGCTGGCGGCGCTGCTGTCGGCGCTCTTCGTCCACTTCCGCGACGTCAAGCCGATCTGGGACGTGCTCCTCCAGGTGATCTTCTACGCGTCGCCGATCTTCTATCCGATCGACGATCGTCACGAGCGACACCTTGCGCGAGCTGCTGATGGTCAACCCCTTCGCGGCCATCCTCCAGCAGTTCCGCCACGCGGTGATCGACCCGAGCCATCCGAGCGCGGCCGAGGCGATCGGCGGCGGCGCCCGACTCCTCATCCCGCTCGGGCTGATCGCCCTGATCGCGGTGGTGGGCTTCCGCTACTTCGACCGCAAGGCGCCGCGGATCGCGGAGGAGCTCTAGTTGGCCGGACCGGACTGGGAGGAGCGCATCACGCGCGGGCACGAACCCGGCGATCCGCATCGAGCACGAGGCCCGCTACCGGATGGCGGTGCCCGTGATCCGCGACGCGCCGGTGTGGTGCGACCTCGGCTGCGGCAACGGGATCGCCGCCGCCGCCGCGCTCGGCGAGCCCTTCGGCGGTCGGGCGGTGCTCGTGGACGTCGCCGAGGACGCGCTGCGCCAGGCCGAGCGCGAGATCGAGGCGGCGCGCACCGTGACCCTCCTGGCGGACCTCGACCGCCGAAGCCGAGCTGCAGCGGGTCCGCGACGCGCTCCTCGAAGAAGGCGTCGCCGGTGGATGCATCACGTGCTTCGAGGTCGTCGAGCACCTGGCCAGCTTCGTCCCGCTGGTGGAGATGCTCGTGGAGCTCGCGGAGCGCCACGGCTTCACGGTGGCGCTCAGCGTCCCCAACGACGCCTTCTGGTCGATCGAGAACCCGTTCCACCACACGATGTGGGGCGAGGGGGCCTTCGAGGAGCTGCGGCGGCTGCTGCCGGAGGATCACGTGGTCGGCGCGCCAGTTCGCGCTGCAGCGGCTCGGTCACGCTCGTCGACGGCGAGGACAGCGAGCCGGCACGCGATCGACTTCGAGTCCCCGGCGCGGCGCGGCGCCCACCCACTTCCTGGTGGGCCTCGGGCCGGGTGCGACGCGGCTGGCCGGCGCCGCGGCGGTCGGCGAGGCCGACCTGGTCGAGCGGCGCCGGTGGGAGCGCCAGCGCGAGAGCGACCTCGCCTACCTCAAGTCATCGAGGCCAAGGTCAAGGAGCTCGAGAGCGGCGAGCTCGAGGCAGCACGACTGGCGGGCGTACATCCACGAGCTCGAGGGCCGCCTGGGACTCCCGCTGTCGGGCACCGGCGGCGACGACTCGGCGTGATTCGGAACCTCGCACGACGCGTCGCGCATCCGCTCGGGCTGATGCGTGGGCAGAGACCGGTTCGAGGCGATCGCGGCGCTCGCCCGCGAGGGCCCGGTGCCCGCTGCGGCCGGACCCCGAGCTCGCCCGCACGGGAGCGGCTCAGGGTTGCCGTGCTCGTCCCGCCCTTCCTGCGGGGCAGCGGCGGGCTCTCCACGATCCTCGCGCTGGTCGAGGCGCTCGCCGACCGCGGCCACGCGTGCTCGCTCTGGCTCGAGGACCCGCACCGGCGCGCCGCCCGAGCCGCGGCGGCGCGTTGACAAGCGGCTGCGCGACTACTTCGGACCGGTCCGGGCCGAGGTGCACAGCGGGTTCTCGGCCTGGGCGGGCGCCGACGTCGTCGTGGCCACCGGCTGGGAGACGGTCCCGCGGGCGCTCCTCCTCCCCGACTGCGGCGCCCGCGCCTACCTCGTGCAGGACTACGAGCCGGACTTCTTCCCCGCCTCGGCGGAGGCGCGCTGGGCGGAGCAGACCTACTCGCAGGGACTCTTCCACGTGACGGCGGGCCCGTGGCTCGCCGAGCTCCTGCGCGAGCGCTTCGGCGCCCGCGCCGACTGGTTCGCGCTCGGCGTCGACCATGACGTCTACCGACCGCTCGAGGTCGAGCGCCGGGAGCGACACGGTGATCGTCTACGCTCGCCGCTCCACTCCGCGGCGGGCGGTGCCGCTCGCGCTGCTCGCGCTCGCGGAGCTCCACCGCCGCCGCAGCGACGTCCGGCTCGTGCTGTTCGGAGAGGAGCACCCGATCCGCACGTCCTTCCCCTACCAGCACGCCGGCATCCGTCGCCGAGCCCGAGCTCGCGCGCCTGTACTCGGAGGCGACCGTGGGCGTATCGCTCTCGCTCACGAACTACTCGCGCGTGAGCCAGGAGATGATGGCCTGCGGCGCTGCCGTGCGTGGAGCTCGACACTCCGAGCGTGCGGGCGGCGCTGGGTGGCGACGATGCCGTGACGCTCGCCCCAGTTCGACCCGCTCGGCGCTCGCCGACGCGATCGAGCGGCTGCTTGACGACCCCGACCTGCGGGGGCGCCGGAGCGAGGCGGGCCGGCGGCTCGTGGCGGAGCGGACCTGGGAGCGCGCGGGCGAGCAGTTCGAGCGCTGCCTGCGCGAGGCGGTGGCCGAGGCGGCCGGCGTGTCGCTGGCAGCGAGCGGGCGGGCGTGAGGAGGCCACCCGCACTCAGCCACCGAGAGCGTCGAAGATCCAGACGTCGGCCCCACCCAGCGTCCCGTCCGGCAGCCGCCCGGCGGCGCCGCGCAGGACGAGCGTCGTGGGCTGCCCGCCGGGCACGCGGACGGCGAATCGCGTCGGCCGCCCCGGGCTGTACCACCCCTCGCAGCGATCTCGCGCGCGCCGTTGATCCGGTAGCGGCTGGGACGGTCGGCGAGTGGAGTGGACCGCGACGCCACCGTGCACGCAGGTGCGACGATCCGGTCGGCGGGAAGACGCGCAGCCGCAGCGGGTCGCCGCGCTGCGGGTAGCCCTGCACGCTGTCTCCGCGACGAGCCATAGCGCGTTCAACGGGCGCCGCAGCCGCTCGAGCTGGGCGAACGGGTAGTGGAGCGTGCGACCCCGGGTAGCAGGTCTGCCTGAGAACCCAACGGCGTTGAATCCCGGCTTCTCGAGCAGGATGTCGGGCACCGGTCCGGTCGACCCGGTGTCGCCGGTCCGCCAGTCCACGTGAACCAGTCGAGGGCGGCGGATGCCGGCGCCGCGGCGGCCGCGGCCCGCGCATGACCGCCATCCCGGCGCCGAGCGTCGCGGTTGTAGACGCGCAGGAACGCAGAGCTGCGCGACCAGATCGGGATCGATGACACCGTCGACCGCCAGCGGCTCGGCGCGGCCACCGCGCGCGGCACGATCGATGAACGTGACGATCTTCCGTCGGCACGTCGGGCGATGCCGACGGCCTCGACGAACTTCCGCGCCGGATACTCCGCGGCAGCGACCTGGAACGCCAGCACCCCGGCCAGGACGATCGCCGCGGCGGCCGTGGCGACCGGTCTACGCGGCCTGCGGCTGTCGCGCGACCACCGCGACGACGACGGCGCCTGCGCAGCGGCGACGAACAGCGCGAGCGTGGGACGTGGAGTCGGAGAACGGCAGGTACGGACCAGCTAGTCGCCGACCGACGATGCGCTCGAAGAAGAGCGAGGTGGGGGCGAGGAAGAAGTCGAACGGCCCTTGCCCTCGGCCAGCGCATAGGACGTCGCGACGAGACGAGCCGTGAGCAATCCGCTGACCAGCACCGCCCATACCGGCGGCGGCCGACGAAAGACGGCGAGCGTCGCCGGCAAGCGCGAACGGCGGGACCGAGGACCGCGAGATAGCGATCCTCGGCACCGACGTGTAGTAGGATGTACGAGAAGACGACCAGCAGCCCGAGGACGAGCCAGGCGAAGCCCGCCGCTGGTCGCATCGGCCGGCCTGGCGAGATCGCGCAGGAGCGCCGGAATGGCGAGGATGAACGGCACCAGCGCGACTCCGATGCGCCAGATGGCTGAAGAGGCGGCGCGCGTTGTCCCACAGCGTGGTCAGCTCGAGGTCGGGCTCCAGGCGCACACCGCCGTAGTGCTCGCCGCCGAGCAGCGTCGACGGACCCGACACGACGCGACGAGGAGCCCCAGGACGAGAGCGGCACGAGCACGGGGTGCCGGCGCACGAGCCGCGCCGGGAGGGCTCGCACCCAGCCGCCGAGCCCTTCGCCGACCGGGCGCTCGAACCAGGCTGCGGCCAACGCTCCGGGCACGAGCGCGACGACGAGCGGCGCCCAGCCGAGTCGCGCCAGCGCGGTCGCCGCCAGCGCCGCGAGGACGAGCAGATCCGACGCGAGTCCCGGGCGCCGCAGGGCGCGCACCATCGCCCACAGCATCGTCGTCGCGCACAGCAGGCCGACCGCCTGGTTCAGCGTGGTGATGCCGTAGATGGCGAAGCTCCCGCCGGCGGCGATCGCGGCGGCCACGACCGCGGCCCAGCGGCCGAGGCCGAGCTCCCGGCCCGCGAGCCAAACCGGCACCGCCACGAGGCCCTGGCACAGCGCCATGACGGCGTGGAGCAGCCACAGCTGCTGGCTCGGCGAGTCGGACGTGCTCGACGATCAGCGCGGTCATGAGGCTCGTGAGGCGCTCGGGGCCGCGCCCGAGGGATTGCGTCGAACGCCAGCGAAGGATCGTCCGCGATGCTGCGGCCGAAGAAGATCGCGAAGAACTCGTCGATGAAGACGTAGTGGTTGCGTGACCGCGATCCGCCCAACAGCAGGGTCATGCCGACGACCACGGCGCCGAGCGCGAGGAGGGGAAGGTTGTCCCGGTCGATGAGCCCGCTGCGCCAGCGCGGCCGCGCGCCGCCGAAGGGGCGAGTGTCGCGGAGCCTGCGCGACAGTCGTGGCGTGATCCATTCGAGGATCGGTCACTGGCGCCATGAAGTGAGGCATGGTGACAGGCGCGGGGGCCTCCACCCGAGGCCAACGCTAGGTTTCGGCCGCGATGACACGTAGGCCGAGCTCCTTTAGGACATGATCACTGGAGCGTTGTCGCGCATGGCTCCGTCGGCGATCCGCGCCCGCGCCCGGGGGCGTTCTCCGCGGGCGGCACTCGGTCGGTGGCTCGCCGGAGCGCGCACGGTTGCCTCGCCCGTTCGTCGGCGCTGCTCGCCGTCGCCGCGATCCAGGTCGTGGCCTGGGCACTCGTGCTTCCTCCGTTCCAGGGGCCCGACGAGGAGGCGCACTTCGCGTACGTCCAGCACCTTGCGGAGACAGGCGAGCGCGCCAGAACGCACCGGCGGGAACGGCAGGAACGTCTCCACCGAGCAGGCGGAGGCGATGAGCTGGGCAGACCTGCTCGCGCTCGCGGGGTTCTCGGCGCGCGCCCCGGGTGGGCGGAGGCGGAGGAGCGAGCGCTGGCGCGAGGTCGAGGCGTCGCTGCCCGACGAGGCGAGCGCGGACGGGACGGGCCCGAACGCGGTCGGCCAGAACCCGCCGCTGTACTACGCGCTCGAAGCCGATCCCCTATCACCTCGCGCCGGGCGGTTCGTTCTTCAACCGCTTCTACGTGACGCGGCTTGGCAGCGCGGCTTCTACCTGGCCACCGTCGCCTTCATGTGGCTGATCGCCTCGGAGCTCTTCCGTCCGCTCTGGGCCAGGACGCTGGCGACGGCGCTCGTCGCGCTGCAGCCCAAGCTGGCGATGCTCGGCGCGGTCATCAACGCCGACATCCTGCTCGTGCTCGCCTGGACGGCGTTCATCTACGCCGGCCTGCGGATCATTCGCCACGGCCCGAGCGTCGAAGCGGCTGGTCGGTGCCGGAGCGGCAGCCGCGGCCTCCGTCCTCACGCACGGCCGCGGGCTCGCGATCCTCGCGCCCTCGTGGTCCTGCTCGGGATCGCCTACCTGCGGTGGCGCCCGCGCCCCGCGAGGCGCTCCGGGGTGCGCGCTCTGAGCCTCGGGATCGCCGCGGCTCGGCCTCGCGGTCGTCGCGACTGTTCACCTCCGGAGTGTCCGGCGGCGGCGCCGATCTACGGCGGCGAGATCGGTCGGATCGGGCGAGCGGGCCTTCAACGTCCGCGAGTTCCTTTCCTACGTCTGGCAGTTCTACCTGCCCGAAGCTGGGGTTCATGCAACCGAGCATCGGCCCTCCGGGCTACGGGTTCCGGGAGGTCTACATCAAGTCCTTCTACGGCGACTTCGCCTCGCTCGAGGTCGAGTATCCCGCGCTTCGCGACTCGACCTCCTGCAGGTCGGCGACGGTGCTGCTGCTGTTCGGCCTCTACACCGTCGCGCGTCACCCGCTTCGACGCGGTCAAGCGCCACTGGCCGACGCATCGCGTTCCTGCTCCTCACCGGCCTGTCGCTGCTCGCGCTGCTTCACGTGACGTCCTACAACAGCATGCTGGTCAACCCGGCCGACCCGCTGTTCACCGGCCGTTACCTGCTTCCCGCTGGTCTCGATCCTGGCAATCGCCGTGACCGTCGTGGTGATGGCGCTGCCGCGCCGGCTCGGGGCCTTCGCGACCGGTGGCCTCGTGGCCGACCGGGATCGTTCTCCAGCTCAGCCGGGCTCGGGCATCGCCTTCGTGAGGTTCTATGCGTAGCGCGCTGCCCTCGCCGCGAACGCTCGCCGGCGCTCGGCGCCGGACTCGGCCTGCTGATCGCCTTCGTCGCATGGTTCGTGCCGTATCTCACGCGCGAGCGCGAGGACGTCTCCGGCGTGCCCGTGCCGCCCCCCTTCTTCGCTCAGGAGAGGGTCGAGCTGGACCCCGGCTCGGAGGCATGCCTCTCGGACGTCGCGTTCGACACCGACTCCGAGATCGTCGAGCTCACCGCGCTCGCCGGCAGCCGGCGCCCGGGACCGCCGCTGGCGGTCGTCGCGGAGGCGCCGGGCTACCGGCGCGACGGCCGCCGTCGAAGGCGGCTACGCCGCCGCCTGCGGTGCTGACGGCGCCGCTCGACCCGCCCGAGCGATCGGTGATCGGCACGCTCTGCATCCGTAACCGCGGCGAGCGGCGCGTCGCGCCTGCTGGGAACCACCGACGCCGCGCACAGTCGTCGCGCGTCCGACCACCCGGGTCGACGGCGAGGAGGTCGTGCCCGATATCAGCGTGCGCTTGCTCGCCGCCGACGGCGGAAGCGTGCTCGAGCGAGCCGGCGAGATGGTCGACCGGGCCGCGGCCTTCAAGCCTGGCCTGTTCGGGGCGCCCGTGCTCCTCTGGCTCGTCCTGCTGCTCGTGGCCGTCGGAGTGCCGGCCGCCGCGGTCTACTCGATGCTGTCGAGCTTCCGAGAGTCGGACTGAGCGGGCTCGGCCGCCGCGCGCTGCGTGTCCGCCGCAGGCCGAGGATGCTGAGCAGGAAGGACGAGAAGAAGACCTGGACGCCGATGATGAACAGGGCCGCGGCGAGCACGGCGAGCCGCTCCTCCGACAGCGCACCGAATCCGCGATCCACCCAGACCCCGACGATCACGGCCATCAGCGACCAGGCCCGTCGAGCATCATCGACGGCGCCCGCCAGCAGCCCATGCTCCAGCCGGAAGCGCGCACGCATCCGGTCGAACCAGGCGTCTCGCTCGCCCATGAAGTAGGTCCCGTACGCGTGGGCACAGAGCCCGAGCGCGACAGTCTGCGTGCCGACGATCATGAGCAGCGCGCCGGCGACCATCGCGTGGAGGTCCCACTCGCGGCCGAAGATCTCGATCTGGGCCACGACCGTGAGCGAGATCAGCGACGCCCAGCAGCGCCATCACCGCGCCGGGCACGATGAACAGCCAGTTGGGGCTGTGCACGAGCAGGAAGCGCAGATGGCGCCAGCCGTCCCGGAAGCTCGAGAGCTTCGACTCGCCCTCGCGCGGGTGGTAGTGGATCGGGATCTCGGCGATCTCGAGCCGCTCCTTGCCCGCGCGGACCACCATCTCGGAGGCGAACTCCATGCCGGTTGTGCGCAGATCGAGACGGGGCAGCGCGGCGCGGCGGACGGCGCGCATGCCGCAGTGCGCGTCGCGCACGCCCGTGCGGAAGAAGAGGTTGAGCGTCCCGTGAGCACGGGGTTGCCGACGTAGCGGTGCAGCCAGGGCATCGCGCCCGGCTGGATGCCCTTCATGCGGTCGCCCATCACGAGGTCGGCGCCCTCGTCGAGCTCGTCGACGAAGCGGGGGATGTCGCCGAAGTCGTAGGTGAGGTCGGCGTCGGCCATCACGATGTAGTCGCCCGCCGCCGCCGCGAAGCCGGCGAGGTATGCGCTGCCGTAGCCGCGCCGCGGCTCGAAGACCACGAGCGCGCCCGCCCGCTTCGCCAGCTCGGCGCTGCCGTCGTCCGACCCGTTGTCGGTGACGATCACCTCACCCTGCCAGCCCTGGCCGTCGAGCGCCTCGCGGGCCGCGGCGACGCAGCGCTCGATCGACGCAGCCTCGTTGAGGCACGGGATCACGATCGAGACCTTGATGGCGCTCGGCGCCCTCGCGTCGGCTGGCGGGCGGGCGTCTTGTCTGTTCGACTGTGCTCAGGGGAACGAGCCTCGTGCGGCTGGCTGGTTCCGAACCGTAAGAACGCGCGACCAGGTGGAAAGTCGCGCCGTTCGCGCGGCGATGGTAGCGGACGGTCTGGAAGGCTCCCACCGTCCCGATGCGGATCTGCCTGGTCTACGACTGCCTCTTTCCCTACACGGTCGGCGGCGCCGAGCGCTGGTACCGCAACCTCGGCGAGCGCCTCGCGGCCGAGGGCCACGAGGTCACCTACCTCACGCTGCGCCAGTGGGAGCGGGGTGAGCGCGGCGAGGTCGCCGGGCGTGCGCGTGGTCGCGGTCGGGCCGCGGATGGCGCTCTACACGCGCGCCGGCCGGCGCCGCATCCTGCCGCCGCTCGTGTTCGGGCTGGGCGTGCTCTGGCACCTGCTGCGCCACGGGCGGCGGCTACGACGTCGTCCACACGGCCTCGTTTCCCGTACTTCTCGCTGCTGGCCGCCGGCCGCGCTCGCGCCCGCTTCGCGGCTTCCGGCTCGTGGTCGACTGGCACGAGGTATGGAGCCGCGAGCTACTGGAGCGAGTACCTCGGGCGGGTCGGGCGGCCGGATCGGCCACGCGGTCCAGGCGCTGTGCCTGCGCATTCCGCAGCGCGCGTTCTGCTTCTCGCGCCTGCACGCGCGCCGGCTGCGCGAGGGTGGCGTGCGCGGGGAGGTCACCGTGCTCGAGGGCGAGTACGCGGGACCGCTCGAGCCGAGCGAGCCGCGGCCCGCCGAGCCGCTGGTCGTGTTCGCCGGCCGCCACATCCCGGAGAAGCGCGTGCCCGGCGCTCGTGCCCGCCGTGGCGGCGCTCCGCGCGCACGACGCCGGACGTCGCGCTGCGTGATCTTCGGCGACGGGCCGGACCGCCGGCGCGTGCAGCGAGCTCGTGCACGAGCTCGGTCTCGACGACGTCGGTCTCCGTGCCGCGGCTTCGTCGACGCGCGGCGAGGTCGAGCGCGCGCTGCGCGCGGCCGCCTGCATGGTCCTGCCCTCGCGGCGCGAGGGCTACGGGCATGGTCGTGATCGAGGCGGCGGCCGCCGGCACGCCGAGCGTCGTCGTACGCGACGAGGACAACGCCGCGACGGAGCTGATCGAGGAGGGCGTGAACGGCTTCGTCGCCCCCTCCGCCTCGCCCGAGGACCTCGCCGCGCGATCGCTCGCGCGATCGACGGGCGGCATCGAGCTGCGCCGACTCGACCGCCGCCTGGTTCGCCGCGCAACGCGCGGCGGCTGTCGCTCGACGTCGTCGCTCGAGCGGTGTCCGCAGCGCCTACGCGACAGACCGCGCTGAAGCGCGAGCGCCCGGTTGCGCAGCACCCAGGTCTGGTTGTGGAAGCGCGGAGTCGAACGCGCTCGGGTGCGGACTCGCGGCCGCCGCTCGACCTCGAGGTAGACGCGTCCGCACGCTGCGGAGCAGCTCGGGTCGGATCGCGCGCAGGATCGTCGAGCTCGGTGCCCTCGGTGTCGATCTTCAGGACGTCCACGGCCGGCGCCGACTCGAGCACCTCCTCGAGCACCTCGTTGATGCCGACGCACGCCACCTCGATCGTGCGTCCCGTGCTCGACCCCGATGCCGCCGTAGCGCCCGCTGTCCTCGACGCCGAACTCGACCCGCCCGCGCCGCGTCCGCCACGGCGCCTCCGTGAGCTCGTAGCGGTCCTCGTAGCCGGCGCAGGTTCGCGCGCAGCCGCTCCACGTTGCGCGGCACGGGCTCGTAAAGCCAGCACCGGCACGCCGGGTTGCGGGTCAGGAAGTACAGCGCGCTGATGCCGATGTTCGAGCCGATGTCGACGACGACGCGGGCGCGCGGTCCGCCCCGTAGTCCAGCCGGCAGAAGACCTCGTTGACGGTCCACATGTCGTGGGCGCTGTACAGCGTCGGCGCCACGACCCCGGCGGCGTGCGCACCGCGCAGTCGTAGGGGTAGTCGCCGCGGCCGAGGAAGTAGCGCCCGACGTTCTCGCGAAAGCGCGGGTAGACCCGCCGCATCGCGCCAGAGCGCGACGTAGTTGCGGCCGCGCAGGACCTCCTTCGCGACCATCGCCGGAGGGACGACCGCCGAGCATGCGCGGCGGTCAGGCTAGCCGCTCCGCGAGCGCCCGCTCGTAGCTGGCGGCGGTCAGCTCGGCCGTCCGCTCCCAGGTGAACCCGGCCGCCCGCGCACGGCCCGCCGCGCGCAGCCGCGCGCGCAGCTCCGCGTCGTCGAGCAGCCGCTCGAGCGCGGCGCGCGATCGCCGCCACGTCCTCGGGGTCGAACAGCAGCGCCGCGTCGCCCGCCACCTCGGGCAGCGATGAGCGGTCCGAGCACGCGACCGGCACGCCGCGCGCCATCGCCTCCAGCACCGGCAGGCCGAAGCCCTCGTAGAGCGAGGGGAAGACGACGCAGTCGCGGCCGCGTAGAGGCCTTCGAGGTCGCTCGGCCGGGAGCCAGCCGGGAGGCGCACGCGGTCGCGCGATGCCGAGCGTCCGCAGCCAGCGCGCGCAGCTCTCGCTCGTGCGGCGTCGGATAGCCGGGCACCACGAGCGACGGGGCGCCGCTCGGGGGGATGCGCCGCCAGCGCGTCGCAGCAGCCGCGGCAGGTTCTTGTGCGGGCGCTTGGCCGACAGCGAGAGCACGAGCGGCCGCTCGCCGAGATCGAGCCGCGCGCGCAGCTCCGGCTCGGGCGTCGGCGGCAGCGCCGCGGCGCACCGACGCGCCGAGCGGCACGACGTCGACCTTCTCCGCGCGGCGTCCGCAGGTGACGCGACCAGGTCCTCGCGCGTCGACGCCGCGTCGACGATCACGCGGTGCGAGCGGCGCGCCGCGAGCCGGCACGAGCACGCGCATGCCCGAGCCCCCGCACGCCGAAGTGCGCCTCCGGGACGAGCTTGTAGTTGAGGTCGTGGATCGTCGTGACCCGCGCGAACGGCCCGGCAGCGGCGCCGTGGAGGCCGAGGCTGTGCACGAGGTCGCAGCCCGGCGCGCGGCGGCGAGCCGCGGCAGCATGGCTGCTGCTCGCCGCAGCACCCACTCGCGACGCCGTCGCGGGCATCGACCGGGACCACTGCATCGACGAGCTCGCCCCACGGACCGTCGCCGCCGCGCGGCCTCGCGGTTGACGAACGCCGTGATCCGCAGCCCTGGCGCGCCGCGAGCGCGCGGGATCAGCTCGCGCGCGTACGACCTCCATCCCGCCGGTCTCGCCCGGGCACGAGGAAGACGAGGTTGAGGCCGACGTGCATCAGCGCGTGCCGCGAGCGCCCGCTCGTAGGCCGCGAGCGTGCCGCGCGCGGCCGCCTCCCAGGAGAACGCGGCCGCCCGCTCGCGGCCCGCGCGCGCGGCCTCGGGTCCGCCCAGCGCCGCCTCGATCGCCCGGCCGCCGCGCCGGCGTCGTCCGGAGCGAAGTAGTGCGGGCACGTCGCCGCCCACCTCGCGCAGCACGGGAAGGTCGGAGCAGGCGACCGGCACGCCGCGCGCCATCGCCTCGAGCACGGGCAGGCCGAACCCCTCGCCGAGGTCGGGAACGCGGCGCAGGCGGCGAGCCGCCACAGCCCCTCGAGCTCGGCGTCGGACACGTACCTCGAGGAAGCGCACGCGCTCGCTCGACGCCGAGCTCGCGAGCCAGGCGGCGCAGCTCGCCTCGTAGGGCTCGGCGTGACCCGACGAGCACGACGCACGGCGTCCGCCGGCAGCAGCGGCAGCGCCCGCAGCAGCAGCTCCTGGTTCTTGTGCGGGCGCTTGGCGGCCACGCAGAGGACGACCCGGCTCTCGCCCAGGCCGTAGCGCGCGCGCAGCTCCTCCTCCGCGGCGGGCTCGCCTCCGCGGCGCGCGCCCCGCGCCGTGCGGAACGACGGTGAAGGCCGCGGGATCCAGCCCGAGGACTCGGCAGATCTCGTCGCGCGCGGCAGCGGAGGCGGCGAGCAGAGAGTCGGCGTGACGAGCGGCCCGGGACATCAGCTGCCCCATGCCGAAGGTGGTCACCCGGTCGAATGTGCGCATGCGGAGGAAGGTGACGTCGTGAAGCGTGATCGCCGACGGGACGCCCGCCCGCACGGGCGCCACGCTCGCGAGGCTGTGCAGCAGATCGACCTTCAGGCGGCGGGCCAGAGGGGCAGCATCAGCTGCTCCGCGGCGGTCCTGCGCAGACGCTGGCCGTCCTCGCAGGGGAGGCTACGGACCTCGGCCCAGGCGCTCCAGCCGTCCGCGCGCAGCGCGCTCGCTCCGCTGCGCGTGGTGACCACGGTGAAGCGAGTGTCCGGCGCCACGCGGGCCAGCGCCGGCGCAAGCCCGCGCAGGTAGGTCTCCGGCCCGCCGGACACCGAGGGGTCGAGGAACAGCGCATTCAACATCACGTGTCGGGGTGGCGGCACGGCCGCGATGGTACGGATCGCCCGGCGCGTGCGCCGCTAATGCCCCCTTCTAGCGCGAGCGCAGTCGGCGGACCGCCTCCCGCAGGCCGATCGCTGGTCGATAGCTTCCGTCGGCAGCGGCCGGCGACCGCTCGGCCCCGGCCGCACGCCAGCCTCGGACTCGGGCGCGAAGCGGCGCGAGCGTGCGGTGGCGCACGAGCCCCCAGGCGACGACCAGCGCGTCGATCGCCAGCGCCTGGAGCACTCCGCGGGAGCGCAGGACGCCGTAGCGTCGGATCAGGAAGCCGCGGGCGAAACCCGCCGAGCTCGCGCTGGAACGGGCTAGTCGACTCCCGCGGTGGCGCCGCCGAGATGCACGCCGCGCGCGTCGGGCGCCTCGGCCGCCTGCCAGCCCCGCTCGCAGCCGCAGTCCGAGGTCGACATCCTCCCCGTAGGCGAACAGCGCCTCGTCGAACCCGCCCGCCTGCTCCCACGCACTCCGCCGGTACGCCGCGGCGCCGCCGCTCGGCATGGCGAGCCGCCCGGCGGCGCCGGCGCCCGCGGTTGTAGGCCGCCAGACCACGGTCGAGCTCGATGCCGAAGGCGTCGACGCCGCCGACCGGGGATCGTCGTGAGGCCGGCGACCATGCCGACGCCGGGCGCGCGAGCGGACGGGTGATCGCGTCCACGAAGCCAGGCTCGACGAGCACGTCGTTGTTGATGAGCACGATCGCGTCGCCGGAGCCGGCTCGGACGCCGGCGTTCACCGCACGGCCGAAGCCCAGGTTCTCGGGCAGCTCGACGAGCGTTACGGCGCCGAACGACTCGCGAACCATCTCGACCGTGCCGTCGCCGCGAAGCGTTGTCGACCACGATCACCCGCTTGCGGCGACGGATCGGCCTCGAGCGCCCGCAGGCAGCGCTCGAGCATCGCCCGGCCTCGCCACGTGGGGATCACCGACGTCAGCCGACGGGGCTCGTGACTCACGCGCCGGGCTTCGTGGCCAGCACGTACCACTGGCCGACCAGGAACTCGGTGGAGCGGCCGCGCGTGAGGCGGTCGAGCCCGGCCGAGCGCTGCAGCGCGGGGTGGGACGTCGACGTCGCACCGCCCAACCCGCGGCCTCGATCGCCTGCGACGATGTCGCGGCGGGTGAACCAGCGCAGGTGCGTGTTGTCCCGGTGGCCCCACTCCGTGTAGCCGAACGTGCCGCGGAAGACGAGGTCCCGCACGCAGCGAGTCAGTGGCGGGCGTTCGGGACCGACACGTGGAGCCGCGCACCGGGGTTCGCGACGCCGAGCAGACGGCGCAGGACCGTGTACGGGTCGCCCATGTGCTCGAGCACGTCGTAGCAGCAGATCGTGTCGAACGGCCCCGTCGAGCCCGCTCGAGCTCGGTCTCGACAGTGCCCACCGCGACCTCGTCGTAGACCTCGCGCGCCATCGCGGCGGCCTCGGGCTGCATCTCGACGCCCGAGAGCCACTCGCGCGCCCGCGGCGCGCAGCGCGGCGCCCGACCGCTCCCTGCGCCGCAGCCGACGTCGAGCACGCGTCCGATCGGGCGCGGCAGCGCGGCGACGAGGTCGGCGCGGTCGTTGCCGTAGTACCCGGTCGGCTTGGCGGCGAAGACGCTCACGCCGCTGAAGGCTAGATGGTCACCCGCTGTCCTAGTGTCCCGCAGCGCGTGTCCCCGCCCGCGACAGATCCTCCGTGCGGCCGGCGCAGCTGGACGTCTGGCCGGCCGACGGCCTCGAGGCGGTCGCGGACTGCCCGGTCTGCGGTGCAACCGGCCGCGTGACGCTGTACTCGGGGCTCAGGACCGCGCGTTCCGCACCGCCCCGGGCGAGTGGACCCTGGTGCGCTGCACCGGTGCAACTCCGCCTTTCTCGATCCGCGGCCGACGCCGGCCACGATCGGATTCGCGTACGGCTCCTATTACACGCACGCCGACGCGCCCGCGCCGCTCCCCACCGGTCGCGGGCGTCCGCCTGCGGCTCGCGCATGACTACCGGCGCGCGCGCTGGGGCTACCGGCAGGACTCGCCGATCCGCGGAGGGAGGCTGATGGCGAAGCTGCTTCCATCCCGCGCGGCGATCGTGGATCGCGAGGTGCGCCATCTGCCGGCCACGCCGGGCGGCCGCCTGCTCGACGTAGGCTGCGGCGACGGCGCGTTCGTCTCCACATGACCCACCTCGGCTGGCAGGCCGAGGGCGTCGACCCGGACGCGGCCGCGATCGACGGCGCCCGTGCTGCCGGTGCTGGACGTGACGGAAGGCACGCTGGCGGCGATCGACGACGCCGAACACGCCGGCGTCTACGACGCGATCACGCTGAGCCACGTGATCGAGCACGTCCATGATCCGGTGGAGGAGCTCGAGCGCGTCCACCGCCTGCTGCGGCCCGGCGGCCTCCTGTGGATCGCCACGCCGAACCTCGAGTCCCTGGGCCACCGCCGCTTCGGGCCCGACTGGCTCGGCCTCGACCCGCCGCGGCACCTGGTGCTGTTCACGCCACGCGTCGCTCGACGGGCCTGATCCGGCGGGGCCGGCTCGAGCCGCAGCCGGCGCCGACCGCGCCGCCGCTGGCGTGGCTGCAGTTCTGCCAGAGCGCGGCGATCGAGCAGGGCCGCCTGCCGCACGAGGGCCCGAAGCGCGACTCTACGGCTTCGCGCCCTGACCGCGCGTCGCGAACGTGCTCCTCAAACGCGACGTCCGCCACGCCGACGAGCTGATCGCGCTCGCCAGGAGACCGCAAGCTTCCTGATGGTGCTCACTATGGTGGCTGGATGCGGTTGACGCGCGCCAGCCACTCGGCCATAGGCCCTGCTGGAGCCTGCCTGGTCCCCTCGAACGCGTGTGCGCCGGTGCCGACACGTAGCCTGCTGAAGCTCGGCCAGATCCGCAAGACACGTTGAGCCACGCCGCAAAGATCGTCGCGCTGGCCGCGGGGGTGCTCGTCGTCGCCGCCCTCTTAGCGTTGCTTCCGAGAGACGAGGAGGCCTCCAAGCCGGGAGCGCCTGTCGCCCTCGCCGACTACTGGCGCGGGGACGCCCGGTGGGCGTTCGAGCGCAAGCTGACGGGACCACAGCTCGGCCAAGAGGGCCCCCAGTCAGGGGCGCACATGGAGGCCGTGGGCGACCGCTGGTACCTGTTCAACCGCGTACACCGCCCAGGAGCCTGCCTCAACGGCGAGCCGCGGATGGGCGTGCAGGTGCGGGAGTCCGCCGACCGCGGCGCGACCTGGAGCCCGCCCGCGATCGTGCTCGAGCCCACGCCCGGCAGCGCGTGGTCTTGCGCGGCAACAGACGGCGACGCGTTCTACGACGAGGCGCGCGGCAAATGGCTCTACCTCTTTCAATGCATGGCCGACGGCGGGGGGTGGAACGGCTGCTACGCGGAGCGCGGCGGCAGCAGCCCGATGGGTGCGTTCGCCACCGACGTTGAGAACCCCGTGATCCGCTCCGGCGACCTGTGGGGGGCGATCTGCGATGCGAATGACGACTGTGGCCAACGCGCGGTCTTCGAGGAGGGCACGTTCAACATCTTCGATTACGACGGGCGGTACTTCTGGATCTCGTTCCACGGATCCGACGGCGTCCACGGCTATCGCGGCATCGCCAAGTCACGAGACTTCCGCCGGGGGAGCTACGTGGTCGATCGGCCCGCCGAGGGGTTGCCCGCCGACGCGATCCTAGACGCGGGTGACCCGGTCGGCTTCCAGGAGCAATGGGCACCCGGGGGGCCGATCGGCGCCGGCGCCGGCACGATCGTGCGGGAGGGTGACCACCTCTACACGCTCAACGAGTTTCCCGACATCAGCCTGCGATGCACCGACGGCCAGAACTGGGATCTGAGCATGTTCCGTAGCACGTCGACGGCCAGTGTCCGATGGGAGCCGTTCCCGGGTGGGAATCCGATCGTCGCCTCCAGCCGCTCTCCCGAGGCCAACGGACAGCCGCTCGGCTGTAACGTGCTGTACCCGACGCTGTTCCGTGACCCGTCCACGCGCGCTTGGTACCTCATGCACGGCCGCGCGACGACCGACCCGGCGAACCACGGCCTCTATATCTACCGCCTGGTGCGGAATGCGAACCTGCTGGAGAACGGCGACTTCGCTAGAGGCAATACCTGGGGCTGGACGTCTTCGCCGGTGAGCCTGACGAACGTCGACTTACCGCGGCTGCCGAACGGCTCCCCCGACGGTACGCCATACCTCGCGTTCAACTGCGGCGCCCCCGAATGCGGTCCTGATGCGAGCGTCTTCCAGGACGTGCCGATCAACCAGAGAGTCGCGGACGCCGCTTCGACTACGGCGGCACGCTGCGCACGGATGGCAGTGAGGGCACCCTCACGATGGCTGTCCACCAGATCGATGCTGCCGGCGTCGTCATTCACACCGACGCGCAGAATCTACGGGTTGGCCCGGGATTCGTGGACCATGTGGCAACCGGCAGCGTGCGGCCGGGGGCGAGATGGCTGCGATACCAGCTCTATCCGAAGACCCCCCAGCCGTTCGCGGCCGACAACCTGTTCCTGAGCGTGACGGGGCTAGCCGCCGCCGAATGAACTCCCTCACAAAAGGAGGCGCCGGGCTAGACTGCTGCGCCCATTCGCTCGTGGCGGCAGCGTACGTCCATCCCCAGGCCATGGTCGAGACGCGGGACATCGGCCCCGGGACGCGCGTCTGGGCATTCGCGCACGTCATGCCGGGGCGCGCATCGGGGCCGACTGCAACGTCTGCGATCACACGTACATCGAGGGCGGCGTCGTGGTAGGCGACCGCGTGACGATCAAGTCGGGCGTCTACCTGTGGGAGGGGATGGTCGTCGAGGACGACGTGTTCCTCGGTCCCCAGGCGACGTTCACCAACGACCGCTTCCCGCGCAGCCGCCAGCCCTGGACGTGCGAGGGCATCGTATCAAGCGCGGGGCAACCGTCGGCGCCGGCGCCGTCGTGCTCCCGGGCATCACGATCGGCGAGCGCGCGATGGTCGGAGCCGGCGCGGTGGTGACGCAAGGACGTCGAGGCCGACACGGTGGTCGCCGGCAACCCGGCCCGCGTCGTCCGCCGGCTGGAGGCGCCCTTCATGACCGCGCACGCCGAAGGTCAGCGTCATCGTCCCGATCTACAACCAGCTGCCGTTCATCCGGGAGACGGTCGACAGCGTGCTGGCCCAGGATTACGCGAACGTCGAGCTGGTGCTCAGCGACGACGGCTCAACGGACGGGACCAGCGACGTCCTGCGCGAGTACGCCGAGCGCGACCCCGAGCGGGTGAAGCTGGTCGCCAGCGAGCGCAACACCGGCATCGCCGGCGCCTTCAACCGCGCGCTCGACGCCCACACCGGCGACTACATCGCGTGGCTCGGCGGCGACGACGTGATGCTCCCCGGCAAGCTCAGCCGCCAGGTCGCGGTGCTCGAGACCCGCCCAGACGTGATCGGCTGCTGCCATGACGCCGACGTCTTCGACTCGGCCTCGGCCGCCCTACGGGCGCTTCACCGAGATCTACAACGGCCGCCGCGGCGTGCGTGACGGCGGCGTCGAGCTTCTCCTCGACCCGGGGTACCTGATGCTGCCGTCGACGATGATGGTGCGCTCCTCCGCGGTCGGCGACCTGCGCTTCGACCCGCGCATCCGAGTGTCGAACGACTGGCTGTTCGACATCGCGCTGTTCCGCCATGGCCGCATCGCCGGCCTCGACGACGTGCTCGCCCGCTATCGCCGTCACGAGCGCAACGCGACCTCGCAGACGACCGACGCACTGGAGGACGCGCTGGTCGTCCTCGCGGTCGCCGACGCCCGCTACCCGGAGCTTCACCGGCCGATCCGGCGGCGCCGCGTGGCCACGATCTTCGGCGAGGCGAGCCGGCGATTGCAGCGCGGGCGACCGGCGCGCAGCGCTCCGCTACGTCGCCGCCGCGATCGGTACGGGAGGCCTCTCCCGCTCGTTCTGGATCGGGACTTCGCCTCGTCAGGGTCGAGATCGGCCGGCGACGGCTCGGCGTCACCGTCCCACGCTGAAACCAATGATGACCTCCCGGTTCCCTTTCCTCGACGTGCCGGCCGCCTACGGGGAGCTGCAGCAGGAGCTCGACGCGGCGGCCCGCCGCGTCATGGCCTCGGGGCAGTTCATCCTCGGCCCGGAGGTCGCCGCCTTCGAGGAGGAGTTCGCCGCCTACTGCGGCACCCGCCACGCCGATCGGCGTCGGCAGCGGCCTCGACGCGCTGCGGCTCATCCTCCTGGGCTACGAGCGTCGGGCCAGGCGACGAGGTGATCGTCCCGTCGAACACGTTCATCGCGACCTGGCTCGCCGTGTCGCAGGCCGGCGCGACGCCGCGTGCCGGTCGAGCCCGACCCAGCGACCCACAACATCACGGCCGCCGCGGTCGAGGCCGCGATCACGCCGCGCACCAAGGCGATCATGCCAGTGCACCTCTACGGGCAGCCGGCCGACATGGACGAGTCTCGGCGCTCGGGCGCGACCGCGGCATCCCGGTCATCGAGGACGCCGCGCAGGCGCAGGGCGCCCGCTATCGCGGCCGCCGTGCGGGCGCGCCTCGGCGACGCCGCCGGCTTCTCCTTCTATCCCGGCAAGAACCTGGGCGCGCTAGGCGACGCGGGCGCGGTCACGACCGACGACGACGCGCTCGCGGAGCGCGTGCGCATGCTGCGCAACTACGGCTCGAAGGTGAAGTACCACCACGACGTGCCGGGGCTCAACAGCCGCCTCGACTCGCTGCAGGCCGCCTTCCTGCGCATCAAGCTGCGCCACCTGGACGAGTGGAACGAGCGCCGGCGGGCGGTGGCTGCCCGCTACCTGAGCGGCTCGCCGGGCGTCGGCGAGCTCGTCGCTGCCGACGGTGGCCGAGTGGGCCGACCCCGTCTGGCACCTGTTCGTCGTGCGCCATCCACGGCGCGACGAGCTGCAGGCCCGCCTCGGCGGAGGCCGGAGTCGACACGATCATCCACTACCCCATCCCACCGCACCTGACGGGCGCGTACGCCGCCGGCTTCGCACGGACCGTCGGCTGCCGATCGCCGAGCGCCTCGCGGACGAGGTCCTCTCACTGCCGATCGGCCCGCACCTGTCGCTCGAGGACGCCGACCGCGTCACCGACGCGGTACGCGCGGCCGTCGACGCACTGAACGCGAGCCGCGGTCCCATGAGCGACCCCGTCCGCATCGCCCTCGTCGGCCTCGGCTACTGGGGCCCGCACTTCGCCCGTATCGCCAGCGAGCATGCGGACGCCGAGCTGGTGTGGTGCTGCGACCGCAGCGAGGCGGCGCTCGAGCTGCCGGAGCGCCGCTACCCGCACGTCGGGCGCACCGTCGACCTCGACGACGTGCTCGACGACGACTCGGTCGAAGCCGTGATCATCGCGACGCCGACCGCCACCCATGCCGACCTTGCGGTCGCCGCGCTGCGAGGCCGGCAAGCACGTGCTCGTCGAGAAGCCGCTCGCCGCGTCATCCGAGGAGATCGACCGCATCGCGGCGGCTCGCGGCGACCGCGTCGTGATGGTCGGGCACACGTTCGTCTACAACGCGGCGTCGCCGCCGTCCGCGACCTCGTGGCGAGTGGCGAGCTCGGTCGCGTGCAGTACGTCGACAGCGTCCGCGCCGCGCTCGGCCCGATCCGCAACGACGTCAACGCGCTGTGGGACCTCGGCGCACACGACGTCTCGATCTTCCTCGACGTCCTGCCCGGCCACCCCGCAGGTCGTTACCGCCATCGCCCAGGACTACCTGCGCGAGGGACATCCGGACGTCGTGTACTTCGCGGTGCGCTTCGACGACGGCGTACTCGCCCACTCGCACGTCTCGTGGCTCGATCCCGTACAAGGTGCGGCGCATGACGGTGGTAGGAGAGGACCGCATGGTCGTGTTCGACGACGTCGCCTCGGACGAGCGGCTGAAGATCCTCGAGCGCGGCGCGAGCTACGACGCGCCGGCCGAGGAGGCGCGCGGCCAGAGCTTCGGCGAGTACCGCGCCGTGCTGCGCGAGGGCACGATCACGATCCCCAGGCTGCCGAACCGCGAGCCGCTGTCGACGCAGTTCGAGGAGTTCCTGGCCGCGATCCGCGAGGGCCGCGAGCCGTACTCGGGGATCGCAGCAGGCCCGCGACGTCGTGCGCGTGCTCGAGGCCGCACAGCGCTCGCTGGAGAACGGCGGCGCGCCCGAAGCGCTCAGCCCGGTGCCGCCTGTGCGGGCCGGCTGAGCCGAGCACCCCGATGCGACGCCGCGTCCTGGTCGTCACGGAGGATCGCGTCGGCGAGGTGCTCGGCGGCGCGGCGATCCGTGCCTACGAGATCGCGCGCGCGCTCACCGAGCGACGCGACGTCACGCTCGCCGCGCCCGGCACCGAGCCGCCGGCCTGGCTCCGGCCCGGCACGTGCCGTTCGACCTCGACGACCCGCGCCCGCTGCGCCGGCTCTTCCGCGAGGCCGACGTGGTGATCACGCGCCCGACCAGCCCGCTCGTCGCGGCTGGCTGCGCGCCTCGAAGGCGCGCATCGTCTACGACCTCTGCGACCCGCTCCCGCTCGACATCCTGGAGGCGCAGGCGTCGGCCTCGCGCGAGCAGCAGCTGCTGTGGAGCACGCTGTCGCGCTCGACCACTTCCTCGAGGCGCTGCACACCGGCCACCACTTCATCTGCAGCGGCGACCGCCAGCGCGACCTCTACCTCGGCGCGCTGCTCGCGTCGCGCCTGATCAGTCCCGCGGCCTACACGGCCGACCCCTCGTTCCGGTCGTTCTCGACCGGGTGCCGTTCGGCATCCCCTCCGAGCCGCCGCGAGCGCATCGAGGGCGCCGGGCCGAAGGCGCGCCTCCCCGGGATCGGCGACGACGCCCAGATCGTGCTGTGGAACGGCGGCATCTGGAACTGGCTCGACCCCGTCACCGCGGTGGCGGCGACCGTCAAGGCCGCCGAGCGCAACCCGCGCGTGCGCCTTGTCTTCATGTTCGCGCGCCGGCGCCCTCGAGCGACGGCCCCGAGACACGCGAGGCGCGCGCCGCGTACGACGCTCGCGCAGCGGCTGGGCGCGCTCGACCGCCTCGTGTTCTTCAACGACAGCCGCGTCCCCTACGCCGAGCGCGCGACGTGGCTGATGGACGCCGACTGCGTGATCTCGACGCATCTCGACCACCTCGAGTCCAACTTCTCCTTCCGGACGCGGCTGCTCGACTGCTTCTGGGCGGGCGTGCCGGCGGTCTGCACCGGCGGCGACGAGCTGAGCGAGCTGATCGAGAGCTGCGGGGGCGGGGTCACGCGTCCCGTACGGAGACGTCGACGCCGTCGCCGACGGCATCGTCGAGGTGCTCGACCGCGGGCCCGAGAGCTACCGCGCGCGTCTGCTGGCGGCCGGCGCCGACCTCGTGTGGCCGACGGTCGTGGAGCCGCTGGGCGGATCGTGCAGCTCCCCGGGCCGCCGCGCGCCCTCGGCGACCCGTGGGCGCGCCGGCTGTCCCGGCCGCTCCAGCGCGGGCGCGCCGCGACGGTCCGCCTGTGCGCGGCGCGCGCGTCTGATCAGCGGCCCGGCAGCAGCGCCGTCAGCTCGGACGGCACGATCCGCAGCGCCGAACGCGAGCCCGGTGAAGACGGCGGCGGCCGCCACGGCGGCGACGACCGCGGGCGCGAGGCGAGCGACGGCGAGCGCGCACGCCGGCCGCCGGCCGCGAGCGCGGCGACGTACCGCGCGAGGTACCCGCGCTCGACGCCGACTCGCCGTCGCCGACGCGTCGCACCGCCCGGAGCGTCACCGCGGCAAGCACCACGTCCGCGGCCACGCGCCGCCAGCGCCGCCCCCTCGGCGTCGAACTGCGCGATGAGCGGTGACGCCGGCCACGAGCAGCGCCGACGTGCCCACGAGCATGCACTGCACCAGCGCACGGCGGCGGCCGTCCGCGATCGAGGAACGTGGTCCACGCGTACACGAGGAAGATTGTGAGGACGACCGGCGCCTGGAGGCGCAGTACCGGGGCGGCGGCGGCGAACTCCTCGCCGCCGAGGAGCACGACGATCGGGCGCGCGGCGACGACCACCGTGAGCGCCAGCAGCCCGCCGACGACAAGCGCCAGCTTCGTGGTGTGCTCGAGCACGTAGCGCAGGCGCGGCGGTCGTCGCGGGCCGCCACGGTCGCGACCGGCAGGATCACGCCCATGACCAGCATCGCGAGGCCGCCGATCATCTCGATCATCCGGGACGAGGTGACGAACAGGCCCGTCTCGTATTCGGAGGTCAGCAGCGACGCCATGACGATCAGCATCCGCATGTAGAAGGCGGTGAGGATCGCCGCGAGCGCCACGGGGAGGGCGGTGAACGCCAGGTGGCGGAGGTCCTCGCGCGACAGCGACGGCCACGCCAGCTGCGAGCGCGGTCGACGAGGAACGGCACGGCCAGCAGCGCGCCGACGCCCGACCGCGACCTGGACGGCGAAGAACGGCGTGAGCGCCGCGCCGGCCGCGGCGAGGGCGAGCACGCCGGCGACGAGGATCACCTGCTTGAGGACCTCGTTGATGCTCAGCAGCCCGTTGCTGCAGCTGCACGACGAGCGGAAGCGTCAGCGTCGACTGGACGCCGACCAGCACTGCGCCGGCGCCCGCCAGCGCGGTACCGGCGACCATCGGCGGAGTCGTAGCCGGCGAGCAGCGCGAACCCGACGGCGGCCAGCACCGCCAGCAGGAGGAGCAGCAGGCGCACACCGAGCAGCGCCCCGAGCAGCCGCCGGCGTGTGCCCGACCGGCAGCAGCGCCAGCTCGCGGCTGCCGGTCATGTTTAGTCCGGCGTCGGCCAGGCCGCTCGCGATCGCCCACCAGCGCGATCACCGTGCCGTAGCGGCCGAAGTCCGACAACGCCGAGGTAGCGAAGCAGCACCACGGAGCCCGCCACGCCGAGGAGGTTCACCACCGCGAAGGCGATCACGCGCAACACGCCGCCGCGCACGACGCGGCCGGCGACGTCCGGCCCGGCCAGGACGCCGGCGTCAGTCTCGGGGGCCGCGCTCATTGGCGCCGCGCCAGGGTCCCGTCCCTGTCTCTTCGTGGGAGCGCATGGGCTCGTAGGATGACGACCATCGGCGACTCACCGGAAAGCCGGCGGACTAGGCCTCGCTAGGCTGCCGGGTCGACGTGCGGGACGGGATCGTCAAGAGCGCGACGTGGGTGCGCAAAGCTGAAGGAGTTGCGGCCGCGTGGCGCGCGCGCTGATCACCGGCATCACCGGCCAGGACGGCTCCTACCTCGCCGACCTGCTGCTCGAGAAGGGCTACGAGGTGCACGGGATGGTCCGACGCGCCTCGACCGAGACGTTCCAGCGGTTGGCGCACATCCGCGACGACATCGTTCTGCACACCGGCGACCTGCTCGACCAACGCTCGCTGGTGGACGTGCTGCGCGACTCCGAGCCGGACGAGATCTACAACCTGGCGGCCATGTCCTTCGTGGCGGCCTCCTGGTCCCAGCCGACACTGACCGCCGAGTTCACCGCCGTTGGCGTCACCCGCATGCTCGAGGCGATGCGCGAGGTGGTTCCCCGAGGCGCGCTTCTACCAGGCGTCGTCGTCCGAGATGTTCGGCAAGGTCCGCGAGGTGCCGCAGCGCGAGAGCACGCCCTTCTACCCGCGCTCGCCGTACGGCGTGGCCAAGTGCTACGGGCACTTCATCACGGTCAACTACCGGGAGTCCTATGACCTATTCGCGGTGTCGGGGATTCTTTTTAACCACGAAAGCGAACGTCGAGGGCTCGAGTTCGTCACCCGAAAGGTCACTCATGGCGCCGCCGCCATCAGGCTCGGCCTCCAGGACGACCTCGCCCTCGGCAACCTCGACGCCGAGCGGGACTGGGGCTACGCGAAGGACTACGTCGAGGCGATGTGGCTGATGCTTCAGCAGGGTGAGCCCGAGGACTTCGTGATCGCCACGGGGGAGGCTCACAGCGTCCGGGAGCTCGTGCAGGTGGCGTTCGAGCAAGTCGGGCTCGACCCGGAGGGGCACGTACGGATCGATCCTCGATTCCTGCGTCCGGCCGAGGTGGAGCACCTGGTAGGCGACTATTCGAAGGCGCGCGAGAAGCTCGGCTGGGAGCCTCGGACGAGCTTCGAGGAGATGATCAGGCTGATGGTCGACGCCGACCTCGAGCTGCTCTCGCGCGGGGTGCCGCAGAAGCAGGCGGGTTGAGGTGGGGCCCGCGCCGGGCGAGTGCGACCTCGCCGTCGTCGGGGGCGGGATCCTCGGGTTGGCGGTCGCGCGGGAGCTGGCGAGCCGCCACCCGGACCGCTCCGCGGTGGTGCTCGAGCGCGCCCCGGAGGTCGCCACCGGGCAGACCGGTCGCAACAGCGGCGTCATCCACGCAGGGATCTACTACGCGCCGGGTTCGCTCAAGGCGCGCATGTGCGTCGCCGGGGCCCGCGCGCTGTACGCGTACTGCGAGGAGCGCGGGGTGCCCTTCGAGCGCTGCGGGAAGGTGATCGTCGCCCGGAACGAGGCCGAGGTGCCGCGCCTGGACGAACTGGAGCGACGGGGTCGCGAGAACGGCGTACCGGGCCTGCGGCGCCTCGACGCGGCGGAGCTGCGCGAGCTCGAGCCGCACTGCCGCGGCGTCGCGGCGCTCCACTCGCCGTCCACCGGGATCATCGACTTCGCGGCGGTCGCGCGCTCGCTCGCGCGCGACCTCGAGGCGCAGGGGGTGCCGGTGGTCACCGGCTGCGGGGTGAAGGGCGTCGAGCAGCGGCCGGGGCGGATCGCGTTGCTCCATTCGCAGGGCGAAACGCGGGCCCGCTTCGCCGTCTTCTGCGCCGGCGCCGGCTCCGATCGCCTCGCGGTCGCGGCCGGCGCGCCGCACGACCCGCGCATCGTCCCCTTCCGCGGCGCGTACGTCTACCTGCGTCCCGAACGCCGGGAGCTCGTGCGCTCGCTGATCTACCCGGTGCCGGACCCGAGCCTGCCGTTCCTCGGCGTGCACCTGAGCCGCCACATCGACGGCCAGGTCTCCCTCGGCCCGACCGCCCTGCTGTCACCGCGCCACCCGCGCGACCTCGCCTGGCCCGGCACCTGGCGGATGGCGCGCCGATGGTGGCGTACGGGACTCAGCGAGATCCGCCACGCCGTGAGCCGAAGGTCCCTCGCGGCCGCCGCGGCCGACTACGTGCCCGAGATCCGCGCCGAGGACTTCGACGGCGGCTACGCGGGCGTCCGGGCGCAGGCCCTGGGGCGGGACGGGAAACTGGTGGACGACTTCGTCGTGTCGGAGACCGAGCGCGCCCTGCACGTCCGCAACGCGCCCTCGCCGGCGGCCACGTCGTCGCTCGCGCTGGCGCGACTCATCGCGGACCGCGTGGATAGCCTGCACGCGCCATGAGGCGCCTCGAGACCCGGCTGGAGGGACCGATCCTGATCGAGCCGGTCGTGCACGGCGACGAGCGCGGGTTCTTCCAGGAGACCTACCGCCGCAACCTGCTGGCCGAGCTCGGCATCCACGACGAGTGGCTCCAGGACAACCACTCGCGCTCGCGCCGCGGCGTCGTGCGGGGCATGCACTTCCAGCCGGGAATGGCGAAGCTCCTGCGCTGCCCGCGGGGAGCGATCCTCGACGTGCTCGTGGACATCCGGCCCGGCTCTCCTGCGTTCGGGCACTGGGAGGCGTTCGAGCTGAACGACCAGACCCACCACCAGCTCTACGCGCCCGACGGCTTCGCCCACGGCTTCTGCGTGCTCTCGGACGTGGCGGACGTGGTCTACAAGTGCTCGGCGTACTACGACCCCGGTCGCGAGTCCGGCTTCCGCTTCGACGACCCGGAGGTGGGCATCGACTGGCCCGCGGACCTCGAGCTGCAGACGTCGGCGCGCGATCGCGAGGCGCCCCGGTTGCGCGAGCTCGAGGCGGGGCTTCCGTTCGGCCGAGAGGCCTGACCGGTTGCCGCGGAAGATCGAGGCTCGCGCGCCGCAGCCGAGGCGGCGCCGCTAGCTCGAGGTCGCTGTGGGTTCGTCTCCCGGCGTGCGCTCCGGGGCGCTTGCTCGCCGGGCCAACCCGGTCCGCTCCGCCCCGGGGCTGGGTGAGGGGTGTCGGACGGTGCTCGCTGGCGGGACGAGCGCGAACGATCTTCGATCCGTGGGGCCATCCGCCGAATTTTCAGCGGTGCGCGGCCGGCTGGAGGTGGGGATCCGGCGCAAGCGTGCTGCTTTGGTGGTGTCCTGCGCCCGTAATCCAGGACGGTACGAGGGTTGGCAGGGACGGCCGTCGAAGAATCTTCGATAGGCCCGCGCCGCGTGCTCGCCTACTACGACCACGTGGAGTCCGGCTTCCGCTACGACGACCCGGACGTGGGGATCGCCTGGCCCACCGACCTCGATCTCCAGGCCTCGGCGCGCGACCGCGCGGCGCCACAGTTGAGGGAGCTCGAAGGGCGCCTCCCGTTCGGCGGACAGGCCTAGTACAGCTCGCCGTAGATATAGCCCGCGACGTTCGTGTGGAGGACGTCTGCCTCCCACTCGATGAACAGGCGCCGCCCCGACGCGGAAACGGTCACGGCCGCGGCATGTTGTTGGCCGTCGCTGTAGTAGCCGATCGCTCCCTCCGGCGGGGTGTCCGTCGGGCTCGCGAGCGCCACGAGCCCAGGCTCGAACGCCCGGCCGGGCAGCCACTCGAGTAGCTCGGCCGCGGTGGGCCAGGTATTCAAGTTCCGCTCCTCGGCCAGCAGCCCGGCGCCCAGCAGCAGGCGCTGGAGGTCGAGCGCCTTTCCTGCTCGTCGAGGAAGACGGCGCCGCGCTGCGTGAGCGGGATTGAGACGATCACCTCGCGCGGGCGCCTCTGGCGCACGCCGTTGCGCCTGACCGTGCGGGCAGCGAGCCACACGCGGCAGTAGTCCATGCCGCGGGTGAGGTCCCCGGTGCGGAGCGGGCGTCGTCGCTTCGGCGCCCGTAGCGTGATCCCTCCGGAATTGACCCCGTTCTCGATGAATTCCGAGCACAAGACGCTGACCCGCTTGCCCGCCACTCGCCGGTACAGGGGCGCGGCGCGCTGGGTGAACACGACCACGATCGCGCCCCGCTCCCTGACAATTCGGACCCCGTCCGCCTCGCCGACCGCGAGCTGGGCGCCCGCCTGCGGAGCCAAAACGAGCATGACCGCGCCGGCCAGCGCGGCTGAGCACGCGAGCCGCCAACCTCTCCGCACCGCTGTCACCCCCGCACCCACGCAGGCGCCACCCTAACCGCGCTCTCGGGCAAATCGCAACGTGGTGTTCATGCCTGACGCCGCACCAGCCCCCGCACGAGCCCCCGCTCACCCGAATCGAGCACGAACCCGTAGAACGCAAGCCAATATGCGAGCACGCCCCCGGCGGCCGCGCCCAGCACCGCGGGCAGCGTCTCGGGCTCGGCGACGACGCGCACCACCACCAGCACCGCCGCCAGCGCCGCGCCGAGCCCATACGCCGGCAGCCACGCGTGCCTCGCCAGCTCGCCCAGCGGCACCCGGCCACCGGCGCGCAGCCCCACGCCGAGCATCAGCGGGAACGCCAGCGCAAATGGGATCGCGGTGGCCAGCGCCGGGCCCTCCAGGCCGAGCGCCGGCGTGAGCGCCAGCGACAGCACGAAGTTCAGTCCGGCGACCAGGACGAAGATGCGCGCCACGTAGCGGGCGGCGCCGGCGCCCACCAAAAAGCCCGGCGTCACGACCAGCCCGCCGTACAGCAGCCAGTAGGAGACGAGGATCGTCAGCGCGGCGGCGCCGTCGCCGTAGCGGTCGCCGAGCCAGACGTCGAGGATCGGCTCGGCTAGCGCCATCAGCGTGACGCAGAGCGGGACGAACAGCGCCAGGGTGTAGCGGGTGCCGCGCAGCGCGAGCTCGCGCAGGCGGCGGACGTCCCGCCCCGCCACGTACCGCGACGCGGTGGGCACGACCGGAACCGCGAGGGCCCCGCCGAGCGCATAGAAGAGGTTGTGCGAGCGGACCGGGCCCTCGTACAAGCCGATCGTGCGCGCCGAGGTGAACGCGCCGAGGATCACTCGCTGGAAGCCGTACATCACGAGGTTCGACAGCTCGACCACCACCAGGTAGCCCGCCGTCGGGACGATCGCCATTGCCCGCTCGCGGGTCACGCCGTCGCGCGTGAACCAGAAGGGGAGCGCCAGCCGCCGCACCATCAGCGCCGACAGCAAGCCGCTCAGGACCGGCATCGCTCCGCTCACGGCGATGACCGCCGCCAAGCCCGCGCCGGAGAGGATCAGCACCAGCATGATCGCCAGGTAAAGCAGCACTCCCGCGATCTCGGTGGTGGCCGCGCGTACGAACAGCCGCTCGGCGCGCAGGGCATCGAGATAGATCGACACCGCGATCCCGACCGCTGTAACGAGCCCGAGGCCCAAGCCGCCGACGCGAGCGTCGCGGGCCAGCTGGCCGTCGAGGATGAAGGCGGCGAGCGCGACGGCCACGAGAGCGAGCAGCAGCCCCGTGGCCAGACCCACTCCCGCGTACAGCGCCGCGGCGGCCGAGAACATGCGGGCCCGCTCACCGGAGTCGAGCGCGCCCGCCATCGCCCGCACGGTGGAGCTCGCCACGCTGTTTCGGAACACGAGCAGGTAGCCGGACAGCGAGGCGACCAGCCCGTAGGCGCCGAGCTCGGCGACCGACAGCCGGCGGGCGAGCACGGTCACGATGACGAGCAGGGCGATCAGCCCGCTGGCCTGGGCGATTTGTTGCACGAGCGCCCCCGACGCCAGCAGGCGGGCCTCGCCGGCCCCCGGCGCGGACGGCGCAACCCCGGGGGGACGCACGGGTTCAGACCTTACGCGACCGCCCGGCGCCGGCGGGCCTTCGGCGAACCCGGGTACGCTCCCGACCGATGCAGAGTCCTCAGCCGAACACCCGCGCGAGCGACGCGCTCCCGCAGCCGGCTGCCGGCGTGCGCACCCGTTCCATCCTCGGCGTGCCCGTCGCGATCACGGACTACGCAGAGGCGATCGAGGTGATGGAGGGGTTGGTGGCCTCGAACCGGCGCGGCTACGTGTGCGCCGCGCCGGTGCACGCGCTGATCGTCGCCCAGGACGACCCCGACACCCTTGCCGCGCTGCGCGGCTCGACCCTCGTGGTGCCCGACGGCATGCCGCTCGTGTGGGCGGCGAACCTGCTCGGGGAGAGTCTGCACGACCGGGTCTACGGCCCCGAGCTGATGCTTCGCTACAGCGACCGCTGCGCCGCACGAGGCCATCGCGTATGGCTGTACGGCGGCCGCGACCAGGGCTCGCTCGCGCAGCTCGCCCTCAGCATGCGCCGCCGCCACCCCGGCATCAGGATCGTGGGCGGGTACTCGCCGCCCTTCCGCCCCCTCACCCGGGATGAGGAGGACGACCTCGTGGCCCAGATCAACGACGCGAGGCCGGACGTGCTCTGGGTCGGGATCGGAGTGCCGAAGCAGGAGAAGTGGATGGCGCACATGCGCGACAGGCTCGAGGTGCCGGTGATGTGCGGCGTCGGCGCCGCCTTCGACTTCCACGCCGGCCGGGTTTCGATGGCGCCCCGCTGGATGCAGGAGCGCGGACTCGAATGGCTGTACCGCGCAGCCCAGGAACCGAAGCGGCTGCTGCCCCGTTACCTCAGCACGAACCCGCGCTTCGTCGCGTCGTTTGCCAGGCAGTACCTGGCCGAACGGGGTCATGGCTGAGAGCGTCGCCGTCGTCGGTCTCGGCCGGGTGGGCCTGCCGCTGGCGCTGTCGTTCGCGGACCGGGGGCTCGAGGTGATCGGCATCGAGCGGCGAGATGCGGTGCTCGAGCAGATCGCGGCCGGGCGGATGCCGTTTCACGAGACCGGCACGCAGGACCTGCTCGAGCGGGTGCTCGAGAGCGGTCGCTTCGAGCGCACGAAGGCGGTCCGGGACGCCGCCCGCGCCGACCACGTCGTGCTCACCCTCGGCACGCCGTCCCACGTGCACATCGAGATCGACATCACGGAGATCCGGGGCGTGATCGACGATCTGCTGCCGGTGCTGCAGGAGGGCCAGTCGCTGATCCTTCGCTCGACGGTGGCGCCGGGCACGACCGAGTGGGTGGCGGGGTACATCGACCAACGGCGCCGCTTCCGGGTCGGCGAGGACCTGTTCGTCGCGCACGTGCCGGAGCGAATCGCGGCCAATCACTTCGTGGAGGAGATCGCGACGCTGCCGTGCATCATCGGCGGCGTCGGCGAAGGCTCGGGGGAGCGGGCCGCCGAGCTCTTCCGGGTGTTCGGCACCGAGATCGTGCAGACGACGCCGATCCAGGCCGAGCTGGCGAAGATCTGGACGAACATCCTGCGCTACGCGGAGTTCGCCCTGCCGAACCTCCTGATGATGGAGTGCGACCAGTACGGGGCGAACGTGTTCGAGGTGATCGACCTGATCAACCGCGATTACCCGCGCGGCGGGATCGCCCCGCCGGGACTCACCTCGGGCGCCTGCCTTCGCAAGGACTTCGCGTTCTCCGAGGAGCGCTCGAGCGCACCCGGCATGCTGCTCGCGGTCTCGCGGGTGCACGAGACGGTGCCGCTGTTCCTCGTCAAGGGGCTGAAATCCCGGCTCGGCGGGTCGCTGCGCGACCTCAAGGTGGCCGTGCTCGGGCTGACCTTCAAGCGCGACTCGGACGACGCGCGCGACTCGCTCTCCTACAAGCTCATCCGCCTGCTCGAGCGCGAGCTGGCGCACGTGGCGCGCCACGACCCGAACGTGCCCACGGAGTCGGAGCCGCTCGACGCCGCGCTCGACGGCGCCGACGCGGTCGTGATCGCCACGAACCACTCGGAGTTCGAGAGCCTGATAACCCGCCTGCCGGAGGGGACCCTGCTCGTGGATCCGTGGAACGTCACGGGCGCCGGCCGGGTGTTCGGCACGGTGCGCGAGCGCGCGGCGGTCGAGTGACCCGCGTCCTCGTCACCGGCGGCGCCGGCACGATCGGCGGAGCGGTGGTGCGCCGACTGGTGCGCGACCCGCGTTACGAGGTCCGGGTCTCCGATCAGCGCGAGGCGCCGGACTGGATGCGCGAGGCGTGCGAAGTGCACACAGGCAACCTGCTCGATCCCCTCGAGGCTGCCGCCGCGGCCGAGGGGCGCACGTACGTGATCCACCTCGCGGCGATCGTGGGCGGGATCGCGAACTTCCACCGCCTCCCCCATACGCTGCTCGAGGTGAACACCGGCCTTTACAACAGCGTCTTCCGCGCGGCGCTGGAGCATCGGGTGGACCGGCTCGTGTACGTCTCGTCATCCATGGTGTTCGAGCGTGCGACGGAGTTCCCGACCACCGAGGAGCATCTCGACGTCTGCCCCCCGCCCCGCTCCGCCTACGGCTTCTCGAAGCTCGCCGGCGAGACCTACTGCCGGGCGCTGCACGACGAGCACGGGCTGCCGTTCACGATCTGCCGGCCCTTCAATGCGTACGGGCCCGGCGAGCTGCCCGACGACGAGCCGGGGATCGCTCACGCCGTGCCCGACCTGATCCGCAAGGTTCTCTCGGGCCAGCGGCCGCTCGAGATCTTCGGTTCCGGCGAGCAGACGCGCACCCTCACGCACGTCGACGACATCGCCGAGGGGATCGTCACCGCCATGTCCCACCCGGCCGGCGAGAACGAGGACTTCAACATCTCGGCGTCGGAGGAGCGGACCATGGCCGAGATCGCGCGGATCATCTGGGAGGCCTGCGGCGAGGATCCCGCCGCGTTCGAGCTCGTGCACCGGCCGCCGTTCAAGATCGACGTCCAGCGACGCTGGCCCTCGGTCGAGAAGGCGCGCCGCCTGCTCGGCTGGGAGGCGAAGGTGGACCTGCGCGAGGGGATCGCCGCCACGGTCGAGTGGCTGCGCGAGCACGAGCTGGCCGCCCGCGGCGGGTGAGCGAGCCGGCCCTCGTAACGGGCGGCGGGGGCTTCGCGGGCGAGCACCTGCTGAGGCTCCTGCCCGGCGCCGTCGCCCCGAGCCGCGACGATCTCGACCTGCTCGACGCGCCAGCCGTGCGCGCGGCGGTGCGCGAGACGCGCCCGGCGGCGGTCTTCCACCTCGCGGCGCTCGCGTCCGTGAAGCGCTCGTGGGAGGCGCCGGGCGAGACGCTCACCGCGAACCTCCGCATGACGGTGAACCTGCTGGAGGCGGTTCAGCCGAGGCGCCGGAGGCCACGGTGCTGGTGACGAGCTCGGGCGAGGTCTACGGGCCGCCCGAGCGGCTGCCGGTCACCGAGGACGCGCGGCTGCGCCCGCAGAATCCGTACGCCGTCTCGAAGGCGGCCTGCGATCTGCTCGCCGGCCAGTACGCCGACGCGTTCGACATGCACATCGTCCGCACCCGCGCCTTCAACCACGCCGGCCCCGGACAGGGCGCCGATTACGTGATCGGCACGCTCACCCGCCAGGTGGCCGAGGCCGAGGCGGCGGGCGCCTCCGCGGTCGTGCTTCGCACGGGCAACCCCGACTCGGCCCGCGACTTCACCGACGTTCGCGACGTGGTGCGTGCGTACCGCGCCGCGGCCGAGCTCCCGGCCGGGGTCTACAACGTCTGCAGCGGCCGAGCCACGAGCGTGCGCGAGCTCGTGGAGCTCGTGAGCCGGGTCAGCACCCTGCCGGTTAGCCACGAGATCGACCCAGAGCGCGTGCGGGCCCACGACGTGCCCGAGCTGCGCGGTTCCGCCGAGCGGCTGCGGGCCGCCTCCGGCTGGCGGCCCGCGATCCCGCTGGAGCGCACGGTGGCGGACGCACTCGAGGCGTGGCGGCGGGAGCTCGGCGCGTAAGACGAGACCGCGCTCAGGGTTTGCGTGCGAACGCGAGCGCGCCGCGCTTCGTGACCGACAGCGGAACCTCCGCCCCGGCTGCGGCCGCCCGCGCGCGTCCAGCCTCGACGCCCTTGCCGATCAGGTAGTCGCGTACCGCGTCCCGGGTCGGCAGGTCGAGAAGCGGCGCGTCCCAGCGGTCGACCTCCACATCGGTGAACAGGTCGCCGAGGAGCTGCGGAGCAAGCTCCGCGTCGAAGGTCAGCGGCGCCTGCGGCAGCGCATGCCGGAGCTCGGGCGAGTCGTGCCGGCTGGGGGCGGCCACCGCGACGAGGCCGCCGGCGCGAAGCACCCGCCGCGCCTCGGCGAGTGCTCGCACGGGCTCCGGCAGGTGGTAGAGGACGTAGAGCAGAGCGACGGAGCCGAACGACGAATCGGCGAACGGCAGCTCGGTCGCGACTCCCTGGACAGTCGGCTCGGGTGCGCGCGCCAACATCTGGATCGAGCTGTCCAGCCCGACCCAGGCGCCGTCGGGCAGGTGACGCGCGAGCTCACCCTCGCCGCAGCCGACGTCGAGCACGGGTGTCAATCCCTCGGCGATCAGGCGCTGCGCCACCAGCTCGTGCACGTCCCCGGCGCGGGCATGGCGGCGCAGCACAGACCTTGCGAGCCGAAAGCGCCCCGGCTCGCGGTCGTAGTCGGGCGGAACGACGCGGGGTGTCATCCCTTCCCCTCACCGGCTGCGGCCCGCGGCGGCAGCGACGGCTCCACCCGCAGCAGCCGCGCCGGCCACCGGGGCAGCCACCAGTTCCAGCGGCCCATGAGCGCTATCACAGCCGGGACGATAAGGGCCCGGATCACGGTGGCGTCGAGCAGGATCCCCGCCGCTAGCCCGGTGGCCAGCATCTTCACGTCGGTCTCGGGCCCCGAGGCCATCGACGTGAACGACAGGAACAGGATCAGCGCGGCGCTCGTGACCAATCGTCCCGTTCGGCCGATGCCCCGCACGACCGCGGTGTGAGTCGAGCCGGTGCGGTCGTACTCCTCGCGCATGCGGCTGAGGATGAACACCTCGTAGTCCATGGAGAGCCCGAACAGGAAGGCGAACACCATCAGCGGCATCCAGGAGGGGATCGAGCCGGTGGCCTGGATGTCCCAGATCGCCTCCGAGCCGTAGCCGTGCTGCCAGACGAGCACGAGCACGCCCCAGGCGGCGGCGACGCTGAGCACGTTGAGCACGATCGCCTTGGCCGGCAGCAGCAGCGACCGGAACGCTCGCGCGAGCAGGATGAACGTCGTGATCGTGATCAGGGCGATCATCAGCGGGAAGCTGCCGTAGACGGCGTCGATGAAGTCGGCGGTGCCCGCCGGCTGGCCGCCCACGCGCACGTCGGGCCCGGCGGCGTGCGCCGTGTCGCGGACGCCTTGGAGCGTGGCCTCGCCCGTCGCCCGAGCCGCTGTCGGGCACCGGGACCGCCTCGACGAGCGCGGTTCCGCCGCGCCGCCAGTCCGGGTCGTCGGGGGCAACGGCCCCGTGGATGCCCTCGACGCCGCTCAGCTCGGACGCCACCCGTTCGGGGTCGGTGCCGCCATCGATCAGGATCTCGTTGGGGAGCAGCGCTCCCTCGCCGATGCCCGCCCGCTCGAGCGCCACGAGCCCCTCCTTGGCGTCGCCCGAGCGGGCGACCGTGTCGGCGTCGGAGGTGCCGAGCTGGAGGTCGGTGGCGGCGAAGGCGAGCGCGACGATCACCGCCATCCCGGCGCCGGCGGCGACCCAACGGCGCCGCGAGACGGCCTCGGCCCAGCGTGTCCAGGCGCGGCTCGCCTTGTCGTCGGTGCGCCGGTGGGGCCAGTCGAGGCGCGGACCGAGCTTGGCCAGCACCACGGGCAGCAGGGTGATCGCCACCAGCGTCGAGACGAGCGGGATCAGCATGCCGCCGTAGCCCATCGAGCGCAGGAACGGCAGGGGCAACGCGATCAGCGCCAGCAGGCCGATGGCAACGGTCACGCCGCTGAAGACGACCGCGCGTCCGGCGGTCTCCATCGCCTTTTGCACTGCCTCGTCGCCGCTGCGGCCGTGCGAGCGCTCCTCGCGCCAGCGCGAAACGACGAGCAGCGAATAGTCGATCGCGACGCCCAACCCGATCAGCGCGATGAGGAACTGGACGATCGGGGAGACGGCGGTCAGCTGCGTCAGGCCGTACAGGAGCAGGAACGTGGTCATGATCGATACGGCCGCCATCACCAGCGGCACGAAGGCCAGGAACGAGGCGAATACGAAGCCGAGCACGATCAGCGCACCGGCCGCGCCCAGCACCGCCTCGAGCAGCACCCCGGGTCCCCCGCTGTCCTCGCCGCTTGCCTCCGCGAGCGCGTCGAAGCCGGTCAGGTGCACCGGCTGGCCGGCGACGGTGGCGCCGTCGATCGCGTTGCGCGCGGCCCGCTCTGCCTCGGGGTTCTCTCCGAACGTCGAGTCCCGGTCCGGCCGCGGATGGATGATCGAATAGACCGTGCGGCCGTCATCCGAGACGAAGGTCTTGTCGCCCGTCGAGGTGTACGAGGCGATCCGCGACCCCGGCAGGGCACGTTCGAGGCGGGTGTCGAGTCGCTCGAGCTCGCGCTGAACGCCCGGCGAGTCGGCCGTCTTGCCCTGCGGCAGGGTCACCACCGGCAGGAGCGGGGCGTTGTCGCCGCCGGTGCCTCCGTAGCGTTCGCTGATCGCGACGTTCGTCTCCCAGCCTTCCTTGTCGGGGACCGAGAACTCCGTCTCGAGCGCATCCGAGGCCGGACCGGCGGCCGCCACCCCCGCGATCGTCAGCGCGACCCAGAAAACCGCGACCGTGCGCTTGTGAGCAAGGACCCAGCGTGTGAGCGAAGACATCATGGCCGGCGACGGTAGGCGCGCGGCGGCCTGCCGAAAACGCACCACGGAGTGATCCGCCGTACCCCCTGGGGAGGAGGGTGGGTCCACCGCTGTGGGGATTCAGGCGCATCGAATGGAGCGCTACGCTCGGCTCGAGATGGCGGCCCAGTCCCGCACCGACCGGCTGATCGACACCGCGCTTGCTGTCGCTGTCTTCGCGGCTTCGCTCGGCCTGCTCGCCGCGGGCCGCGGGTTTGAGGGCGGGGGCGACGTCGACGCGCTGGGCGTGCTGTTCACCGCCCTCGCCTCGCTGCCGCTCGTCGCGTGGCGCCGTGCGCCGCTGTCCGTGTTCGTGATCACCGCCGTAGCGAGCACCGTGGTCCGCGGTTTCTGGGAGGCGGACGGGCCGCCTATCGGTCCGATCGTGGCCCTCTACCTCGTGGCGTTGAGCGGCGACGGGTCGCGCGCCCGCACGCGACTGACCCTGGCGGTCGCGGGCGTTCTGCTGGTGGCGCATCTGACGGCGACCGGGCTGGCGGAGAACCGCTTCCCCGACGTCGAGATCCTTTTCGGCGTCCTGACATTCGGCGGCGCTTGGCTCGCCGGCGACCGCACTCGGTTGCGCCGCGAGCGCATGTCGGAGCTCGAGGAGCGCGCGGTGCGCGCGGAACGCGACGCCGAGCGCGAGCGGCTCCTGGCGGCGGCCGAGGAGCGCGGGCGAATCGCCCGCGACCTGCACGACTCGGCGGGCCACGCGATCAACGTGATCCTCGTCCACGCCGGAATGGGCCGCCTACAGGCGGAGCGCGACCCCGAGCGCGCCCGCGAGGCGTTCGAGACGATCGAGCAGGTCGCGCGCGAGACCGTGGGCGAGATCGACCAGATGGTCGGAGCCCTGCGCGAGGACGCCTCGCTGCCCGATGGCACGGGCGAGGTGGAGCCGCCGCCGGGGCTGGCCGCGCTCGACGGCCTCGTCGAGCGACACAGGGCCGCCGGCCTTCGCGTGACGACGGCGATTCGCGGGGACCGCCGCTCACTCCCTCCGAGGGTCGATCGCGGCGCGTACCGCATCCTCCAGGAGGCGCTGACCAACGCCGCCCGGCACGGAGACGGCAGCGCCGCCGTGGAGCTCGCCTTCGGCCCGGGCGTGCTCGAGGTCACCGTCGCCAACCCGATCGGCCCCGATGGGACTGCCCGCGCCACCGGCGGCGGCCACGGAGTAGTCGGCATGCGCGAGCGCGCCGCGCTGCTCGGCGGCAGCCTGGACGTCGCCGCCCGCAACGGGAGCTTCGAGCTGCACGCGCGCCTTCCCTTCGCCGACGGCCGGTCATGACCGAACCGCGCGTTCGGGTGTTGATCGTCGACGACGACGATCTCATGCGCGCCGGCCTGCGCGGCGTGCTCTCGAGCGACGAGGCGATCGAGCTGGTCGGCGAGGCGAGCGACGGACGCCAGGCCGCCTACCGCACGCGGCTGACGAAACCGGACGTGGTCCTCATGGACGTGCGGATGCCGGACCTCGACGGCATCTCCGCCACCCGCGAGCTGCTGGCCGCGTTCCCGGAGGTGAAGGTCGTGATCCTCACCACCTTCGAGCAGGACGACTACATCTTCGGCGCCCTGAACGCGGGCGCCTCCGGATTCCTGCTCAAGCGAACCAGGCCGGAGGAGCTGATCGCCGCGATCCACACGATCGCCGCCGGCGACTCGCTCCTCTCGCCCTCCGTGACGAGCCGCGTAATCGAGCGAACGGCCGGGCAGCCCGCGCCCGACGCCGCGAGCGACCCGCGCCTGGTCGAGCTCACCCCGCGAGAGACCGAGGTGCTCACGCTCGTGGCGCGCGGCCTCTCGAATGCCGAGATCGCCGCCGAGCTCGTCATCGAGGAGTCGACGGTCAAGACCCACCTGAAGCGCGTCCTCGCCAAGGCCGGGTGTCCGCGACCGCGTCCAATTGGTCATCCTCGCGTACGAGACCGGTCTCGCCCGACCGGGCTGATCTCCCCCCCAGGGGGGGCACGAGATCCCTCCCCGGCGTGACCTCGAATCAAGCCACGGGGCGACGACGAAACGGCGCCCCCGGTCCAGGCTGTCCCGACTGCAACCGAGCACGAAAGGACAGCAAATGATTCGCAAGGGAGACAGGCTCGAGAACCCCGTAACCGGCGAGGTCCTCATCTTTCACAAGACGTCCCGCGAGACCGACGGCGAGGCCGTCCTCGTCGAGACGATCGTCCGCCCCGACGGGTTCGTCGCCGCGGCGCACGTGCACCCGCACCAGACCGAGCGCTTCGAGGTGCTCGAGGGCCGGCTCGGCCTCCGGGTCGGCGACGAGGAGATCGTGGCGGAGCCGGGCGACGTCCTTACGGTCGAGCCCGGCACGCCGCACCGCTTCTGGAACGCCGGCGACGGCGAGGCCCGCTTCGTCTGCGAGGTACGCCCCGCGCTCGAGTTCGAGTCGCTCATCGAGACGATGTTCGGCCTCGCGGCCGAGGGCAAGACGAACCGCAAGGGGATGCCCAACCCGCTCCGGCTCGCAGTGATCGCGCGCTCGCACTTCGACACCGTGCGACTGCCGTTCCCGCCGGCCTGGATGCAGCGGGCGGCGCTCGCGGTGGGCTCCTCGTTCGGCCGCCTGCTGGGCTACCGGCCGACGGCGGCGGCGCACGGCGTGAGGGCCCCGGCCTCCACGCGTTCGGCCTTTTGCTGCATAAACCAGCAGAAGGTCGAACGCGTCGGTGGGCCGGGTCAGGCGCGGCGGGTTCATCGGCTCGCATCTCGCCGACGAGCTCCTCTCGCGGGGCCACGCGGTCCACGCCCTGGACGACCTCTCCACGGGCTCGATCGAGAACATCCGGCACCTCAAGCAGTTCCCGAGCTTCTCGTACACGATCGACAACTGCTCGAACCAGCGCCTGGTGGCGGAGCTGGTGGACGAGGCGGACGGCATCTGCCATCTGGCGGCGGCGGTGGGTGTGAGCCTGATCGTGGAGAGCCCGGTCCGAACCATCGAGACGAACGTCCACTGCACCGAGGTCCTGCTCTCCCAGGCGACGAAGAAGCGGCGCCCCGTGCTCATCGCCTCGACCAGCGAGGTCTACGGGAAGTCCACCGACTTGCCCTTCAGGGAGGAGGGCGACCTCGTACTGGGTCCCACGACGAAGGGCCGCTGGTCCTACGCCTGTTCGAAGGCGATCGACGAGTTCCTGGCCCTCGCGTACTGGAAGGAGCGCAAGCTGCCGACCGTCGTCGTTCGGCTCTTCAACACCGTCGGCCCGAGGCAGACCGGCCAGTACGGGATGGTCGTGCCGAGCTTCGTCCGCGCCGCACTGGCGGGACGGGACATCCGCGTGTTCGGTGACGGCGATCAGACTCGCTGCTTCTGCCACGTTGCGGACGTCGTGGTGGCCCTCTCGGACCTGATGGAGCGGAAGCCTTCCAAGGCGACGTGTTCAACATCGGCTCGATGGACGAGATCCCCATCATGCAGCTCGCCGAGCGCGTGAAGGCGATAACCGGCTCCGGTTCGCAGATCGTCACAGTTCCGTACGACGAGGCCTACGAGGAGGGCTTCGAGGATATGAGGCGTCGAATCCCCGACACCTCCAAGATCCGCGGCGCCGCTGGGTTGGGAACCGCAGCGCTCGCTGGACGACATCCTGCGCGACGTGGTGGCGCACGAGCAGACCAAGGTGCCCGTGCCCTGAGCTTCGTGGACCTGCGACGTAGGTTGAACACCCTCCGCGAGCTCGGCCCGGGCCCGAGGCAGTGGCCGGCCGCTGAGCGCCTGCCTGTTCGGGCCGGATTTTGGCTGTTAGGGGAGAGGGGGTCCGCGCTCAGGCGGTCGCCGTGGCCATCTTGGTTGTTTCGGTCGCGGCCGTTGCCCGCCAGAGCCGCAATAAGTTGTGAGTGGCAGCGAACAGGCGCCACTCCGAGCGGACCGCGGCGATGCCACGGCGCGCGAACCGGTCGCACCCTCGGTTTGACTTGATCTCGCCGAAGACGGCTCGACCAGAGCCGCTCGTCGTTTGTATCTGCGCTTGGCCTCGTCGCCGGCGAGCGTTTCGGCCATGCGCTCGCGCACCGACCCTGGACGCGGCCTCAGCAGCAGCGGTTTCGTGCCGCGATGCTGCTCGGCGCGCTTGCCCGCCGACTCGGAGCGGGTCGCGACCAGCACCTCCGTCCCGCGGCCTCGAGCGTCTCGATCTGGGCGGAGTTGAAGTAACCGCGTCGGCGAGCACCGTCTGAGGCCGGGAGTCGATCCCGGCGGCCTCGAGCTCCCCGCCGGCCGCCGCGACCATCGGCTCGAGCTGGCCACCGTCGACTCCCTCGGCGGCGATCTCGGCAGCCACGATCAGGTGGTCGTCGCAGACCACCGCCTCGGCGCAATAGCCCTGGACGAACCCGGTCGGCGTCCTGACCAGCCTCGAGTCGGGATCGGTGAGATTGGTGCGAAGGGCCTTCGGCTTGGTCCGGCGCTCGGACGCGGGCTTCGGCGGCCAGCCGATCGGCTTCTTGCCCTCGCCGCGGCGGCGGGCGTGGCGCTCGCCCGCTCGCGCAACTCGGCCTCCTCCTCCGCCTCGCGCCGCGCCATCTCCTCGTCGAGGCGGGCCTTCGCCTCGCGCAGCTTGCGCCGCCGGCCCTCACGCGTGCGGAGCTCGGGCCGCAGCTCATCGCCGCGCGCCTCGCCGTAGAGCTCGTCCTCCGCCGCATCGATCCGCTTCGCCTCCTCGAGCAGCTCGCGCGCGACCCGCTCATAGGTCCGGGTCTGGAAACGCGCGCGTCGGCGGCGATCCTCGTCGAGTCAAGCGCGACCGTCCCCACCGAGCCGAGGCCGGAATGGGCGCAGAGAGCCAACACCTGCGCGAACAGGTTCGCCAGCGCCCGCTCGTGGCGAGCCCGAAACCGAGCGATCGTCGTGTGGTCGGGCTGCGCTCCCGCACAAATCACGCCGAAGGCAACGTCCTCCCGCAGCGACGCTCGATCCCGCGCGAGGAGCGGACCCCGACCGCGTACGAGTACAGCATCAGCGCCACCATCATCCCGGGATCGTGCGCGGCGCGCCCCGCCGTCCTCGCGGTACTCGGCACAGAACCCCGACAGATCGAGCTCCAAAACAGCCTCGATCACAAACCACGCCAGATGCCCATCAGGAAGCCACTCGCGCAGGTCAGGCAGCAAAAGCAGCCGCTGATCCCGGTCACAGGCAAGAAAGTTCTGAGCCATGCCCGGATCGTCCACACGACACCGGACGGAGCCGAGATCGCTCGTAAATGCCCAGTAGTTCCTGCGTGTACCGCCCCTCCCCATGCCGCTCCCGCGCCCGAGCCATCAGCGCCTCGCCCTCGGCGGCGCGACGGGACGGGTCGGCCCAGAGCTCGCTCAGCCGGCCCGCCAGCGCCTCGGGATCGTTCGGCGGGATGCAACGCTCCTCGCCGATCAGCTCGGGCAGGCCGCCGAGCCGCGACGCGACCACGGGCACCCCCGCCGCCATCGCCTCGAGCGCCGAGTAGGGCGAGAACTCGTGGTAGCGCGAGGGCATCAGCACCGCGCCCGCCCCCGCCAAGAGGCCGGCGAGCTCGTCGCGGCCCACCCGTCCGAGCAGCTCAACCGAGGCGGCCAGCCGGCGCGCCTGCGCGGCCAGGTCCGCGGCGGCCGGGCCCTCGCCGGCCACCCAGAGCGGCACGCCGGCGCGGGCTGCCGCCTCGATCGCCGTGTCGATCCCCTTCTCGACCGAGAGCCGCGCGGCGATGAGCGCGTAGCTCCCCTCCCCGGCGCGCGAGCGCTCGGCGAACGCCTCGTCGGGAAGGTAGTGCGGCAGCTGATCGAGCCGCTCGCCGGGCACGCCGAGGAGCGCCAGCTGCCCGACGGCGTAGCGGCTCGGCGCCAGGAAGCGGTCGACCGCCCGGAAGACCGCCCGCTGGTGGAGCGCCAGCGCGGTCGCGTACACGGCGGCCTCCGGCAACGAGCCGCGGCAGTTGAGCGCCAGGCCCGGGAGGGTCAGGCGCCCGCGGCAACGGAAGCAGGGGCCGCCGTCGCGCGACGCCACCCCGATCGCGCAGAAGAGGCGCGCGTTGTGGAGGTGGAGCACCACCGCCGCGCCCGCGTCGCGCGCGGCCGCGAGCCCTCGCGGGCCGACGAGCGGCAGCATGTTGTGGACGTGGACGACGTCGGCGCCGAGCTCGCGCACCGCCGCGGCGACGTCCTCCTCGTCGTGGCCCCCTCGCAGCAACGCGCGCGCGGCGCCGGCACGGCCGACGTCCGCGGAGCTCCGCTCGAGCAGCGAATGCTCCACGCCTGCCCGCTTCAGGGCCCGCAGCTGGAGCTCGACGGAGCGCTCCTCGCCCCCCTCGACGCGGTAGCGGTTGTGTACGACGAGGACACGGAGAGTGATGGGACTACGCTATCCGGCCGATGGACACGCCCGCGGTGACGGTCGTGGTCCCCACGCGCGGCCGTTCGGCGTACCTCGAGGTCACGCTCGACTCGCTCCTCCGCCAGCGCACGCGGACCCCTTACGAGATCCTCGTCGTCGACGACGGGGCCACCGACGCGACCCGTGAGCTCGCTGCACGGGTGGGAGTGCGCTGCGTGAGCCACGGCGAACGGCGCAGCCTCAACGCGGCCCGCAACACCGGTATCCGCGAGAGCCGCGCGCCGCTCCTCGCGCTTGTCGACGACGACGTCGAGGCGCCGCCCGGCTGGCTCGAGGCGCTGGCCGCCGGCGCCGAGCGCAACCCCGAGGCCGAGGCGTTCGGTGGTCCGATACGAGCCCGCCTCGAGGGCAGCGCGCCGCGCGGCTGTGGACGCGAGGAGCCGCCGATCACCACGCTCGACCTGGGCCCCGAGGACCGGCCGGCCGAGGTGGTGTGGGGGGCCAACTTCGCCGTGCGCCGCTCCGCCGTCGAACGCATCGGCTCGTTCGACGAGCGCATCGTGCGCCCGCACGGCGACGAGGAGGAGTGGCTCGAGCGGCTGCGGACGGCCGGCGGGCGGATCGTCTACCTGGCCGAGGCGGGCCTCGACCACCGCCGCACGGCGGCCGACTCGCGACTCGCCCCGCTCGCGCGCTCGGCCTTCGCGCGCGGTCGCGGCGCCCGCGCAAGCGACCGTCGGCGGGGCCGTGCTCCCGGCCTTGCCGGAGAGCTCCGGGTGCTGCTCGGCTGCGGCTGGCACACGCTGCGCCGGGCGTGCCCGCAGGGGGTGATCATGGGGGCACACTCGGCGGGCCGAGTCGCCGAGGCGCTGCGCCCGCGTCCCGCCAACGAGGACGAGACGGCGTGAGCCTGCCCGAGCCCGCCAGCTTCCTCTCGGGTGACGCCGGCGACGTGAGCGCGCCCTGGCGACGGGTCAAGCGCACGCTGGGGGAGGCCGCCTTCGGTCTGGCCGACCGCGCGACCGGCACGCGCAGAGAGACCGACCGGCTCGCGAGCCGTCAAACGCCGCTCGGCGTGCTCGTGATGGGCGTCTACCGGCCCGGCTCGCTCCTCGCGGACGCGCTGCCGGCGCTCGGCTCGGAGCGGCACGACGTGCGCATCGCGCTCGGCTCGATGAGCGAACCCGACCCGCGGCTCGCGGCCCAGACGGTCGCGGCGGGGCTGACGGGCGGGAAGTTCGAGAACCTGAACCGCCTGCACACCACCGAGGCCGGCCACGACCCGGACTGGACGTTGCTGGTGGACGACGACGTCGAGCTTCCCGACCGCTTCCTCGACCGCTTCGTCGCTCTGTGCGAGGCCTTCGACCTCCAGCTGGCTCAGCCCGCCCAGACGCTGCGCAGCCACTCCGCCTGGAAGGTCGTACGCCGGCGCCCGGCGTCGCTGGTGCGGGAGACGCGCTTCGTCGAGATCGGGCCGGTCACGGGCTTCCGGCGCGAGGCGGCGACCGAGCTGCTGCCGTTCCCGAAGCTCCGCTTCGGCTGGGGACTCGACCTGCACTGGGCGGCCCTGGCGGCGGAGCGGGGCTGGCGCTTGGGCGTCGTGGACGCGCTCCCCGTCCGCCACGAGGCCGGACTCGTCGCCTCGGGCTATTCGCGTGAGGACGCGATCGACGAGGCCCAGCGCTTCCTGGCCGAGCGGCCATATCTCCCGAGCTCGGCGGCGGGCGAGGTGGTGGCGGTGCACCGCCGGGGTCCGTAGATGCGCCTCCTGTTCGTGTGTCCCGACATGCGAACCGGGGGCGCCGAGCGCCACTGGGCGACCCTCATCCCCGCGCTCGCGCGGCGCGGCGCGGACGCGCGCGTGCTGTGCCTGGCCGAGGAGGGCGGGCTGTTCGACGAGCTGACCGCGGCCGGCGTGCCCGCCGCCTGCATCCACATGCGGCGCCGCGGCGACCCGCGGGCCTGGCGCCGGGCGCTGGCCTTCGCCAGGCCGCGGCCGGACGTGGTGATCAGCCGCGGCGTGAGCGGACAGTTCGTGGGCCAGGCGATCGCCAGCCGCGCCCGCGCGCCGCACGTGGTGAACGAGCACACGCCGCTCACGCCTACGGGGGAGCTGCTTCCGATGCGCCGGCATCAGCGCCTTTTGACGAGACTCGTCGCGCCGCGGCTCGACCGCGTGATCGCGGTGACGAGGCGCCAGATCGCACCCCTCGCCCGCCTTGGCTACCGGCGCGAGCGAATCGAGGTGATCGCGAACGGCGTGTTCGACTCGGCGCGACCGACGACCGCCCGCGGGGCGGCCGAGGGCGACGACTTCACCGTCCTCTGCGCGGCCCGCCTCGAACCGGAGAAGGGAGTGGGTGTGTTCATTCGGGCGGTGGACGCCGCGAGGCGGTCGCGGCCGGCGATCCGCGGCCTCGTCGCCGGCGAGGGGCCGGAGCGGCCGCGGCTCGAGCGGCTCGCCGCGGGGAGCGGCGTAGAGCTGCTCGGGGTACGCGACGACGTCGCCGATCTGATGGCGGCGGCCGATGCCGTGGCCCTCACCAGCGAGGCGGAGGCGCTTCCGATGAGCGTGCTCGAGGCGATGGCGGCCGCGCGTCCCGTGATCGTGACCGACATCGGCGGAATGGCCGAGGCCGTGGTCCAGGGCGAGACCGGCCTCCTGGTCCCGGCCGGCGACGCCGAGGCGGCGGCGCGGGCGCTCGTCGAGCTCGCGTCCGACCGCGAGCGCGCCGGCCGGATGGGCGAGGCCGGGCGCGCGCGCCAGCGCGAGAGGTTCGACGGTGAGACCATGGTCGCCCGGTACGAGCGGACGCTGGCGAGCGTGGCGGGTGTCTAGACCCGATCTGCTGCTCGTCTCGCTCGGCACCACGCTCGGCTGGCGCGTGGCCGACGAACGGTTCCTGGAGCAGGTCGAGGGCGCGGGCGCCTCGGCCGAAGCCGTGGCCGTGCGACTTGGCTGGACCGACCGGCTGCGGCGCGGCTACCCGGTGAACGACCTCGTCGAGATGATCGCGGCGCGACGCGCACTGACGTCGGCCCTGCGCGTGCGCCGCCCGCGCGCGGTCGTGATCTCCTCGAGCACGGCCGCGATGCTGGCGCCGGCCTTGGAGCTGCCCTACGCCGTGCGACTCGACTGCCCCGCCCGCCTCAATCGTCCCGGCGCGTCGAAACGCGGTGCTGCACGCGCTCGAGCGGCGGGCGCTCCGCCGCGCTCGGCTCACGCTGCCCTGGACCGAGGCCGGACGCGAGGCGCTCCCGCCCGGGGCGGCTCCGGCCGTGCTCGTGCCGCCGACCGTGGAGCCCTCCGGCCCGGGGGCCGTCGACCGCGCGCCGCTGGCCGTCGCCTACGTGCCCGACCCGAAGGCCAAGGGGTTGGACGTGCTCGTCGCCGGGTGGGCCTCCGCGCGCGTGGCGGATGATGGCGCCCGCCTGCGCGTCTACGGGCTCGATCCCGTGTGGGGACGCGCCCACCTCGCGCGGACCGGGGTCCCCGAGCCGCCGGGAATCGAATGGCCGGGGATGGCCGCGGCCGGCGAGTTCCGGGCCGCCCTGCGGAGCGCGCGGGTGTTCGCCGCGGGCGCCCGCTGGGAGGACTTCGGGCAGGCGCCACTCGAGGCGTTGGCAGACGGAGCGCTCCTGGCGACGGTGCCGTCGGGCGGCGCGTTCGAGGCGCTTCGCATGGCCCGAGAGCTGGAGCCGTCGCTGGTGGCTGCGAGCTTCGAGCCAACCGAGCTCGGCCGGGCGATCCGGTCGGCCTTCGAGCTGCCGGCAGAACGCGCGCAGGACTACCGCCGCCGCGCCGCCGAGCTGCTGCGCCCCTTCCGTGCCGACGCTGTGCAGGAAACGCTCGCGCGCGACGTCCTGCCCGTGTTGCTTCCTTAGCCGATTGCCCGCAGTACCGCCCGCTCCCATGCCTCCGCGTCGGCTTCGGCCGGGTGCCGCTCGGTTACGGCGCGGCTGCCCGCCGCCAGCCGCTCACGCAGCTCGCCGTCGCGCACGAGGCGGCGGAGCGCGGCGACGATCTCGTCGCGACGCATCGGGTCCACGAGCAGCGCGTTCTCTCCCTCGACCGCCACGTCGCCCGCGGCGCCGGCCGTCCGGCTGCACAGCAGCGGCAGTCCCGCCGCCGCGCCCTCCCGCATCGTCACGCCGAACGGCTCGTAGGTGCTCACGAGCGCGAGCACGTCCGCCTCGGCGTAGGCCGCCGGCAGCTCGGCGGGCGGCGCGTATCCGCCGAAGCGCGCGGGCACTCCGAGGCGCTGGGCCAACGCCCGCAGCTCGCTCTCGAGCGGCCCGCTCCCGCGCACGACGAGCTCGGCCTCTCCGGCGGCGAAGCCGGCCTCGGCGACGACGGTCAGCAGCGTCGCCAGATTCTTGTCGGGCACGAGCCGCCCGATGCTGAGCACCCGCACCGGAGCGCCCCGGGGACGGTCGCGGCGCTCGAGCGCGAGCAGCGGCTCGAGGTCCGCGCTCTGGAGGGCCACCTCCACACGCGCGGGGTCTACTCCCAGGCGCTCGAGCCGCGCGACGCCCTGCGAGCTTGCGACCACGAATCCGGCGGCGCGGGGAGCTATCAGGCCGTGGATCCGGCGCTGAAGCGGCGACAGCTCGGGGTCGCTCCACGGCGTCAGCTCGCTGAAGATCACGAGCGGCCGGCGACGCCGACGGCACCAGGCGAGGGCACGCCAAGTGGCGGGGCCGTACTCCCAGCTGACGACGCAGTCGGGCGCCGCCCGCTGCAACGCGCGCCCGAGACCCCGGGCCACCACGAGAGGGCTGCGTCCCGGGCGTGGGCGCTGCCAGGCGTTCAGCACCTCGCTGCAATATCCCGCCCGCCGGGCGAACCATTCGGGCCGCTGGTCCCAGCCGGGCTGCACCCCGGAGAGGTAGATGACCTGGGGCTCGATCCGCCCGCGCGCGTCGAGCGCGGCGAACAGTGGTTCGCGGTAAGGCACGGGCACTGGGGCGAGGATTGCCACTCGCTTCCCACCCGAAATCACACCGCAACTTTGCCCTACCAGGCGGGTCGAAAGCGTTTAACGATGACCGGACCCCGGGGAGAACTCTTCGCTGGGGGGTCGCGTGACGCCGGCGCCGCCGGGCCAATTGCTAGCCTGGCCCGCTGGTAGGGGAAGGTGTCTGGTTTGACGATCCAGCATGGCCCGCCTCACACGTCGCCCGGCCGTCCAATTCCACCGGCCGAGCCGATCCGAGGACGAATCCACAAAGTGACTCGAGTTCCACGACATCTGCTTCTGCTTGCCGCGCTTGCGTTGCTCGCTTTCCCGGCTCCGGCGGGCGCCACGCCGTTCCAAGTGATCAAGGACTGCAACGAGGACGGCCAGCTCGACCGCAAGTACTCGAACGAGGAACTGACGCAAGGCGCTCGACAACCTTCCTTCGGACATCGACGAATACAGCGACTGCCGCGAGGTGATCAGCGCCGCGATCACCGGCGGCTCGGACCGGGGCGAGAACCGTGGCGCCGGCAGCGGGGGAGATGGCAGCGGTGGCGGAAGCGCCGCGCCCATCACGCCCGAGGAGCAGGCCGCGCGCGCCCAGGACCAGGCGGACCTTCAGGCGCTCACCACGCCGGACGGCCGCGACAAGCCGCCCGCGGTCGAAGTCGGCGGCGAGACGGTCAAGCCGGGGTCGGACGGATTGTTCGACCTGGCGAGCGAGAGCAACTCGATCCCCGGTCCGCTGCTGGCGGCGCTGATCGCGCTCGGCATCCTCGCGCTCGTCGGCGGCGTCGTCGCGTTGCGCGGTCGTGTGCCGGCTCTGGCGCGACTCCCGCTTCTGTCCAAGATCCCGACCCCGCGTGTCTCTCTCCCTCGCTTCCGTCGCTAGCGCAACCGAGCGCAGACGCCGGCTCGCCTGGCGACCCTCGCTCGGGGACAGGAACGCAGGCGTCGGCGCCGTGATCCTCGGCGGCGCCCTCGCGGGCGTCGCGTTCGGCGCGGCCGGGGGCACCGAGCTCACCCGCACCACCACGGTCGAGGTCCTGATGGTCCTCGTCAGCGGCGTCGTGATCGTGGCAGGCGTTCTGTGGGGGCGCCGCGGCCCGGTCTATGGCGCGACGACGCTGGTGCTGTTCGCCGCGGTGGCGGCCCTCACGGCGCTGTCGGTCGTGTGGGCGCAGGTCCCTGACCTCGCGTACATCGAGGCGGGCCGCACGCTCGCGTACCTCGCGACGTTCGGTGCCGCGGTGGCCGCCGCCCGCCTTGCGCCCCAGGCCTCGCCGGTGATCCTCAAGGGCATCCTGCTCGGCGCGCTCGCGGCGGTCGCCTACGCGCTCGCCTCCCGCATCTGGCCGGGGACCATCGCCGAGAACGAGCTGTCCAACCGCATCGGTCAGCCGTTCCAGTACTGGAACGCAGTCGGCACAACCGCGGCGCTCGCGATCCCTGCCGCGCTATGGCTCGGCTCCCGGCACACGGGCTCCGTGATTGGACGGGCGCTCGCCTACCCCGCGGTCGGAGCCTGCATTCTCGCCATCCTGCTCACCCAGTCGCGAGGGGCGCTCGCGGCGGCCGCCCTCGGCGCGATCGCCTGGTTCGCGGTCGTGCCGCTGAGGCTCCGCAGCCTGCCGGTCGTCCTCCTCCCCGCCGTGGGAGCCGGAGCGGTGGCCGCCTGGGCCCTCTCGAAGGATGCGTTCTCGCAGAGCCTTCAACCGCTGTCGGCGAAGGAGAGCGTGGCCGGCGAGTTCGGCCTGCTCGTGCTGTTGATGGCGCTGATGCTGCTCCTCGCGGGAATAGCGGTGAACGTCGGGCTCAGCCGGGCACTGCCGCCGGTACAGCTGCGGCGCCGGATCGGAATCGTCGCTCTCGTAGTGGCCTGCGCCGTGCCGCTGGTGGCGCTGACCTCGGTCGCCTTCAGCGATCGCGGCCTCGGGGGCACGATCGATGACCGCGTCGACGAGCTCACGAGCGAGACCGACACCGCGCCCACCGAAGGCGCCGGCCGCATCGCGGGCGCGTCGTCGACGCGCGGGAAGTACTGGCGCGAGGCCGGCAGCGTGTTCGCCGAGCGGCGGGCGGTGGGCTACGGCGCCGGGAACTTCGCCACTGCCCGGCTGCGTCATCGAAAGGATGCGACCGTCACCCGGCACGCGCACGGATTCGTCCCGCAGACGCTCGCCGACCTCGGCCTCGTCGGCGTGGCGCTCACAACCGCGCTCCTGCTCGCCTGGATCGTGGCCGCGCTGCGGGCTTCCGGCCTTCATCCGCGTCGGCTGCCGTTCCGCCGCGGCGACGCGCCACCGTCGCCCCGCCGAGACTGGGATGACGAGCGCGCGGCGATCGTGGCCCTCGCGTTGGTGGCGATCGTGTTCGGACTGCAGTCGGCGCTCGATTGGACCTGGTTCGTTCCCGGACCGGCGGCGATGGCGCTGGTGGCGGCGGGCTTCGTGGCCGGGCGCGGGCCCGTGACCGCGGTCGCGACCGACGGCGGGACGGTCGACCTCCCGGCAGCTCAGGGATCCCGCTGGCACCTGCCGCGGCCGAGCACCGGGCGCATCGTCGCGGCGGTGGGCGTCGCGGTCACCGCTCTCATCCTGGCCTGGGCGATCTGGCAACCGGAGGCCTCGGACCGGGAGACGAACCGCGCCCTGGAGTTGATCGACGCCCGCGACTTCGACGCAGCGATCGCCAAGACCGAGGACGCGGCCGAAACCAACCCGCTGTCACCCGAGCCGCTGCTGGTGCGGGCCGTGGCGGAGACGAGCGCGGGCAGCGAGACGGCGGCGCGCCGCACATTGGAGCAGGCGGTGCTCGAGTTTCCAGGCGACCCGCAGACCTGGCTCCGACTCGCGAGCTTCCAGCTCGGCACGCTCGACCGCCCGGCAGAGGCGCTCGAAACAGTACGCGCGGTGCTCTTCCTCGATCCGCTCTCACGACCGGGAGGCCAACTCTTCCTCGACGCGCGGGTGCGGCTGCGGCAGAAGGAGGCCGAGGCGGCGGCGCAGGAGGCGCCGCGCTCGCCCTGAGACGCTCGCCGCGACGGCGGGCCCGGCCGGACCGGCCGTTCGGCCCGCCGGCTCGAGGTCATGTCCCCACGCCCGGTGCGCCCGCTGTGCGCGCCTGAACGGTGGCGACCGTGATGGCCCCGAGTCCAATCGGCGAGCGCGCCGTGGTCCGAGAAAGACTCCCGGATTCGTACTCGGATTTGCCCCCCGGGCAAAATCGTGCACGAATCGCAGAGCGGCCGCCGGGCGGAACGCGGCGCGCACGCTGACGGAACCCGATTAGTGTCCTGAGTCGGAAGTTCGGCATCAGCTTCCCGAGCGGCTGGGCGTGGCTGACGGTTGACGCGACCGGAGCCGTACTTGGTAGTACGGCGAGGTCGCCGGCGACCGTCAGGCGCGTCCAGACGCCGGGAAGGTGCGGCGAACTAACGACTCAGGACACTAGCCTCGCCTCGCCACCGCGAGCAGCGTGCCGGAGCGCCGGCGGACCGATTCGACCTCGAAGCCCAGCTCGTCGAGAACCCTCGAGAGGGAACGCCGTGTGAACTGTCTCAGGTGGGGCGAGAGCGGATCGGGCCGCGTGCCGAGCGGCAGGTTGGCCGGCGTGGTGAGGGCCAGCCGTTCCGCTCGGGCGCAGAACACGGCGGATCTCCGACAGGAGGAGCTGCACGTCGCGCACGTGCTCGATCGTCTCGGCGCAGAGCACGAGGTCGAAGCCGGCGTCGCCGAGTGGGAGCGGGGCGTCCGGTTCGAGCTCGACCAGGCGGGCGCCGGGCAGGCGCGTCCGAGCGCGTTCGAGGGCGACCGCCGAGACATCCGCAGCGGTCAGCTCCGCGGCGTCGAGCTCGGCGCTCAGCCGACCGTCGCCGCAGCCGAGGTCGAGCGCCGCCTGGACGCGTCCGAACCCGCGGACGAATGCGACGAGATGCCCCGGCGGCGGCCCGGGATCCTCCGGCACGAGCTCCCAGAGCTCGTCGTCGTAGCGGCTGGCCATGGCGTGGCGCTAGCCGGCGGGACCCGGCCTGCGCGCGATCAGCATCAGCGTGTGGCCGAACGGGGCCAGCCGGGGCCGCGAGCCGAGCGGGTCGAGCGCGTGGAGCGCCCGCTGCGCGCGCGTCGGCAGCCGCCGCCAGCCGTAGGTGACGGCGTGCAGCTCGGGATCGAGCCCGGCAGCGCGCGCCGCGCCCATCAGAGCTCTGGGCGAGAGCGGGATGTCGTCCGGCGTTCCGTGCACCCTGGGGCCGAGGCCGATCCGGTTGGCCAGAGCAAGCCCGGTCCCGACCGGATGCCAGAGGCCGGGCTCCACGGCGACGAGCGCGCCACCCGGGCGCAGCAGCCGCGCGGCCTCGCCGAAAACGGGATCGAGCGGCGCCTGATAGGCGATGTGGTGCAGCACCAGTCGATAGAGGACGACGTCGAAGGACCCCGGCTCGTACGGCAGCTCCCCGGCGCGGGCCGCGACGCCGGCGTCGAGCTCGCCCGTGTCGAGCAGGTGGCGGACCTTCGCGTCGTTCACGTCGGTTCCCGTCATCCGCCACGCCGGGCTGGGGAACAGGTGCCGGCCCGGATGCCAGCCGCAGCCGACCGACAGCACCTCGCCACCCGTCAGATCGAGCCGGCGGCCGAGCAGGGCGCGCTCGCGCCGGTACTCCTGCTCGTAGTGGACCTGCAGCGTGCCCGGATCCGAGTGGCGGTCGAGCAGGTTGTCCGGATCGTAGGGCTCGCTCACCACGCTCCCCGCCTGCGCGCCACGGCGGGGATCGTCTTGAGGATGATCGTGAGGTCGAGGAAAACAGACCAGCGCTCGAGGTAGAGGAAGTCGAGTCGCACCAGCTCGTCGAAGTCGAGCTCGGAGCGGCCGGATACCTGCCACAGCCCCGTCATGCCCGGGAGGACGAGGTAGCGCTTGCGGTGCCAGTCGTCGAGGCGGTCGTAGTCGCGCTGCGGGAGCGGCCGCGGGCCAACCAGGGACATGTCACCGCGCAGGACGTTGAGCAGCTGGGGCAGCTCGTCGAGTGACCAGCGGCGCAAAAAGCGTCCAACCGGCGTGATGCGCGGATCGTTGCGAATCTTGAAGATCGCGCCCCCGAGCTCGTTTCGGTTCTCGAGGTGGTCCTGGAGATGCTCGGCCCCGTGAACCATCGTCCGGAACTTGAGGCAGGAGAACGCGCGCCCGCCGATTCCCGGCCGCATCGAGCGGTAGAGCACCGGTCCGCGCGAGCTGAGCTTGATCGCCAGCGCCGCCAGAGACATGACCGGGGCCAGCAGCACGACCAGGAGCACCGCGCCGACCAGATCGAACGTCCGCTTGACCGCGAAGTCGAGCCCATCGAAGACCGGCGGCTTCAGCTCGAACAACGGGAGCGCCTGGCCGGGAACGAACTCCACCCGCTCCATCAGGATCTCCATGGTGGATGGCGCCACCCGCACGCGCACGCCGTGCCGATGACAGCGGTCCACCAGCTCGACGGCAGCGTCCTGGGGGAAGTCGGCGTCCGCGATCAGGACCTCGTCGACGGCGTCGAAGTGTCGCTCGAGCTGCTCGAGCGAGCGGAAGTCGCGCAGGCCGTCCACGAAGGCGAGCGGCGTGCGGGCCACGAACGCGTACGGCTCGATCGCATTCGAGTCGCGCAGGGCGTGAGAAACCGCCTGGATGTTCGGTCCCGAGCCCACCAGCACCGCCCGCCGGCGGTAGCCCGCGGCCCGGAGCACCGCGCCGCTAGCGCGCTCGAAGGCCCACCGCAGCCCCGACACGTACAGCAGCGCGAAGAAGAGCGAGCTGTAGAAGATGTAGTACGACTGGAACGGCTCGCCCTCGATCTCGGCATAGATCAGGGTCACCAACGTCACCTGGAACAGCGACGACACAACCTTCGTGAAGCCGGGTCGCTGTGCGCGGTCGCGGTAGAGGCCGGAGCGGGCGAACAGCAGCAGCATCACGAGCCCGGCGAGCGGGAAGTACTCCTTTGCCTGGCCCCACATCTGTCCGAGCTGCTCCGGGTTTACGATCGCCGTCTTCAGGACCAGCGCGGTATAGATCGCGAGGAACAGCCCGGCCAGGTCGAGCGCGGCGAGGCTGCCCACGCGCGCAACCGCCCGTACGGTCTCGAAGCGGAGGACGGCACGCAGAATGAGCGGCTTGCCCGCGCGCACGTCGCGGTCCGGGAGGGAGACCGGTTCGACCTCCCTCAGCTCTTTGACCAGGCCGTTAGGCAAGCGAATCGTTCCCGTCGGCAGTTAGTGAAACAGTTGGACTGGGCCAATGTAGCGGCGTGGGCAGCGCCTTTCACATTCCGGGCCGCCGGACCGTGAAATCTTCGCAGTTTGCGAACCTCCTCGATGCGCGCAGGGGCGAGCTTCTGCAGGATCATGCTTGGACCAGGCGGATGCAGATCCAACGGCGCCAGCGTGCGGGCGGCAGACCCGCGAGGCGGGACCTCGACCCGACTGCTTTGGCCCTGCTCGAGCGCCACGGCGCTCAGATCCTCGCGACCGCCCGCCGCTACGCCGCCACCCCGGAGGACGCGGAGGACGCCTACCAGCGGGCGTTCGAGATCCTGCTCACGAAGGCGCCCACCACGCGGGAGGACGAGCTCGTCCCGTGGCTCAAGACGGTGGTGAAGCACGAGGCGTTCGCGCTCCGGCGCCAGCGCGAGCGCCACTCTCCGGTCACCGACGACGGTCAGCTCGGCGACCGACCCACCCCGCCCGCCATCACCCACGATCAGGCGGAGCGGTACGAGCGGCTGCGCCAGGGCGCCGAGGCGCTGCGACACCTCAAGCCACAGGAGATCCGGGCGCTCCGGCTCAAGGCCGAGGGCTATTCCTACCGCGAGATCTGTGAGGTCACGGGGTGGACCTACACCAAGGTCAATCGGTGCTTGACCGAGGGCCGGCAGGCGTTCGCGCGCCGCCTCGCCGGGATCCAGGGCGGCGTCGAGTGTGAGCGCTTCGCGCCCCTCTTGTCGGCCCTGGCGGACGGCGAGGCGTCGGCCGAACAGCTGGCGCTGCTGCGCCCGCACATGAGGACGTGCCTCGCGTGCCGCGCGCGCCTGAAGGCGTTCCGGGCGGCGCCGGCGCGCGTCGCGGCGGTGGTGCCGCCCGCGGCGCTGGCGGCAGCGGCCGCCGGGCCGCTGCGCAGCTGGCTCGAATCGGCTCTGGGCGGTGCGCAGCAGAAGCTCGAGGCGGCGCTCGGGGCCACTCAACAGAAGGCCGCAGCCGTGGGCGAGCGCGCGCACGCCGTGGCGGAGCTCGCGGTCGGGCAGAAGATGGCGGCCGTGACCGCCTCGGCCGCGGCGCTGGCAGGCGGCGGCACGGCCATCGACCAGCTCGCGAACCACCGTGGACCGCCCGAACGGCAGCGGCAGCAGCAGCAAGAGCAGCGCCGGCATGTGAGGGCAAAGCCGGTAAAGGAGGAGGTGCCAATCAGAGTCGCCCAGGCCCCGGCTCCCGGCGCCGCCCCCACAGCAGCCGGCCGACCCCGCCCCCGACCCGGCGCCGGCGCCCGCCCCATCCCCCGCCCCCGCTCCCGCGCCCGCGCCGCCGCCCCCTCCACCACCGCCGCCCCCCGACCCAGCGAACGAGTTCGTCCCGGGCGCAGCGGCGCCGGCCGCGCCCCCCGCCGCGCTCGCTCCCGCCGCCACCCCGCCGGCCCCGAGCGGCGCCGGCTCGGGCCCCGGGGCAGGAACCTCCGGCGGCGGAGGAGGCGGTGGAGGCCCGGGAGAGTTCGCGCCGTAGGGGGACACCCGGCCGGCGGTGCGCGAGGAGTGGCAACGGAGACCCCCACCATCGGCCTGCTGGGTGACGTGATGCTGGGTCGCAAGGTCGCTGAGCGACTCGCCCGCGACCCGAGCGCCGAGCTTTGGTCGCCGCGGCTGCGCGACGTGTGCCGCTCCTGCGATGCGCTCGTGTTGAACCTCGAGTGCTGCGTGTCTGCGCGGGGCGCGCCGACACCGCTGATCCCGGGCAAGCCGTTCTTCTTCCGCGCACCGCCGAGCGGCGTCGAGCCGCTGCGCACGATCGGGGCGTCTCTCGCGAGCGTGGCCAACAACCACGCGCTGGACTTCGGCGCCGACGCCCTCGCCGACACCTTTCTCCATCTGGAGGCGGCGCGGATACCGTCCGTTGGCGCCGGCCTCGACCTGGAGCGCGCGCGGCGCGGCGCCGTGGTGCAGGCGGGGTCCGCCCGGCTTGGAGTGGTGGCGTTGTCCGATCACCCCGCCGAGTTCGCGGCGGGCGCCACCCGTCCGGGGATCGCGCATGCCGATCTCCGCGGCGAGCTGCCCGACTGGATCCAAACCGAGCTGGGGCGCCTGCGCTCGGAGGCGGACTACGTCCTCGCGTTCCCCCACTGGGGGCCGAACATGAGCGCGAGGCCGTCTCGCTGGCAGCGCGACCGCGCCCATGAGCTGCTCGCCGCCGGAGCCGACGCGGTGGCGGGGCATTCCGCGCACGTCTTTCATGGCATCGAGCTCGCCTCGCGAGGCCCGGTGCTCTACGACCTCGGCGACGCCCTCGACGACTACGCCGTCGACTCGACGCTGCGCAACGACCTCGGGGTGCTCGCCCTCTGGCGACCGGGCGGCCGGCTCGAGGTCGTGGGCCTGCATCTCGACTTCTGCCGGACCGATCTTGCCGCCGGCGAGCACGCCGATTGGATCGCCGGCCGGCTGCAACTCGCGTGCGGCGAGCTCGGAACAGTCGTGCGGCGGCTCGACGAGGCCCGCTTCGCGATCGAATTGGCTTAGCGTGGGTACGATGAGTCGGTGCGCGCAGCTGCTCTTGGCTTGCGTGACGCTCGTCCTCTTCGGGTGCGGCGACGACGACGGCGGGGACGAGGGCGGGTCCGGCAGGCAGGGCGGATCGATCACGATCTCGCAGACCACACAGCCGGACTTCCTTGATCCGGCGCTCGGCTACCAGTCGGGGAGCCTCGAGCCGATGTGGCTCGTCTACACGCCCCTGCTCACGTACAAACGAGCGGAGGGCGAGGAGGGTGCACAGCTGATCCCGGGCGTGGCCGAGGAGCTGCCGAAAGTGTCCCCCGACGGCAAGACGTACGAGCTGACGCTGCGCAAGGGCCTCAGGTACTCGGACGGCACGCCGGCGAAGGCCTCGGACTTCGAGCACGCGATCAAACGGGTGCTCAACCTGGAGTCCGGCGGCTCCGCGTTCTTCCTGCCGATCGTCGGCGCCGCTGAATACGTTGAGGCGCGCAAGGCCGACGCCGACATCCCCGGCATCGAGACCGACGACCGGACCGGCAAGATCACGATCACGCTGACCGAGCCCGACGGCACCTTCGCGAACGTGCTCGCGATGAACTTCGCCGGACTCGTGCCGGGCGGCACGCCCTTCGAGAACCTGACCAAGGACCCGCCTCCCGGGATCGGCCCCTACGAGATCACCGAGTCGGTGCCCAACCGGCGGTTCGTGCTGGAGAAGAACGCCCGGTTCGACCTGCCCGGCGTGCCCAAGGGCAAGCTCGACAAGATCACCACGGTCATCGTGGGGTCGCGCGAGCGCCAAACCCAGGACGTGATCCGCGGCGAGCTCGACTACATGCTCGATCCGCCGCCGCCCGATCTCAAGCCCGAGGTCGAGGCGAAGTACTCCGACCGCTACGAGGAGCACGTGACCAGCTCCACCTACTACCTCTTCATGAACACGCGGGTGCCGCCGTTCGACAAGAAGCAAGTGCGCGAGGCCGTGAACTACGGCATCGACAAGCCTGCGCTGGCACGGCTGTTCGCCGGCGAGCTGGCGCCCGGCTGCTCGTTCCTGCCGCCGGGGATGCCGGGGTACGACGAGGCACTCGACCTCGAGGACTGTCCCTGGGGCGATCCGCGCGAGCCGCCCGATCTCGAGCGGGCACGGGGGCTGATCGCGGACGCCGGCGCGGAGGGCGCCGACGTGACGGTCTGGGGCGACACGCTCGACCCGGACGACGAGGTAACCGAGGCGTACGCCGACATGCTCAACGAGATAGGTCTGGACGCGAAGCCGGAGATCGTCGACGCCGGAGTGTTCTTCCAGACGGTCGGCAACTCGACGACCAAGGCACAGACGGGTGTGGCGCAGTGGTTCCAGGATTTCCCGCACCCGAAGAACTTCTTCTTCCTCGTCGACGGGAAGTCGATCCAGCCGGCGAACAATCAGAACGTCGGGAACGTCGACGACCCGGAGATCACGTCGGGGATCGCAGAGCTGACCAAGGAGCCTGAGCTGACCGGCGAGGTCGCCGACGCGTGGGCGGAGCTGAACAGGAAACTGGTCGAGCGCGCCTGGATCGCGCCCTACGGCCACCGCAAGCTCTCCACCTTCGTCTCGGAGCGGATGGATTTCGACGGCTGCACGCTGTTCCACCCCGTCTACGGCAACGATTACTCGAGCTTCTGCCTCAAGTAGGGCCGCGGCGCCGTTGCCGCTCTGTTACCGCGCCGTCGCTCGGCTGCAACCGGCCGGCCGCATGATCGCCTCGATGTCGATCCCCGCACCTACCAGAAGGAGACAGTGATGGGCCAGGCGATCCCCACACGGCAGTCCACGGTCGTTCTCCGTTCCCACTTCAATCACCTGCGTGCACTCCTCGCAGTCGCGCTGATCGCGGTCGCAGGCCTGACCGTGGCGGTGGTATTCCTCGCCACCGACAGCGACGAGGTCAGCAGCACGAGCTCCGCCAGGCCGATCGAGTCGATCAACTACGGCGCCGGCGCCGTGAACCCGTCCACCGGGTACCCCTCGGCCACGATCCGACCGGACTCGCCCGGCACCCGCTACGACGGCGGCCCCGAGGAAGGCAGCCGCGGCGTCGTGCCCGCCACTCAGTCGAACGTCGCCCCGACCACCCGCTACGACGGCGGCCCTGAGGAGGGCACCGCCGACGTCGCTCCGCCCCAGGCCGAGGCCGGCGCCCGCCCGGACGGAGGTCCCGAGGAAGGCTCGCACCTCCGCTGACCAAGTCCCTCGTACCAACAGCTGTAGCTGCAACAGCCCCACATGAGAGAGGGCGGCCGAAGCCGCCCTCTCTCGCTGGTGCGCCTATCCGCAGGCGAGCCAGGTACTAGTCGTCGTCGTCACGGTCGTCGTCGTCGTCAGTCGTCTCGTCATCGTCGTCGTCGTCGTCCCCCTTCCCAGGGCAGAATCGAGAACTCCTGGGTCTGCGGGTTCAGGTGCCGCAGCTTGACGTCCTTGCGCGTCTCCTTTCCGGTGAAGCGGAAGACGTTCAGGCCCACGCTGATCTCCGACTCGTAGATCAAGCCGTTGTACCAGTACGACGACCACGCGCCGCCCAGTTGGGTCGGGACGAGCCGGCGGCGGATCGGACCACCCGAGCGTGGCCGGGCTGGCCGGGTTCGTGAAGTCGGTGACCCACGTGCCGGCCTGGTAGTTGCCGCCTACTAGGACGTACCTCCCGTCGCGCAGCGGCACCGTGTTGTAGTTGTGGATCGTGCAGTTCTCGGCTGCGGTCTGCGGCCGCGGCAGCGTCCACTGGCCCAGCTTGGCGCCGGTGTCCGCGTCGTAGAAGAAGGCGCTCTTCTTCACGGGCGGATCGGTCGCCTCGCATTCCGGCTCCGCTCCGCCTCCGGGCTCCCAGCCGAGGATGATCACCTCGCCGTCCCAGGTGAAGCCGGCGGAGTGCCAGTTGCCGTTGCAGAGCGGGCCGCCCGTGTTGCAGACTCCCGGCTCCTCGATCGTGTAGAGGAACTGGGGATCCTCCAGGCTGCCACCCGGCGTGTCGTTGTCGCCGATGTCGAACACGTTGCTCATGTGCCCGGACGCGGTCCCGAGCTTGTTGACGTCACCGAGGATCACGCCGTTGTCGTGAGCAGCGTGGCCGCCCATCAGCGGCTCACGGCGCAGGTGCCTGGCAGCGCCGGGGTCGTCGCGCGGCACCTCGACGATGTCGATCCAGTCGCACTCCCGATCCGCCGGGTTGGGCAGGGCCGGATTCCCGCCGGACGTCGCGTTGTAGATCACCGCACGATCGCCGTCCGGAACCAGCGTCAGCGTGTGCGTGCCGCAGCCGGGCGAGTCGGCCTCGGGCCGCGCGCTCAGCTCGACCTCACCCACCAGCTCCGGGTTCCTGATGTCGCTGATGTCGAAGATGTGCATGCCCTCGAAGCCGGCCGGCACCGTCGCGCCATCACAGTTCCGGGGTTCGGCCTTGGGCGCGTTCCAAGCGCGGACGAGCACGTCCTTCCAGACGACGATGTCGCCCTGGTCGCCGTTGCAGCGCGTCCTCGAGATCAGCCTCGGGTTGGGCCCACCGCGGACGATCCGGAACCCGTCGTAGTCCCCGTGGAAGACGAGGTTGCCCCGGAAGGCGAGGTCCGAGTTGGCGTCGCGCTGGCCGTCGGGCAGCAGGAAGCTGCCGAAGTCGGGGCTGTGCCCCAGCGCGCGCAAGTTGGCCGTTCCGGACGGTCCGCGTGATTTGCCCATGCCCCCGCAGCCGATACCAGCACTGCGACGGTGCCTACCGCGAGAAGAAGCAGCAGGCGAGGTATCCGTCTCATTCCCTTCCTCCTTGCTGAGAGTGGTTCCCCTGGTTGAAGAAGCTCAAGCAAGGAGCTACATACCCGGCGCGGGCCAAATCAAGCTCGCTCGTAGCTCTGCCAACGTGCCAAAGTGGGATCGAAATCACGCCCTTTTGGGTAGTGATACGCCCGAGTGGGATGATGCAGTGCTCATGCTGAAACGGGGGGCCGCGTGGCTGATCTCGCTGCCGCTGGCAGTCGCGTCCTGGCTCGGCGCACACTGTTTTGCGTACTGGCTCGTCTCGCCCGGCGCGGAGCAGCACATGGGGCTTCACGCCGAACGCGGCCACGCGTACCTCGGATACACGCCGGCGATCCTCATCTGGGGGCTCGCCCTCGCCCTGGCCGGATTGGTGCTCTGCGTCGGCGAGGGGTTGCGCGGCCGTCGGCCGTCGCGCCCGCCGCTCCGGCTCTTCGCTCTCCTTCCACCGGTCGGCTTCGCTGTTCAGGAGCACCTGGAGCGGCTCGTCGCGACCGGCGGAATCCCGCATGACCTGTGGACCGAGCCCACGTTCCTCGTCGGGCTTGCGCTGCAGCTGCCGTTCGCGCTCGCGGCGCTCCTTGTCGCGTACGGCCTGCATTCCCTCGGCTTCGGAGCTCGGCCGCACATTGTCGCGCGCGCTTGCGTTCCAGCGGCCGGTCCGCTGCGCGCCGCCCTCGGCTGCTGCGCGTTCCCGCGCCGGCAGCGCTCATCACAACCTCCGTCCTCGCCCCGGGCACGGACCGCGCGCGCCTCCCGCGGCCGGCTGGTAGACGCCAACGGGCGGCGTCGCGGCTTAGGCCGTGACGCCAAAGGAGGGATTCATCCTGCTGCTTCGCGATGCGAAGTGGGGGCTCGCCGCGACTGGCCTTGTGGCGACGCTGGCGCTCGCCCCTGCCGCCTGGGCGCACTCGACGCTCGTGTCGACTGAACCGGCTCGAGACAGCACGGTCGAGCACTCGCCGAAACGCGTGTTGCTGCGCTTCGACGAGCCGGTCGAGACGGCGCTCGGGTCGATCATGGTGTACGACGGCGAGGGCGAGCAAGTCGACGCGGGCAAGATCCTGCGTCCGGCGCCGGAGCAGGTGGCGGTCGCTATCGATCGCGAGCTCGAACGCGGCACCTACACGGTGGCGTGGCGGGCCATCTCGGCCGATTCGGACCCGATCAAGGGCGCCTGGGTGTTCCACGTCATGGAGCCGGGGGCGCAGCCGAGCGGGATTGCGGGGGAGGTGCTCGGGGACACGCCGTTCGTCACCAGGGTCTTCTATCTGGGTGGCCGCATCCTCGAGTTCGCGCTGCTGCTGGCGTGCGTTGGCGGGACGGTGGCGCTGCTGTTCGCGCTGCGCTCGGCGTCGGAGGCGGTGAAGCGCCGGCTGCTCGCGATCGTGGCGGCGCTCGCTGCGGCGCTGGCGGTGGTGTCGCTGCTCGAGCTCGGACTGCAGGGTGCGTACGCGGAGGGCACGGGCCTGGGCGAGGGGTTCCGCTGGGAGGTCGTGTCGTCGGTGGCCGACACGAAGTTCGGGGAGTATGCGCTTGCTCGTGCCGTGCTCGCATCCGGGCTGTGCGCAGTGGCGCTGGTCGCTCGGGCGTGGCGCGGCCGTGCGGCGACCGCCACCAGCGTGGCGGCCCTGGCGCTGGCCGCCGGGCTCGTCGTCACTCCGGGGCTGTCGGGCCACGCCAGCGTGAGTGGCGCGGGCTCGGTGGTCGCCGACGCCGCGCACGTGCAGGCGGCGGCGGTCTGGACTGGCGGGCTGGGGTTCTTGGTGTTGGGCCTGGCACTGGCCGGCCGCAAACGCTGGGAGCTGGCGGCCACGAGCGTGCCACGCTTCTCGACCACGGCGGTCGTGTCGGTGGCAATCCTGATCGTGGCCGGGACGATCAACGGCTATCTCCAGGTGCGCCAATGGCGCGGATTGTGGGAAACCGAGTACGGGATCCTGCTGCTGGTCAAGGTCGGGCTGGTGCTGCCGCTGCTCGCCATGGGCGCCTACAACAACCGCTTCGCGGTGCCGCGCCTGCGCGCCCAGATCGCTTCGGGCATGGAGCGCGTCCGCTTCCTGCGCCTGGCGGGCGTTGAGCTGGCTGTCATGCTCGCCGTGGTGGGTGTAACCGCGGCGCTCGTGAACGCGGCACCGGCGCGCACCGAGATCGAGATGCACGAGGCGTCCGAGACCGAGGCGGAGCTCGAGCTCGGCCCGCTTCATGGCGCACATGGAGATCACGCCCGGCACGGTTGGGCCAAACAGGATCCACATCATGTTCGAGAAGGGCCGGCCGGCGGAGGTCAACGTGTCGGCCCGGCTCGACGGCCCAGGACATCGGCCCGCTGCGCTACCGCGCCCGCCGCGGAATGGAGCCGGGCGCCTACGTGGTCAGGCGCGCCAACCTGGCGCCCGCCGGAGAGTGGGAGCTCCGCATCGACGCGCGTCGGGGCGAGTTCGACCTCTTCAGCGACACCGTCCACATGGAAATCGGAGGAGCTATGGGGGGAGGTATGAGCCCCGAATGATCCCGCTCGCAGTAGCCGCACTGGCCGTACTCGTCCTTGCGGCATTCCCGACCGGCGCGGCCGCGCAGGCGCCGCCGCCGTGCGGCGGCCAGCCGCAGATCTCGGACGCGCAAGGCGACGGCCACCACAACACCACCGATGTGCTTGTCGGCCTGGTTCTCGGAGGCCGCCGGGCGTCTTCAGGCGGTCATCAGGGTGCAGGCCGGGAACTGGTTCCCGGACCACCCTCCCGGCACCGCTGCAGTTCGCGCTGGTGTTCGACGTGGGCGGTCAGACCCGGTATGTGCGCGCGGTTGCGCCCGATCCGCCCCCGGTGTCGATTCGACTATGGCACGTGGACGGCCGCCGGACGTTTTCGCGAGCGCCGGACCGACCACCGGCGCGGTGATCGGCGGTCCCGGCGGAACGGCCACGATCGACGTGCCGGGCCAGACCGGCGCCGTCACCGGCGCGGTGCTGGCGAACCCATTTGTCCTGACCTATGACGGCGACGGACCAATCGACCGGGCGCCGGGCGGGACGACGCCCATCGGCAGCGAGTACGGCGCTGACTACGTCGTCGGGTCGTGCGGCGGCGCCGGCGCGCCCGGGCGGGGGCCCGCCGGGGCCGGGTGGCGGCGGGGGCGCAGGCGGGGTGTCCTCGGTCCAGCTGCGAGCGCCCGCCAAGCGGGTTGGGGCCGGCCGCGTGCGCGTTCGAGGCAGCGTCGCCCCGACGCGAGCGCGGGCGTGCCGGTCGAGCTCACGGTTACCGGCCGCCGAGCCGTCGTGCGGCGGCTGACCACGAGCGCCGACGGCACGTTCTCCACGTCAATTCGCGCTGTCGCAGACCTCCCGCATCCGCGCGACGGCGGGCGGCCTCCGCTCCGCAGGTGCGGACGGTCACCATGTTCTCGAAGACCCGGATAACGATGCGGCGCCTGGGCGAGGGCGGCGTCCTCGTACGCGGGAAGGTCAACCCCGCGCGTACCAGGACGCGTCCTGTTGCTGCGCACGACCGCCGCCAGACCTTCCGCCAGAACCTCCGCCCGCAAAGGCCGATTCAGATTCCGCCTCAACAACCTCCGTCCCGGCCGCTACCAGGCCGTGTTCATCCCATCCAAGGGCCGCGCCGAGCGGTCGACGTCCAACAAAAAGTCGTTCGATGAAGCAAAGGAGTCAAGCAATGAAACCCGTTCGCTATCGCCTGCTCGCCGTGCTGGCCATCGGCCGCGGCCTCACTCGCCGTGCCGGCCGCCGCGTCGGGGACACCGCTCCGTCTATACGGGTGAGCGCATGATCGACACGAACCCGGCTCCGGGCGAGTTCACGCCCGGGACCCAGACCCGGCATGTGGTCACCAACCACGGCTTCACCTTCGTGCTGCGCGAGACGAACGACTACTCAGACGAGGGCATGGTGGACTACTCGCAAGCTGCCCGGCGACTACCGAACCAGCCAGGCGTTCGAGCCCGGTGCTCCCGGAACGAGGACCCGCCTGCTCGCCGAAGGTGACACCGGCGCGCAGGCCCACGCCACCTGCGCGGCGGCCGTGTTCGACGAGTCGGCCGTCCTTGGCTGGCAAGGGGCGACTGGAGCGACCCGTTCTACAACTACGTGCCCTTCCAGAAGGCCTCCGCCGGCCTCGACGACGATCCGGCCGACTGGATCGCGTGACGTACAAGCGCTCACCGGATCAACCTCGCGACGGTCAGCGATTTGCCGCGGCCTGCACCAGCCTCGGTGGAACCTACCATCCGCCGACGAAATCCAGACACCATCGCGTCGCTCGCCAGCGGGACCGTGGAGCACGCGACCGCGCCTCTGCAAAGGAGATCGACCAGCTCAAGACCTTCACCGCCCAGCTTCGAGGCGCAAAAGGCAGCGGCCGAGCAGGCCGCGGCCGGTGCGCAGGCCCAGGCTGGGCCAGGTCGGCGACGCTCGAGCAGGAGAACCAGGCGCTCAAGGCGGAAGTCGCGCGAATGAGGCTCGAGGCGACGCCGCTACGAATCACGCCGGTCGGCAGCCGGTCGGCCGCGCAGCTCGCGGCGAACGGCGATGTCTGTCCGGGTCACGGGACCCGCCGGCAAGCGGGTCACGGTGCGGCTGCTGGTCAGCGAGGCCGTGGCGAAGGCCCTCAGGCTGAAGTCTCGCGTGCTTGGCAAGCGGACCGCGACGATCGGAGCCGACGCGAGCGCGCTCGTCAAGATCACGCTTGGAAGCCGCGCGAAGGCCGCGATGAGGAGGGCAAAGCGCTCGATGAAGGTTTCGTTCGAGGCCGTCTCGGGCGATCGCTCGGCGTCCGCGACGCGCAGGCTCGCGCGCTGATCGGGTAAGGGAGCACCATGCGAATCCGCTACAAAGTCACGCTGCTGATCGCGTTCGCGGCGGCGGCCCTCGCGGCCGCCGTCGCGATCGCGCACACCGACGTGAGGTCGAGGAGCCCGGCCAAGGGCGGCTCGGCGAGTACGTCGATCGGGACGCGTCAGTGTCACCTTCGAGCAACAGATTCGGCGCGGCAGACTCCGCGTCGTCGGCCCGGGCGGCGGGTTGTGTCGTCCGGAAACGGCGGTCGCGATCCACGCAACGTGGCGCGGATCTAGTCGGGCTCAGGGGCTCGCTGAGGGCGGGCCGCTACCGGGCGACGTACTCGATGGTCGCCGCCGACGGCCACAGGCAGCGAGGCTCCTGGCGATTCCGGCTGCGATGACCTTCGATCCGTGTGGGTCGCGGCTGGTGGCTCGGCTCGCCCTCACCCTGGCGCTCCTCTGCCTGGCGCTCCTGGTTCGCGGCCGGGACGCCGCCGGCCGCGGCGCACATCGACGTGCGGCCGACCACGGCCGCACCCGATGACGCCGTGCTGTTCGAGGTGCTGGTGCCGAACGAGCGGAGCAACGGACGGTCGAGGTCGAGCTCGCGGTGCCCACCGGCGTGATCCCGTTCTCGTACGAGGCGACTCCGGGCTGGCGTCGATCGCTGACCCTAAAGCCTAACCAGTCGATCCGCTCGATCGTCTGGCGCGGACGACTCCGCTCCGACGGCTTCGCGCGCTTTGGATTCCTGGCCTCGACCCCGCCGCGCGAGGGTCGAGATCCAGTGGAGGTCGATCCAGACCTACGACGACGGTCGGAAGGTGCGCTGGATCGAGCCACCCGACGGCGAGTACCCGGCCGCCGTGACCACGGTGTCCGAGCGCTTTCCACGCCAGGACGCCGGCGGCGAGGCGGCCGGCGGGGCGGAGGCACAATCCGGACAGCCGCAGGCGCCCGATGAGAACGAGGCAGAGGAGTCCAGCGACGGCTCGGACGGGACCGCTCGATGGCTGGCCGCCGCTGCGCTCGTCGCCGCACTCGCGAGCCTTGCGGTCGCGCTCCTGCGCCGTCGACCGCCGCGTCCTAGCGGCAGGGGGACTCCTCGCCCGCACGCATTCGATGGAAAAGGAGTTCTGACCATGAAGTTCCACAGCTACATCCTCGGCGCCGCGCTGGTCGCGGCGCTTGCGCTCGCGCCGACGGCCTTCGCACATGTGACGCTTGCAGCCCGAGGAGGCGCCCGCGGGCGGCTTCGCCCGCCTTGACGTGCGGGTGCCGAACGAGCGCGACGACGCCGACACGACCAAGGTGGACGTGCAGTTCCCGCCCGGCTTCCTGTCCGTGTCCACCGAGCCGGTCCCGGGCTGGGACAGCGAGATCGACCGATGCGCAAGCTGGACAAGCCGGTCGAGCAGTTCGGCGAGCAGGTCACCGAGGAGGTCGGCGCATCACCTTCACGCGGCGGCAGCCATCGGGCCGGGCGAGTTCCAGGACTTCGGCCTCTCGCTCGGGGTTCCGGACAAGGCCGGGCTCGACGGTGACCTTCAAGGCGGTGCAGACCTACAGCAACGGCGAGGTCGTGCGCTGGATCGGGCCGCCCGACTCCGAGGAGCCCGCGCCGCAGGTGAAGCTGACGGCCGCCGAGGCAGAGGGCGGCGCGCGCCGCCGAGCCCGCCGCGGCGGCAGCCGGCGCGCCGCGGCGGCGAGCGAGGACGACGACAGCAACACGCTCTCGATCATCGCGCTGATAGTCGGCATCGCCGGCCTTGCCGCCGGGCCTCGCCGCCCTCTTCCTGCGCCGCGCGAGCCGGGTCGGAGCCACGTAGCCCCAGAAGAAAGCCTGCTCGGCGTTCTGGTTTGGCCCCCCTCGGCGGGGGGTAGGGAGTAGAGCGGCTCTGTCTGGCACGCCAGAACATTCAAGCTTGCGGGGGATTCCGCAGCACGTAAGGGACCCGGGCGCGGACGCCCCGGTCCCTTGCCCGAAGCCCGCGGGGAGCCCAAGCCGTTCAACACTCATCTTGTGGAGGAGGAGGCAGGTATGAGATCTGCGTTCCGTTTAGTTGTAGCAGTCGTAGCCGTAGTCCTGACCCTGGCGCTGCTCCCCGGCGCGGCAGGTGCACAAGCGACTGCCGACCAGAGCAACAGGATGACCGAGCTGTTCACGTCGCCGAACCAGGCGACCAACTCCGACTTCGCGTTCTGGGGGGACCACGCATTCTCGGGCTACTACACCGGCGATGCCGGGTTCCCGGCCGGTACCGGGCCCCGCGGCGGCTTCAGGATCTTCGATGTCTCGAATCCGGCCAGCCCGAAGCTGATCAGGGACTTCAAGTGTGACGGGCTCCAGAACGACCCGTTCGTCTGGGATACCGATGACAACGGGGTCGCGGACCTCATGCTGCTCGCGGTGGACCGCACGATGGAGCGGCCGGACTGCGGCGCTGGCGGTCGATGACCACCGGCGCAACCGGCGCCGCCAGTTGCGATCCACGGGGACCCCAATGGCTGGGAGGGCGTCCGGGTCTTCACGATGAGCGACAACCCGAAGCGCCCCTTCAGGTCGATCGAGCAGGTCGCCGCGGTCTACAACGACTGCGGCGCCCACACGATCACCGGGTGGACCGGGAACGCCGCAGACGAGGGCGAGCTGATCGTGTACGTGTCGTCGTACCCGCTGAACCCGGGTCCGACCTGCGGTGGTCCGGCACCGATCACCGCCGTACCTGAACACGAACAACCCGTACGACAGCGACAAGGTCCAACAACCCGCGGCACGGCGTGATCCAGGTCGTGCGGGTGCCGCTGGACAACCCCGAGGACAGCGAGGAGATCGCTCGGCTGCGAGGCTCACCTATCCGGGCGATCCTGACGGGGTGATGGACTGGCAGGAGAAGGGGCTTCCGCCCGCTCGAGTCGGCGGCTGTTGCCTGCCACGACATCGTGACCCACATGGAGCACAACATCGCCGGCGCCGCCTGCGCCGAGCAGGGCCAGGTCTGGGAGATCGATCCCGAGACCGGCATCCCGGACACCGAGAACCCGATGGCGTCGGCGACGACGAGGTCAGCTCGGGCGGCACCGGCCAGTTCCCCGGAGCGGTCGACTTCTTCCACTCGGTGATGTTCGACAACGCCGGGAAGGTCGTGAACTGGGTGGACGAGTCCTTCGGGACCGGCTGCCCGCCGATGACGACGTACCAGCCGCGGACGTGGAACCCCGCCGGCGGGACCCACAAGACCGGGAGCATGTTCTTCTCCGACATGGAGGGGAACTTCCTGAGCGAGTTCCATGTGGGCGACGTGCGGCCCAATACCGGCGCGAGCGAGTACTGCTCGGCGCACATGGGGATGACGATCACGGGAATCGAGGAGGACATCCTCGTGAACGCGTGGTACACGGGTGGCGTCGACGTGATCGACTTCACCGATCCGAGGAACCTGAAGGAGATCGCGTACTACGACCCGGCGCAGAACTCGGGCACCTGGTCCGCGTACCCGTACACGGGTCCGCTGTTCAAGCGGGGTAGGGTGTGCCCGTCTACGCCTCCGACGGCGTCGACGAACAACGCCCTCGCGGAGGGCATGGTCGTGTACCGGGCGAGGGTCGAGCAGCCGCGTCGCCGGAACCTCGTGCCCCATTTGAACCCGCAGACGATGGACCACGAGATGGTGATGCGCGGCGGTGGCAACGACGATGACGACGACGACCGCGGCAAGGGCAAGGGCCGCGGCCGCGGCGACGATTAACGCCGCCCGGCGCCTTCGGTAACAGCGCGACGCCGGCCCCTCGGGGCCGGCGTCGCTTGGTCGCTGGGGCGATCCGGGAAACCTCATTCCGGAACAACCCGGGCGAGCAGGTTGTCTTCCGCCGCCCGAACGAGAGGAGTGTGATGCGTTCCATCAGGGCAGTAGCTGCGGTAGCCATCCTTGCGGCGGGCGCGCTCGCGACCGGAATCGGAGCGGCGCTCGCGACCGGTGACGACGACCGGTCGGGGCGGCGGGCAACGGCGGTGCTCCATAACGCGAGCTGGACAGCGGGTGGGCGTGGCCGTCTTCAAGGAGCGGCACGGCAAGGTGGCCGTAAGCGCCTGCGGTTTCGGGCTCGGCCCTCGAGTTCCACGGCTTCCACGTGCACGCCGTCGGCGTGTGCGTGCCGCCCTTCACCACGGCGGGCGGACACTTCAACCCCGGCGGCGCAGGCACGGGGCCCACGCGGGCGACCTGCCGTGCCTGCTGGTGACCGGTGACGGCACCGGCGCAACTGCAGTTCACAACCGACCGCTTCTCGGTCAGCGATCTCTTCGATATCGACGGGAGCGCGCTCATCGTGCATGTGGGTCGCGACAACTACGCGAACATTCGAACCGCTACACCAATCCGACCGGCGCGCCCGGCCCCGACGCCGACACGCTGGCAACCGGCGATGCGGGCGCTCGCGCGGCGTGCGGCGTCGTCGAGATGGCGCAGAGGGTCGACACGATCGACGACGACTAGCGCCGCTCGGCGCGTCGATTGGCAGCGCGACGCCGGCCCCCCGGGGCCGGCGTCGCCCTTCTAGCTGCTCACCGTCGAACTGGCGTCGGCAGGCAGCCCGGATGCACCCGCACCCCCGCGAGGCGCATCGACTCGTCCCCGAGCGGGCCACCGCAGGCCGGACAGCTGGAACTCGAACCGGGGCGTCGTGCGAGCGACGACGCACGCGTGCGCATCAGCACCTCTAGCTGGTGAACCTCCTCCCAGGAAAGGCGCGCGCTCAGCGGCTCGACGGCATGTTCCCCCATCCGGCTTCCTCCCGCCATTCGATCGAGGGTGCGATCCCCCTTGTCGCTCCCTCCGCCGGGGCGTACCCAATTGGTTCAAATGTAAACGTTTTCCCCAGCGTGGAGGCGGGCGCGCCCGCACCACATCGCGCCTCCGGCGGGGTCTCGGCGGCCACCCGGTAGGCTCGCTGCGCGGGCGGCACCCACGCACACATGGGCAGCCAGACAACCTCCATTCCGGCCCTGCTCGAGCGCGAAAGCGAGCTGGAGGAGCTGGCGAGGGCGGTGGCCGGCGCGCGCGAAGGGGCCGGTCGCGTCGTCCTCGTGGAGGGCCCCGCCGGCGTTGGCAAGAGCAGGCTTCTGGCGAGTTCCGCGCCTCCGCCAGTGAGGCGGGTCTGCAGGTGCTCGGGGCGCGTGGCGCCGTCCTCGAGCGGGACTTCGCCTTCGGGGTCGCGCGTCAGCTGTTCGAGCAGACGGTCCTCGCCGCCACGGGCACCGAGCGCCAGGCGCTCTTCGCCGGCGCGGCGGGGCTGGCGGAGCGTCTCGTCGGCGCGGGCGGCCCAGGGCCCGCGCCGGGGGGTGGGGACGCGGAGTTCGGCGCCCTGCATGGGCTGTACTGGCTGACCGCCAACCTGGCCGACGAGGGACCTCTGCTGCTTTCCGTCGACGACGCTCACTGGGCCGATCCTTCGTCGCTTCGATTCCTCGGCTACCTCTCGCGTCGCCTCGAGGGCCTGCCCGTTCTGCTCGTGGCGGCCGGCCGCCCGTCGGATCCGGAGGGAACCGGTCTCTGGCGCGAGCTCGCCGACGATCCCGCCGCCCAGGTCCTCGGCCCCCAGCCACTGACAGAGGCCGGTGCCAGTGTGGTCGTGCGCGGCCGGCTCGGGGAAGACGCGGCGGACGAGTTCTGTCGGGCCTGCCACCGCGCGACCGGTGGTAACCCCCTCTTCCTGCGCGAGCTCGTCGCCGCTCTGTCCGAGGCGGAGGTGGCGCCCACCAGCGCGGCCGCCGGGACCGTGAGCGACGTCGGGCCCCCGGCGGTCGGCCGGTTCGTCCTGCGCCGCCTGGAGCGGCTCGGCCCCTCCGCCACGTCGCTGGCCCGCGCCGTGGCGGTGCTCGGCGGAGAGGCCGATATCGGCATCGCCGCGGAGGTGGCCGATATCGACGCGCGTGAGGCGCGATCGGTCGCGGATCTCCTCGTCCGGGCGGGCGTGCTCGCCGACGACCCGCTCCTCGGCTTCGTCCATCCGATCGTGCAGGCGGCCGTATACGAGGACCTGCTGCCAGGCGAGCGCGCCGCCCGACATCTGGCCGTCGCGCGCCTCCTGGACGAAGCCGGAGCGCCGGTGGAGCGAGTGGCCACCCATCTGCTTCAAAGCACGCCCGCCGGCGAGGCCGGCCGGGTGGAGCTGTTACGCGCGGCCGCGGAGAGCGCCGAGCAGCGCGGTGCACCCGAGGCGGCGGTTGCCTACCTCCGGCGTGCCCTCGCCGAGCCACCGCCCGGCGACGCGCGGGCGGAGCTCCTGTGCGATCTCGGTGCCGCTGCTGGTCCCAGCGGTCATGACGCTGCTCGGAAGGCGAGCTGGTGGATGCCTTCCTGGCTCGACCGCCTGCTGCCGCGGATCAGCATCGAGGGCGAGGACTACTTCGACAAGCGAGCGGCCCCTGGGGCAGCCAAGCAACCCGCCCACGCGGCGGTGGAGGCGAAGGCGTAAGGAAGTTACTGACGGCCCTACCGTGACGGTCGACCCCGGCACGCTCGCAGTCGAGCAGACCGGGACGAGGACGGACAATCCTCCCCAAACGCGGTGCCCCCGGAAGCGCGGCGGGTTTTGCGTCTCCAGGACGCACAACCTGACTGCCCCTGGGAGAAGGAGGTTCTGTGGAGGGTTTTGAGGACTGGCGACGCGCGACCGCCGGTTCCGTGCGGCCCCGGCGCGTGAGCCAGTCGCTCGGTGGGTACCTTTCGGGAGGAAGCCCGGAGGGCACTTACACGTGGCGACATCGTCAGCCAGACAGGCCGGAGTAGAGCAGGAGGGCGAGGTACCGACGCCCTCCCTGACCGCCGACGACCGGCGGGCGCTTCTTCGCTACATGCTGCTGATGCGCGCCACCGAGGAGCGGGCCCTCACCCTCTACCGCCAGGGAAAGGTTCCGGGTTCCTTCTACGACGGTCGAGGTCAAGAGGCGACGGCCGTGGGGCCGGCGTTCGCGCTCGCTCCGCAGGACCGCACGTGCATCCTGCACCGCGACCTCGGCGCACACCTCGTCCGCGGCGTCGCTCCCGGACGCGTCCTTGCACAGATGATGGGCCGCGCGGGCGGAGTCTCCGGCGGCAAGGACGCGAACATGCACTTCGCCGACCAGCGGCTCGGCTCAGTCCAGATGGTCTCGATGCTGCCCGACATGGCGCTGGTGGCGTGCGGGCTGGCGATCGCCTTCCAGATGCGCCGCGAGCCCCGGGTCGCGATGACGTGGTTCGGCGACGGCGCCACGGCGAACGGTCAGTGGCACGAGGCAATGAACGTGGCGGGCGTCAGGCAGCTGCCGGTCGTGTTCGTGCTCGAGAACAACCAGTGGGCCTATTCCACGCCGAACGAGCGCGAGTTCGCGGTCGACCCGGTCGAGCGCGCGGCGGGCTACGGCTTCCGCGGCCTCAAGGTCGACGGCAACGACGTGGAGGCGGTGTTCCAGGCGGCCGCGGAGGCCTGCGAGCGGGCGCGCTCGGGTGGCGGTCCGACCCTCATCGGGGCCGAGACCATGCGGATGCACGGCCACGGCGCTCACGACGACATGCGCTACGTGCCGAAGGAGATGTTCGAGGAGTGGGAGGCGCGCGACCCGATCCGGCGCTACGAGGAGCTCCTGGGCGGCGAGGGCATCGAGGTCGAGCCGATACGCGCCTCGGTGAAGGAGGAGCTCGACCGGGAGACCGAGTGGGCGCTCGCGCAGGAGATGCCGGATCCGAGGACGGCGACCGCGGGCGTGTTCGCGGACGCCGAGCCGGAGCTGGGCGACGGGGCGGCGCCATGGTCGCGCTGGGCCAAGCAGGCGAGCCATGCCTGAGCTCACCTACCTCCAGGCGATCTCCGATGGGCTGCGCGAGGAGATGCGTGCCGACGACAGCGTCTTCTGCCTGGGCGAGGACATAGGTGCCTTCGGCGGCGCCTTCAAGGTCACCGACGGGTTCATCGAGGAGTTCGGGGCGGACCGCGTCTGGGACACGCCGCTCGCCGAGAACGCCATCATCGGCACCGCCGTGGGCGCGGCGGTGGAGGGGCTCAGGCCGGTGTGCGAGATGCAGTTCGCGGATTTCATCTCGTGCGGCTTCGATCAGCTCGTGAACGTGGCGGCGAAGCTTCACTACCGCCAGGGGCTCTCGGTTCCGATGACCGTGCGCCTGCCGAGCGGCGGCGGCTTTTCGGGCGGCCCGTTCCACTCCCAGAACCCCGAGGCGTGGTTCCTGCAGGCGCCGGGGCTGAAGGTGGTGGCCCCCTCCGCGCCGGAGGACGCGAAGGGGCTGATCGCGGCGGCCATCCGCGACCCCAACCCGGTGCTCTTCATGGAGCACAAGCACCTGTACCGGCGCTCTCGCGGCGAGGTGCCGGAGGGACGGTACGAGACGCCGCTCGGCGAGGCGCGCCTTGCGCGCGAGGGCGACGACCTCACCGTGATCACCTACGGCGCGATGGTGCTAACGGCGCTGGAGGCGACCGAGGACCTCGACGGCGCATCGATCGAGGTGCTCGACCTCCGTTCGCTCTACCCGTACGACCGCGGCGCCGTGCTGGCCAGCGTGCGCAAGACGAGCAAGGTCGTGCTCGTGCAGGAGGCGACGCGCGCCTGCGGGGTCGCCGCCGAGATCGCGGCGCTGATCGCCGAGGAGGCATTCGAGGACCTGGACGGCCCGGTGGTACGGGTCACAGCGCCGGACGTGCCGATCCCCTTCAGCCCGCCGCTCGAGCGTGCCGTCCTGCCCCAGGTCGAGGACGTGAGGGACGCGTGCCGTGAGCTCCTCGCCTACTAGCGACGGCCTGCTGGAGGTGACGATGCCCCAGATGGGCGTCTCGGTCGCCGAGGGCACGATCGTCGAGTGGAAGAAGCAGCCCGGCGACTCCGTCGAGGCCGACGAGCCGATCGTGGAGATCTCGACCGACAAGGTCGAGACCGAGGTGCCCGCGCCGGGCGCCGGCCGGCTGAAGGAGGTGCTCGTCGAGGTCGGCGAGACGGTCGACGTGGGCACGGTGCTGGCGACCATCGAGCCGGCCGCGGTCACCGCGGACGCCCGGGCCGCGGCCCCCGCCCCGGCGGAGGCCTCTGCCCCCGACTCACCCCGGGCCCCGGCGGCGGCCGGCGTGGAGCGCCAGTCCGGCGGCGACGGCGGCAGACCGGAGCACGGCGACGGCCGCGCGCCGCCTGTCACGCCGGTTGTGCGGCGCATGGCCGAGGAGCACGATCTCGACCTGTCGCTGATCGAAGGGAGCGGGCGCCGGGGGCGGGTGACGAAGAGGGACGTGCTCGCCTACCTGCGCCGGGGCGAGGGTGCCCCAGGAGGCCGCGCCCGAGGAGGCCGCGCCACAGCCGGCCCTGCACATGGAATCCCCCTATCGCGAGGAGGGGGCGCCGGCCGAGCCCGCCCCCGCCGCCCCGGGCGGCCGCGAGCTCTCCGTGATGCGCAAGCGGATAGCCGAGCACATGTTGCGCTCGCTGCGGACCGCGGCGCACTGCACCACGATCGTCGAGGCCGACATGAGCCGGATCGAGGCGGCGCGCGGCCGGCGCTCTTACCTGCCCTTCGTCGCGCGGGCGACGATCGCGGCGCTGCGCGAGCACCCGGTCCTCAACGCGACCCTGGAAGGCGAAATGCTGACCGTGCACGAGGAGGTGCACCTGGGAATCGCCGTGTCGCTCGGCGAGGAGGGCCTCATCGTGCCGGTGATCCGGAACGCCCACGAGCTGTCGCACGAGGGCCTTGCCACCCGCATCAAGGACCTCGCGATTCGCGCCCGCGGCAAGCGGCTCTCCCCCGACGAGGTGGGCGGCGGGACCTTCACCATCACCAACCCGGGCGCCTACGGCGCCGTGCTCGCAACCCCGATCATCAACCAGCCGCAGGTGGCCATCCTCGACCTCGAGGCGGTTGTCAAGCGGCCGGTGGTGGTCACGGACGCGGACGGCAACGACAGCATCGCCATTCGACCGATGACCTACCTCTGCATGTCCTGGGACCACCGTGCCCTCGACGGCGCGCTGGCGGCCCAGTTCCTCTCCACCCTCAAGGGGCGGATAGAGGGCTGGCAGGGCTGAGGTCCGGGCCGGCTCGCTTCTTCAGGATCTCGCGCGCGCGCCGGTTGGCGAGCGTCATCACGAACGAGCGGATCGGCACCTCGTCGTAGGTGTCGAGGATGTCGTCGGCGATCGTCCGGATCTCCTCGTCGGTGAGCCGGTCCCCGAACTCCTCCACCAGCGGAGCACCAGACGCCGCATCCGCATCATGTGCTGCCGGCGGTCCTCGCGGATCTGCTCGATCCGGCTCTCCGCCAGGTCCACGCACCCGCCGCTCGATCTCGTCGCGGATGGTCCGCACCACCTCGATCGCCTGGCCGGCGGGGTCCGCCACGTCCCAGTCCTCGACCACCGAGGGGACGTACGGGCACTTGGCTCCGCAAGCGAGCGTTATCCCCCAGTCGGCGTGCAGCTGCATCTCGAGCGTCAGCTTCTTCGGTCGCCGGCCCTCCAGCTCGATGCCGATCTCGCGCATCGCCTCGACGACGACCGGGTGGACGCGGTCGCCGGGCTCGGCGCCGGCCGACTCGGCGCGCACGTCGGACGGCCCGTGCCTCTCGAACAGCGCCTGCGCCATCTGGGAGCGCCCGGCGTTCTGGGTGCAGACGAAGAGCACGTACTTCATTTCTTCTCCTCCTAGGCCGCTGGCACCAGCTTTCTGCGCGTGCTCGCCGGGCAGCCCGTGGGCCCCAGCTCCACGCCGCGCAGTTTAAGCATTGACAAACCTTGGTTCAATCGATAAGTGTGCATTCATGTCGATCGATTTGGAGCTCGCCCCGAAGCAGAAGCGCGCCCGCCGGCGAGCCGTGCTGTGAGCCGGTCGTCTACCCGGACGTCGAACGACACGAGGCGGAGCGGATGGCGGCGATCGCCAAGGCGCTCGGCGACCCGATCCGCCTGCAGCTCGTCGACGTGCTCAGGAAGCACGCCGGCAAGGTCTGCGTCTGCGAGCTCGTACCCCTCTTCGAACTGTCGCAGCCGACGGTCTCGCACCACCTCAAGGTGCTGCGCGAGGCGGGCATCGTCGATTCCGAGCGACGCGGGCTGTGGGCCTTCTACTACGTCATCCCCGAGGCGCTGGACGAGTTCGCCGGCTGGCTCTCGTCAGGCGGTTTCCGTGCCATCCGCCCTTGCGCCGCCGGCATTCATCGTCTATCGTCGATGAACGATGAATCTCACGCGCGACCAGGCCGAGCTGTACGCGGGCTGGTTCCGCTGTCTCGCCGATCCCACGAGGCTCGAGATCCTCAACCTGCTGGCCAGCGAGCGGCGGCCGCTCTCCGTCGGCGAGATCGTCGCCGGCGTCGACGTCGGGCAGTCGACCGTCTCGGAGCACCTGCGGCTCCTCGCGGAGACTTGCTTCGTGCTCGTCGAGCACCGCGGCACGAGCAGCTTCTTCCAGATCAACGAGAATGCATCGACTGCTTCCCGTCGGCCGCCGAGTTCGTGATGGGCAAGGTGCGAGAAGATCACCTGCCCGCCGCGCGCCCGGGCGCCACGAGTCGCAGCAGGCGGGGCGTGCCGCGGCACCGGCAGCCGCCGGCCCGCGCCGAGCGCGGGACGCCGATGACCGGGACCGTGACCTCGGCGCCGCGCGCCGCCCGGCGGGAGGATCTCGAAACCGCGCGTGCCCTCGTCCGCGCCGCGGGGCTACCGCTCGCGGGCTTGGACGAGCACTTCGCCGGCTTCTGGATCCTGGACGCCCCCGCGGGCGGCCTCGCCGGTCTCGCGGGCGCGGAACGCCACGGCGACGCGTGGCTGCTGCGCTCGCTCGTCGTCCACCCGGAGTTCCAGGGCCGCGGGCACGGCCGCGAGCTCCTCGAGGCGGTGCTCACCGAGGCGAGCCGCGCCGGCGCTCGCGAGGTGTTCCTGCTCACCACCGACGCGCAGCCGTATTTCGCCGCGCACGGCTTCGAGGCGCTCCCTCGTGCGAGCGCCCCGGCCGCTCTGCGGGCGAGCGCCGAACTACGCGGCGCCTGCCCCGACAACGCGACCCTGATGAGATTGGAGCTCGCAGCATGACCAGCACACCCGCCGACACCATCCGCGAGGCAGTGCGCGAGCGCTACGCGGGCGCCGCCGGCCGGGCCGCCAGCGGGGCCTTTGACAAGGCTCGACAGATCGAGGCCGAGGCCACCTGCTGCGGCCCGGGAAGCGGCTGCGGCGGCGGCCGCCGACGACGCCGACGGCTCCCTCGGCGCCACCCTCTACGGCGACGAAGCCGACGGCGCTCCCGCGGCGGCCGTCGACGCTTCGCTCGGCTGCGGCGTTCCGACCGCCGTCGCGCGGCTGCACGAGGGCGAGACCGTGCTCGACCTGGGCTCGGGCGCCGGCGCCGACGTGCTGATCTCCGCCCGCCGCGTCGGCCCGAGCGGCAGGGCGATCGGGCTCGACATGACCGACGAGATGCTCGAACTCGCCCGGCGCAACGCGGCCGAGGCGGGCGTCGACAACGTCGAGTTCGTCAAGGGCTACATCGAGGAGATGCCACTCGAGGACGAATCGGTCGACGTCGTGATCTCGAACTGCGTGATCAACCTGTCGGCCGACAAGTCCCGCGTCCTCGGCGAGGCCGCGCGAGTCCTGCGGCCCGGCGGCCGTTTCGCCGTCAGCGACATCGTCGCCGACGAGGACATGGACCCCGCAACCCGCGCCGACATGCAACAGTGGACAGGCTGCATCGCGGGCGCACTCACGCGGGCGGAGTTCGAAGGCGCGCTCGCCGACGCCGGCTTCGTCGACATCGAGATCCAGGAGACCCACCGCGTCCACGAGCAGGCCGGCTCCGCCATCGTCCGAGCTCGCCGCTCCCGTTAGTCGGGCGTCTGGGACGCGAGGCCGGGGCCGCACGGCTTGACATGTGCCCGCCCCCGGGAGAGGGTCGGTGGGAGCGTCTTCCCACTCCGAGAGGATCATCAAGTGCGCGGACTCAAGTTGGCCTGCGGGGCGATACTGCTCCTCGGGGTGCTGGTCACCCTGGCGGCCGCCCAGACACCCGTTCCGACGGTCGCCGTCACCCACGCCAGGGGGAGCATCACGCTGGAGGCCTCCGGACCGATCGGGGCCGGGCCCACGCGCTTCACCTACAGCGGACGGGGGGAGTTCAACCTCGCCACGTTGCGCCCGGGGGTGACGCTCGATCAGTTGCGCGGGACGCTCTCGCGCAACCAGGAGGCGGCGCTCAGCCTGGTCTTTCTCGAGGCGACTGCGGAGCCGGGCCGCTCGCTCACGGTCGATCTGCGGCCGGGTACGACCTACGTGGTCGCGGCGGGCGCGGGCAGCTCGGCGGCCCTGACCACCTTTACGACCTCCGCTCCGACGGGAGCTCGGGCGCCCAGGCCGGACGCGCGCATCCGGATGGTCGACTACGGGTTCAGGGGCCCGAACACGTTGCCCCGCAACGGCAGCATCCGGGTTCAGAACGTCGGGACGACGTTCCACTTCGCGCTTGCGTTCCCGCTGCGTCCCGGCGTTGCCGATAGGCAGGTCGGGCGTGCATTCCGTGGCAGCAACGACAGGGCGATGAGGCGCGTCGTCGGCGGCCCGTCCGTCACGGTGCAGGGCCTGATCAGCCAAGGCACGACCAACGACAACGAGGTCCGGTTCGCGCGCAGGGGCCGCTACGCCATGGTCTGCTTCTTCGGCGAGCACAACCGGCTCGGCATGTACCGGGTCTACAGGGTCCGCTAGGCCGCGCCCGCGGCGTCGTCGCGGTAGTCAGCGCGTCAGGACGTCCACGAGGCCGGGGAAGCGGTCCTCGAGGTCGCCGCGCCGCAGCGAAATGATGCGTTGGGTGCCCTCGGCGCGGGTGCGCGTCACGCCGGCCTCGCGGAGCAGCCGGAGGTGGTAGGAGCTGGTCGACGCCGGAATACCCACGGCGTCGGAGATCTCGCCGCACCTGCGCGGCCGCAGGTCCGCGAGCAGCCGCACGATGTCCAGCCGCACCGGGTCGCCGAGTGTCCGCATGATCGTCACGAGATCGAGCGCCGAGACGTCGGGGTGGGGGATCTTCTCGCGCGTGCCGGTGGGCGTCGGCATGGCGAACATGATACAACTCCTTGGAAGCTTCCATGACATTGGAAATTTAGAAGGAGCGGAAGCTGCGATGACCGCCAGCCCCACCCGCGCGCCCGTCGCGACTAGGAGAACCCTGTCACCCGCGGCGGCCTACGCGCTGGCCGCGGCCGTGATCGGCCTGGCTCTGTTCGCCTCGGCGACCCCTTCGCCGCTCTACGACGTCTACCGCGATCTGTGGGGCTTCTCGTCGATCGTCCTCACGCTCGTCTATGCGACCTATGCCTTCGGCGTGCTCGCGACGCTGCTTCTCGCGGGGCGCGTCTCCGACGACGTCGGGCGACGCCCCGTGCTGGTACTCGCGCTCGCCGCGTTGATGGGCGCCACGGTCCTGTTCATGACCGCCGATTCGGTCGTATGGCTGTTCGTCGCCCGCGCCGTCCAGGGCCTGGCCACCGGACTGGCCCTCGCCGCGGCCAGCGCGGCGCTCCTGGACTTTCATCCGCGCCGGGATCCGGCGGGGGTGGGACTGACCAACGGCGTCGTCAGCGCCGGCGGAATCGGCCTCGGCATCCTCGTCTCGGCGACGTTCGTCGAATTGCTGCCGGCGCCGCGTGTGCTCCCCTTCGTGGCCCTGTTCGTCCTCTTCGCCGTCGCTTTCGTCGGAGCACTGCGCATGCCGGAGTCGGTCTCCCCTCGCTCGCGCCCGCGGTTGACACCGCAGCGTCCGGGCGTGCCCCCCGTCGTCCGCGGCCCCTTCCTGCTGGCGGCTCTCGCCGTCCTCTCGTCCTGGTCGGTCGCCGGGCTCTTCCTGTCGCTAGGGCCGCAACTCTCCGCCAGGCTGTTCGACTCGACGGACCATCTCGTGGCCGCCATCAGCATCTTCGTGCTCGCGGGCTGCGGCTCCGTCGCACAGCTCGTGTTCGGACGCACGGCGCCATGGATCGGCGCATCGGCGGGCTCGGTCGCCCTCGCCATCGGGCTGCTGGTCATCGTCCTCGCCTCCGCCACCCAGTCCACGGCGATCTTCCTCGTCGGCTGCGTCATCGGCGGCGCCGGCTTCGGGGTCGCGTTCCTCGGCGCCCTTCGCGCCCTGTCGGTCGCGATTCCTCCGGAGCACCGGGCGGAGGTGATGGCGGCCTTCTACCTCGTCGCCTACGCCTCGCTTTCCCTGCCCGCGATACTCGCCGGCGTCCTGGTGACGCCCCTCGGCCTGGAGTCGACGTTCGAGGTCTTCGGGGGCGTCGTGGCCGGGCTCGCGCTCGTCGTGGCGTTCGAGGCGTGGCGCACGCGGCCCCGGCCCCATCCACGACGCGCGCCTCTCCTCAACGAAGTTCCTTGGGCTTGACGAACGCCGCGAGCTCGGCGGAGTCGGGACCGAGCTCTGTCCAGGCGCCGGGCACGGTCAGGGTGGCGAGCGCGCCGGTGGGGAACTTGCGCTCCACGTCCTCGAGGCGCTCGCCGCGACTCGCGAGGCCGAGCGCGAGCTCCTGGATGGCGGGATTGTGGCCTATCAGCATCACCGACTCGATCGCCTCGGGCACGCGTCGCAGCCGCTCGAGCAGCTCGGCCTCCGACGCTCCGTACAGCTCGTCCTCGATCCGCACGTCCCCGCTCGGATCGACGGCCTCGAGGGTCTCGCGCGTGCGGCGGGCCGGCGAGCAGAGCACCAGGGAGGGCGAGATCTCCTCGTCCCGCAGGTGCCGGGCGATCGCCCCGGCCGCTCGGCGGCCGCGCGGGGCGAGTGGACGATCACGATCGGCCAGGTCCGCGTCGTCCCAGCTCGACTTCGCGTGGCGCAGCAGGAACAGGCGCTTCACGGATCAGCTCGTCCCGGGCGGGCGGGCGGCGCCAGAGGCGTCGCGCCCGCCCGGGGTCCTCCGCTCTAAGAGCGTGTCCCGGCCTCGACGGGAGGCCGCTCCGGATCGGCGTCGTCCGGCTCGTGCTCGACGACCGGAGTCGGCGGCGCGGGGCGCCGGCGCTCCTCGTCCAGCAGATACCGGACCTCCTCGTCGAAGCGCTCCTGGCGCCGCATCTCCCGGCGCATCCACCAGTCGTGACACATATTGACCACCACCTCGGTGGGTCGGGTCCCGTTGATGATTGCAGGTAGGCGACCTCGCCTCAGGGCGCTCAGCGACGCTCGGTCGCCAGACGCACTCCCAAGGCGAGGAGCGCGGCGCCCGTGAGGCCGTCGAGCACGCGGCGGATTCGGGGCCGCTGGAGGAAGTCGCGGGCGCGGGCCACGGCGAAGGCGTAGCCGGTGAGCCAGGTAAGCGTCATCAGGCTGAAGAGGAGTCCGAGAGCGAAGAGCGTCAGAAACGCCGGGCCGTCCTGCGGCGCGAACTGGGGAAGGAGGCTCGTGAAGAAGGCCGCCATCTTCGGGTTGCCCAGGTTGCTGATCACCCCCTGCCGATAGGCCTTCGACGCTTCGAGATGTCGCGACCCCGTGAGACCGGCGATCACCCGCCGCTCGTCGTGAGGGCGGAGGGCGGCCCAGAGCGACTGCACCCCGAGGAAGACCAGATAGGCCGCTCCGGCCAGCCGCAGCGCCAGGAACACGGGCTCGGACGCGAGCAGGATCGCGACCACCCCGGCGCTCGCCGCGAGCGCCCAGATCGACTGTCCGGTCGACACTCCCAGGGCGGTGAAGATCCCGCCCCGGCGGCCCCCGAGCATCGTGCTTCGGATGGTGAGTGCGGTGTCCTGGCCCGGAGTGCAGATGACCAGGACCGAGACCCCCAGGAAGGCTCCGAGCTCGCCCATGTCGGCTGTTCTACCACCAATATCGAGTTGACCAAAGGTCAACAGCGAATAGGCTCGGCCTCATGGCGGAACCCGCCTACACGCGTATGCAGGTGGACGTCCGGAGGCGCCAGCTGCTCGAGCTCGGCGCCGATCTGTTCGCCCGCCACTCGTTTGCCGAGCTGTCGATGGCTCGGATCGCCCGCGAGGCCGGCATCTCCAAGGCGCTTCTGTACCACTACTTCCCGACCAAACGGGACTTCTTCCTGGCCACGCTGCTCGAGGCCGCGGAGGAGGTGCGGCGGCGCACAGAGCCGCATCCCGACCTGTCGCCGGGCGAGGCGCTGGCGGGCAGCCTCGACGCGTTCCTCGGCTGGATCGAGGAGAACGAGACCGCCTACCGCAAGCTGCTCGAGAGCGCCGGCAGCGTGCCGGAGGTGGGCGCCCTGATCGACGAGGTGCGCGACCGCACCTCGGCCCGCATCCTCGACGGCCTCGGTGCGGGCCACCACCCGCCGCCGCGGGTGCGCGCCGCGGTGCGCGCGTGGCTGTGGTTCATGGACGGGGCGATCCTCGACTGGTTCGAGCACCGCGATCTCTCCCGGGCAGAGTTGCGCGACTTCCTGCTCGGCTCGCTGGCGGGCGCGCTTACGGCCGCGGGCTCGGCCGCCTTCCCTCCACCCAGCGCTCCTCCCCGGCCTCGATCTCCTTCTTCCAGATCGGGGCCTCGACCTTGACGCGGTCGATGATCTCGCGGGCGCCCGCGAAGGCCTCGCCGCGGTGGGGCGCGCTGGCGGCGACGATCACGCTCGGCTCGGACAGCGGCACCTCACCCACCCGGTGCTCGACCGCGGCGGCGCAGAGCCCATACCGCTCGACCGCCTCGGCGGCGATCGTCGCCATCCGCTCTTCCGCCATCTCGGCGTAGGCCTCGTACTCGAGCCGCTCGACCTCCCGGGTCACCCCCTGGAAGGTCACCACTGCGCCGGCGCGCGGGTCGCGCACGCGTTCGGCGAGCGCATCGAGCGAGAGCGGCTCCGAGCTGACCCGGACCCAGGGGGCCGCCCGCGCCTCGCCCCCGCTGACCGGGGGAATCAGCGCCAGCTCGTCGCCGGGATCGAGCACCCGCTCCTCGTCGGCGTACTCGCGGTTCACGGCCATCACCAGCGGTAGCCCGTCGGCCAGGTCGTGGAGCTCGGCGAGCGCGTCGCCCACCCGGGCGCCGTCGGGTAGCTCGAGCGTCAGCTCGGGCTTACCGGCGCGCTCGCGGAGCATCGCGAAGAGGCGGACGGTGACCTCCATACCGAGTTGATGGTACGGACGGGGCTCGGCTACGGGCGCCGTGCGGTCGTCGGTGGTCAGGCGGTTTGGGCGACGGCGGTGTGGGGGCGGTCGCACGAGACGCGAGCTCGGTGGAGGCGCGAATGCCGGCCATCGCGGCGATCGACGGTCCCATCGATCGCCGCAAGCGCCTCGCGCGCCCTCGCCGCCCACGGCTCCGAGCCGAGCGCTTCGAAGGTCTCGAGCGCACCGACGAGAAACTCGCGACCCTTCTGACGCCGCCCGGCGCGAGAGAGACGCTCACCGAAGCACAGCTCGGTTCTCGCCTGCTCGAATGGCTGCCGCGTCCGAGCGGCCCACTTGAGCGCCCGCTGGAAGCGCTCCTCGCAGCCGTCGTCTGTGGCCAGCATCGCGCGACAGCGCGCCACGGCCGTCGCGAGCACACAGCTCCCGGATCGGCGGGCTCGCGCCTCGAGCTTGGCCACCGCTCGCTCCGCCCCGACGCGATCGCCCTGCTGGACGTACGCGTCAGCGAGGTCCTGCGCCCAGGTCGTCGCAGCCGAGCAGGCGCTCGGATGCTCGGCGCACACGACCCCGGCTCGGTTGAGCCGTTCGATCGCAGCGTCGATCCGGCCGAGCCCGAGCTCCAGAAAGCCGACCGCCTCGTGGGCCTTCGCTTCAACCGCCTTGCTCCTGTGACGCCGGCTGAGCTCGATCGCCTCGGCCGCATGCCTGCGACATGCGTCCGCCCTGCCCAAGCCGGCCTCGACCAACGCGACCTGAACCAGAGCGGTCATTGCCTCCTCGTCGAGGCCCGCGAGCTTGGCCGCACGGAGCGACGCCACGCCCGACAGGTATGCGGCGGGCCAGTCGCCCAAGCGGTACTCGAGCTCCGCGAGCTCGACGAGCACCCTCGACAGGGTCCGCGCGCTGTCGCCGACCGGGAGCGTCGCCGCCGCCCGTTCCCTGGTGCTCGAACCGTCTGCGCTCATGGGGTAACGATCGCCCCCGGCGCCTACAGCGCGCTTGCAACCCGGAAACACCTGCTTTCCGCCGGGCAACGGCGGCTTTCGGAAGGGGGCAAGGTCGTTTACGGTGGGCGAAGGACAAATGGACTTTCGTGTCCTTGGACCGCTCGAGGTGAGCAGCGAACGCGGCGCGGTACACCTTGGAGGCCCCAAACCGCGCGCGGTACTCGCCGTTCTGCTGCTGCATGCCAATGAGCCCGTGAGCTCCGCGCGGCTGGTGGAGGCCGTCTGGGGCGAGGAGGAGACGCCCGTAAGGCGTAAGTCGCTGCAGGTGAGCGTCTCGCGATTGCGCAAGGCGCTCGGCGACCCGGACGTCGTGGCCACGAAGGGGACGACCTACGAGGTGCGGGTGCGCCCCGGGGAACTCGACGCCGAACGCTTCGAGAGCCTCGTGGAGGAAGGTCGACGCGCGCTGGCATCGGGACAGGCGGAGCAGGCGGCGGCCAGCCTACGCGAGGGATTGGCGCTGTGGCGGGGGCCGCCGCTCGCCGATCTTGCCGTCGAGTCGTTCGCGGAAACCGACGTCGCACGGCTGGAGGAGCAGCGGCTTGACGCTCTCGAGACACGCGTTGAGGCCGACCTCGCCGCCGGGCGACACGGCGCGCTGGTCGGCGAGCTGCGGCAGCTGGTGGCCGACAATCCCACCCGCGAGCGCCTCGCGGGCCAGCTGATGCTGGCGCTCTACCGCTGCGGTAGGCAGGCCGAGGCGCTAGAGGCGTTCCGAAGCGCGCGGCAGACGCTCGTCGATGAGATCGGCGTGGAGCCGGGGCCGGAGCTGCGTCGTCTACACGAGGCCATCCTCCGCCAGGATGACGCGCTCGACGCCCCGCGGGCGCGTCCCGATCTGCCGAGGGAGCTGGACGCGGCCATGGCGCCGCGACTCGTTGGGCGAGAAGCCGAGCTTGGGTGGCTCAGGGAGCGTTGGGAGCAGGCCGAGCGCGGAACCGGCTCGGTCGTGACGATGACCGGCCGGCGCGGGATCGGAAGGAGCCGGCTGGCCGCCGAACTGGCCGCGGACGCTCATCGCGCTGGCGCCACCGTGTTGTACGCCGCCGGCTCGGGTCCCGCGGATGCGGCCCTTAGCGCGCTCGAAAGCGCGCGCGGAGCGCCGTCCCCGACGCTACTCGTGCTTGACGATGCTGATCTCGCCGACGAGGAGGTGCTCGCCGGGCTCGCCGACCTTACGGGCGTCCTCCACACGAAGCCCGTACTGGCGCTCGCGACTGGAGAGCGTCAAGGGACGTTCGGGGTCCCCGGTGCCGACGGCACGCTCGATCTCGGGCCACTCGATGCGGATGCCGTCCGGAAGATCGCCGCCCCGTACGTCTCCGACCCGGAAGGCGAGGAGCCGCCGGTCGAGTGGCTGCTCAAGACCAGCGACGGCGTTCCCAGGCGAATCCATGAGCTTGCGACCCAGTGGGCTCGGGGCGAGGCCGCGCGCCGAGTGAGTGCGGCCGCGGGGCGGACCGCAGCCGGCCGCGCCGAGCTCCGCTCGATGGAAGCCGAGCTGGCCGGCGGCGTCGCCCGGCTGCAGGCGGCTGACGAGCGTTTCGCCCTGGTCGGCGACGAAGAAGGACCGGTTGTATGCCCCTTCAAGGGCCTCGCTCCCTTCGAGGTCGACGACGCCGAGTACTACTTTGGCCGCGAGCGCCTCGTGGCCGAGCTCGTCGCCCGGCTGGTCGGCGCTCCGCTGCTGGGCGTCGTCGGACCGTCGGGAAGCGGCAAGTCCTCGGTGGTACGGGCCGGCCTGCTGCCCGCCCTCGCGGGCGGCGTGCTGCCAGGCAGTCAGGATTGGACCCAGGTGCTCATCCGACCGGGCGAGCACCCGACGGACGAGCTGAGCCGGGCGGTCGCCGACATCGACCCGGACCGAAAGGTCCTGCTTGCCGTCGATCAGTTCGAGGAGGCCTTCACCGCCTGCAGCGACGAGGGGGAGCGCGCCGCGTTTATGGCCGAGCTCGTGCGAGTGGCCCGTGACCCGCACGGGCGCGGATCGGTGGTGCTCGCGATCCGGGCGGACTACTACGGTCGCTGCGCGGCGTACCCGGAGTTGGCGGACTTGCTCGCGGCCAACCACGTCCTGGTCGGGCCCATGCAGCGCGACGAGCTGCGTCGGGCCGTGGAGCGCCCCGCGGCGCGGGTGGGCCTGCACGTCGAGCCCGAGCTCACCGACGCCCTCGTCGCCGACGTCGAGGAGGCACCCGGTGCCCTGCCCCTTCTCTCGACGGCGTTGCTCGAGCTCTGGCAGCGGCGCGACGGCCGACGGTTGCGCCATGCGACGTACGAACAGACGGGCGGCGTACGCGGCGCGGTGGCGCGCCTGGCGGAGGACAACTACGGCCAGCTCGATCCAGCGCAGCAGACTCTCGCACGCAGCCTGCTCGTACGGCTGGCCGGGGAGGGACCCGAGGGCGCGGTCGAGCGCCGGCGGGTGCCGCTCGCGGAGCTCGAGACGGAGCGCAGCGACGACGCCGCACGCGTGATCGAGCTCTTCACGGACCGCCGCCTGCTCACCGTCAGCGCCGGCACGGTGGAGGTCGCGCACGAGGCGCTGCTACGCGAATGGCCGCGCCTGCGCGGGTGGATCGACGAGGATCGTGCGGGCCTGCGGATTCGCCGGACCCTCACTACCGCCGCGGAGGAGTGGCGCGACCAGGGTTACGACGACGACATGCTCTTCCGGGGCGCCCGGCTGACGGAGGCCGACCAGTGGCGGGAAGGACACGAGCTGTCCCTGAATCAGCTCGAGCGGCTGTTCCTCGACGCCAGCGACCAGCGCAGGGACCGCGAACGGGTGGCGCGCCGAAGGCGCCTGAGGCTCGCATTCGCCGGGTTGGTGGCGGCGCTCGCGGCGATTACCGCGGTGGCAATCGTCGCGCTGTATCAGGGCCGAGAGGCTGAGCAGCAGCGCGACATCGCGGTTTCGCGCGGCATCGCCGCGAGTGCCGCCGGTGCGCTTTCGACAGATCCCTCGCTCAGCCTCTCGCTAGCCCTGCGGGCGCTGGAAGTCGCCGATACCGAGCAGGCCGCGACGGTGCTGCGTCAGGCGACGCTCGAGGTCCGCACGCTCGCCGTGTTGCCGGCGGCCAAGAAGGACTGGGTGTACAGCGCAGCCTTCTCGCCCGACGGCCGCCGAGTCGTCAGCGCCGGCTCCGACGGCCGTGTGCTCCTCTGGGACGTCGATGATCGCCGGCTGCTCTCTTCTCTGAGGGATCGCGGCCCGCAGGTCTACGACACCGCGTTCAGCCCCGATGGCAGATCCGTCGCGATCGCAGCCGAGGACGGCGCCGTCAGCGTGACCAACCTCGCGCGTGTCAACTGGCGAGCTGTCCTCCGCGTCCCGGGACACATCCCCGTGACCGTCGCCTTCAGCCACGATGGGCGACGACTCGTGGCCGCGATGGACGACGGTACGGTGCGCATCGTGAGTAGCTCGGGTGGACCGCAGCAGGTGCTCCGTGGCCACCAGGGATTCGTCTCAGGGGCCGAATTCAGCCCCGACGACAGTCAGGTCCTCAGTTGGGGGGATGACCAGACCATACGGGTGTGGGATGCGGCCCGGTCGACGGAAGAGCGCGTGCTCCGCGGCCATCGGGGATCCGTCTCCAGCGCCGGTTTTGATTCAACCGGTCGGCGGATCGTGAGCGCGGGAACCGACAACACGATCAGAGTGTGGGCCACAGAAACCGGGACGCAACGGCGCCGCTTCGACGCCGAATACGGGCCGTTCGTGGCGCGCTTCAATCCAGATGGTCGTCGAATCGTCACAGCCGGGCGCGACGGGGTCGTCCGGATCCTGGATGCCTTCGACGAGCAGGCCCCCGTCCTGGCCGTGCTGCGCGGACATCGAGCGCCAGTGGGGGATGCGAGCTTCAGCCGAGACGGTCGCCGGGTCCTCAGCGCAAGCCAGGACGGCACGGTACGGCTGTGGGATCCGGGGGCGCCGGTGGTGATCCGCGGCCAGGCGAAGGCCGCGGCCTTCAGCTCCGACGGCCGGCAGATCATCGCCGCAGAGGAGGATGGGGTCATCCAGGTCTGGAGCGCCGCCGGCGGCGGCGTCCCACGAACGCTGTCCGATGGCGCTCCGCCGTCGTCCGCACTGGCGGTGGCCGGCGACGGACGCCGGGTCGCCAGTGGACACACCGATGGCACGGTACGTGTCTGGCAGCTGCAATCAGCCTCTCCGCCACTCCTGCTGCTTGGGCATCGCAACGCGGTTACGAGCGTGGCCTTCAGCGATGACAGCCGGCAAGTCGTCAGCTCGAGTGAGGATGGTCACGTACTTCTGTGGAGGCCGCCGAGCCCTCGAGCCGTCAGCGTCGCCAGCCAGGGCCAGGCCGTCTACGACGCAGCCTTTTCACCGGACGGCCGCCGGGTGGTCATCGCTTCCGAAGACGGGCTGACCATCAACGACGCCGGGGGCGCCGCCCGCCCGCTCGCCGTGCTGCGCGGTCACCGTGGGGCCGTGTACTCCGCCGCCTTCAGCCCCGATGGGCGGACGCTGGTGAGCGGAGGCGCGGATGGCACTGTTCGGCTGTGGACCGCCGAGGGCCAAGCGCTGATGGTCATGCATGGTCACGAGGGTCCCGTCGAGTCGGTCGCGTTCCGTTCGGATGGCCGCCGAATAGTCAGCGCCGGCACGGACGGCACCGTCCGCGTCTGGGATCCTCGACAGCGGGAGGCGCTTGTCGTCCTACGCGATCACGGGCGCGCGGCCGTGAGCGCAAGCTTCGATCCGGCCGGACGCCGCGTCGTCAGCACTGATGTCGACGGGACCATCTGGATCTCACCGTGCGAGGTGTGTGGCTCGCTCGCCGAGGTAATGGCGCTGGGGCGCGCCCGCACCGCACGCCAGCTCACGCCCGCGGAGCGCGATCGGTTCTTGGCGGCCGGCAGGTAGTCCGCCTGGCAGAGCGCGCCCCGAGCGGAATGCTTACGTCCGCTCGACGGCCGCGGGTCGGCTCCGACGTCTACATCCGGCAGTGGCTCCTGATGTGAAGCCTGGTGATCCCCCTGTGCACACCCCAAGGCGCAACGTCCTCCGCCACGACGTCATCGGGCGGGAACGGGTTGCGGAGGAAGTCCGAAAGCTCCTTCTCGGTTTCGGCGGGGTGCTCGCGCCGCTCCAACGGCCGCCGCTCGGGTTGGACACGTATTGCCACGGCACCTTCTCCTCTCGATTGCTTTCGAGCCCCTCCGCTCAGCGTCGTCGCGCGGCTCAGTCCCAAGACCACGGCTCCCCCTGATCAAGCAGATCCTCGGGCGTAAAGGGACTGCGAAGGAAACCGGCGAGTGAGGGGTCTGGCGGGGATGCTTTCGCCGTGAGCGTTGCCCCGCGCCTGACCCACACCATCGAGGGGTCTGGCTTCCCTGACTCGCTCAACGTCTCCCTGTGGACGATGTCCTCCTCCTCGATCTCCAGCCAAAAGCTCAAGGAGGCATCGTGGTACAAGCGGTGCTTCCCCGGTTCATCACTCCCGCCGAGGTAGCCGTCGAGCGCCACGACATCCTGGACGTCGGCGGGATCAGGACGCAACCGCTCGACAAAAGGGTCGGGCTGGAGATTCGGTGGCACGACGGCCTCCTTGTCGATCGTTTGTTACGTGGGGCGCTGGAACGCTCGGTGCGAGACTATGAGCCTCCGCTCGGAGCTGTCAAGCAGCGTACGGCTTAGAGCGAATAGCCGTCCACCGACTCCCGCTCCAGATAGGGCGCGTCGAGGTCAATACCGGCATCTGCGAAATGGCGTTCGACCAGGAGCAGCCGCCCGGGCAGGTCACGGATCCGCCGCTCGTGGGCGTCGACCACGCCCTCGGCCAGCACGAGGCAGCGCCGCATCCCGAAGCTCATGCCGTCGCCGCCGCGCTCTTCACCCAGGCCGACACCCGCGGCGAGTGGCTTGGTGAACACCGGCGTGCCCGGCTTTAGCCCTTCCGCGCACGCCTCAACGACTCCCCCGAGCAGCCGGCGCCGGTGGCGAAGGTCGGCAGCGTGCATGTAGAGGACGGCGGAGTCGCGTCGGGGGAAGCGCTCGGGATGGTCGACGACCTTGAGGCGAAACTGCACGCGCGACCGGTTCAGGGCGGATGTGACCTCCGCCACCAGCGTCGGCGCGCCGGCACAGCTCACGTTGAGGTAAAGACGAGCGATGAGGTCGTCCGGCTTGACCGCGAGATCGACGTCACCCACCACCGTGAAGAAACCCGGTGACAGGGCAGGCAGCTCGGGCGGTAGGGCAATCGAGACCTCCGCGTTCATCCGCAGCCTCCCGCGTCGCACACGGCACTCGGATCGACGCGCCCGGATGCGGATTCCGTCGCGGACCACGACCAGCTCGCCCGCGTCGACCGAAGCGACGCGCCAGCCGCGCTGCCACGAGCCACGCCCCTGGTTGGCCGTAGATAGCGCTGTGAGCACGGCCGGATCCGCCGGCTCGCTTCCTCGGCCGCTGCCACGCGCGACCGGGACGACGCCGCCTGTGCAGTAGAAGGACTCGTAGAGGCGCGCCCCGAGACCTCGAATCAGGAGCGTTCGAGCGCTGGCGTCTGGGAGCGCGGCGGCGAGGGCGGGGCGCAGCGGCAGCGAGGGCTCACCAAGCCACGCGAAGCGGTGCTTCGACCGGATGTCGATCGCCTCGAGTGCTTCCGCGACCCGGGCTCGGTGCAGATTCACGCCGTGCCCGCCGCCACCGGTAGCCCGAGGAGACGCGCGGACGCCTCCTCCGGGCGCTCAAGGATGTTCACGCCGACCTGCAAGGCACAGACCGTGTGCGCCCGCAGCTCGGAATCCCTCTCGGTTTGTTCCACGGCGGCCTGGAGAAGCCGAGCTGCGGCAAAGCGAACGGCGCGGACGAGCGCCTCGTCTCCGACTTGCCCCTGCCTCGCCATCCGGTACGCCGCCCAGAACCCGCTGATGGCGGGCCGCATCCGGTCCAGTGGGCGTCCCGCGTGCCGGAACATCCGCCCGGGGTCGCGGGAGTCGACGATCGGGATCGAGTCGACCCACGAAACGAGGTACTCGGCGAAGAAGGCACCCACGTCCAGGCATGGGTCACCTGGGCCGGCGAGCTCCCAGTCGATCATCAGCACGCGGCCTCGGCCACGGGACCGTGGCGCCGGCGGCGCGATCCAGTTCTCCCACCGCAGGTCGCCGTGGATCACCGACTCTGCGCGCCAGGATTCACGCAGATCGTCGAGCGCCGCGCACAGAGCGTCTGACCCTTGCGCCAGCCGGAGGAGCCCGATACCGGCCGCGCTGAGCTCGAAGAAATGCTCGACCCGCGGGCGGTGCCACGACAGCGGCCACGCCGGGTCCAGGCCAGTGGGCCTTGGCCCGAGGGCATCGGGCGGCATTCGGTGCAGCACCCCCAGCGCACGCCCGCACGCACGTGCGAGCGCGACGGAGAAGCGCCCCCGAGCGTAGTGGTCACGGAAGTCGCGCGAGCCCACCTCGGTCTCGAGCACCAATATCTGATCGCGCTCGTCGTACGCGACTAGCGCCGGGGACAGGCGTCCTAGCTCCGCCGGGCCGTTCATCGATCCCAACCTGCGCAGAACCGCAACCTCCCTGGAGACGGCCGGATCGTCGCTCGACCGTGCTTGCTTGGCGACGTACGCTCGCGATTGCTCGCCTGTCACAACGAAGACCAGGTTGCGACGCGACGCGTCCACGACCCGCAGACGCTCGTGAACGACGGCACTAGCCTCGATAATTCCCGCGTCGACTAGATAAGCGACGACGTTGGACGCGCTGAGCGACCTAGACCGCACCACCTCGTCGCGACCCTACATGCGCGGTACGGGCTCCGCCGAGCGAGCCAGTGCCCAGGCCGCGAGCACGCCGCCGATCGCGCCGAACAGGTGTCCCTGCCACGATATGCCCCGCTGCGGCTCGAGCCCTGCGAGCAGGGCCCCACCCCAGATCACCGCAACGCCGACGCCAATCGCGATCTCGCCGGCGCGGCGATTGAACCAGCCGCGCGCCAGCAGATAGGTCGCGTAGCCGAACACCACGCCGCTCGCGCCGAGGTGGATCGTGTTCTCGGGCGCGACGAGCCAGGTGCCCAGTCCGCTCACGACCGCGACGATCGCGGTCACGCCGAGCAGCCGTAGCGGCCCCTCGAAGGCGATGACCACGCCCAAGACGACGAACGGGATCGTGTTCGCGATCAGGTGACCGAAGCCCACGTGCAGGAACGGCGCGGCGATCACCCCGTCCAGCCCATTCGTGTCGCGCGGCTCGATGCCGTACTCGTCGAGGCGGTGGTCGAGGGCGACGTCGACGACCTCGAGAACCCACATCAGGGCCACGAGCGCGATCACGATGCCGATGGCGGTGCTACGGGGGTCGCCGGTGCGGGGTGCCGTGTCGGTCACCCGCCTAACCGTATCCTGCCGTGGAGAGATGGCGACCACGCCGGAGCACAAGCCGAGCATCGCGCCGATCGTCGGCCCGGAAGACCCTCGCCGGTTCACCGACTCGGGCATCGAGGTCAAGCACGTCTACACCGACGAGGACGTGCCGCCCGAGCTCGAGCAGCGGCTGGGCCGGCCGGGCGAGTACCCCTTCACGCGCGGCATCCACCCGGACATGTACCGGGGGCGCAAGTGGACGATGCGCCAGTACGCCGGCTACGCCAGCGCGAAGGAGACCAACGAGCGGTTCCACTACCTGATCGAGCACGGGTCGACCGGCCTCTCGATGGCGTTCGACCTGCCGACGCAGCTGGGGCGCGATTCCGACGACCCGCTCTGCATGGGAGAGGTCGGCCGTACGGGCGTCGCCATCGACACGATCGACGACATGCGCCGCGTGTTCGACGGCATCCCGCTCGGCGAGGTCTCGACCTCGATGACGATCAACGCGCCGGCGGCCCCGCTGCTCCTGCTCTACGAGTTGGTCGGCGAGGAGCAGGGCGTACCGGCGGAGCGGCTGCGCGGCACGACCCAGAACGACGTCCTCAAGGAGTACATCGCGCGCGGGAACTTCATCTATCCGCCCGCGCCGGCGATGCGCCTCGCCACCGACCTCTTCGCCTACTGCCGCGAGCGAATCCCGAAGTGGAACACGATCTCGATCTCGGGCTATCACATGCGCGAGAAGGGCTGCTCGGCCGTGCAGGAGGTCGGCTTCACGCTCGCCAACGCGATCGCGTACGTTCAGGCGGCGATCGACGCGGGCCTCGCGGTCGACGAGTTCGGCCCGCGACTCGCCTTCTTCTTCAACGGCCACAACAACGTCTTCCAGGAGGTCGCCAAGTTCCGCGCCGCCCGGCGCATGTGGGCCCGGATCATGCGCGAGCGGTTCGGCGCGAAGGACGACCGCTCGCTGAAGATCCGCTTCCACACCCAGACCGGCGGCGTCACGCTCGCCGCCCAGCAGCCGGAGAACAACATCGTCCGGGTGGCGCTGCAGGGCTTCGCCGCGGTCTGCGGGGGAACGCAGTCCCTGCACACCAACGGCTTCGACGAGGCGCTCGCCCTGCCCAGCGAGCGGGCCGCCCGGATCGCCCTGCGCACGCAGCAGATCCTCGCGCACGAGTCGGGCGCCGCCGACACCGCTGACCCGTTCGCCGGCTCCTACTTCGTGGAGGCGCTCACCGACCAGATCGAGGAGGGCGCGCAGGCCCTGATCGACAAGATCGACGAGCTGGGCGGCTCGGTCGAGTGCATCCCGTTCATCCGCGCCGAGGTGGAAGAGTCCGCCTGGGGCTACGAGCAGCGCTACAAGCAGAAGCAGGACATCGTCGTCGGCGTCAACGAGTACGTGACCGACCAGGTCGACGAGGTCGAGATCCTGCGCGTGGACCCCGAGTCCGAGCGCCGGCAGGTGGAGCAGCTCAAGGCCTTCAAGGAGGACCGCGACAGCGAGGCCGTCGCGAGGCGGCTCGAGGAGCTCCGACAGGCCTGCAACGGCGGGGCGAACCTGCTCGAGCCGATGCGCGCCGCGCTCCGGGAGCGCGCCACGCTCGGTGAGGTCTGCGGCGTAATGCGCGAGGAGTTCGGGGAGTACTCGGAGGCTTAGGGCGGCGCCGTTTCGCTGGACGCGGGCATGCCCCCAACACGGACTCGCGGATTCGCGCACGGATATGTCTCCCAGGCAAACTCGTGCACGAATCGCAGAGCCGCCGCCGGCAGGGAGACCGAGCGCGACCTCCCGGCGGGGCTCGGGCGCGTCGGCGCGCGGTTCCGGCCGGGCCCCGCCCGCGGCCGGCCGGGCGCGACGACCGGACCGGCCCGGACGCCCGCGCAACCACCCTCCTCACCCAGCCCCCGGCCCCGACCGCGCCACCGCAAACCGCCCGAGCCAACGCCCGAGTGTGCCCGGGCGCCGCACCGCTATGTTGGCTCCCCGAGATGCTGCCCCAGATCCCTGCGGGCTCGCGGTGAGCGGTCCGCCCCCGCTCCCCGAGGGCTTCTCGGTCGGGCACTGGACCGACCTCGAGTCCCGCACGGGCTGCACGGTCGTCATCGCTCCCCCGGGCGCGCGGGGCGGAGTGGAGGTGCGCGGAGGCGGTACGGGCACGCGCGAACTCGAGGCGCTGTCGCCGCTCGCGAACGCTGAGGGGCCGAGCGCCGTATTGCTGACGGGTGGGAGCGCGTTTGGCCTCGCGGCCGCGGACGGCGTGGTGCGCTGGCTCGAGCGGCAGCGCCTCGGCCGGCCGACGCCCGTGGGCGTGGTTCCGCTGGTGCCGGCCGCGGTGGTGTTCGACCTCGCGGAGGAGGAATCCGGCGTGCGACCCGGCCCGAACGAGGGCTACGCCGCCTGCGAGGCGGCTGCCGCCGGCGTCCCCACGCGCGGGCGGATCGGAGCGGGCACGGGCGCCGCGGTGGGGAAGGTGCTCGGCCGCGAGCGAGCCACCGACGGCGGCGTGGGGTACGCCGCAACGCGACTGGCGGACGGCGCGACGGTCGCGGCGATCGCGGTCGCCAACGCCTGGGGGGATGTGATTGCGGAGGATGGCGAGGTGCTCGGCGGGCCGCACGGCGACGGCGGCGAGCTGCTCCGAAGCACCGAGCTTCTCCGCGACATGTCGGAGCTTCCGGATTGGACGGTGCGCTCCACCCAGAACACGACGCTCGCCTGCGTCTGCACCGACGCTTCGCTCGACAAGCGCGGCTGCGGCATCGTCGCACGAATCGCGAGCGCCGGGATCGCTCGGGCGGTCGACCCAGCCTTCACCCCCTTCGATGGCGACGTCGTCTTCTGCGTGGCCTCTGGACCCTGGCCGCCCGCCCCGCCCGGGCCTGCCGCCTCGTGGTCGCTGACGCTCCTGGGCACGTCCGCCGCGACACTCACGGCCGCGGCGATTCGGGACGCGGTGGGCGGGCTGAGCCCGTCAAGCGCCCGCAAGTGACCGCGGCAAGGCCCGATCCGGTGGGAGGACTCGCCGGACGGCGGGCGAACCCAGGTGGCCATGCAGGATCTCACCGCGAAGCGCACGTTGGTGAAGTCGCAGCCGGAGCTTTGGGAGGAGCTGAGCGAGCTTGAACGCCTCGCCAAGCACCTCGGCGCGTTCGGCGAAATCAAGATCACGAAGCTCGAACCGGAGCACACGGTGGCCTGGGAGGGCCAGCGCGCGTGCGGCACCGTGTCGATCGAGCCCTCCGGCTGGGGAACGAAGGTGACGCTCACGGCCGAGCTGGTTGAGGACGGCGATCCGCCGGAGCAGGAGGAGCCAGTCGGGGCCGCGGGAGTGGGCGAGGAGCCGGCTCCGGACGCCGCGGACACGGCTGCCGACGCCGTCGAGCAGCCGGCCGACCCTACGAAGCCGGTGCCGACGGACGAGGTGCCGAGCGCCGATCGGCAACGCCGGCGGCGCGGCTTCTGGTCGCGGCTGTTCGCCGGCTGGCTCGTGCCGGAAGAGCGGCTGGGCAGGGCGACAGTCACGGACACCGCGGAGCCGGGCGCGGGGTTGCCGGCGCCGACGGTGGAAGCGGGCGCGGAGGCAGCACCGGCGCCGGACGTCGGGCCCGACGGCAATGAGCTCGCCGCCCCTACGACCGACACAGAAGTCCGCGCCGCGACCGACCACGAACAGGCACGATCGGTGCTCGAGGAGACGTTGGACGCTCTCGGGTCGGCGCACCACCGCCCGTTCTCCCGCAGCTAGCACCGACTGGACGCCCGCCCCCATCTGCCGAGACAATCGGCCCATGGCCGCCACGCGCCGCCAGTTCCTGCAGGCGAGCGCCACCGCGGCGGCCGCCCTGTCGCTCGACCCCGCCGCATTCGCGCAGGCGTCAGCGCGGCCGAACGTGCTGCTGCTGGTCATCGACACGCTCCGAGCGGATCACGTGGGCGCGTACGGGGGCCAGGCGCAGACGCCGAACATCGACGAGCTCGCTCGCCAGGGGCTTCGCTTCACGCGCTTCTACCCCGAGGCGATGGCGACGGTTCCCGCGAGGCGTTCCATCCTGACCGGCCGGCGCGTCTGGCCGTTCCGCGACTGGCGGCCGTGGCCGGACATGGTCGACACGCCCGGCTGGCAGCCGATCGACGACCCCGACTTCCACCTTTACCAGCGCCCTCAAGCGGGCCGGCTACTGGACCGCGTACGTCACCGACAATCCATTCCTCGGCTTCGCCTCCCCCTACCTCGGCTTTCGAAGGAGCTTCGACAGCTTCGTAGGGGTGGGTGGCCAGCTCGGCGGAGAGGCGCCGCGCACGCGTTCGGCGACGCGCCGGCTGCACCACTGGCTCGTACCGGAGTTGCGGGAGCCCCACATCGAGAAGCGCGTCCACAACTTCCTCGCGGCCAGCGGCCAATACTGGGAGGACGAGTCGCACTCGTGGGCCGCGCGCGTGTTCACGGCGGGGGCAAAGGCGCTGGAGGCCGCCGCGGCGCACCAGCCGTTCGCCCTCGTGGCCGACACCTTCGAGCCACACGAGCCGTGGACCCCGCCGCGCAGCTACATCGCCCTCTACGGTGACGCGAAGTATCGCGGCGCAGAGCCCTGCATGGGGAGATACGCCCGCGTGTCCGAGTGGCTGAGCGGCGAGCGCGCCGGGCCGGTGCTGGACCGCATGCACCATCTGTACGCCGCGGAGGTCACGATGACCGACCGCTGGCTTGGCGTGCTCGTCGCGCGCCTCCGCGAGCTCGGCCTCGAGGGCAACACGGTGATCGCCCTCGTCGCGGACCACGGCTACCTGCTCGGCGACTACGGCTGGACCGGAAAGATCTCCTCGATGCTCCACCCGCCGCTGATCCACGTGCCGTTCATCCTCGTCGACCCGGCGAGGCGGAAGGCGGGCCAGGCGAGCGCCTACCTCGCCCAGAGCCACGACCTCGGGCCCACGCTCCTCGCCATGGCCGGGGTGGGCCGCCTACGTGGGATGGACGGGGTCGACCTCTCGCCGCTCCTCGGCGGCGCGAAGCCGCCCACGCGCTCCCTCGCCTACGGCGGCTACTCCAACTGGCTGTACGCACGCACCGACCGCTGGGCGTTCGTCTCCGAGAACCGCGGGCGCGGCCGCCGGCTTTACGACCTCGCTCGTGATCCGGGCGAAGGGCACAACCTGGCCCGGCGCCATCCACGAGTGATCGACGAGCTGTACGGCGAGGTGGTCCGGCGGGCCGGCGGGCGACCACCGATCTATCGGTCGTAGCCGCGGGGGGAGCTACGCTCGCGCCAGATGGAGAGGATCACCACGCGCCGACGCTTCCTCCAGGCCGCAGGTCTCGCGACCGCGGCCAGCGCGTTCGTGCCCCGGACGCTCGACAGCAGCGACGCCGGCGGGGGGTCGGATCGTCCGAACATCGTCGTCATCGTGATCGACACGCTGCGGGCAGATCACGTCTACGGGCCGCGGGCGCAAACGCCGAACATGGACGCGCTCGCGCGCGAGGGACTGCGATTCACGCGCGCATTCCCGGAGGCGATGCCGACGGTGCCCGCGCGCAAATCGATCCTGATGGGCCGGCGCCAGTTCCCCTTCCGTCATTGGCGCCCGGGGCGGGGCCTGCTCGCCCAGCCGGGGTGGAGCTCGATCCCCGACCTCGAGTCGACCTTCACCTCGGTGCTCCGGCGGGCCGGTTACTGGACCGCGTACGTGACCGACAACCCCTTCCTGGGCTGGTCGGCCTCCTACGAGCGGTTCCGCCGAAGCTTCGACCGATACACGCGCAGGGGCGGGCAGGCGGGCGTCGCTCATTCCCCATATCAGGTGTCCGAGCACGAGCTCCGGCACTGGCTGCACCCGGTCATCCGCGATGATCCGGAGGTCCGGCGGCGGGTGCGGCTGTACATGGCCAACGGGGGCTACTGGCAAGACGATTCGCGCTGCTTTGCAGCGCGTGTTTTCGAGGACGGGGCGAGGGTGCTCGACGCCGCCGCGCGCAGGCGACCCTTCGCGCTCGTCGTGGACACGTTCGAGCCACACGAGCCCTGGACGCCGCCGCGCCGCTACCTCGACCTGTACGGCGACCCGGACTACCACGGACCCGAGCCCTCCAAGCCCTACTACGCGCCCGTGTCGCTCTACATCGACCAAAGCGAGGCCGCGACGGTGCTAGCTCGCATGCGAGCTCTGTACGCGGCCGAGGTGACGATGACGGACCGCTGGTTGGGTGTCTTCATCGATCACCTCTACCGGCGCGGTCTCGAGCGCGACACCGTGATCGTGCTGGTGGGCGACCACGGCATCCTGCTCGGTGATCACGGCTGGACCGGCAAGATCCCGATCGCGCTTCACCCCGAGCTGGCCCAGGTGCCGCTCGTCGTCGTCGACCCTGAGCGGCGACTCGCAGGCAGGACGAGCTCGTACTTCGCCTCGACGCACGACCTCGCTCCTACGTTGCTGGCCCTGGCCGGCGTCGGGGCCCCGCGGTCGATGGACGGTGTCGACCTGTCGCAGCTCTTCCGTGGCGGCGGCCTCCCGGACCGGCCCTACGCCTACGGCGGGTATGCCAACGCCCACTATCTGCGCTCGGACGACTGGGCTCTCATCGCCAGCAACCGCGCCGACAACCTCAGGCTGTTCGACCTGCAGCGAGACCCGGGGGAGCACCGGAACGTCGCGCCCGGGCGCGGGGCGCTGGCGACGCGCCTCCACCGGCGGGTGGTCGAAGAGGCCGGGGGGCCGCTGCCCGACTACCGGTAGGCTGCGAACGCCATGCGTCAGCGATCGCCGGAGACATACGAGCAGAAGCTCGCGCACCTCGAGGAGCTCCGGATACAGGCGCTCCACACCAACCCGCAGGCGGAGGAGAAGCAGCACGCCAAGGGCAAGCTGACCGCGCGCGAACGCGTCGAGAAGCTGCTCGATCCGGGCTCGTTCGAGGAGCTCGACACGTTCGTTCGCCACCGAACCTTCGACTTCGACATGCTGCGCAACCGCCCCTGGGGAGACGCCGTGGTCAGCGGTCACGGCACGATCGACGGCCGGCCGGTGGCCCTCTTCTCGCAGGACTTCACCGTCTTCGGCGGCTCGCTCGGCGAGGTGATGGGCGAGAAGATGTGCAAGGTGATGGACCTGGCGGCCCGGATCGGCTGCCCGGTCATCGGCATCAACGACTCCGGTGGTGCGCGCATCCAGGAGGGGGTCGTCTCCCTGGGCGCCTACGGCGACGTCTTCGTCCGCAACGTCCGATGCTCCGGGGTGATCCCGCAGATCTCGCTGATCATGGGGCCCTGTGCGGGCGGCGCCGTCTACTCGCCTGCCATGACGGACTTCATCTTCATGGTCAAGGAGACCTCGCACATGTTCATCACCGGTCCCGACGTGATCAAGACCGTGACCGGCGAGGAGGTCGAGTTCGAGGACCTCGGCGGGGCGATGACCCACAACTCGAAGTCAGGCGTGGCCCACTTCGCCTGCGACGACGAGGAGAGCTGCCTGCAGGACGTGCGCTACCTCATGTCGTTCCTGCCGCAGAACAACCTCGAGCTGCCGCCGCGCATGGACACGGGCGACGATCCCGATCGCCAGGACGCGGACCTGGACAGGATCGTGCCCGACAACCCGAACAAGCCGTACGACATGCGCGACGTGGTGCACCTGGTCGTGGACAACGGCGAGTTCTTCGAGGTCCAAGAGCACTTTGCGCGCAACATCGTCGTCGGCTTTTCCCGCCTCAACGGGCGACCGGTCGGGGTCGTGGGCAATCAGCCGAACCAGCTCGCCGGCGTGCTGGACATCGCGTCATCGGAGAAGGCGGCGCGCTTCGTGCGCTTCTGCGACGCCTTCAACATCCCGCTCCTCACCTTCTGCGACGTACCCGGCTTCCTGCCGGGCACCTCTCAGGAATGGGGCGGGATCATCCGCCACGGCGCGAAGCTGCTCTACGCGTTCACCGAGGCGACCGTGCCGAAGCTGACCGTGGTCACGCGGAAGGCCTACGGCGGCGCCTACGACGTCATGAACTCCAAGCACATGCTCGCCGACTTCAACTACGCCTGGCCGACCGCCGAGGTCGCCGTCATGGGTCCCGACGGCGCGGTGAACATCATCCACCGCCGCGATATCTCGTCCTCCCCCACGCCCGAGGAGAGGCGCCAGAAGCTGATCGGCGACTACAGGGCCCGATTCGCGAACCCCTTCTCGGCGGCCGAGCGCGGCTACATCGACGACGTGATCGTGCCGCACGAGACCCGCCCCAAGCTGATCCGCGCGCTCGAGACGCTGCAGACGAAGCGCGTCGACACGCCGAAGCGAAAGCACGGAAACATCCCGCTGTAGGGCGCCGTCTCCGTAGTGCGTATACCGCATACGCTCGCTGCCGTTGTGGCCCGGCGCGGGCTTCCCCTCGGGATGAACGCAAGGGTATGGCGGCGTATATCGGGAACCAGGTACTTCTCGCCAACGGCAGTGGGAAGCTGGTGCGTGGACGGGCGATGCAACCAGCCAGGGGGACAGCCATGGACGGCCAGCGGGTCAGGACGATCGCGCCGTTCGGCCTGCCGCGAAACCTTCCTACGTCTTCGCGCCTCCCCTCTCTTAAGGACCGATGACTCACATGTCAGCCGCGCGATCGCGCCCACCGATACCCGACTCCAGGCGTCTCGCGCGCTCCGACATGCGCCAGGCGCCCGATGGGCTCGTCTACGAGGCTGTCGCGCGCGCCAAGGAAGGCGACATGAGCGCGCTGCATTTCCTCTACGTCCGGTTCGCCGACAATGTCTGCGCCGATGTGCGGAGCATCGTCCGGGACCCGCACGCGGCCGAGGACATGACGCAGGTCGTGTTCGCCAACCTGACGAAGGCGATCCAGAAGTACGAGCGAGGCGACGTGCCCTTCGCGGCCTGGATCACCCGCACCGCGCGCAACGCGGCGCGCACACGAGACGCTGCAGGCGAAGCGAGATCACGCGAATATCCGCTGTAGGGGCCCCCGTCCGAGGCGCAAAGATCACCATTTGGTGCGATGCGCGACCGAGACCGCCGGCCGTAGGCTGGATCTCGTTGAGAAACATGCGAGAACGGCGACGGCATCGCGAGCTCGGGCTGTGCCTGGGAGTCGCAGCAATGTCTGTGCTTGCGGTGTTTCCGGCGGGGACCTTGGCGGGCACGGCGAGCACGCGAATCAAGCGTGTCTTCTATACCGCCGCGGCCGGGGAGGTGAACAATCTCACCATCGGGCTCCCTGGAGCGGACTACACGCTTGTCGACCCGGGGGCCACGGTCGCCGGCGCCCCTCCCTGCAGCGCGGTCGGCGACACGGCCACATGTCCTGCCGCCGGCATCATCGGGATCACCGTGAGCGCCGGCGATGGAGCCGACAGCGTGACCAACACCACTTCGACGCCTTCGACACTCTCCGGTGACGACGGCAACGACTCGCTGGCGGGCGGCTCCGGCAACGACATGCTGCGGGGGAACAAGGGGGTCGACACGCATGCCGGTGGCGCCGGCGACGACTTCATCGACGCCCGCGGAGACAGGGGAGACGTCGTGAGCTGTGGGGACGGCAGCGACACCGTGAACGGCGACACATCTGACTCCATTGCGGACGATTGTGAGAACGTGGACCGCGGCGTCGCACCGCCTGATCCACAACCTGAGCCCACGTCAGGTCCGTCTCCCGCGGCCGAGGCTCTTCTCGGCCCTGCCGAGGTCCGCCTACTGAGCCCGGGCGCCTGCGCGACCGACAAGCTGGGCACGGTGCAGAACGACCGCTTGGATGGAACCGACCTCGGCGACAACATCTTCGGTCTGCAGGGCAACGACATCCTGAAGGGCCTCCCCGGCGATGATTGCCTCTTCGGCGGCGTGGGATCCGACAACTTGTCCGGCTCGCAGGGTGACGACCGCCTCCTTGGGGACGACAGCGGCAAAGGGATCACGGGCAACGATCGGCTCTCCGGCAACGCCGGGAGCGACTTGCTGGTCGGCGGGCCTGGCAAAGATCGCCTCTACGGCGGTCCCGGCGCCGACAGGCTGAACGGTGGACGCGGCCAAAACAAGCTACGGGGAGGCTCGGGCGACGATCGCATGAACGGTGTGAACGGCCGCCTCGACCGGCTCAACTGCGGTCGTGGGCGCGATACGGTCCGCGCCGACCGCAGCGATCGCGTGCGTGGTTGCGAACGGGTCCGCCTGCGGCGCAGGTGAGCGGCATCGCGCCCTGACGCCTCAGCGGCGCGCGCGGTGAGTCACCGCACCGGGCCCTTCATCATCCGCGTCGCCACCGGGAGCAGCGAGCCGCTCGCCAGCACGAGGGCGAGCAGCGCGACCGCGGCGAGCAGGAGGGGCCCCGAGTGTGAGCCTTCACCCGACTTCGCGCTCGGCAGGAGGGATCCGATGTGGACGAGGGAGCTCGGTGGAGCGGCCGCCTCCTTCGTAGCTGCGTCCTCCCTCGCGGCGGCGGCCTTTCGTCTATCGGCGGCGGCCCGCTCACGGCGTTCGCGTCGACGCTGGGCCGCCCGACGGCGCGCACGGGCCGCGCTTCCCTGCTCCGCCCTCGATCCCGCAGCGGGGAGGGGCGCCGGGGCGGATGGGGCGGCCGGCTGAGGCGCCGGTTCGACCGGGGCGGAGGGCGCGGCGGGCTGAGGCGCCGGCTCGGCTGGGGCGGCCGGCTGGGGCGCCGCAGACGGAGCCGGCGCCGACGTGGCGGGCGGCTCGCTCGGCGGAGGGATGGGCTGCCCGCCGGTGGCCGGGGGCGTGGGCGGCTGCGGCGGGCTGATCACGGGGGGCGTGGGCGCCTGCGGCGGGCTGATCGCGGGGGGCGTGGGCGGTCCACTCGGAACCGGGTCCGGAGCGACCTTCGGGGCGCTGGGCGCGGGATCGGGGGTCTGCTGCGCGGCCGCGACGGCGGCAGCCCCAAGGACGAGAGCCCCCACGGCAATGGATGCCGCGACGCATCCCACCGGCCGTCTCATCCTGCGGAGTGGAGCCTGCGGCTCCAAGGCTGTCACCCTCCTCGGTCTGCCGATCACACCGAATTGCGACCGTAGCCCCCGCATTGTGGGATGTCAACGCCGTCCAAGACGAGGTCTGGCCCGAACGATGATGAAGCTGACGCTCTTGCGCCTCGAGCGGTTGCCGACGACGTCGGTGGCCACGAAACTCGCTCGGAACGTGCCGGGGTTCAGCTTCCTCCGACCTATCGTGCCGCCGAACCGCCTCGTGTTGCTCCCGGCTGCGCCCGGCTGGGTGAAGCTCCCAACCTTGCGATAGAGGATGCAGCGGGGCCGCCCGCGGTTGGCGCGACTCCGTCTTCGACACCTTCCCCCGACCCGCCGGCCCGCGGACCGTCGACTGAGTGCGACGCGGACCGTGGCCGCTTCGGAGAGCCCGTAATGGAAGGTGGTGCCTCGCTTCACCGCCGCGGCGGGCCCAGGCTGGACGCTGAAGCGGCGGGGCGAAGCCCTGAGTCCCGAGATGACGGGGGCGGTCACATCGGGGCCAGGCGGAGGGGCCGGCGGGGGTGGCGGCGGTGGGGGCGGCGGGGGTGGGCCATGACACGAAGTGGAGCCGGAATCGGTGAACGTCTTGCCCGCCTCGGGGACGAACCTCCAGTCGTAGCTCGACGCGTGGAGCGTGAGGAACAGGACGCCGAAGGTGTCGTTTTGAGCGACCTCGCTATGGGCCTCCAGGGAGTCGAGCCCTCCGGTGAAGAAGGCGCCACCGGTGCCCACCACGAACTGGCGGATGCCACGTGCCTGGTCCAAGCTCCCGTTGCGGTCCAGCGGCGCGAAACGCTCGTAGTCGTGACTGTGGCTCGCCAGGACGATCTCGGCGTCGGCATCGGCGAGCGCCTCCCAAAGCGGCTGCATGAAGGTGTTGCTGCCGTCGTGCCCCGAGCTGTAGCGCGCGTGGTGCCAGTAGGCGAGCGTGCAGGTGGCGGGATGAGCGGCGAGATCGGCACGCAGCCACCGCTCCTGCTCCGAGCCCGCCGAGCACGCCAGGAGGGCGCAGTTCGAGTTCAGCGCCACCAAATGCCAGCTGCCGACGTCGAAGCTGTAATAGCCCTTGCCCCTGGGACCCGCCGGGCCGTCCGCCGCGCCCGCCCCGTTGAAGTAGTCGAAGTAGCCCATGCCGCTTCCCTCGTGATTCCCGAGGATGGGACGGCTGATCGACTTGACCCGCCCCCACGTCGGGTCGTAGACGGCGCCGATGTTGCTTAGGGAGGCGCTGTTGTACTGGATGTCGCCGAGCGGAAGCACCGCCGCCAGCGGAGCCCCTACGAGCAGGTCGGAGGTCGCGCGCTGGCGGCAGTGCCCTTCGGTCCCTGCGCCGCCGTTGAAGTTGGGATCGGCAGGATCGCAGGCGATGTCCCCGGAGGCAGCGATGACGGGGTCCTGCGCAACGGCGGCCGGCGACCACACCATCGCCACAGCCAGCGCGACGAGCGAGATCACGACCAGCCGGCGCATGGCGACGCGAGTCACGCAGTTCTCCAAGACTGGACCGTAGCCCGCGCGCTTGGGGGAGACAAGCCGCCTATTGGGGACCTCCATACCCTCGACGAGTGAGGCCCGACGGCGGAGGACGCCGCCCGGTACGCCGCAGGAGCATGAGGAGGGTCCCCACGATAAACAGCCCGATGCCGCCGAGAAGCGGCAGGCCGTAGTTCACTCCAGTGGCGGCCGGCTCGCTCGAGTCGAAGTCGCGGAGCTCCGGAAGCCGCGCGCCGCGGACGTCGGCGACCACGTCGAGATAGCGGGAGCCGTACTTCTCGCTCGGCTCGACATGGGTGTTTTCGCTGAACTCGTTCCAGCTGATCAGCCCGACGGCGTCTGGTTCCGACCCGGTTGCCGCGTCGAGCTGGGAACGAAGGGTTGCCCCGTTCCGACGCTCCACGACGCTGCTGCCGCCGACGAGTCTCGCGTCGAAGCCGGGAGCTGCGGGCGCAATCCAGAGGCCGCCGTTCGTATGGACCGCGCGGCCCATTTGCGCCAGCTTCTCCGCGTAGCCCGGATATGTCGACGGATCGACGGAGCCCCAGTAGTACGCGTTGCCGTCCACCACGTCGGCCACCCGCCGGTAGCCGTGCACGTTGCGCTCCGAGGCCAGAACGAGCAGGGACCGCCGCGCGCGCTGTGTCACGCTCGCCAGCTCGGCCCGCGAGAACTTCGGCGTGCCCGACCAGATGACCAGCGGCTTGGCAAAGAAGTCGAACGCCGGCGCATCCGCGTAGCGGCTTCGGAACACCTCGAGGTCGCGGGCCACCCGCCTGGCCGGAAGCGGTTCACGCTCGAAGTCGAGTCCCTGGTAGATCAGGAGCAGCTTGAACCGCTCTGCACCCGCGACCTCGGCGAGCCGCTTCAGGCGCCGATTCAGAACCGGCGTGCTCTTCCAGCTCACGACGAACCCGTCGAGCCCGGCCCGCTTCGCCCACTCCACGTGCTTGCGCATTACGTCGCGGTCGTCGCTCGAATACCGACCGAGCACCGGGTAGTCGGTTTTCGCTCGGTCCCAAGACCCGGAGTTGAACCAGATGTAGTAGTAGGCGAACAGGGGATCGGGGGGGCGCTCCGCCCTGGCGGGCTGTTCGCCCGACACGGCGATCGCGACCAGGAGTAGAAGAGCCGCGAGGTAACGAGCCCCACGCCGGCGGACCGCGGCGGGCCGCCGGACGAAGAGCAGTGCAAGGGCGATCGACGCAAGCCCGAGCAGGACCACCGCGAAGTCCAGCCAGCTGATCACCCGCAAGTCCACCTCCTGGTCGCGAGAGAGGGCGACCGGTCTCGACGAGGAGATGCCGAGCGCATCGACGCTCACCCGGTAGTCCCCTCGGGGCAGTGATTTCAAAGTCAGCTCGGCACTCGGCCCAAGCGCCTCGCGCAGCTCGCGGCCGTTCGGGTACTGCAGGCGGATGCGAGAGCCGATGGGGAAGCCGAGCAAGGCGTCCCGCACCGTCACACGGACCGCAAAAAACAACAGCCGCAGCTGAATCGTCGGGTTCGCCGCCGGGCTGAAGCGCTGTTGGCCGCGATGCACCACGTTGGACCCCGCGACGAGCACCTTCTCGGCCGCGTAACGGAGCGAAGTCGATCGCTTCCCCTCGCTCTCGGGAAGCACCCGGTTGCCCTGCAGCCACAAGGCCCGCTCGCGGGTGAGAACGTGCCGGCCGCCATCGCTGCCCCGTAGCGTCACCGACGCGACATCTCTCGGGTCGATGGCGTTGCCGCTCTGGTCGACGAAGCGTGCCCTGACCCGGTGGTAGAGGTTGATCGCGGCGATCCGGCGGCCCTGATACCAGCGGTCGAACCTGGCGCGCACGCCGGGAGCGATCTCCGTGTCCAGAGCTCGCAGCGAACCGCGCGCACCGGGCGGAAGGTGTACGCGCCCGTCGCGATCCGCCTCAAACCGGTGACCATCGACCGCGAAGCGCATGCCGGACACGGTGGGAACGGTCTGGATGATGTTCGGCACGCGCTCACGCTCGGACGTCTGTGCCTTCGCCGGATCCGCGCTCAGGGTGAACAGGACGACCAGCGCAAGGGCGGCGGGAGCGGGACGGCGCAGGGCGCCCCAGCCGATGAGTACCGAAGCCAGGATCAGCGCGGCTCCGTAACCCAGATAAATCACCCAGCGGCGCACGGGGGGTGAATCCCTGGCGCCGCGCTCCGCGGCGACGATGCTCGGCTCGCGCGGCGGTCTCGAGAAGTCGAAGGCACCGGCGAAGCTGCCCGCCCGTGCATCTCGCGGCCCGAGCGGCCTCAGGCGCCAGTTGTCCTCGATGAACCGGAGGATCGAGGTCGTATCGAGGCGGGTGCCGTCGACGTAGCCACGGCGTGCGTACGGGCTGACCAGCAGCGCCGGGACGCGGAACCCGAGATACCCTCTCGGAGGCCGCACGTGGTCGAACCAGCCGCCCGGTTCGTCGTAGGTCCACATGAAGGCCGAGCTTCGCCACGCGCCGCTCATCGACAACGCGGTGATCAGCCTCCGGACGAGGGCCTCCCCCTGCTCGATCCGGCCCGGAGGCTGCTCGCTCGAACGTGTCGGGGCGATGTAGGCAACCTGCGGCAGGTTGCCGCTGCGCAGGTCGTCGTAGTACTCCTCGAGGTCCACTATGCGGTCGACGCGCTTCGGATCCCGGGCGTATCGCGGGGAGGCCATTAGCGGGACCCGTACCGCCTGGTCGGCCTGGGTCGGGTCGTAGTCCTCCACGTAGAACTTCCAGGAGACTCCGCGCTCGTCCAGGCGATCGAAGATGGTGGGTTGGTTGCCGAGGCGTCCGTTCGGGGCGCCCGGTGTCCCGGTCACCCAGAACATGTGGCTGGCCACGCTGCCGGCAGCCGTCGCGGCGAAGAAGCGATCGAAGAGGACGTACTCGTCGGCGAGGTTCCAGTACAACGGCAGATCCCGCTCGTCGTAGTAGCCCATGACGGAGCGCTCCACGGTCTGGCGGTCGATCGACGCCGCCCGTACGAAGCCGTCCATCCGTCCATGGGCGTACTGGAGCCGGTGTATACGGCGGTCGTGACCGAGGTCGGGGGCCGGGTGGCCGCCGAGGTGAAACGGTCGGATGCACGGTCTGGTGCGCGTCCCGATGGGCATGCACGTCCCTTTCGGGATCCCGTCGGCCCCCGGGTACGTGCCGAAGTAGTTGTCGAACGAGTGGTTCTCCTGCATCAGGACGACGAAGTGCTCGATCGGCGTTGTGGGACGACCGTCCGCGGCGGCAGCCGGCGTCCACGCGAGGGCCACGATCCACGCCAGCGCCGCGGCCCGTCTCACGGCCGCACCTCGAAGACCACGATGGCCGACCTATCCGCGCTCTCCCCCAGCGCCGTCCTGGCCGGCAGGACCTCGGTGTGCACGATCCGTCCGTCGTAGCGGTCGGCGTAGCCGAGAAGGGCGTCGGAGAAGCCCGGCGACCGCCTGGCCGAGAAGGTGTCCCAGACCAGGTACTGCACCTCGTTCTCGCGAATCGCGCGGTCGGGATTGATCAGCGGCTCGTACGAGGGATTCCGGTTGAGCGGGTTGGGACTGACCGACAGCCCGTAAGCCTTGCGGTGGCCGTAGTACTGCACGAGGTTCGCCATCGACGGACCGATGGTCATGAACGTCGCGCCCTTCGGGACGCGCTCGTCGATCCAATGGCCGGCCTCGCGCCCGCCCGGAAGGCCTCCCGACCCGGCGAGGAAGCTGTCGGGCTGCGCGCCTTCCACGCGCTCCCAGGCGGGGACGAGCAGGCTGAGCGCCACGATCGCGCCCGCCAGCGCCTGAAGGCCCACGCCGGCCGGCGACCGCAGCCGGCTGAGCGAGCGGCCGGCAAGCAGCGCGAGCGGGGGGGCGATCGGGAGCAGATACTGGAAGCCCTTGACGGGCCATAGCCAGAAGAAGACGACCGGCACCACGATCCAGGACACGAGGAGCGTCTCGCGCCAGGAGGACTGGCGCCGCAGTAGCCACAGGCCGGCCACGGCCGCGAGCACGACGAGCGGGCCAACGGCCTCGGGCACCGTGGCCGGATAGAAGAGCAAGTCGTGGTTAGGCCGCCGAAAGAGCTGCCAGGTGAGATAGCTCTCCCCCGTCCCCATCCGCCCGGCGAGCATCAGGCTGAGCGGGAAGGGGGCAACCACGAGGGCCATGACGCACGAGGAGATGGCCAGATCGCGTAGCCGCACGCGCAGCGCGGGGGTCAACGCCACGAAGGCGTAGACCGCCCCGAGCAAGACGATGCTCGTCTCCTTCGAGAGGATCGCGAGACCCATCGCCCCACCGGTGGCGTACAGCCACACCGATCGGCCGCTTAGCACGAAGCGGGTCAGCAGAAGCACGGTGAGCGTGGCGAAGAAGGTCATCGGTCCATCCAGCAGGACCTGGCGCGTGACCACCACGTGGTAGGGCATCAGGGCCATGAGCAGGGCGGCGAACAGACCGGCCCTGCGCCCATAGAGGAGCCGTCCGAGCTCATAGACCAGGTAGACGGTGGCCACGCCCATGACCGCGACGGTGAGCCGCGCGAAGCCGTCGCCGAGGCGCAGCCGAAATCCGAGCGACAGCAGGGTCTGGACGAGCAGCGGGTGCGCGCGGAAGACCGGGAAGAAGTCCTCGAGCTCCGGATGGTCCGCAATCGCGGCCGCCTGGCCTGCGTAGACCGCCTCGTCGCTGTTGAACCCCGTGCTGCCCAGGTGCCAGACCCTCAGCAGGGCGGCCGCGCCGAGGATCGGCCCGACGTACACGCCGACCGGAGCTCGACCGAGCCGAGTCGCGGGCACGAACCGCTCGAGCCGGGTCTGCTGCTCCGCCGGGCGAAGCTCTGCCGTCGGCGCGGCGTGGCTAAGCGTCAGTGGCCGACCCACCGGGGGCTCCGCCGATTCCTCCCGTTAGGACGCGCGGAGCCTGCGAGGTCGCTTCACGGGCGTCCGCCGAGGGAGTCCAGCCGCTCACGACCGCGGGAACCCGGCGCCACCAGTCCATGGTCTCGCTTCGCATCACGGTGGCTGGGAGGCCGGCGAGCGCGCTTGCGACGATCGTCCGCTCAACCTGCCCCAGGTCCCGACCGTTCTGGCTTCGCAGAGATGCCTCGATCGCGGGATAGGGCGGGAAGCCGTAGGCATCCTCGCAGTTGCGCATCAGGCTCTCGAGCGCCTCGTGCTCGTTCAGGTGGGCGGATCCCTCGCCTCCCCGTTGGATGACTACCAGCCCGGCCAGCCGAGCTTCGGGTACGACCTCGACGCCCGGTACCAGACGCTCCACGTGGTATTTCGGCGGCGGCACGATCATCTGAACGATCGCGTTGATCGTCGCCGCCGGAAGGTGCGTGCGAGCGAGGATCAGGGCGAGGCGTCGCCCCGAACGCGAGTGCAAGCGGCTCTGGACGACCAACCAGAAGCGCTCCCGCCGCGAGAGCAGCGGAGTCTTGACCGCCCTCAGGGTGTGCCGACTGATCGTCAGCGGCTTCGGATAGGTGAGCACCCGCCCGTCGGGGCTCAACAGCGTGAGATCGTCCGAGAGGAAGACGAACGGGTGCTGGTCGAGCAGGTGCAGGCTGGTTGTCGTCTTGCCCGTATCGGTCCTGGCAGTGACCAGGAAGGCGTCGTCCCCTGCCGCCAGGCACGCGGCGTGCACGAGCGCATAGCCGCGCGCGGCGAACGTCCAGCGCAGGATCGGTTCCACGACGTTCGTGTAGAGCACGTGAGGGGAACGCCTCAGGAGCGGCGATGCCGTCGCCTCGATTCCCTCCTCGAGATCGATCGTCACCGCGAACCCCAGTCGGCCCGGGCCTTCCTGGTAGCGGATCGCGGAGGCGCCGTTCGAGCTGACCCTGCCCACGCGCACTCGGATGTCCGGCTCGCCGATCAGCTCGCCGACCCGGAAGCGCTCCAGCTCGGGCAGGCGAGCGTCGGACACCAAGGTGACGATCCCATGGATGTCGTAGGCACAGGAGCGGGAATCGACCTCGCCTGGCGCGGCCTTGGCCCAGATCCAGGTGTCGGCAAGCGCGAAGCGCGCCAGTGTAAGGACCAGCAGGGAGATGACGTTCGAGACGACGTAGTGAATGCCGAGACCGGACGTGAGCAGCACGAGCAACGGCCCCCGGACGGCCAGGGCCGCGTTGTTCATGAGGAAGAACAGCGCCATTCGAGTCCGCATGTCTCGCTTGTGGTCACGATCGGAGAAGACCCACAACTCCGTGAGGCAAAAGTTCCACAGCGTCGAGCCCTGGGTCGCGATGACCGCAGAGACGACGTAGAAGAGCCCGACGAGGTCGGTCAATGCCGCCAGGAGCACCGTGTTGACCACGAGACCTGACGCGCCGACCGCCCCGAAACGAGCAAACCGCAGTCGGGCGAGCAGGGAGAGGTAGCGGAGACCCTCGCGGATCGTGGCCTTGCTGCGACCGGCGCGTCGTTCGCCGAAGGTGAACGACACCTCGGCGCACCGCAGCGCCGGATGGCGGATCAACAGCTCCAGCAGGACTTTGAATCCGCGCGGGCGAAGCGTGTCCAGCTTGATCGCGTCGCGGCGCACCAGGAAGAACCCGCTCATCGGATCCGTGACATTCCGAAGCCGGCGCGGGAACAGCAGCCGCGCGACGCCGATCGTGGAGCGGGAGGCCATCGCGCGCGCCCATCCGAGGCCGCCCGCGCTCCCGCCGTCGCAGTAGCGGCTTGCAACGACCAGGTCGAGTTCGCGGGACTCCGCCTCCTCGAGCAGTGCCGCGATCATCTCAGGCGGGTGCTGCATGTCGGCGTCCATGACGCAGACCCACGGACCTCGCGCGGCCCGCAGCCCCTGCACCACGGCGCCTCCGAGGCCGCCTCGGCGGCGATCGGGGGTCTGCCGCAGGAGCACCACATCGTGCGCGCAGCGAGGGGCCAGCTCCTCGATGAGGTCCGGGGTGGCGTCGGTGCTCGCGTCGACGAAGATGATCTCCATCGCGACGGTGGGCAGCACCGCTTCGAGCCGTTCGAGCAGACCGCCGACGTTGTCGCACTCGTCCTTGGTCGGAACGACGATCGAGAACAGCGGTCGCGCTGGGGCGGCGCCCGTCGCACCGGAGATGAGCGCCTGACTTCGGGACGTGATGGTGCTTGGTTTCACCGACCGGTCTCCTGGTCGACAGGCGCCCCGTGCCGGACCTTGTCGAGCGTAGCCGTGGTTTCGTTCGGCTCGCCTCGGAGTAAGGGGTGATCCTTGTGCCCCAAAGGGGGCATCTTTTGCCGGCCTACTATCCGAACCCGCTCGCTGCTGCTGCGAGTTGGGGCCCGCCCGCCGAGGCGTGTATGCGGAAGTAGCGCGACACCGCCTGTGAGCGATTCCGCGCGCCGAGCTTCCGCAAAATGTGCTTGACATGGGTCTTGACCGTGTCCTCGGTCACCACCAGTCGCTGTGCGATACGGGCGTTCGTCTCACCGTCGGCGAGCATGGCGAGCACCTCCCGCTCGCGGGGGGTGAGCCCCTCGAGGATGTCGCGGTCCGGCACGGCCATGGTTCTGGCCGAGGAGATCTGTCGCACGCCATAGGGCAGCTCCAGGGCCGGACTGGTGAGTTCCTCGACGCTCGCCTCAGTCGCGCGCGCGAGCGCGAGGACGCGCTCCGAGTGTGTCCGCAGGCGCTCGGCGATCAAGCCCCGCTCGAGCGCATAGCCGAACCCCTCGGCGAAGGCCCATAGCGCCGCGCGGTCGAACTCCGTCACAGCCCGTCCAAGAGGGCCATGGTCGGCGTGGAACAGGGCAATGGCCTGCTCCTGGCAGATAACTGGCGCTACCACATAGGAGCGCGAATCGGGCAGAGTGGCAAGTGCGTGAGCGTCGCCCGGTCCGTCCTTCACGAGCAGGGCTATCCGGCGGCGGAGCACCTCCGACTCGTGCAGCCATGGCCCCAGTTCGAACGACTCCCGGCGCAGGGGCACCAGAAGCTGATCGCCCTTCTCGGGCGCGCCCCGCGCATAGACGTTCTCCGGAACGAGCGCGTGATCGCGAAGGGTGAAGACAGCGGCACGCCCGAAGCCGACCTGTTCGCACAGCGCGCAGGCTGCATGGCGGAAGAGCGCCGGAATCGAGATCGTGCGGCGAAGGCTCGCAAGCGCTTGACCAACTCCCATGAGTGCGACGACCGCGTCGGACCCGTCCGCCGGCGGCTCGATTTCCTGGCGGACCTGCGTGCTCATGGGAGCCCCTGCTTCTCGCCGGCCGTGCGCAGATCCGGATCGCCCGATACGAAGCGATCCTCGAGATTGAGGTCGACCAGGTGCTGCACGCGCCGCACGCCCGCCGCCTCGGAGCCGTCCACCTCGGGCTGCTCTTTGGGGCTCGACGAGAGTGAGTCGTCGGGTCCCGCCGTATAGCTGCCGCTGGGCTGCTCGGCCGGGGCGACGGGGGGTGGCGGCCGCTCGGCAGGTCTCGCGTCCTGGACGGGGGACGCCGCCTGGGTCGAGAGCAGCGCGCCGCTGGCCACCTCCGCGCCGTCGCGCTCGCCGGGAGCGGCGTGAGTGGCGAATAGCGCGCCGATCGCCGCACCCGTCGCGAACACAGCGAGCAGCACGGCGAACGCCATCCCGAGGTTGAGTCGTCTGTGGAGGGACCGGGGTGCCGAGCCCCGGCGTTCCGCAGCGGGCTCGCCTCGGCGCGGACGGCCGAGCCTCGAGAGTCCGGCGAGCAGAACCCCCAGGGCCAACGCCCCGAATAGGGCCGCGAGCCATGGGTCCAGGCCATCCGACCCCTCTGGCCCCCGGACGGCCGGGCGCGGGGCGGGTTCGGGAGCGGGATGCTGCGGCGGCCCGGGGTGTGCGGGTGCGGGACGGTTCGGGGCGGCGCGTTCCGGCGCGCTCGGCTTGGGCCTCGCTGGGCCGTGCCGCGCAGCCGGCCGTCTTCCCAAGCGGGCCAACAGCCGCGCCCGGGTCCTGGCGCCGACCACTCCGTCCACCCGCAGGCCATGCGCTCGCTGAAAGCGCTCGACTGAAGCCTCTGTCAGCGGACCGAACAGCCCATCGATGGGACCGGGCCTGTGGCCGAGCCTGCGGAGGCGCAGCTGCAGCTGGCGCACCGCTTTTGAGCGGTTCTGGTCGCCATAACCCGAGCCGCGGGCGAGCTGGCCGGCGGACATAAGGGCTGTCTCGGAGAACCCGCCCTGCTTGATCCGCGAGCCTGCCGCGCTGTGGTCTCCTCCAGCCGCAAAGCTGGTCGCAGGAAGGCCGAGCAGCAGCGCCACCGCCACCACCGCCGCGGCCAGCAACGCCGACGGCGCTGAAGCTCGACTAGAGGGCCAGAGAGGAGAGGTCAGCTTCACGGTCCAAGTGCTCACCTACCAAGTACCCGCGAGTCCCCCTCCCGGCCGGGGCGGGACGTCAAATCAAGGCTCTGGTACCGTCGCTCGCAACGTGATATCAGTGGACTCCGTAAGCGCGACAGGAGCGCGAACGCAGGCGCAGAGCCAAGAAGCTCGACGCGTACGTATGGGCGGTCGCTCCGGGGTGGAGGCCCGTATTATGCGGCGATATCACGCCCGCCGCGCGCCGCCCGGGGGGGCATACTTCTCCACCGGCGGGGAATACCGTACAAAGGCGCCCAACTCCTACACCACGTCCTGGGACTTGACTCCACTACCTCGGTGACCACGTCTCCCATCACGATCACCGTCGAGCAGGCGGCAGGTGCCGGGGAGAGCCGGCTCCCTGGCCCGATCGGACCGATCGTCGGATTCCGCAACTGGCGAATCTTCCGGACCGGTCCCGCGGCCCGGGAGCTGAGCTCGCCGTACCTCCCGGTGCCATGGACTGAGCCCGTCGTGCGCGCCGAGTGCCGTCGCTGGCGCAGCCCCGAAGACCTGCTCAGGGAGCCGCACGCGGCCCCACACCCCGACTGCCGCTGTGGCATCCGCGCATACAGGACGCCGACGGGCGACTTCTCACAGGTCGACTATCGCGGCGTCTCAGGGATCGTGACCCTCTGGGGCAGAATCGAGATCGATCGCGGCGAGATGCGGGCCGAGCTGGCGAGGATCGAGGCGCTCGGCGTGTACCGTCGCTGGAACCGGCGCCAGCAGGACGCGGTGCGCGAGGTTGCGAGCAAGCTTGGCGCCGACATCGTCGACCTTCACGATCTCGACATGGCGGCGGCTGACTATGGCGGGCCCCCACCGCCGGCGCTGCCGGCGGATCCGCGGGCGCATGCCATACGAGACCGCTTCGCGGCGCTGTTCACCCAACGCGTCGGCGCGTAGCGCTTCCCGTCGTAAGTTCCGTCACGTTTGGCGCAGATTTGCAGCCGCCAAACGTGGCGGTACTTGCGGCGCGGAGCACTTAGTCCACAAGCCGCAATATGGAGTTAAGCTCGTGTTACCAATCCTTATGGATTCGCTGGGGATTGAGGCGAATGGCATCGCAAGCAAGCAACGATCGGGAGTCGGCGACCGCCCGGCTTCTCGCCGCATATCGCGATCAGGGCGACCCCCGCGCGCGAGAACGCTTGGTGCAGCTCTACCTGCCTCTCGTCGAGATGCTGGCGCAGCGGCACGACAGCCGCGGCGTCGACCACGACGACCTGGTCCAGGCCGGTTCGATCGGCCTTCTAAACGCAATCGAACGCTTCGACCGGACGCGTGGTGATGAGTTCGCCGCCTTTGCCGTGCCGACGATCGCCGGCGAGATCAAGCGATATCTCCGCGATCGCACGAGCACCGTGCGCCTGCCGCGCCGCCTCCACGAAGTGAGCGGTCGGCTGTCGGAGGCGCGGCACGAACTGACCGCGCGGCTCGGCAGGGCACCGAGTCAGAGTGAGCTCGGCGAAGTCCTAGGCGTTACCCCGAATGAACTCGCGCAGCTCGAGAACAGAACGAATGGTCCGGTCGGTGACCGTGCCTCAGATGCCGCCGCCAGCGAGTTCGACGCGAGCGAGTCCCGCATGCTCCTCGCCGACGCATTCCGGACGCTCGACGAGACCGAGCGAGCGATCATCTATCTGCGTTTTGTTCGCGAGCGCAGCTGCAGGGAGGCTGCTGAGGAGCTCAAGATGTCGCAGAGCGCACTCGGCCGGCGAACGACCACCGCCCTCTCCAAGCTCCGGGTCGAGCTTGAGGACCGCGCTTTTCAGCGAGGGAGCTCGCCTCCGGCGCTGGCTTCCGGATCAACTCCAGAGCCCGCTCCCCGCCCGAACGCCGACCTTCGGCCGACGCGGGGGCGGGAGACGGGGACGGATGAGACGGCGCCGGCCTCTGGCGCGAAGGCGCGGGCCGGGCACAGCGGGCGGCTCATGCTCCGAATGCCGCAGTCCCTGCATGCGGACCTTGCGCAGGCGGCCGAACGCGAGGAGGTGAGCATGAACCAATACATCACCAACACACTCGCCTCGTCGCTGGGGTGGCATTCGGAGGGAAAGCAGGCGGGGACGCCGCCGCGGTGGCTGCCGGCCGCGATCGTCACGAACATCGTGGTAGTTCTGATCGCAGGGGCGATCGCTCTCGGCTTGCTGATCATTGCGTTGCAGCAGGGTTGGTGAACCCCCCGGATGGCCCCGAGTGTGCACCTCATCGGCTTCATCCGCTGCTGGGGCGATGCGCTCTAAGTTGCGGACGATCTTCGTGAGCGCACTCTCGAGGTGACGTCTCTCCCCAGCGGTGAGGCCGGCCGTCGCACGCTCGTCGAGTCGGCGACCTCCTCCTCGACTAGTCCATGAAGTGACCGTCCGTGATTCGTCAGGTATAGATGGACGAGACGGGCAGGGAATCGTCGACATGACCGCCGCACGGACGATGCTCGGGTTCCGCCCGATCTTCCCGACCGTCTATACCGCCAGGGCGGCGGGGGCGCTGTGAGCGGATCTTCGGCGCCGCCGTGCACGACGCGCGACTCCACCCCGCGCTTTACGCCCGCGGTCAGCGAACGATGCGGAAGCAGCTCCGGCCGAGCCGCTTGCCGTAGTCGCGCTTGGCGCGTTTGCCGTAGCCCGGCCAGACGTACCAGCAGTACTTGGCGGGGAGGAGCCGGTATCGCTTGCCGCCGAATCGCCAGCGCCGTTCGACCTGGAACCGCTGCTGCCGCGGCCACGAGCTCAACACCTTTCTGCCGCCACGGAAGATCTGGACGTTGTAGTAGTCCGCCTTGCGAACGCCTTTCCAGATGAGCAACGGGAGCTGCACAAGCCGGATGCGCTCACCCTTCGCGGGCTCGAGCAGCCTCGAGGCGGTGGGCACGGCGCTCGTGGTACCCACGGCCCGGTTACCGGCCTGATCGATCAACGAGATGGCGTACCGGTAGCGCCGGCCATTCTTGAGCGAGCGGTCCGTAAACGTCCCACCGGGGCCGCTATAGACCACGACCGGAGGGGCGTCGCCGTCGAGTCGAGCGACCTCAGCCTGCGAGTCCAGCGAGGTCGACCACTCGAGAGCGACACGATGGTCGCCCGGGAGGGAGTCGACGACGGGGGCCGTGGGCGGGGTGGCGTCGTAGTTGATCGGGAGGGAGGCGGACCCGACGTTTCCCGCGACATCGACGCAACTTCCGGCGACAGGGACCCCTTGACCGTCGGGTCCGCCGAAGATGGTCGAACTGCACGACGCGACGCCAGATGTCCGATCGGTTCCGTGGAACGTCAGCCCAACCGGATGGTTGAACCATTCGTTGTAGTCGGGAGGTCGCTGGGGCTGGACACCAACGACTTCCGGCGGGGTCCGATCGATTCCGATCCAGACGGTCTTGGTGACGGTCGTGTCCCCCCACATGACCGTGCATGACCGCTCCTGGCTGCCTCTCCGCCGTAAAGGCTTCCGTTCTGACAACCGCTGACACGCTCGAGCTGGCAGGTCTGCGCCAGGACCACTGACAGGGTCACTGCACGGCCCCGTGTACCAACGGTCGCACGTGTCGCTGATGCTCGGCGCAGTGTCACAGCTGGCAGTTACCGACTGCGCGTGTGCACGCCGACGGTGCAACGAAGCAAGCAGCACGATGACAGAGCCCGACGATGATCGACCGACGTCTTGGCTCGGTACACGCGATTCCTCGCTCGTGATCGACGCCGGCGGGCCGTGCGAGTCCGTTACGTACCCTCTTTCCGCATGTGTGGGCGCCATATGGGCGTGCGATCACCCATTTGCGGCATGGTAACGCCCGCCGTGTCCATGTCAGAGCGCGGCGATACTACGCCCCATCGAAGTTGGCCGGTCTTTTGCCACACGCCTCGCAACGCCGCTTACACCTCCGGTCCGACGCCGCCCTGCCAGGCGCACCAGAGTGGCCGTGCCGGACGGATCGTTACTCCAACACCGGTTGGTTCAGGTCGGAGCGGTTCGGCCTCCGGCGCTTAGTCCGTCGCCAGTGAGAACTCCGGTCCGGTGACCGAGGCGCCCTCCTCACGGGCGAGGAGAACCAGCAGCGCGCCGAGCAGGAGCAGCGCCGCCAGCGCCGTAAGCGGCACCTCGAACCCACCCGTCGAATCCTCCATCACGCCCGTGAACGCAGGGCCTGCGAAGCCGCCCAGGTTGCCCACCGCCGCGATCAGAGCTATCCCCGCGGCTGCGGCCATGCCGCTTAGAAACGCCGTCGGCAGCGCCCAGAAGACGGGGATCGCCGAGAGGATTCCCACGGCGGCGAGCGTGATTGCGACTGTGAGCAGCACGGGCGATTGGGCGTGCGCGGTGAGGCCGGTGCCCACCGCGCCCACGAGGGCGGGCACGATCACGTACGGGCGGCGGCTCGGCGCGCGGTCGGCTCGTCGGGCGACGAGCAGCATTGCCGCCGTCGCGATTCCGTACGGGATCGCCGCCAGGACGCCCACCTCGAAGTCGCTGTAACCGGTGCGGTCCTGGACCAGGTCGGGGACGAAGAACGTGAGCCCAAAGCCGGCCGCCAGCAGGATGAAATAGATGAGCGCGAGCAGCCACACCTGGCCGTTCCTCAAGGCATCGCCGAGCCGATGCGGGCCGGCTGCCTCTTTCACCGCGCCCTCGCGGGCCACCTCCTCCTCCAGGTAACGCCGCTCATCCGCAGACAGCCACTCGGCGTCCGACGGACGGTCGTCCAGGAAGCGCAACGTGACGAAACCCAGCCCGATGGCCGGCAGCCCCTCCACGAGGAAGAGCCACTGCCAGCCGTCGAGCCCGGCCAGCCCGTCGAGCTCGAGAAGTCCGCCCGAGATCGGTCCGCCGACGACGTACGCGGCCGCGATCGCGGTCATGAAGAGGGCGAGCACGCGCGTACGCTCGCGCTCCGGGAACCACCACGTCAGGTACAGGATGATCCCCGGGAAGAAGCCGGCCTCGGCCACGCCTAGCAGGAAGCGCAGGACGTAGAAGCTGACCGGTCCGCCGATGAACAGCGTCGCCGCGGACAGCAAGCCCCACGTGATCATGATCCAGGCGAGCCAGCGGCGGGCCCCGAAGCGGTTCAGCGCCAGGCTGCTCGGCACCCCGAACAACACGTAGCCGAGCGAGAAGATCCCGGCGCCGAGGCCAAAGATGGTGTCGCTGAAGTCGAGGTCATCCTCGAGCTGGAGCTGCGCGAAGCTCACGTTCACGCGGTCGAGGTACGCGACGACGTAGATCAGAAAGAGGAACGGGATCAGCCGGCGAGTGGCCTTGCGGAACGAGCGCTCCTCCAGCGTCACGCGCTGACTCTAACTCCACGAACTCTCGCGCCTCGGCGAGCGGGGGACTTGTGCTCCCGGACGCGGCCTTGTGTCTCGTCGGCGGTAGCGCCTTCCCGCACCTGCACTACCGGCTGCACCGGCGTCGCGGCTGACGCGCACGCGGAATGCTCGCCCACGTCGCGCTCCGTGCGGCCGCTGCCGTAGCTTCCGGGACCACGGCGGGAGTCACTCGATTGGTGTCAGGGCGAGCGGACGGAGACCTCACCCCGCTACCGCCGACGCGTTCGACCTTCTGCTGGCATACGCGCGCAAAAGGTCGAACGCGTGAACGATTCGCTCCGGCCGGACCGGGACCTAGCGCCCGCCGCGCCGGGAGCGGCCAGCCGGGCCGGGCCCGGCGCGCCCCTACAGCCTCACCGTCTCGGCGCGCACGCGCCCGGCCCGGTGGGCCTCGAGCAGCGCGACGCAGAGCGCCAGGTCCTGGATCGCCAGTCCGGTCGAATCGAACAGTGTCGTCGCCGACGGGCCCGAGCGGCCGGGCGCCGTGCCGGCCAGGACGTCGCCCAGCTCGCGCACCTGCTCGCGTTGGACCAGGCCGCCCTCGACGGCGCCGGTGAGCTCGCCGCCGTGGCTGGCCTGTTCCCACTCGTCGCAGAACAACTCGCACCGCGCCACGGCGGCGGGCGTCGCCTCGGCCTTGCCTGGGCCGTCCGCGCCGAGCATGTTGAGGTGCAGGCCGGGGCGCAGATCGTTCTCATCCACCACGGGCGAGACGCCGGGCGTCACGCAGGTGACGACGTCGCACGTGAGCGCGTCCTCACGCTCGCCGGCCTCCCAGCCGAGCTCACCGGCGAGCCGCCCGGCCGCCTCGGGATCCGGGTCGAAGCAGACACCCGGGCCGTATTCGACCGCCGCCAGGCAGCGGGCGGCCCAGGTGCCGTGCAGGCCGCAGCCCACGATCCCGACCGTCCGGGCGTCCTCGCGGGCGAGCTCCTGTGACGCCACCGCCGCCACCGCGCCGGTCCGCAAAGCGGTGACGGAGCGCACGTCGACCAGCGCGAGCGGCTCCCCATCCCCGGCCGAGGAGACGCAGATCATCCCCATCACCACCGGCAGCCCGGCCTCGGGGTTGCGCGGAAAGGAGGTGACCCATTTCAGGATCGCGAGGCCGGCGCCGCGCGCCGGCATAGCTCGAAAGTCGCCGTTCGGCGGCGCGTCGAGATAGGTCTTCGGCGGCATCTCCCACTCCCCGCCGGCGTATTCGATGAAGCCGTCGCGCACCCGGTCGATCGCCTCGGCCGGGGAGATGGCCTGCAGCACGGCGTGCTGCGGGAAGACCGGGATCTCTGGCACGCGGTTACGCTACTCGGCCTGTGAGCCGCAACGGCAAGCGGCAGCCGGCGCGCCCGCGGATCGAGCTGCGCCAGTCGACCGCCTCACCCGAGGAGGCGGCGGCGATCGCGGCTGCGATCGAGCAATTCCTGCGCGACACGACGCCGCCGCCGGGTTCCGCGGGACCGCCTGTCAATCCCTGGCTACGCGCCGGACTTTTCGAGGCGACAGGCCGGAGCGCGGCGGCGTCGACCCCGTGGGGCGACTCCGAGGCTTGGGGCAGCCGCTAGCCCTCCCGCGGCGAGGACGCGTACAGTCCAGGGGGATGCAGGACGCGGCAATTCAGGCAGAGGGGCTGCGGAAGTCGTACGGGGACGTACAGGCGCTCGCGGGTGTCGATCTCGAGGCTCTCCCGGGCACGGTTCTCGGACTTCTCGGCCCTAACGGAGCCGGCAAGACGACGGCCGTGCGGATCCTCACGACGCTGCTGGCGCCCGACGGCGGGACGGCGCGGGTGGCCGGGCTCGACGTCGTCCGCGACGCCAACGCGCTTCGGGCAAAGATTGGGCTGGCCGGCCAGTACGCGGCCGTCGACGACAACCTGACAGGCCGCGAGAACCTGGAGATGGTTGGTCGGCTCTACCACATGGGTCGCACGGCGTCGCTCGCGCGAGCGGACGAGCTGCTCGAGCGCTTCGACCTCACCGATGCCGCCCGCCGCCCCGTGCGGACCTACTCCGGCGGCATGCGCCGCCGTCTCGACCTCGCGGCCGCGCTGGTGGCGCGGCCGCCCGTGCTCTTCCTCGATGAGCCGACCACGGGGCTCGACCCGCGCAGCCGGATCGGGCTGTGGGAGACGATCGAGGCGAGGGTGGCCGCGGGCACCACCGTGCTGCTCACGACGCAGTACCTCGACGAGGCCGATCGGCTCGCCGACCGGATCGCGGTGATCGACCGCGGCCGCGTCATCGCCGAGGGCACCTCCGATGAGCTGAAGGACCGCGTCGGCGGTGAGTGGCTGGAGGTGACGCTTGACAATCCGGGCAATATCGAGCCCGCGATCTCGGCGCTAGCCCCGATGGTGGAGGACCGTCCGAAGTGCGACGGCGTCCTCCTTCACCTGCCCATCAGCAGCGCGCGGGGCGCGATCGCCGAGGCCGTACGTCGGCTCGACGGCGCGGGCGTCGGGATCGACGACATCTACGTCCGCCGGCCGACGCTGGACGACGTGTTCCTGGAGCTCACCGGCCACACCGCAGAGGAGGCCGCCGAGGAGGACGGGGCGGGACCGGAGCGCGATCGCCGCGAGGAGCAGGCCGCCGCGTAGACGGGCGCGCGTGCCCGCTCAGGCCGCCGCCGCGAAAGACGGACTGGCGCCGCTCCGCCCACGGCCGCGCCGACTCGTGCTGCGCGGCACCCGGAGCATGAGGCCCTCGCGGCCGTAGACCGCCACCAGTAGCCGCGGGCCAACCTTATTACTCGAATTCCCGCAGTATTTTGGTACTTTAGGCCCCTACCCGCCTTCGAAACCCGCGGAGGACCAGTCATGGAACCGGTCTCGGTAGAGCCCAAACGCAAGGGCAGGAGGGGCTCGCTCGACAACCCGGAGGTCATCGAGAACGTACCCGGCCACGTCATCCCGATCCTCGAGCGGGAGTTCGACGACTTCGACGGCGAGGCTGGGAGGTTCATCGCCGGCGAGACGCCCGAAGAGGAGTTCATCGGCTTCCGGCTGAGGCAGGGCGTCTACGGTCAGCGCCAGGCCGACGTCCAGATGGTCCGGGTGAAGCTTCCCTTCGGGGGCATCACGCCGGAGCAGATGGAGGCCTTCGCGGACGTGATCGAGAAGTGGGTGCCGCTCCGCAAGGGCCACATCACGACGCGCCAGAACATCCAGATGCACCACGTGCCGCTGCGCGACGCCGCCGACCTGATCCGCGAGCTCGGCGACAGCGATCTCAGCTCGCGCGAGGGCTGCGGCAACACCGTGCGCAACGTGACCGGCGACCCGTGGGCGGGCGTTGGCGAGGGCGAGCTCTTCGACCCCACCCCCTACGCCGGCGCGTACGTGCGCTACTTCGTGCGCCACCCCACGACCCAGCTGATGCCGCGCAAGGTCAAAACGGCCTTCACCGCCACGGACGAGGACCGCGCGATCACCGGGATCCACGACATCGGCTTCATCCCACGCATCCGGGACGGGGTGAAGGGCTTCGAGCTGCGGGTGGGCGGCGGCACCTCGATCATGCCGCGCATATCGCCAACGCTCTACGACTTCGTGGGCGCGGACGACGGCGAGTACCTCAAGGTGACCGAGGCCGTCCTTCGCATCTTCGACCGCCAGGACTGGCTCCGCGAGAATCGGGCCCGGGCGCGAATCAAGGTCTTCGTCGACAAGTTCGGCATCGACGAGCTGCGCCGCCAGGTCGAGGAGGAGCTGGAGGGCGACTGGGTCGCCGAACGCGACTTCGACCCCGAGCCGCGGCTGTTCATCGACGACGAGGAGGCGAACGCACCCGAGGTTCCGGCCGTCTATGCAAGCCCGAACGGCGCGGGTGGAGCCTTCGAGCGCTTCCGCGCCTCGAACGTCCGCCCACAGCGCCAGGCCGGGTTCTCGACGGTCGAGGTGCAGGTGCCCCGCGGCGACCTGACGCCGGAGCAGCTCCGCGGGCTCGCCGAGATCTCGCGCCGCTACTCCGCCGGCTACACCCGCACCACCGTCGGCCAGAACCTCCTGCTGCGCTGGGTGCGCGACGAAACCGCGTACGAGGTCCACCGCGCGCTCTCCGACCTGGGGCTCGGCGAGGCCGGCGCCCAGCAGGTGGGCGACGTGGTCAGCTGCCCCGGCACCGATTCGTGCAAGCTCGGGATCACCAGCTCGATGGGCCTGAACCAGGCGGTGCGCGATCGGGTGGAGGCCATGGACATCACCGATCCGCTCACTCGCGGGGTGCACATCAAGATGTCCGGCTGCCCGAACGGATGCAGCCAGCATCACATCGCGAACATCGGCTTCTACGGCGCATCGATCAAGGTCGGGGAGCACACGATCCCCGCCTACGTGGCCCACATCGGCGGCAACTACGAGGGCGGTGAGGTGGTGTACGGCGAGCGGCTGAAGGTCCGCCTTCCCGCCAAGCGCGTGCCCGAGGCGGTGGAGCGCTGGCTCCGCATGTACGAGGCCGAGCGCGAGGAGGGCGAGGCGTTCAACGCCTTCGCCGAGCGGGTCGGGAAGACGCGATTCGAGGACGAGGTGCGCGAGCTCGGGCTACCGGTCGAGTTCAGCCTCGACAACATGAGCCACTTCATCGACTGGCAGCGCAAGGAGCCCTTCGAGGTCATCCGGGGTGAGGGCGAATGCGCCGTGTGAGCAATCCGCGCGCACTCGGCCGAGCCGAGCGCTTGCGGCTAGAGGAGCTCTCCGCAGACGAAGTGCTGGCGCTCGCGGTCGACCGCCACCATCCCAGCCTTGTGATGGCCTGCTCCTTCCAGAAGGAGGAGTCGGTTCTGATCGATCTGCTCATGGGCATCGAACCGAATGCGCGCGTGTTCACGATCGACACGGGTGCGCTGTTCCCCGAGACCTACGAGGTGTGGCGTCGAATCGAGGACCGCTACGGGCTTCACATCGAGGTGATGGACGCCACCAGCCCCAACGGCCCCTGGACCGCGGCCAACTGCTGCAGCACGCGCAAGGTGGCCGCGCTCGAGAATGCGCTCACCGGCGCCGAGGCGTGGCTGACCGGCATTCGCCGGGAGCAGTCGCCCTCGCGGGCCGACGCGGCCAAGCTGGAACGAGACGACGCGCGCGGGGTATGGAAGTTCAACCCGCTCGTCGACTGGAGCGACGCAGACATCTGGCGCTACGTGCACGAGAACGACCTCCCCTACCACCCCCTGCACGACGACGGCTACGATTCCATCGGCTGCGCTCCTTGCACCCTTCCCGGCAACGGCCGGGAAGGACGCTGGGCCGGGCAGGCGAAAACGGAGTGCGGGCTGCACGTATGAGCATCTCCGTGCGCCCGCGTATCCTGCGCGGCGGTCAAATGAGCTACGAGATCCCACATCTGCGGGCGCTCGAGTCCGAGGCGATCCATGTGATCCGCGAGGTGGCGGCGGAGGTGGAGCGCGGCGTGCTCCTCTTCTCGGGCGGCAAGGACTCCGCGGTGCTGCTCCATCTCGCGCGCAAGGCCTTCTGGCCGGCGGCGCTGCCGTTCCCGGTGATGCACGTCGACACGGGCCACAACTTCCCGGAGGTGATCGAGTACCGCGACCGCATGGTGGCCGAGCTCGACGCGCGGCTGATCGTGGCCTCCGTGCAGGAGTCGATCGACAACGGGCGCGTGGTCGAGGAGAACGGGCCGCGCTCTTCGCGCAACCGGCTCCAGTCGGTGACGCTGCTCGACGCGATCGAGGAGCACGGCTTCAGGGCCGCCTTCGGCGGCGCCCGCCGCGACGAGGAGCGCGCCCGCGCCAAGGAGCGCATCCTGTCGTTCCGCGACGACTTCGGCCAGTGGGATCCCAAGCGCCAGCGGCCGGAGCTGTGGAACATCTACAACGGCTTCGTCAAGCCCGGCGAGCACGTGCGCGTATTCCCGCTCTCCAACTGGACCGAGCTCGACGTCTGGCGGTACGTCGCCGAGGAGCGGATCGAGCTGCCCTCGATCTACTTCGCCCACCGCCGCCGCGTTTTCCGCCGCGACGGGATGCTCTATGCGACCTCGAAGTTCGTCGAGCTGCTCGACGGCGAACGGCCGTTCATCGAGTCGGTCCGGTTCCGCACCGTCGGCGACATGTCCTGCACGGGCGCCGTCCGCTCCACCGCCGCGACGCTCGAAGAGGTCGTCGCCGAAATCGCCGCCACCCGCATCACCGAACGCGGCGAAACCCGCGCCGACGACCGCATCTCCGAAGCCGCCATGGAAGACCGCAAGAAGGAGGGCTACTTCTAGTGGCGGCGGCCGCCGGGCCGGCGACGAACGGCCGCCCGGCTCTCCGTAGGCCGTCCGAGCTGGTCCGCTTCGCCACCGCCGGATCCGTGGACGACGGCAAGTCGACGCTGATCGGGCGCCTGCTCTACGACACCAAGTCGATCTTCGAGGACCAGCTCGAGCACGTCGAGCGCACCTCGCTGCAGCGCGGCGACGGCTATGTGAACCTCGCCCTGCTCACGGACGGCCTGCGCGCCGAGCGCGAGCAGGGCATCACGATCGACGTCGCCTACCGCTACTTCCACACGCCGCGGCGCAAGTTCATCATCGCCGACACGCCGGGCCATCCGCAGTACACGCGCAACATGGTCACCGGCGCATCCACCGCCGACCTGGCGCTGATCCTGATCGACGCGCGAAACGGCGTCGTCGAGCAGTCGCGGCGGCACGCCTTCATCACCTCGCTCCTGCGCATCCCGCACCTGGTCGTGTGCGTGAACAAGATGGACCTGGTCGAGTTCGACCAGGAGGTCTTCGAGCGCATCTGCGCGGACTTCGCCGGCTGGGCGGCGAAGCTCGAGGTCTCGGACGTGACCTTCATCCCGATCTCCGCGCTCCACGGCGACAACGTCGTAGAGCGGTCGGATCGCATGCCCTGGTACGAGGGTCCGTCGCTGCTCTACCACCTCGAGCACGTACACGTGGCCTCGGACCGCAACCTTGTCGACGCGCGCTTCCCGGTGCAATGGGTCGTGCGGCCAATGTCGGACGATCATCACGACTATCGCGGCTACGCCGGAGAGGTCGCCTCGGGGACCTTCCGGGTGGGTGACGAGGTCGTCGTCCTGCCGTCGGGAATCGAGACCCGCATCGCCGGCATCGACACCTACGAGGGGCCGCTCGACGAGGCCTTCCCGCCGCTGTCGGTGACGCTGCGACTCGAGGACGACATCGACGTCTCGCGCGGAGACATGATCTCCCGGCCGCACAACCACCCGATAGAGGCGCGCGAGGTCGAGGCGATGGTGTGCTGGTTGTCCGAGCGACCGCTCCAGCCGTCGGGGCGCTACCGGGTCAAGCACACGACCCGCACCGTGCTCGCCAAGGCCGACCAGCTGCGCTACCGGATCGACGTGAACACGCTCCACCGACACGAGGACGCGGACGGACTGTCGCTCAACGAGATCGGGCGCCTTCGCCTGCGCTTTTCGTCCCCGTTGTTCCTCGACGAGTACCGCCGGAACCGGGCGACCGGCAGCTTCATCCTCATCGACGAGTCGACGAACGACACCGTCGGTGCGGGGATGGTCCTCTAGCCTCCGCCCCGTGGACGTAGCCCTAATCGGCTTCGGCCTGGGCGTGGGGATCCTCGTCGGGATGACGGGCATCGGCGGAGGCTCGCTGATGACGCCGCTCCTGATCCTCGTCTTCGGGGTGAAGCCGATCACCGCCGTGGGCACCGATCTCGCCTACGCCGCGGTTACGAAGACCGTCGGCGGCTACAAGCACTGGCGCCAGAACACGGTCGACCTGCGGCTGTCGACCTGGATGGCGCTGGGGTCGGTTCCGGCCGCGGTGGGCGGCGTGTTCGTGCTCGACCTGGTGGAAGAGGCGACGGGGCGGGACTTCGACGAACTGCTGCTGACCGTACTGGCCGCCGCGCTGCTCCTAACCGGCGTCGCCACGCTCGTACGCGCCTTCCTGAAGCGCCTGCACGACCGGGAGCGCGCGCTGATCCCGATGGACACGCGGCACAAGGTCGCCGCGGTCACGCTCGGAGTGCTCGTGGGCTTCGTGCTGGGAGTGACCTCGGCCGGAAGCGGCGCCCTGATCGCGGTGGGGCTGATCCTGCTCTTCAGGCTCGTCCCGACGCGGGTTGTGGGGACCGACGTCTTCCACGCGGCGATCCTGCTGTGGGCCGCGGCGCTGGCACACGTCGTGGCCGGCAACGTCGACTTCGCGCTCGCTGGGAACATCCTGATCGGCTCGGTGCCGGGGGTGTGGATGGGCAGCCACTGGTCGATCCGCGTGCCGGCGAACGTCCTTCGCACCACGCTCGCGGTGGTCCTGATCGGCGCCGGAACGGCCCTGCTCGGGAAGGCGGGCCTCGGCATCCCGGCGATCGCGCTGGTTCCCTTCCCGCTCGCGGTGATCGCACTGATGGTGGTCACCATGATCCGCGAGCGGCGCTCGCGGCCGCCCCGGGAAACGGCCCGACCGCCGCAGCCCGAGGCGACGGGCCCGACGACGCACGAGCCGGCCCCGGAGCGCGTGCGCTGAGCCCTACGGCGTAGCCTTCCCGGCTCCATGATGGTCGTGATGACGCCGGATGCGACGGCCGCGCAGATCGAGGCGGTCGTCGAGCGACTCGAGGCAGCGGGCGTGCACGCGAAGGTCATGCCCGGCGAGCTGACCACCGCCATCGGCGCCATCGGGGATCCGGAAGGCGTGCGCGAGATGGGGCTGGAGGGCCTGCCCGGCGTGGATCAGGTCATCCCGATCAGCCGCCCCTACAAGCTCGCCTCGAGCGAGCTGTCGCACCACGCGCCGACGACCTTCGAGGTCGACGGGCGGCGCGTCGGCGGGGGCGAGACCTTCTGTCTGATCGCCGGACCCTGCACCGTTGAGTCGCCCGAGCAGACCTTCGAGGTGGCGCGCGCCGTCGCCGCGGCGGGCGCCTCGATGCTGCGCGGCGGAGTCTTCAAGCCACGCACGTCGCCGTTCTCGTTTCAGGGACTCGGGCCCGCGGGACTCGACATCCTGGCCGAGGTGCGTGAGGAAACGGGACTGCCGATAGTGAGCGAGATGACCTCGGCGGATCTGGCGGAGCGATTTGCGGAGACGGTCGACATGATTCAGGTGGGCGCGCGCAACATGCAGAACTACGGGCTGCTCGAGGTGGTCGGCAAGCTCGGCCGGCCCGTGCTTCTGAAGCGGGGGCTGTCCTCGACGCTCGACGAGCTGCTCCAGGCCGCCGACTACGTCCTCAAGGAAGGCAACGAGCGGGTGATCCTCTGTGAGCGTGGCATCCGGACGTTCGACACAGCGATGCGCTTCACCCTCGACGTGGGCGCCGTGCCCTGGCTGAAGCTGCATACGCACCTGCCCGTCATCGTCGACCCGTCGCACGCGTCGGGCGACCGCCGGCTGGTCGGACCCCTGTCACGCGCCGCCGCCGCGGCGGGCGCCGACGGCATCATCGTCGAGGTGCACGGCGATCCCGAGCTGGCGCTCTGCGACGGGCCTCAGCAGCTGTACGCGGAGAGCTTCGAGCGGTTCGCGCGCGAGGTCGAGGCACACGCGGGGCTGCTCGGGCGGCGGCTGGCCTAATCGGAGGCCGGCTCGAGCTCGCCCGGAGGCCCGTGTTCGGCGGCTGGCGCGCCGGCGCGAAGGAACGCAACGCCCAGTGCGGCGGCCGTGGCGGCGAACACGGCGCCGACGAGGAAGGCCGTGTGGTACCCGCCGGTGAGGGCCTCGAGAGCGCCCTCGCCCGAGTCGCGCAGGCTGTCGCTGCGGGAGTCGGCGATGCTGGCGAGAATGGCCAGGCCGAGCGCGCCGCCCATCATGAACGCGGTGTTGACGAGTCCCGAGGCGAGACCGGCTTCGGAAGTGTCGACGTCGTTCATCGCCGCGAGGAGCAGTGGGTTCAACGCCATGCCGGCACCGAACCCGAGCAGGATCATGCTGGGCAGAACGTCGGTCACGAAGCTGCCATCGACCGGTGCGCGGGTGAAGAGCAGGAGGCCGACCGTGGCCAGCGACAGCCCGGTGGCGAGCGGCGGCCTGATGCCAAAGCGCATGACGAGCTTTGCGGACAGCCCGAGCGAGAAGGCGCCCATGATCAGCGTGCTGGGCAGGAACGCGAGGCCGACCTCGAGCGGGCTGTAGTCGAGCACCAGCTGGAGGTAGAGGGCCGAGAGGAAGAACCACGCGAACATCGCGGCCGCCCACAGCACTGCGACGACGTTCGCGGTGGCGAGGTTGCGCAGCCGGAAGAGGCGGAGCGGCACCAGCGGCGCGCTGACACGGGCCTCGATGGCGAGGAAGACCGCAAGGAGGGCCACCGCCGCCGCCAGGAGGCCGAGCGTCTGGACGGACGTCCACCCCTCCCGGTTGCCGTTCACGATCGCGTAGGTGGCGAGCATGAGCGAGGTGGTCACGGTCAGCGCGCCTGCGACGTCCACGCGTCCGGAGGCCGTGCCCTCCCCGGCCGGCAACAGCCGCATGCAGAGCAGGAATACCAGGACTCCGATCGGAACGTTGACGAGGAAGATCCAGTGCCAGTCCAGTGAGTCCGTCAGCACCCCGCCGAGCAGCACGCCGACGCTCCCACCGCCCGCCGCGACGAAGCCGAAGACGCCCATCGCCTTCGCTCGCTCGGTCGGCTCCGTGAACAGCGTCATGATCAGCGAGAGGGACACCGCCGACGCGATCGCTCCGCCGACCCCCTGGACCGCCCGCGCCCCCACGAGGAACCCCTGCGTCGTCGCCAGGCCGCATGCGAGCGAGGCGACGGTGAAGAGCGTGATGCCGTAGAGGAACATCCTCCGGTGGCCGAACAGGTCGCCGAGCCGCCCGCCGAGCAGGAGAAGGCCGCCGTACGTGAGCAGATAGGCGTTGACCACCCAAGCGAGCGACGTCTCGGAGAAGCCGAGATCCTCTCTGATCGTTGGGAGCGCGACGTTCACGATCGTCGCGTCGAGCACGATCATGAGGCTGCCCAGGCACAGGACGTACAGGGCCGCCCAGCGATTGGTGGGACGTGTCACATCGACAGCCACGTTCTGTCGTCATCTCCTCTCGGGCCGCTTTCAAACCATCCGGTATGCGACGCATGAGGGTACCCGGGGTTCCTACGCGCCTGCGGGCCCAGGCGGGCGGCGGGCGGCGATCAGCGGAACCGAACGGGCCGGGCAGGCGCGCGGCGGCCGCGCGCGCCCGGGTCGCCGTGACCAACGGGCGGAGGCTCCCACTCACCGGGCGCCCGCCCAGGCGACCGCTCACCCGGTCCCCGCGGACCTCGAGGACGCCGGCGCGGGCAGCCGCGCCGCTAAGGCGGATGCGGCCCCGTTGGCGGCGTCCGGCGAACCGCGCCAGCGTGCCGCTTAGGCGCACGCCGGGCACGAACGCGACGCCGTGGAGCGTGAGCGTTCCACGGCCGTCGATGCGGTAGCGCCCGGCCCGCAGGCCCCCGCCGCGCGCGAGGTCGGGATCGCCGGGGTCGAGGATCAGCTCGCTGAGGGCGTCCTCCGCCAGGTCGCGCAGCGTGAGTGCCACGGCGGTGAGTGCCCGACCTCGCACACCGCCGACCGAGGGCAGCGGCGGCACCTGACGGAGGGCCGTCGGCGGCGGCGGCGTCGCCTGGAAGGGGCGCCGGACCCGACGGCAGCGCGTTTGCACCGCCTCACCACGGAAGAACCGCACGAACGCCCGCGCCGTGCAGTCGCCGGGGTCGGTGCCGAGCGCGTCGTGTCCCGTCGCCGGCGCCACGACGAGCGACGAGCTAGGGAACTGCGCGGCCACGCGCTGCGCGTTCTCCACCGGGGTTCGTAGGTCGTCCTCGCCCTCGAGCAGCAGCACGGGCACGTCCGGGAAGGCGCCGGGCCCAAAGCCCGGATCGACCTGGGCGACCGGCCAGCGATCGCAGAGCGCTATCAGATCGTTGTGCACCGCGGTGGCGCGGTCGAAGGGGAAGAATGCGATGTCAGGCGCCCCGCCGGCGATGAGCGTCGCCTGACGCACGCGCTCGACGGGATCGGGAGGAGTAGCGCGGTCCCAGGGGAAGAACGTCTCCTCGCAAGTGGTGGCCGCGTACAGCGCCGTGCTCAGCAGCTGCGGCGGGGGCGGCTCGGCGTCGAGCGCAAAGGCCCGGCGGCGCAGCCGCAGTAGCGGCGTTTCGTCGCCGTCGAGGGCTGCTCGGACGGCGCCCGGAAAGGCGGCGCGCAGCAAGGGGTCGAAGTCGCCGCCCAGCAGGACCGCGAGCAGGTCCTCGCGACCCATCGCCGCGGCCCGGCTGCGCCCGCGGCGGTCCACCAGCCGCCCGCGCAGCGGTCCCGCGGCCATCCGCCCGACGAGCGTGGCCACGTCGGCCAGCGGATCGCGCGTGAACGCGCGGCAGCCGGAGCGGCAGAGGGAGCTGAGAGCCCGCGGTACCGCCGCCAGCGTGTCGAGGTAGAGGGCGTTCGGGCCGGCCGCCTCCACCACCGAGTCGAGAGCCAGCCGCTCGACGTTCGCCGGATACCTGAGCGCGTAGCCGAGCGCGACCTTGGTGCCGTACGACGCGCCGTAGAGCGCAATTCGAGCGACCCCGAGCTCGCGACGAATCGCCTCGATGTCGTCGGCCGAGTCGCGACTCGTGTAGAAGGCCCGCCTGGCGCCGAGGCTGCCCGCGCACGCCGCAGCGGCCCGACCGGCGTTCAGCAGATTCGACCGCTCGAGCGCGCGGCAGCGCAACAGACCCGAGCGGCCAGTGCCGCGTTGGTCGAACACGATCAGATCGCGGCTACGGTACGCGGCTGACAGGTTGGCCAACGCGGCGCCGTTGAACGTGGCGCTCGCCGACTGACCGGGCCCGCCCGCGAGCACGAACAGCGCACCGCGCCGCGGGCGCTGGCGCCGCGCGGATCCGCTTCACGAACAGCGAGACCCGCCCGGGCACCGCCCCCGAGCGGTCCAGCGGCACGCTCAGCCGCGCGCAGGAGAAGCCGAACGGACCGCAGGGCTTGAAGCGAAGCTGCGCCTCCGCGGCCGCCGCGAACGCGAGCACGACCGCGGCGACGGCGGAGAGGGCGAGCGTTCTCATATGACCATTATCCGGCCAGGGTGGCGCGTCGATAACCTCCCGGCCCGCAATGTTCGAGAAGATCTTGGTCGCCAACCGCGGCGAGATCGCGATCCGCGTGATGCGGACGCTCGAGGAGCTCGGCATCGGCAGCGTCGCCGTCTACTCGGAGCCCGACCGCGACTCCCCGCACGTCCGCCGCGCGGATGAGGCGTACCTGCTCGGCCCCGGCCCGGCGAACGAGAGCTACCTGGTGGTGGAGAAGATCCTCGAGGTCGCGGCCCAGTCCGGCGCCCAGGCGATCCACCCCGGCTACGGCTTCCTGGCCGAGAACGCCGCCTTCGCACGGGCCTGCGAGGAGGCTTCGGTGGCCTTCATCGGACCGCCGGCGAGCGCGATCGACGCCATGGGCTCGAAGACCCGGGCGCGCGAGATCATGAACGAGGCCGGCGTGCCGATCGTTCCCGGTACGACCGACCCCGTGGCGAGCGTCGACGACGCACGGCGAATCATCGACGAGTCGATCGGCTACCCGGCGGCGATCAAGGCCGCCGGCGGGGGTGGCGGCAAGGGCTTCCGTGTGGCCGACTCCGAAGACCGGCTCGAGCAGGCGTTCGAGGGCGCCGCGCGCGAAGGCGAGAAGTTCTTCTCCGACTCCACGGTGTACATCGAGCGCTACCTGCCCGACCCACGACACGTCGAGGTGCAGGTGCTGGCGGACGCCCACGGAAACGTCATCCACCTCTTCGAGCGCGACTGCTCCGTGCAGCGTCGTCACCAGAAGCTGATCGAGGAGAGCCCCGCGCCCACGGTCGACCCCGAGCTGCGCGATCGCATCGGCAGGATCGGCACCGACGCCGCCCGAGCGGTGGACTACCGCTCGGCGGGAACCGTCGAGGGCCTGCTCCAAGACGGCGAGTACTTCTTCCTCGAGATGAACACCCGCGTGCAGGTCGAGCACTGCGTGACCGAGATGGTCACCGGCATCGACATCGTGCGCGAGCAGATCAAGATCGCAGCCGGCGAGCCGCTCGCCTTCGGCCAGGAGGACGTGGTCGTCCGCGGCCACGCGATCGAGTGCCGCATCAACGCCGAGGACGCCTCGAAGAACTTCGCGCCCGCCCCCGGCAGGATCGGCTCGTACCGCGAGCCCGCCGGCCCGTTCGTGCGAGTCGACTCGGGGGCCGAGGAGGGCTACGAGGTGCTCCCGCTCTACGACCCGATGATCGCGAAGCTGATCGTCTGGGACGTCGACCGCGTCGCCTCGACGAGGCGCATGCTGCGGGCGCTCGGTGAATACGAGATCGAGGGCGTGAAGACGCTGATTCCGTTCCACCGGGCGCTGCTCGCCACCGAGCAGTGGGCGAACGGCGAGACCTGCCGCGACCTCCTGGAAGACAAGGCGTGGCTCCAGCAGCTCGCGTTCCCGTCCACCCCGCAGACCCAGCAGGACGAAGACCAGACGGTCGAGCGGGAATACGCGGTCGAGGTCTCGGGCCGCAAGTTCGACGTGAAGGTGATCGGAACGCCGATCGCGGACGGGGCGGCCCCGGCGACGCCCAAGGCGCCGCGGCGTGAGCGCAAGGGCGGCGCCGGCGACGGCGCCCCGGGCGAGCTCACCTCTCCGCTTCAGGGCACCGTGCTGAGGGTCGCGGTCGAGCGGGGCGCACAGGTGGACCAGGGCGCGCTCATCTGTGTGATCGAGGCCATGAAGATGGAGAACGAGATCACGGCGCCCAGTGCCGGAACCGTCGAGGAGCTGGGCGTCTCCGAGGGCGGCTCGATCGCCACGGGCGACAGGATCGCGCTGATCCGCTAGCGAGCTCTGACGATCAGCGTGTGGCTGCCGGACGGCTTGGCGGCCACCAGCACCTCGAGGCCGCGGTTCGTCGGCCGGATGCGGTAGCGCGAGCGCTCGCCGTCGAGCGTCACGCGGTCGACCGCGGTGCCTGCCGGGACCGTGTGGCCGAGCACGAGGCGCTCCAGGCCGACATTGGTCTCGACGGATGTGCGATAGCGCGGACCGCTGCGCGATGCCTCGACGTCGACGGCGCCATCGGCGAGGCGGATGTTCTCTCCCGCGACGCCGGTTCTGGCCGGCGGGCACCTGCGGCGTCACCTCGAGCCGCCGGCGGCCCAGGTCCGGGCGCACGCCGAGCTGCTGATGGACGACCGGCCAGGCCGTGCCGTAGTGCCCCCACGCCTGCACGAACATGGCGCGGCAGGTCCAGCAGCGTTCGATGTTCGCGTCGCGCGGGCCCGGCCGGTCGAAGTCGGGCGAGGGAAGGATCTCGGGCAGTGAGCCCGGCTGCTCGTCGGGCGTGCCGCCCGTGTACGGCTGGCCGAACATCGGCTCGGCCTCGGCGTCGGTGTAGCGCTGCTGTTGCCCGGGGCCGAGGCGGCCGTAGTTCCCCTCGCCGACTGCCTGAATGGCGGTGTTGAGGCCGAAGATCGTGCGCTCGCCCATGAGGTCCGCGCCACCACCGCAGCCGGTGTGGAAGAGGCCGAGGTTGTAGGGCCGCGCTCCGCTGTAGCAGTCGGTCTCGCGCAGCGCGAGGGCCTCTGTCCCGTGTGCGCGAATGGCGAGGCCTGGGAAGGTCTCCTTGCTGCCCAGGGTGAGCTCCGCCTCCATCGGCGTTACGCCGATCCAGTGCTTGTCCTGCTGCTGGTTGTTGTCGGGACCGGGGACGGGCGGATCGTCGATCGAGTCGGCGTACTGCCCCTCGGCCGGCATCCACCAGGTGGCCTCGAAGCGGTCGAGCAGCCGGCGCGCGAGGTTCTTCGCCCAGGCGAACGTCGCCGCCGTCGCGCCTGGTCGCGCGCCATGTCGGCGAGGTCGAACAGACCGCGGATCAGGTAGACCGCGTTGTCGAGCTTCTCGACGCCCATGCCGCCGCGCTCGACGTTGCCCGAGCCCTCGGGCCAGCCGTCCCCGTCGGCGTCGAGCCTCTCGACCACGTAGCGGAGGTTGCGCCGGGCGAAGTCGTACAGGTCGTCGCGGAACGCGTCGTCACCGGTCCAGCGCCAGACGAGCGCGACGGCGCTCGGGAACTTGACGGTCTCGTCGGTGTTGAAGTTGTTCGTGACTTCGCCCGTCTCGGGGTTCGTCCGGACGGAGTCGTGTCCGAACCAGATCGAGCCGTCCGAGACCACCTCGTGGGTGACCACGCCCGGAGCGGTCGTTGAGGATGTCCGAGATGTCGCGCAGTCCCGCGCAGGTGGTCCTTGATCGCCTCGAACTGGCCGACGGCGACGCTCGCGAAGGCGGTGTACTCGCCGTCCGTGGCGAACATCCACGGGTAGTCCGGGAAGCCGGCGCCCACCCAGCGGGCGCTCTCCACCGTGCCGACGGGCGGGGGATACTGCCTGCCCTGATCGAGCCAGCGGATCTCCAGGTCCTCGGCGGCGCGGGTGAGGTCGAGGATGTTCTGCTTGCCCCAGTCGACGGCCCGCTGGAGGCGGCGGTCCCCGGGTAGCGAGAGCCGCGTGAAGTCGCCCCAGCGCTCTCGCTCGGCGATCTTTGACGCAAGCTGCGCGGCCGGATCGCGCAGGGCGGCATCGAGCTCACCCCGGGCAGACGCCGGGTCCCGGTCGGAGCCCGCCACCGCGATCCACAGCGTCTCCGAGCCGCGGCCCGGCACGGTGACCGCGTAGCGCAGCTGCCCCCCCTCGCCCTTTCCGAACGGCCCGTCGTCGCACGCGCTGGGCAGCTCCTCGAGCCTGCAGACGTTCGTCCCCTGCGGCCCGCGGTACCCGTTCGGCGAGGGGCCCGTATCCCGGCCCACGGGATCGCGGTCGGATGCCACCAGCGCCGTGTAGTCGTGCGGCAGCGCGTTCGGATGCGGGAGCATTCCTTGGTCCCTGAAAACGAGCGCCCCGGCGTCCTCGTCGAACTCCGCCGTGTCGGCGCAGCTGCTCGCTGGCGTGGGGCGTGTTGCCGAAGCTCCACGGGTACTCCGCCATCAGCTCCGAGTGGGCGTCGACCTTCACCGTCACCGTACGCGCGCCGGCGTCGGTATTGGTCATTGTGAGCCCGAAGAGCGCCGCCCGGCGACCGTCCGGGACGAAGTCGGTGCGCTCGAGCCGCAGTCCGGCGGTCGGCGGCAGATCGACCTCCGTGTAGCCCCAGCCGCTCCTGAACTCGCGTGGCCTTCCCAACCCACTCGCCGTCGATCCCGAACCACACGCCGTCGACGAGCTTGATCGGCTCCGTCCACACGCCGCCCATCTCGCCGGCGATGTGCCAGCCATTCGCATAGAAGCGACCGTCCTCGAAGCCGATGATGCGGGCGCGCTCGCCGGCGGCCGCGTAGCGACGTTGCTCGAGCCGGTCCGAGATCGAGAGCGTCGGGGCCGCCCCCGCATCCGCAGCCATGACGAGCGCCACGCAGGACGCCAACAGTGCGATGAGCTTGCGGCGAGGCACCCGACTCTCCGTCGTCGATGTGCCCGGACCAACGGTTCGTCAAACGCCGGCGAGCGTCTCGGCTCGCTCTCATCGTCCGACGCGTGCGAGATTCTCGCCATGGATGCGCCGCTGCGCCTTGGTGTCGCGTCCCGCCGGCAGCTTCGGCCGCTCGTCGCCCCGCTCCAGCGCGTCGAGGTAGTCGGCGTCCTCGTCGATGAGGCGGAGCGCGGTGACGGCGGTCGTGCGGCGCGCCGTGCCCGGGGACGACCACGTCCGCCGCCTCGACCAGCGGGGCGAACCGGGCCAGCGTGGCGCGGTACTCCCGTAGGGAGCCGCCCGCGGAGATCATCGGGATCTCGACGTCGGAGAGGTAGTCGCCCACGACCAGCACCCCCATGGAGCGGGCGAAGATCGCCGTGCCGTCGGCGGTGTGGCCCTCCGCGGGGTGGAGCTCCAGCTCCTCGTCGCCGAGCTCGAGCCGGCCGGGCACCGGCAGTCCCTGGACCTGGCCGAGTGCGAGCGGCCCCGGGCGCGAGACGTACAGCTCGGCGTCGTGGTCTCGCAGGTCGCGCTGGGCGGCGCCGGGCTCGCGGTGGAGGCGCTCCACCGTCGCCTCGCCGAGGCCGAGCGCCAGCCCCGGGAAGGCGAGGCGCCCCAGCAGGTGATCGAAGTCGGCGTGGGTGGCGAGCAGGCCGTCGGGCTCGAAGCCGGCTCCGGCCAGCAGGCCGGGGAGAGCGTCCAGCTCGTCCGGGAAGTAGGGGGAGTCGATCACGAGCGCCTCCCCTCCGGCGCGGAGCGCCGTGGCGGTGGTCTGCCAGATGCGGCTCGTCAGCACGAGCGCGTCGCGGTGGACCGAGACGGCCCTCAAGCGGCTTTCAGCAGCTTCCCGGCATCGCGGAAGGTCTTCACCTCGGCGTCCGGCTTCTTGGCGCCCGCCTCGAGCTCCTCGCCGTGGCGGTTGACCCAGATCACGGCGATCTTCTGCTTGAGGCAGGGGTCTACGTCGGTCGGGTAGCCCGAGGCGATGTGGACCCAGCGCCTGCGGTTGCCCTCGATCCGCCGTGCGCATTCCTTGAAGTGCGCCGGGTCGGGCTTGTAGCTACGCACCTGCTGCGCGGTGACGACCAGGTCGAGGTCCGTCCGGAGGTGGCGGCGAGTGGCGCCGAGGAGCTTGTCGTCGATGTTCGAGAGAATGCCGAGCTCGTACTTCTTGGCGAAGCGCTCGAGCTGGGCGTTGGTCTCGCGGAACGGCTGCCAGGCCGGCACGCTGTTGGGGAGGAAGTTCGAGCGCGACGGCTCGAGGTCCCAGCCGAGCTCCCTCGCCACCCGCACGGCGGTGCGGCGCAGCACCTCGGCGTAGAGCTCGTACGAACCGCGCTGGATCTCGCGCTGGACCTCGATGAAGCGCGGGACGAGCGCTTCGCGATCGACCGTGAACCCGTCTCGATCGGCCTCTTTCTGGAAGGCCTCGTAGACCCCCGTCTCCCAGTCGATCAGGGTGCCGTAGCAGTCGAACGAAACGAACTTGACTTCTTTCGGTAGGGCCATGGATCTTCGATAGGTTTCGGGCGGCCTCGCGCGGCGCCGGATAGTACCTACCTACCCCCATGGATCTCCTCGAATACCAGGGCAAGCGGCTGTTCCGAAGGACGGCGAGACGACGATGCTCGGAGCGGCCGAGCGGGTAGTGGAGCTGGCGCGGTGAGCATCCTCGTCGACCGGCAGACGCGCCTGTGCGTTGCCGGCATCACCGGGCGCGAGGGCACGTTCCATACGCTCCGCAACCGCGACTACGGCACCAAGGTCGTGTCCGGCGTCACGCCCGGCAAGGGCGGCCAGGACGTGGACGACATCCCGGTGTTCGACACCTTCCACGCCGCCGTTGCGGAGACGGGCGCCAATACGGCGATGATCTTCGTGCCGCCGAGATTCGCGGCCGACTCGATCCTCGAGGCGGAGGACGCCGGCATCGAGGTGATCGTCGCGATCACCGAGGGCATCCCCGCACACGACGAGCTCCGCCTGTTCAACCACCTGGGCCACGGTCGCTCGCGTCTGGTCGGCCCGAACTGCCCGGGCATCCTGTCCCCGGACAAGGCCAACGTCGGGATCATCCCGGCGCAGTTCTTCAAGGCCGGCAACGTCGGCCTCGTCTCCCGCTCCGGCACGCTCACCTACCAGATCGGCAATGAGCTCGCCCAGCGCGGGTTCGGCAACTCGTCGATCGTCGGCATCGGCGGGGACCCGGTGCCGGGCTCCAGCTTCATCGACATCATCGAGCTGTTCGAGGCCGACCCGGAGACGGAGCTGATCGTGATGTGTGGCGAGATCGGCGGCTCCTCCGAGGAGGAGGCGGCCGAGTTCATCGGAGATCGCGTATCGAAACCCGTGCTCGCCTACATCGCCGGCTTCACGGCGCCGCCGGGAAAGACGATGGGCCACGCCGGCGCGATCGTGAGCGGATCGAAGGGCACCGCCGCCGCCAAGGCGGAGGCGCTCGAGGGCAAGGGCGTCCGGGTGGGACGCAACCCCACGCAGGTGGCGGAGATCGCGGTCGAGATCCTGGGCGCACGGGTGTAGCTCGGCTGAAAAACCTCCACAGAACTCCTCGGCAGCCGAACGTGGCGGCTTTTTAGTCCCCAGCACGCAAAACCCTCCACGCTTCGCCGGCGACGGCACAGCGCGCCAGGTTTCCACCCGATCCCCCGCCGGGCCAGCCGCGGCGAGCCCACCGCGCCGCCCGGCGGCACGAATGCCATCCGCTCCCGACGTCCGCGAGCCGCTAACCCGGCGCGATGGTGTCCCGCCCGCCAAGCTGCACGTCCACCGCAATCAACGCCAGGTCGGCAAAGGCCGTCGCCCGCTCGACGTCGGCGGCGCCGTACCCCTCGCCGTCGCGGCGGTCGAGCACCTGGAGCACGCCGACGGTGCTGCCGGCGCGTCGCAGCGGGACGATCAGCATCGTGCTCGGAACGTAGCCGGTGCCTTCCGCGACCGCCGCGGCAAAGCGGGCGTCGCTGTGGCAGTCGGGTACGGCCTCGCCAATGCCACTAGCCGCGACGGCGCTCGCGAGACCCACGCCCCGCCCTATCCGCATCCCGAGGACCTCCGCGGCGCTCGGGCCCCAGGCCGCCTCGTATACGAGCTCGCCGGTGAACGCGTCGAGCAGGGCAATCGAGGCGGCCCCGGCCTCGAACACCCCCGCCGCCGCGCGAACGACGGCCTCCATCAGCGTTGCCGGCATCCCGGGCTCCTGGACGCTGACCGCCAGCGGGGACCCGACAGCCGGGGAGAGCCGTGCCCCGATCGCGGCGGCGAACGCCTCCACGGAGGCGGTACGACGGTTCGGATCCAGCTCCAGCCCGGCCCGAAGCGCCACGTAGAGCTGCGCGTCGACGTCCAGGGCGACGCTCTCGCCGTAGCGTGGCGGCTCACCCACGATCAGCGTCCAGAGCGTGGCCGCCGCGCCGAACACGTCCGAGCGCGGCGAGACCGACCCTCCGATGACCTCCGGCGCCATGAAGCCGGGCGTGCCGACGGCGGCGGTGCCCTCGTCGCTCGCCCGGCGCTCGCGGGCGATGCCGAAGTCCACCAGCACCACTCCGTCGCGTCCCAGGATCAGGTTCTCCGGCTTCACGTCGCGGTGGATGACGTGCTGCTCGTGGACATAGGCGAGCGCCTCACAGGCCTGCCGCGCGTAGTCGACGGCCTCCCGGACGGGCAGCCCGGGCGCACCCCGCTCGGACAGCACCTGGGCCAGGCTCGGGCCATCCACCAGCTCCATCACGAGGAAGTGGTCGCCCTCGTGTTCGAAGTGGTCGAGCACGTGCACGACGCGCGGGTGGTCGAGCGTGGCCAGCAGGCGAGCCTCGATCTCGAAACGGCGCGTCGCCGACTGCTCGAGCAAGCGCTTCAGCGCCACCTCGTTCCCGTCTTCGAGGTGCCGCGCGCGATAGACCGCGCCCATCGCGCCGCTCGAGATGGGCGCCACGATCTCGTAGGCGCCGCAGCGCACGGGCATAAGTATGAGCCCGGCGGTATCGTGGCGCGTCGTGCCCGAGCTGACCAACATCTCGCTCGCCCGCGGCGCTCCCTCGCTTGACATCATCGCCGTCGACGAGCTTCGCGCGGCGGCCGACCGGGCCTTCGAGCGCGACCCGAGTGGCACCTTCTCGTACGGAACATCGGCCGGCTACCCGCGCTTGCTCGAGTGGATCGCCGACAAGCAGGGCGTCGAGCCGGACAGAACCATTGCTACCAACGGCTCCATGCAGGCCGACGCGTTCCTGTTCCAAGCGCTGGTCGAGCCCGGCGACGTCGTGGTCGTAGAGGCGCCGACGTACGATCGCACGCTCCTGGCATTGCGCAAGCTGGGCGCGGAGATCCTGGCGATAGAGCTCGAGGCCGACGGCATCGACGTCGATGCTCTCGCCCGGGCGCTCGAGGCCGGGGCGCGCCCGAAGCTCGCGCACGTCATACCGAACTTCCAGAACCCGGCCGGGTGCACCCTGTCGCTCGAGAAGCGCAAGCGACTGCTCGAGCTGGCGCGGGAGTTCGGCTTCACGATCTTCGAGGACGACCCCTACGTCGAGCTGCGCTTCGAGGGAGCGCAGCATCCGACGATGCTGTCCCTCGACGAAGGGGTCGGGGTGGTCTACGCGTCGTCGTTCTCGAAGACCGTATGTCCGGGCATTCGGGTCGGCTATCTGGTGGGGCCGGCGGAGCTGATCGCGCGCATCCGCGGGATCGCCACGGGCACCTACATCTCGCCGAGCATGGTGTCTCAGTCAATCGTGGCCGAGTTCTGTCACTCGGGTGCAATTGAACGCTCGATCACGACCGTCAAGAAGGCCCTGCTGGAGCGTCGCGACGCCACCTCTGCGGCCCTCGAGCGCCATCTGCCCGAGGCGCGCTTCGTGACCCCCCAGGGCGGCTACTTCCTCTGGGTCGACCTTCCAGAGGGCAGCGACGTCGCGTCGCTCGAGGCAGGGGCGCGCGAGCGTGGGGTGCTCTTCGTCAAGGGCACCGACTTCCTGCTCGAGGGCGGCGAGAACTCGCTGCGGCTTGCGTACTCGGCCGTACCGCCCGACCAGATCGAGGAGGGCATCGCGCGGGTTGCCGATGCCTACCGCGAGCTGGCCGGGGCGGCTGCGTGATCCAGCTCGAGCGGCCCCGCGACATCAGGGCCCTGTTCGGCGATTCGCTCCGCGTCTACTTCCGGCACGCGCCAGTGTTCATCGTCCTGTCCGCGGCGGTCGCGGTGCCGGTCTACCTCGTCGTACAGGGAATCGGCCTCGAGCAGTTCACCGCCTCCTTCGACGAGTCCCCGCCCATCGCCGAGACCGCCGTTCCGACCGTGGTCCGCTTCCTCGTGGTCGCGCCGCTGATCACGGCCATCTGCATCTACGCGCTGCGCTCGGTAGCGGAGGGCGGGAGGCCGGGCGCCGGCGAATCGTTCGTGTCGGGCTTCGAGGCGTTCACGCCGCTGTTCCTCGCCGTCCTGCTCGCCGCGCTGGGGATCGCGATCGGGCTGCTGCTCCTGATCGTGCCCGGCGTCTACCTGGCGGTGCGCTGGTTCTTCGTACCCCAGGCCGTGGTGCTCGACGGCGCCCGGGGCACGCAGGCGCTCGCGCGCTCGAGCGAGGTGGTGCAGGGCTTCTGGTGGCGCACCTTTGGCCTCGTGATCATGGTCAACCTGGCGGCGATCCTGCCGGGGATCGTGCTCGCCGCGCCGTTCACGGCGATCGCCTCCAGCACCGACCGCGCGGTCTGGTCGATGATTGGCACGATCTGCGCCGAGGCCGTGACGACGCCGTTCGTGGCGCTCTTCTCGACGCTCCTCTACTACGACCTGCGTGCGCGGAGGGCGAGCGCGCCTATTTGACGCGAGGTCCGAGCTCGCGTGCGGGCACGCCGCGTGTCTGGCGGCTGATCTAGGGTCGGGCCTGGCCCATGACCGCGTACGACGCCAGCGAGTGGACGGACTTCTTCGTGGCCGGCGCGGGCGCCTCCGCGGCGCTCGCCGGGCTCGTGTTCGTGGCGGTGTCGATCAACGTGGACCGCATCCTGCGACTCCAGGGGCTGCCCGACCGGGCCCTGGCGACCGTGCTGCTGCTTCTCAGCGTGGTGCTCGTCTCGTTGATCGGGCTGATACCCGGGCAGTCGCGGACCGCCCTGGCGGGCGAGTTGCTGGGCGTGGGCCTGGGGTTCTCGGTGGTCACCCTCGCGCTCACGCGCCGGAGCACCGCCGGTCGCGGCGGACACCGCATGAACACGGTCTTCCTCTTTCTCCTGGTCGGGCTCGGAACGGTCCCCGTTGTGCTGGGTGCGGTGAGCCTGTTCGCCGAGGCCGGCGGGGGGCTCTATTGGGTGGCGGCCGGGATCGTGCTCGCGACGACCGGCGCGGTGGCCAACGCGTGGGTGCTGCTGGTGGAGATCCTGCGGTAGGCGCTTGAGCATGCCGACGAGAGGGGGGAAGTGGGTGACCGATCGCACCGCTGACGTGCGGGCTTGGCTCGAGCCGCGCGCGGATGCGATGGCTTCACTGCTGCAGGACCTGGTGGCCATCGATACGGCGAACCCGCCCGGCCGTCAGCTCGGCCGGTGCGGACGCGTCCTGCACGACTCGATGCAGAGCCTGGGTCTGTCGCCCGAGCTCATCGAGCTCGCCCCGAGCCGCGAGCTCGAGGACCCGTGCATCGTTCGGTGCGGCGTTGGCGACGGTCCTCGCACGATCTACTTCCACGGGCACTTCGACGTCGTCCCGGCGCAGGATCCGGCGCAGTTTCGCCCGGTACGGCGGGCCGGCAGGATCATCGGGCGCGGCGCCGCGGACATGAAGGGCGGGCTGGTCAGCATGCTCTACGGCGCCCTCGCGGCGCGGGAGCTGGCACTGCTCGAGGGCCGTCGGATCGTGATGCACTTCGTCTGCGACGAGGAGACCGGCAGCGTCGCCGGCTCGGGACACCTCCGCGCAGCCGACCTGATCGACCCCGATGCGGTCGCAATGCTCACCGCCGAGCCGACCGGTGGCGTCATCTGGCACGCGTGCCGTGGCGCAATCACGCTCCGAGTCCAGACCTCGGGCCGCGAAGCGCACGTCGGCCACGTCCACCAGGGCATCAACGCCTTCGAGCACATGATCCGCATCGCCGAGCCACTGACCAGGCTCTCCCACGAGCTTCTCGGCGAACGAACGAGCTTCCCGGTCGAAAGCGAGGAGGCCGCGGGCTCGATGCTGGTCGTCGGCGGACAGGCCGGTGCCGGCGCCGGCTTCAACGCCGTTCCGGGCTCGGCCTGGTTCTCCATCGACCGCCGCTTCAACCCAGAGGAAGAGCTGGAGCAGGAGCTCGGACGCCTGACCGGCATGATCGACGAGGCGGCGGAGGCCGCCGGCGCGACGGTCCACATCGAGGTGCTGCAAAGGCAACCTTCCGGCAGTACCGACCAGACCCACCCCGCCGCCCGAACGCTGGCAGGGTGCATCCAGGCCGTGGAGGGCGCCGCACCGAGCTTCCAGATGTGCCCCGGAGTGCTCGACACACGCTGGTACTCACAGCTCGGCATCCCCGCCTTCGCCTACGGCGGGGGTCGCCTGGACGTCTCCCACGGACCGGACGAGTACATCGACGAGGCGGCCATGCGACGCTGTGCCGCCGTCTATGCCCTCTTCACGCAGCAGGTGCCGGGCTGACGCCTACGGCAGGGGCCCTACGCAGCTCTCGAGCGTACCCATGCTCAGCGGCCATACCTCTCGCGACCGAGCACGAGCTGATCCGGGAGCGCGGTGCGCGGCGGCGGTGACGGGTCGGCCACGACCGAGACCGTCTCGGCCACGCTTCGCGTGACCGAGTGGCTCTCTCCCTGTACCTCCAGGACCACCTCATCGTGCCCGGCGAGCGCGAGCCTGCCCTCGAGGCCCGGATGCAGGCCGGTGTCCTTCAGGTAGTGCAGCAGGTCCTCGGCCTCGTTCTCGAAGCGGAGCACGCGCACCTTTGCGCCCTCCTCGACGTCCGCCATCGGCACGCCCACCTCGCGCTCCCCCTCGAAGATCGGGTGGCCGTGCGGGCAGGTCTTCGAGTCGCCGATGGCGCGCAGCATCCGCTCCTCGACCACCGGCGACATCCAATGCTCGAGCCGCTCCGCCTCCTCGTGCACCTGGTCCCAGGGGATGTCGAACACGTCGGTCAGGAAGCGCTCGATCAGCCGGTGCCGGCGAACGATCTGGGCGGCGTGCTCGCGGCCACTGTCGGTGAACTCGAGGGTCTTGTCGGCGTCGCGGGTGACGTAGCCGTCGCCCTCGAGGCGGCCGATCATCTCGTGGACGGTGGGGGCCGACACCTGCATCGCCCGGGCGATGTTGGCTCCCGTGATCGGCAGGCGGGCCTCCTGGAGCCAGTACATGATCTGGAGGTATTCCTCCTCGGCGACGGTGGCCTGCTCCTGCGACATCGCCCCGTCATCCTATCCGGGCCGCGCCGCGGCTAGGATGCCCTCCCGCCGTGGACGTCGCACCCGGAACTCGCGTGCTTGTGACCGGCGCCTCGCGCGGGATCGGGGAGGCCATCGCGCGTGCCTTCGCGGCACGCGGCTGCACCCTCGGGCTCGTCGCCCGCTCGAGCGACCAGCTGGAGCGGCTCGCCGCCTCGCTCCCGGGCGACGGCCACCTGCCGCTCGAGGGCGACGTGGGCGATGCCGGCTCGATCGCACGGGCGGTCGAGCGCTTCGGCGACGTGGACGTTCTCGTCGCGAACGCCGGCATCACTCACTACATGCCGTTCGCAGAGCTCCCGCTCGAGAAGGCCGAGCAGATGGATCGCGTCAACTGGCTCGGCACCCTCTACACGATCAAGGCCGCTCTGCCCGGAATGCTCGAGCGCCGACGCGGCCACATCGTCGTGGTCTCCTCGGGAGGGGGCTTGCGCGGCTTTCCGCACGCCGCGGTCTACAACGGCACGAAGGCCGCTCAGCACCGCTTCGCCGAGGCGCTGCGCCTCGAGCTGCACGACACGGGTCTGTCGGTCACGACCGTGTATCCCGGCGAGATCGCCACCTCGCTCCACGATCACGAGGTCGATCGCATGCCGAGCTGGTATCGCCTGGACCGCCGCCTGCCGGCGGGTCCGCTCGGCGAGAAGGTCGTGGAGGCGGTGGAGGCCGACCGGCGCGAGGTCTTCTACCCGCCGCTCGTCCGGCTTCTTCGAATCATCAACGGCGTGGCGCCGCGCGGGGGCGACCTCCTGCTCCGCCGGATCCTGGGCGAGAGCGCGGCGCCGCGACGGGACTGAGGATCTCCAGCACCCGCTCGACGTCGTCCTCCGTGTTGTAGAGGTGCCACGACGTGCGCAGCATGCCGGCTCGGGCGGCGGCCATCACCGCGCTCTCACGCAGACGCCCCTCGGCGCCGGGCACCTCGGCCGAGACGATGGCCGAGTCGCCCGGATCCAGGCCGAGGCCGTCCCGGAACAGGTTCGCGAGCCGCACGTCGTGCTGGTGGATCGTCTCGGTCCCGATTTCGAGCAGCAGCTCGAGCGCCGGCGCCGCACCCACCCAGGAGAACCAGGCCGGGCTCACGTCGAGTCGGCGCGCGTCGCGCGCCAGCCGCAGCGGCGGGCCGTAGTAGGAGGAGTGCGGATCCTCGCCCGCGTACCAGCCGGCGGAGTGCGGGGTGAGGCGCTCCATCAGCTCGGGGCGAACGCTCATGAAGGCGGTCCCCCGGGGCGACATCAGCCACTTGTAGGCGGCGCAGACGAGCGCGTCGAAGCGACGCCCGTCCAGCGGGAGCCAGCCGCAGGCCTGGGTTGCGTCGACCAGGGTCAGCGCTCCGTGGTGGCGAGCGGCATCGGCCACCCCCTCGAGGTCGGCGACCTCGCCGCCCGAGGACTGGACGGCGCTGAACGCGACGAGCCCCGTCCGGGCATCGATCGCCTCCGCCAGCCGCGCCACCGGCACGCAGCTCACCTCGATGCCTCTCCCCTGCGCCATGAAGGGCCACAGGGCCGAGGTGAACTCCGCCTCGGTCGAGAGCACGCGCGAGCGGTCCGGGAGCGACGCCGCGACGAGTCCGACGAGGGGCGAGGCGGCCCCGCCCACCGCGACCCACTCGACCGGAACCCCGCATAGCCGGGCGAATGACCTGCGCGCCGCCTGAGTGGCCTCATTCCAGTGCTCCCAGCTCGTTCGCCCCGTGCGCCACTCCTCGAGCGCGGCTTGGAGCGCGTTCCACGCCGGCGCCGGCGGCAACCCGTAGCTCGCGGTGTTCAGGTAGATCCCCTCGGGCTGCCAGAGCGTCCGCGCCTCCTCGATCGACATGCCGATCAACGGTAACGTCCCGCACTCGTGGCCCTTCCCCTCACGCCGCCGCTGAAGCCGCAGCTCGCCCGCTCGGCGAAGGACCTGCCGTCGGGCGACGACTGGCGCTACGAGCCCAAGTGGGACGGCTTCCGCACGATCGTGTTTCGCGACGGCTCGGACGTCCACCTACAGAGTCGCAATGGACGGCCGATGAACCGCTATTTCCCCGACGTGGTGGAGCAGGTGCTCTCGCTGCCCGCGGAGCGCGTGGTGCTGGACGGGGAGATGGTCGTCGTGGTGGATGGGGTCCAGGAGTTCGACCTGCTGTCCCAGCGGATCCACCCCGCCGCCTCACGCGTGGAGCGTCTCGCGCGTGAGACTCCCGCGGAGCTCGTGGCCTTCGATCTGCTCGCCGAGGGCGACGAGGCCCTTCTCGAGCTGCCCTTCGAGGAACGCCGCGAGCGCCTGGCCGGCGTCGTGGCGGATCCCGTGCAGCTCACGCCCGTCACCGGCGACCCGGGCTCCGCGGGGGAGTGGCTCGCCGGCACGGGCGAGGGAGTGATCGCCAAGGAGGCATCCGCGCCCTACCGCCCCGGCGAGCGCACGGGCATGCTCAAGATCAAGCGCGTGCGCACGGCCGACGCGGTGGTCGCGGCGTTCCGCTTCGGCAAGGAGCCGAACACCGTGGGCTCGCTGATCCTCGGAATGTACGACGACGGCGAGCTGCACATCGTCGGCCACACCTCGGGCTTCAGCGCGAAGCAGAAGCGCGAGCTGCTGGAGCTGCTCGAGCCCTACAGGACCGGCGAGCGCGGCTCGGGTGAGCCGAGCCGCTGGAAGTCCGAGGAGGAGCTGGTCTGGGAGGGACTGCGCCCGGAGCTCGTCTGCGAGGTGGCCTTCGACCACATCACCGGCCGCCGAATACGCCACGGCGCGAAGTTCCTCCGCTGGCGGACCGACAAGGAGCCGGGCGAATGCGACGTCTCCCAGCTCCGGGAGTGACGCCGGATCCTCACCGGCGAAGCTCCGCCAAACGCCGCTCGAGAAAGGCTCGCTCCACGGGGTTCTCGGCGAGGTCGTGGGCCCGACGGTACGCCTCCGCCGCCTCCTCCTCGCGCCCCAGGCGGCGCAGCAGGTCGGCGCGGGTCGCGTGCAGCAGGTGGTAGCGCCGCAGCTCGGTCGCGTCCGACAGCCCATCCACCAGCTCGAGGCCGCGCTCCGGCCCCTCTGCCATCGCCACCGCCACCGCGCGGTTCAGCTCCACGATCGGCGAGGGCGACGCCTCGGCGAGCCGCTCGTACAGTGCGGCGATCGCCGGCCAGTTCACGGCCCGCGCGGAAGGGGCCAGCGCGTGCTCGGCCGCGATCGCGGCCTGCAGCCCGTACGGGCCACGCGCTCCCGAGCGGCGCGCCAGAGCCGTGCCCTCGGCGATCTCGTCGTGCCGCCAGAGTGAGCGGTCCTGCTCCTCGAGCAGGACCAGCCCGCCCCGCTCGTCGACACGCGCGTCCCGGCGCGAATGGTGCAGCAGCATGAGCGCGAGCAGCCCGATCGCGTCGCTCTCGTCGGGCATCAGCTCCACGAGCACCCGGGCGAGGCGGATCGCCTCGTCGCAGAGCTCACGGCGGACGAGCGTGTCGCCGCTCGTGGCCAGATAGCCCTCGTTGAAGATCAGATAGAGGGCGGCCAGCACCGAGCGCATCCGGTCCGGCAGCTCGTGGTCCTCGGGCACCTGGTAGGGAATGCGCGCCGCGCGGATCTTCCGCTTGGCGCGCACCAGACGCTGCGCCATCGTGCGCTCGGAGACGAGGAACGCTCGCGCGACCTCCCCGGTGGAGAGTCCGCCGAGCGTGCGCAGGGTGAGCGCCACTCGCGCCTCGACGGCGAGCGCCGGGTGGCAGCAGGTGAAGAAGAGTCGCAGCCGGTCGTCGGGAATCGAGGTCATGTCGTCGGCGGTGGGCTCGGCGCCGGGCGGGGCGAGCGCCTCGAGCTCGCGCAGCTTCTCCTCGTAGCGGCGCTCGCGGCGCAGGCGGTCGATCGCCTTGTTGCGGGCCGTTCGGACGATCCAGGCGGCGGGATTGTCCGGCAGCCCGTCGCGTGGCCAGCGCTCGAGCGCGACCGCGAACGCCTCCTGCACGGCGTCCTCGGCGAGGTCGAAGTCGCCGAGGATCCGGATCAGCGTGGCGACCGCCCGCCCCGACTCGCGCCGGAACAGGCGGTCGACAACCGAGGCGGAGGTCGCTACGAGCGCGCCTCCGCCGGTCGCTCAACCTCCTCGTACGACGTGCCCGTGTAGTCCATCACCGGCCGGATCTCCACCGGCTCGTCGTCGGGCACGGGCACTTTGGCCGCCCACTCGATCGCCTCGTCGAGGTTCTTGCAGTCGAGCAGGTAGAAGCCGCCGAGCTGCTCCTTGGTCTCGGCGAACGGCCCGTCGCTGACGAGCTGCTCGCCGTCGCGCACGCGAATCGTCTTGGCCGTCGGCGTCGGCTCGAGGCCCTCGCCTCCCAGCATCACGCCCGCGGCCGTGGCCTCGCGGTCGTACTCCACCCAGCGGCCCATCTCCTGCTGGGCCTGCTCGGGCGTCCAGGTCTCCCACACGCTCTCGTCGCCCCAGAGCGTGAGCACGTACTTCTTGCCGTGGAAGTCGCTCCGCCACGTCGGCGGCTCGGTCCCCATGGCCTCGTAGTTGATGACCGGCCTCACCTCGACGCAGCCGCGCCGTGCCGCGGGGATCCTCGCCGCGAGCGCGATCGCCTCGTCGATGCTGCCGCAGTCGAGGACGTAGTAGCCGCCGAGCTGCTCCTTCGACTCGGCGAAGGGGCCGTCGGTGATTAGGCGCTCCCCGCCGCGCACGCGCACGGTGGTGGCGGTCGAGGAGGGATCCAGACCCTCGCCGGCCAGCATCACGCCCCTGTCCTGCCACTCGCGTGTCAGCTCCGTGTACTCGTTCATCAGGCTCGTCATCTCGTCCGGCGTAGCAGCCTCGTTGAGGCTCTCGTCCGTGTAGAGAGTCAGCAGGTACCTCATGGAAGACCTCCTTGGGCCGGGCGGCGCCCTCCGCCGCCTTCATGATGACGACGAACGGCGGGGGACGAGATCGACACCTAGGATTGGCCCCATGGCGGAGCTGGAAGTGATGCAGGCGGACGTGACCGCGCTCGAGGTCGACGCGATCGCGAATGCGGCCAACACACAGCTGAGGCACGGGGGTGGGGTCGCGGGCGCCATTTCGCGGGCCGGCGGGCCGTCCGTGCAGCGCGAGTCCCAAGAGCAGGCGCCGATCGCGCTGGGCGACGCGGTCGAGACGACAGCAGGCGATATGCCGGCCCGCTGGGTGATCCACGCCGCCACGATGGAGCTCGGCGGGCCGACGTCCGCCGAGATAATCGAGCGCGCGACCCGCTCCACGCTGGCGAAGGCGGAGGAGCTCGGCTGCCGCTCGCTCGCGCTTGTCGCCTTCGGTACCGGCGTTGGCGGCTTCCCGATCGATGAGGCCGCGCGACTCATGGTGGGCGTGGCGCGCGGACACGAGGGCCGGCTCGAGCGCATTGTGTTCGCGGTGCACGGCGACGAGGCCGAGCGGGTGTTTCGCGAGGCGTTGTGACCCTCGAGGCGCTGGTCGCTCCCGACTCCTTCAAGGGCACCTTCTCCGCGAGCGACGTGGCCGGCGCGATCGCCTCCGGCCTGCTGGCGGCGGGACGCGAGGCGGTCGAGCTCCCGGTCGCGGACGGCGGCGAGGGCACGATGGAGGTGCTCGTGCGCGCGCTCGGCGGAGAGATCCACACGGCCACCGCGAGCGATCCGCTCGGCCGCCCGGTGGAAGCCTCGTTCGCCGTGCTGCCCGATGGCGCCGCGGTCGTCGAGGCCGCCCAGGCGAGCGGCCTGGGACTGGTCGACGAGGGCGAGCGAGACGCGTGGGCGGCCACCACCCGCGGCACCGGCGAGCTGATCGCCGCCGCCGCCGAGGCCGGCGCCGAACGGGTGATCGTCACGGTCGGCGGCTCCGCCACGACCGACGGGGGAGCCGGCGCAATCGAGGCGCTCGACGAGGCCGGCGTGCAGGTGGAGATCGACGTGCTGGCCGACGTGCGAACTCCGTTCGAGCGGGCCGCAAGCGTGTTCGGCCCGCAGAAGGGCGCCGACCCGGCAACGGTGGAGCGGCTCGAGCGCCGCCTCCACAGCCTGGCCGAGCGGTATCGCCGCGACCCTCGCGGCGAGCCCATGAGCGGCGCCGCGGGCGGCCTCTCAGGCGCGCTATGGGCCGAGCACGGCGCGCGACTCGTACCGGGCGCGGCCTACGTGCTGGATGCGATCGGCTTCGACGATCGCATGCGCGCCGCCGCCTTCGTGGTGACGGGCGAGGGCAGCCTCGACGAGCAGACCCTCCAGGGCAAGATCGTCGGCGAGGTCGCGAGGCGATGCCGACAGGGGGGCGTCGCCTGCCACGCGGTCGTCGGCCGCAACGCGCTCGACCCGTTCCAGGAGCGCATTCTCGACCTCGCCTCGGTCACGGAGGCGACGACGCTCGAGGAGCTCGCCCAAGCGGGCCGCGAGCTCGTGTGAGTAGCGGAGACCGCTTAGCGACGGGCGCTCCCGAGGGAGCGCCCGTGCTGCCTCACCCGTGCGGCGGCGACTAGGCCGCCGCGGCGCTGGAACCAGCGCATTCGTATGCCACGAATACCCACGATTGTAACGATGGTTACGAGCCTGCGCGAGTCTCAGGCCACACTCTGGCGCACCTCGGCCAGCGCCCGGATCACGGCTTCGTAGAAGCCCTCGCTCATCGCGGCCTCCGTGCGCTCGACGTTGGGGTAGGCGGAGGTGTCGCCCGCCGCCGCGTTCGACACCAGGAAGAAGCGACCCACGACCTCGGCCACCTCGAGATCCTCGCGCGAGTCGCCCACTCCGATGCACTCCTCGCGGGCATAGCCGCGCGCCCGCATGTGACGTGCGACGGCGCCGGCCTTGGACGCGGCCGCGGGAATCAGGTGATAGGCGTGGGGCTGCCCAGGCAGATCGAGCGACGTCTCGCTGCGGGAGATCTCGCCGTTGTCCACGAGTCGCAAGCCGGCGTGCCCTTCGGCCATGAGCAGTTCGCCGACCTCGCGCGGGTCGACCAGTCCCCGGAAGAGGTGCGACACCTCACGGTCGAGATGCCATGGCGCGTGCCGTTCCAGCCGGCCCGGGTAGCGCTCGAGCAGCAGGTCGGGTGCGCCCGATTCGGCGATCTGCGCGTGGATGGTGAGCCCGTCCTGCGGCTGGAGGTCGCCGGTGAGGAAGGTCAGCTCGCCGTCGACGACCATGCCCGTGCCCACCTCGAAGATGTAGGAGGTCTGGCCCATCAGGCGCGCGTCCTCCATCACCTGCGCCCGCCGGCGCCCGGACTTGATGACCACCTCGGCGCCCGCCCGGTGGCAGGCCTCGAGGGCGCGGGCGGCGAGCAGGGTGAAATCGCCCTCCGCGGTGCGGAAGAGCGAGGCACCCTTTCCGAGCAGCGTGCCGTCCAGATCGGTGTAAACGCAACGGATCAGACCGCGGAGGCTAGTAAGAAAGCTACGCGCGGGCGCGGATCGACGCGTAGGGCGGGCGTTCGACCAACTCGACCTGTATGAGCTGGCCGTCCGATGTCTGGAGCGGCGGAGCGTGGTCGTCGACCAGCCGCCCGTCCCGTCGCAGCCGCTCGAGCACCACGCGCAGGACGGCGTAGGCCATCGGGCCCAGCTGGGGCAGGGGCTGGTGGTAGTTGTGGCGGACGTCGAGGTCGACCTGCGCCATCCCGGCGGTGCCGCCGAGCTCGTCGCGGGCGTGGAGCAGCATCGAGGTCTCGATCGCGTAGCCCGTGGCGAAGGGGAGCCGGTCGAAGAAGTCGCGACGTGCCGCCACCTCGCCGGCCAATGGCTGGATGAACGCGGCGAGCTCCGGATAGAACGCCGACAGCAGCGGGCGGGCCGTCAGCTCCGTGACCCTCCCGCCGCCGATCGGGCGCACCTCGCCGCCGGGCGTCGTGAACGGTCGCCGGAAGAAGCCCTTGACGAAGCGCACGCCGTCCTGGCAGAGAAGCGGGCCGAGCATGCCCGTGGCGAAGTGCGCCGAGAAGGCGCGCGTGTCCGAGTCGAGGTAGACGATCAGATCTCCCTTGGCTACGGCGAGCGCGCGCCACATCGCGTCGCCCTTGCCGAGCGCCTGACCGAACTCGGGCAACAGCTCGGACTCCTGATGAACCTCGGCGCCGAGGCTGGTCGCGACCCGTGCCGTGCCGTCCTGGGAGGCGGCGTCGATCACCAGGATCTGGTCGATCAGCGGGTCCAGCGACCGCAGCTCCTCGATGATCGGGCCGATCGTGTCCGCGACCTCGCGCGCCGGGAGAACCACGCGTGACGCTCTCCCGCTTGCTGCGGAGCAGCCGGTCCAGGGGGAAGTCGGAATGGTGGAAGGAGGGGATCAAGGCCAGGCGTACTATGGCAACCCGTGGGCCGTGTGCGCACCTCCTACCCTTGGGAGGCCATAGTCGAAACGGGCGGGGAGGAGGAGCTCGTCAGGCGCGCGCGGGAGGATGCCCGCCCGGGCGTCGCCACGCCGCTGCCCGAAGGGCTCCATCCCGCTCTACTAGAGGCTTTGGCCGGTACGGGCGTCGACGAGCTGTGGTCGCATCAGGCCGACACTCTCGAGGCCTCGCGGCGGGGCCACGCGATGGTGACGACCGGCACCGCGAGCGGAAAGTCGCTGGCCTTCAACCTGCCGGTGCTCGACACGCTCGCGGCCGACCTCGCGGCTCGGGCCTTCTACCTCTACCCGACCAAGGCGCTTGCCCAGGACCAGGCCCGCAAGCTGGGCCAGCTCGGCGGGCGATTCCTGCGCCACGCGATCTATGACGGCGACACGCCGCGCGAGGAGAGACGGGCGATCCGGCAGCGCTCGAACCTCATCCTCACCAACCCGGACATGCTGCACGTGGGCGTGCTTCCCAACCACCGCTCGTGGGGCGACGTGCTCGCGAATCTCGCCTGGGTGGTGGTCGACGAGGCCCACGTGTACCGCGGCGTGTTCGGCTCCCACGTCGCGAACGTGCTGCGGCGCCTGCGCCGGCTCGCCCGTGCCTACGGAAGCGAGCCGCGCTTCGTGCTCACGAGCGCGACGATCGCCAATCCGCGTGACCTGGCCGAGCGGCTGACCGGCCTCGAGTTCCTGCTCGTGGATCAGGACGGCGCTCCCCGGTCGGAACGCGACGTGGCGATGTGGAACCCCCCGCTCGTGGACGAGCGGCTCGGCAAGCGCGCGTCGGCGCTGTCCGAGGCCGCGAAGCTCCTCGCCGGCCTCGTCGAGCGCGAGGTCCGCACGATCTGCTTCCTCAACTCGCGTCGCGGAGTGGAGCTGATCCAGCGCTACGCGCGGCTGCGCCTGGAGGAGTCCGGGCGAACCGACCTGGCGGAGAGGATCGTGCCGTACCGCGCCGGCTACACACCCGTCCAGCGCCGAGAGATCGAGCACCGACTCGCGGAGGGCGACCTGCTGGCCGTGGTTGCCACGAACGCCCTCGAGCTCGGCATCGACGTCGGCGACCTCGACGCGGCCCTCTGCGTGACCTTCCCCGGCACGGTCGCGAGCCTGCGGCAGATGTGGGGCCGCGCCGGGCGCCGCGCGCCGGGTCTCGCCATGTACGTTGCCGGCGAGGACGCGCTCGACCAGTTCTTCTGCCGTCACCCCGACGAGTTCCTGGAGCGGCCGGTGGAGCGGGCGATCCTGGATCACGAGTCCGAGGAGATCCACCTCGCCCACCTGTCGGCCGCCGCCTACGAGCTCCCGCTCACGCCCGAGGACGAGGACGTGTTCGGCCCGCGCTGGGAGCAGCACGCGGGGCGGCTCGTAAAGCAGGGACGGCTACGCGAGCGCGGCGGGCGCTACCTCCCGCGCGGGCCCGGATACCCGGCGGCGAGCATCGCGCTGCGCTCGGCGTCGCCGGACTCCGTGGCGATCGTCGAGGCGGCCGGCGGTGAGGTGATCGGGACCGTCGAGGCCGCCCGGGCGCACTCCGCCGTCCACCCGGGCGCCGTCTACCTCCACATGGGCCTCGCCTACGAGGTCGACGACCTCGATCTCCGGCAGCGGCGGGCGGTCGTGCGACCGTTCGACGGCGACTGGTACACGCAGCCGAAGAAGGAGTCGGAGACCTACATCGAGCAGCTCCGCGACCGGCGCGAGACCTGTGGCGTCGACCTCTCCTACGGGATCGTCTCGGTGACGGAGCAGGTGGTCGCCTACCAGAAGAAGCGCGTGGCCGACCACTCCGTGCTCGATCTGCTGGCGCTCGACATGCCGGAGCAGGAGTTCGTCACGCAGGCGCTCTGGTACGAGCTGCCGGACGCCCTCCTGCGGGACGAGTTCCCGCTCGACGTGCTGCAGGGTTCCCTGCATGCCACGGAGCACGGGCAGATCGCGGTGCTGCCGCTGATAGCGATGTGCGACCGCTGGGACATCGGCGGCCTCTCGACAGCGTTCCATCAGCAGACCGGACGGCCGACGATCTTCATCTACGACGGGCACCCCGGCGGCGTGGGGATAACCCGCGCCGGATTCGAGCGCTTCGAGTCACTGGTGGCAGACGCCCTACGGCTCATCTCCGAATGTCCCTGCGAGTCCGGCTGTCCGTCCTGCGTCCAGTCGCCGAAATGCGGCAATCTGAACGAGCCGCTGAGCAAGGGCGGGGCGACCGAGCTGCTCACCCGGATGCACGTGCGCTGAGCGGTGCGCGGAGCGGAGCCAGAGCGCCTCCGCCGTAGCGACCCAGATTGGGGAGAGCCTGCGGCGCGGCGCGCTGGCCCGACAAGACGGGCGGGGGGTTGGGCGACTTGTCTACCGACATGGGTAGATAAGTCGCCCACCCGGCCGTGCCGACCCGTCGCCAGCGAGGCCGCGGGCGCCTAAGAGGGAGATCTTCGCCGGACGGTCACGCCTGGCCAACATCGCGTTCACATCCGGTCGGCCGCACGGCGATTGGCTTCGCGCATGCAACCCCGCACCCTGATCACTCTCCTGGCAGCCGCAGCGATGGCGCTCGCCGCGGCGCCCGCCGGCGCCAACCAGGTAGAAGAGCCGACGCTCGAGGGCCGGGCGATCCTGCCGGCCGACGCCACCGCGCCCGCGCCGTTCCCCGGCGCGCCGAATACAGATCCGGCCCCGGCGCCCGGGTCCACGCAGCCCGTCGGCGGCTTTTCGGCGCTACTCGACTTCCCGGGCCGGAACCTGTTCCTGGCGATGCCCGACAACGGCTTCGGCAACAAGGCCAACTCGCGCTCCTTCCTCCTACGCGTGTACCTAGTCCGCGCGGACTTCGAGACGGCGCGCGGCGGCGACGGAGACGTCCAGATCCTCGGATCGATCACCCTCCGAGACCCGGGCAGACGCCTGCCGTTCGAGATCGTGAACGGCGACACGCCCGAGCGGCTGCTGACCGGTGGCGACTTCGACATCGAGTCCTTCCGGATCGGCCGCAGGGGCGACCTTTGGTTCGGCGACGAGTTCGGCCCCTTCCTGCTTCATACCGACATCACCGGCAGGGTGCTCGAGCCGCCGATCCCGCTTCCCGACGTCAAGTCGCCCGACTACCCGGCCGACTTCCCGGCCCCGTTCGATGGACCGGCCAACCTCGCAAGCTCGAACGGCTTCGAGGGGATGGCGCTGTCCGAGGACGGCAGGAAGCTGTACCCGACGCTCGAGGGCGCGGTGGCCGGTGACGACCCCACCGTCCGCCGGATGTACGAGTTCGACATCCGCGAGGGTAGTTACACGGAGAGGCGCCGCACCTATCGGGTGGCGGATCCGAGCTACCTCGTGTCGGACCTGACCGCGCTCGACGAGCGCCGCTTGATCGCACTCGAGCGCGACAACTTCCAAGGTGCCGCGGCGATGCACAAGCAGGGGTTCGTGGTCGATCTGCAGAGGACCGCCGACGACGGCTCGCTCGCCAAGCGACCCGTGGTCGACCTGCTCGATCTCGCCGACCCGGCGCTGATCTCGCTCCCCGGGCGACCCGGGGACATCGGGCTCGGCGATCCGTTCTCGATGCCGTACGTCACGATCGAGGCCGTGCTCCCGCTCGGCGGCAGCCGGCTGGCGATCGTCAACGACACCAACTTCGGGTCGACCGGACGAAACCCGAGCCTCCCGGACTACAGCGACTTCATCGTCGTCAGGGCGCCCGACGTCCGAGGGCGATGAGATAGCGTGCGCCGGACCTCGACCCCCCGCGAGCGGTTGTTGCAGGAGGCCAGCAACCGCTCGAGGCCGGGCCTGATCGCGTCGCGGTCCGACGGCTCGAGAGGGAGCGGGCGCAGCAGCGCGTCGAAGAACGAGTCCGGCGACGGGAACCGGAGTGGGACGGTGCGCGTCAACAGCTGGAGCTCGTCCAACAGCGGCTCGAGCCGCGCCCGCGCCGTCGCCTGCCGGCCCCACTCGGATGGCGGCAACACCCCGTCGGGGAGGGGCGCGTAAGGCTCAACGAGCTCGTCGACGCGGCCCGGCAGCCCGCGCGGCACCCACGCCGCGATCGCCACGACACCTCCGGGCCGGGCGACGCGCACCAGCTCGCTCGCGGTCCGCACGGCCCGCGGCGCCTCGGTGGCGCCGAAGGTCGACAGCACCACGTCGAACCGGCCGTCGGGGTACGGCAGCTCCTGCGCGTCCGCGACGCGCCACTCGATCTCGTGGCCGGCGCAGCGCCCCCTCCCACGCTCGACCATCGCCGGCGCCAGATCGCACGCCTCGACCCTCGCTCCCCTGCAAGCGGCGGCGAGCGCCGCGTTGCCGTCGCCCGCGCCGACGTCGAGAACGCGCGTGCCCGGGCCCGTTTCCGCCAGCTCCGCGACGACGTCGGCGACGGGCTCGAGAGCTCGCAGGAACGGCGCGTGCCCGTCGCGCTCCCAGCCGGCGCGCACCCGGGTCGTCAGCGCGTCCCAGTCGATGTCGCGCCGGGCCGTGGACGTGAGCCGCAACCCGAGCAGCGAGCGGCGCGAGAGACCGGTGTGCGCGCGCGGCCTGCGCCTTGGCGGCTTGCCGTAGACGTCGCGGCGGGTCACTCGCGCATCGTACGGCCGACGCGCCGACTTCTCCTCAGGATCACAGACCGGTTACAAGTGGCCCGCGGCTGCGGGTAAGCCTGCTGAAGCTGTCGGTTCGGCAACTACCCGGGGGTGTTAGAGCATGGCCGTTGGTCTGACGCGCAAGACGTTCGTGAAGGGATCCGCCGCCGCGAGCGGCGGGCTCGTGCTGGGAGGACCCATCTCGGCAATGGCGGCTCGCCGGGCCAACGGGGGCAACGCCCGCGCGCCGGGCTACGGCGAGCTCGTGCCGACGCCGGAGGAAGACACCGGCAAGGTCTTCCTCGAGCTGCCGAGGGGCTTCAAGTACCGGCTGATCTCGACCCAGGCGGACAGGATGAGCGACGGCAACCTGACGCCGGGCATCTTCGACGGCATGGACGCCTTCAGGGGGCCGCGCGGGACCACAATCCTCATCCGCAACCACGAGAACCGCTCGCGCGACCTCGAGATCCCGGTCGTCGTTCCGAACAGCAAGCGCTACGACCCGGACATGAACGTCCGCGGCGGAAACACGAAGCTCGTCGTCAGCCGCGACCGGCAAGTGATGGGGCACTTTGCGGTGCTCGGGGGCACCCACACGAACTGCGCCGGCGGTGGCACGCCGTGGGACACCTGGATCACCTGCGAGGAGATCTTCAACTACGGGGCGGTCGAGGACAATGACGTACCCGGCACCGGGGTCCCGCACGGCTTCGCCTTCGAGGTCCCGGCCGACGCACAGCGGCCCGTGGATCCCCAGCCGATCCTGTCGGCGGGCCGCTTCTCGCACGAGGCCGTCGAATGGGTGCGGGGCATCCTCTACGAGACCGAGGACCGGGAGGACGCGGCCCTCTACCGCTTCATCCCCGACCGCCCGCCGCGCGAGCACGGTGACTTGGCCTCGAATGGAGGCGTGCTCGAGGCGCTCGCCGTCAGCGGGCAGCCGAACTTCGACGCCAACACCGCCAATCCGGGCGACCGCTACGACGTGGAATGGGTCATGATCGACGAGCCGAACCCGCTGACGGACACGGTCCGGGAGGAGGCCCAGTCAAAGGGCGCGGCGATCTTCGACCGCACCGAGGGCGCCTGGGAGGGCAGCGGCCGGCTCTACTTCGACTGCACGACCGGCGGCGAGGCGCAGCTCGGCCAGCTCTGGCAGTACACCCCGCACGGTCGCGGTGGCGGTGTGCTCGAGCTCATCTACGAGTCGACCTCCATCGACGATCTCGAGGGGCCGGACAACGTCGTGGTGGTGCCACACACCGGCGACGTCTTCCTGCAGGAGGACGCGAGCGCCGACCAGTTCATCCGCGGCGTCAACCGGCGCGGCGAGATCTACGACTTCGCCCACACCGTGCTCAACCGCACGGAGTTCTGCGGCGGCTGCTTCAGCCCGGACGGGAGGACATTCTTCGTGAACCAGCAGGGCGACCGCGTCCACGTCGGCGAGGATCCCGCCCTCGAGACCGCAGCGCTCACCTACGCGATCTGGGGTCCGTTCGGCCGGGGGTAGTGTTGGCGACGTTCGCGGAGCGGAAGGCCGTGTGAGCTTGAGGTAAACCGCCCGACCCTCGTCCGCCGTACCGCCGCGCTTGGGGCAGAATCGCTTCTGGTCGAAAGCCAAGGAGGTTGAGCGCGTGCGAGCTGTAGTGGTCAGCGAGTTCGGTCCGCCGGAGGTGCTGGTGCCCGGGGACGTGCCCGATCCGGTGGCCGACGCCGGGCAGGCGCTGATCGACGTAGAGATCGCGAACATCACCTTCGTCGAGACCCAGCTGCGCGCGGGCAAGGCGCCGCACCCTTCGATGCGGCCGCGGTTGCCGATGATTCCGGGCAACGGGGTCGGCGGGCTAGTGGCCGAAGCCGGCGACGGGGTGGACGCCACGCTCGTCGGGACACGGGTCATCACCAGCACCGGCGGCTCCGGCGGCTACGCCGAGCGAGTGGCCGTCGACTCCGCGGGGGTCATTCCGGTGCCGAAGGGCGTCGGGCTCCCGGAGGCGGTTGCGCTGTTGGCGGACGGGCGCACGGCGATGTCGCTCGTGCGGGCCGCCCAGGTGCGGCCAGAGGACACGGTGCTCGTCGAGGCCGCGGCGGGGGGAGTCGGGAGCCTGCTGGTCCAGCTTGCGGCGGGCGCGGGCGCGCGGGTGATCGCGGCGGCGGGCGGCGAACGGAAGCTTCGCGTGGCCCGCGAGCTCGGGGCCGACGAGGCCGTCGACTACACCGAACCGGCGTGGACCGAGAGGGTGCGCGACGGCGTGGATGTCGTATTCGATGGAGTGGGAGGGGCCGTCGGGCGCGCGGCGTTCGAGCTCGTGCGGCCCGGTGGGCGTTTCTCGGCCTTCGGGCTCGCGAGCGGGACGTTCACGGAGGTCTCCGACGCCGACGCCGCGCGACGCGAGGTGACGGTCCTCCGCGGAATGCGGCTCCAACCGGAGAAGCTGCGCGAACTGTCACGAGCGGCGCTCGCCCAGGCGGAGGCCGGCCGCCTCCGCCCCCTGATCGGCCAGACGTTCCCGCTCGAGCGCGCCGCCGAGGCCCATGCGGCGATCGAAGCGAGGGCGACGGTCGGCAAGACGCTGCTGCTCGTCGATGCCCGCTAGCGGCACGTGGGCTTTCGCGGGAGGGGAACGGGTATTGCGCCCCGAAATGATGCTCATCCATGCCCAACCTGCAGGCGCCCAACCCCGAGTTCGCGATCCGTCTCTCCTCCATCGACCAGCTGTTCTGGGACTTCGACGCGAGTCCCGTGGCCGAGCGCACTCTGTCGGGCGACGCCCGCTGGTACCTGCTCGACGAATGGGAGCGCGTCCGGCATGCCGAGCCTTCCTACCTGATCATCTATTCACCGGAGTCGGACCGCGAGAGCACGGACGAGGACGCGGTTCGAACTGCGATCCGGACGAGCCTGCGGAAGTCATCCGGCGCGTTGCGGCGAATCGATCCGCTCTCGCGTCAGGAGAAGGTCGCAGCATGGATCGGGATCGCGTTCCTCGTGATCTGCGTCATGGCCTCCACGGCCATCGACAGGTTGAGCGACGCCCTCCTGATCGCAGCTGATATCACAGGCCATCGTCGTCGTTGGCTGGGTGGCGGTCTGGGGCCCGGCCGCGCGCTTCATCGTCGAGGTGGTCCCGCACGTGTTCAACCGGCGGCGCTTCGCCGAGTTCGCCGACATCGACGTGCGCTTCGTCTGGGGCTGAGAGCCCGGCGGGTGCGCTAGCGCGATCGGCCTCCGCCGCCCCAGGGATCGTCGATCAGCATCCGCCAGCTGCCGTCGGGCCGGCGGCGCATCACGTCGGCGCTCACGCCGCCCATCTGGATCGGTGCGCCGTCCGGGCCGGTGCCCTCGAGGCGCCACTTGTTGACTACCAGGGCGGTCCCGTCGACCTCGACCACCTTCTGGATCTCGCCCGTGATCGTGGGCTCTAGCGCCAGGAATCGCGCGAGCGCCTCCCGGATCGCGCCGTGGCCGTGGACCACTTTGCCCGGCTCGACCTCGAAGGCCGCGTCCGGCTCGTAGAGGCCGACGAGGGCCTCCAGGTCACGGTCACCGAGGTAGCGCGCGAAGCGCTCGATGATGTCCCGTGGGCTTGTCGCCTTCGCGTCGGTTCCCGCGTTCACTGGTCGTTGCTCGTGGGTCGTCATAGGTCCATCACCTCCATGAGTCCCGCCCGAAGCGCCCGGTAGGCGTCCGGCGTGAGACGCCGCGCGATCCTGCCGTCCAGCTCGGCCACCACCTGCGCTGCCACCGGAGCGAACTCCCGCGACCTGGCCGTCAGACGGACGAGAATCGCGCGTCCGTCGTGTGGATCGGGCTCGCGCGTCACAAGACCTGCCTCCTCCATGAGCCGAATCAGCGTTGTCATCGTCTGCTTCGACAGCCGCGCCCGCGCCGCCAGCGCCCCCATTCGCAGGCCGTCCTCCTCGAACAGCGGCAGCAATATTGAGCCGTAGGCGGGCCGGACCTCGCCAAATCCGCGAGCGCTGAACTCCTCGTACAGGAGCTCGTTCCAGCGCTGCGAGGCCTTGGCGAGCTCGAAGCCCACGTTCGCCCTGCTCGGACCGCCGACCTGCGCCCCGGGCTCTCTTGTCTGGATCGTATCGAGCATTTTGTCCTATATAGGACTATATCGGGTCGCGAGCCCGTGCTGCGCGAACCAAAACTGTCTCCCACTTCGACCCGGCCGGCGAGCGCCGGGGTCGACGCTCCACTGAATCGTCGGTGGCCTGATAGGCATCCAAGGACGGATGGACAGACGGTACGACCTGGTGGTTCTCGGCGGCGGCACGGCGGGTCTGATCGCCTCGCTCTACGCCGCCCGCGTTGGCGCTCGAGTGGCGCTCGTCGAGCGCGCCGAGCAGCCGGGCGGCGACTGCCTGTTCACCGGCTGCGTGCCCTCGAAGAGCCTGATCGCTTCCGCGCGGCTTGCCCACGAGATGCGCACGGCCGGCCGGGTCGGCCTGGAGCCGGTGGAGCCGAGGATCGATTTCGGGCGGGTGATGGAGCGGATCCAGGAGGTGATCCGCCGGGCGGGCCTGCCCGACAGGGCGGAGCACCTGGAGGCCCAGGGCGTAGAGGTGATCCGTGCCCTCGGCCGCTTCGCACGACCCGGAGTGGTCGATGCCGGCGGACGCGAGCTGCGCTTCCGAGCGGCGATCATCGCCACCGGCTCGCGGCCCGCACTGCCGCCGATCGCCGGCCTGGCGGAGGCCGAGCCGCTTACCGCCGAGACCGTCTGGGATCTGCGCGAGCTGCCGCCGCGACTCGCGGTCCTCGGCGGCGGGCCGAGCGGCTGCGAGCTGGGCCAGGCCTTCGCCCGCCTGGGGAGCAGGGTGGAGATCGTGGAGGCCGCCCCGATGCTGCTGCCGCGGGAAGATCCGGACGCCGGCCGCTTGGTCGCCGACGTCTTGGCCGGCGAGGGAGTGGGAGTGCACCTCGGCACGCCGGCGGCCCGAGTGGAGCCGGCCGCCGGCGGGGGCGGCGTGCTGGTCGCCGGCGAGCGGCGGGTCGAGTACGACCGGCTGCTGGTGGCTCTCGGGCGCCGGCCGGCCGGCGACGGCATCGGCCTCGAGAACGTGGACGTTGAGGTCGACGAGCGCGGCTTCGTGAAGGCGGACGCCCGCCTGCAGACGACCGGCGACCACATCTGGGCGGCGGGCGACGCCGTCGGCCGCATGTACTTCACGCACCTCGCCGGCCACCAGGGACTGACCGCGATGGCCAACGCGCTCTTCCGCGCGCGCCGTAGGTTCGACTATTCCGCCGTGCCCCGCGTGACCTTCACCGACCCCGAGGTGGCGAGCATCGGGCTGACCGAGGCGGAGGCGCGCGAGCGGCTTCGCCGCGATCCCCTCGTCCTCCGCCACGACTACGCCGAGTCCGACAGAGCCCTCACCGAGGGCCGAGCACGCGGCTTCGCAAAGCTCGTCACCGGCCGCCGGGGCCGCTTGCTGGGCGCAACGCTGGTGGCGCCGGCGGCGGGCGAGTCGATCGCCGAGCTCGCCGCACTGGTCCGGCGGGGCGGCACGGCAGCGGACCTATCGCAGGCGATCCACGCGTACCCCACCTACACGGAAGGACCCGCCCGCGCCGCGGAGGAGTGGTGGACGGAGCGTTTCCTTACCCCGCGCGGTCGGCGCCTGCTGCGGCCGGCGCTCGCGCTGCTCCGAGCGGTCGACCGCCCGCGAAGCTAGCTCGCCCGGCCCGCGGGGATCGAGTTTCGGGCCACGAACAACCGGTAGCCGAGGCTGCCGCCGACGATCGCCCGCTGTGCCTCGCCGACGAGCTCGATCGCCTCGCCGATGAGATCGGCGGTGCCGTCCGCAGACAGCAACATCCGCGCCACCCGCAGGCGCGCCTCCACGCGCTCCGCCAGAGCCGCCAGGGCGCCGTCGTGCGGCTCGACGGCGACGAGCTCGAGGCCGGCATCGCGCAGCATCTCCGGGTAGCCGTCCCTGGGCAGGGCTTCGCCGACGCATGCGACCCGCGCCACAGCGCCGCGCAGCGATGCGGGGAGGTCCTCGAGCTCGGCGGTCACGTCGGCGATGGCCACCACGCCGCCGGGCCGGAGCGCGCGCCGCATCTCGGCGACGGCCTGCGCCTTGCCGGAGAAGAGGCAGAGAGCGCACTCGCACACGACCGCGTCGAAGGCCCCGCTCGCGACAGGCAGCGCCTCCGCGTCCCCCTCGACGAAGCGCACCCGGTCGCCGAGCCCGGCCGCCTCGGCCTCCCTGCGCGCGGCGACGATCGACTCGCGGCGAGAGCTCGACGCCCGTGACCTCGGCGCCGAGCTCGGATGCGAGCAGCCGGGCGGTCGGGCCGCTTCCGCTGGCCACGTCGAGCACGCGCCACCCCGGCCGCACGCCGGCGAGGTGGGCGAGCCGACGGGTGAGCACGTCGCCGCCGGGGTGGAACTCGCCGCCGAGCAGCCAACGGGCAGCCGGAGAGTCGTAGGGGGACGCGCAATGGCAAGCGAGCTCCGCGTCGAGGAGGCTCTCGACCGAGCGGTCGTCGCTCATACGGCGCCGTTCCCGGACGCGGCGGCGCGCGCGCGTACCTCTTCGCGGTAGCCGACCGAGTTGTAGGCGCAGAAGGGGATCAGCCGCCCGTCGGGGACGATCTCGGCGACGCAGCACTTGCGCAGCTTGCGCACGTCGAGCGTGTAGGGATCTTGGAAGTCCTGAATCACGACCATGAAGCCCTTGGCCGCCACCTCCTGGAGCTCATCGGGCAGCCCGACCCCGCAGGCCACGCACTCGAGCCGCTCCCCCGTGCGCTCGGTGCCGCCCGCGGCGGAGGCCGAGAACAGGCCCTCGAGCGCCGCCTTGACCTCGAAGTCCGGGACGGCACGGTTGGTCACGTAGTCGAGGTAGTCGTCGACGTCGACGAGGCGGGGCAGCGGCACCAGGTCCTCGCCGTCGTACAGGGCATAGGTCGCCGACCTGCACGTCGGCGAGCAGCACGGGACGGGTACGAAGTCGTCCTGGCGGAACCAGTGCGGGAGCTGCCCAGCGATGGCCTCGATCACGTCGGAGTTCGTCAGCCGTTCGCGTGGGTCGAAGTCGAGGAAGCGGCCCGAGTGGGTGACGGGCTGGAAGAAAACGCCCGTCACCGCCGGGTGCGCGACTCCGAAGCCGACGATCTCGCCGACCTCGTCGTCGTTTACGCCGCGCTCGACCGCGGCCGCGAGCGAGACGCCCACGCCCGCCTGCGCGCAGCGGTCGAGCGCGCGAAGCTTCTCCTCCTGCAGCAGGCGCCCGCGGATCGCCAAGTGGGTCGAGTCCTTGAAGCCGTCGAACTGCAGGTAGACGTGCACGCCGATCTCCGCCAGCGCCGGGGCGAAGCGCGGGTCGCGCGCCAGCCGGATGCCGTTGGTGTTCAGCATCACCAGCTTGATGCCGCGCGCCTTCGCGGCCGCCAGCATGTCGAGGATCTGTGGGTGGATGGACGGCTCGCCGCCCGAGAGCTGGATCGCCTCGGGTTCGCCCTCCGCCTCCACGAAGGCGTCGAGCATCGCCTCGACCTGCTGGAGACTCAGCGAGTAGCCGTCCTGCTGGTGCCCCGTGCCGGACTCGGCGAAGCAGATCGGACAGTCCAGGTTGCAGGCGGTGTTGACCTCGATGATCCCGAGACAGGTGTGCTGCTTGTGCTCGGGACAGATGCCGCAATCCCGCGGACAGCCGTCGACGACCTCGGTCTGCAGCCGCAGCGGACGGTCGCCCGGCTTGTTGTAGCGCTGGATCTCGACGTAGCGCTCCGCGTCGCCGTACACGAGCGCCTCGAACGCGCCGTGCTCCGCGCAGCGCTTGCGCAGGAAGACCCTGCCCTCGCGGGCCACCACCTCCGCCTCGACGTCCCGGCGGCAGACTGGGCAAATCGAGCGGGTCAGCTCGAGGAAGACCGAATCGTGTGATGGGCGCCTCGTCGATGCTTCCACGTGGACTTCAGCAATCTACTGCGAAGCGCCCGCGTAGCGCGGGGCTCAGATCCCCAGCAGCTCGGCGTACTTCCGTAGGTAGAGCGGCCAGCCGCCCTCGCCGCCGACCGCGTCGCGCTCCGGCTCCCAGCCCGGACCGTGCCGGTCGAGGTTGCGATGCTCGAGCTCCACCCGAGTGCGCTCGGGCGCCTCGGCGATGAAGCGCACCTCCACCTCGCTCGTCTTCTCGGGGTCGGGCTCGATCTGCCACTGCGGGCTGATGTCCCAGCTGATCACCACCCGGTTCGGCGGCTCGTAGGCGAGCACGCGCGCCCAGCGGCACTCGCTGCCGTCCACCCCGCGGTCGTAGAGGTGTCCGCCCACGCGCGGCTCGAACACCGTCTCGGCGATCTCGACCCCGAGCATGTTGTGCTCGGGCGGCTTGAAGCTCCCGAAGTCCTCGGTGAAGACGCGAAACGCGCGCTCGATCGGCGCCTCGACGACGATCTGCGTCCGTACGGACGTTTCTGCTGCCTGGGTGCTCATGAGATCTCCTCGGTTGGTTGCTCGACGGCCGACTTGTAAGTGGCCAAGGCCTGGTTCCAGAACCGGTCGAGCTGGGCGCGGAGGGCGCCGACCCCGTCCGGGTTGAGCTGGTAGATGCGCCGGTTGCCGTCGCGCCGGTCTACGACCAGGCCCGCGTCCTTCAGCACCTTGAGGTGCTGCGAGACGGCGGGTCGGCTGACCGGCAGCTCGCCGGCGAGCTCACCGACCGCCCGCGGACGGTCGGCGAGGCGCTCGAAGATCGCGTGCCTGGTCGGATCGCCGAGGGCCGTCCATCCATCAGCTCGGTAAGTCTGCACGAACGGTAAGTGTACACTTACCGACAGTACCGGTCAATTGCGACCTACGCGCAGCGGTTTACGCGGGCGGCGGTTGACCCGGTCGCCGCTGCGCGAGAACGCAAAGGGACGGCCAGCCGTCCCGCACGAAGCTGGCGCGCTGCGGCTCGAGCCCGGCGGCGCGCAGCTCGTGGCTCAGGTCGAGCGGGCGCAGGCCCGACCGCCTCGGCAGACGTATGAGCGCGGCGCGGGCCGCCGGCCGACGGCTCTCCACCGTCACGGTGACGACCCGACCAGTCGGGCGCAGGACGCGAGCGATCTCGGCGATCGTCCGGGTACGAGCCTCTCGGTCGAGCAGGTGGAGCAGGTAGCAGGCGGTGACGACCTCGAACCGCCGGTCCGGAAAGGGGAGGCGCCGCGCGTCGGCCGGGAGAAGCCTCCATCCGACCGGGAGACCTTTCGCGGCGGCGACCGCGAGCATCGATGCGGAGCTGTCGATTCCGACGACCTCGGCCGGCCGGGGGCTCCGCCGGGCAAGCACCCCGAGCAGGCCGCCGGTGCCGGTCGCCACGTCGAGCAGCCGGTCGTTCTCGCCTGGCGCCGCGAGTTCGGCCGCGGCCGCGAGCGCAGCCCGTTCCAGCGGCATCTGCCAGTCGTAGATGCGGCCGCGCACTCCCACGAGTTGGTCCTTACCTGTCCGGCAGCCCCGCCGTCAAGCACGCGGCGACCTGGTGACGCAGGCGCGTCACTTCGCGCGCCGCGACGTGATCCGGGTTTACCCGGTCCCCACCGGGGGAGAAGGTGGCGAGTCGCACAAGTGAGGCGAGGGGAATGGCAGAACTGACCGACAGACACGAGAGAGCGGGTGAGAGCAGCAATTCGGTGGGTGACTTGGAGAACTCACGGTTCCACAGGAGAAGCGATCCCGAAGGCCCGACCGATCTGAGCCGCCGGTCGTGGTGGGGCGTGCTGCGGAGGACCGTCAGGGAGTTTCGGGACGACAACCTGACGGACTGGGCGGCGGCTTTGACCTACTACGGGGTTTTGTCGATCTTCCCCGCGCTACTCGTGGTCGTGTCCGTGCTGGGCCTGATCGGGCAGTCGGCGACTCAGCCCCTGATCGACAACCTCGGCAGCGTGGCTCCCGGGCCCGCGAAGGACATCTTCACCAGCGCGATCGAGAACCTGCAGGGCAGCCGAGGCTCGGCGGGAGTGCTCTTCGCGGTGGGCCTCCTCGTCGCCATCTGGTCGGCATCGGGGTACATCGCCGCCTTCATGCGCGCCTCGAATGCCATCTATGACATCGAGGAGGGACGGCCCATCTGGAAGACCCTGCCCGTCCGCGTCGGGCTGACGGCACTGCTCATGCTGCTCACGGCCGCGAGCGCGGTCGCGGTAACCCTCAGCGGCGGACTGGCAAAACGTGCCGGGGACCTCCTGGGCGTGAGCGACACCGCGGTCCAGGTATGGAACGTCGCCAAGTGGCCGGTGCTCCTCGTCCTCGTCAGCCTGATGTTCGCGCTGCTCTACTGGGCCGCCCCGAACGTCAAGCAGCCCGGTTTCCGCTGGATCTCGCCGGGCAGCGTGCTCGCCGTGCTGGGCTGGATCCTCGCGTCGCTCGCGTTCGCCTTCTATGTCGCGAACTTCGGTTCCTACAACGAGACATATGGCGCACTCGCCGGGCCCATCGTCTTCCTGGTGTGGCTCTGGATCTCGAACGTCGTAATCCTCCTGGGGGCGGAATTGAACGCCGAGCTCGAGCGTGGTCGGGCGATCGAGTCCGGCGCCCGCTCGGAGGAGGAAGAGCCGTACGTCGAACCGCGTGACACGCGCAAGATGAGCCGCCAGCCGTAGCGACCCCGGAACCGTCACCGCCCGGCTGGGGCTCCTCCGAGAATGGACTCCTCGGGATAGGATCGGCATCGATGGCGATGGGCCCGCGGCAGGTTCCCTCCTATGCCCACGGCGCCAGCCCGGTGCCGCTCCTCGGGGAGACGATCGGGGCCAACCTCGAGCGTACGGCCTCGCGCTTCGCCGATCGGCCGGCGATCGTCTCCCGGCACCAGGAGGTGCGGCTCAGCTACGCCGAGTTCGACGCCGAGGTCGACCGCGTCGCGCAGGCGCTGCTCGCGGCCGGGTTCGAGGCCGGCGAGCGGATCGGCATCTGGAGCCCGAACCGCGTCGAGTGGGCCTTGGTGCAGTACGCCACCGCCAAGGTCGGCGTCGTACTCGTGAACATCAACCCGGCGTACCGCACCCACGAGCTGCGGTATCGCCCTGCGTCAGTCGGGCTGTCGCATGCTGGTGGCCGCACCGTCGTTCAAGACCAGCGACTACGTGGGGATGGTCGACGAGGTGCGGGCCGAGCTGCCGGGGCTCGAGAGGGCGGTGTTCCTCGGGACCCCGTCGTGGGACGAGCTGCTCGCCGGCGCCGACGCGATCGCGGTCGACGCGCTCCGGGAGCGCTCGGAGAGCCTGGATCCAAGCGACCCGATCAACATCCAGTACACGTCGGGCACCACCGGCTTTCCCAAGGGCGCGACGCTGTCGCATCACAACATCCTCAACAACGGCTTCTTCGTCGGCGAGGGCTGTCGCATCAGCGAACGGGACCGCATCTGCGTCCCGGTGCCCTACTACCACTGCTTCGGAATGGTGATGGGCAACCTCGCCGCCACCTCGCACGGCGCATGTGTGGTGCTGCCGGCCGAGGCGTTCGAGCCTGGCGCCGTGCTCGACGCGGTTCAGGCCGAGCGCTGCACCGTGCTCTACGGCGTCCCGACGATGTTCATCGCGGAGCTCGACCATCCCGACTTCGATTCCTATGACCTGTCCTCGCTCCGCACCGGAATCATGGCCGGCTCGCCGTGCCCGGTCGAGGTGATGCGCAAGGTCGTGGACCGCATGCACATGTCAGACGTGACCATCTGCTACGGCATGACCGAGACGTCGCCCGTCTCGACGCAGACCGGCGCCGACGACGATCTCGAGCACCGCACTGCGACCGTCGGGCGCGTGCACCCGCACGTGGAGATCCGCGTCGCCGACCCCGATACCGGCCGCACGCTGCCGCGCGGCCAGACGGGCGAGTTCCAGACCCGCGGGTACTGCGTCATGCTCGGCTACTGGGACGACCCCGAGCGAACCGCCGAGGCGATCGACCAGGCCCGCTGGATGCACACCGGCGACCAGGCGGTCATGGCCGACGACGGCTACGTCAAGATCGTCGGCCGCATCAAGGACATGATCATCCGCGGCGGCGAGAACGTCTACCCGCGCGAGATCGAGGAGTTCCTCTACACCCACCCCGCCGTCGCGGACGTCCAGGTGGTCGGCGTGCCGGACGAGCGCTACGGCGAGGAGATCATGGCCTGGGTGATAACCCGCGAGGGCGCCACCGTGGACGAGGCCGAGCTGCGTGAGTACTGCCGCGGCAAGATCGCTCACTACAAGGTCCCTCGCTACGTGGCGAGCCGCAGCGACTTCCCGATGACGGTGACCGGCAAGGTCCAGAAGCACAAGCTGCGCGAGCAGGCGATCGAGACGCTCGGATTGCAGGCCGCCGCCGGCATCCGGACCGCATAGGGCTCGCGCCCGGCGGAGTGCTGCTAAACACAATTGCTGCGGCATGTTGGGCGAGGAGCACAGATCGCGGCGAGAGGAGATCGTCTCGCGCCTCTACAGGGAGGGCTGGGCCCCCGGCGACTTCGACGTCGTGTTCGAGCTGCTCGATGCCGAAATCGTCTGGACGGCAATCGAGGAAGCCCCCGATGCCGGCACGTATCGCGGTCACGACGGCGTGCGCGCCTACATGCAGGACTGGCTCGACGAATTCGACTTCAACGAAGGCGACGAAGGCGCAATCGAGCAGTCGATCGAGGTTGGAGGGCGCCTCGTGTGCCTGCAGCACGTGGTCGGCACGGGCAAGCGCAGCGAGCTCCGAAGTGAAATCCGCTACGCCTGCGTCTATACGTTCGGCGACGACGAGCGCATCCTCGAGGTGAACGAGTACGCGACGATGGATGAGGCGCTCGAGGCCGCGTCACGCCGCCCGGCCCCGGCCGCCCCCGCCCACGGGTCGCACGGCGAGCCGGCCCGCCGGATGGACGATTGAGGCCATGCCCGGAAAGGGACCGAGGACGGACCGACGCCACACCCAAACGGGAGTAGCCGTCGAGGAGGTGCGCTCATTCGCGATGAGCCTGCCACGCACGACCGAGGCGCTCGTGCGAGACCGGGTGAAGTTCCGGGTCGGTCAGATCGTCTACGTGGCGTTCTCGCGCGACGAGACCGTTATGGGCTTCGCCTTCCCGAAGGAGGAGCGCGAGGCGCTCGTGGAGTCGGAGCCGGACAAGTTCATGATGCCGAGCCGATCCGACCTCCGGTTCAAATGGGTGCTCGTCCGCTTGGCGGTCATCGACGCCATCGAGATGCGCGAGCTCGTCCTCGACGCCTGGCGGATGGTGGTGCCTAAGAAGCTCGCCGCCGCTTACGACGACTTCGACCCTGCCGAGGACGTCGAGGATTCCTGACGAGGACTCAGGGCCGGGGCAGCGCGAGCCGCAGTGCCCGCAGCTCGTCTCCGATCCCGTCGGCGAGGAGGTCCAGGCGCTCCACCGCATCGGCGTCCGCGCACAGCCCGAAGGACAGCCGGCCGACGGCCGAGACAACCGCCACGCGCAGCGCGTGGCGTTCGGCGATCTCGGCGACGGAGTGGAGCTCGAGCCACGGCGAGCCCATCACGGTGAGGGCACCCTGAGGGCCGGGCACGTTCGAGACGTTGAGCGCGAAGACGCGGGGGCTCATCGCCCAGTGGTCGGCCACGCGCTGCAGCGAGCGGGACAGGCGGCCGAGATCGTTGAAGAATGCGTCGATCTCGTCCGCGTCGTGCGCGGCCTTTCGCTCCCTCGTCTCGGCGGCGATCGCGCACAGCCGGGCGACCGGGTCCGGCTCTTCGAGCGGCAGGTGCACGACCATGAACGAGTCGCGGTTCGCCGAGTCGGGCTCGTCCAGTGCGTGGAGGCTCACGGGCACCTTGACGCGCAGCTCGTGCGCCTCGGCTCCGGTTTGGGCAAGCCAGCGCCGGAGGCCACCGGCGACCGCGGCAAGCACCACGTCGTTCACCGTGGCGCGCTCGGGGGCACTGTGTCCGAGCGCCTTGATCTCGTCCAGTTCGAATGAGGAGAGCGCCACCCTCCGCCGCGGACCGGCGGGGCGTGCAAGGGGGGAGGGGCGTCCTTCGGGTGAAAGCTCGCGGCGAATCGCTGCAAGGTGTGCGCGCCGGCGGGGTCCGCCGTTCGTCACCCGGCCGCCCCCGGCTCGTGCTCCCCGCACGACCCAGGCCGCGCGCCAGCGAAGCGCGTCGCCGAGCAGGGTCGCGCGCGTGGGGCGCACGGCGGAGACCATCGTCGGCGGAGCCTCCGCGGTCGGCGCCGGCCCCTCCGCGGCCGAAGGGTCCTGATCGAGCAGGAGCACCCGGATGATGCGCATCGCGGTCGCCCCGTCCGCCATGCAGTGGTGCAACCGCAGCACGAACGCGGTGCGATTCTCGGACAACGCCACGACATCCATCGTCCACAGAGGGCGCTCGCGATCGAGGCGTTCCTCCATGAGCGCCGCAACCGCGCCCTCCAGCTCGGCCCAATCGGCAGCGCGCCCGCCGTCGCGAACGTGGCTCTCGAGCGCGAAGTCCTCATCCGCAAGCCAGACGGGTGGAGCGATCCCCAACGGGGCCTCCACGAGGCAGTCGCGGAGGCGCGGCACGGCCGCCAAGCGGGGCCCGACGTGCGTTCGGACGGCGTTCGCGTCGTGCTCACCGTCGACCACCACGATCTTGCAGAGATGGCCACACACGGACCCGCGCTCACGAGCCAGGATGCGCACGTCCTCGTTGCTGAGCCGATCGACGGCCACGCGGTTGCGACTGTACCGCCACGATTAGCGCCGCGCCAGCGCGCCGTCACCGCTCCGGCTACAGAGCCTCCCCGGGGCGCTGGAAGATGATCTCGGGGACCACGCAGTTCGGCGAGAGCCGCAGGACGAACCGCACCGCCTCGGCGATGTCCTCGGGGCGCATCATCTCGGCCGCGCCGACGCTCTCCTTGATGAAGTCGCTCATGTCCGTGTCGACGAATCCGGGGCAAAGAGCGACCGACTTGACACCGTCCGAGTTCAGCTCCTTGTTCATCGCCTGCGTGTAGGCGACGACGGCGGCCTTCGTCGAGGAGTAAACGGACAACCACGGCTGGCCCGACTTGCCGGACAAGCGACGACATGTTCACGACCAGGGCGTTTCGGTGCTCGGCGCCCGCCGCTCGAAGCATTGCGGTGCACTCCCGGTAGAACAGGATCATCGCCCTCAGGTTCACGCCGACCTGCAGGTCCACGTACTTGGTCTGCTGATCGGCGACCGCCGCCCCGATACCCAAGCCGGCGTTGTTGACGAGCACGTCGAGCCGGCCATAGCGCTCGCGGTGGCGGTCCACGACCGAACGGATGCCCTCCTCGTCGGCCACGTTCGCCGCCACGTGCTCGACCTCGAACCCCTTGTCGCGCAGCTCCTCGGCGGTCTTCTCGAGCGGCTCGGGCCTCCGCGCCGCGATCGTGAGGCCATAGCCCTGCTCACCCAACGCCTCGGCGATCGCGAGGCCGATCCCTCGCGAGCCTCCGGTGACGATGGCGGCGCGGTCTGGCATCGCGCGGGACCTTATTGAACGGCGGGGCTCACGCCATTGCCCTGCCGATCACGACCCGCTGGATCTCGTCCGTGCCCTCGACTCAGGATGGCACGGCGAGAGCAACCGCCCTCACGCGCGCGGCTTCGCGACGTTCGAGGTCCAGCGGGATCGCGAGGCGCTACTCGAGCCGCGCCTCGCTCAGTACCACTTGCCGCGCGCGAAGCCGCCGAAGGCGATGAGGCCCACCAAGACGACGATCAGCCCGATCCAGAAGCTCCAAACGAAGATCAGGACGATCCCAACGATGACGATGATGCCGCCGAGGGATACCCCTGCGATTCCACCACGCTCATTCGGTTCAGCCACTCATTCCTCCTTCATCTCAGGTTTGCTCGCCCAGCTTGCTTCTACCCTCGAGCGACTGGACCAACCGCGGCGCGTCAATCGCTACCTCGGAAACCGCCGGGGGTCGGTTCCAGCTCCACGGCTTCGAGAGCCTCCGAGCGATCCAGGTAGACCTCGCACCGAGTCACCCGCCGGTCTCTGAGTGTCCACAGATGAGCGGTTTCGCGGTCGAGACTGACGCCGCTCGAACCTCCGCGCGCCACGACGCGCACGAGCACAACGACCTGGTCGCCCACATCGAGGAAGCGCTCCGGCTCAAACCGCCATTCATCCCAGACCTCTCTGGTCGAGTCGACCCAGCGCTTCAGCCCCGCGCGGCCGCGGAACACCTGGGCGCCCTCGGGATATGCGTCGGGAATGCACACCTCGAGCCCCTCATCGAAGCACTCCCGGAAGGAGCGCTCAAGGGCACCGGGCCGCGCGTCTCGCAGCTCTTCGAGCATCCGATACGAGCGGTGGACAATCTCGACGTTGTCCTGCGACATTGCTGGACCAGTATCGCGCGCCGGCGCCGCCTGGAGTGTGCGAGCGGAATACGGCCGGCCTGCGTGCCGCCCGGGCGGTTGGGGCCAGCACTACGATCCGGAGCATGATCGCCGGGGCGCACACCATCATCTTCGCCGAGGACGCCGAGCGAGCCCGGGCTTTTCTTCGCGACGTGCTCGGGTTCGACGGGGTGGACGCGGGCGATGGTTGGCTGATCTTCGCCCTGCCGCCGGGCGAGGTCGCGGTCCATCCCGGGTCGGGCTGGGGCCGCGGCCCGGGCCATCACGCCCTCTTCTTCATGTGCCATGACATCGAGCAGACCGTCGAGGAGCTCGAGGGCAAGGGCGTCGAGTTCGTATCGCCGATCGAGGACGAGGGCTGGGGCCGGGTAGCCCAGTTCAAGATCCCCGGAGCGGGCGAGATCGGCGTGTACGAACCCAGGCACCCAAGCCCGCTCCAAGAGTTTGCCTAGCGACCGAAGCGCGCGCGACTGCCCGGCACCGCCGGAGCCGGCCCCGCTTACATGCGGTGGCGGCGGGTCACGCCTCACTGAACCCGAGCCGGGCGTGGATTCGCTGCAGCGGCTTTGGCGCCCACCAGTTCCACTTGCCGAGTAGCTCCATCAGCGAGGGAACGAGCAGCGCCCGCACGATGGTCGCGTCGATCAGCACCGCGAGCGCGGTCCCGAGGCCGAGCTGCTTGATGAAGATCATCTCGGAGGTGACGAAGGCGCCGATCGCGACGGCGAACAGGACCGCCGCAGCCGTGGCGATCCGTCCGACGCGCTCGAGGCCGATCGCGACCGCGTCGGCGGTCTTGGCACCGCCGTCGTGGGCTTCCTTGATGCGCGAGAGCAGGAAGACGCCATAGTCGGTCGACAGCCCGAAGGCGACCACGAACAGGAACAGCGGCTGGGTGGCCTCGAGCGCACCCTGGCTGGTGTAGCCGAGCAGCCCCTCGAGTCGACCGTCCTGGAAGATCAGCACGAGGATCCCGAACACGGCGCTCAGGCCGAGCAGGTTCATCAGGATCTGCTTGACCGGCAGGACCAGCGAACCGGTGAACGCGAACAGGACCGCCAGGGTCACCGCGACCACGATCGCCAGCATCAGCGGGAGGTGATCGGCGAGGCTGTCCTTGAGATCGACGAAACCCGCGGTTGAACCCGTCGTCGGCGCATCGCTGTCCAGCGCCCGCAGGTCGGCGACCAGGTCCTCGCTGGCCTCGCTGAGCGGGGGGTCCGCGGACACGACCTCGACCACGTAGTCGCCGCCGTCGAGCTCGACCGGCGGCCTTACCTCGGCCACGCCGGGCAGCTCCCGCGCGTCGCGGACGACGCTCTGCGCCTGCGCGGCCCCGCCGCTGACCGCGAGCTGGATCGGGGTGTCGCGGAAGGGTGGGAAGTCGGCCCGCAGCGCGTCGTCGACCCGGTTCGCGCTGGCGCTGTCGGGCAGGACCTGCGCGTCGACGGAGGTGAACTGGATGCTGAAGAAGGGAATCCCGAGCACGATCAGGAACGTCGCCGTGGCGATGGCGATCCGGCCGGGGAACCGCATCACAAGCCGCGAAAGCCGGAACCAGAAGCCGTGCTCGGTGGGCCGGGCGTCGCGCTCGGCGCGGCCGCGCAGGAACGCCGGCGCCAGAGCGTTCACCCGCGTTCCGAGGAGGGCGAGGATGGCCGGCAGCACGATCAGCGCGACCGCCGCGGCGATCAGCGCGACCAGCGATCCGCCTACGCCCATCGAGTAGAGGAAGCGCTGCGGGAAGACGAGCAGCGACGCGAGCGCGCCGGCGACGGTCAGCGCGCTGAACAGAACCGTGCGCCCGGCGGTCGCCATCGTGCGCCGCATGGCCTCGAGCCCGGGGCCGGTCTTGGCGATCTCCTCTCGGTACCGCGAGACGATGAACAGGCTGTAGTCGATCGACAGCCCAAGCCCGAGACCGATCACGAGGTTGAGCGCGAAGATGGAGATCGAGCCCAGACCACTCGCCACGCTCAGCATCAGCATGGTGCCGACGATCGTCAGCCCCCCGACGAGCAGCGGGAGCGCGGCGGCGACCAGGCTGCGGAAGAAGAGCAAGGACAGCAGGAAGAGAATCGGGAACGCGTAGAGCTCGGCCGTGCGCAGGTCCTCCTCGACCTGCTCGTTCGCCTGCAGCTGGGCGACCGCTGCGCCGCCGACCAAGACGCCGGGTTCGTCCTCGAGCGCGGCGCTGATCCGTTCGCCTGCGTCCTGGATCTCGTCGTCCTCGGTAGGCGAGAGCTGGACCGACAGGTACGTCGAGCTGCCGTCGCGCGAGACGAAGGCGCGCGAGCCGGTGGTGTAGAAGCTCGCCACCCCGGCGACGTCCTCGTCCCCGCGAATCCGCTCGGTCAGGCCCTCGATCCGCTCCCGACCGGCCGCCGAGTCGACGTCGACGTCGTCGACGAGGACGACGACTCCCGTCTCGCGGTAGCCGGCCCGCTCGAGCTGGTCGGCGGCCTTGACGCTCTCGGTCGCCGGATCGTCGGCTCCGTACGGGTCGAGTCGATCGGCGACCCCGGCGCCGAGCGCGCCGGCGGCGATCGCGAGGACGACCGCCACGATCACCACCCTCCTACCGCGCCGCTCCGCCAGTTGCGCAAGCCACTCGAACATCAGGTCGCTGTCCCCTTTCGCTTCTTCGACTTCGCAGCCGGCCAGCTCGGCCCGCGCCCGCTCGCACCAGGCGATCACCCACTCGCACGACTCGACCCCGTAGCGGAGAACCAGGTACGGGAACGGGTCCGACGACGCGCCCGCGGCCGCGTACGGCTCGATCTCGCGGAGCGCCGCGAGCTTCTCCTCCATCAGCCGGCGCTTCGCGTCGACGATCTCCATCGCCGTGCCGGGCTCGGCGGCGCCGGCGAAGAACAGCTTCAGCAGGCCCTCGTCGCGGAGCTCGAGACGCTCGGGAGGCCGCTCGAGCCAGCGGCGAAGCTCCTCGCGCCCCGCGTCGGTCAGCCGGTACACGGTGCGCTTGCGACCGCCGGTGGGCTGCGAGTCGCCCTCCACCAGCCCGGCCCGGGCGAGCTTGCGCAGCTCCGGATAGATCTGGCCGTAGCTCGCGGCCCAGAAGAACCGGGTCGTGACGTCGACGGCGCGCTTGATCTCGTAACCGGACCGGGGCTCGTTGCGAAGCATCCCCAGAATCACGTATCCGGTCGGGCCGAGCTCCATGTCTCGGCACGATATATCGTACCGCTAGGTTCCGAAGTGTGATGTCGATCACACAACGCCACGGCCCGCCCGGCGCCGATCTCACGCCCGAGCCGCCTCGCACGTCTTATCCAGCAGATCATCAGCAACCACAAGCGAGGTACATGCATGTCCGCTGAAGACAACAAGGCAGTCGTCGGGCGCTGGTTCGCAGAGTTCTGGGGCGCCGACTACAACCCCGATGTCATCGACGAGCTGGCGGCCCCCGACATCCGGTTCGAGTACTCCATGCACGCGCCTCGCCGCGGCCGGGAGGAGGTGCGTGACTTCGCCACGAAGTTCCGTGCCGCATTCCCGGACCTCGGATTCGAAGGCACGGCCGACCTCATCGCCGAGGGCGACTACGTCGTCGGCCAGTGGAAGGGCGGTGGCACGCAGAGCGGGGACGCCTTCGACGACATCCCCGTCGGATCCCTACCGGCGGGCACCGGCAGGACGATGGAGTTCACCGGCACCACGGTGCTAAAGGTCGAGAACGGCCTGATCACCGAGGAGATCGGTCTCGACGACGGCGTCACCGCCCTCAAGCAGCTGGGCCTCATCCCGCAGGAGTAGCAACGCCAACGGGCGCGTCGCCCTCTCGGCTTGCTTCAGTCGCCGGCCGGGCGGCGCGTCGGGCATAAGTTGACCAAGGGTACACTTAGTGCTAAGTTGTCGTTGAGTCAACTAAAGGCGGGTGCCAGATGAAAGCGAACCGAGTCGACGACCCCCTGTTCAAGCAGAGCTACGCGTTCAGCCGCGACGGCCAGACGCTGCGGATCGAGATGTGGACCGATCCGGGCGGAGGGGTTCGCGCCGAGCACGTTCATCCGGCGCTCGAGGAGCGCTACGAAGTGCTCGAGGGCGAGATCACCCTGAACCTCGACGGCGAATCGAAGCGGCTCGGGCGCGGTGAGCGCGCGGTCGTGCCGCCCGGCGCTCGCCACTCGTTTGAGAACACCGGCGGGCGAGCCGCCCACATCGTGGCTGAAGCCGAGCCGGCGCAGGAGCTACGCGAGTCGATCGAGGAGGGAGCGCGCCTTGCTCGGAGCCAGCGGTTCTCGGACAGCGGCTCGCCGCGGAGCCTTCGCGCGCTGGTCGAGGCGGCGGCGCTGGCGAAGCGCTACCGGGAGACGGTCGTGCTCACCTCGCCGCCGCGGTTCGTGCAGCGGATCCTGTTCCCGCCGCTGGCGCTGTTCGCGCGCAGATGACCGCGGCGCCACCCGGGACGCGCGTGCCGGTCAGCGGCGACCGCGACGAGCTCGCCGGTTGGCAGTCGGATCCGCGCTGCCGGATCTGCGGCACCGCAAGCCGCTTCCGTCGTCGCGGAGCCGGCTCGATGAGCGCTGCGGCCGTCACACGGCCCCGCTTCCGAATCTCGCCGAGGACGCCGCCGCAGCCGTCGGAGGGAGCGTCCTCGCGATGCGCAGCCTGGATCGCCTCAGTCGGGGAGCGCGCCGCAGCGTCCTAGTGCGGTGCCGGGAGCGCCCGGTCCTCGTCCGCCTCGGGTGGCGGCGCCGCGCGCGTCTGGATGACGATCCCGACGATCACGATCGCGCCGCCGACGAGCGTGAGCGTGCTGGGGCGCTCGTCGAGCGCGAGCCAAACCCACACGGGGCCGAGCACCACCTCGAGCAGCGTGATGAGGCCCACCTGGGCGGCCGGTATCAGCCGCGCGCCGACGGTGAGCAGCGCAAAGCCGAGCCCGATCTGACCGATCCCGAGGGCCGCCAGCCAAACGACGTCGTCGTCGCCGATCTCGCCGGGGCTGGCGAAGGGAAGGAAGGCCGCGATCTGGATCGCCTGCGCGAGGCACATGGCCGGCGCCATGGAGACGTCGTGGCGCCAGCGGGTGATCACGATCATCAGCGCGAAGGCAAGCGCCGCGACGAACGAGAGGACGTCGCCCGCCAGGCTGCCCTCCCCCGGGGCCCCGAGCATCAGCGTGACGCCGGCCAGCGCCAGGGCCATCGCCACTACCGTGCGCCGCGTGATTGGCTCGCCGAGCGTCACCCGGGCGAGCAGGGCGGCGAGCACGGGGGCGACGGCCAATATGAACAGGACCCGTGCGACGCTTGTGTGGTTGAGCGCCGCGATGAAGCTGCCCGACGCCGTCGCGACGCACAGCGCGACGGCGACGCCCGCCAGCCCGACGGACCTGAACGCGTGCACCACCCGGCCGCGCTCGACGACCGCGACATAGGCCAGCAGCGCGGCGCCCGCGAACGCCGCTCGCCCGACGACCTGGGTCGACGTGTCGAGCGTGAGCTGGCGCTGGAGGACCCCGGCGGTCGACCACGCGACTGCGGCGAGCGCCACGTAGATCTGCCCTCGGCGTTGGCGCTGCAACCCCTCGAGCGCCACCCTCGCCGTCGTCACGCCGTCAAGTGATAGCGAATGCCGCGCTCAGCCCAACGTCTCTTCGAGCCGCTCTCGCTTCCGCGTGCCCTGCGGGGCTCTCCACCGACTTCCAGCCCGCGCTCGCCGAGTACGAGGCCGAGCGCCCCGACCCCCGCGAGCATCGACTACCGCAACCCCCCTGACGTAAGCGAGCCTGCGGCAGCTGCAGCTCTTGCTCGATGTCGCCGCTAGCCGGCAGGCTCGTTCGCTGGCGGGTGTTCGCCGATGATGACGAGGCCCTGGAAGCAGTCGGACTCAGGCAGGCGCTCCCGCCCTCGTCTGAAGGCTGGGGCGGGAGCAGGACTTCAAGGGCACTCAGGCGGCCTTCGCCATCTGCTCGAGCTGCGCGTCGGTCTCGACCGACGCGATCTCCGGAACGTCGCTGACCACGACCGTGCGGCCCTTATGGAGCTCCTCGACCGTGCGGTCGATGGCGTCGTCGTCGAGCGCAGCGCTGCGGAGCAGCGGCCGGATCCCGCGATACCCGGTCACTCGGGAGCGTTCGGCATCGGCTTTGTACGTCACGATCGTGACGCGTTCCACGTCGCCGAAGGAGCCCTGTCGCTGTTGGTGGGCATCGCCGGCGAAGCTGCCGGTGGCGAAGCTGCCGGCGTCGTCGCTGCGCCGGTGCGTGCCGCCCGCGAAGGTGCCGACGGGAGCGTCCGGTCCGACCGGGCCGGCGAAGCCGCCGACCGGTTCGCGGCGGATGTCGGCTAGCGGACGGCTCGTCAGCAGCCGAATTTCGCGCGGCGGGACGCCCGCCACCCGCAGCGTCTCGACCGCCAGGCGGGCGGCGTCCTCGTTCGAATATGTCTTGCTCGATGTGGCCATGGACTCGCTCCTTTCGAATTGGTGTATCGAGGATGAGCTCGGCTCTTGCGGCCCGCTGACAGTGGTTGCGGCTGTGTGGTACCAGCGCCGGCCGCGGTCGTCGGTGGCGTTGCCTGGGCCGCCTTGCGCGGCTTCTTGCGTGTTGGACATTTTGGATCTCCTTTCAGACCTGGCGAGCTTTGGTGATTGCGTCGTCAAGCATGCGCTCCTCGCGTGCGGGTCGCGCCCGTGGAAAACACTGGTCTGTCTTTGGCCTCGGCCAGGGGTGCAGGCAGTTGTCGGTGATCGCCGGCCCGCTGGAGAGGGCCACGAGCCAGCCGACCGTCGTCACTCGCGGCCCTCGGGCTCGGCGCCCTCCACGACCTCGGCCACGAACCGGCGCGCCTCGTGCTCGTCGGCCAGGTTGTGCCGAAGGGGGGTCAGTTTCTCAGCGGCGCTGACAGAGCGATCATCCGCGGGGCATGCCCTTCAGTGCGAATCGGCGCTCTGCTCGCCGGCAACGCGATGTACGCAGCGACTAGTGCTCTCCGCCGAAACCGACATCTGCCGACCTGTTGGCCGTGATGTCGCCCATGCCTGGGTTTATCGTGAGCCGATGGCGGTGGCCGATCGAGCGGAGCGAGCCCGCGGTGCGTTCGAGCGTCGGATGTGGGGTGATGCGTTCGACCAGCTGTCGGCGGCTCATCGTGAGGGGCAGTTGGACGTCGAGGATCTCGAGCGCCTCGCGGTCGCCGCATACATGGTCGGAAGAGACGACGCTTGCGACGACGCCTGGGTCGAGGCTCACCGGGCGTGGTCGCGCAGCGGCGAAGCGGAGCGTGCCGCGCGCTGTGCCTTCTGGCAGGCACTCGGACTCTTCTTCCGGGGTGACCTGGCCCCGGCGATGGGCTGGGTCGCCCGCGGCGGCCGTCTGTTGGAGGACAGCCGCGGCGAGAGCGTCGAGCAGGCCTGGTTGCGAATGCTCACCGAGTTGCCACGCCTGTTCGAGGGAGACGCAGAGGTGTACTTGAGCTTCGTCGATGCCGGGGCGATCGCCGAGCGCTTCGCGGACGCCGACGCGACGATGTTCGCTTGGCTCTGCCGCGGATACGCGCTGATCCTGCAGGGACGAGTCGCGGAGGGCGTCGCACTGCTGGACGAGGTCATGGTCGCGGTCACCGCAGACGAGGTGGCGCCGCTTCTCGCCGGGATCGCCTACTGCCAGGTGATCGCTCTGTGTCAGGCGGTGTTCGATATTCGTCGCGCGAGGGAGTGGACGGAGGCGCTCACCCGCTGGTGCGATTCGCAGCCCGACCTCGTCCCGTTCCGGGGCAACTGCCTAGTTCATCGCTGCGAGATCTTCCAGCTGCAGGACGCGTGGACGGACGCCCTCGAATCCGCCCGCCAAGCGCGCGAGCTGCTCGCCGGGCCCCCGGCATGGGACGTGCTCGGATCGGCGTACTACCAGCTGGCCGAGATCGAGCGGCTGCGGGGCGACGCCAGCGAGGCCGAGGAGTCATATCGCCAAGCAAGCCTGGCTGGACGAGACCCGGAGCCCGGGATGTCCCTGCTTCGCTTGGCGCAGGGGCGAGTCGATCTCGCCCTCCCGACGATCCGCCGCGCGCTGGAGGAGGCGGAGGATCCGATCGCCCGGTCGCGCCTGCTCCCGGCTTGTGTCGAGGTCATGCTCGAGGCCGAGGACGTGGCGGCAGCGCGCACGGCTGCCGATGAGCTTGCGGAGATCGCCGCGCAGCTCGACGCCCCGTACTTGAATGCCCTTGCCGCTGATGCCGCCGGCGCCGTCATCCTGGTGGAAGGCGATACACGGGCGGCGCTGGCGAAGCTCCGGACGGCGCAGCGCTCGTGGCGCGAGCTCGAGGTGCCGCATCAGGCGGCGCGCGTCCGCGTGCTGATCGGGGTCGCCTGCCGGGAACTGGGCGACGATGCCAGCGCCAAGCTCGAATTCGAGGCGGCACGCAGCGTGCTCGAGGAGCTCGGCGCGCGTCCCGATCTCGAGCGGCTCGCCCGAATCGCTGGGTCGCCGCGGCCGGGAGGGCTGAGCCGGCGCGAGAGCGAGGTGCTCACGCTCGTCGCCGCGGGGAAGACCAACCGCGCGATCGCGACCGAGCTGTTCATCAGCGAGAAGACGGTCGCGCGGCACGTCAGCAACATCTTCGCCAAGCTGGGCCTCTCCTCCCGCGCCGAGGCGACCGCGTACGCCTACGAGCACGGGGTCGTCCGGTAGCTCTCGCTACACAGAACTACCCACATCCCGTCCTTGTGAAATGGGTATTTCGCCCGAGGTCGGAAGGCCGCTCGTCCTCTACGGTCGCTTTGCGGAGCAAACCCACTGCAAGGAGGAGACGATGACCACGACCCCGGGCGAAGCAACTACGGCGGAACACCATGCCGCGCCGCCGGAGGCTTGGGACGCGATCGCGGAGGGCTACGACCGGCACGTGGCTCCACAGGAGCTCGATATTGCGACCGAGGCGCTCCGTCTCGTCGGGCTCGCGCCCAGCGAGCACTTCCTCGACGTCGCAGCGGGACCCGGCGGTCTCAGCCTCCCGGCCGCGCGCCTAGGCGCGCAGGTGCTCGCCACCGACTGGTCACCCGCGATGATCGAGCGCTTCAAGACGCGCGTCCGCGAGGAGGGCCTGAGCAAGGCGGAGGGGCGCGTGATGGACTGCCACGCCCTCGATCTCCCCGACGACGCCTTCGACGTCACCGGATCGCAGTTCGGCGTCATGCTCGTGCCCGACCAGCCGCGCGCACTCAGCGAGATGGTGCGGGTGACGAAGCCCGGCGGGCGCGTGCTCGTGATCGCCTACGGCTTCCCCGCGGAGCTTGAGTTCCTCCAGATCTTCATCGGCGCGCTGAAGGCCGTCCACCCCGAGTTCCCGGGGCTGCCCGACGATCCGCCGCCACTCGAGTTCCAGGTGTCCGATCCGGCCATCTTGCGCCGTCGGCTGACGGATGCGGGACTGAAGGACGTCCGCGTCGAGCGCGCAGCCGAGCGGCCAACCTTCTCCTCGGGGCAGGAGATGTGGGACTGGGTGCTGTACGGCAACCCGTTCCCGGGCGTGATCGTCGGGGACCTCAGCGAGGAGCAGCGAGCGCGACTGCGCCAGGTCCTCGACGGCATGCTCCGCGAGCAGGCCGGGGGAGACGCGCGTGCCAACCTGACGAACCGGGTCAACATCGGTCTCGGTGTGAAGTGAAGCGTGCCGTAGAGCCGTTACAGGGGCGACGCGCGTGACCGCTGGGTCGCCAAAGCGGGCGTGGTGTCTAGATGCCCCCTCCGGACGAAGAGGAGAAGTCCCTGCGGGACCCTCGGCCCGCCTATCGCAGTCGGCGAAGCAGACCAGGATTCGGCTGCCAGACCGGCCGGCGGTGAGGCAGCGAACCAGGTACCCCAATTTCGGAGATTGCAGCGAGCCTTCCACGGGCGCTCGCGAGCGACGCCGTGATCTCGAGCTTCACACCGTCGCGGTGCGAAAACCGGTGCGAGCTCGCGTACGGCCAGCGGGTGGGCCAGGCGGCGCCCGAAGCCCGGTGGCGCGCTCGCGTAGTGCGGCGGCGAGGGCGGGGTCGGCGAGACGCCAGGTGCGCGCCTCAGGCTGGTAGATGAGATCGCGGTCGCGTAGCCGGCGTAGGGCGTGCGCGATGCGGGCGGGCCGGGCGCCGGGGACGGCCGGGTACGGCGCCTCGCCGCGAGCAATCGCGACGAGCAGCCGCGGGCCGAGCGGGTGGGCGGCGCGGGCGGCGTCGAGGACGACGTCTAGGACGACGCGTCGGGCGTCGACGCAGGCGCTCCAGCCGCGGCGCACGTTCTTCGCATCGTGGCGGAGCGCCTCCAGCGTGACATCCGGACTACCTGCTGTCTGGTCGGTTAGCCACCGCAGGTCGTGGGGATGCACTGGGCGCCCGACCTCGTCGAGTGCACGCGCCCAGTCGGCCTCGGTCGGCGCGGGCATTTCGAGTCGGCGGGCAAAGCCGAAGAACGCGGCCTCGCGATCGGTCAGGCCGGTCTGCCAGGGCCGGGTGAGCAGCAGGATCCATGGCGGCGCGACGTCGGCAGCCCGGGCGCGGAGGCTCCACAGCGCACGGCCCGCCCACGGTTCGCTCAGCAGGTGGGCGTCCTGAACGACTAGCGCCGCCGACTCGGGCACCGCCGAGAGCAGGTCGTCGAGGGTCACCGACGACTGGAGCGAGCCGCCGGCCAGGGTCAGAACCTCCTCGGCGCGCGGACCGAACGCGTGTCCGAGCGCCAGGCGGTCTGGGGTATCGAGCACCACACTCTCGTCGCTGATTTCGTTGCGCCCAAGCAGGACTGCCACCAGCGCCCGCGCGAGGTCAACACGTAGGCCACCGATGGTTCCCGCGCAGCGCGGGTCGATCGCGATCAGCGGGCGCTCGGGCGTAAGTTCACGCACGGCCGCCTCAGCGAGGCCACGCGAGCGGGTCTCCAGCACCACAGGCCCTTCCACCACAGCAGTGCGCAGTTCTTCGAGCGCCGGTGCCGACACTGGCAGTTCAAGCATCGCGCAGCTCCCAACCCTCGTCCTCACGAACCTCCAGCAGCCCGGCGCTGACGGCGGCGATCTCGGTGTGGCCGCCGGGCAGCCCAGCACGCGCGCTGGCGCGGCAGAGCAGCATCGTGCAGTACGGGTGGCCGCGCGACTCGTCGAGCAACAGCCCCAGTGCGTCGACGTCGATCGGGGCCCCGACAGCATCAAAGCGGGCCGGCAGCGCGGCCTCCCAATCACCGCGGTCGATCGGAGGGATCGGCAGGCGTTGACCGACGTAGCGCAGCGGGCCGTCCTCGCCCGTGAGCCGCTCGAGCGCGGACGCCAGGCTCGAGGAGACGATCACCCCGATGCGCTCGTCGTTGCGGAGGAACTCGCGCAGCGAAGCCTGCTGGTCGGCGGGCCAATCCGCGATCAGGTGAGCTTCGTCGATCAAGATCGCGGCGTTCTGGCCGGCGATCGCCTCGCCGCAGCGCTCGAGCACCGACCCGATCAACGGCTGCTCTCCGAGGAGCCCGGAGACGACCTCGCCGATGACAGCCTCGTCACTGTCGGGGCTCAGCCTCGGCCACAGCGCCGCCAGCCAGCCGGTCGCCTGCTTGGCCCTGCCTATCACGGCGAGCGAGGGAGCCAGCTGCTCGGCAAGCGCGGGCAGCGTGAGCCGGGTCGGGCTGGGGGGACAGATCGACCCGTCCGCCCGGCCGATCGGCAGCGCGAAACCTCGCGACCACAGCCTGGCCGACGCTGCTCTTGCCGGTCCTCCGGTTCTCCAGCAGCTTCACCTTGTCTGCACCGAGCATCCGCTCCTCAAGCCCCTCGATGAACGGCTGCCGCCCAACCTGCTGCTCCTCGCGGATGGGCGGACCAGCGGGAAACCACTCGCTTATACCGTCCACGCGACTATCTTAGTCGATGAAACCGACTAAGAAGCCCTCCTCGGGCGACGGGCCTCACAGGCTGGGGCGTTGAGGCTCTGCCAAGTTATGTCCGGCTATGACATCGAGCGCCATAGACGTCGACTCCCCGGGGTGGAGGTGCTGACAGGCGCACCCCGCGTGAGGCTGGGCCCCGGAGCGGCAAGCGACGTTTCGTGATCCTCCCTGACGTGATCGAGCCGGGGCTGCGGGTGGTCTTCTGCGGCACCGCGGCCGGTACGAAATCAGCCCAGGCGGGCGCGTACTACGCCGGACCGGGCAACTCGTTCTGGCCCACCCTGCACGAGGTCGGACTCACGCCGCGTCAGCTGCAACCGAGCGAGTACGCCGAACTCACCCGCTACGGCATCGGGCTCACCGACATCTGCAAGCTCAGCTCAGGGTCGGACCGTGCCGTGGGCACTGGTGGTTTCGACGTGCCCCGACTGCGGGCCACCCTCGAGCGTCACGCGCCGGTGTGGATCGCCTTCAATGGCAAGAAGGCTGCCGAGGCCGCCCTCGGCAGCCCGGTCGGATACGGCCAACAGCCCAAGCGCTTGGGACCAACACGCGTATTTGTCTTGCCTTCGTCTTCAGGCGCAGCGCGCGGCTTCTGGGACGTGCGCTACTGGCACGAACTCGCCGAGACGATCTGACCCGAGCTTGTCCTCGCGTTCAGGAATGGATCGAGCGACACGCATCGTGTTGCCCTCACGGGCCTTCCTCCTGGCGAAACGCCCAGACTCCGCTCTAAGACTTGCATGGCGAGGGCCAGAATCGAACTGGCGACACCACGATTTTCAGGGTGAATCGTGGTGCGACTGCCGGGCACGGCCGGAGGCGACCGGCGAAGATCTCCCTGCAGATCGTGCCATCTGGATCCCCGCGAAGCGGGTTGTCGCCTAGCCGCCAATCGCACTGCTCGGCGCGGACGCCGAGCTTGTCCTATGGCGCCTACCCCGCACGGGGTACGCGAGAGAGTCGCCCGGTGGGGGACGACGGGTCGACCGCCGGCGGGCATGATCGACGCCATGACCAAGCACCTGATTCGCCGGCTGCGCGCCAATCGCGGTCAGGAGGACGGTGGCGAGCGCCAGTCCGCCGAGGACCGGAAGTGGGCCTTCGTCAGCGAGAGGACGGATTTCCAGGAGGTGGCGGGGTAATGAGCGGAGTCACGCACGTCGACGAAACCGTGACGATCGGCGGCGACCTGACCGTTGGGCGCATCGGTTACGGGGCGATGCAGCTGACCGGGCCGAAGGTCTGGGGCGAATACCCCGACCACGACAAAGGTGTTGCGCTGTTGCGCGAGGTCGTGGCCGCCGGCGTGACGTACATCGACACAGCGGACGTCTACGGCCCTCACTCCAACGAGGAGCTCATCCGCGAGGCCTTGCACCCGTACCCGGACAACCTCGTGATCGCCACCAAGGGCGGGTTCGTCCGCAGCGGCCCCGAATACGCCGACATGGGGGCCGTCGGGAACAGGCACTACCTGCGGCAGGCGGCGTACATGAGCGCGCGCCGGCTCGGCCTGGACCACATCGACCTCTACTACCTGCACACGCCGACGATGACCGACGCTCCATTCGAGGAGATCATCGAGACGCTCGCGGCGCTGCGCCAGGACGGCCTCATCCGCCACATCGGCCTCTCCAACGTCAGCGCCGACCAGCTCCGCACCGCCCTAGCGATCACGGACATCGCCGCCGTCACCGTCCACTACAACGTCGCCGTGCGCCTCGGCGCCGCCGTGCGACAGGTCGGCCAGGAGACCGGCATCGTCTTCTCCCCCTGGCACCCGGGCGCCATCCCCGGAGGCGACGAGGGCCGGCCGTTCCATGCCGTGATCGGCCCGATCGCCGAGAAGTACGACGCCACTCCTCAGCAGATCGCTCTCGCTTGGCAGCTGCACCGCACCGAGCAGGCGCTGCCCATCCCCGGCACCACCAGCGTCCAGCACCTCAAGGAGAACCTCGCCGCCGCTCACATCTCACTGACGCCAGACGAGGTGGACGCCATCACTGCGCTTGCGCCCGAAGAAAACTGAGATCGATCGACGAGGACCGGCAGCGTTCCGACGATCGGGAGAGCCCAACCCATCGGCGGCCACGCGCAAGCGCGTCGGGCTCGCCCCGTGGCACAGAGACTCATGCTTCGTCGGGATGCAGCGCTCGTCGCCGGCGGGCCGGAGATGGTCGAACAGGACGACGGGCAGGAGTTTGAGCGCGGGCTCGCTATCGCATCGAGGCAAGAGCAGCAGTCGGGGCGACCCGCTGCGGCAGTGCTGAGTTGGACGAATCTGAGAAGTCAAGGTCCTTGGTCGGATCACCCCCGCTTCCGCTGGGCATTGCAAAAGCCACGTCCGGGTCGGGTCGAGCTCGACGCGGAGCCCGCTCTGGCGCGGGCTGCTTGAGGGCGAGCATCGCCTTTAGGGCGGCACTCCGCCATCCACGATCGTGACGTGCACGGTCCGCCGTCAGTTGACAGGATGGGTCCGTAGGCACCACGTCGTCGGGGGGTGCGCGTTGTGCTCCGATTTCCCGCAGTGGGTAGCCTGCGGCTGGTGGACCGCTTCAGGGTCGTGATCGCCGGGGGAGGGATCGCCGCCGTCGAGGGGCTGCTGCGCCTGCGGCGGCTGGCGGGCCAGGCGGTGGACGTCACTCTGCTGGCTCCGGACGAGGAGCTGCGTTACCGCCCGCTTGCCGTCGACGAGCCGTTCGCCCGGCGCCGGATGACACGCTTTCCCTTACGGGTGATCGCTCGCCGCACCGGGGCCGAGTGGGTTCGGGACACGCTCGACTGGCTGGACCCCGGCGCCCAGTCGGTGCACACCGGCGCCGGTCGCACGCTGGCCTACGACGCGCTGCTGCTGGCGGTGGGCGGGCAGCTCGGCGTGCCCTTCGAGCACGTCACCGTGTTCGACGATGCCCACGCCGACGAGACCTTTCACGGGCTGGTGCAGGACGTGGAGGGCGGCTACACGCGCAGCGTTGCGCTTGTTCTGCCGGAGGGACCGGCTTGGCCGCTGCCCGCCTATGAGCTGGCGCTGATGACCGCCGAACGGGCGACGAGCATGGGCGAGGAGGGCCTGGGGGTCGCAGTGGTGACCCCCGAGCCGGCGCCGCTCGCCGCGCTCGGCGGCGAGGTGAGCCAGGCGGTCGCCGCCCTGCTCGACGAGGCGCGCGTGACCGTCTATACGGGCGCTGAGCCGAGCGTGCCCGCCTCACGGCGCCTCGTTGTTGGGCCCTCCGGGCCCGATCTCGAGGTCGAGCGGATCGTGGCCATGCCACGCATCGAGCCGCGCCCGATTCGCAACGTGCCGTCTGGCGAGGGAGGGTTCGTGCCGATCGACGAGCACTGTCGCGTGCGTGGTCTGGGCGAGCACGTCTTCGCCGCGGGTGATGCGACTGACTTCCCGATAAAGCACGGCGGCCTCGGCGCCCAGCAGGCCGACGTCGCGGCCGCGATGATCGCCGCCTTTGCGGGCGTGGAAGTGGAGCGCGAGCCGCTGCGTCCCGTCATCCGTGGCATCCTGCACACCGGAGCCGCCTCGCTGTACCTGACGACACGGCTCGAGGGCGGCCGGGTCGTCGAGTCGGAGGCGACGACCGACGCCGCGTGGCCGGCCGACGACAAGGTCGTGGCAGAGGAGCTGCCCGACTTCCTTCGCAGCCTCTCCTAGCTGAGCTGCTCCCACTGGTTGTGAACGGCTGAGAGGATGTCCGGGCCTCTCCTGAGGCTGTGGGTCTGCCACGACTCACCGCCTCGAAGGAGGGCCCGGATGCGTGTTCACGCTAACGCCAAGCTCGGACCTGCGGGTCGGCTCGCGCTGACCGAAGCGATCGCTGGGGGGATGTCGCAGAAGGCGGCGGCCGCCGCCTTCTGCGTGTCGCCCGCCACCGCACATCGGTGGTGGCATCGACGTCGAAGTGCCACGCTGGAAGAGCGGCGCTCGGGTGCCTGGTTGCTTGATCGCTCGAGCCGCCCGCGCCGCAGCCCGCGTCTGCTCGATCGGCTTGCCCAGGAGCGCATCTGTGAGTGTCGGCGCCGCACAGGCTGGGGGCCGCGTCTGATCGGTGGCGCTGTCGGCCATCACCACTCCACGGTCTGGAAGGTCCTCCGCCGCCACGATCTCTCACGACGGCCCACCGCCCTGAAGGAGCCCGCCAACCGCTACGAGTGGCCCTGCCCCGGCGACCTGCTGCACATGGACACCGCCCGCTACGCCCGCTTCAAGCGGCCCGGCCACGCCGTCACCGGCGACCGCTCCCAGTGCAGGAAATAGGACTCGAGTAGACCCCGCTCGAGCGCCCAGCGCACGATCTCGGCCCGCGAGCCCAGGTGGAGCCGGTGCTGGATCCGAGAGCGATGCGTCTCGACGGTTCGAACGCTCAGCACGAGCCGCTCGGCGATCTCGTGATTGGTGTGACCGAGGGCGACCAGGCGGACCACCTCACGCTCGCGCCCGGTCAGGCCGTCGTTCTGGCGACGCCGCTCGGAGTCGCGCGCCGCGATGCGCACGGCGCGCACGAGCCGTGGCCCCGGATCTCCGGCGGGAGGCAGCACAATCGCCGTCTCCGGCGAGGCCCGCCGCAGCGCGGGCAGCGAGCAGAGTCCCTCGTGATGGGTGAGGTCGACGTCGAGCACGAGCACGCTGGGGCGCAGGGCCCGCATCGCCTGCTCGGCTTCGCTTAGCGAGCGGACCCGGCCTACCACCTTCACGTCGCCGTTCGCCGCGCGCAGCTCGTGCAGCGCCGCCTCACCACCCGCGATCAGGACTCTCGCCGCCACCATGCCAGCGTACTAACGGGCCGCAGCGCCGAGCGTCCCGCCATCCCCCGCGACGAGCTGCGGATAACTACGTAATTGCCGGCGCCGCAGCCCGGTGGCCGCGGGCTCCGACCGATAATGCGCCCGCTCGAAGGCGCCCCGGGAGGGTTCGTTGGCCGGAGAACACAGGAATCTGCTCGTGTCGAAGGGGTGGGTGCAGGCCGTTGTCCTGGTCGTGCTGTTCGGGTTCTTCGTGCTGGGGTTGCTGGCCTACCGCACCTATCAGGCCAAGCCGCCGATTCCCGAACGGGTCGTCGATCCCTCCGGCGAGTTGATTTACACCGAGCGCGACGTCGAGCGCGGCCAGGAGGTCTTCCTCAACAACGGCCTCATGGAGTACGGCTCGGTGTTCGGCCACGGCGCCTACCTGGGCCCCGACTACACCGCGGACTACCTGCGCAGGGCCGCGGACCACGTTGAGCGGAGCTACGGCGGCGAGCGCTCCGATCGCGCTCGCCAGCGCACCATCGATGACTTCCGCACCAACCGCTACGACAAGCGGACGGGCGTGCTCGAGCTCACCGAGCCCCAGGCCGAGGCCCACGGCCGGCTCGTGGCGCACTACTCGCGCTTTTTCTCCGAGCCCACCACCAAGCACGGTCTGCGCCCCGACGCGATCACCGATCGCGAGGACCTGGCCGCGCTGACCGCCTTCTTCGGGTGGACGGCCTGGGCGGGCGCGGCGGAGCGGCCCGGTCACAACTACTCGTACACCAACAACTGGCCGCCCGAGCCGCGCGTGGACAACGAGCCCACTGCCAACGTGATCGTCTGGTCGGTGCTGTCGCTGATCGCGCTGCTGGGCGGCATCGGCCTGCTGTTCGCGGCCTTTGGGCGCTGGAACATCCTCGGCTGGCACGGGCGCGAGCAGGCCTCGCTGAGCTTCCGCGCGCCCGGCGACGTGGCCCTCACCCCGGCGCAGCGGGCCTGCGCCTGGTTTTTCTTCGTGATGGCGGCGCTGTTCGTGATCCAGGTGCTGGTCGGCGCCGCCTCGCAGCACTACCGCGCGGAGCTGGCCAGCTTCTTCGGGATCAACCTCGCCGAGCTGGTCCCGTTCAACCTGATGCGCACCTGGCACGTGCAGCTCGCCCTCTTCTGGGTCGCCACGTCCTTCGTGGCGGCGGGCATCTTCCTCGCGCCGATGATCGCCCGGCGCGAGCCCAGGGGCCAAGGCAAGCTCGCCTTCCTGCTGCTCGGGGCGCTCGCCGTGGTGGTGTTCGGCACGCTGATCGGTTCGTTCCTGGGGGTGCACGGACTGCTGGGGGAGGCGGCCACGAACTGGTTCGGACTGCAGGGTTTCGAGTACCTCGATCTGGCGCGCGTGTGGCAGGTGCTGCTCTCGGTGGGGCTGTTCGTCTGGGTGTTCATGCTGTGGCGGGTGCTGCGCAAGCGGCTGCGCGGCGAGCACGCGGGCAACATGCCCTGGCTCTTCTTCATGGCCGCGCTCGCTATCCCGGCCTTCTACGCGGTTGGCCTGATCGCGCAGACCGGCCAGCACTTCACGGTCAACGAGTTCTGGCGCTTCTGGGTTGTCCACCTCTGGGTCGAGGACTTCCTCGAGCTGTTCACGACCGTGATGGTCGCCTACATGTTCGTGCTGCTCGGGGTTGTGCGCGAAAAGGTCGCGCTGACGGTGATCTTCCTCGACATCATTCTCTACTCGGCCGGGGGCGTGATCGGCACGATGCACCACCTCTACTTCTCCGGCGAGCCGGCCGAGCACATGGCGCTCGGCGCCTTCTTCAGCGCCGCCGAGGTGATTCCGCTCACCTTCCTGACGGTCGAGGCGTGGTCGTTCCTGCAGCTCGGGGCGGCCCAGCAGTCGAAGTCGCGTACGCCCTTCCCGCACCGCTGGGCGGTGATGTTCCTCGTGTCCGTGGGCTTTTGGAACTTCCTCGGGGCGGGGGTCTTCGGGTTCTTGGTCAACCTGCCGGTCGTCTCCTACTACGAGATCGGCACCGCTCTGACCGCCAACCACGCCCACGCGGCGATGATGGGCGTGTATGGCATGCTCGCGATCGGTCTGGCGCTGTTCTGCCTGCGCTATCTGATCCCGGCCGAGCGATGGCCGGAGAAGTGGGCGCGCATCTCGTTCTGGTCGACCAACATCGGGCTCGCCTGGATGTGCTTCGCCACGCTGCTGCCGCTCGGCATCACGCAGCTCTACAAGTCGGTCAACGAGGGCTACTGGGAGGCGCGTGACCTGCACTTTCTGACCGAGGACACCAACGCGCTGCTCGAGTGGCTGCGCCTGCCCGGCGACATCGTGTTCATCGTTGGCGGAGCGCTGCCGGTGCTCTACATCTGCTACCTCGGAATCCGGCACACGGTCAAGCGGGTCACCCTCGAGGAACCGGAGGACATCCTGTTCACCGAGATCGACGATCCCGGTGGCGTGACCGGAGTCAGCTCCGACGAGGCCGCGGCGGCGAAGGTGACATGAGCGCGGAGACCCTGCTCGCGGGCGCCTACTCGCTCGGTCTGCTTCTGTCCGCCGGGGTACTCGAGTGGCTGTCGGCGCACACCCACCGGCGCTCGCTGCGCTACCGCACCGCCGGGTTCGACTACCAAGCCGACCAGGACGTCTGGGTCTGCCCCGAGGGCGAGCATCTCTGGCCCCACGAGTTCGACCATGAGCGGCGGCTCGTGCGCTACCGCGCGCAGGCGCACGTGTGCAACCGCTGCCGTCTGAAGGAGCGCTGCACGGACTCCGATCGGGGCCGCGAGGTCGTTCGCCCGCTCGACCCCTGGCCCCATTCGGAGGCCGGGCGCTTCCACCGCGTGATCGCCGTGATGCTGGTGGCGTTGGCCGGCCTAGTCGCCGCCGTGGCGCTGGCGCGCAACCACGACGCCGCCGAGGCCGGGCTGCTCGTGGGCCTCCTGGCGATATGTGTGCTCATCACCCGGCTGCTGCTGCGCGACCTTCGCGCCCACCCAGCCAACTTCCCCGAGCCCAGCCCGTCGCAGGGGCTGCGCATGAGGAGACCCTGATGCTCGTCTTCTCCTCGTCCTCGCCGCGCTGACTCTTGCCGCGGTGGCGCTCAGCCGGCGCATCCCGCGCGAGTACGAGAAAGGAGTGGTCCCGGCTCGCGTGGCCGCCATCTGCTGCTTCCGCTGCGTCGATGCGACCTGACATCGAGCGGCCATCGGACGGACTCGAGACGTCCCAGGCTGATCGCAAGCACGGCTGGGACCGAGGTCGACGGGGAGCGCTCGGACGTCGAGTACCGGGCGTGAGCCCTCCTCGCGATCGCCGCGCGAGGAGACCGGAAAACAGGATTCCAGAGTTGTCGTCGCGGTGGTTGTCGGCGCCGAGCGAAGCATTCTCCCTGGTTGACCGTCCATCGGGGTGGCCGACTCCCCTCAGACCACCAGCGCCACCACGATCGCCAGGTAGACAGTGATCGAGAGCAGATCTTGGAAAACTGTCGCCAGCGGCCCGCAGCCGAAGGCCGGGTCCTTGCCGAGGCGCTGGAACGCGGCGGGCAGTGCCGTCGCCACCAGGGTCGCGATCGAACAGCTCGCGAACATCGCCAGCGCCACCGCCACGGCGACGTCTAGGTCACCCCAGCCGACTAGCGCGAATGCAAGGAAGGCTCCGCCGATCACGATGCCCATGACGAGCCCAGTGAGCAATTCGCGGCGTAGTACCGAGCGAACAGTGACTCCCGCCGCGAGCGCCCGGATCAGAACCGTCTCGGTCTGGGTGCCGACCGCGTCGGCCATATAGACCACGGCGGGGATAAAAAAGGCGAGCAGGACGTTGGCCTCGAGCTGATGATCGAAGCCCCCGACGATCGCGGTCGCGGCCATCGCCCCGAGCAGCCCAACCAGCAGCCAGGGCAGCCGATGCCAGAGGCGTTGCACGACAGGCTCCTCGGCGGCGCCACGCGCGCGTGCCGTCCCGGCGAGATAGCCCCCCACGCGCGCAAGGTCCTCTTCGTGCTCGTCGAGCAAGACCCGCAGCATCCGGTAAGGCGGGATCAGCCCCAGGAACCGGCCATCGGCGTCGACCACAGCCAGGCTGCATTCGTGGCGGTCCACCATTCTCCGGGCGGCGCGCTCCTGGTCGGTATCGGGCGCAACCTTCGGCGGGTCGGGGTCCATGACGTCCTCGACGCTGGCGTTCGAGTCGGCAGCCAGAAGGCGCTCGATCGAGACCAGCCCGACGAGCCTCCCCGACTCTAGAACGACGACATCCTCGGCGCACCGAAACTCGCGCCCTACAAGCTCCCCTCTCACCTCGCCGACGCGCTGGTCGCGCCGAGCCACAGGGACGCTCTCGGTCGCGTACTCTGCCGCGACGCCCAGTAATCCGTCAGGCTTGGACAGTTCGCTCGGTGTCGGCAAGGCAGCCACCATTGTGTCCTGTACGCGCCCGGCAGGGTTCGAACTTCAGACTTCTCCCTCCGGAGATCACCCGCAGGAAGCGGATATGTCGGGATCACCGCTGCGGTCAACGGGCCCGCCAAACGCCGGTTCATAGCGGGCTCGCTGACAGACAGCCAGACTTCGGAACTGCTCGGCCGTTGGGCGCGCTGGCATCAAGCTCGTGGCCCTTGGCCTCGCGGCAACTCTGGCCGCGGTGCTGACTCTCGCTCAGCGCGACGCCTGAGCACAGCGCCAGCGGCTGAGCACGGCGCCGGCGCAGTGCCGACAGCCCGCGCTACCCCTCCATGCCCGGCAACAGCGGCGCCGAGCTTCTGCTGGTCGCGCATTCCAGGAGCGACACAGCCGTTGGTCCTGCTCAGGCCACGCTCTGGAGGAGCGCGCCAGCCGCGTACGCGAGCACGGCGGCGAGTCCTCCGACGACGAGTGTCTCGACGGCAGACCGCCACCATTGCTGGTCGACGAACCGCGACCTGATGCCGCCCACGACGAGGAAGGCGACGGCGGTCATCAACGCGCTCCAAGTGAACGCGTCATCGATGGCTCCAGGCGCGGCGAGGTCGTAGACGAACACGCTCAAGGGGAGGAAGCCGATGGTGACGAAGGCCGCCAGGGTGGCGAGCGCTGCGCGCACCTCGCTGGGCTCGGTCGAGCCGTAGCCGAGCTCCTCGCTCATCATCGTCTCCGTCCAGAGCTCGGGGTCGGAAGTGATCACCTCGACGACCCGCTCGAGATCGTGCCCTTCGAAGCCCTTCGCCGCGAAGATCTGGCGGATCTCTTCTCGCTCGCCTTGCGGTACGAGACGGATATGGAGCTGCTCCTCGCGACGGGCGCGCTGGCGTTGCTGTCGCGCGGCGCGGGTGCCGAGGAAGTTGCTGACCGCCATGCTGAACCCGTCGGCGAGCAGGTTGGCGCCGCCCAGGATAATGACCACGGTTTCGTCGAGGTTCGCTCCCGCCACGCCGGCGACCACCGCGAATGTCGTGACCGCCCCGTCCACGCCGCCGTAGATGAAGTCTTGGAGATAGCTTGCGGACGGCCTGCGCCGTAGTCGCTTGCGAACCGCGAGCCGCGTGTGCTCCTCCGCCAGTGACCGCACCTCGATGTTCGACTGATCTCGCGGGTCGCGGGCCACCTCGTCACACTCGCATATGCAATTCAGAGTCGATCAGCGCCACAGCCACGCGTGGTTGCGAGCGTCTCGGTGATCGAACATCAGACGACCGCTCCGGACGATTTGCGCAAGCGACTGCGGCGTTACACGAGACGCCTGCTCGTTTATCCGCAACGAGCGTCGTCGGCACCTCCGAGGAGACGCCGACCGTCAGCGTAAGAGGCATGGAGGCTAGGGCCGCTCCGAACGGTCCCAACCGTCCGCCTCGACTGTCCTAACGATCTGAAAGCGGCGCCGTTCGCGACCGGGCGCGACGATCACCGCCTCGCCCTCCGCGACGGTAACGCCGGTGGCCGCGGCGATGGCGGCCTCGTGCGACACGAGGACGGTGTTGCTCCCGCGGCCGGGCGGCAGAGCGAGCAGCCGACGCAGCCCACCTCGCTGACGCTCCGCGGCCTCTCCGGCGCCGAAGAAGTCGGCCGAAAGCAGGGCCCGCGAAGGTCGCGCATGACCGAATGCCAGGCGCGCTGTGTCGCGCGTTCGGCAAAAGGGGCTCGCCAGCACCCGGCCGACCGGAATTTCGAGTCGCCTGAACGCGCGGCCGATGACCCGCGCTTGGCGCCGCCCCTCGGCATTCAGGTTGCGCTGGCGCGAGCAGTCGCGCAGGTCGCCCGTCATGTCCGTCGCCGTCCGGTCGGTGGCCGCATGGCGTAGCGCCACCACGTACCCGCCCCGGCGCAGCCGTGCCACCGGCGGCGGGGAGCGGCGGTCCCCCCGGCCGGCAGCTTCGGGTTGGCGCTCGCCGGAATCCTCATCGTCCGAGCCGAGATCGCAGCCCGCGGCGGCTGCCAGCGCAGCCAGCACCAGTGGCAGCAGCAAGCGCCAGCGCACGCGCGCCAGGGTATGCCAAATAGGTGTTCCACGTACGCCTGCTTCGCGCCCACGAGCGGGCGTCTCAGACGACCTCCGGCAGACGGTCGGGTCGGCGGGAGGCGCCTGGTTCCGTGCGGCTCGTGCTGGCCCGACTGGTTCCGGTTTCCTCCCGCCGCCGCGTCGATCCGTGCGTGCGGTTCTCCCGCACACGGCTCACCGACGTCCTTCACCGGCGGTATTCGGCTTGGCCCGCCAGTCCCGGAAGGGGCTGGGTGTGACGACGAGTCGGTCGAGGTTGACCAGCCCCATGCGGTTCGGCGACACGTAGGCGACGACAGTCATGCCGTAGCCCGTTGCCCGCTTGTGGCGTTTGGCCACGAACAGGGCGAGCCGCCTGAGTGCATAGCTGGTGATCCGGGTGAAGTGCAGGCGGCTGCGCGATCAGGGTCTCGACGATCGAGGGGTCGAGGATGCCCCCGGAGCGCCGCCGCAGCGCGTCCGCCACTGCCTCGGTGCCGCCCAGATGCGCGAACCGCGCGGCGTCGGCAGAAGCACGCGCGATCCGGGCCGGGAGGGCGATCTCCTCACCCTGGAGCCCGTCGGGCGGGCCCTCGCCGTTCCACCACTCGACCGCCTCCTTGAGCGCACGCTCGACGCCCGCTCCGAGCCCCACCCGCCGCGCGGTCGCACTGGCCACCTCACAGCTGCCCGTGTCGAACCTCCTACCGAACTGCTGTCCCTGTGGTGAGGCGGCGTAGCTCTCCACCCGGGAGCGCTCGGCGGGGCTCATCCCTTCGGTGATCGCCGGCAACAGGGTGCCGGCGATCTCGGAGGGGTCGGCGAGGTTGGTCCGGGCCGCCGCGCCCAGCGCACGTTGCTCGTTGCCCCAGGCCGCTGCCGTCTCGTGTGAGAGAGCGCTGCACCCCACGTGCATCAGCAGCGCGGTGTAGTAGGTCTCGGCGACCTCGGACTCGGGCAGCCCTCGCCGCCTCGCGAGCGCCGCGGCGATCAGGCACGACCGCATCGCCTCCTCGGGCGGCAGCCCGAAGCCGAGGTCGCAGGCGATCGAGAGGCCACCAAGGAGATCAGCAAGGCGAAGGCCGGCACCCACGCGCCGAGTCTCGCACCCCACGTACGTGCGCCGCGCAGCAGAAGCGCGCACCGCGCGCCGCGGCCGGAGTATCCGATGGCGCAAAGGAGAAGCGCCACACTCGCATCCGTCGCGCCCCAGAGCAGGCATCTCGTCGGGCGCTGCTTCCACGCCTCCCTCTCGAGGAGGCTTACATACACGGGGGCGAACTCCTTGGACGTGGGATGGCGCGCTCGCCTGCGGCATCGAGTGGAACCGGCTGGCGGCGGTGGGCGGCTGCGCCCAGCGCGCCTTGCGCACCGTCTGCTTGGCGCGCAGGCGATCTCGCCGGTCGGCCGATCGATCGTCGCCAGCGCACACCACTAAGCGAACGCGCGGCCGAGATCCCGCGCGCGCTTGCCAACCGATCTGCGCCGACCGCGGACCGCTGGCGCCCCCGGCCGGCAGCCTGGACCCGCGCCACCTAAAGGGGAGGAGCGACGCGGCGCGCTCGCACGAGGCGGGCCGAGCTAAGGGGCCCGTTTGACTCGCCGGACGCCACCCAAGATCATCGCCCCCATGCGCGCGAAGAGGAGAAGCCGTGGCTGACGCGACCGAATCGACCGGGACGGGACGCGGGATGGCGATCGCGGTTCGCGCGATCGAGCCCGCCGACGGAGACGAGTGCGCCCAGATCGTCTACGAGGCCTTCGGGGGCCTACATGACTACCACCGGTTCCCGCGCGACTTCCCGACGCTCGAAGCAGCCGAACAGCTCACGAGCAACTTCATCGCGCATCCCGCGATCTGGGGCGTCGTCGCCGAGGCCGAGGGGCGGATCGTCGGCTCCAATTTCCTCGACGAGCGCGGGACCATCACCGGAGTAGGGCCGATCACCGTCGATCCCAAGGCACAGGGGCACGGCGTCGGCCGCCGCCTGATGGAGGCGGTCATGGATCGTGGCGCCGGAGCGCGAGCGATTCGCCTCTTCCAGGACTCCTTCAACATGCAGTCGCTGTCGCTGTATGCGTCGCTCGGCTTCGAGGTCAAAGAGCCGGCGGTCGTGATCAGCGGGAGGCCGAGGAGCGGCCCGGCGGCCGGCATCGAGGTCCGTCCCCTCGAGGAGGGCGATCTCGAGGACTGCGAACGCCTCTGCCTCACGGTGCACGGCTTCGAGCGAACGAACGAGCTACGAGACGCAGTCCAGATGCCCGTCCTCTCACCATCCGTCGCGGTCCGTGACGGACGGATCACCGCGTACGCCACGACCCTCACCTTCTTCCCAGCCGCGTACGCCGTCGCGGAGACGGAGGACGACATGCGCGCATTGGTCACGGGCGCTCTCGCAGCGGGCGACGAGCCGGCCTCCTTCCTCCTGCCGACGCGGCAGGCCGGCCTCCTCCGGTGGTGCCTCAGCGAGGGACTGCGCCCCGTGAAGCCGATGACGTACATGTCCATCGGCGAGTACCGGGAGCCGGACGGCTGCTGGATCCCGTCGGTGCTCTATTGAAGGCGCGAGGACGAATGCCTTAGCGCGCGACATGCCGGCGGCCTGGCGAGGGACGATCAGCAGAAGCGGACGGCGGCAGTGCTGGTCTTCGACGAACCCGAGCGCGTCGGCGCCGGCGCTGCTCGCTCCACAATAGGAGCAGCGCACGGATTGCTCGCGACGGCGGTCGGCGAGAGTGCCGCTCGCATGGGGACCGACACTCTTGCGAGTGCCCGGTGCCGGCTTTGTGGTCTCGTGAGTCGCGCATCAAAACCCGCGGGCTCGCGGGCGGCGGGATCCAAGTTTGGAAGCCCTCGCCGGTATCGGTGGAGCCAGGTCCGCGGCTAGGCTCGCCGCGAGGGCGGTGCAGCGAGCCTCGTCGAGCGGCTGGCCTGCCGCTCTGAAGCCGGCGGCAGCCGTTCGGAAGTGGTCGCATGCGGCGACGGCGTCGCCGCTAGCTTGCGCGTGATGGCCCTTGACTTCGTCGAGCGCCGCGTCCCAGGCGGGCAAACGCATCACGACCGTCGCCAGATACTCCGCGACCGGCTCCCACTGGGCCAGGCGCTCGAGATCGCCGCCGCGTGCGGCGGCGATCGCGGCCGGGACGGCAAGCGTGATCCTGCACGTGGGACAGGTCTCCGCGGGGCCGCGCACGGCGGCCTCGGCCTCTTCCAGCGCTGCCAGGGCGGACGCCGGGTCCGGGGCGGCGGTAATCCGCGCTCCGTAGATGCGATCGAGCAGGTGGAAGCCGACATCCGACTCCCGGGCGACCGCCAGCGCCTCGTCGAGGAGCGCGACACCTTGTGTGTGGCGGCCGCGGTGGAGCGCGACCTCGGCTCGCCGCTGCAACGCGAAGGACTCGCCCGTCGCGGCCGCGATCTCGCGGTGAAGCGCCGCACCCGCGGCGAGGTCGGCGTCTGCCTCGTCGAGCTGGCCGGCGAGCAGCTTCGCCTCGCCGCGTATCGTCACCGCGAACGCGCGCCCGCGCGCGGCACCGAGCCGCTCGGCCTCCTGCGCCAGGGAGTCCGCGAACGCGATCACGTCGGGATACGGCCGCGCCCCGTAGAGGAGCCTCTGCGTCATGCAGAGCTGGCCGTCGAAGACGCTGACGGCCAGCTTGGGTAGTGCGTGCGTCTCGTGGAGGTCGGCTCGCACGCTCTCGCGCAGCTCGCCGTGAGCGTGCGCGGCGGCCGCCTGGGCCCACGAGGCGATGACGACCGCAGCCTGATCGCGCGACTGGAGCGCAAGCCGGCGGGCCTCGGCGGCCTTGGCCGTGCCGGTCTGGGGATCGCCGAATCCGAGCGCCGCAGCGCCGCTGAGCGCGAGTGCCTGCGCGACTCGCCCGTCGAGCGTCGTCGCCTCGACGCCCTCGAGGACTCGGAGGGCGCCGGCCGGATCACCGAGCCTGATCGTGGCGAGGGCTTCCTTTGCCTTGATCTCCTGCGCTTGCGGCTCGCCGACGACGCGCGCGGCGGCGGCGTAAGCCGCCGGCGCACCGTTGTCCCCGAGCGCGTCGAGTGCTTCCGCTCGCAGGCAGAGTCGCGTCGCCGTGGTCCGGGACGTGAGCCAGCAGCGGTGCCAGGTGGCCGAGCGCATCGGCGAACGCCCCCAGCTTCACCGCCTGCCTGGCGGCAGCGAGCAGCCAGTCGACGGCCTCCTCCGGCCGGCCTCCCTCGAGCCAATGACGGGCGATCAGGCCCGACGCCGCACCGGCGCCCGCCAGGCGTTGCGCCGTCTCGCGGTGGACGGCGAGCCGCTGGTGCGGTGGGAGCTGCTCGACCAGGGCTTGGCGGACCAGCTCGTGACGGAAGCGGTAGCGCGCGCCGGCGACGACGAGGACCCCCGCGCTCAGGGCGATGTCGAGCAGCGCGAACGCCTCCGCTTCCGAGGAGCCGGCGAGCGCCACGACACTGCCGGGATCGAGATCGTCGCCCGCGAGCGCCAGCCGCTGCAGCATCGCCACCGTGGCCTCGTCGAGGTCGAGGAACCTGGAGGCGATGGCGTCTCGGGCCGTCGCGACGAGCGCCGGGACACCCGCAACGGCGCTCTGGGCCAGCTCGAGCGTGAGGAAGGGATTGCCTTGCGCGAGATCGATGATCCGATCAACGACCTCGGCATCCCGCGGCGTCGGCGCCGCGGCCTCTACGAGCGCTGCCGCATCCACACGATCGAGGGGCCCGAGGTCGATCTCCACCGCCTTGCCGGCCCGCGCCAGCCTCGCCACTCCCCGGGTAAGAGCCTCGGGTGCCGGCTCCGGGCGGTACGCAAGCACTGACAGGACCGGCGTCCCGGCGACGGAGCCCAGGTGGTGCAGCACATCGATCGTGGCTTCGTCCGCGAGGTGCGCGTCGTCGACGACCAGCGCGACCGAGGCGCCATCGCCGGCGGCGAGGAGCAGGCGGCGGAATGCACCGATCACCTGGTGGCGGGTGAGCGGGCTGTCCAGCGGCTCGGCCGGCGCGGCCGGAAAGGTCAGCTCGGCGAGCACCGAGCGCCCGCGGTTACCGACGGCGTCGAGCAGCGCCCGGTCCCGGGCTACGAGCTGCTCGGCCACGCTCGCGAGGGGCGCATACGGGCCGGCCGCCTCGGTGGCCCCGGCGGCGATCACAATCCAACCCTCGGCCCGTGCCACCCGTGCCACCTCGCGGCAGAACGCGGATTTGCCGATGCCCGCCGGGCCCCGCACGACAAGCGCGCCGAGCTCGTCGCCCGGCTTCGACCGCAGCAGTGCGGTAGCCTGCGCCAGCTCGAGCTGGCGGCCCACGAAGGCCGGCTCGGTGATCCCCAGCCCCGCGACGCACTCGTCGTAGATGGCCTCGGTGTCGCCGCTCGGCAAGATCCGCAGTTCGCGTCGCAAGGCGGTCCGCAGCCGCCCGTACCAGCGGATCGCGGCTGGGCGACTGCCGGCCGCCAACTCGCGCCGCATCAACTCCCGGTACGCCGGCTCGTCGGTTGGCTCCGCGTCGACCAACCGTTCCCACTGGCCACTGCGTCGCAGCAGCTCCACATAGCGTGATCGCAGACGCTCCCGCGGTGTCTGGGTCCAGTCCTCATACAGAGCCTCCGGGAGCAGATCGCCGGTGTAGGCAGACGCGGCGGCGGCACAGGCCGCCGCATCACCGCCAGCCAACGCGGCACGGCTCTGAGCCTCGAAGCTGGCCGGCATCGGTCTCAACCGACCGCGACGGGAACAGGGCGACCTGCCCGCCGCGGAGCACGACCGCCTCCGGGCTGCCCAGCGCCTGCCTGGCGTGGTGGGCGGCCTTGCGCAGGTTCGCGGCACCGGCCTCGACGTCCAGGTGAGGCCACAGCGCCTCGACCACCTGGTCGCGCGTGAGGCGATGCCCGTCGGCAAGCGCCAGAAGCTGCACAAGCTCGGCGGCGCGACGACCCGGCCACGCATCCGCCACGAGCTCAGAGCCGCCGACGGCGACCCGGAACCGGCCGAGCAACTCGATGCGGACGCCGCCGTCCTGCGCTTCAGAGGCCATCGCTTGTCGACTCCCCAGGCCCACGCTACACGAGGAACGTTTCGGGAACACCGGTCAGTCACGCTCGCACGAAGTCCAATCCAAGGAGGAAGCATGAAGGCGATATCAAGAGCGGATGCGCCGGTCGCGATCGAGGGCGACGGCGTCGAGCTGCGCCTCCAGCCGGTGGGAGGAGGCATGTCTGCAGGATTCGTGCGTCTGCCCAAGGGCGCCGATCTCAGGCCCGCCGTCGTCGGGCTCCCGGACGACCTGTGCCAGTGCCCGCACTGGGGTTACCTGCTCGCGGGTCGCGTGAAAATGCACACGCGGAACGGCGAGGAGGTCTACGAGGCCGGCCAGGCCTTCTACTGGGCGCCCGGCCACGCGCCCGAGGCGCTCGAGGACTCCGAGTACGTGGACTTCTCGCCCACCGACGAGTTCAACCACGTCATCGACCACATCAAGGCGCAGGGATGAGCGCGCCGCACGACGCTCCGGCGAAGCGTCAGGAACCTTCCAGGAACGACTCGAGGGCAAGCTCGCTCGAGCCGATGGCAGCAAACGACCGAGAGGAGCGCGTCATGACCAGTAGTAGCACTGGAACCCCGGGGCGGACAGGGGTGATGGATCGCGCCAGGCTCGACGGGGTCGAGCTGGAGTACCAGGTGGTCGGATCGGGCGAAGCGGTGCTGCTGATCCCGCCGGGTCCTCTGGCGGATGGGTTCTTGCCGTTCCTCTCCGAGGAGGCATTGGCTGGTCGCTACCGCTTGATCCAGTATCACCGACGGGGACAGGTAGGCAGTTCGCAGGCCACTCCGCCGGTGAGCTACGCGCAGCAGGCGGCGGACGCCGCCGGGCTGCTCGGCCACCTCGGCGTCAGTCGGGCGCATGTCGTCGGTCACTCCACCGGAGCGAACATCGCCCTGCAGCTGGCGCTCGACCGGCCCGAGGTCGTCCAGACACTTGCCCTTCTCGAGCCGTGGCTGACCGCCTCGCCGAGCGCCTCGGCCTTCTTCGAGCAGGCGGAACCCCCGATGGAGGCCTACGGCTCGGGAGAGAAGGAGACCGCAATGGCCGGCTTCATCAGCCTTGCGAGTGGCCTCGAGTGGGAAACCTCCCGAGCCGTGATCGACGACTACGTCCCTGGCAGCGTGGCGCAGGCGATCAAGGACGCTGACACCTTCTGCGGTGTCGACTTGCCGGCTCTCAGCGCCTGGGAGTTCGGGTCCGAGGACGCGGCCGCCGTCTCACAGCCCGTCCTGTCGGTTCTCGGCGCCGACAGCGAGCTGCTGTTCGTCGAGGGTGCGGCCCTGCTGCGCTTGTGGCTCCCGAAGGTGGAGGACCTGACCGTGGAGGGCGTCGGGCACCTCTTGCAGATCCAGCGCCCGGAGCCCGTCGCGCGCGGGATCGCCGAGTTCTTCGGTAGCCACCCCATCGCTACCGACTGAAACGAGAGAGATGGGCGAGCGCTGCTCTCGCGCCACCCGAGAGTTGAAACCCCGTGCTCCCGACACCCTCTTCGGTTGCCACGGCGGCGACCCAGCGATGCTGCTTCTCGACGGAAGCAGGGCTCTCCCTCTTCTCGCCAGAACCCGGCGCTCTTCCCCTTCCGCGTGAACCCGAGGAAGCTCTCGGTGATCGCGGGGAGGGAAAGCTGCTGGGCGGGCAGATCAGGCTGCGGCTAGCGCTGGTGCGAGTTCGTCGGCGCTTGCTTCGACTGTCTCGGGGACGGTGACGATCAGCCGTCCGTCGCGATCGAGGACTGCGCGGGCGTTGATGATGGTGAGTCCGACGACGCGCTGGGTCCCGGGGGCAAAACGCACCAGGTGGCCTTCGGGAGTCTCTTCGCCTTCGGCTGTCACCGGCTGGCCCACGTGGAGATAGAGCACGTCGCCTTCGGCGTCGTAGTCGGCGTGGTCGAAGACCAGCGGCCCTATGTGGACGTTGACGGCTTCCATCCTCTGGGGTCCTTTCGCAGCGCCAGCGCGGTGATGACCCGGGCCGGCTGCTGCTCAAAGCTTACGACCACCAGCAGCCAGCGACTGGGACCCACGCCGCGCCGGTAGTAGCGGCGTCGGCCTGGGCGGGGGTCTGGCTCGGTGTGATCGGGCCATCTAATCGTGTCTAGAACCGCCTGCAGCTGATCTGTGAGCTCTGGGTGGTCGCGGACGATCTTGTCTTGCCAGATCCGCGCCCATAGCACCACCGCTCGACCGTCTGGGTCGCTGACCTCGTGCAGCGGCCTGTTGGTCTCGCTCATTGCTGGCAGGCTGATCGGTCCAGCGGACTCACCGCCTTGGCTCGGACGGTTCTTGCATGGCGGCGCCCCCGTTCGCTCCGCCTGTCGCGGCGCCGACTACTGTCGTGCCGCGGCTGCGAGGGGGCCGGGCTCGTTCGAGCCCGCGTCACAGGAGGTCATGATGACCACGTTGGCCATGCTCGATGTCGCGGGTCGAAGGCGTTCACCAGCGACTCTGCCCGGATATCACTGCGGACGCCCGCCGCGCAACAAGGGCCGCCGCTACCCGGCCGACCCGCCCAGAGTCGAAGAGATCGTCGCGGTGATGCGGCAGGCCGGCCCGAGCAGACACGGCGACCGTCTGCGCGGACTGATCGTGATCCTCTGGCGCGCCGGGCTGCGGATCGGCGAAGCACTCAATCTGGCCGAGGCCGACCTGGATGTGGGCCGTGGGTCGCTGCTGGTACGGAGCGGCAAGGGCGGCAAACGCCGCGAAGCCGGCATGGACGACTGGGGCTGGCGGCAACTCCGCCCCTGGCTAGCCCACCGCACCACACTGTCTCCCGGCCCGCTGTTCTGCGTCATTCACGGCCCCACCTGCGGGCGGCCCTGGGACGTCAGCGCCGCCCGCGCCCGGTTGCGCCAGCTCGCCCTGCAAGCCGGCGTGCGCCGGCGCTTCGCGCCTCACCAGCTCCGCCACGCCCACGCCATCGAGATGGCCCAGGAGGGCGTGGCCCTGAACATCATCCAGCGCCAGCTGGGCCACACCGACCTGGGCGTCACCTCCATCTACCTGCAAGGCATCGACAACACCGAAATCATCAAGACCGTTCACTCCCGCCAACCCCCAATGATGTCTGCGAGCGCCGGACTACAGCTCTAACACCCGGCTCCCGGAAGTCGCGCATTGCAGGAACCCGGTCCACCATGTGGTCGCTGCTGCGTGTCGTCCTTTGCGGGCGTGTGGCGAAGGTCGTTGGTCACGCCTGCTCGCCGCGTAAAAGCGCAAGACGGCGGCTGTTAGGGCGCGGTCACCACTCCAGACCCAGCCGCGAGCACCCGCCCGGCTTCTTTCATTGGGTGATGCGTTCGCTTGGGCCCTGTCTTCGAGCCGCGCGCGAGGCCCTATCCGCGGAAGCGCCGCTCTAGGTTGGCGAGCGTCTCGCGGAGCGCGCGCTTGACGGCCCGGCGCACCAAGAACCGGTCAAGGGGACTCCGCCACCCGGGTCGCGGCTGGTACTCGACCGTGATCCGGTAGGCGAGTTCGTCGCCCGTCTGGTCGAAGTAGCGCCAGTGCCGCGCGGCGGGCAGGCCGCGCTGCCTGCTGGTGTACTCGACCAGCCGGTACGGCTCTATCCGCACGAGCGTCATGTCGAGCTCTACCTCGCGGCCAAGGATGCGCTGGACGACCGACGCTCGATCGCCGGGCTCGCGCCAGCGCGTCGCGGAGTCCACCCGCACCAGCCGGGGCCAGTACTCGCGCCAGTTGACGGGATCGGTGATGTAGTCGAAGCCGTCTCGCACACAGACCGGGAGATGCTGCTCGACCGCGATACGAATCGGAGCGGTCATGGAGTTGGGTTGCGCGCTCGGTGCGTGGCCCCGCCGGGCGCTCAACGACGGTGACCGGGATGCGTTGGACGGCGTTGTTACCCATGCCCTGGTAGTTCCACGAGGCCTCGAGGCCGGATGTTCCGGTTCCGGCGGAACAGGTTCTGCGGGTCGTACGTCTGTTTGGCTTCGACGAGGCGATCGAAGTTGGGACCGTAGGTCGCCCGGACACGCTGCTCGTCCTCGTCGGCGGTCTGGAAGTTGAGGTAGTTGCCCCCTGTGGAGTGGGGCCTGACGCTCTTCCATGCCTCCCGTACCCAGGCCACGTGCTCGTCGTCGGGGGCGCCGGGCGGCCACTGACCGGCGAACGCGGTCATGTAGCGGGCGTCGCGGTTGCCGACCGCCCCGTCGTCGTCGGCTCGCTCGTTCAGCGCGCCCGCGAGGTGGATGATGATCGAGTCCGACAGCGGGGAGGTCACCTTCAAGGCACTGTCGCGGAAGGTGTCGAGAAACTCGTTCGTCAGCCCGGCCAGGTACTCGGTCTTCCAGTAGTGGTGGTGGCCCTTGGGCTCCATGCCGTCCATCATCGACTGCTGGTCGGCGTAGGGCTTCTCGGCGACGAGGTCGGTGATCGGATCGCCGAGGGCGCGAACCGGGGCGAGGTCGCCCTGCGCGTCCGCGCCGCTGTGGCACACGTTCAGCCCGACGATCGGCTTCCCGTGCCATTCCTCTGGGAGGAACGGGGCCGGCGGCGCCAGGCGCACTGCCACGAGCGCGGTCAACTCGCGCGGCGCCGACTCGGTCAGGTCGCGGTAGGCCGCGAGCACGTCGTCGACCCGGTCGGCGCTCCATACGATGAGGCCGCCCGTGATGGTCGGGCCGACCTCGTGCAGGCGGTACGTGAACCGGGTGACGACGCCGAAGTTGCCCCCACCGCCCCGGAGCGCCCAGAAGAGGTCGGCGTTCTCGTCCCGGCCGGCCGTCCGGATCTGGCCGTCCGCGGTGACGATCTCGACCTCCGCAAGGCTGTCCACCGTCCAGCCGAAGCGACGCGTGAGGTAACCCAGGCCGCCGCCGAGCGTCAGACCGGCGACGCCGACTCCCGAGTCGAACGAACCCAGCGGCGTGGCCAGCCCGTGCTCCTGCGTCGCGCGGTCGACGTCCCGAAGCAGGCACCCGGAGCCGACGTGCGCGAGCCTCGCCTCCGGCTCGACGCTGACGTCGCGCATGCGCGACATGTCGAGCGTCAGACCGCGCTCGGCGATCGAGGTTCCGGCCATGTTGTGGCCGCCGCCCTTCATGCTCAGCAACAGACCGTGGTCACGTGCGAACCCGACGGCCACAGCGACCTGGGCGGCCGAGTTCGGCTGGAGGACGAGCGCGGGGGCTTTGGCGACCATGCCGTTCCAGATCAGCACGGCGTCGTCCCAGCCCACGTCGCCCGCACGAAGTACCGGGCACCCGACCCGCGAGGCGAGCTCGTCGAGCTGCTCCGCCGTCAGCGTCACGAGGCCGCCGTCAAGTCCGGCGACGTCGATGGTGCTCGCCTCCATGCGCCGTCCGTCCATCTGTCCACTCTCGCGAGCCGTCGCTGCTTCTTCTCCTGTCATAGCGTCCTCTCCATTGTCGGTCGGCTCCACGCTACGCCGTTACCAGCGCCGTGACTGGCGGGATTCGGCCAACTCAGTGGCCGCCTACCGAGCTGGCCGAAAAGCGCTGGTACGGTCAACCTCGATGCCGAGATGAGCGCGATCGTCGAGGACTTCGAGCGCTGCTACCGGCTGAGCGACAGCCGTGACCCGCGCTACGACGGCATCTTCTTCATCGCCGCCACGTCGACGAGGCTCTACTGTCGGCCGAGCTGCCCGGCGCGCCAACCGAAACGCGCGAACGTTCGCTTCTACCCGACGGCGGCGGCCGCGCAGTCGGCCGGCTTCCGCGCCTGCAAGCGCTGCCGCCCCGACGCCGCGCCCGGCTCACCCGAGTGGAACTGGCGCGCCGACCGTGTCGCGCGCGCCATGCGCTTGATCGGAGACGGCATCGTCGACCGCGAGGGAGTCCCGGGGCTGGCCAAGCAATTGGGCTTCAGCGATCGCCATCTTCGGCGACTCTTGTCCGAGCAGGTTGGCGCAACCCCAGTGGCGCTGGCGCGCGCCCAGCGCGCCAACACGGCCCGGCTCCTGATCGAGTCGACCGCCATGCCCTTCTCCGATGCGGCCTTGGCGGCCGGGTTCCATAGCGTCCGCCAGTTCAACGACACGATCAGAGACGTCTTCGCCTCGACCCCGAGCGAGATCCGCGACCGGGCGAACCGTGCCCGGCCCCGGTCGCCGGGGTCGTCGAGCTTCGCCTGAGCTGCCGCGAGCCCTTCGACGGCGCCGCCCTGCTGCGATTCCTCGAAGTGCGTGCAGTCCCCGGTCTCGAAGACGTCAGCGCCGGCACCTATCGGCGAGCGCTGACGCTCGCCCACGGCATCGGGATCGTCGAGCTGACCCCGGCACCGCGTGCCGTCCTCTGCGTGCTCCGCCTCGACGACCTGCGCGACCTCGCCACGGCGGTGGCACGCTGCCGGCGCTTGCTCGACCTCGACGCCGACCCGCTGGCCATTGCCGAGGTGCTCGGCCACGACGAGGTGATCGGCGGCCTCGTCCGCGCACGGCCGGGGCTGCGAGTCCCCGGCTGCCTCGACGGCAACGAACTCGCCCTACGCACGATGCTCGGTCAGCGCGCTTCGATCCGGGCAGCGCGAATGCGAACGGCCCGCCTCGTCGAGACCTTCGGGACGACCCTGAAGCAGCCGCTCGGCACGGTGACCCATCTGTTCCCGCCCGCGGCGGTCCTCGCCGAGGCCGACCCCAAGGCGCTTGCCGGGCTGGGCCCAGGCGACGACGCGCTACAGACTCTCGCCGCCCGGCTCGCCAACGGGGAAGTCCGCATCGACGCCGGCTCAGACCCGAGCGAAGCGCTCACCCGGCTACTCGCGATTCCCGGGATCGGACCCTGGACCGCCGCGTACGTGGCGATGCGCGGATTTCACGATCCCGACGCGTTCCCGCAGGCGACGCTGGCCTTCGGCGCGCACTCAAGGCCTTGGGATGCCCGGACGACGCCCGCTCGGTCACGGACCTGCAACAGCGATGGCGGCCCTGGCGCGCATACGCCGCACTGCAGCTATGGACAAGCCTGGACCACTGACC
>CAWEXB010000013.1:0-426724 GCA_963812915.1 uncultured Thermoleophilaceae bacterium | reverse complement strand
ACGACTGAGGCCGCCCGCAGGAGCGGGCGGCCTCAGGGTGATGCGTTTACTTCCTCTCGCTAGCGCTTCAGCCTGATCGAGTCCGAGGTGCGCCAGCCGTTGCCGTTCGTGTCGCGTGCGTCGATCCGCAGCTTCACGCTCAGGCCCTTGCGGGGGGCTCGCGCCAGTAGGCGGAGACCCCGCTGGTTGAGCTTGATGCGGACCGTTCTTCGCCTTGCGGGTGACCTTGTACTTCACGGTGCCGAGCGACTTCCCGCCGCGAATCAGATGGACCCGCCCGGTGACCTTCCGCGTGCCCACGCTCTGCAGCCGCACCACCGCGGCGTTGCCCGCCACGGTGATCGCCTTGCCGCCGAGATGACGGACGCGCAGGTTGCCGCCGAGGACGATCTCGACGCCGCGAACGGTGTCGCGCTTGTCGACGAAGGCGACGTCGAAGCCGCCGTTGCCCTCAACCTGGTCGGCCGCGTTGTCGCGGGACCGGATCACGTCGAAGCCCTTGCCACCTGACAGGAGGTCCTCGCCGTCCGTGCCCTTGATGTTGTCGTTGCCGTCGTCGCCGTTGAGGGTGCTCGCGATCAGGCCTGCGAGACCCTGCTTGCCCACGATCGTGTCGTTACCGTCGCCGGCGTTGAGCCGGAGGTTCTCGGTGGTGCCGATGTCGACGGTGAACGGCGCGCCGAACGTGGAGTTGGGCTGGACGCGGGCGAAAGCCACGCGGCCGCCTGCCCCAGGGGCCACCTCGAACCGCTCCTTGCCGCCGCCGTTGACCTCGGTGGTGTCGTTGTCGGGACCGCCCTCGTTGACGTCGTCGTCGTCGCCGGGGTTCCAGACCATCGTGTCGTCGCCGGCGTCGCCGAGCGAGACGTCCTGGGTGTTCTGGGGGTTGTCGTCTCCGGTGAGCCGGTCGTTGCCGGGGCCGCCGGAGAGCAGGTCGGCGGCGTCGCTGCCGTCGAGGTTGTCGTTGCCGTCGCCGCCCTCGACGTCGAGCTTCAGGCTGGCGAAGCCGGGCTCGGCGGTGACGCTGTCATCGCCGCCGTTGGCGTTCAGGTCGAGCCGCTCGGTGTCGGCGCTGATCTCGATGTTGAACGGTCCGGGCGGGTCGGGGGCGGTGCGGTCGAACCGCACGCCGCCGGGCACGAGAACGGACGGCTTGACGGTGAACGTCTCGCCGGCAGCCGCCCCGTTGACCTGGGTGTTGTCGTTGTCGGCGCCGCCTTCGTTGATGTCGTCGTCGTCGCCGCCGTTCCACACCATCGTGTCGTCGCCGGCGTCGCCGCGCGAGACGTCCCGAGTGTTCGCCGGGTTGTCGTCGCCGGTCAGGGTGTCGTTGCCGTTGCCGCCGGACAGCAGGTCGGCGGCGGCGCTGCCGTCGAGGTTGTCGTTGCCGTCGCCGCCCTCGACGTCGAGCTTCAGCGTGTCGAAGCCGGGCTCGGCGGTGACGCTGTCGTCGCCGCCGCCTGCGTTCAGGTCGAGCCGCTCGGTGTCGCCGCTGATCTCGATGTTGAACGGACCGGGCGGATCGGGGGCGAGGCGGTCGAACCGCACGCCGCCGGGCACATCGGTGGAGGGCTTGACGGTGAACGTCTCACCGGCAGCCGCCCCGTTGACCTCGGTCGTGTCGCTGTCCGCGCCGCCGACGTTGACGTCGTTGTCGTCGCCGCCGTTCCACACGATCGTGTCGTCGCCGGCATCGCCACGCGCGACATCCTGGGTGTTCTGGGGGTTGTCGTCGGGGGTGATGCGGTCGTTCCCGCCGCCGCCGTTGAGGGTGTCGGCGAGCTTGCTGCCGATGATGGTGTCGTCGCCGCCACCACCGTCGACGGTGATGCTCGCCAGCGTCGTGAAGTGCGGGTTGTCTACGCCGCTCAGGTCGATGCTGTTGGCGCCGGCGTCGCCCGTGACCACGATCGAGTCGACGGCCGCGCTCTGCGCCGCGCCGTTACCCGGATCTTGGCCGTTGACCTTGACCTGCTGGACACCATTGACCTCGACGCTCGTAATCGCGATCGGGTCGCCGGCGGTGCTCGAGACGACCAGGTCGCCGTTCGTCACCGACGAGTTCACCGCCGCGCTGGCCGCGCCCGGGAACGCCAGGAGGGCCGCCGCGGCGGCCCCGATAAAGACGCCCGCGCCCGCCCTTGATCTGCTCTTCCGTCCTGCCATCGTCACTCCTTCTTGTTTCAGGGGTACGAGGCAAAGGAGCAGGTGCCACACCTTTTTATTCCGGCGCGGGACGCCTGTGTGACCGACCTCACACGGGGCGGGACCTCACATCCGGGCCGTCGCGCTCGTCTTGTCTGCATGAGCACGACCATACCAAGCCGAGACGTCGGTCACCGACCGCATCGCGGGGCTCGACTGGCCCCGCCTCACGGCCCAGCTGGACGAGCAGGGATTCGCCCAGACGGGCACGGTCTACAGCGCGCGCGAGTGTCGCGAGCTGGCCGCGAGCTTCGGGGACGAAGACAAGTTCCGATCGACCATCGACATGCGCCGCTACCGCTTCGGCGAAGGCGAGTACAAGTACTTCGACGCGCCTCTGCCCGGGCTGATCGAGCACGCCCGTCAGGCGTTCTATCCACCCCTGGCCGCGCTGGCGAACGACTGGGCGAGCCGGCTCGGCGAGCCGGACGGGTTCCCGGACGACCTGGATGCGTTCCTGGAGCGCTGCCACCGCGCCGGACAGCGCCGCACGACGCCGCTCATCCTGCGCTACTTCGAGGGCGGCCACAACACGCTGCACCAGGACCTCTACGGGGAGGTCGCGTTCCCGCTGCAGGTGGCGACCGTCCTCAACCGTCCGGGAGACGACTTCGAGGGTGGCCAGTTCGTCCTGCTCGAGCAGCGACCTCGGGCGCAGTCGCGGGCCCACGTGATCGAGCTGGAGCGGGGAGCGTTCGTGATCTTCCCCACCCGGCAGCGGCCCGTCCGCGGCACTCGTGGCTACTACCGCTCGGGCATGCGCCACGGAGTGGCCACGGTTCACTCGGGCGAGAGGGTCACGCTCGGCATCATCTTCCACGACGCGACATGACCGCCATCACAGCGCTGTCCGCTTCGCGCGAGGCAGCCCGGCCACCACGAGGTCGTAGGAGTCTTCGATCAGATCCCGCACCATGTCGTCGGGCAGCGATCCGTCCAGCGTGACCGTGTTCCAGTGGCGCTTGTTGAGGTGGTAGCCGGGGTTGATCGCCTCGTGCGCGCGCCGGAGCTGGTCCGCCAGGTCGGGCTCGCACTTGAGGCTCACCTGGAGCGGCCGGCGCTCGAGCCCGCTGAGAGCGAACATCTTCCCCCCGACCTTGAACACCGAGGTCTCCGGCCCGAACGGGAACTCCTCGACCGCGCCCCGGAAGGAAAGGCACAGCCTCCGCAGCGCGCGGGCGGTCACGACCTCACCCGCACCCGCCGGTGCTCCGCGTGGCGCTCACCGATTGAGATTCTGACGGGGTCGAAGCAAGCCCGGGCGCCCCGCCGGCGCCCGAGGGCCACTACCCTCGGTGCATGGGCTCGCGGCGGTCCGCTCTCTGGCGCATAGGGATCTACGCCGCAGTCGTGGCAACCGCCTTCGCGGTGGCCGCGGCCACCGGCTCGCTGCCGTCGGCGAGCGAGGCGCGCGACTTCGGCGAGAGCCTCGGCGGGTTCGCGGTGGCCGCCTACGTGCCGCTGTTCGTGCTCGCGAACTTCCTGATCACGTGGCCGATCCTGGCCGGCGCCGGCGGTCTGCTCTTCGGCACCGCGGCCGGCGCACCGCTGGCGCTCGCCGGTGTGACCCTGGCCGCCGTGGCCCAGATGTGGGTAGCTCGCGTCCTCGCCGGTGAGCATGTCGGCGGCCTGCTTCCGCGACGCACGCGGGCGCTCGAGGATTTCCTCACCCGCCATGGGGCGGTGGCGGTCATGGAGTCGCGAATCGTGCCGGCGCTGCCCTACGGCGTCGTCAACTACAGCGCCGGCCTGACCCGCCTCCGCTTCCGCGACATGACGTTGGGCACGGTGATCGGCGCGGCGCCGAAGGTGTTCGCCTACACCGCGTTGGGGGGCAGCCTTGGCAACCTGGCCTCGCCCGAGGCGGTCGTCGCCATAGCCGTCTTGGTGATCCTGGCGCTGGCCGGGGCAATGTTCGTACGTCGTCAGATCGCCGCCGAGCGCGGGGCCGCCTCGGCATAGAGGCCGTGTCCTATTTCCAGGCGGTGCGGCTGTACTCGCTCGCCGAGGTCTGCATCTTCGCGAGTCTGCTGGTCGTCGCGATCGGTGGCCTGAGCGAGGACCTCGAGCTGGTGCTCGGCTGGACGCACGGCGTCGGCTGGATCCTCCTCTGCCTACTGGTCGCCTACGGCTGCCGCCGGGGCACGTTCCCGTGGCCACTGCTGGCGGCGACCGTCTCGCCGCTCGGTCCGGTGGGAAGCACCGCGGGCATCGAGTACCTGGCGCGGCGGCCCGCCGGCGCGCGCTGAGCGACTACTGCGGCGAGCCGGCCGCCGCGAGCCGCTCGACCAGCTCCTCGCGGCCCGTGCCGCGCATGTAGAGCGCGCGGTCGAACAGCTCTCCGTAGACCTCGAAGACGGCGAACAGCAGGTCGGGCGTGCCGACGGTGTCGGCCTCTCTCCGGGCCGCGACCGCCGTAGCGCGGCGGGTGACCTCGTCGAGGTTCTCGGGGCCGCGCGCCGGGCCGTCGCCCGATGGGCGCTCCTGCTCCGCATCGGTCACGAGGGGCGCCTCACCCACGCCGAGCGCCTGGAGCACGGAGCCCACCTGGCCGTGCAGGCGAAGCGCGCGCAGCCAGCGCTCGGCCTCGTCGGCTGCGGAGTGGGCGAAGGGCATGGCGGTGCCGGCCAGGGCCACCACCAGCGCCGCATCCTGCGAGAGGGGGATGTGACGAGCGTGCGTCAAGCGGTCCGACCATATCGTCCCGGGGCCAACCCGGCTATGGGGAATTTCGGGTGGACTCGAGCCACTCGCGCTTGGTGACGTGGTGGCCGACGTGCTCGCCGGAGTCGATCTCGCGGCCGAGCTCGGCGAGCAGTCCGTGGCGTTCGGCCACGACGTTGTGCTTGTGGATCGTCTCGAGGTTCTCTTGGCGGGCGGAGACGAAGGCGTGCTCGCCGAGGTCGCCGAAGCGCTCGACGGCCATGCGGATCATCTCGCGCACGCAGTCCTCGACGAAGCGCGGCCGCAGGTGCGCCTTCTCCACCACCTCGACCTCGTCGGAGCGCTTCATCAGCTCGTAGATCTCGGAGCTCATCGCGGCCTCGACGATCTCCAGCAGCGTCTCGGCCTCGAGGTCCTGGTGGCAGCCCTCGGGGCAGCCGATGTGAAGCGTGCCGATGCCGCGCTGGTTGTGGCTGGCGACGGGCACGGCCTCGAACACGCGCGCGATCTCGTCGTCGCTGAAGCCGCCCCGGCGCAGCCGCTCCTGCGAGCGGTCCATCACCAGCTCCTGGGCGCAGGGGCAGGCCGTCATGCCCTGGGCCTCCACCCCCACCAGCCGCCGCGTTCCGCGCCCCGACGCCACCGCCGACCCGAACAGCGTGTAGATCTCCTGCGTCGGCAGGCCCGACACCGGCGCCCGCTTGTGCTCGGGATAGCGCGCCGCGATCGTGACCTCGGCGCGGCGGCCGTCCTGGCGGTCGCGGACGCGCTCGGCGATGTGCGACGCGAGCGTCTCCGCCTTGAAGCGCCTCGCCGAGGATGACCTCGTCGATCGCCTCGTTCACGATCTCCTCGAAGCGCGACATGTGCGCGCCCTTCTGCTGCGGCCCCAGATCGACGAAGCACTCGAGCTCCGCGTAGAACAACTGCTCGGCCCCGTTCGAGCGGACGCGGACGACCTTCTCGACGCCGGACACGCCCACCCGCGAGAGGCTGACCTGAGTCGAAGGCCGGCGCGACTGCACGTCCGTGCCCAGGAGAGCGGTTCGCTCGTTCATAACCGACACTCAAGATATCGAGCCCGGAGTCCGAGATAAAACGCACGAGTCGTTGTACACTGGCCCGCGGCTGCAAGCCCTTGGACTTCGCCCTTTGAGCTCAGCCCCTCGCGGCATTCGCCGCGGACCCGGCACAACCGAACAACCACGAGGCCCGCGAGCACCGGGGCCATAACGGTCGCGCAAGGAGCACGGGGTTGACGGACAAGCATGAGGCAGTCGGGCTGCTGGAGGACACTGGCGAGTCGCGGTTCTTGGAAGTGGAGGAGCTGCGCAATCTCGTCGCCGAGGGTCGGGAGCGTGGCTACCTCACGCTCGAGGAGATCGCATCCACCCTCGAGGAGGTGGACGTAACCAAGGAGCAGATCAGCGACTTCAAGGCGCATCTGCTCGAGGCGGGCGTCGACATCGTCTCGAGCAACGGTCGTGGGCCGGCGCTCGCGGAGGTGCCGGCCGGGGACGGCGCGCAGGCCGCGGGCGCGAAGCGGCCCGAGATCGACCTGACGGTAGAGCCGAGCCTCGACTCGCTGCGGCTCTACCTCCGCTCGATAGGGCGCGTGGACCTGCTCACCGCCGACCAGGAGGTCTACCTCGCCAAGCACATCGAGCGCGGCGACATGGAGGCGAAGCAGCGCATGATCGAGGCGAACCTGCGCCTCGTCGTTTCGATCGCGAAGGGCTACCTCGGGCGCGGGTTGTCCTTCCTCGACCTGATCCAGGAGGGCTCGCTCGGGCTGATCCGCGCGGTCGAGAAGTTCGACTACCGCCGCGGATACAAGTTCTCGACCTATGCGACGTGGTGGATCCGGCAGGCGGTCACCCGGGCGATCGCCGACAAGGCGCGCACGATCCGCATCCCCGTCCACATGGTCGAGAAGCTCAACAAGGTCGTCCACGTCGAGCGCCAGTTGGTGCAGGAGTTCGGCCGCGAGCCGATCCCCGATGAGATCGCCTCCGAGCTCCAGTGGACCGCGCGCGAGGTGAAGGACATCCTGCGCATCGCGCAGCTGCCCGTCTCGCTCGAGAAGCCGATCGGCGAGGAGGAGGACACCGAGCTCGGCGACTTCGTCGAGGACGAGACCGCCGAGTCGCCCTTCGAGCTGGCGAGCGAGAACCTGCGGCGCGAGAACGTGCGCCGCGCCCTCGACGCGCTGCCGCCGCGCGAGCGCGAGGTGATCGAGATGCGCTACGGGTTGCGGGGTCAGAAGGCGCGTACGCTCGAGGAGGTGGGCCGCGCGTTCGGCGTGACGCGCGAGCGCATCCGCCAGATCGAGAACAACACGCTGAAGAAGCTCGAGGGTTTGCCCGAGGCGCAGCGGCTGCGGGACGCGTCGTAGGGAGTGGGCGCCGGTTTTGCGGCGTCGGCTAAACACGCCGTGAGGCGCTGGCCGTACGCGCACCGCGACCCCGCCTCTACAATCGGCCTCCGACCGCCGGGGGGATGCCCGAGCGGCCAAAGGGACCAGACTGTAAATCTGGCGGCTTCGCCTACGCAGGTTCGAATCCTGCTCCCCCCATTGCCCGGCGATGGCCGGGACCACGCCGACGTAGCTCAGCCGGTAGAGCACCTCCATGGTAAGGAGGGGGTCCGGGGTTCGAGTCCCCGCGTCGGCTCCTCAGAAGAGCCCCGCAGAGGTGCGGTCTTCTAGTGACCGCCGTTGTCAAGCGCGCGACGGGCTTGCCAAACGAAGAGGGCCCTCCGCTGGGAGGGCCCTCTCGGCTCGGGGTCTGGATGGTGGCCGCTACGGGCGCTGCCCCGGTGGTAGCCGCTTACGGGAGAAGCGAGGCTGGGCCGTGCGGGTCGGTTTTGCTGCCGCGCGTCACCGTCCCGTCACTCGACTGTCCGATGGCCGCGGCGCTGGCCGCCTCGTCCTTCGTCTCGGTTGCGGAGCCCGTGCTCGGGTGCCCGGCGAGGCCGGGGACCGCCTGCTGCTGGGTGACCTTCGGCTGGGCCGGGGTCACGTCGGCGCTGCCCTCCTCGGGGCCGCCGTCGTAGCGGGCGCCGAGCGCGCCGCCGAGCCCGAGGCCGCGCGTGCCCTCCTCGGGGCCGCCGTCATAGCGGGTGCCGGGCGAGTCCGGTCGGATTGTGGTCGAGGGGTACCCGGTGGACGGGTTCACGGCGCCGGCGCCGTAGTTGATCGACTCGATCGGCTTGGCGGAGCTGGTGCTGCTGACCTCGTTGCTGTCGTTGGCGAGGATCACGACGGCGGTGGTTAGTCCGGCCACTGCGACCAGCGCGACGACGAGCAGTGCGCGCAGCTGGTTGAAATGGGAACGGAGAACGACTGCTGGGTGCTGTCTGGGGATTGCCTGGCCCATGACTGCCTCCTGTCTGGGGGCGGCCGCTTCGGCGGCGAGCCCGATGGTGTTTGCGGGGAACGACATCTGTGGCGATCATGCGCCGGACCGGTTGCAGGTCGGCCACAACGCGGCAACAGGGGCGGTAACAGAGGCAGCGCGCGTCCAGACGGCCCGCCGAGCATCTCCTCGATGACCGTGGCTGAGGGATGGCTGAGCAGCCGCGATGCGCATCAGTCGCTGAGCGAACCGCCACGCGAGCAGGATCACGTGCCGGAGCGAAGAGGTTGCAAGTCGCCGCTCGAGCGAGGACACTAGGAGGCATGGCCCAGGAACTCGCAATCCCCGGGGCGGGAACAACCGCCAAGATCCGCAACCCGCTCGGCGTGCTGGGGCTCGGCCTCATCACGCTCGGCATCTACAACGTCTTCTGGTGGTACTTCGTCAATCGCGAAATGGCCGACCTCGGCCGAGCGAACCGCAGGCCCGAGCTCGGCGACAACCCGATCATGTCGGTGGTCGCCGTCACCATCGGTGCGCTCATCATCGTGCCGCCGTTCGTGAGCTTCTGGCGAACGCTCAAGCGCATCGAGACCTCGCAGAGCTTGGTGCTCGGATCGAACAACCTCGCCGTCCTTCTGGTGTTCATCCTCGGGCTGATCCCGCTGGTGAACCTCGTCGTGGCGCCGCTCATGCAGAGCAACCTCAATCAGGTCTGGGAGGCCGGGGGTCAGCCGGCCGGGTCGCTCGAGTCAGCACCGGCGGAGCGGCCGGTCGAGCAAGCAGAGTCGCCCACCGCGCCAACCGCCTGAGCTAAGTAGGGGTCCGGGGTCGAGTCCCGACGCGGGGACTCGTGATTTCAGCCCACGCCCCGGCCGATGTGGGGTAGGCCGAGCGCGAAGCGGACCCGGTCGAGCGCGCGGCCCGGCGCGAAGACCGCGAGCTCCTCGAGCGGCCAGATGCGGCAGGGCGGCTCGTCCGAGCCGGTGAAGTCGAGGATCCCGTTCACGGCGCGGCGAGCCGCCTCGTTGGCAGCCTCCATCGTCGCCAGGTCGGTGTTCGTACGCACGTAGTCGGCCGCCAGAAACAGGTTGTGGATCCCCGTCGTCGCCTCGGGGCGCAGGTCCCACGACCCGACCGTGTTGATGAGGAGCGGCTCGAGGTTGACCGTCAGGGCGGGCGGGTTGGGGAACACGATCGAATCGTCGAGGAAGCAGCTGAGCTTGTTCTCGTCTCTGAGCTCGTAGGCAAGCGTGTCGTTCAGCCCAAGCTTGAGCTGGTGCCAGACCTCGGCCTCGATCTGAGCCCTGGTGCAGTACTTCGCCGCGCGGTGGAACAGCGGACCCGGAGTCTCCCAGTCCGAGACGTCGACGGACAGGATCCCCTCGACACGCCCGTCACCCCGCGCGCCCAGGTCGGTCCCGCCCTCCTCCCAGAACTGGCGCTGGGAGATGGCGCTGAGCGCCCACGGCGAGTCGATGAAGATCGCGTGCCCGTGCTCGAGGGGCAGATCGATGTCGAGGTAGAACAGAATCCCGTTCATCCATCGACGGGTTAGGGCCCCGATACCGGCCAGGCTCGGGTCGGCGCCCAGCAGCGCCGGCGACACGAGCCACGCCATGCGCTCGCATGGCAGCGCCGCGACGTAGCAATCCGCGGTGACCTGCTGGACCCCTTGTGGCGTGTCCACGGTTACCCCGGTGACCGACTGGCCGCTCACCTGGATCGCCGTGACGGTCGCGCGGCGGTGGTACGTCACGCCGCGGGCGGCCAGGTACGTCAGCCAGGGGTCGATCCAGACCTCGTTCGTCGGCCCGCTCAGGACACGGTCGGCCGGTCGCCGGGGGTCGAGCATGTCGAGCAACAGCTGCAGCAGGATGTAGCCGCCGGTGCGAGCACTCATCTCGCCCGCGCGAGCCGCGACGAGCGTCCGCGTCAGTCCGTCCGCGAGGTATCTGCCATAGGCGCCCGAGCGCGTCGCGGCGCCGGAGAAGCTCCACCACGACTCGTGCTCGAGCTCGGCGAAGCGCCGGGCCGTGCAGGTGGTGAGGAGGACGAGGAGACGCTCCACGAACCAGGCGAGCTCGAGCGGCGGTATCTCCGCGTAGGTGCCCAGCAGGGCGCGGATCGCCACCCGCCAGTCGTCGGGCGAGATCGGGAAGTCGGCCGGGAGAACGACCTCGCGGGCACCAGTGCGCGCGACCATGATTCGCCGCGCGGCGACCAGGTAGTCCGCGACCCAGCGGCCATTCCCCACGCCCGGAATCCGCGACATCGTGTCCGGAAGGTGTCGGTAGAAGCCGGGGAAGAAGCGAAAGCCGTGCTCGCCCGGCAGGGGATCGCGCCCGGGTTCGAGCAGGTTCTGGACGTCCATGCTGCGCGCCTTGCCTCCGGGGATGTCCCGCAGCTCGTAGGCGGTGACGTCGAAGCCGCGCTCGACCAGCTCGTGGGCCGCGCTCAGCCCACCGACGCCGCCGCCAAGGATCGCCACCGTCGTCATGGACCGCCCCTCGCGCAGACTTCGTCACCACCCTAGCTCCCGCCGTCGCTTGACGCCACGCGGTCCCGAGTGGTACCGCTACTCGGGGGACTCGTTCAACGGGCAACGGTCCGCTGCTCTCCACGGCCCGAGTAGAAAGGCGGCTGGCCTGCAGTGTCGGCCGAGAACGTCGAAGTCGTACGGACGATGCTCGACTCGGTGGCCGAGATGGACGCCTTCAGCCCCACGGCAGCCAGCCGCCTGCTCGAGATATGCCATCCCGACGTCGAGTGGGACGTCTCGAGACTCTGGCCGGACGGCCAGATCTATCGCGGGCGCTCGGGCGTTGTGAGGTTCTTCCGACGCTGGCTCGGGGCGTGGGAGACCTACGACTTCGAGGTTGAGGAGGTTCTCGACGCAGGCGCGCACGTGGTCGTCATGCTGCGCGAGCGAGGCCGGGCCAAGGGCACCGGCGCGGAGGTGAATCATCGCTTCGCTCAGGTCTGGACGCTGCGCGACGGGCGGGTCGTGCTGTGGCGGGCCTACGCGGGGCGCGAGGAGGCGCTGGCCGCGCTCGGGTGTCCGGACGAGTGAGGCTCACACCCCAGGTCCTGGAGGGCTCCCCGGGCGGCGGCTGGTCGGTTATGAGCCGGGCTCCGCGGCCGCGGGTCATGAAGCTGAAGGCCCAGCGGAGGATCACCAGGAGGCGGTTCTGGAAGCCGATCAGGTACCAGATGTGGACGACGAGCCAGGTCACCCAGGCGACGAGGCCGCTCAGCCGGATCACGTGCAGGTCGGCAACCGCGCGGCCGCGGCCGATCGTCGCGAGGTTGCCCTTGTCGCGGTAATGGAATGGTCCGGTGCTTCGCCCGCCTAGCCGGGCGCGCACGACCTTGGCCGCATAGCGGCCCTGCTGCATGGCAACCGGGGCTACGCCGGGGAGCACCAAGGGCGTTCCGTCCGCGCCGCGCACGCTGACCATGTCCCCGATCGCGAACACCTCGGGGTGACCGGGCAGGGTGAGGTCGGGCTCCACCGCCACCCGCCCGGCGCGGTCGAGCTCGCCATCCGCCTGGTCGGCCAGGCGCGCCGCCAGTCCTGACGCGGTCACCCCGGCGCACCAGATCTTCGTGCGCGCCGGGATGCGCTCCGAACCGCCGTCGGCGACTGGACGGTGACCGCTTCCTCCTCGATGCCCACCACGGTCCGGCCGAGGAGCGGTGAGACTCCCAGGTGCTCGAGCGACCTGAGGGCCTTGCGGGAGAGCGACTCGGGGAAGGTGGTGAGCACACGGTCGGCGATCTCCACGAGCAGAATGCGGCCACCGCGGGGATCGATCGCACGAAAGTCGCGACGCATGGTGTCGCGGGCGAGCTCGGCGATCTGCCCCGCCATCTCCACGCCGGTCGGTCCCGCGCCCACCACCACAAAGGTCAGCCACCCCCGTCGGCGCTCGGCGTCGGACTCCAGCTCGGCCGCCTCGAACGCGCTGAGTATCCGTGCGCGGACCGCCAGCGCGCTTTCCAGTGACTTCACCTCCGGCGCCACGCCTCGCCAGTCGTCGTGGCCGAAGTACGAGTAGCTCGAGCCGCCCGCGACGATCAGGGTGTCGTACCCCACCGACACTTGGCTCGGGTCGCCGACACCGGACTCCACCCGCACCTCCCGTGAGGCCAGGTCGAAGCCGTGCACCTCGCCGAGTATCACGCGCACGTTGCCGCGCCGCTTGAAGACGGCGCGCAGCGGATAGCAGACCTCGGCCGGAGACAGGGCTCCCGTCGCCACCTGATACGTCAGCGGCTGGAAGAGGTGGAAGTTGCGGCGGTCGATCAAGGTGAGCTCGACCGGCGCGCGCGCGAGGTGCGTCGCGGCCTGAAGGCCGCCGAATCCACCGCCGATGACTACGACTCTGTGCACACGACTCGCCACCCGAGCCGGCTTCGGTCAGGAGCCGGCTCGGGGCTCCCAGAAGAGCCGCTCGAGCATGTCGTCTCGGAAGGCGTAGGTCCAGCGGACCATCGTCTCCGCGAAGGAGCCGTCGGGGCGAACCACCCGGATCGAGCCCGCCACCAGCACGCGGTCGTCCTCCTCGTCGAAGTGGCGCGGCTTCGGCCTGATCGACAGACCCTGCGCTTCCGCCTCGCGGAGGAACGAGCGGATCTCGTCGGCGCCGCGAAGCACGCGGCCGTCTTCAGCGGCGTACGGCTGCATCTCGACGTCCTCGTGGCTGTCGAGCAGAAGCCGGTCGAACCCGGCCGCCACCCCGCGTTCGGCCACGGTGTCCCAGACCTCCTTGACGATGGTCATGCGACGCGAGTCCACGCTTGGAGTCTCGCACCCTGCCGCAGGCCGCGCCATCCTCGGCCGAATGGCCGCTAGACTCAGTTTCGACCTCGCGGCCCGGCGGGGTCGTTTTTGCGCGGTGCCGCCGGCCGCCACTGCCTAACCTTCCGAAGGAGCCATGGCTCGCGGAGACGTCCGAATCGCCGTCACCCTCGCGTGCGAGGAGTGCAAGCGGCGCAACTATCAAACCGAGAAGTCGAAGCGGAACGATCCCGACCGGATCGAATTCCGCAAGTACTGCCGCTGGTGCGGCCGCCACACGCCGCACAAGGAGACCCGCTGATGTGGGCAGCTCATACGCGCGCGCGGAGAAAGTAAGAAGTAGGGACCGTGGCACGGAACCGTCAGCGGGCAAAGCAGCGCCAGGCGGAGCGTCGCGCCCGCCGGCTGGCCGAGGAGCGGGGAGGGGGCCGCGAGCGGTCGGCCGAGGAGTCGCAGGCCGGCGACGGCACGTCGTCGGGCGCGCGTGTCCGCGACGACCGGCGAATCGACGATCCCACAACCGTGGAGCCGTCGGCCGCGGTTCCGCCTGAGCTCGCCGTTGGCGCTCCCCCCCAGGACGAGGGCTTCTCCGAGCAGCTGATCAAGCATGATCCGGTGCTTGGGGACAGGCCGATCTTGGGGGAGCCAGAGCCGCCGGCCACCGAGGAAGAGGCGCTCGAGGAGATCGAGGACTGGGAGGTCGAGGACCCCGAGGAGGCGGTCGCGGATACCGGCGCCGGCGAGGCCGGCTACGAGGTGCGCGGGCGCCGAGGACGCGCCGACGTCGAGGCCCGCCGTCACAGGTCGCGTGTCGTACAGTTCCTGATCGCAGTCTGGGCCGAGCTCCAGCGGGTCCAGTGGCCGAATCGCCAGGCCCTCGTCACGCTGACCGGTGTCGTGCTCGGCTTCGTCTTGATCGCGGGCGGATATCTCGGACTGCTCGACGCGATCTTCTCCGAACTAATCAAGGCAATCCTCTAGCAAGAAGGCAGTTGGTTAGATGTTCCGTTGGTACGCCGTAAACACCTACTCCGGTCACGAGAACAAGGTCAAGCAGAACCTCGAGCACCGCCGCATCTCGCTCGGCCAGGAGAACAGCATCCGCCAGATCGTCGTCCCGACGGAACAGGTGCAGGAGCTCAAGGACGGGCAGAAGATCCAGAAGGAGCAGCGGACGATGCCCGGCTACCTGCTCGTGAACATGAACCTGACCGACGACTCCTGGCAGCTCGTCAAGAACACGCCCGGCGTGACCGGCTTCGTGGGCGCCCAGAACAACCCTGTTCCGCTCACCCAGGTCGAGGTCGACCGGTTGCTCCACCGGGAGGCCGCCGAGCGTCCGCGCACGCGCGCGCAGTTCTCGATCGGGGAGTCCGTCAAGGTCGTCTCGGGGCCGCTGTCCGACTTCTCGGGCGAGATCGGCGAGATCAATGACGACCAGGCGAAGCTGAAGGTGCTCGTCTCGATCTTCGGGCGCGAGACGCCGGTCGAGGTCGGCTTCGATCAGGTCAAGAAGATCTGAGGACGGCCGCTAGTCTCTGCGATCGATCATGGCCAGGAAGGTCCTCACCCTGATCAAGCTCCAAGTGCCCGCCGGGCAGGCGAACCCCGCCCCGCCGGTCGGCCCTGCGCTCGGCCAGCACGGCGTGAACATCATGGAGTTCTGCAAGGCGTTCAACGCCCAGACCCAGCAGGACTCCGGCACGATCATCCCGGTCGAGATCACCGTCTACGAGGACCGCTCGTTCACGTTCATCACGAAGACGCCTCCCGCGGCCGTGCTGATCAAGGAGGCCATCGGGCTGGAGAAGGGCTCGGGCGAGCCGAACCGCAACAAGGTCGGGACGATCTCGAGAGACCAGCTTCGGCAGATCGCCGAGAGGAAGATGCCCGACCTGAACGCCCACGACGTCGACCAGGCGGCGAAGATCATCGAGGGGACCGCCCGCTCGATGGGTGTGGAGGTCAGGTAGCCATGCCGGGACACGGCAAGCGCTATCGCGCGAGCTACGAGCTGATCGACCGCGAGCGGGCCTACCCGCCCGCCGAGGCGGTGAGGCTGCTCAAGGGCTTCGAGACGGCGAAATTCGACGAGACCGTCGAGGTGCACGTCCGCACCGGCCTCAACGTGAGGCACGCCGACCAGCAGCTGCGCGGCACGATCGCGCTGCCGCACGGGCTCGGGAAGGAGATGACCGTCGTCGTCTTCGCCAAGGGCGACAAGGCACGCGAGGCGGAGGAGGCGGGCGCCGACCACGTGGGCGCCGAGGACCTCGCGGGGCGCGTCGAGGAGGAGGGCTTCACCGACTTCGACGTGGCGATCGCGACGCCGGACATGATGCCCGTGGTCGGCAAGCTCGGCCGGATCCTCGGTCCGCAGGGCAAGATGCCGAACCCGAAGGTCGGCACGGTGACGATGGACATCGCGAAGGCGGTGTCCGAGTCGAAGGCCGGCAAGATCGAGTACCGCACCGACCGGTCCGCGATCGTGCATCTGCCGATCGGGAAGATCAGCTTCGACGAGCGCACGCTGCTCGAGAACTACGCCGCGCTCATCGACGAGATCGTCCGGGCCAAGCCGGCGGCGGCGAAGGGCCGCTACCTGCACACGGTCACGCTCACCACCAGCATGGGACCGGGCGTGAAGGTCGACCCGGCGCGAACGCGCGGAATCGTGGAGGAGCCGGCTGCTGTAGCCTGACCCGCCGACAGCATTTCGCCCGAGACCCCCGGCGACCGGATAGGTGGAAGACCGGGGCAGGCGAGCCGCGAAGACCGTCTGGTCCGTTCCGTGAGCCCGCCTAAGTGCGGGCTCGATTCGAAACGGAACAGATGAACAGAGAGCAGAAGACAGCGATGGTGGAGGAGGTCGCCGCCCAGATCCAGGAGTCGGAGGCGGTCTTCGCCGTCGACTACCGCGGGATCTCGGTGCCGCAGGCGGCCGCGCTCCGCGAGAGGCTCACCGAGGCCGGGGCTCGCTTCCGAGTGGTGAAGAACACCCTCACCCTCCTCGCGGCGGACAAGGCAGGCGCCGAGGCGCTGAAGGAAGTGCTCGAGGGGCCCACGGCTTTCACCTTCGTGTCCCCCGAGAGCGGCGACGTGGCGCTCGCCGCGAAGGCGCTCGCCCAGTTCAAGCGTGAGCACGATCTGCTCGACTTCAAGGGCGGTGTGATGAACGGCGAGCCGCTGACCGCCGAGCAGATCGCCGAGCTCGCCCGCCTCCCCGCCAGGGACGTCCTGCACGGCCAGCTCGTCGGCATGATCGCCGCGCCGATCACCGGTCTGGTCCGCACCCTGAACGCGCTCATCGCGGGCCTGGCGATCCAGCTGAAGCAGATCGCGGACGAGGGCATGGTGCCGGTGGGCGGAGCGCCGGCCGAGGAAGCTGCGCCGGGCGATGAACAGGCGGCAGCGCCCGCGGCCGAGGAACCGGCCGGCGAGGAGGCGGCGGCTTCGGAGGAAGGCGATCCGGCCGAGGCAGAACAGGCGGCCCAGACCGAGCAGGCAAAGGAGGAGGCCGCCCGATCCGCCGAGGACGAGGAGACCGAATCCTCGAGCGAGGAGTCTGCGCCCGCGGGTGCGGAGGCCGCCGGCGAACAGAGTGAAGAAACTGAAACGCCCTCCGAGGGCGACGCGAAGGAGTAAAGGAGGGCCCCATGGCCACTGCTGCTGAGCTGATCGAAGAGATCAAGAAGATGTCCGTCCTCGAGCTGTCCGAGCTCGTCAAGGCGCTAGAGGAGGAGTTCGGCGTGTCCGCCAGCCGCGGTCGCCGCGGCCGCACCGGCCGCCGCCGCTGCCGGCGGCGACGGCGCTGCCGTCGAGGAAGAGTCCGCCACGGTCGACGTGGTGCTCACCGGCCCCGGCGACAAGAAGATCCAGGTGATCAAGGTCGTCCGCGCCGCCACGGGCCTCGGCCTCAAGGAGGCCAAGGCGCTGGTGGACGAGGCCCCCAAGCCGGTCAAGGAGGGCATCGACCGCGAGGAGGGCGAGAAGCTCAAGAGCGACCTCGAGGAGGCCGGCGGGAGCGTCGAGCTGAAGTAGCCGCGCGCCCCGAGAGAGAGCGCGGCCATCCGGAGGGCCACCGCGACGCTGGGCACTTCCGCTCGCAACGTGAGCCGCCGCGCCGTCGCCTTGGGCGGCCTCGCAACGGGATCGCCGTGGCGGACTGGACGATCCTCGAGCGCCGTCGCCCGCGCTGGATCCTGGTCGGCCTCCTGGACGAGCCTGCGCACCTCGCGACCGAGCGCCCTCGGGTCCTCGTCAACCTCGAGCCCCGCTCCGAGCGGTGGGCGGCGGGCTTCATGGCCGGGGCGGCGCTGCCCGACCTGGACCACGTCCGCTCGCCCTGTCGCGGGTGCATCCGGACGTCGACGATCCTCGGCCGGTCACGCACTGCCTGCTGGCGATCGGGCCGCTGGCGCTGGTCGCGCTGAGCACCGGCGGGCCCGCGCGCGAGTATGCCGCCGGGGCCGCCACGGGGGCCCTGGCCCACTTCGCCCGAGACCTGGCCGTAGGCACCGGCGTGGCCCTTCTACGGCCGCTCCACCCGCGCAGCCTAAGGGTCCCGTACCCGGCCGATGCCGCGGCCATGGTGGCGCTCGCCGTCCGCGCCGCCCGGCGGTGACCCCCGCTCCGGACGTCAGCCTGCTCGAGTTCATTTGTCCCAGAGCCGGCAAAATCCAGCAAATAGCGCTACGCTGTCCGTCGGCCTATAGCCGCAGCCGTCCCTTTTGGAGCTGCGCCGGCACATATTCCCGGCGCCTCGGGACGGGGTCCGTGATGGCCCTGCAGGCCCGCCACAGCGGGTTCGCAACCGCCCCTTGAGGGGGCGGGTTTAGTTCTGCTATATTGGTGGGTCGCGCTTTGCGCCCGTCTCGCCTCCCCTCTCATCCCGTATCTCGAAGGAGTCGCCGTCTTGGCACGCGTTGACGCTGCTCGTACTCGCCGTTCGTTCTCCCGGCTGGAGAACGCTCTCGAAGTTCCCAATCTGATTGATATCCAGCGGCGCTCGTTCGAGTGGCTGGTCGACACCGAGAAGGGTGGTCTGCGCGAGACCATCGACGATGTCTCGCCGATCGAGGACTACACCGGCAACCTCGCCGTCGTCTTCGAGGACATTCACTTCGACGACCCGGTCGCGCCGATCTCGGAGTGCCGCGAGAAGGACCTCACGTACGCCCGTCCGCTGACGGTCAAGGTCGCGTTCCAGAACCGCGAGACGGGCGAGATCCGCGAGCAGTCGGTCTTCATGGGCGACTTCCCGTGGATGACCGACTGGGGCACCTTCATCATCAACGGCACCGAGCGCGTGGTCGTCACGCAGCTCGTGCGCAGCCCCGGCGCCTACGTGATGGAGCCGAAGGACCGCGAGAAGCAGGTCTTCATCGCGAACCTGATGCCCGCGCGCGGGTCGTGGCTCGAGCTCGAGATCGACAAGAAGGGCCGCGTCTACGTCCGCATCGACCGCAAGCGCAAGCTGCCGATGTCGGTGCTGCTGCGCGCGATGGGCGACACCCTGCGCGACGGCGGCTACGTGCCCGAGACCTGGACCGGCTCCGACGAGGAGATCCTCCAGCTGTTCGACGACAGCCTGTACATCCGGCTGACGCTGGAGGCCGACACCGAGGTCACCAAGTCCGAGGACGGCTCTCTCATCGAGCTGTTCAAGAAGCAGCGCCCGGGCGAGCCGCCCTCGATCGACGCCGCGAAGAACCTGCTGAACCAGCTCTTCTTCGACCCCAAGCGCTACGACCTCACCCGGGTCGGCCGCTACAAGCTGAACAGCCGCCTGCACATCGACGAGTCGCTCGACACCCGGGTGCTCACCCCGCGCGACATCATCGAGCTGATCAAGGAGCTCATCTCGCTCCCGCGCGAGCTCGGCATCCCCGAGTCGGGCATGTACGAGTCGTCCGAGGGCGAGGAGCCGATCAAGGACTTCGCGCTCGAGGCGGTCTCGATTCCGCGCGAGCCGATCGCCGACCGCCTCGACGAGTACGAGCATTTCGGCAACCGCCGCCTGCGGACCGTCGGCGAGCTGATCCAGGAGGCCTTCCGCATCGGCCTCTACCGGATGGAGCGCGTCGTGCGCGAGCGCCTCACGACCGAGGACGCCGACACGATCACGCCTCAGACCATCATCAACATCCGGCCCGTGGTGGCGGCGCTGAAGGAGTTCTTCGGAAGCTCGCAGCTCAGCCAGTTCATGGACCAGACGAACTCGCTGTCGGGCCTCACCCATCGCCGGCGGCTCTCGGCGCTCGGCGCCGGCGGCCTCACGCGCGAGCGCGCGCCGATCGAGGTGCGCGACGTGCACCCCACCCACTACGGCCGCATGTGCCCGATCGAGACGCCCGAGGGCCCGAACATCGGCCTGATGGGCTCGCTGTCGAGCTACGCCGAGGTCTCCGAGCACGGCTTCGTCACCACGCCCTACCGCGTGGTCGAGGACGGGGTGGTCACCGACAAGGTCGTCCACCTCGACGCCACGCAGGAGGAGGACCACGTAATCGCCCAGGCGAACGCGGAGCTCGATCCCAAGACGAACAAGCTCCGCGGCCCGCAGGTCACCTGCCGCACGCGCGAGGGCGAGTACATCCTGGCGTCGCCGAAGGAAGTCGAGCTGATGGACGTGTCGCCGAACCAGATCTGGTCGGTGGCCACGACGCTGATTCCGTTCCTCGAGCACGACGACGCCAACCGCGCCCTCATGGGCTCCAACATGCAGCGCCAGGCGGTGCCGCTCCTGAAGACGGAGTCGCCGCTGATCGGCACCGGCATGGAGACCCGCGCCGCGATCGACACCGGTGACGTGGTGCTCGCGCGCAACGCCGGCACGGTCGGCTACGTCGACGCCGAGCGCATCGTCGTCGATACGAGCGACGGCAAGGACGAGTACCCGCTCGAGAAGTACATGCGCTCGAACCAGGGCACCCTGATCCACCAGAAGCCGCTCCTCAACCCGGGCGAGCGGGTGAGGAAGGAGCAGGTGATCGCCGACGGCTCGTCCACGGACGCCGGCGAGCTGGCTCTCGGCAAGAACTGCCTGGTCGCCTTCATGTCCTGGGAGGGCTACAACTTCGAGGACGCGATCATCATCTCCGAGCGTCTCGTCAAGGACGACGAGCTCACCTCGATCCACATCGAGGAGTACGAGGTCGACGCCCGCACGACGAAGCTCGGCGACGAGGAGATCACCCGCGACATCCCGAACCGCTCGGAGGAGTCCCTGCGCAACCTCGACGACCGCGGCATCGTCCGCATCGGCGCCGAGGTCGGCTCGGGCGACCTGCTGGTCGGCAAGGTCACGCCCAAGGGCGAGACCGAGCTGACCGCCGAGGAGAAGCTGATCCGCGCGATCTTCAAGGAGAAGGCGCGCGAGGTCCGCGACACCTCGCTGAAGGTGCCGCACGGCGAGGGCGGCGTCGTGATCGACGTCAAGACGTTCAGCCGCGACGCCGACGACGACCTGCCGCCGGGCGTGAACGACCTCGTGCGCGTGTATGTGGCGAAGAAGCGCAAGATCGCCGAGGGCGACAAGCTCGCCGGCCGCCACGGCAACAAGGGCGTGATCTCGAAGATCGTGCCCGAGGCCGACATGCCGCACCTCGAGGACGGCACCCCGATCGACGTGATCCTCAACCCGCTCGGCGTCCCGAGCCGGATGAACCTGGGCCAGATCCTGGAGACCCACCTCGGGTGGGTCGCCGGGAACGGCTGGTACGACGACGGCTCGGATGCCTACAAGGAGGCGCTCGCGTCCGGTGCGAACGACGGCGGCGCCAACGTGAACGTGGCCACGCCCGTCTTCGACGGGGCGACCGTCGAGGACGTCGACGAGGCGCTGGTCCGCTGGTCGGAGGAGCACGGCGACGAGCGCGGCATCAACTTCGAGGTCGAGAAGTCCGAGCGGGCCGGCCGGCGCTGCTCGGGCAAGGTGACGCTCTACAACGGCCGCAGCGGCGAGCCGTACGAGGAGAAGGTCACCGTCGGCTACATGTACATCCTGAAGCTGCTTCACCTCGTGGACGACAAGATCCACGCGCGCAGCACCGGCCCCTACTCGCTGGTCACCCAGCAGCCGCTGGGCGGCAAGGCGCAGTTCGGCGGCCAGCGCTTCGGCGAGATGGAGGTGTGGGCGCTCGAGGCCTATGGCGCGGCGTACACCCTCCAGGAGATGCTCACGATCAAGTCCGACGACACCGTCGGCCGCGTGAAGGCCTACGAGGCGATCGTCAAGGGCGAGAACATCGCCGAGCCCTCCATCCCGGAGTCGTTCAAGGTCCTGCTGAAGGAGATGCAGTCGCTGGCGCTGGACGTCGACGTGCGCTCCGAGGAGGGCGCGGGCGTCGAGATGCGCGACGAGGACGACGACCTGCTGCGCGCCGCCGAGGAGCTCGGCATCGACCTCTCGGGCGTGCGGGCCACCGACGGTCAGGCGGCCGACGAATCCGAGGAGTCGGTGGAATCCGAGGGCGGCGGCGGCCAGACGGACGAGTCGGCCTCGAAGCAGGACGCTGAATACATAGAGGAGTAAAGGAACACTTTGATCGACATCAACAACTTCGACGCGATCAAGATCGGGCTCGCGAGCTCGAAGCAGATCCGATCCTGGTCGAGCGGCGAGGTCACCAAGCCTGAAACGATCAACTACCGCACGCTGAAGCCCGAGAAGGACGGGCTCTTCTGCGAGCGCATCTTCGGTCCCACGAAGGACTGGGAGTGCTACTGCGGCAAGTACAAGCGCGTCCGCTACAAGGGCATCGTCTGCGAGCGCTGCGGCGTGGAGGTCACGCGCTCCAAGGTGCGTCGCGAGCGCATGGGACACGTGGACCTGGCCGCGCCCGTCTCGCACATCTGGTTCTTCAAGGGCGTGCCGAGCCGCATCGGATACCTGCTCGACATGGCGCCCAAGGAGCTCGAGAAGGTCCTGTACTTCGCCGCCTCGATCGTCACCTGGGTCGACGACGAGGCGCGCCAGAAGGACCTCGACAGGCTCGAGAAGGAGGTCCAGAAGCAGATCGACGCCTACGAGGCCGAGCGTGAGCAGCGCGTGCTCGAGCTCCGCGAGTCGCTGGAGCGCCGCGTGGAGTACCTCTCGACCGGCAAGCAGTCGACCTTCAACGACGACGACCTGCTCTGGGCGGACACCCTCGAGGTCAACCTCAAGAAGCTCTCGGACGAGGACCGGGAGAAGATGGAGAAGGACCTCCGCAAGCAGTTCGACGCGGACATCGCCGACACCGAGGCCTACATCGAGGACGCCGCCGAGCGCATGCGCCAGGTCTGGGAGCTGTTCCAGTCGATGGAGTCAAAGCAGGTGATCGCGGACGAGACGCTCTTCCGCGAGCTGAAGGACCGCTTCGGCTCCCCCTTCGGCTGGGGCGAGTACTTCCGCGGCGGCATGGGCGCCGAGTCCGTGCGCGACCTCTTGCAGCAGGTCGATCTCGACGCCGAGCGAGTGGAGCTCGAGGACCAGGTCAAGACCGCCAAGGGGCAGAAGCAGTCGCGCGCGGTCAAGCGGCTCAAGGTCGTATCGGCCTTCATCAACTCGGACAACAAGCCCGAGGACATGATCCTCGAGGCGATTCCGGTGATCCCGCCGGAGCTGCGCCCGATGGTCCAGCTCGACGGCGGCCGCTTCGCGACGTCGGACCTGAACGACCTCTACCGCCGCGTGATCAACCGGAACAACCGGCTGAAGCGCCTGCTCGACCTCGGCGCGCCCGAGATCATCGTCAACAACGAGAAGCGGATGCTTCAGGAGGCCGTCGACGCTCTGTTCGACAACGGCCGCCGCGGCCGGCCCGTGACCGGGCCGGGCAACCGCCCGCTCAAGTCGCTCAGCGACATGCTGAAGGGCAAGCAGGGCCGCTTCCGCCAGAACCTGCTGGGCAAGCGCGTGGACTACTCGGGCCGCTCGGTCATCGTGTCCGGCCCCGAGCTGCGCATCCACCAGTGCGGGCTGCCCAAGCTGATGGCGCTCGAGCTTTTCAAGCCGTTCATCATGGCGCGGCTCGTCGAGCGCAAGTCGGTGCAGAACATCAAGGCGGCCAAGAAGATGGTCGACTCGATGATCCCCGAGGTCTGGGACGTGCTCGAGGAGGTCATCCAGGAGCACCCGGTGCTGCTGAACCGCGCGCCGACGCTCCACCGCCTCGGCCTGCAGGCCTTCGAGCCGGTGCTGGTCGAGGGCAAGGCGATTCAGGTCCACCCGCTCGTCTGCCACGCGTTCAACGCGGACTTCGACGGCGACCAGATGGCCGTGCACGTGCCGCTTTCCGCCGAGGCCCAGGCCGAGGCGCGGCTGCTGATGCTGTCGGCGAACAACATCCTGTCGCCGGCGCACGGGTCGCCGCTCGCGACGCCGACGCAGGACATGGTGCTCGGTTCCTACTACCTCACCTACGGTCCCAACGAGCAGGAGCTCGCGGAGCTGGAGGACGCGCTCTTCGAGGGCAAGTGGAACGAGAAGAAGCACGGCCTGCGCCCGCACGTGTTCCGCTCCGCGCAGGAGGCCGAGCTCTCCTACGAGAGCAAGAACGTGAAGCTGCACGACCTGGCCGAGTACCGGCGCCGTCACCGCACGGAGCACACGCTCACCACGGTCGGGCGGATCATCTACAACGAGCGCATCGAGCGTGCGCTCGAGGACGCCCTCGGCGAGGAGTACGACCCGGACAGCTACGAGTTCGTCAACACCCCGCTGAAGAAGCGCGACATGGCGCAGGTGATCGAGGGGCTGGTGGACCAGCACGGTCCATACGCAACCGCGCTGGTGCTCGACGCCTTCAAGGAGCTGGGCTTCCACTTCGCCACGCAGGCCGGCATCACGATCTCGAAGAACGACGTCGTGATCCCGCCCGACAAGGACGAGATCCTCGAGCGCTACGAGGGCGAGGTCGCGGAGATCCAGGACCAGTACGACATGGGCCTGATCACCCAGGACGAGCGCCGCGTGGCCGTGACCGACAAGTGGCAGGCCGCCACCGACGAGGTCGGCGAGGCCATGCAGCGCAACCTCCACCGCCTGAACCCCATCTTCATGATGGCCAACTCGGGCGCCCGCGGCTCGTTCAAGCAGATCCGCCAGCTGGCCGGCATGCGCGGCCTGATGGCAAACCCGAAGGGCGAGATCATCGAGCGCCCGATCAAGGCCAACTTCATGGAGGGCCTGACGGTGCTCGAGTACTTCATCTCGACCCACGGCGCCCGCAAGGGCCTCGCGGACACGGCGCTCCGTACCGCGGACTCGGGCTACCTGACCAGGCGGCTCGTGGACGTGGCGCAGGACGTGATCGTGCGCGAGGAGGACTGCGGCACCCACGAGTTCATCGAGATGCCGCTGATCGCCGACGACGGCTCGGTCAACGGGCAGCTCGAGGGGCGCTTCGCGGCCGAGGACTTCTCGACGAAGCGCGGCCGGGCTCTGCTCGAGAAGAACGAGCTGATCACTCCGGCCCACATCGACGAGCTGGTCGAGGCGTTCGGCGACGAGCAGGTCGGAATCCCGGTCCGCTCGGTGCTCAAGTGCCAGGCCGAGGGCGTGTGCCAGCGCTGCTACGGAGTGGCGCCGGCGACCGGCAAGGTCGTCGCGATCGGGGACGCGGTGGGCATCATCGCCGCGCAGTCGATCGGTGAGCCCGGCACTCAGCTGACGCTGCGGACGTTCCACACCGGCGGCGTGGCCGGCGCCGACATCACGCACGGCCTACCGCGCGTCGTGGAGCTGTTCGAGGCGCGCAAGCCCAAGGGGCTGGCGGAGCTCGCCACGGTCGAGGGCACCGTGTCGGTGGAGGACACCGAGAAGGGTCTCCGGGTGGTCGTGACCGACACGGAGGGCGAGGAGCACACGTACTCCTTCCCGCGCCGCACGCGGCTGCTCGTCGGAGAGGGCCAGAAGGTCAAGCTGGGGGACCAGCTCAACGAGGGCTCGATCTACCCGCACGACATCCTGGCCTGGGGCGGCGCCGACGCGCTCGAACGGCGTACCGCGACCGAGGTGTACCTCGTCCGCGAGGTGCAGAAGGTCTACAAGTCGCAGGGCGTAGACATCAACGACAAGCACGTCGAGGTGATCGTCCGGCAGATGATGAAGAAGGTCCGGGTCGACCAGAAGGGCGATACCACCTACCTGCCGGGCCAGTTCGTCGACCGCCACGAGCTGCTCCAGGCCAACTCGGAGTTCGCGAACGAGAAGCGAGAGCCGGCCGAGTACGAGGAGATCATCCTCGGCATCACGAAGGCGTCGCTCGCCACCGACTCGTTCCTGTCGGCGGCGTCCTTCCAGGAGACCACGAAGGTGCTGACGGACGCGGCGCTCGAGGGCAAGACCGACCGGCTGCTCGGCCTGAAGGAGAACGTGATCATCGGGAAGCTGATCCCGGCGGCCACGGGGCTCCGGCGCTACCGCCGGCTCGAGATCGAGCCCACGGAGCCGATCCGCCGCCACACGGCGGAGGAGATCGGCCTCCTGGACGAGTCCGAGCTGGCGGCCGAGCTCGGCCTGACCGATTCGGGCGAGATCGAGGGCTTCGGCTTCAGCGACGGCGGCGACGGGTCGGACGCCTTCGGCGACTTGGCGGACCTGCCGTCGGACGGCGACGGGGACGGCCAGAGCTAGGCTGGCCGGGCCCCGCCGGCCGGGCCGCGGCCGTCGCGGCCCGGCCCGGCGCTCCCGCCGGGGGCGCAATTTCATGCGTTCGACCTTTTGCTGCGTATGGCAGCAGAAGGTCGAACGCGTCGCCTCGACTTGGCCGTCGCGGCGCTAGCGGAGCGCCAGCACGGGGTGGTTTCCCGGGTGCAGCTCGCCCGGCTCGGCATGCGCCGCAACGAGCTGCACACGCGCGTTGCCGCGGGGCGGCTTCACCGCCTTCACCGCGGCGTCTACGGTGTCGTGGGGCCCAGGCTGCTGAGAATCGAGGGGCATTGGCTCGCCGCCGTGCTGGCGGTGGGCGACGGCGCGGCGCTCAGCCACCGCTCCGCCGCGGCCCTGTGGGACCTGATTCCGGCGACCGCGCGGGCGTCGGACGTGACGGTGGCCCGTAACGTCAAGCCACGTCCGGGAATCCGTCTCCACTGCGTCCGCTCGCTGCCGGACGACCACGTGACAATCCGGAACGCGGTCCCCTGCACGACCGTGGCCCGCACGATCGTGGACCTCGCAGGGGTCGTGCCGCCGCGGCGGCTCGAGCGGGCGCTAGGCCAGGCTGAGGTCCTGCGGCTTTACGACCGCAAGGCGATCGAGGCCGTCCTCGCGTCCAATCCGAGGCGCCCGGGCAGCCGGACGCTGCGCACGCTACTCGGCGGTCCCGACCCATCCACGACTCTCACGCGCAGCACGATGGAGGAGCAGTTCCTCGCCCTGTGTGACCGCGCCGGCTTGCCGCGGCCGGAGTGCAATCTCCCCTTTACGCTGCCCGACGGCACCGAGATCGCGATTGACGCGTTTTGGAGCTCCGCCGCCCTCGCCGTGGAGCTCGACAGCAGGGGATTCCACTCGAGCTGGCGCGCCCAGGTCCAAGACCGACGTCGGGACGCCCAACTCACCCTGGCCGGACTCAAACCGCTCCGGTTCACCGAGGCCGACCTCACGCGCGAAGGCAAGGCCACGATCGCGCTCCTACGCGAGCTGCTCGGGCGGTAAGCCCTCCGCCCACCGCAGCAGCTCCACCACGTGCTCGTCGGTGAGCCCGACCGCGGGGTCCGTGTGCACGATCAGCGTGGGGACGCCGCGTCCCTCGGCCCAGGCCATGCACTCCTCGTCGATGTTGTCGTCGATCCAGGCGGCCGGCCGGTCGCCGGCGTATTCGGCGATCGCGTCGACCTTCCAGTGGGCGGAGCCGAACACCGCGCGGCCGTCGAAGTCGAGGAACGGGAGATCGCGGAAGGGGAGGCCGAGAATGAAGGGCAGGTGCTCGTTGGCGCGTTCCTCCCAGCCGGTTGCCCACACCAGCTCGAAGCTTTCGGCTAGCCTGACCACCCGCCCACCGACGTCTTCGGGGATGAAGTGGGCGATTCCGTCGATCCAGTGCAGGGGGCCGGGCAGGTGCTCGACGCTGGGCGCGAACCCGAAGAGGCTGATCACTCCGTCGACGTCCAAGAACAGGATCGGCGGCTTTGTCACATCAGTAACCAAGGTGTCGCGATTCCGTTACCGGGGTAGCCAAGAAGTTGTCGACGGTTGGCCTTCTCATTGAAGGAAATCGGGAGGCGCGAGGGCCGTTAGATCGAATACGCGGTAGGACGGGGCCTACCACCCACACACTTCCACCACTTTCCAGGTGACTCTTCAAGTCGGCATCCTGCTCGCGCTCCTTTGCGCGTTCGCAACCAACGTGGGCTTCCTGCTCAAGCACCGGGGCGCCTGCGCGGCCCCGGACGTGAGCCTGAGGCATCCCGTGCGGAGCGCCGTCGGGCTGTTCCGGTCGAAGTGGTTCGTGGTCGGCATGCTGGTGGCGGGCGGGGCGTGGGCGTTGCACGTTGGCGCATTGGCGCTCGCGCCGCTGTCCGTCGTCCAAGCGGTGATCGCGGGCGGGTTGGTCTTCCTGACGGTCCTCGCCGAGCGGTTCTTCGGCTTCAGCGTGGGCACGCGACAGTGGGCCGGCGTCGGACTCACCGCGCTCGGCCTCGTGCTGCTTGCCGCGTCCCTCCCGCACGGCGGAGGCGAGCACGCGAATTACTCGATGGCCGGGATGATCGCCTTCGAGTCCGCGTTGCTCGCGCTCGGCACCTTCCTCGTCCTCACGCCACAGCTCGGCTCGCGCGAGCACCACGGCGTAATGCTCGGCACCGCGGCCGGGATCCTCTTCGGCGTCTCCGACGTCGCGATCAAGGCACTGACGAGCTCCGTCGGCGACGACGGCGTCCCGGGTCTGCTGTCTCCCTGGCTCGTAACCTGCGTCATCGCGTCCGTTATCGCCTTCTACGCCTCCGCACGCGGCCTCCAGAAGGGTGACGCGGTGCCGGTCATCACGCTCACCAGCGCCGCCGCCAACGTCTCCGCCATCAGCGGGGGCATCCTGGTCTTCGGCGATCCGATGCCGAGCGACCCGCTCGGCGTCGTGATCCAGAGCTTCGCGTTCGTGCTGGTGATCGCCGCGGCCGCGCTTACGCCGGCGCCCGTTCGCGCCGCTCGGGTCCAGGCCTGACGACACCCGCTCGGCGAGGGCGGGGATCGCGGGGGCGGGCGCGAAGGCGGGATCGCGGCCCTCGGAGCCCATGGGAGCCACGTTGCTACCATCACGCGCCGCATGCCAAGCATCAATCAGCTCGTTCGCAAGGGTCGCCAGAAGCCCAAGAAGAAGGTCTCGACGCCGGGTCTCAAGTCCGGCCAGGGGCGCAAGAAGCGCATCGCGGCGCCCCAGCGACGCGGCGTCTGCACCCGCGTCTACACCACCACGCCGAAGAAGCCGAACTCGGCCCTGCGGAAGGTGGCGCGCGTGCGGCTGACCAACCAGATGGAGGTCACCTCCTACATCCCGGGCGAGGGGCACAACCTGCAGGAGCACTCCGTTGTGCTCGTGCGCGGGGGCCGCGTGAAGGACCTGCCGGGCGTGCGGTACAAGGTTGTGCGCGGCACGCTCGATGCCGCCGGCGTCTCCGATCGCAAGAAGGCCCGCTCGCAGTACGGCGCGAAGGCTAGGTAGTCGTGCCGCGCCGCAGTCCTCCCGGCGTCCGACCGATCGAGGCCGACCCCATGTACGGGTCGAAGCTCGTTCAGCAGGTGATCAACAAGGTCATGGTGAAGGGCAAGAAGTCCACGGCCGAGCGCATCGTCTACGACTCCCTGGACCTCCTCGCCAGGCGCACTAGCCAGGATCCCGTGCCCGCGCTCGAGGAGTCCATCAAGATGCTCACCCCCGTGCTCGAGGTTCGCTCCCGCCGGGTTGGCGGCGCGACCTACCAGGTGCCCGTCGAGGTGCCGCAGACTCGGGCCCGCACGCTCGCCGTCCGCTGGCTCGTCGAGTTCGCGCGCCAGCGTCGCGAAAAGTCGATGTCGGAGCGCCTCGCCGGCGAGCTGGCCGACGCGCAGTCCCAACAGGGCGGGGCCTTCAAACGGAAGGACGACATCTTCCGGATGGCGAAGGCGAATCAAGCATTCGCCCACTACCGCTGGTAGCCGGTCAGTCGTCGCGATCCGCGCCGAGCGTGATGGGCTCACCCGGCAGCGGGTCGGCCACGACCGGCGGCGGGGGTGTGCGGAAGCGCTCCAGGGTCAGCCCGTCCAGCAGGGCGAAGAAGGCCCGTCGGGGCGTGCCGTCGGCCGCCATGAACCCGGAGTCCCAGCGGCGGTTGCGCGGATCCGACTGCCAGTTGTAGAGGTAGACGCGGGTGATCCGCGGCGACAGCGCGGCCAGCCGGAATACGTGGCGGACGGAGCGCGCGGCGCGGCTCTCGTCGTAGCGCCAGCGCTTCTCGAAGCGGACGATTCCACCGGTCTCGGTGAACCAGATCTCGTCCTTGCGGATCGCTCGGAGGAAGCGCTGCGTCGTCCCGAAGAGGCCGCGGTTGGCGTCGGGGTAGTTGTGGATGCCCCAGGTGTGCGGTCCCGGCCCTGCCCTGCGACGGAATTTCCGCATCCAGCGCCAAGTCCGCTTCCAGCTCGCCGCCAGGATCTCGACCGCGACGACTCGGCAGCCCGCCCGCGCACACTGGCGGCGAAGCTCTCGGTAGAAGTCGGCGGTGCGCCGCGGATTGGGGCCGGTCGGCTGAACCCCGCCGTGGTTGGCCTCGTTCCAGGTCCCGAACTCGCGCACCCAGGGGTAGCGCGTGCGGAACTCGCGGACGCGCGCGGCGTACTGCCGAACCTTGGGCAGATACTTCGGCCGGCGGTCCGAGTGTGCGAACGTGACGAGCGGCTCGACGCCAAGTTCGCGGGCGCGGCCGAGCCACGCGTCGGCGGAGGCGAGCGGCCAACCGCCGGCGCGGACGACGTCGTACGGCACGATCAGCCGCGCGTGGCGGATGCCGGTGGCGCGGAAGCGGGAATCGGTAAACAGGTCGGCGCTGTTGTCGCCGATCCCTACGGACACGTGGGGGGGCGGAGCCTGCGCAGCCGCGGGCATCGGCGCCGCAGCGCCGAGCGCCGCGAGCGCGAGTCCAAGTCCGGTCAGCCGACGCATCCGCGCGGTCCAGTCTAAGCGCGAACCCCACCTCGTTCTAGCGTGGCGCCAGCAGCGCGGCCAGGCCGGCGCCGAGCGCCAGCGCTCCCGCCACCAGCTCGAGTGTCAGTCCCGGGCCCGCCGCGGCGGTGGCGCCCTCGAAGTTGCGGCCGATCGCACCGGTCTCGCCGGTCACGGGCAGGTCGACGAGCAGCGCCCACGCCAGAACCAACACCCCGATCCCCGCGAGCGCGATCGCCGCGGGTCGCGACCCACCAGGACCGGCGCCCCAGCCGAGCACAGCCACCAGCGCCGCGAGGAGCAGGAAGGCGCCCCCGTTGCGGTCGAAGCCCGTCAGCGTGCAGCGGTCCGCGAGCTCGGGGTCGGTGTCGTTTATGAGCTCGCAGCTCCCGCCCGCCACATCGACCGAGGCAACCGTGGAGAACTCGGCGATGACGAGCAGCAGGGCGGCAATCGCTCCGGCCACCGTGACCCCCAGCGCAAGCCGCTTTGCACTGCCGAATTCGGGCCATCGCGCGGCAGAACGCCTGCTACCATCATTCGTCGCTTCGCGGGCGGTCTGCGACCGTCGGCGATTCCGCTCAGCCACGCGGGGGCGGACGGTCGCTCACATCGATGGAGTCCTCTACGACATAGCACTCATCCGGGCAAGCACCGTACGCAGCACCGGGCCCGGATCGGGCCTTTTTTCTGCCCGGAAACGGACTTACTGAATCTGAATCGAAGCTCATGCCACGCAATGTCACACTCGAAAAGACGCGCAACATCGGGATCATGGCGCACATCGACGCCGGCAAGACGACGACGACTGAGCGCATCCTGTTTTACACGGGCCGCACCCACAAGATGGGCGAGGTTCACGAGGGCGCGGCCGTCATGGACTGGATGGAGCAGGAGCAGGAGCGCGGCATCACGATCACGTCGGCCGCCACCACCGCCTTCTGGCGCGATCACCGCATCAACATCATCGACACGCCGGGCCACGTGGACTTCACGGTCGAGGTCGAGCGCTCGCTGCGAGTGCTGGACGGCGCGATCGCGGTGTTCGACGCGGTCGCCGGCGTGGAGCCGCAGTCCGAGACCGTGTGGCGCCAGGCGGACACCTACCGCGTGCCGCGGATCGCCTTCATCAACAAGATGGACCGGATCGGCGCCAACTTTGCGGGCTCGGTCCAGACGATGGTCGACCGGCTGGGCGCGTACCCGGTGCCGGTGCAGCTGCCGATCGGCGACGAGGCCGACTTCAGCGGCGTCGTCGACCTCGTGAACATGAAGGCGCTCGTCTACAAGGACGACCTCGGCCAGGAGTGGGAGGTCACCGACATCCCCGAGGAGCTCCAGGACGCAGCCGGGCAGGCGCGCACGGAGCTCGTCGAGGCCGTCGCCGAGTACGACGACGAGCTGATGGAGGACTACCTCGAGGACAGGCCGATCGAGCCGGCGCGGCTGATCCAGGACATCCGCAAGGCGACGCTCGACATCTCGATGACGCCCGTACTGTGCGGCTCCGCCTTCAAGAACAAGGGCGTGCAGCCGCTTCTCGACGCCGTGATCGACTACCTCCCGAGCCCGCTCGACGTTCCCCCCGTCGAGGGCCTCGAGGGCAGCCAGATCCAGGACGGCGAGGGCAGGCCGACGATCCGCCGACCCTCGGACGACGAGCCGTTTGCCGCGCTGGCCTTCAAGGTCATGGCGGATCCCTACGTCGGCAAGCTCACCTACTTCCGCGTCTACTCCGGCACGCTCAAGGCCGGCGGCCGCGTGCTGAATTCGGTCACCGGCCGCACCGAGCGCGTGGGCCGCATCCTGATGTTGCACGCGAACCACCGTGAGGAGGTCGAGGAGGTGTACGCGGGCGACATCGCGGCGGGGGTCGGCATCAAGCAGACATCCACCGGCGACACCCTCTGCGCTCCCGACGCCCCGGTGGTGCTCGAGGCGATCAAGTTCCCCGATCCTGTCGTTCACCTCTCGATCGAGCCCAAGACGAAGGCGGATCAGGAGAAGTTGTCGGTGGCTCTTCAGCGTCTCGGCGAGGAGGACCCCACGTTCCAGGTGCACACCGAGGAGGAGACCGGTCAGACGGTGATCTCAGGCATGGGCGAGCTCCACCTCGAGGTGATCGTCGACCGGCTCAAGCGCGAGTTCCACGTGGAGGCGGGCGTCGGACGTCCCCAGGTGGCGTACCGCGAGACCGTTCGGGGCGAGGCCCGGAAGGTCGAGGGCAGGCTCATCCGCCAGACCGGTGGCGCCGGCCAGTACGGCGTCGTCTTCATCGATCTCGAGCACGCCGCCGGCGAGGGCTTCGACTTCGTCAACAGGATCAAGGGCGGCTCCGTGCCGTCCGAGTTCATCCCGGCGGTCGAGAAGGGGATCGAGGAGGCGCTCGAGTCCGGCGTCAAGGCCGGCTATCCGATGGTCGACGTGCGTGCGACGCTCGTGGACGGCAAGTACCACGACACCGACTCCTCCGAGGTGGCGTTCAAGGTGGCCGGCTCGCTGGCGCTCAAGGAGGCCGCGAAGCGGGCGGGGCCCGTGCTGCTCGAGCCGATCATGGCCGTCGAGGTCGTCACGCCCGAGGAGTTCATCGGCACCGTGATCGGCGACCTCTCGAGTCGCCGGGGACGCGTGGAGGGCCAGGAGCCGCGCGGCAACGCGATCGCGGTCCGCGCCAGCGTGCCGCTCGCAGAGATGTTCGGCTACGCGACCGACCTGCGCTCGTCCACACAGGGCCGAGCCACGTACACGATGCAGTTCGACCGGTACGAGGAGGTCCCGTCGAACATCGCCGAAGAGATCGTCGAGCACCGCACGGGCGAGCCGGTCGGAGCCGGCGCGTAAGGAGTATGTTCTGGAGGTTCGGGCCGAATGCGCCCGATAGGTCTTTGAGAAAGGAGCAGTAAGAGAGTGGCGAAGGAGAAGTTCGAGCGCAACAAGCCGCACGTGAACGTCGGCACCATCGGTCATATCGACCACGGCAAGACCACGCTTACCGCGGCGATCACGAAGATCCTCGCGGAGAAGTACGGCGGCCAGGCGAAGAGCTTCGAGGAGATCGACAACGCTCCGGAGGAGAAGGAGCGCGGGATCACCATCGCCACTTCGCACGTGGAGTACGAGACGGAGAACCGTCACTACGCCCACGTCGACTGCCCGGGGCACGCCGACTACATCAAGAACATGATCACCGGCGCCGCCCAGATGGACGGCGCCATCCTCGTCGTGTCCGCCGCGGACGGCCCGATGCCGCAGACCCGGGAGCACATCCTGCTCGCCCGGCAGGTGAACGTGCCGTACGTGATCGTCTACATGAACAAGACCGACATGGTCGACGACCCGGAGCTGCTGGAGCTGGTCGAGGTCGAGGTCCGCGAGCTGCTGTCCGAGTACGAGTTCCCGGGTGACGACGTGCCGGTGATCCAGGGTTCGGCCCTGAAGGCCCTCGAGGGCGACCCCGAGCAGGTCGAGAAGATCATCGAGCTCGCGGCCGCGCTGGACAGCTACATCCCGCAGCCCGAGCGCCCGCTCGACCGCCCGTTCCTGATGCCGGTAGAGGACGTGTTCTCGATCACCGGCCGCGGCACCGTGGCCACCGGTCGTATCGAGCAGGGAGTCGTCCACACGGGCGACACCGTCGAGATCGTGGGCATCCATCCCGAGACCCGGAAGACGGTCGTGACCGGGGTGGAGATGTTCCGCAAGATCCTCGACGAGGGCCAGGCCGGTGACAACGTCGGTTGTCTCCTGCGCGGCGTCGGACGCGAGGAGATCGAGCGCGGGCAGGTGCTCTGCCAGCCGGGCTCGATCACCCCGCACACGAAGTTCAAGGCCCAGGTGTACTGCCTGAAGAAGGAGGAGGGCGGCCGCCACACGCCGTTCTTCAACGGCTACCGGCCGCAGTTCTACTTCCGCACGACCGACGTGACCGGGGTGGCCAACCTCCCCGAGGGCACGGAGATGGTCATGCCGGGCGACAACGTCGAGATGACGGTGGAGATGATCCAGCCCATCGCCATGGACGAGGGACTGCGGTTCGCGATCCGCGAGGGTGGCCGCACGGTCGGCTCGGGGGTGGTCACCGAGATCATCGAGTAGGGAGTCCTCGACAGACGACCTGCATGGGGGCGGGCCGGAGGATCGCGGCCTCGCCGCCCGATTCTGCCCACCCCATTTCACACATGGCAACGCTCACGCAGAACAAGATCCGCATTCGGCTGAAGGCCTACGACCACTCGGCGATCGAGACGGCCGCCAAGGAGATCGTGGACACGGCCGTGCGCACCGGCGCCTCGGTGTCCGGACCAGTGCCCCTGCCTACCGAGAAGAACGTGTACTGCGTGATTCGCTCGCCTTTCAAGGACAAGGACTCCCGGGAGCACTTCGAGATCCGCACGCACAAGCGGCTGATCGACATCCTGCAACCAACACCCAAGACGGTCGACTCGCTCCAGCGGCTCGACCATCTGCCTGCCGGCGTCGACATTCAGATCCAGCTCATCTGAGGGCGCTATGGCGGGCCTCCTCGGAAGAAAACTGGGCATGACGCAGGTCTTCGATCCCGACGACGGTCACGTGGAGCGCGTGACCGCGATCGAGGCGGGCCCCTGCTTCGTCACCGCGATCCGGCGCGCCGAGCGCGACGGTTACGACGCGGTGCAGCTCGCCTTCGGAGAGGTGCGCGAGAAGAAGCTCACGAAGCCCGAGCTGGGGCATCTGAAGAAGGCGAGCGTCGGGCCGCTGCGGCATCTCTCCGAGTTCAGGGGAGAGCCCGGCGAGCTGGAGGTGGGCGCCGAGGTCAAGGTCGACTCCATCTTCGAGAGGGGCCAGACCGTGAAGGTCTCGGGCGTCTCCAAGGGCAAGGGGTTCCAGGGCACGATCAAGCGCCACAACTTCCACCGCGGCCCCGTCTCGCACGGCTCGCACAACATCCGTGCGCCCGGTTCCATCGGCGCCTCAGCGGATCCCGCGCGCGTGTTCAAGGGCATCCGTGGACCGGGCCAGATGGGCGCCGGGCGCGTGACCCAGCGCGGCCTCGAGGTCGTGGACGTGCGCGCCGACGAGAACCTGCTGCTGGTCCGCGGCTCGGTGCCGGGGCCGAAGGGCTCCGTGGTAGAGATCCGGAGGGAGGGGTAGCGCCGATGCCCACCGCTCCATATCTGGGACAGGACGCGCGCACCCTCGAACTCGACGACGCGGTGTTCGGCGAGCCGTTCCACCGATCCCTGGTGCACCAGGCGGTGCGTTCCGAGCTCGCGGCGAGGCGCCGCGGGACGGCCTCGACGAAGACTCGCGCCGAGGTTGCGATGACCGGCGCCAAGGCCTGGCGCCAGAAGGGCACGGGCCGGGCTCGCGCGGGCGCACTGTCCACGCCGCAGCGTACGGGCGGCGGCGTGGCCTTCGGCCCGAAGCCGCGGTCGTTCACCGTGAAGGTCAACCGCAAGGAGCGCCGGCGGGCGCTGCGCGCGGCGCTGACGCTCCACGCCGAGCGCGCCTCGATCGGCGCGGTGGATCCGTTTGCCTGGCAAGGGCCCTCCACGAAGGAGGCGGTCGCGGCCCTCGCTCAGCTGGACGGCGAGGGCAGCGTGCTCGTGGTGCTGGGCCAGGGCGAGGAGAGCTGTGCGAGGTCGTTTCGGAACATCGAGGACGTCTCGGTGATGAACGCAGACCAAGTGGGAGTCGCCGACCTGATCGGCGCCGCCCGGCTCGTGCTGTCGGCGGCCGCGGTCGAGCGGCTGGTGGAGAAGGCGGTCGCGAAGTGAACGCGCGCCAGGTAGTCCTCCGACCCGTCATCTCCGAGAAGAGCTACGCGCTCCTCGCCGCCAACAAGTTCACGTTTCGCGTGCACGAGCGCGCGAACAAGACACAGGTCCGCCAGGCGATCGAGGAGATCTTCGGCGTGCGCGTGACCGGCGTCCGCACTGCCTGGGTGAAGCCCAAGCCCAAGCGGCGGGGCTGGACGTCGGGGAAGCGCCGGCGCTGGAAGAAGGCGGTCGTGACGCTGCATCCGGAGGATTCGATCGAGCTCTTCGAGGGACAGGAGACCGCGTAGTGGCCATCAAGAAGCACAAGCCGACGTCGCCGGGCCGGCGCTTCGCCACCTGGGTCCAGCACGAGGCGGTCACAAGGTCGGAGCCCGAGAAGTCCCTCACGGAGGGGCTCACGAAGTCCGGCGGGCGCAACAAGCATGGTCGCGTTACGTCGCGCCACCGGGGCGGTGGCGCCAAGCGCAGGTACCGCAAGATCGACTTCAAGCGTCGCAAGGACGACGTGCCGGCGAAGGTCGCGGCGATCGAGTATGACCCGAACCGCAGCGCCCACATCGCACTTCTCCACTACGCGGACGGCGACAAGCGCTACATCCTCGCTCCCGCCAGGATCAAGCTCGGCGACACCGTGATGTCCGGCCCGAAGGCGGACATCGCGCCCGGGAACTGCCTGCCGCTGAGCGCGATCCCCACCGGTACCACCCTGCACAACGTTGAGTTGCTGCCGGGCCGCGGCGGGCAGCTGGGGCGCTCCGCGGGCACCGCGATTCAGCTGGTGGCGAAGGAGGGAAAGCATGCGACGCTGCGCCTGCCCTCGGGCGAGATGCGGATCGTGCCGGTCGAGTGCCGCGCCACCATCGGCGTGCTCGGCAACGCCGAGCACGAGCTGGTCGACCTCGGCAAAGCCGGCCGCGCCCGTCATCGGGGCAAGCGACCGCAGACCCGCGGCGTGGCCATGAACCCGGTGGACCACCCGCACGGTGGCGGCGAGGCGCACCACACGCCGGGTGGCCATCCCGTCACGCCCTGGGGCGTGCCGACTCTCGGTTACCGCACCCGGAAGAAGAAGAAGGCGTCAGACCGGTTCATCGTCCGCGGCCGGCGGCGCGGCAAGAAGGGGAGACGTTAGATGTCGCGCTCGTCAAAGAAGGGCCCGTTCGTCGAGGAGCGTCTGCTCCGGCGCATCGAGCAGATGAACGAGTCCGGTCAGAGGCAGATGATCAAGACCTGGTCCCGCACCTCGGTGATCTTCCCCGAGATGGTGGGACACACCATCGCCGTTCACGACGGCCGCAAGCACGTGCCGGTGTTCGTGTCCGAGTCGATGGTCGGCCACAAGCTGGGCGAGTTCGCCCCCACGCGGGTGTTTCGCGGCCACGCCGGCAGCGACAGGGTGAGAGTGCGATGAGCGCGGCCGGACGACAGGCGCCCGAGGGCGGCTGGGAGTCGCTCAAGGTCGACGAGCTCAGGGCCGAGCTCGAAGCGCGCGGCCTGCCCAAGGCGGGCAGGAAGGACGAGCTGGTCGCGCGCTTGGTCGAGGACGACGCGTCGGGTGACGCCGGCGCCGACGCCGCGCCTGCCGAGGCTCCGTCCGAGGAGGCCGGCGCGCCGGAGGAGCCATCGGCCGAGGAGGAGGCCGTCGAGGAGGAGCCGGTGGCCGAGGCGGAGCCGGAGGACGAGGAGGCCGAGGCGGAGCCCGTCGAGGAGGAGCCGGTCGGCCGAGGAGGAGCCGGCGCGAGGCGGAGCCGGCCGAGGAGGAGCCGGTCGCCGAGGCAGAGGAGGCCGAGGAGGAGGAGGCCGAGGAGGAGGAGGCCGAGGAAGAGGAGGCCGAGGAGGCCGCCAGGCCGCCGCGGCGCGGCTCGGCCGAGACCACCCCGACAACCGAGCGCCGGCCCCCCGCGCCCCAGCCCGACGGCGCCCTCGTAGTGAGTGCGCGTGCCAAGTACGTGCGCAGCGCGCCGCGCAAGGCCCGCCTGGTCATGGCCCACATTCGCGGCAAGAACGTGGAGCAGGCCCAAGCGATCCTCCGTCACGCTCCGCGGGCCGTCTCCGGCGACATCCTCAAGCTGCTGAACTCTGCGGTCGCGAACGCCGAGTCGAGCTATGAGCTCGGACCCGACGAGCTGCGGATCCAGCGCGCCTTCGTGGACGAGGGGCCCACTATCAAGCGCTTCCGGCCGCGGGCGCGCGGGCGCGCCACCCGCATCCTCAAGCGGACAAGCCACATGACCATCGAACTGACGACCGAAGGAAACGAGGGGTAGCCATGGGCCAGAAGGTCCATCCTGAGTCACTCCGGGTCGGCTACATCCACGACTGGAAGTCGACCTGGTTCAACGAGCGCGAGTTCTCCGACTACCTGCTGGAGGACATCCGCATTCGCGAGCACATCGAGAACAAGCTCGCCCACGCGGGTCTATCGACCATCACGATCAAGAAGAACAAGAACGAGGTCGAGGTCAACATCCACACGGCCCGACCCGGCATCGTCATCGGCAAGTCCGGCTCCGAGGTGGACGCCCTGCGCAGGGAGCTCCACAAGATGACGGGCAAGGCCGTGAAGGTGAACATCCTCGAGATCAAGCGGCCCGAGCTCGACGCCAGGCTCGTCGCCCAGTCCATCGCCGAGCAGCTCCAGAACCGGGTGGCGTTCAGGCGAGCCATGAAGCGCGCGCTCACGTCCGCGATGCGGTCGGGTGCCAAGGGCGTGAAGATCCAGGTCTCCGGACGCCTGGGTGGCGCCGAGATGGCGCGCACCGAGGGTTACTCGGACGGCCGCGTACCCCTGCACACGCTGCGCGCCGACATCGACTACGGCTTCTACGAGGCCCGCACCACCTTCGGGCGGATCGGCGTGAAGGTGTGGATCAACAAGGGCGAGATCATGCCCAAGGGGTTCGCGCAGGACCTCACGGACCTGGAGGCGCCCCAGACGGTCGGACCGGGCGGCGGCCGCGGCGGCCGTGGTCAGGGCGGCGGCCGCGGACAGGGTGGCGGGCGCGGTCCGGGCGGGGGCGGCCGGGGTCGCCGCGACGGCGGCCCGGGTCAAGGAGGCGGCGGCCCGCGCTCCTCCCCAGGAGGCGGTCGCTAGTGGTCTCTCCGACGCGAAATTGGAGGAGCGACCACTAGTGCTTCAGCCGAAGCGGGTCAAGTGGCGTAAGGAGCACCGCGGGCGCATGCGCGGCAACGCGAAGGGCGGTACGCGCGTGGAGTTCGGCGAGTACGGGCTGAAGTCGCTCGAGCGCGGCTGGGTCACGAACCGCCAGATCGAGGCTGCCCGTATCGCGATGACGCGCAAGATCAAGCGAGGCGGAAAGGTCTGGATCAACATCTTTCCGGACAAGCCCTACACGAAGAAGCCGGCAGAGACTCGTATGGGCTCGGGCAAGGGCACGCCCGAGGGGTGGGTTGCCGTGGTCAAGCCCGGTCGAGTCATGTTCGAGCTTTCGGGCGTTCCGGAGCCGCTCGCCCGCGAGGCAATGCGACTGGCGGGCCACAAGCTGCCCGTGAAGACCAAGTTCGTGTACCGCGAGGGGGCGGCGCAGTCATGAACGCCGAGTCAGTGAAGGCCGTCGAGGTGCATAACCTTGAGGATCCGCAGCTCGTGGAGTTCGCGGACAACGCGCGCAAGGAGTTGTTCAACCTGAGCTTCCAGCACGCGACGGGCCAGCTCGAGAACACGGCGCGGCTGAAGCAGGCGAAGACGGACCTGGCGCGCGCGCTCACGGTGGCGCACGAGCGTGGAATCGACGTGGAGACGGAGATCCGCAGGCAGAGACGGAATGACTGAGAACGAGCAGAACTTGAACGACGAGCAGACGCCGGACGCGCCCGCCGAGGAGGCGGCCGAGCAGGCTGCCGCGGACGCGCCGCCGGCTGCGGCGGACGCGCAGCCGGCTGCCGCGGACGCGCCGCCGGCTGCTGACACTCCGGCGGACGCGCCGCCGGCCGAAGCGCCGGCCGCCCAGGCCGCTCAGGCCACGCCCGCTCCCGCCGAGGCGCCCGAGCCGGGCGAGACGCTGTCGCCCAAGGAGAGCCGCAAGCGCGCCCGCTCGACGCACACCGGCGAGACGAGGCCGCAGCGCTCCCCGGAGGAGCGGGCGCAGGAGCGCGCCGAGAGGCGCCGCCGGAAGGCGGAACGTCGCCAGGTCTATCGGCGCCGCACGCGCGAGCGCCGCGCCGCCGAGGGCCCCCGCGTGGAGGCCCCGGCGCCGGAGCCGAAGTCAGCCGGCATCTTGAAGGTGCGGCAGGGCGTGGTCGTCTCCGACAAGGCGGACAAGACGATCACGGTGCGCATCGACGTCGTCCACGCTCACCGCATGTACAAGAAGATCGTCCGCGCCTCGTCGAAGCTGCACGCCCACGACGAGAACAACGAAGCCCACGTGGGCGACACCGTGCGCGTGGTCGAGAGCCGGCCGATCAGCCGCAAGAAGCGCTGGCGTCTCACGGAGATCCTGGAGAGGGCCAGGTGACCACCCCCCACTCACGCGCGGGCGGATGCCGCGCAGACCGTCGCGGGCGTCCTCGCGCCTCGCCCTGCGCGGCCCCGCGCGCACTCGGGCGATGAGGTGGCGATCAAGTGATCCAGCAGGAGTCGAGGCTCAAGGTCGCCGACAATACGGGTGCCCGCGTGGTGCTCTGCATCCGCGTGGCCGGGGGCTCGAAGCGTCGCTATGCCGGGGTGGGCGACGTGATCGTCTGCACCGTGAAGCAGGCGATCCCGCACGGCTCGGTCAAGAAGGGCGAGGTCGTCAAGGCCGTGGTGGTGCGGACGAAGAAGGAGTTCGGGCGAGACGACGGCACGTATATCGCCTTCGACGAGAACGCGGCGGTGCTCATCGACGCCCAGAACAATCCGCGCGGCACCCGCATCTTCGGCCCGGTTGCGCGCGAGCTGCGCGACCGCAACTTCATGAAGATCGTGTCCCTGGCGCCGGAGGTGCTCTAGCCGATGGCCCTGAAGATCCGCAGGGACGACACAGTCCGCGTCATCGCGGGCAAGGACCGTGGCCGGACCGGTCGCGTGCTGCGTGTGAACCCGGTGAAGCAGCAGGTATACGTGGAGGGCGCGAACATCATCAAGCGCCACGTTCGCCCGCGCACGCTGCGCGACACCCGGCGCTCTCAGGAGATCGGCGGGATCGTCGAGCAGGAGGGCCCGATCCACATCTCCAACGTGATGCTGATCGACCCCGCCTCGGGCGAACCCACGCGCGTCGGGATCAAGCGCGACGGCGCGCGCCGCGAGCGAGTGAGCAAGAAGTCGGGTCAGGTCATCGACTAGTGGTCATCATCTGATGGAAGCGACAGCGCAGACCCAGGCCAACATTCCGCCGCGGCTCAAGGACCGCTACGAGCAGGAGATCCGCGACACGCTCCGGCAGCGATTCGGCTACGGCACGCTCATGGAGGTTCCGCGGATCGAGAAGATCACCCTCAACATGGGCGTGGGCGAGGCCAAGCAGGACTCGAACATGCTCGAGGCCGCCACCGACCAGCTGGCGACGATCACGGGCCTGAGGCCGAACGTTCGGCGGGCCCGCAAGTCGATCGCCGCGTTCAAGCTGCGCGAGGGCATGCCGGTCGGGGTGAGCGTGACGCTGCGACGCGCCCGCATGTGGGAGTTCCTCGATCGCCTGATGTCGATCGCGATCCCCCGCATCCGCGACTTCCGCGGGCTCAGCCCGCGGTCGTTCGACGGGCGCGGGAACTACTCGATGGGCGTCCGCGAGCAGATCATCTTTCCGGAGATCGACTACGACGCGATCGACCAGGTGCGAGGGCTCGACGTGACCATCACGACCACCGCGGCCACCGACGAGGAGGCCTACATCCTGCTGCGCGAGCTGGGCATGCCGTTCGCCCGCGAGGGCGCGCCCGGCGAGGACGTCGAGGCGGAGCAGGAGGCTGAGGAGGACCGGCGCAGGGAAGAGGCCCGCGCCAGGGCCGAGGCCGAGGCCGCGGCCTACGAGGAGTTGAAAGAGGAGAACCCGGAGGCCTACGAGCGGCCCGAGGCCGCCGAAGAGGAGGCCGAGGGCGAGGCTGCGGAGGGCAGCGAAGAAGAGAGCAAGGAGTAGATGGCCAAGACGTCACAGATCGTCCGCCAGCAGCGCGGATCGAAGTACAAGACGAGGAACTACAACCGCTGCCGGCGGTGCGGCCGCCCGCGCGCGTACCTGCGCAAGTTCGGCCTCTGCCGCATCTGCCTGCGCGAGATCGCCCACGAGGGCATGATCCCCGGCCTCACGAAGTCGAGCTGGTGAGCATCTAGATGTCGCAGACCGACCCGATCGCAGACTTCCTGACGCGGATCCGCAACGGGCTGCACGCCGACCAGGACCAGGTCGAGATGCCCTCGTCCACCTTCAAGGCGCAGCTGGCGCGCATACTCAGCGAGCAGGGCTACATCGAGGACTTCTCCGTCGAGCCGGCGCGGGTCGGACGCGTGCTGCGCGTGCGACTGAAGTACACGGAGGCCCGCAAGCCGGTGATTCAAGGGCTCGAACGGCTGTCCAAGCCCGGGCGGCGCCAGTACGTAGCCGCCGACGCGGTGCCCAAGGTGCAGGGGGGGATGGGGACCTCGATCCTGTCCACCTCCCGCGGGGTGATGACCGGGCACGAGGCTCGGCGCGCGGGGGTCGGCGGCGAGCTCGTGGCGAGGGTCTGGTAGCGATGAGCCGCATCGGAAAGCAGCCCGTCCCCCTGCCGGATGGCGTGGAGGTCACGATCGAGCCGCGAGCTCGTGAGGGTCAAGGGACCCAAGGGCGAGCTCCACGAGCGCGTGAATCGCGACATCGACGTGAAGCAGGAGAACGGCGAGGTGCTCGTCACCCGCCCGTCCAACCGCGGCGACCACCGTGCGCTCCACGGGCTCACCCGCAGCCTGATCGCGAACATGGTCGAGGGCGTGACGAACGGCTTCGAGAAGCGGCTCGAGATCCAAGGCGTGGGCTACCGCGCGCAGCTCCAGGGCAGGAAGCTCGTGCTCGCGCTCGGCTACTCGCATCCGGTCGAGATCGAGGCGCCGGAGGGCATCGATTTCGAGGTGCCGCAGCCCACCCGGATCGTGGTTCGGGGAATCTCGAAACAGGTGGTCGGCGAGGTGGCCGCGAACATCCGCAAGCAGCGCCCGCCGGAGCCCTACAAGGGGAAGGGCATCCGCTACGAAGGCGAGTACGTGGCGCGGAAGGTCGGGAAGCGCGCATGAGCGCCGCAACGAAGCCCCAGGCTCGACTTCGACGGCGGCGCCGGGTGCGCGCCAAGGTGCGTGGCACCCAGGACCGGCCGCGGCTGTCGGTGTTCCGCTCGAACCGGGGCATGCAGGCGCAGCTCATCGACGACGTCCAGGGGCACACCTTGGCCGCCGTCAGCTGGACCGAGGCGGAGCTGAAGTCGCTCGGTCGCTTGGAGCAGGCGAAGAAGGCCGGCGAGCTCCTGGCCGAGCGCGGCAAGGCTGCCGGAGTCGAGGGCGTGGTCTTCGACCGCGGCGGCTACCGCTTCCACGGCAGGGTGAAGGCGCTCGCCGACGGCGCACGCGAGGGCGGGCTCAAGTTTTGAGCTGATCGCTACGGTGAGTCATCCAGATGGCCTCTAGGGACAGGACACGAGACCGCGGCTCCGGGCGCGACCGCGGGCAGGACCTTCAGGAGCGGGTCGTCGAGATCAACCGCGTGGCCAAGGTCGTAAAGGGCGGTCGCCGCTTCTCGTTCACCGCGCTGGTCGTGGTGGGCGACGAGAAGTCGCAGGTGGGCGTCGGCTACGGCAAGGCCAACGAAGTGCCGGTGGCGATCCAGAAGGGCGTCGAGCGGGCGCGCAAGAACCTCTTCAGGGTCCCGATGCACGGCTCGACGATCACGCACGAGGTGATAGGCGTGCACTCCGCGTCGCGGGTGCTGCTCAAGCCGGCCTCGGCCGGTACGGGCGTGATCGCCGGCGGCGGCGTGCGCGCCGTGCTGGAGCTGGCCGGGATCCGCGACGTGCTCTCGAAGTCGCTCGGCAGCCAGAACCCGATCAACCTGGTGAAGGCCACGGTTGCGGGGCTGCAGTCGCTCCGGAGTCCCCGCCAGGTCGCCGAGCTCCGCGGGCTCACGGTGAGGGAGGTGCTCGGGCTGGAGGAGCGGCAGGCCGCCGAGGAGGCGCCGGCCGCGGAGGAGGCGCCGGTCTGATGGCGACCCTCGTCATCACCCAGGTGAAGTCGGCGAACGGCGGAAGCCGACAGCAGCGGGAGGCCCTGCGCACGCTCGGGCTCGGCAAGATCGGCCGCTCGAGCGAGCGCGACGACCACCCCACCGTGCGCGGCCTGATCCACTCCGTGCAGCATCTCGTAGAGGTCCGCGATGGCTGACGAGCGCGTCGGTCTCCACTCGCTGAAGCCCGCGACTGGCTCGCGCCAGGACCGCAAGCGCGTCGGCCGCGGCGAGGGCTCGGGCACGGGCAAGACCTCCGGCCGCGGCCACAAGGGCGCGGGCGCCCGCTCGGGAAACCGCAAGCGCGTGCGCTTCGAGGGCGGCCAGACCCCGATCCACATGCGGATGCGCAAGCTGCGCGGCCCCCACATGAAGAAGTCGATGCCGTTCGAGAAGTTCCGCACCCACAGCCAGCCGGTGAACCTTCGGGACCTCGAGGCGCGCTTCGACCATGGTGCCGAGGTGACCCCGGACGCCCTCCGCGAACGCGGCCTCGCCACCCGGCGCGACGTACCGGTCAAGGTGCTGGGCCAGGGCGAGCTCACGAAGCCCATGACCGTCCACGCCCACGGCTTCTCGAAGACTGCCCGCGACAAGATCGAGGCGGCAGGCGGGACCTGCCAGGTGCTCGAGGACTAGCGTCGTGCTCCGGACGTTCCTGAACGCCTTCCGGGTAGCCGACATCCGAAAGAAGCTGGCGTTCACCGCCGCCATGCTGGCGCTCTACCGCCTCGGCGCCTACATCCCGGCGCCGGGCATCAACGTCGACGCCGTCGAGCAGCTCTCCGACAACTTCTCCGGCTCCAACGTCCTCGGCTTCCTCAACCTCTTCTCCGGCGGCTCCCTCCAGCGCTTCGCGATCTTCGCGCTCGGGATCATGCCCTACATCACGGCCTCGATCATGCTGCAGCTGCTGACGGTTGTGATACCGGCGCTCGACAAGCTCCGCAAAGAGGGCGAGGTCGGCCAGCAGAAGATCACGCAGTACACGCGCTACCTGACCGTCGCTCTCGCGTTCGGCCAGTCGGTTGGCTACGTCTTCCTCTTCCGAACCTTCTCGAGCGGCGGTGCGGAGGTGGTGGATGCCTTTACGTTCGGCCGGGTGTTCGTGATCGTCATGACGCTCACCGCGGGGTGCGTGCTGCTGATGTGGCTCGGCGAGCTCATCACCCAGCGCGGTATCGGCAACGGGATCTCGCTGATGATCTTCGCCTCGATCGCCTCCGGGCTTCCCAACGGGATCTCCAGTTGGTGGAACAACCCCGATCAGGTGTTCAAGGTGATGATGCCCTTCCTGGCGCTCGCGATCATCGCCGGAATCGTCTTCATGCAGGAGGGCCAGCGCCGGATCCCGGTGCAGTACGCGAAGCGCGTCGTCGGCCGCCGGATGGCGGGCGGCGGCTCCACCTACCTGCCGCTGCGCGTGAACATGGCCGGCGTGATCCCGGTGATCTTCGCCGCTTCGCTGATGGCCTTCCCACCCACCGTGGGAGAGCTCAGCCAGGCGGGCTGGGCGCAGGACTTCTCGGTCTTCTTCAGCCCGAACGACTGGCCCTACCTGGTCGGCGAGTCGCTGCTGATCATCGTGTTCACTTACTTCTACACGGCGGTCACCTTCAACCCCGTTGAGCAGGCGGACAACTTGAAGAAGTACGGCGGCTTCATCCCCGGGGTGAGGCCTGGAAGACCCACGGCCGAATACCTCGACCGCATCCTCGCGCGGCTTACCTTCCCGGGCGCGCTCTATCTCGCCGCGGTCGCGGCCCTGCCAACCATCTTGATCAACCAGACGAGCGCCAACTTCTTCTTCGGCGGCACCTCGATCCTGATCGTCGTGGGAGTGGCCCTCGACACGATGAAGCAGCTCGAGGCGCAGCTGATGATGCGCAACTACGAGGGCTTCCTGAAATAGCCGTATCACTTCCGGCTGGGGATCCAGACTCAGTCGGTAGCCTCTGCACTCGTTCGTGAGCGAGCTGAACCTCATCCTCATGGGCCCGCCGGGGGCGGGCAAGGGCACCCAGGCGGAGCGCCTCGTGGACGACTTCGACCTGCCCTACTACGCGACCGGCGACATCCTGCGGGCGGCGATCGCCGAGGGGACCGAGCTCGGGAAGGAAGCGCAGCCGATCGTGGAGGCCGGCGACCTCGTGCCCGACGAGCTCATGATCGGAGTGATCATGGAGCGGTTCGACACGCCCGAGGCCGAGGACGGCTTCATCCTCGACGGATTCCCCCGCACCGTCGGCCAGGCGGAGGCGCTGGACGAGGCGCTCGACCGCCGCGGCCGGTCGCTCACGGCCGCGCTGCTGATCGACGCCCCCGCCGAGGAGGTCATCCGCCGCCTCTCGGGGCGCCGGATCTGCGTGAAGAACGGCCACGTGTACCACGTGGAGAACGACCCGCCGAAGAACGAGGGTGTCTGTGACCAGGACGGCTCACGCCTGATCCAGCGGGACGACGACAAGCCGGAGACGATCAAAAGGCGTCTCTCCGTGTATCGAGAGCAGACGGAGCCGCTGATCGATTGGTACGACCAGCGCGGAGCCTTGCGGCGCTTCGACGGGAGCCGACCCCCCGACGAGGTCCACAGCCACATCCGTGCCACACTCGCTACGTTGGCCCTCGAGGCGGAGCTGTGATCCACAGAAAGACCTACGAAGAGATCGAGAAGATGGCGGCGGCGGGCAGGATCCTCGCGCGCTGTCACGAGATCCTTCGTCGCAAGGCGCGTCCGGGGGTCACCACCGCCGAGATCGACAAGACCGCGGAGCGGTTCATCCGCTCACAGGGGGCGGAACCGGCGTTCAAGGGCTACCGCGGGTTCCCGGGCTCGATATGCGCCTCGCCGAACTCGATGGTCGTGCACGGAATACCCGGCCCTTACCGGCTGGGCCGGGGCGACATCCTCTCGATCGACATCGGCGTGGTGCTCGACGGCTGGGTCGCCGACGCGGCGATCACCCATCCGATCGGAAACGTCACGCCGATCGCGAAGCGCCTCCTCACCAGCACCCGGGCGGCGCTCTTCGACGCGGTCGAACAGTGCCGCATCGGCAACCGGCTCGGGGACGTCTCGCACGCGGTGCAGGCGCGCGTCGAGGCCGACGGCTTCTCGATCATCCGCTCGCTCGTCGGCCATGGAATCGGACGCCAGATGCACGAGGACCCTCAGATCCCGAACTTTGGCGAGCCCGGCACCGGCCCGGAGCTCGAGGAGGGCATGGTGCTCGCGATCGAGCCGATGGTGAACGTGGGGACCCACCACGTCCGCATGGGGGCGGACAACTGGGCCGTCTACTCGCAGGACGGCTCGCTCGCCGCCCATTTCGAGCACACGGTGGCGGTCACCGCCGAGGGACCCCGAATCCTCACTCCATGGCACGAGCTCATGGCCGAGAAGGCGGATGCGGCGGCGTCCGTGGCGGGCTGAGAGCTCGACCTGGCGGCTGCTAATCTAGTGGGTCGGCGTGGAGCCGTCTCCTGGGCTCCGCGCTAGTCCTCGTCCCGATAAGTCCGATCACGGAGCTATGAAGGTCCGCGCCTCAGTCAAGCCAATGTGCGAGAAGTGCAAGGTCATCCGCCGCGGCGGTGCGGTCCTCGTGATCTGTCAGAACCCACGTCACAAGCAGCGTCAGGGGTAAATGGCACGCATCTCAGGCATCAATATCCCCCTCAACAAGAGGGTTGAGATTGGTCTCACCTACGTCTACGGCGTCGGTCGCTCGACCGCGAACCAGGTTGTGGCCGAGGCGGGCGTGGATCCCAACACCTACGTGAAGGACCTGACGGAGGACGAGGTGCGCAAGCTGCGCGAGCGGGTCGACGACCTGCTCGTGGAGGGCGACCTCCGGCGGGAGCGTTCCCAGAACGTGAAGCGCCTGATGGAGATCGGGTCGTACAAGGGCCTCCGCCACAGGCGCGGGCTGCCGGTCAACGGGCAGCGGACGAAGACCAACGCGCGCGCCCGCAAGGGACCGAAGCGCGGTTCGGCTGCCGGCGGCGGCAAGAAGAAGATCAGGAAGCACTGAGGTGAGCAGCTAGATGCCGCAGCCTCGCAGGCCGCGCGGGCGTCGACGCGTCCGCAAGAACGTGCCATTCGGCCAGGCGCACATCAAGACGAGCTTCAACAACACGATCGTGGCGCTGACAGACAAGGACGGGAACGTCATCGCGTGGGAGTCCGCCGGCGGGGCCGGCTTCAAGGGCTCGCGCAAGTCGACGCCCTTCGCCGCGCAGGTCACGGCGGACGCCGCCGCGCGCAAGGGCATGGAGCACGGCCTCCAGAGGGTCGAGGTGTTCGTCAAGGGCCCGGGCTCGGGCCGCGAGACCGCCATCCGTTCGCTTCAGGCGGCCGGCCTCGAGATCACGACCATCAAGGACGTGACCCCGCAGGCGCACAACGGCTGCCGGCCCAGGAAGCGGAGGAGGGTCTAGTGGCCCGCGACACAGGCGCCCAGTGCAAGCAGTGCCGCCGCGAGGGCACCAAGCTCTTCCTGAAGGGGGAGCGTTGCCTGACCGACAAGTGCGGCGTCGAGCGGCGCAACTACCCGCCGGGCGACCACGGTCGAGGCCGCTCGCGCCAGTCCGAGTACCGCGTGCAGCTGCGGGAGAAGCAGAAGGCGAGGCGCTACTACGGCGTGCTCGAGAAGCAGTTCCGCAACTACTACGCGAAGGCCAGCCGCCAGTCGGGCGTGACCGGCGAGAACCTGCTCCGCCTGCTCGAGTCGCGCTTCGACAACGTGCTCGTGCGGCTCGGCTTCGCGGCCTCTCGGCGCCAGGCGCGCCAGATGATCCGCCACGGCCACTGGGCGATCAACGGCCGCCGCGTGAACATCCCCTCCTACCAGCTGCGGCCCGACGACGTGATCACGATCAAGCCGAGCGCCCCCGTGGAGCCCGTGGTACGCGACGCCACCGAGCTCACCTCGGTGGTGCCGGCATGGCTCCAGGCCGACCACGACGGGCTGACCGCCAAGGTGCTCCGCCTCCCCGAGCGGGTGGAGATCACCGCACCGGTCCAGGAGCAGCTCATCGTCGAGCTTTACTCCAAGTAGTTAACGCGAGCGCGCCCACCGCGGCAGCGGCAAGGCGCGCACAACAGCCGAAGGAAGCACCATGATCGAGTTCCAGACTCCCCAGATTTCCACCGAGAGCGTGGAAGACAACCGCGGCACGTTCACGATCGAGCCGCTGGACCGTGGCTTCGGCTACACGTTCGGCAACTCGCTTCGGCGCGTGCTCCTGTCCTCGCTGGCCGGCGCTGCCGTTACCAGCGTGCGGATCGAGGGCGTCGCCCACGAGTTCTCCACGATCAACGGCGTGAAGGAGGACGTGACGGACATCGTCCTCAACCTCAAGGAGGTCGTCTGCCGCATGCATTCGGACGCGGCGGAGATCGAGGCGCCGCTGGTGGTCACAGGCCCCGGTGAGATAACCGCGGGCGACATCGACCTGCCGTCCGGCGTGGAGATCCTCAACCCCGAGGCCCACATCGCGACGCTCGAGAAGAAGACCAAGCTCGAGCTGTACCTGACCGTCGGGCACGGTCGCGGCTACTCCCCGGCCGAGGAGAACAAGACCCCCGACCAGCCCATCGGCGTGATCCCGATCGACTCGATCTTCTCGCCCGTGAAGCGCGTGGCGTACTCGGTCGACGCCGCCCGGGTGGGCCAGAAGACCGACTACGACAAGCTCACGATCGACATCGAGACGGACGGCTCGCTCGACCCGCAGGCCGCCCTCCGCGAGGCCGCCGAGATCCTGATCAAGTACCTGGCGATCTTCACCGACGCCGACCGCGTCGAGGCGCTGCGCGACCAGGGCGCAGCCCTCGTCGCCGGCGCCGAAGGAATCGCGGGCGACGGCGCCGGCCCTCCCGGCACCGGGATGGACGACATCCTTATCGAGGAGCTCGAGCTGGGAGTGCGCTCCTACAACTGCCTCAAGCGTGCGGGCATCCAGACGGTCGGCGACCTCGTGCAGAAGTCGGACTCCGAGCTGGCGGCGATCCCGAACTTCGGCCGCAAGTCGATCGAGGAAGTCAAGGAGACACTCGACGCCCGCGGGCTGACGCTGCGCGCAGGATAGATTTCCGCGCCATGCGCCACCGCAAACAGCGGGGAAAGCTCTCGCGCGACACAGCGCACCGCAAGGCGCTGTTCGCGAACCTCTGCCGTGAGGTGATCGACCACGAGCGGATCCAGACGACCGAGGCGAAGGCCAAGGCCGTCAAGCCGGAGCTCGAGCGGCTGATCACCCTCGCCAAGAGAGGCGACCTGCACTCACGCCGTCAGGCGATGGCGCGGCTGGGGCAGGACAAGTTCGTGGTCTACAAGCTCTTCGAGGAGATCGCACCTCGCTACGCCGACCGCGAGGGCGGCTACGCCCGCATCCTCAAGCTGGGACCAAGGAAGTCCGACTCCACCGAGATGGTCTTCCTCGAGCTCGTGTAACGGTCGCGGCTAGCGCGTGAACACCTGCAGCTCCGCCGCGCGTACGTTGTCGTCCTGGGTGCTGCCCTCGTCGCAGTCCGTCACATTCCGCGGGTCGTCGTCCTGGTCGCCCTGGTAGGCCGGCGTGCCCGTGCATTGGTTCGTGAGCACGCGCAGCCGGACGTGGACGCCCTCGTCTGGGGGACGTCGAAAGAGCGCAAGGTCAGATCCGGTGCTCGCGGCCGCGGAGCCACCGCCGGGAAGGCGTCGCCCGAGCTCGTGAGATCACGTGAAATGGTCGTCCTGGCTGCAGTCGAACGTGCCGCGCGCCTCGCAGGCGAGGACCTCGAACTGACGTAGGGCCGAGTAGCGGCTCTGCGCGGCCGTGTCGCCTCCGGCGTCGGCGGGGAGGCGCGTGCGCAGCTGCGCGCTCACCTGTATGCGCCGAATCATGTGAAAGCGCCGCTCGGGTCGAGCCGCACGGTTACCTGCTTGTTTGCGATCGGCGATCCCAGCGACGCCCAGTTCGTGGCTTCCGTGTCATCGATCAGCCTAGCGAGGTTGATGCCGTCGCCGCCCGCCGTTGCCCCGTTCGCGGCCGAAGCCACGTTGCGGGACATCTGCACCGGCCAGGTTCTCCGCCCGGCCGGGGCGGAGGAGGGCAGTGAAGCGCACCGCCCCGAGGCCGTTGCCGCGCGCCAGGAACTCATACGTGCCCGGCGCCATACGAACGGTTTCGCCGAGCGGCGTCGCCGGGTCGGTGTCGGCGACCGGGCGTCGCCCGCGCCTCGTAGTCGCCCGACGTACAGCCGGATCGCGCGCCCTCGGCCGCGTCGCCCACCGGGCGCAGCGTGACCGTGGCGTTCGTCGCGCGTACGGCGACGCGAAGCTCGGCATCGGGTCGGCGTCGCTCGGCCCGCTGGCGGCGTCCCTGCCCATGCCGCGACTGCGCGAACGCGTTCCACATGAGGTCCTGGTTGGCGCCGCCGAAGCGGACCAGGTCGGCCGCGAGCATGTTGTCGCGCATGTCGAGCATGCTGAACTTGCTGCTCGGCCTGGAGCAGGAACGAGTCGAACACCAGCTGCGCCCAGCGCCGGTTGCCCGGGCAGGCGTCGACGTGCACGCGTGCCCGCGGCGCACGCTCACTGCAGCGCCGGCGTGCCGGCGCCGTACCGCTTCAGGAACGCCTGCCGGATGCCGCAAGTTCGTCGCGCTCCAGATCTCGCCGTCCGCGTGCACCTGCTGGCCGACCAGGTCGTAGCCGACGTCGGAGTAGTTCAGCGGGCTGCGGTTCATGTCGTAGTTGCGGATGCCCTGCCGGTGTTGCCGGTGACGTAGGCGCCGGTGACGAACGGGGTGTCTCGCCCGGCGGGCGGAAGCCGTACTCGGCCAGGTACTCCGCCGCCGACAGGTCGCCCCACGACTCGCCCATCGCGCCGCCCTGCGCCGAGCCGATGCCGGTGTCCGGGCCGGCGATCATGCGGTTGGTGATCGCGTGCGTGTACTCGTGCCCGATCACCGTCATGTCGTAGTCGCCGTCGACGCACGGCGGGTAGACGCGCCGGCGTGCGGCTGCCACAGGAACATGTTGGTGGTCGGCGGCGAGGCCGTCGCGCGGCGTGCCCTGGTTGGCGTTGTTGCGGCTGACCGGGTGCCGCAGCGCGATCGCCCGGCCTGCGCGCGGCCCTGCTCGGGGTCGCCGCCGAGGCCCGCGCCGGGATGTTGACCACCTGCATGTTCCAGGCCGACTCGGTGAAGCCGAGGTGGTAGGCCCAGTCGTGCATGCGGTTGTGCATCGCGAACAGGTTCGCGACCGCCGCGTCGGCGTCGTTGCGCTGCGGCGAGGTGAACATCGGCCGGGTTGCAGCGGGCCTGGCGCCACTGGTCGGTGAACGGGTAGACGTAGTCGCGGCTCGGGCTCGGCGTCGCCGGCGTCACCCCCACGGTGCGCGGATCCACGCTGTTCCAGTTCTCAAAGCTGCGTGCCGCATTGCCGCGGGTCGTGTTCGTGGGTACACCGGTGCGGGCGTCGGTGTCCCACGGAACCGGCGATGCGCTGTTCTGGAGCACGAGCGCGCAGCCGGGCGGGCCGCTCAGCCAGCACCAGGTGGCTCGCGTGTCTCTCGACGTGTAGTCGAGCAGCGGCGCGTTCGGAAACACCGTCCACGTCGGGTTGTCGGCGAGATGGTCGACCAGGCTCTCACGGATGAGCACCTCGCCCGTCTCGGCGTCGACGAAGGAGGCGAACCCCGTCGGCTCCGCTACGTTGTCGATGAGCTCCGTCTCCCACGCCACCCGCGCGCCGTCGGTCGGCGTCGGGACGGCCACGAGCCGCGCGCGTGCGGGGTGGGTGAGCGAGCCGGCGTCGAACACCGTCCAGCCGCCCTGCACGCGCTCGCCCGAGAGCGCGCCGGGCTCGATTCCGGCCGCTGTGGCCGCCGCGCGGAGCGCTTCCTCGGACGACAGCCGCGTCTCGCCTGAGAGAGTTGTGTTGCGGGCCAGCGACGATGAGACGTAAGCGACCTTTCCCTCCGTGACCCCCACGACGAGCAGTCCGTCGCGCCCGGCCGGCAGGCCATCGAAACGCTGGCGCAGGAGAAGCGCCCGGCCGGCGCCCATCGGCGCAGAGTTGAGGAGCTCCAGGTCGCCGGCCGCGGCGGCGCTCAGCCCCAGCAGGCCACGGTTCTGCGAGATCCAGCGGCGCGCCGCCGCCACCGGATCGTCCGGCAGCCCCGTGGCAAGGTAGCGGCCAGCCCTCGTCAGCGAGCGCGGCGTTCCGAACCGATTCCAGGTCGCCGTCGCACCGCGATCGTTCGCCAACGCACGCTGCGTGGAGCTCGGCGCTCGGCTGCCCTGGCGTGCGTCGACGTCCTGACGCGTCCCGTTCTCGCCCTGGAACCCCGCCGGCGCGGCCGCCGCTCCGGTCGCCGCGACCGCGAAGCCGGCCAGCAGCGCGAACGGCACCACGAACCTCGCGGCCGTCAAGCCGCCACAGCTGTGTGCTGGGTGCATTTCCTCCCCCTCGAACGAGGCACCCGATCCGAATGCCGCGAGGGGATTACCCGGGGCCGGGCGAAATCAGGCATCAAATTCGAGCCGGGGATGTTCCGCCGCTGCCAGGCCGCGATCATGAACAGGCCGGCGCCGAGGATCCACCAGGGATCCCAGAAGGCCAGGTGCCCGATGAGGGCGGTGTCGTCGAGGTCGCCCTGGTCTACGGCGCCGACCGCCATCAGCAGGTGCTGTACGAACTCGGCCGTCTCGTAGAGGAGCAGGAGTGCGCCGCCCACGCCCAGCACCAGAGCCAGCAGTCGCCGGGGCAGCCGTTCGCTGCGGGAGCGTACGAGCGCCACCACCGCCAACGCCGCGAGCACCTTGAGGCCGCCGATGACCCATTGCGCCGCCACGAACTCCGCATCCCGGGCGCGAGCGAGCCGCTCGGGCTCCCCCCCGATCGTGTCGATCGCGGCCAGCCCGCCGGCCGCCCAGTAGAAGCTCATCGCGGCACCCGGAGGGTTGCGCGGATTCGACCACGGCGGCGGGTCCACCGCCCGCTCAGCTTCAGGGGGCGAGGACCTCGTCCCACTCGCGGATGTGCCAGTCGCGCACGACGCCGTTCAGCACGAACGGATCCCCCCTCACGAACTCCTCGGCGGCCTCGCGGGTGGTGAAGATGGACATGGATCCCTCCTCTTGGGGGTTCCCGAAGGTGCCGACCATCAGGAGCGTGCCGCGGGAGTGGAACTCGTCAAGGCGCGCGCTGTGTGCCGGAAAATGCGCGGGCGCCTTGGAGGCCACGTCATCGGCCGACTCGTAGAACAGCACGTATCTCATAGGCTTCCTTTCTGAGCCCCCAGGATCTCGCCGCTGTGGGCCGGTTGGCTAGCGCACCGGCATGGCAGCGCAGGATCCCAGACGCGGCGTGGGCCGGTCAGGTCGGCTGCTTGGCTGGGCGTGAGAACCTCCTCCGCCTCCCTGGCCGTGACCTCCCGGCCGATGAGCGGTGAGCCCATCTGCTGGCGGCGACCGCCGTCGGCGAGACCGCCTGTGTCCACCGCGGCGAAGCCGATCTCCTCGATCAGCCTCCGCCACCTGGTCCTGCGTCCGGGATCGTCGCCCGCGATGAAGAGCGCGAGCCGCTCCCCTCGGACCCGGCTTCCCGCGGTCGCGCAGCGTCCTCCAGTCCAGCGTGTTGAACGCCTTGACCACCCGCGCGCCCGGGAGGTGGGCGGCGAGCAGCTCGCTCGAGTCGTGGTATCGGCATCGAGCTCCGGGAAGTTCCCGTCGCGCTGTGGGTAGTAGTTCGTTGCGTCGATCACCGTTGTGTCCGCAAGCTCGCTCGCCGGCAGCTCCCGGTAGCGCCCGAACGGTATGGCGACCAGCACCACCTCCCCGAACGATGCGGCCTCCGACGCTTCGGCTGCGTGTGCCCGCGGCCCGAGGCCGTCGACCACCTCGCCCAGCGTCTCCGGGCCGCGTGAGTTTGCGATCGCCACCTCGTGCCCGGCGTCGACGAACAGCCGCGCCGCTGTGGCACCGATGTTGCCGCTGCCGATTATTCCGATACGCATGCCGGTCTCCTTCAGTTGGGTGGATGGCGCTGGTTCCGTGGATGGCTCCCTGCGCTCGCCTCCGTTGTGTCGCTCGGACAGCTCATGGATGTAGTTCGTGACGAGCGCGCGTGCCGACCGGCGCTCGACTCTTAGGCGTCTGGTGGTTTCCATGCCCTTCCTTGAGCTTGGTTCGATGCTCGTCGTACAGTATCAATTCTTTGATGCTCGTCGAACAATCCCGGGAGGGCGCCGGGCCGGCTGAGGCCACGAGCCGACGGGAGCTCGGCCGAAGGGCCTAGGCCGAATTGCCCCTGTGCTCGGCAGCGGGCGGCTCTTACGCTTGGCCTGTGACCGCAAGAGCCGCCGAGCGCATCACCGCCGAAGTCGGGTCGTGGCCCGACGTGCACGTCGAGAACCACCGCTTCGGAGGCGTCGAGTTTCTCGTCGGCCGCCGAGAGCTCGGCCACCTCCACGGCGACCACATCGCTGACCTCCCGTTCCCGCGCCGCGTGCGCGACGAACTCATCTCGAGCGGACGCGCACGGCCCCACCATGCGCTGCCGGACTCGGGCTGGATCACCTTTCCTATCGATGCGGAAGACGATGTTGTCCGCGCGATCGAGCTCTTCCGGCTCGCCTACGAGCGCGCGCGCAAGGCCCGCCGCCGCCGTCCCGAGCCGGCTCAGGGATAGATCTTCTTCCCCTCGTTCAGCATCGCGACGTACTTGGCGATGCGCCGCGCTCTCGTTTCGGGCTTCTTGGCGTCCTGAATTCGGTGGAGGATCGCGTACCTGTTCCTGCTGTCCAGCGTGGCGAAGAACTCCCGCGCCCCGTCGTTCTTTGCCAGCTCCCCCCTGCAAGTCGTCCGGGATCGCGGCCGTGCTCGGCGGCTCGTAGGCGGCGGCCCAGCGCCCGTCGGCCTTCGCTCGCTCGATCTCGCGCAGACCGGCCGGCTTCATCGCGCCGGTCTCGATGAGCTGCATCGCCTTCTGGCGATTGATCCTCGACCACCTGCTGCGCGGCCGTGCGGGGCGTAAAGCGTTGCAGCCAGTGGTCGTCATCGAAGCTGTCCGCCTGCCCGTCGATCCAGCCGTAGCAGAGCGCGACCTCGAGCGCATCCGCGCGCGAGACGCTCTCGAAGCCCGAGCCTTTCTTGGCGAGCTTGAGCCACAGCCCGCTCGAGCTTGAATGCTGTTTCGCCAGCCACGCCTCCCAGGCCTCCCGGGTTGCGAAGGACATCAGCGGTTCGCGCGGCTTGCCGCTCATTCGCTGGTGGCGCGGGTCGCCGCGAAGTCCCGCAGCGCTTCCCGGGCGCCGCCCACGACCGGGACGCCGTGGGCGGTGAGGAGGTTCTCGAACTCGAGCTCGTCCGCAAGGCGGGCATAGGCCTCCTTCAGGGCAAGCTTGGTGTCCTCGGGGTCGTCCATCAGGTCGTCGGGGACGAACCCGAGCGCGCCGTAGTGGATGACGCCGTCGGCTACGGCGAGAGCCGAGGCCGTCGGAATGTGGAGTGCCGACTCGTCCGGACAGATGCCTCCGACCTCGTGCACCGTGACGGCGCCGCCCGCGAGGTAGTCGCCGAAGTCGTAGGGCTCAACGTGCTGGCCTTCGCTGAACTCGTGCATCCCGACGCGTGGAGCGCGGACGGTACAGCCGAAGCGCTCGATCAGCCTGCCGCAGTCGCGCCAGTGATGGCGGTTTGTCAGCAGGATCTCCCGTGGCGGCTCGAGCTCCTCGAGCCGCTCGAGCCCCCCGGGCGGGACCAGCGGATCGAGCAGCAGGGCGTGCTCGGGCAGGAAGTAGGAGCTGACGTCCATGTGGATTTTCGGGTGGCGTGCGGTCCAGTGCCAGAGGCCGGGTGTGATCTCTTCCATGACACGAAGGTACCCGGGCCGAGATCCTCGGGTAGCTTTCTTCGGCGCCGCGCTCTCCGCGCGGCTTCGTGGCCGGGATCCGGCCGGGCCCTGACCCAGGGACTACCGCGAGCGGTCCAGAGCCGTCGTGTGGGACGGGGTCGCCTCGGCCAGCGGCGTCAGGACCCCAGGGCTCAGAGCGTGCCCCATGCCGGGATTGTCACCAGCTCCGCGCCGGGGATGGCGCTAGCGAGGTGGGCGGGGTGCGGCGGAGCCGCTGCGGACGGCGAGCGCCGTCCCCAGTTTGGGGCGCCTCCGCGGAGGTGCCCTCTCGGTTGTGGGTGGCTATGTCCGGTGCCGGGTAGTTCTCCGCCGGCCGGATGCCCCCGCCGGCGTTTCTTGGGCTGGGTAAGGGTGGCGTGGGCGGTGCCGCGTGGTCCCGCGCCGCTGGCATCGCGGGGGCGGGCCCGAACGATGCGTTCGACCTTCCGCCGGCGTAGGCCCGCAAAAGGTCGAACGCGTGAGGTATTCGCCCCCGGCCGCGGGGGTGCGCACCGCGCCGGACGCGGGGAGGCCTCAGGCGGGCCGGTCGCCCTCCGAATTCAGGGCGTACCAGGTGCCGCCGAACTCCGGGACGTTGTTGCAGAGGACCTGGCCAGCGCGGGTCGTCGATGTAGAAGTAGAGCGGCTGGCCCTTGTAGGTGACCTGGCGGCGGCCGTCGCGGCGCTTGACCGTGCCGAGCAGGGACTGGTCGACCCCCTGTGCGGCCCGTGGCCGGCCCTTGGCATAGAAGGGCGGCCAAGCCACGGCGCACTCGCCGTAGCAGCGGCTCCGGTTCCGCGCGTCGCGGGTGAAGAAGTAGAGGGCGCGATTGCGGCCATCGAACAGCACCCGGCCGAGCTGCGAGTCGCGCAGCTTCACGCGCGGTCCACGGCGGGCGGCGGGAGTCGCCTCCCCCGCCGGTTCCTCGGCCTCGGCGGCCGCCCGCTGGCCGGTTTCGGCGGACCGCGCCGCCTCGTCCGCGGCCGGTTCGTCGGAGTCATCGCCGCAGCCCGCGACGATCGCAACGCAGGCTGTCAGCCCGATCAGCGTTCTCTTCATGGCTCCCGAATTGGATCGCTTGGTCACCCATCGTCCAGCGCAGAAGGACTTTCGTTACGGACGCGTAAGGCGCTCCCAATCCCCACTTATTTAGTCGGCTTTGTGGTACCGTCAGGCGCCTGCAAAGTCGATTGACAAGGTGGAAAATGGATCGCAGTCGGATTCGCCTGCTCATGCTGACCCTCGCGGTCGCGGTCCTCCCGGCCGCGCTGGTGTCCGGCTGCGGGGGGACCTCGGATGAGTCGTCGGCGAGCAGCGACGGAGGCGGAGGCAACCTGACACTCGTGGCCTACTCCACCCCCGAGGAGGCCTACAAGGAGCTGATCCCGGCGTTCAACAAGACGCGCGAGGGCAAGGGCGTGGGCTTCGACCAGTCCTACGCCTCGTCCGGCGAGCAGTCGCGCGCGCGTCGAGGGCGGGCTGCCGGCCGACGTCGTGGAGTTCTCGCTCGAGCCGGACATGACGCGCCTGGTCGAGGCCGGGCTCGTCGACGAGAACTGGAACCAGAACGAGTACGACGGCTTCGTGACCGAGTCGGTCGTGGTGTTCATGGTCCGCAAGGGCAATCCGAAGAACATCCAGACCTGGGACGACCTGATCAAGGAGGGCGTCGAGGTGCTCGAGCCGAACCCGTTCACCTCCGGCGGCGCGAAGTGGAACATCATGGCCGCCTACGGCGCGCAGCTCGAGCAGGGCAGGTCGCCCCAGGAGGCCAGGGACTACATCGCGCAGCTCTTCGAGCACGTGTCCGTGCTCGACAAGAGCGCCCGCGAGTCGCTGCAGACGTTCTCGAGCGGGAAGGGCGACGTGCTGCTCGGCTACGAGAACGAGGCGATCCTCGCGCAGCAGCAGGGCGAGGAGCTCGACTACATCGTCCCCGACGCAGACGATCCTGATCGAGAACCCGATCGCGGTCGTCAACGAGTCGAAGGCGCCGGACAAGGCCAGGGCGTTCGTCGACTTCCTCTACACGCCCGAGGCGCAGGAGATCTTCGTCGACAAGGGCTACCGGCCGGTGGTCGACGGCGTGGCCGGCGCGGACGACTTCCCGACCCCGCCGGCGCTGTTCGAGATCGACAAGTTCGGTGGCTGGGACAAGGTGAACGACGAGTTCTTCGACCCGGAGCAGGGGACGATCGCCGAGATCTTCGAGTCGCAGGGGAAGAGCACTGCCTCCGGCTAGCGAAGCCACAGCCGCCGCTCCCCCGCCCGCGCAGCGGCGGGCCGCGCGCCGAGGATCCTCCGGAACCCGGGGGACGTGCTTGGGCGCGGCATCGCCATGGCCTACCTCAGCATCGTCGCCCTGATCCCGTTGGCGGCGGTCGTCGTCCGCTCGATGGACGGCGGCTTCGAGTCCTTCTGGGACGCGGTCAGCAACCCGCAGGCGGTCGCGGCGCTGCGCGCTCACGCTGATCGTCTCCGCGATCGTCGTGCTGGTCAACGCCGTCACCGGCACCCTGATCGCGTGGGTGCTCGTGCGCGACGAGTTCCCCGGCAAGGGCTTCGTGAACTCGCTGATCGACCTGCCGTTCGCGCTGCCGACCATCGTCGCCGGGCTCACGCTGCTGGCGTTCTACGGGCCCGACAGCCCGATCGGCGTGAATCTCGCCTTCACGAAGGTCTCGGTGGTGCTCGCGCTGCTGTTCGTGACGCTGCCGTTCGTCGTTCGCGCGGTCCAGCCCGTGCTGCTCGAGCTCGACACCGAGATGGAGGAGGCGGCCGAATCGCTCGGCGCGAGCCGGTTCACCGTGTTCCGGCGGATCATCCTGCCGAATCTGGCGCCCGCGATCATCGCCGGCGGCGGACTGGCGTTCGCGCGCGCGGTGGGCGAGTTCGGGTCGCTCGTGCTGATCACGGGCAACGTCCCGTTCGACACGCAGGCCGCCTCGGTCTTCATCTTCGGCCTGGTCGAGAGCGACGACGCCCAGGGCGCCGCCGCGGTGTCGGTCGTGCTGCTCGTGGCGGCGCTCGTCGTCCTGCTGTTCTTCGGCTGGCTCTCGAAGAGGGCGCTGCGCCATGAAGAGTAGGCTCGCGCTCCGCTTCGCCGCGCTCGGCTACCTGGCGCTGCTGCTGGGCATTCCCGTCGTGCTCGTCTTCATCAACGCGTTCCAGGACGGCATCGGCGCCGCGTGGGACGCGGTGACCACGCCCGAGGCGCAGCACGCCTTCTACCTGACGATGGTGATGGTGCTGGTCGCCGTGCCGCTGAACACGATCTTCGGCGTGCTGTGCGCGCTCGCGGTCGTGCGGCAGCGCTTCCGCGGCCGCGCTCTGCTGAACGCCATGGTGGACCTGCCCTTCGCCGTCTCCCCGGTGGTGGTTGGCCTCGCGCTGCTGCTCGTCTACGGGCGCCGCGACGGCTGGGTCGGGGAGTGGCTCGCCGAGCGGGGGATCCAGGTCATCTTCTCGACGCCCGGCATGATCCTGGCGACGATGTTCGTCTCCCTTCCGTTCGTGGTGCGGGAGGTCATCCCGGTGCTGCGCGAGATCGGCACCGAACAGGAACAGGCCGCCGCGACGCTCGGCGCGGGTCGGCTGCAGACCTTCTTCCGCGTGACGCTTCCCGCCATCCGCTGGGGAGTCGCCTACGGCGTGGTGCTCACCACCGCGCGTGCCCTCGGCGAGTTCGGCGCGGTGAGCGTGGTCTCGGGCAAGCTCTCCGGCCGGACCGAGACGGCGACGCTGTTCGTCGAGAACCGCTTCCAGCGCTTCGACGAGACGGGGGCATATGCTGCCTCGGTGGTCCTGGCACTGCTGGCGCTCGCCACGCTGCTGGCCATGAACCTGATCAAGCCCAAGGAGGCTCGAGCATGAGCATCGTCGTCGACTCCGTGTCGAAGCGGTTCGGCGACTTCGTCGCGCTGGATGACGTCTCGCTCGAGGTGCGCGACGGCTCGCTCACGGCCCTGCTCGGCCCGAGCGGCGGCGGCAAGTCCACGCTGCTGCGGGTGATCGCCGGGCTCGAGCAGCCCGACAGCGGGCCGGGTGCGGATCGCCGGCGAGGACGCCACCCTCACGCCGCCGCAGCGCCGCAACGTGGGCTTCGTCTTCCAGCACTACGCCGCCTTCAAGCACATGACGGTGAGGAAGAACGTGGCCTTCGGCCTGACGATCCGCAAGCGGCCCAAGGACGAGATCGACGGCCGCGTGGATGAGCTGCTGAAGCTGGTGCACCTCGAGGGCTTTGCGCACCGCTACCCGTCGCAGCTCTCCGGCGGCCAGCGCCAGCGCATGGCCCTCGCTCGGGCGCTGGCGGTGCAGCCGCGCGTCCTGCTGCTCGACGAGCCCTTCGGGGCGCTCGACGCCACGGTGCGCAAGGAGCTGCGCGCCTGGCTGCGCCGCCTCCACGACGAGGTCCACGTGACGACGGTCTTCGTCACCCACGACCAGGAGGAGGCGATGGAGGTCGCCGAGCAGATCGTCGTGCTGAACCAGGGCCTGGTCGAGCAGGTCGGCTCGCCGCGCGACCTCTACGAGCGCCCGGCCAACGAGTTCGTGATGCGCTTCATCGGCCCGGTGACGCCGCTCGGCGAGCGCTGGCTGCGACCCCACGACGTGGACATCATCCTCGAGCCCGTCGCGGGGGCCACGGAGGCCATGATCGACCGCGTGACCCACCTCGGCTTCGAGGTGCGGGTGGAGCTGTCGCTGGGCGACGGCGACGTCGACCTGGGTGCAGACCACCCGCGGCCGCGCCGAGGAGCTCGAGCTCCAGGAGGGCCAGATCGTCTGGCTGCGGCCGGCCCAGGATCCGGCGATGGCGCCGGAAGCGGCTTAGCGCGCGGTCGGGCGCGGGCTCGCGGGCACGGCCGGGGGCGGGGCGCTTTGTCTACCCGAGCAATAGGCATGCGAAACCCGGCCCAGCCCGCCCGCCCGCCGAGAGACGGCGACCCCGCGACCCTACCGCCGCAGCCACGCGTCCGGCGACTCGGTCAGCCTGCGGATTCGCGCCGGCAGGCGGTCCGCGACCACGTCGGCCAGCGTCAGCTCGTCGACGACCGACGCGCAGGCTCGCGCGCACCGCCACCCAGACCGTGCGCAGATTCTCCGCCGCGCCGGTGTAGTTGACGTCCTCGGGCGGCTCGCCGCGCACGCTCGCGAGCGGCCCCTCAACGGCGCGGATGATCTCGCCCAGCGTGACCTCGCTCGCCGGCCGCGCCAGCCAGTAGCCGCCCTCGGCGCCTCGTTGGGCTCGGACGATGTTCGGCGTGGCGGAGATCGATGAGGATGTTCTCGAGGAACTTGAGCGGGATCTCCTGGGCCTGGGCGATCCGTTCGCCCTTCACGGGCCCGTCGTTCGCCACCGCGAGCTCGAGCAGGGCGCGGACCGCGTAGTCGACCTTGGCCGTGACGCGCACGACCCCATTGTGCTGGACACCGGGGACGGGCGATAGGCTCGGGAAATGGACGACAGCTGGGCCAGCGAATGGCTCGATGCGTACGGCGACGCCTGGCGGACCGGCGACGACGAGGCCTGGCTGACCTCTTCGCGGCGGACGCCGTCTACACACTCGCACCCGTTCCGCGCGCCCCTGGTCGGCGTCGAGGCGATCCGCGAGTACTGGCGCGACTCGACCTCCACCCAGGAGGAGCTCGATCTGCGCTTCGGTAACCCGCTCGTGGCCGGCAACCGCGTGGTTGTCGAGTGGTGGGCCACGATGCGCGACGACGGCCGGGAGATCACGCTCCCCGGCTGCCTTCTGATGCGCTTCCGTCCCGGCGGACGCTGCCAGGAGCTGCGCGAGTACTGGCACGAGGAGGAGGGGCGGCGCGAGCCGCCGGAGGGCTGGGGGAGCTGATGGACGCCGCCGCGATCAGGCAGCGGGAGATCGTGGGGGCTCGGGGACTACTCGTTCGCGCTCTGCGACGGATCCTCCGGCCGGGTAGGCCCCTGACCGCCAGGCTGCTGCTCGAGTACGACGGCTCCGAGTTCGCCGGCTGGGCGCGGCAGCCGGGGCTGCGCACCGTGCAGGGTGTGGTGGAGGAGGCGTTGGCGACGGTGCTTCGCCGTCGGGTCGAGCTGACCGTTGCGGGCCGCACCGACCGAGGGGTACACGCGCGCGGCCAGGTCGCGAGCCATGCCGGCGAGCCCGCGCCGCTTCGGAACCTGAACGCCCTCCTGCCCGGAGACGTGAGCGCGATCGCTTCCGAGCGCGCCCCGGACGGCTTCGACGCCCGCCGCGACGCCCGCAGCCGCACGTACCGCTACCGGGTCCTCACCCGCCGGGCTCCGAGCCCGTTCGAGCGCGGACGGGCGCTGTGGTGGCCGCGGCCGCTCGACCGACAGACGCTCGAGGCCTGCGCCGCCGTCCTGGCCGGCACACACGACTTCACCGCCTTCACCCCCACCGAAACGGACCATGTGCGCTTCGATCGCCACGTGCTGCGCGCCGAGTGGCTGGAGGAGCCCGGCGAGGTGCTCTCCTTCTGGATCGAGGCCGACACGTTCATGCGCCACATGGTCCGCACGCTGGTCGGGACGATGCTCGAGGGCGTCGGCCCGGACGCGCCTCGCCCGACTACGTCAAGAGGGCACCCGCAGCGAGGCGGGGGCGACTGCGCCGGCCCACGGGCTCTACCTGGAGTCGGTCCGCTACTGAGCAGTTACCCTGGAATCCCGCCCATGAAGGTCCTCCTGACGAACGACGACGGCATCACCGCCACGGGCTTGAACGTCCTGCGCCAGGCCCTGCTCGACGTGCCCGGCCTGGAGCTCGCGGTGATCGCGCCGGACTCGAACCGCAGCGCGACCGCGCGCAGCATCACCACCCGCCAGCCGCTTTGGGTCGAGGAGGTGGAGTTCGGCGACGGCACGACCGGCTTCGCCACCGACGGAACGCCGGTGGACTGCGTGCGCTTCGGCACGCTCGGCCTGCTCGAGTTCGAGCCCGAGCTGATCGTCTCCGGCATCAACCACGGCGCGAACCTGGGCGACGACATCACCTACTCGGGCACGGTCGCGGCCGCCCTCGAGGGCATAGTGCTCGGCATACCGGCCATCGCGGTGTCCCAACAGGCCTATGCGGGGCGGCTCGACTCCTGGACAGGGCGCGAGTGGCAGCGCGAGGACTTCGAGCAGGCGGCAGCGTTCGCCGCGCGCATGATCGAGGAGCTGGAGCAGGTTCCGATGCCCGCCCGCCACGCTCCTCAACGTCAACTGTCCGGCCGGCGAGGTAGCCGGCGTCCGCGCGGCCAGGCTGGGCAAGCGCATCTACAACGACAAGCTTCATCTGACGGAGGTCGACGAGGGCCGCCGCCGCTACCACATCTACGGCGAGCAGCCGGGCTACCACCACGAGGAGGGCACGGACTTCGCGGCGATCGCCGAAGGCTGCATCACGGTCACGCCCCTCCACTTCGACCTGACCGACCAGGCCGGAATCGAGGAGCTCGCGGGCTTCGAGCTCGACCGGCTGCTGCGGCCGGCCGCCCGCGAGCTGTGAGCACGGCGCAGGGCACTGCCGCGGAGCGGGTCGCCGGGCTCAGGAAGCGGCTCGACCACCACAACCACCGCTACTACGTTCTCGACGATCCGGAGATCTCGGACGCCGACTACGACGCGCTGCTGAACGAGCTGCGCGACCTCGAGGCGAAGCATCCGGAGCTGCTGACGCCGGACTCGCCCACCCAGCGGGTCGGAGCGGAGCCGCTCGACAAGTTCGAGCAGGTGCGGCACCTCCAGCCGATGCTGTCGCTGGCGAACGCGCGGAACCAGGAGGAGCTCGAGGCGTGGGTGCTGCGCAGCGAGCGCTACCTCGCCCGCCAGGGGGTGGAGCTCGGCGACGTGCGCTTCGTGACCGAGCCGAAGATCGACGGTCTCGCGATCTCGCTCGTCTACGAGGACGGCCTGCTCGTGCGCGGGGCGACTCGCGGTAACGGCGAGATAGGCGAGGAGGTGACCCAGAACCTGCGGACGATCGGCGCCATCCCGTTGCGGGTTGAGGACGCGCCGCCCCTACTGGAGGTGCGCGGCGAGGTCTACCTGCCGCTGGCGGCCTTCGCCCGCCTCAACGAGCAGCGCGCGCAGGCCGGCGAGCCGACCTATGCGAACCCACGCAACACGGCCGCCGGCTCGATCCGCCAGCTGGACCCGCAGCTGGCGGCCTCGCGGCCGCTCTCGATCTGGTGCTACAGCGTGGGTGCGGTCGAGGGGCTCGAGTTCGACACCCACCACGAGTGGCTCGACTGGCTCCGCGAGCACGGCCTCCGCGTGAACCGCGACGTCGAGGTGCACGACACCGTCGACGAAGTGGTCGCGGCCTGTCGCGCCTGGGAGGCGCGCCGCGACCGGCTCGACTTCGAGATCGATGGAGTGGTCGTGAAGGTCGACGACCTGAGCCTCCAGCGCCAGCTCGGCGTGGTCGGGCGCGAGCCGCGCGGGGCGATCGCATGGAAGTTCCCCGCCTCAACGGCCACCACCAAGCTGGAGCGCATCGCCTGGAACGTCGGCCGGACGGGCCACATGATCCCCTTCGCCCAGCTCGATCCGGTGCAGGTGTCGGGCGTCACGGTGAAGCTCGCCACGCTCCACAACGAGGAGGATCTGCGCCGAAAGGACGTGCGCGAGGGAGACGAGGTGATCGTCATGCGCGCCGGCGAGGTGATCCCGCAGGTCGTCTCGCCCACGGCCAAGGCCCAGAGCGCCAAGGGGCGCGGCCCGGTCCCCGAGCCTCCGAGCGAGTGCCCCGCCTGCGGAACGCCCACCATCAAGCCGGAGGAGGGCGTGTGGACGATCTGCCCGAACCGCGCCTCCTGCCCCGGCCAGGTCTTCCAGGCGGTGAAGCACTTCGTCGGCGCGATGGACATCGACGGCCTCGGCGAGGAGAACGTCCGCCGCTTCCTTGGCGAGGGCCTGATCCAGGACGCATCCGACATCTACGCGCTCACGGTCGAGCGGCTCGCGGAGCTGGACGGGTTCGGCGAGGTGTCCGCCGGCAATCTGGTGGGCGCCGTCGAGGCCTCGAAGGAGCAGCCCTTCCACCGGGTGCTGTACGCGCTCGGCATACCCGGCATCGGATACGTGAACGCGCGGGCGCTCGGGCAACACTTTCGCTCCATGGACGCCCTGCTGGCCGCGTCAGCGGAGCAGCTCGCAGGGGTCGAGGGCATGGGCCCGATCCTCGCCGGAACGGTGCACGAGACGCTCGCCGAGGAGCGCACGCGCGAGCTGATCGAGCGCCTGCGCGGCCATGGGCTGCGGATGGAGGAGGAGGGCCCGGCGCCCGAGCCGGAGGGGCCGCTCGCCGGGAAGACTCTGGTGATCACCGGCACGCTTCCGAACATGAGCCGCGAGGAGGCCACCAGGCGCATCGAGGCCGCCGGCGGCAAGGTCACGGGCTCTGTCTCGAAGAACACCGCCTTTCTGGTGGCCGGCGAGGACCCGGGAGGCTCGAAGTTCACGAAGGCGCAGGAGCTCGGCACCGAGATCCTCGACGAGGACGGGCTGTTAGCCCTGCTGCCGGGCAACGACGCGCCGGTCGCGGACACCCCGCCGCGCCGGCGGCGTTAGCGCTCCGTCGCGGACCGCGGCGATGGCCTGTGCCATGCGGTCCTGAAGCTGCCGGGCGCCCGACGGGTACACGCCGTTCATCAAAATCGAAAAGGCGTAGAGGTCGCCCGAGAGCGCCTCGCAGTAGCCCGACAGTGTGCTCACGTTCGAGAGGGTCCCGGTCTTGGCGTGGCAGCGGCCGCGTGCGGCGCCGCTTCGCATTCGATCGCTCAGCGTGCCGTCGCGCCCGGCGATCGGGAGGGACTCGTACCAGGCGTAGAACTCGTCGCGGGCCTGCATGGCCGTCAAGAGCCGCACGACCCGCAGCGGAGAGGCACGGTTCGCGCGCGAGAGGCCGGAGCCGTCTGCGATGCGGGCCCCGGCGCCGAGCTCGCGGGCGAAGTCCGCGGCGACACGCGCGCCGTCGGGGGTTGTTCCGCTGCCCGTCGCCTCGCGTCCGACCGCTCTCAGAAGCATCTCGGCGAAGAAGTTGTTGGAGGGCTTGTTGGTTATTCGCACGAGGTCGGCCATCGAGGGCGAGTCGACGCTCGCGAGCACCGGCGCTCCGGTGGGAACCACACCCGAGCCTGGGGCGGCTCGCACCCGTATGCCGCGCCCCTCGAGCGCGGCGTCCAGACCGGCGGCCGCGGACAGCGGGTTCCCGCCGTTGTACGAGAGTAAACCCGACCCGTCGCCGAGGATGCGTCCGCTGACGCGCTGGATGCCGGCCGCGTCCAGGAGCCGCGCGAGCTCCTCCACGGTCGCTCCAGTGCCGTAGTAGCGGCGGGTGAACGTGCGGCTGCCGAACGTGGGGTCACCGCTTCCCTGCAGGTAGAGGTTGCCGCGCCACACGCCCGTCTCGTCAAGCGCACCGCCCCCGACCACCTCGGTGCCGAGCGTGCCCTCCGTACCGAAGCGCGCCAGGGCGGTGGCTGTGGTGAACAGCTTCGTGTTGGAGGCGAGTATCCGCGCCTCGCCCTGGCGCCGGGCGAAGACCGTCTCGGCGTCGGTGAGGTTCACCACGTAGGCGCCGGACTGCGAGCCGGCGAACCGCATGTAGCGACCGAGCTTGGACACCAGGGCGGGATCCGGAGTCGCCCAGGCCTGCCCCGGAACGACGACGCAGACCAGCGCAGCCACGAGTGAGGCGAAGCGGCGCATCCGAAGGGAGGAACACGGGATCGAGCGCATCGGAGCGGTGGCGCCGGCGCATCCGCGATACTCGGGCCAGGATGGGCGAGGTCGTAAGGCTCGAAAAGCCGGCACAGAAGGGCCGCAAGGCGTCGCGGCGCCGTCGGACGCGCTCGCGCACCGCGCTCGTTCTGGGCGGCGGTGGCTTCACCGGCGGCGTCTACGAGATCGGGGCGCTGCGGGCGCTCGACCTGCTGGCCGTGAATCGCACGGTCAACCAGTTCGACGTCTACGTCGGTACCAGCGCCGGCTCGTTCGTGGCCGCCCTCACGGCCAACGGCGTGACCCCCGAGGAGATGATGCGGGTGGTCAACCAGAAGGTGCCCACGCCGTTCAGGGACGTGGACCGGGGCACGCTGATGCGGCCGAATGCGCTGGAGTTCGCCCAGAGCGCGGCGCTGATGCCGCTGCGCCTACTGGGCCTTGCACGCACCTTCGTCGGCCAGCGCGGCAGCATGTCGCTCATCGACCTGGCGGTCGGCATCGCCGAGGCGCTGCCCTCCGGCCTCTACGACGGCAGCGGCATCCAGGACTACCTCGAGGCGGTGCTCGGAGACCCCGACCGCGCGAACGACTTCCGCCTGCTCGAGAACGAGCTGTTCCTCACCACCACGGACCTCGACACCTGCGAGCGCATCGTCCTCGGCGGCCCGGAGTGGGCCGACGTGCCCATCTCGCGCGCGGTCGCAGCCTCCACGGCGCTGCCGATGGTCTACAAGCCCGTAGAGATCAAGGGCCGACATCTGGTGGACGGCGGGATCCGCTCCACCACGAACGTCGACGTCGCGGTGGAGGCGGGCGCCAAGTTCGTGATCGTCGTGAACCCGCTGGTTCCCTACGTGAACGACTTCCAGAAGGTGATCCCGACCATGCTCGGCAGCCGGGTGCGCCGAGTGCGCGACATGGGCTTCCCGCAGATCGGCTACCAGGCCTTCAAGCTGCTCGCCCACCAGCGCCTCCACGAGGCGGTGCAGCACTGGAAGGAGCAGTACCCGGGCGTCGACATCATCCTCATCGAGCCCGACCCGAACGACGAGCTGATGTTCGAGACGAACATCCTCAACTTCACCCGCCGTGTGGAGATCGCCCGCCACGGCTTCGAGTCGGTCACGCTCCGGCTGGCGTCGGACTACGACGAGATCAAGGCGATCTGCGCAAGGCACGGAATCGAGATCTCGGCGGCGCGCGTCCGCAAGGTGGTCCGGAGGTTCGCCAAGGAGCGCGAGAAGACGGCGGCCTGGCGGCGGATCCTGGAGCAGACGACCGGCGCGCTGCTGCGCCAGTCGGAAGACGCCTAGGGCTCACTAGCTCCGAGCCACCGCGTTTTCGAGTGCCCGCAGCAGCCGGTCGGTTGCGCCGCTGTCGCGGACGGTGGCCCTGACGTGGTCGTCCGCGCCGAGTGGGCCGCCCGGGGCCACGATGACCCCCTGGCGCCGCAGGCGGTTCGCCAGCTCGTCTCCGCCCAGTCCCGGCGCGCGCAGCCAGATGAAGTTCGCCTGGCTGTCCTCGGCGTCGAGGCCCATCCCGCGCATGGCCCCGAGCAGGCGGACGCGCTCATGCGAGACGCCTGCGCGGCGGCGCTCGATCTCGGCGTCGCCGGTGCGCAGCGCGTGCTCCACGGCGGCCTGCGTGAGCGCGTTGACCCCGAAGACCGGGGCGACTGCGCCGAGGAGGCGGGCGTCCGACCCGACCGCGTAGCCGGCGCGCAGCCCCGACAGCCCGTAGATCTTCGAGAAGGTGCGTACGACGAGGAGGCGCGGGAACGCCTCCACGAGGCGCAGGCAGGAGTCCAGATCCTCGACGTCCTGGAAGTGCACGAGGGCCTCGTCGAGCAGCACGTGCACGTGCGGCGGGCAGCGCGGCCAGCAGACCGCCGAGCTCGGCCGCCGGCAGGTAGGCGCCGGTGGGATCGTTGGGGTTGCAGATCACTATGGCGCGGGTGCGCTCGCCGACCGCCCCGAGGAGCGGCGCATGCTCCACCGAGACGGGCTTCGCCCCGGCGTGCGCGGCAAGCAGCGGGTAGAGGGGGTACGAGGGCCAGGGCATGACGAGCTCGTCGCCCTTCGAGAGCAGCGTCAGGGCGGCGGCCTGGAGCAGCTCGGCGGCGCCGTTTCCAAGCACGATCTGCTCCGGCGCCACCCCGTGGCGCTCGGCAAGGAGGCGGCGCACCCGGGCGGCATGCCGGTCCGGATAGCGGTTCACGAGCCCGCGTGCCCGCGCGATGGCGGCGTTCACGATCTCCGACTGCGGCAGGTCGGGCCACTCGGTACCGGAGAGGTCAAGGTCCGGCAGCCGCTCGAGCGCGAGCCGCCTCTCACGCTCCCGCCGCGCGCGCCGTTCCAGGTCCAGCTCCCCCTGGTGAATGTCGTCGAACTGGCGGTAGTAGTCGCGGAAACCCATCTAGTGGCACCTCACCACTAGGAGCTCGGCGCGAAGCTCGGCCCCGGTCCCTGGATGATCAGGAACCAGACGCCGAACGCCACCACGGCCACCGCCACGCTCGAGGCGAAGATGCGCTCGAGGGCGCCGTGCTCCTGGCGGTGGCCGGCGGCCCGCCGAACGAGCTTCCAGCCGTGGTCGACGCGTTTCGCCGCGGCCATCGTGAGCATCAGCGAGGCCAGAGAACCCAGCAGGGCGGTGGCGATGCCGGCGGTGACGTAGCCGGTGAGGTAGTCGACCTGCGAGCCGACCCAGAGCCAGGCCACCGGCTGCGGACCGAGGAGCGAGAGGCAGAGCAGGATCTCGACCGCGAGCAGGCAGCCCGCGAGCACGTCGTCCGCGCGCCGCCGCAGCTTCGAGGTCGCCGTGACGTCGTCGCGCCAGCGGACCGGCGCCGTGCCGGGGCGCCGCCCGATGAAGAGGCCGCCGGTGTCGGTGGGGTCGTTGCTGGCCATTCGCGCGCGACGGCGCGCACGCGCGCGCCGGCCCCCTTCAGGCTAGCGGCCGGCGGAGTACACCTCGTCGATCACGCCGGCGAACTTTTCGCGCACCACGTTGCGCTTGACCTTGAGCGTCGGCGTCAGCTCCCCGCCCTCCTGCGAGAAATCGAGCGGCAGGATCTCGAAGCGCTTGATCTGCTCGACCGGTCCCACGTGGGAGTTCACCTCGTCGACCGCCTTCTGGATCTCGGCCCGTACGCGCTCGTCGCTCGCCATCGCCTCGGCGTCGAGCGATTCGAGCCCGAGCTGCTGCGCGAGCGCCGGCGCCTCCTCCGGATCGAGCGTCAACAGGGCGATCAGGTACGGCCGTCGGTCGCCCACCACGATGGCCTGTGAGATCCAGCGGCTCTGCTTTAGCCCGTTCTCGAGGTTCGCGGGTGTGATGTTCTTGCCGCCCGCCGTGATGATGATGTCCTTCTTGCGCCCGGTGATGTAGAGGAAGCCGTCCTCGTCGACACGCCCGAGGTCACCGGTGTGGAGCCAGCCGGCGTCGAGGGTCTCCCGGGTGCCCTGGTCGTTCTTGTAGTAGCCCTGGAAGATGTTCGGGCCCTTGATCAGCACCTCGCCGTCGTCGGCGATCTTGACCTCCACGCCGTGCATCGGCTTGCCGACGGAGCCGAAGCGAAACCTGCCCGCCAGCGGCCGGTTCACGGTCGCGCTGGTGGCGGTCTCGGTCATGCCGTAGCCCTCCATCACCGGAACGCCGCAGGCGTAGAAGAACTCGAGGATCTCGGGGGCTATCGGGGCCGCGCCGGTCACGCACTCGCGCATGTTCTGCCCGAATAGTCCGCGCACGTTCTTGTAGAGGGCCTCCTCGGCCCTGTCGAAGGCCTGCCGGAGCGGCTCCGGGACCTCCTGCCCCGACGCCTCGAGCTGCCGCACCTTGACCCCGACCTCGACCGCGCCCTGCAGCTGCTCCTTGTCGGGCGCATTCGACGTGGCGAGCGTGTAGATCTTCTCGAATATCCGCGGCACCGAGGGGAAGTTGGTCGGGTTGACCTCCATCAGCTCCGGGATGATCTTCTGCGGATCGCGCGACCAGTAGGCGATCGTCGCCCCGAGTTCGAGGGTGGCGAACTGGAAGAGGATCGCGAAGGCGTGGGCGAGGGGCAGGAAGAGATAGGTGCAGTCGCCGCGCTCGATGACCGTCTGCACGACGACCGCGTCGGTGATCGCGCGGTAGTTGCGGTGCGAGAGCAGGCAGCCCTTGGGCGGACCCGTGGTGCCTGACGTGTAGATGTAGAGGCAGATGTCGTCGGGGGTGACCGCCTCGTAGCGGGCCTCCCACTCCGACTCCTCACGCGCGCTGCCTCGCCGGCGCAGCAGGTCGAGCGTGAGAGCGTCGCCGACGTCGGCGTCGCCGGGCTCGATCACGATCACGTGCTCCAGCTCGGGGCAGTCGTCCTCGACCTGGCGCACCTTGGCGAGTTGCCCGCCGTCCTCGACGAAGACCGCGCGCGAGTCCGAGTGCGCGAGCACGTACCGACACTCCTCGGGCGAGTTCGTCTGGTAGATCGTGACGAGCGCGCCGCCGGCGGTCAGGATCCCGAAGGAGGCGAAGGTCCACTCGGGGCGGGTGTTGGCGAGGATCGAGACCTTGTCGCCGGGCTCGACGCCGATGTCGATCAGCCCGAGCGCGACCTCGCGGACGGTCCTCCCGAGCTCGGCGTAGGAGACATCCAGCCACTCCTCGCCGGCCTTGAACCGAAGCGCGGGGGCGTCCCCGTACTTCCCCGCCGCGAGCGGCAACATGTCCGCGATCGTCTTCGAGCCCGTGCCGGCCGCGGCGCCGGCGGCGACTGCTTCCATTGTGCCTCTCCCTCTCGAATGCGCTTTGAGCGCGGAGCCAGTCCGCGCGGCGGATTCTAGGGGGGAGAGCGGCGCGGAGCGGGAGCGCTCCCGCGCCAATCGGCTAGGCCTTCGCGAACTCCTTCTTCTGGGCCTGCTTCAGACTGCTGATGAACAGCGTCTTGTCGATCCTTCCCTGGAAGATCGGGACGCCCATTTCCATGCACTTCGCGATGACTTCGCGTCGGTGCATCCCCGCCTCTCGTCCGAGTTCGGTGGGCGTCAGGTGGATCGCCATGTACTACTTCCTCCTCGTCGCTTTGCAGGCGTTGTCATGAGGGTACTGACTGCGGGAGACGGCGCAACCAAAAAGTCGCAAAGAGCGAGGTCCAATCCGGGCGGCTCGGGCGTCGGCGGCGGGTAACCTGCGCGCGATGGCGGCGAAGCGCACACGGGCGGTGGATGGCGAGCAGTTTCTCGAGTCGCTGATGGACACGAGCCTCTACTCGATGGGCGCCTACTTCTCCGACCAGCACCCCGACCTCGTGGACGAGGTCATCGCTCAGAGCGAGGCGATCGAGAGGGTGGGCCTGCGCGCGTATGCCGAGGAGCAAGGCACGAGCCTACAATCCTGCTTCGAGACCCTTCTCACGGGCCTCGCGGTGCGGTATTACAACGCGGTAGCGGCATGAGCGGCAGCGATTTCATATCCCGTGCGTTCAGGGGTCGCCGGCGCACGCCGGAGGAGTTGGCCGACCGGATTCCTCCAGGCCAGTACTACGAGCCGGGCTATCCGGTGCTGACAGCCGGCCCCACGCCAAGGATCGCGCCGGAAGAGTGGGGCTTCCGGATCGACGGCATGGTCGGCAGGGAGCGAGAGTGGACCTGGGACGAGTTCCACGAGCTGCCGTTCGAGACGGTGCCGTGCGACATCCACTGCGTGACCAAGTGGTCGAAGCTCGGCACCAACTTCGGGGGCGTCTCGATGGACACGTTGCTCGAGGGGGTCGAGCCGCAGGGCGACTTCACCGTTCAGTTCTCATACGGCGGCTACACCACCAACCTGCCGCTCGCCGACCTCACCGGCGGCAAGGCCTGGGTCGTGACGGAGCACGAGGGCCAACCCCTCCCGCGCGAGCACGGCGGACCGGCCCGGATGCTCGTGCCGCACCTCTACTTCTGGAAGAGCGCCAAATGGGTCGCCGGTGTGCGGATCTTGGACCACGACGAGCCGGGGTTCTGGGAGATGAACGGCTACCACAACTACGGCGACCCCTGGAAGGAGCAGCGGTATTGGAGCGACTGACGCCGGTTCTGCAGCGGGCCCCCGGCCGATGGCAGGTCGCCAACGTGACCGCGATCAAGCGCGAGACGCCGCGCGTGAAGTCGTTCAGGTTCGAGCTGCCGATGTGGATGCCGCATATGCCGGGCCAGCACTACGACGTACGGCTCACGGCTCCCGACGGCTACGTGGCCCAGCGGTCCTACTCCGTCGCCTCCTCGCCGCTCGACAAGGGACAGATCGAGCTGACGATCGACAGGCTCGAGGACGGCGAGGTGTCCCCCTACTTCCACGACGTCGTGATGGAGGGCGACCAGGTGGAGCTGCGCGGCCCGTTCACCTCCTACTTCGTCTGGCGCGGCGAGGCGCCGGTCTTGCTTATCGGCGGCGGGTCCGGCGTCGTTCCGCTGATGGCGATGCTGCGCCACCGGCGCCGGGTGATGCCCGACCTCGCGATGCGGCTGGTCTACTCGGTCAAGTCGGCCGACGACCTGATCTACGCGGACGAGCTCGGCGACGAGGCGGTGGTCACCTTCACCCGCGAGCCGCCCCACGGCTGGATGGGGCACACGGGACGCATCGACCAGGCGCTGATCTCCGAGGCGGGCATCGACAGCGGCATCGTGTTCATCTGCGGCTCGAACCCGTTCGTCGACGCTGCCTCCGACCTCGCGCTCGGGGCGGGGTTCCGACCGAACCAGATCCGCACCGAGCGCTTCGGGCCGACCGGCTGACCTGCGCCTACTCGCCGGTCGGGCCCGAGAAGCGCACGCGGAGGCCGCCTCCCTGGCACTGCTGGTTCTGTGGCAAGAGCCGAATGAGCCTGCACCGGAACGCGATGCCGGCTGCGGTGAAGCTCCGGACGCTGCGGTGCGCCTGGAGCCGCGTCAGCCACGTTCGGCCGACCGCCGTGGCCACGCCGCACCTGAGTGATCCGGGGCGGACCGACGCCGTCTGCGCGATCGTTATGAACGACACGCCGCGACGGATGTTGCCGCAGGCCCGACCCGCCGACGGATGGCCGAACGTCAGGATCAGCCGGGCGTTCTGCGGCATGCCCTGCACGGCGTCGAGGGTGGCGGTGTAGATCGAGCCTCCGACGCTGAATCGGCCGCGTGTCAGCAGATATGCGCCGTGGGCGAAGGCGGGGTTTGCGTTGACCGCGAGCAGCCGCAGGTTGGTGTCGGGGAGGCGCACGGTAAGCCTCTCGTTGCTCGCCCCTCCGGACATGCTGAAGGTGGCCTCGCAGATGGTGTCCGAGCCGACGCAGGGTCTGCTCACCTGTGCAGCGGCCGGAGCCGCCAGCGCGCCGGTGAGGGCGCCCGCGATCAGCACGACGAGAGCTCGCTTGGAGCCGAGCATTGAGGCCTCCTTCAGGAAGGGGTGCGAGTGGCCGCGCACTAGTAGCAGCCGTCCCCGCACGGCGCAAGCGGCGCACGAATTCCGGCAAGGGCTCGGCGCTGTGGTAGGACCCGTGCGTGCGCCTTCCCGACCCCTGCCTCGTCGTGCTGGTCGGGGCGACGAGCTCGGGGAAGTCGCACTGGGCGCAGGAGTGGTTCCACGCCGACCAGGTCGTGTCCTCGGACCGGCTTCGCGCCGCCGTCGGCGCCGGCGAGCGGGACCAGCGCGCGAGCCGCGACGCGTTCGAGGTGCTCGACTTGATCGTCGCCAAGCGGCTCCGGCGACGGCTCACCACCGTGATCGACTCGACGGGCCTGGAGCAGCGGCGCCGCGACGCGTGGCGGTCGCTGGCCGAGCGTCATGGGGTGCCGGCGTACGCGGTGTTCTTCGACACGCCCGCGAGCGTCGTGCGCGAGCGCAATCGCGCGCTCCCCACACCCGTCCCGAGCAAGATCGTGACCGGCCAGCTGAAGGAAAGCGCGGCCGTCGCCGACAGACTCGCCGCCGAGGGATTTGCCGCCGTCTATCGCGCCGGTCCGGTCGCGCTCGTGCCGGCGGCGTTCGTGACCGCCCCGGATGCGGCGGCCCGGCAGAAGGAGGATCCGATGAAGCTCGACTTCGGGCTGCAGGTGTCGCGTTTCGACTGGCCCGGCCACCCGGCCGCAACGGCCTCGACGCTCGCCGAGGTCGCCCGCGCGGCCGAGGACGCCGGGTTCTCGAGCCTCTGGCTGATGGATCACTTCGTGCAGATCCCGCAGATCGGGCGGGAATGGGAGGACATGCTCGAGAGCTACACCACGCTCGCTTACCTCGCCGGCGTGACCGACCGGATCCGGCTGGGCACGCTGGTCACGGGCATCACCTACCGCAGCATCGCCCACCTCGCCAAGATCGTCGCGACGCTCGACGTCCTCTCCGGCGGTCGAGCGATGTGCGGCATGGGCGCCGCTTGGTTCGAGCGCGAGCACAGGCTCTACGGCTGGGAGTTTCCGCCTCTCGCCCGGCGCTATGAGCTGCTCGAGGACGCGCTCGAGCTGCTGCCGCTCATGTGGGGTCCGGGCTCGCCGCCCTTCGAAGGGCGCACGCTCAGCGTGAGCCAGACCACGTGCTACCCGCGCCCGTTGCAGGAGCGGGTCCCGATTCTCGTGGGCGGCTCGGGCGAGCGCAGAACGTTGCGCCTCGTCGCGCGGCACGCGGACGCCTGCAATTTGTTCGGCGACCCCGAGACCGTGCGCCACAAGGTCGCCGTGCTCGGCGAGCACTGCGCCGCCGAGGGCCGCGACCCTGCGGCCGTCGAGGTCACGCATCTGGCGCCCGCCCGCGTGGTGGCCTCGGTGGCGTCGCGCCAGGGCCCCGGCGCCGCGACGGTCGAGGAGCACGTCGGCCGTTACCGCGAGCTGGCCGAGGCCGGCGTTCAGACCGCCATCGTCGGGCTCTCGGACGCCGAGGGGGCCGAGTCGGTGAGCCGGTTTGCGGAGGTCATTGCCGCGTTCGGAGACGGCGAGTGAGCCGGGCTCTCAGGACGGTTTCGGCCGTGTGGCGCTCACCAGACCGGCGACCACGAACAGCACGCCGAGCGCCACCGAGCGAGCGATGCCGCCGTCGTCGCGCGCAAGGTCCAGGGCGGCCTCGCCGGACAGGGACACGAGCGTCACGGCTGTGAACGCGACGGTGATCACGGACATGCTCACCGCTTCGGCGCGGTGCGACGCGGTCAGGGCGAACCACGCCGCCAGGAGGGTCGGGCCGAAGAGCGTGCCCGACGGCGTGAGCGCTGCATCGAGTAGAGATCCGGCCAGGAACAGGGCGACCGGCTCCCACCACCAGCGTCGCCGCCCACCGGCCCGGCGGCCGGCGGTACCCGCCAGCAGCAGGCAGAACCACAGGGCGGTGCCGACGATCAGCGCGGCGAGCGCATCGTCGAGCGTCCCAAGTACCTGGTACGTGCCGCCGCCGGCCGCGAGGAAGTACGCATCGGTCTGACGATGCAGGATCGTCCGCCACCCGTCCTGCGATTCGCCGGGCCGGCTCCAAGCGGAGAGCGTCATGCCGCGCTGCAGGTCGAGAGATTCCGACCCGCGGATCCGCACTTTGTCGTCGTCGCCGTCGAACTGCAGGGCGCCACCGAAGCGGCCTCGGCTCGTCCAGTGCGCTCCGATGATCGCTCCGGTGTTGCCATTGCCCGAGGCGTCCGCAGCCAGCGACCCCGATCCCTTGTCGAACGCGTACGCTCCAGCGAGGCCAGCGCCCCGTGACGTCCCGGAGCTCGCGACCGGCGTCGACATCTCGGCCCGCACCTCCGAGGGGGTCAGCACGCGATCGTAGACGCGGACCTCGTCGATCAGGCCTTGGAAGTACTCCCCGTACGGATGGTTGCCACCTATCCACAAGGGGTCGTTGGTCCGCAGGATGCTGCCGGTGACCGCTCGGCTCGACACATGGGTGCCGTCCACGTAGAGCCACAGCCTCCTCCCGTCGAAGGTCACGGCCAGGTGCGACCAGCGGTTCACGGGACCGGCCCGTGCCCCGTCGGCGTGCACGGGGGCGGCACCTCCGAAAGTGCCGCCGCCGGCGGGCAGCAGCAGTGGCTCGTCGCGGATCGTGTCAGAGACCGGAGCGAGCAGAAGCAGCGCGCCCAGCAGAACGCCGGAGGCGGGGAGGGCCCAGCGACCAGCCGACGAGTGCGCCCAGCGCGGGCGACCCCGAGCCCCCGACTGGCCGATGGCCACCGCGAGCGCGAGCAGCGGGAGCGCGAGGAGGTCTCCCATGTGGATGCCGTGGGCCGTCGACAGGATCAGGATGATCGGGCCGTCCCAAGGCCCCCACCGAACGACCGCATAGGCGGCGCCGAGCAGTAGCACGACGCCGATGCCACCTCTGAGCCCTGCTGCGCGAGCCACAACCTCTCCTCAAGGTGTCCCGGAGGGCCATCCTAACCCGGATGGGGGACCAAGCCGGCGGGTTTTCGTACTCTCCGCAGGCGCGTGGCCTGTGACCCATTGACCTATTCCGGCGTCGACGCCTCGAAGTGGGCGTGCGCAAAGGACGTGGTAAGCCGGGAGTACGGGATTCGCATCGCTTCAGATCGCGGGGAGGCGTCGGAGCGAGGCTTCAAGCTGAAATGGACGTACGACGCCTCCGAACGGACTCTCGAGATTCAGTGCTCGAAGAAGCCGTTCCTGGTTCCCTGCGGCATCGTCAACAATCGAATCAGGGACGCCGCCGACAAGTGCGGACTCAGGGCCGCCCCCCTCTCGCACCGGAGTGGGCTGTAGTCCGGGCCGGGGGTGCTCTGTGCCTGCCGCGGCCCCGCTGGGAGCTCGGCCGTCGCGAATCCTCACGCGTTCGACCTTCTGTTGCTTATCGCAAGGGAAGGTCGAACGCGTCGGCTCGGCCGGGGCGAAATCGCCATGTGTTCGACCTTTCGCTGCTTATTCCAACCAAAGGTCGAACGCGTCGAATCCCCTCCCCTGCAGAGCCTCACGAAACGGCTCGCGCCCGCCCGGGCGAACTTCGGCCGCGCCGGGCCCGCACCCTTACCCAGCCCAAACCGGCCGGCGGAGCTGACCTGCCGGCGGAGACCTCTCCCGGAGAAAACCCAACCGTAAGCGAGAGGGGGTCCGCCAGTCGGGCTGACTGGATTTGAACCAGCGACCTCTCCGACCCGAACGGAGCGCGCTACCAGACTGCGCTACAGCCCGAAGGGATCCAAGGGTAGCCGTTGCCATACTGGGGTTGCGTGGGCGCGCACATCCTCCGAAGGCTCTCGGCCGTCGCCCTCGCCGGCTTTGCCGTCGCGGGCTGCTCGTTGGACGAGGACGGCGATGCCTCGAGCGGCGCGACCCAGCGGACCGCGGCCGAGCAGCGGGCGGCGGAGGCGCCGCCGGAGGGCGGCAGTGGGGACGGCTCGGCGGCCGCGCGGCGGCCCGTTCGGTTGCTCCTCCTCGGTCGGTTCGACGAGCCCACCTACCTCGCGGCGCCGCGCGGCGAGCGTCGGCGCCGCTTCGTGGTCGAGCGTGGAGGGAGAATCCGGGTCGTCGTCGGACGGCGGGTGCTCGCCGAGCCCTTCCTCGACATGAGCGACCTCGTGACGACCGGGGGCGAGAGCGGGCTGCTGTCGATGGCCTTCGCTCCCGACTACGAGAGCTCGCGCCGGTTCTACGTCTACTACACGGACAGCCAGGGCTTCCCCACGATCGACAGCTTCCTGCGCTCGGAGAGCACGCCCGACCGCGCCCTGCCCGAGTCGCGGCGGAACATCATCAGCGTGCCCCACCAGCGGTTCAATCACAAGGGCGGTCAGATCCAGTTCGGCCCCGACGGCAGGCTCTACGCCGCATTCGGCGACGGCGGCGGTGGCGGCGACCCGGACCGGAACGCCCAGAACCTGGGCCAGCTCCTCGGAAAGATGATTCGGATCTCGCCCCGCCCGCAGGGTGGCTACTCGGTCCCGGCCGACAACCCCTTCCGTGGCCGCGCGGGCGCGCGGCCAGAGATCTTCGCCTACGGGCTGCGCAACCCATACCGCTTCTCGTTTGACCGCGCCGGCGGTGACATCACGGTCGGGGATGTGGGGGAGGCCGAGATCGAGGAGATCGACTTCGTCCCGAACGGGGGCGGGGCCGGCGACGCGCCGCGCGGCGGCTACAACTTCGGCTGGAGCACCTTCGAGGGGAGGAACCCGTACAACGCGGGCAGCGCGCGGGGTCATATCCCGCCGGTGATCGACCACTCGCAGGGCGAGGGCCTCTGCTCGATCATCGGCGGCTACGTGATCCGCGACCGCTCGCTCGGGCGCGGCTGGTACGGCCGCTACGTCTACGGCGACTTCTGCGAGCCGACCATCCGCCTGGCTCGGCTCCGGCGCGGCAGGGCGCCCACTCGAACCACGCGGCTGAGCGTCCCGGACCTGGCCTCCTTCGGCGAGGATGGGCGCGGGCGCGTCTACGCCGTCTCGCTCAGCGGCCCGGTCTACCGCATCGGCCGCCGCTGACTTGCGAAGCTACGGGGCCCTACCAAGGAGGCCCTTCATGCGCTTCGAAGGAGTGATCCCCGCCGTCGTCACCCCGTTCGACGAGGACGGGAGCGTCGACACCGCCGCGATGGCCGGCACTGCCGAGTGGTTGATCGAGGAGGGCGCCGCCGGGCTCGTGGGGACCGGAACCATGGGCGAGGCCCAGAGCCTCAGCGCCTCCGAGCGACGGCTCGTCATCGAGACGCTGGCCGCCGCGGCCGACGGGGGCGTGCCGGTGACCGCCGGCGTCTCCAGCGCGACACCCGCCGCGTCGATCGGCTACGGCGCCGACGCCGCGGCGGCCGGCGCGAGCTCCCTGATGCTGCTCCCGCCGCTCGGCTACGAGGGCGACGAGCGCGAGATCGAGGCCTTCTACCGGAGCGTGGCCGAGGCGACCGAGCTGCCGATCATGCTCTACAACAACCCCAAGGCGAGCGGGACGGACATGCGGCCCGGGCTGATCGCGCGGCTGGGGGCCATCGAGGGCGTCGTGGCCGTCAAGGAGTGCTCCGGCGACGCTCGGCGAATCGCGGAGATCCTGAACGCGGCTCCCACTCTCGAGGTGCTGGTGGGCGGCGACGACTGGGCGCTCGAGGGCTTCTGCGCCGGCGCCACCGGCTGGATCGCCGGGGTGGCGAACGTGGCCCCGCGGGATTGCGTCGAGCTCTTCCGGCTCTGCCGCGAGGGGCGGCTCGACGAGGCACGCGCCGTGTACGCCCGCATCCTCCCGCTCGCCCGCCTCGACATGCACCCCAAGCTCGTTCAGTTCTTCAAGGCGGCGATGGACCTGGTCGGCCGGGCCGGCGGCTCCTGCCGGCCGCCGCGCCTCCCGCTCACCGAGGACGAGCGCCGCCAGGTGGAGCGAGCGGTCCGGGCGCTCGGGGTCGAGGTCGCCGGGTGATCGCGAGCCGCGTCTTCGCCGCGGTCGACTCCCATACGGAGGGGATGCCCACGCGGGTGATCACCGGCGGGGTCGGCCCGATTCCAGGCTCGACCATGCTCGAGCGGAAGCTCCACTTCGAGCGGCATCTCGACGGCCTGCGCCTGCTCCTGATGCGCGAGCCGCGCGGCCACGGGGCGATGTCCGGCGCGATTCTCCAGCCGCCGCTTCGCGACGACGCCGACTGGGGCGTCGTCTTCATCGAAGTGTCGGGCTGCCTCCCGATGTGCGGTCACGGCACGATCGGCGTGGCGACCGTGCTCGTCGAGACCGGCATGGTCGAGGTGCGGGAGCCCCAGACAGTCGTGCGGCTCGACACGCCTGCCGGTCTGGTCGAGGCCCGCGTAGCGGTGGCGGACGGCCGGGCGCGCTCGGTCTCGCTCCGCAACGTCCCCTCGTTCCTCCTGGGACGCGACCGTACGATCCAGCTCGGCGGGCAGAGGCTCAGCTACGACATGGCCTTCGGCGGCAACTTCTACGCGATAGTGCCCGCGGAATCGGCGGGACTCGCGGTCGACCCTGCCCGCGCCGACGAGCTGATCGAGCGCGGCCTGGCGGTGATGGAGGCCGTCAACGCGACGGACCGGCCGGTGCACCCCGAGGACGAGCGGATCGTGGGCTGCAAGCACGTCATCTTCACCGCTCCAGGGGCCGACGGCCCGCGCTCGCAGCGGAGCGCGACCTCGATCCACCCCGGCTGGCTCGACCGCTCCCCGTGCGGCACCGGCACCTCCGCCAAGCTGGCGGCGCTCCACGCGCGCGGCGACCTGGAGGTGGGCGACGTGTTCGTGAACGAGTCCGTGATCGGCACCCGCTTCAGCGGCCGGATCGTGGAGGAGACCGAGGTCGGAGGCCTTCCGGCGGTGGTGCCGGAGATCACGGGCCGGGCCTGGATCACCGGGATGGGCCAGTACGTACTCGACCCGGAGGACCCGTTCCCGGCGGGATTCGCGCTCTGAAGCCTTACGACGTGGCGGTCGTCGGGGCCGGCATCGTCGGCTGCGCGTGTGCCTGGGAGCTGGCCCGGCGCGGGCTGCGGGTCTGTTTGATCGACCGCGGCGAGGTCTCCTGTGGGACTACCGGGCTGGGTGAGGGGAACGTGCTGTGCTCGGACAAGGAGCCCGGGGCCGAGCTCGCGTTGGCGCGGGCCGGGCTGGCGCTCTACGACGAGATCGAGGAGCTTCTCGGGGAGGAGGCGGGCATCCGGCGCAAGGGCGCGCTCGTGGTACACGCGGATGAGGACGGCTGGGCGGCCGAGCCCGAGCGGCTCGAGGGCGTCCGGGCCACGGGCGTGGAATGCTCGCTGGTGACGCCCGCAGAGGTTCGCGAGGCGGAGCCGGAGCTGCGCAGCGAGCTGCTGGGCGCGTCGTGGTTCCCGCACGACCTTCAATGCGCGCCACGCGCGATCACGCGCGCCCTCGCGCGTGAGGCGGAGCGGCTTGGCGCGGCCGTCGAGACGGGGCGGAGGGTCGACGCGATCGTCGTGCGCGCCGGCCGCGTCGAGGGGCTCGAGACGGCCGAGGGCCGCGTCGCGGCGACCGCGGTCGTGCTCGCCGCGGGCGCCTGGAGTGCGCCGCTCGCCCGCAGCGCCGGACTCGAGCTGCCGGTCGAGCCGCGCAAGGGCCAGCTCCTGCGACTGGAGCACCGGCCCGAATTCCTTCGTTGCAAGGTGATCGACGGCGGCTACATGGCCGCCGTCTCGAGCACGGGCGCCGGGCTCCACGTGAGCACGGTGGTCGAGACCACGCTCGACGGGCACGTGCTGGTGGGGTCGAGCCGCGAGCGGCGCGGCTTCGACCTCTCGGTGGATCCGCACGTGAGCGATGCGCTTCTGCGCGCGGCCGCGGGGCTTGTCCCTGGCGTTCGCGACCTCAGGGTCGAGAGCGCCTGGGCGGGCCTCCGGCCCTGGCTGCCGGGCGGCCTGCCGGCGATCGGCCCCTCAGCCGCGGCGGACGGACTGTGGATCGCCACCGGCCACGAAGGCGCCGGCGTGGCCCACGGACCGATCACGGGCCGGCTGATAGCGCAGGCGATTTGCGGCGAGCCCACGGACCTTGGGCTCGACACGTTCCGGCCGGACCGGTTCGAGCGTGTACGGGGCTAGGCGGCTCAGGCCAGGTTCACCCAGACGGTCTTGTTCTCGAGGTAGGCCTCGAGCCCCAGGCGGCCGTGCTCGCGCCCGACGCCGGAGGACTTGAACCCGCCGAACGGGGCTGCCGGGTCGCCGGCGCTCCAGGTGTTCACCCAGACGTCGCCGGCGCGCAGCAGCGCGGCGAGCCGGTGGGCGTTCGAGAGGTCGCGGGTCCAGACGCCGGCGGCCAGGCCGTACTCCGTGTCGTTCGCGCGCTCGGCCACCTCCTCGATCGAGTCGTACGGCAGCGCCACCAGCACGGGGCCGAAGATCTCCTCGCGCGCGATCGTGAGGTCGTCGCGAGTGGCGCTGAACAGGGTTGGCTCGACGAACCAGCCGTCCTCGCCGTGCTTCTTGCCGCCCGTGACGAGCTCCGCGCCCTCGGCCTTGCCGGCCTCGATGTAGCCGAGCACGCGCTCCTCCTGCTCGGCGGAGATGAGCGGGCCGAGCCGCGTGTCTGGATCGAGGCCCGGCCCGAGGCGCGCACGACCGGCCGCCTCGACGAGTCCCCCAACCACGTCGTCGTACTGGTCGCGGTGCACGAACAGCCGCGAGCCGGCGTTGCAGTTCTGACCGGCGTTGTAGTAGATGGCCTGGTAGGCGCCCTTGATCGCGACCTCGAGGTCGGCGTCGGGGAGGATGATGTTGGGCGACTTGCCGCCGAGCTCCAGCGTCACGCGCTTCAGCGCCCGGCCCGCCTTGGCGCCGATCTCGCGGCCGACGGCGGTGGAGCCCGTGAACGCGAGCTTGTCGACGTCCGGATGGTCGACCAGCGCGGCACCCGTCTCGCCGTCGCCGGTTATCACGTTCAGGACGCCCTCGGGCAGGCCCGCCTCGAGCGCGAGCTCGCCAAGGCGCAGGGCCGTGAGCGGCGTCTGCTCGGCGGGCTTCAGCACGGTCGTGCAGCCCGCCGCCAGCGCGGGTGCGACCTTCCAGGCCGCCATCAACAGGGGGAAGTTCCAGGGGATGATCTGCCCGCAGACGCCCACGGGCTCCCTGCGCGTGTAGCAGTGCATGTCGGGCTGGGCGACCGGCAGCGTCTCGCCGGAGATCTTGGTGGGCCAGCCCGCGAAGTAGCGCAGGTGCTCGACGGTGAGGGGAACGTCCACGCGCTTCGCCAGCTTCAGCGGCTTGCCGTTGTCGAGTGCCTCGAGCTCGGCCAGCTCGTCGGCGTGCGACTCGATCGCGTCGGCCAGGGCGAGCATCGCGCGGGTTCGCCGGGCGGCCGAGATGCCGCTCCAGCGGCCGTCGTCGAACGCTTCGCGGGCGGCGCGCACGGCCCTGTCCACGTCCGCCGCACCGGCGTACGGGACCGCGGCGATCGTCCGCCCCGTGGCGGGATCGAGGGTCTCGAACGTGCGCCCGTCGGCCGCCTCGGGCCGCTCGCCGCCGATAACGAGGCGGTGCGGCCCCGCCGCGAACGAGCGGGCGGCGTCGGACAGGGCGGCGGGCAGGGCCTCCACGCTCACGGCGTCATCACGATCTTCAGCGCCTCGCGGCGGTCGTAGACGGCGTACGCCTCCGACGCGTCGGCGAGCTTCATGTGGTGTGTGACGAGCGGCCTGGGATCCAGAACGCCGCTCGCCATCATCGCGAGCACCCGGTCGACGTGGCCGATCACGTTCGCCTGGCCGGTGCGCAGGGTAAGCGCCTTGATCCAGACGATGCCCATGTGCACATGAATCCGCTCGGCGTACACGCCGATCGCGACCACGGTGCCCGCCTTCCGCGCGAGGCGGCAAGCCAGCTCGAGAGCGTCGGCGTGCCCGACGGCGTCTATCGCCGCGTCCACCCCGCGGCCGTCGGTTGCACGCTTGACTGCGGCGCTGGGGTCGCCCTCCGTCAGGTGCACGACCTCGGCGCCGAGGTCGGCGGCGACCCCCAAACGGTCCTCCACCGAGTCGATTGCGATCACGAGTGCCGCGCCCGCCGCCCTCGCGGCCTGCACGGCACAGAGGCCGACCGGGCCAAGCCCCAGCACGGCGGCGCTGTCGCCGGGCCGGATCCCGGCCTGGTCCACGGCGTGCCAGCCGGTGCCCATCACGTCGCCCGCGAACAGCGCTGTGTCGTCCGGCATGCCCTCCGGCACGCGCCGCAGCGTCAGGTTCGCGTGCGGCACCAGCACCCGCTCGGCCTGGGCTCCCTGCAGCGAGCCGAGGGTCTTGCCGTGCCCGAACACGCGTCCCTCGTCGCACTGGTGGAAGTCGCCGCGGCGGCAGAAGAAGCAGTTGCCGCAGGCGGTGCAGTAGCAGCCCAGCACGCGGTCACCCTCGGCCACGTCGGTCACCCCGTCGCCGGCCGCCACCACAGTCCCGACGAACTCGTGCCCGAGCGTGAACCCCGGTTCGATCACGACGCGCCCGTGGTAGATATGCAGGTCCGAGCCGCAGACGCCGGTCGCCTCGACCCGCACGACCGCGTCGTCGCGCGCCAAGACCTCCGGCTCCGGTCGCTCCTCGATCCGGACCTCGCCCGGCGCCTGGAAGGTCACGGCCTGCATGGCGGCCGGGAGGCTACTCGGCCGTAGGATGGGCCGCCATGCCCGGCGCGTTCTACGAACAGGACGGCGATCGGCTGGTGCCGAGCGAGCTGACGCGCGGGCCGTGGGACCCCGACGCCCAGCACGCCGGGCCCCCGGCCGCCCTGCTCGGCCGGGCGGTCGAGCGTTGTCAGCCCCGCGACGGCATGCAGGTTGGGCGGATCACGTTCGAGATCCTGGGACCGGTGCCCCTCGCCCCGCTGGAGACCCGGGCGCGGATCGTGCGCCCCGGGCGAAGCGTGGAGCTGCTCGAGGCGTCGCTGAGCGGACCGGAGGGGGAGGCGATGCGCGCGAGTGCCTGGCGCGTGCGCGCCGGCGAGGTCGGCGTCAGTCCGGAGTCGGACCCCGCGCCGCCCGGGCCCGATCACGGGGAGACACGCGACTTCTTTTCCACCCGCCAGGACGTGGGCTACCACACCGCGATGGAGTGGCTCTTCGTCCGCGGCGCGTTCCTGGAGCTCGGCCCGGCGACCGTATGGATGCGGATGCGGGTGCCGCTCGTCGCCGGCGAGGAACCGTCGCCGCTACAGCGGGTACTGGTGGCGGCGGACTCGGGCAACGGGGTGAGCGCCGCTCTCGACTACGACCGCTTCCTCTTCATCAACACCGACCTCAGCGTTCACCTGCTGCGCATGCCGGCCGGCGAGTGGGTATGCCTCGACGCGAGGACCCATGTGGACGGAATTGGCCTAACGGATACGGCCCTCTGGGACGAACGCGGGCGAATAGGGCGGGCCGCTCAGACGTTGCTCGTGAGGCCGCGCCAGCCGGCGGATGCGTAGGCTGGAAGCAGAAATCGGAGTCGAGGAGATCGAACTTGGCGTACTTCAAGGACGCGGACGAGGTGTACGCGTACATCGGGAAGCTCTTCGAGGAGCTGTCCGAGGACGAGGAGCTCGCACCGAAGTTCCGCAATGCGAACACGATCGTGCAGTACCGGTACCGCGATCCGGACTCGCAGATCACGGTCAAGCTGCTGGACGGCCAGGGCGGCCAGGTGGACTTCGGAGAGACGACCCTGGAACCCGAGGTCGTCATGTCGATGGACGCCGATACGGCCCACCGGTTCTGGCTCGGCAACGTGAACGTCACCGTCGCGCTCGCCCGCGGCCAGATGAAGGCGAAGGGCCCGGTCGCCAAGATCCTCAAGCTTGTCCCGCTCGTGAAGCCCGTCTTCCCGCGCTATCGCAAGCTGCTCGCGGACGCCGGGCGCGGGGATCTGCTCGAGGCGGCTTGAGGGACTTCTACCAGCACGTCGCGCCCACGAGGGTGATCGCGGGCCGCGACCTGCTCGGCTCGACCGGCTTCGAGTTCGCGAAGGAGGGCGCGGGGCGCGTCTTCGTGGTGACCGACGAGGGGGTCCGCGGCACGGGGCTGGTGGAACGGGTGGAGGCCGGCCTCCGAGAGGGCGGCCTCGAGGTGGCCGGCGTCTTCGACTCCGTCCCGCAGGACTCCTCTACCGACGTGGTCGATCGCTGCGCCGCCGCCGCCAAGGGGGCGGGGGCGGACTCCTTCCTTGCGGTCGGCGGCGGCTCCGTGATGGACACGACCAAGGTTGCGGACGCGGTCTTCACCCACGGGGGCAGCGCGCGCGAGCAGGAGGGCTTCTACCTCATGCCGCGCGGAAACGACGGCATGGGCCGGCCGCTCGACATCGCGCCGCTCGCCTGCGTGCCCACCACCGCCGGCACCGGCAGCGAAGCGTCGATGGGGGCTGTGATCAGGGATCCCGAAGCGCAGGTGAAGCTCGAGATCGCGGACTTCCCGCTGTTCCCGCGGCTCGCGATCCTCGACCCGGAGAGCACGCGCACGCTGCCGGCGCGGGTCGCGGCCGCCACGGGCATGGACGCGCTGACCCACGCGATCGAGGGCTACGTCTCGGCCCTGTGGAATCCCCACCAGGACGCCCGCTCGCTCCAGGCCCTGCGCCTGATTCGCGACAACCTCGAGCGCGCCGTCGGGACGCCCGAGGACGAGGACGCTCGCGGCAACATGCTGATCGCCGCCAACCTCGCGATCACGATCGAGCTCGGCTCGGTGCACGCCATGTCGCACCCGACCGGGGCGATCTTCGGCGTGCCGCACGGCGTGGCAAACGCCATCAACCTTCCGCACGTGATTCGCTTCAACGCCGAGGGAGGGCCGGACATCGCCGACCGCTATGGCGACATCGCCGAGGTGCTCGGGTTGCAGTCGGGGCCGGGTGTGGGCGAGGCGCTCGCCGAGCACGTCACGGAGCTGGTCGCGCGGCTCGGACTGCCCACCCGGCTGTCCGAGGTCGGCGTGCCGGAGGCGGGCATCCCGCAACTCGTCGAGGGCGCGATGGGCGACGGGACCACGCTCCTCAACCCGCGCGAGGCGGGCGAGGAAGACTACGCGGCGCTCTACCGCCGGGCTCTCTAACGGGTCGGCGGCTCCGCTCGGTGTGCCGCCACCATCGCCTGCAGCGTCGCCCTCGCGGTGTGGCGTGGGCGCCAGCGCAGCAGCTTGCGGGCGCGGTCGGTCTTCATCAGCACCGGCTTCTTTACCGCGTGGATCCAGGCCACCGACTCGGGGACGAGCGGCAGCCGGGTCACAACCTCGGCCGTGGCGTCCACGACCGGCTTCGGCACCGGAACCGAGTACCAGCCGAGCGCTTCGGCGACGTCGGCGAGCGTGAGCACGCCTCCCCCGGCGAGGTTGTACGGCCCGGGCTCGCCGAGTCCGCGGACGCCGGCCACGAAGGCGCGCGCCACGTCATCCTCGTGCACGAGCTGGAACGGAGTGCCGGGGTTCGGGATCACGGGCTTCAGGGACGGCATCGAGCCGAGTAGGCGCGCCACCCGCTCGGGCATCGCCTGGCTCAGCCGGTAGTACGGGATCTCCTGGAGCATCGTGCGCGCCCCGGGTCCGGCGACGATGCAGGGTCGGAAGGCGTAGGCCACCGTGCGCCTGCGCCTGAGCAGGGTGTCCGCCAGGACACGCTCGACCTCCGCCTTCTGCGCCGAGTAGGGATGCTCGGGCGAGCCGCGCGGCGGAACCTCCTCGGTCAGCCAGTCGGGATTGTCGTCGTGGAAGCCGTAGGCGGCGACGCTCGAGGCGTAGCAGATGCGCTCCACTCCGGCTTTTGCCGCCTCCTCGAAGACCCGCCGCGACCCGGCCACGTTCAGCTCGCGGGTCGCGTCGCTCGCCGTGAGGATCGCGAACGCCAGATGCACGACGACGTCCGCGCCGTTGACCAGATCACGGACGCTCTCGCCGTCTGTGACGTCCCCCTGCCGGTATCGGGTCTTCTTCCAGCCGCGCTCGTCGGGATCGAACTCGCGGCGGGCCATGCCCTCGATCCGCGCGACCGACCGTGACCGCTCGAGCGCGTTCACGATGGCGATGCCGAGATCGCCGGTTGGCCCGGTGACCGCGACGTTCAGGCCGTCGCGCGCCATGTTGCGGTTCTACCTGATGCGGCGAGGCTGCGCGAGCGGCCGGGCGGGCCGACCACGTCCTCGCAGCCGGCGACCACGTCGAAGGGGTCGGCCTCCACGACGTCTCCGGCGCCCGCGCCGCACTCGACCCGATCGCGCTGCCCGTCACGTGCTCGCACCACGTCGTCTCCAGCGCCGGCGGCGATGCCATCACGGCCGCCTCCGCCGGTCACCTGGTCGCCGGCGTCGCCCGTGCGAATGCGGTCATCGCCGACACCTCCCTGGACCTCGATGGCGCCTCCAGTGGCGGTGACGACGTCGTCACCGGCGCCGGCCGAGATCGTCACGTCGCCCTCGTCGGAGCTCACCCGGTCGGGGCCCGAGCCGGCCTCGACGTAGTCTGAGCCGAGGCTCGCGTAGATCCGATCGCCGCCGGCGCCGCCGAAGAGCTGGTCGCTGTCGGCCTGGCCGAAGATGGTGTCCGCGCCCTGGCCACCGAGCACCACGTCCTCGTCGGCGCCCGCGTAGATCACGTCGCCCTCGGCCCCTCCGTCGATCCGGTCATCGCCCGTGCCGCCGATCACGAGCTCCAGGCCGTCGCCGCCGGCCACCTCGTCGTTGCCGGGGCCGGCCTCGAGATAGTCGTTCGAGCCCTCTCCCGTCACCAGGTCGTTGCCCGCCTCGCCGTAGATCTGGTCCGGGTTCGGCGTGCCCAGGAGCTGATCATCCGCATCGGAGCCGATCATCGTTTCCGCGGTCGCGATGGCAGCGAGCAGGGACAGGAACGCGATGGCCGCGACTGCTGTGGAAGCGATGCGCCTCACGTCGAGGTGAACAACCAGGGCGCGCGGGGGTTGCGGCGCGGCGCATCACGCGTCGTCGTATCCGGGCTCGCCCGGCAGCACGACCTCGGCCACCCCCTCGCGCACAACCACCCGCGGCTGGATCGGCTCGACGGGACGGGCAGCGGCGGCCTCGAGGGCGTCGGCCACGGAGCCGGACTGCCTCAGCTGCTCGAGCTGCTTGATGGTCGGGAAGACGAGCAGCAGCTCGTCACGCTCGCAGGCGGTCAGGGCGTCCCGGGGCCGCAGCCAGCGGGCGTCGACGCACTCGCCCCCGTCCGGCGTGGCGCGCGCGCCGTCCGGCGCGCGCGCGGCGAAGAACCAGGTGTCGAACCGCACCTTGACCTCGGCCGGCGTGATCCAGCGTGAGAAGGGGACCAGGCGCGCGTCGGCGGGAAGCGCGATCCCCGCCTCCTCCTCGAGCTCGCGCACCGCGGCGCGAGCATGGTCGGCGTCATCGGCGTGAACCGCGCCCCCCGGGAACACCCACACCCCGCCCATGAACCGCTGCTCCGGGTTGCGCTTCACGAGCAGGACCTCGGGACCGTTCGCCGAGTCGCGCAGGAGGATCAGCGAGGCCGCCGGACGCGCCTCGCTGACCTCACCGCGATTGAATTCCTCACCTGGCGGCGGGGCGTTGAACCGCACCGCGCCAGCGTATCCGCGCCGACGATAGTCTCCCCGCCTCGTGAGCGAGGCAGCCACCAGCGAGCTCTACATCTGCACCTCGTGCGGGTTCATCTACGACCCCGCCGAGGGCGACCCCGACGGGGGCATCGCGCCCGGGACCCCCTACGAGGACATCCCGGATGACTGGTTCTGCCCTGTTTGCGGGGCGCGCAAGCAGGACTTCGAGCCGTACGACGGCTAACTAGCTCACCGGCGTCTCACTTCCGCCCGAAGGCGTTCCCGACGCAGTCGCCGTAAGTCCGCGGCCGGACGCCGGTTGCACGGGTGAGCACGCACACCATTCAAGGAGGAGCTCCCCATGCGAGCCACCGTAACCACCCTCTTCGCCGCGGCCATCCTTGCTGCGACCCTCGTCCTGCCGGCGACGGCTGCCGCGAGCCCCGCCGCCGGCGACTTCACCACCGGGCCCAGCTGCGCAGTGAGCTGCATCACGAGCGCGCTGATCGAGCCGCACACGAGCGCGTTCGGCGTGACCGTCCGCACCGACACCCCGGCGCGGATCTTCGTAGGCGTATCGACGCTACTCGCGCCCGAGGGGTCCTGGCTCGACTCGACCCAGAGCCCGCCCGGGCGCACCAGCTGGGCGGGCCACGTAAGCGGCCTCAAGCCGGACACGCTCTACAAGGTGACGGTGACCGCGACGGATGCGACATCGCGGACCGAGCGGCGCACCACGTACTTCCTCACGCGGGCCGTCGAGACCGCGCTGCCGGGGGGCCCGGTCGACGGGCAGTCGGGCGTCGACTGCTCGGCGCAGTGCATATCGAATGTGAAGCTCGAGCCGGAGGCGACCGGAGCGGGCCTGACGGTCGACACGACCGTGCCGGCCAAGCTGTCGATCAGTGCCGACAACGATGCGCCGGGCACCATCGCTGGCACGCCGTTCTTCGGCACACCCGAGGACACCACCACGACGTCCGGATTCGCGACCCATTCGACCGGCGCGCTCGACCGGCTCATGCCGGGGACGAATTACCACGTCATCCTCAAGGCCACCGATGCCGCCGGCCACATCTCCTACCGTCACGGCATCTTCCGGACCAAGTCGCGGCGCGCGAAGCTCGTCCTGCGAGGGATCCGCGTCTATTACGACGGCGACAAGGGCGGCAACCGCGGCGAGCTGGGCTTCGTCACCGAGGTGAACCAGAAGTACCAGTCTCACCTGCGCCTCCGTGAGCGCAAGGTCGCGTCGGGCAACTGGCTCGAGTTCCCGAACGACGGTCGCGTCGACCTCGCCCCGCACTCGCGCGGCCTCAACCTCGCCGTCCAGGCGCAGGAGCGAGACAACAACCCCACCTGCTCGGACCAGGGGGGCATCGGGCTCTGGAGCCCTGACGCCGGCAAGAGGGACGAGTGGTGCAACAAGAGGACCTGGGTAACGGTGCGCAAGGTGATCGACCTCGACGCCCCCGTGCCGGGCAGCGACCAGTCCCCTGGCAGCGGCGGCACCGGCCGGCACGAGTTCGAGATCTTGACGAGCAACACGGCAGGCATCCGCTACGTCGTGTACGGCCACGTGGACGTCCGCTACACATGAGGCCGAGACCTGCGTTGAGCGGCCGAGACCTGCGGAAGGCTAGGCGGCGGCGCGGACCGCCGCCGCGGCCGTGGCGGCCTCGATCGCCTCGGCGGTGATCGCCACGAGCCGCCGGAGGTCCTCCTCCGAGATCGCCAGGGGGGGCATCAGGACGACCACGTCGCCGAGCGGGCGAATGATCGCGCCGCGGCGGCGAGCCTCGAGCGTCACGCGATGGCCCATCCGCAGCGCCGGCGGGAACAGGTCGAGCTCGATACCGACCATGAAGCCGCATCGGCGCACCTCACGCACCGAGGGATGGGTTGCCAGCGGCTTCAGCAGCCCGGCCAGCAGCTCGATCTTCGGCGCGAGGCGTTCGAGGGTGCGCTCCTCGCGGAAGACGTCGAGCGTGGCGAGCGCGGCGGCGCATGCGAGCGGGTTGCCCGTGTAGGTGTGGCCGTGGAAGAAGGTGCGGAAGTCCTCGAACTCGCCGAGAAAGCCCTCGTAGATCCGCTCGCTCGTGAGGGTCGCGGCGAGCGGAAGGTACCCCCCGGTCAGGCCCTTCGCGAGGCAGAGCAGGTCGGGCGAGACGTCCTCGTGCTCACACGCGAACATGCGCCCGGTGCGGCCGAAGCCGGTCGCGACCTCGTCGAGGATGAGCAGCACGTCGTGGCGGTCGCACAGCTCGCGCACCGCCCGCAGATAGCCCTCGGGGTGGACGAGCATTCCGGCGGCGCCCTGCACGAGGGGCTCCATGATCACCGCCGCCACCTCGCCCCGATGGCGGCGAAGCAGCCGCTCCATCTCGCCCACATCGCCGGGCTCGGCCTTGAGCGTGTCGAACAACAGCGGCCGGTAGAGCGAGTGGAACAGCTCGATCCCACCCACCGAGACCGAGCCGATCGTGTCGCCGTGATAGGCCATCCGCAGCGCGACGAAGCGCGTGCGCTCCTCGCCGCGCTGCTTCCAGAACTGGAACGCCATCTTGAGCGCGATCTCGGCGGCGCTCGAGCCCGAATCCGAATAGAAGACGCGGGTGAGACCGGGCGGGGCGAGGTCCACGAGGCGCCGCGCCAGCTCGATCGCCGGCCGGTGCGTCAGGCCGAGCATCGTGGAGTGCGCCACGCGGTCGAGCTGGGCGCTCACGGCGGCGTCGATTCGGGGGTGGCGGTGGCCGTGCACGTTGCACCAGAGCGACGAGACGCCGTCGATGTAGCGCTTCCCCTCGACGTCGATCAGCCAGGTGCCCTCGGCTCGATCGACGACCAGCGGCGGCTCGTCGGTCCATCCCCGCTGCTGAGTGAACGGGTGCCAGAGGTGGGCGCGGTCGGCGGCGACGAGGTCCACCGCGCGGACGGTAACCGGTGGCGAGGTCGGAAAGGCATGCATAGGATGGACCGCCTGATGAGGAGGGGAATCCTGGCCGCGCTCGCCGCGGCAACGCTCACCGTCGTGGCGATCCCGGCCGCGGCCCAGGCTCAGTCCAGCCTGCTTCCGTGGCCGAACGACGCGCTTACGGAGCGCGACAAGAGCACGGACACCGGCCGCCGGCTGAAGCTTCCCCGCGACGGCATGCCGCGGAACAAGGACGGGGTTCCGATCGACCCGACCGACATGAACCGGGCCGACGGCTTCAGTCCCGGGTCGATGCTCATCGTCAAGGTCCCGGGGCTGGACAACCCGGAGGCGCTTCGGCGCAGCCGGCTGCCCTCGCTGGCCGACCTCGCGCGTAGCCTCCGCAAGCGGTCGCCGGTCGTGGTCATAAACGCGCGCACCGGCAAGCGCCACCCGGTGTGGGCCGAGCTGGACTCGAACGCGACCACCGACGCAAACCGGATGCTCATCGTCCGGCCGGCGAGGAACTTCAGCGAGGGCGAGCGCTACATCGCGGTGCTGCGAAACCTGAGGACCGCCAGCGGGGAGCCGATCGGCCGGAAGACCGGCTTCCGGGCCGCCCTCCGCCGCTCTCGCGGAGGATCCCGCGGCTTCCGCCGCCGCGGCGGCTTCCGGGCGCTGCGCAAGGCCGGCGTTCCGCGCCGCGGCACCTATCTGGCCTGGGACTTCACCGTGGCGAGCGAGCGGAGCCTGGCCGGGCGGATGCTCCACATCCGCGACGCCGCGTTCCGCGGATTGGGGGACCGGAACCTGCGCGATCTCAAGGTCGCCGGCGACGCGCCGAGCTTCACCATCGACAGCGTCATCGATCCGCCGCCGGCCGAGGACGACCGCATCGCCCGCCGGGTGGAGGGCACGATCACCGTGCCGTGCTACCTGACAAACGGCTGCGCTCCCGGCGGGCAGTTCACCTTCGACGGCCGCGGTCTTCCGGAGCGGCGGGGCACCACCACCGTCGCGTTTACCTGCCGCATCCCGCGCTCGGCGCTCGATCCGGCCGAGCCGCCGGCGGCGCGGCCGGCGCTGTATGGACACGGGCTCCTCGGCAGCACGAGCGAGGTGGACGCCGACAACGTGCGCTCGATGGCGAACGAGCACAACTTCGTGTTCTGCGCCACCGCCTGGGCCGGCTTCTCGAGCGATGACCTCCCCAATGTCATCTCCGCGATCGGCGACTTCTCGCGCTTCAACACGGTCGCCGACCGGTTGCAGCAGGGCTTCCTGAACCAGCTGATGCTCGGCCGCCTGATGATCCATCCTCGGGGGCTGTCCTCGCATCCCGCCTTCCAGAAGAACGGGCGCAGCGTGGTCGATACCCGTCGCCTGTTCTTCGACGGCAACAGCCAGGGCGCGATCATGGGCGGCGGGTTGACCGCGGTCGCCCCCGACTTCGAGCGCGCCGTGCTCGGCGTCCCAGGCATGAACTTCTCGACCCTGCTACAGCGGAGCGTCGCCATCGACCTGTACGGGCAGCTGATCTACCCCGCCTATCCCGACGAGTCCACCCGGCAGCTGGCGTTCGCCCTGGTCCAGCTGCTCTGGGACCGCGGCGAGGCGAACGGGTACGCCCATCACATCACCGACGACCCGTTGCCGGGCACGCCAGAGCACAAGGTGCTGCTGCACGTGGCCTTTGGCGATCACCTGGTCTCAGACACCACCGCCGAGGTCGAGGCGCGTACGATCGGCGCACGGAGCTACCGGCCGGTGCTCGATCCGGGCCGCTCGCCGTGGACCCGCTTCCAGCTGATCCGGCCGATCGACGACTTTCCGTTCGAGGGCTCGGCGATCGTGATGTGGGACTCGGGCACGCCGGCGCCTCCGATCACCAACACTCCGAACCGCGCGGGCGACAACCCTCACGACAACGTGCGCGCGACGCCCGCCGCGAGGGTGCAGAAGTCCGAGTTCCTGAAGCGCAACGGACGAGTGGTGGATGTGTGCGGCGGGGCGCCCTGCCACGCCGTGCCGTAGGAGCACATAGCTACCCTGCGGCTCTGATGCCGCCCCTACCGCTGCTCGTCTTCGTCGTGGGGACGGGCTCGCTCGGCGCGGAGATCGCTGCCGTCCGCCTGCTCGCCCCGTACTTCGGCGCGTCCACGGTCGTTTGGGCGAACACGATCGGGATCGTGCTGGTGGCGCTGTCGGTCGGCTACTGGCTGGGCGGCCGTCTGGCCGACCGCAACCCGCACATGCGCGGGCTCTGCCTGCTGGCGCTCGCGGCCGCGGGTCTCCTGGCGCTGGTGCCGTTCGCGGCCGATCCCCTGCTCGACGTCGCCGTCGACGCGCTCGACGAGATCTCCGCGGGAGCTTTCGTCGGCTCGCTGGTGGCGGTGCTCGTGCTCGTCGCCGTGCCGGTGCTACTGCTCGGGGCGGTGTCGCCGTACGCGATCCGCCTGGCGGTGTCGACGGTCGAGGAGGCAGGGACCGTCGCCGGCCGGCTCTACGCCCTCTCCACCGCGGGCTCGCTGCTGGGGACGCTCGCCTCGGCGCTGCTCTTCATACCGCTCGTTGGAACGCGTCGCACATTCCTGATCTTCGCGCTCGCCATCTCCGTCATCGCCGTATGGGGACTCCGGCCGGTGCGTCGCTACGCGCTCGCGCCGGCGGCGATCGCGGCCCTCATCGCGCTTCCCGTCGGCACGCTCAAGGCCGACACCGACGGAGACGGGCGGGTCATCCACGAGGCGGAGACCGAGTACCAGTACGCGCGCGTTGTTGAGCGGGACGACGGCAGCCGGCGGCTCGAGCTGAACGAGGGGCAGGCGCAACACTCGGTCTGCGAAGCGGAGTGCGACAACCCGAGGCCCGGGGTGCGCGATCCCAGGTCGGTTCTGACGGGCGACGTCTGGGACGGGCATCTCGTGCTGCCGTTCGCATCGCTGGTGGAGCCGCCCCGTCGGGTGGCCATACTCGGCAACGCCGCGGGCACGACGTCCCGCGCCTACGAGGAGTTCTTCCCGCGCACTCGCGTGGACGGCGTGGAGATCGACGGCGAGCTCTCCGACGTCGGGCGCCGCTACTTCGACATGAACAACCCGCGCCTGCATCTCTACCACGAGGACGCGCGGCCGTTCCTGCGCCGGATCGACGCCAGCTACGACGTAATCTCGGTCGACGCCTACCGACAGCCCTACATCCCCTTCTACCTGACGACGGTCGAGTTCTTCGAGAGCGTTCGGGACCACCTCCGTACGGGCGGCGTGCTGATCGTGAACGCCGGCCATCCCGAGGACCAGGACGACCTCGAGAAGGTGCTGACGGCCACGATCGCGGAGGTCTTCCCGAACGTCTTGCGCGACCCGATCGAGGACACCAACACGTTGATCGTGGCGAGCGAATCACCGCTGTCGGCCGCGCGCCTGCGGGAAGCGGTTCCGAGCCTGCCCGCGGCATTGCGTGGAACCGCGCTCGCCGCGGCCGGCCGCCTGGGGCCGCCGCTCCCAGGCGGCGACGTCTACACGGACGACAAGGCCCCGGTGGAGTGGCTGATCGACAAGTCGATCGTGGACTACGCCGCGGGAGACGAAGACTGACCGGCTTTCCCGACGTCGCGATCGTCGGCGGAGGAATCGTGGGCTGCGCGGCGGCGGCCTTCCTGGCGGAGGCGGGGGCGCGGGTGGAGCTGTTCGAGCGCGACCGGCTGGCCGGGGCGGCGTCCGGCCGCAACTCTGGCTCGATCCAGCACCCCTTCGACCCTGTGCTCACCGAGCTGCACGTCGAGACCCTCCGCCACTATCGAGGCCTCGAGGGCTTCGACATGCCCGAGCGGCCCACCGGGGTGCTGATGCTGGGGCGGGAGCGGGCGGCGCTCGAATCCGCCACCGGCGAGATCGGGCGCGACTGGCCGGAGCTGGAGCCGACCCTGCTCGGCGGACGCGTCCTTCACGAGCTCGAACCGGGCCTCCGCAGCAGGCTCTGGGCCTGCCGCCTCGAGACCGGCTACCCCGTTCGGCCGGCGGCGGCCACGCGGGCGTTCGCCGAGCGCGCCCGGCGGGCGGGAGCGCTGCTGCACGAAGGGCGGGCTGCGTGGCCGTGGGTGAGGGGAGGTCGCACGCGCGGCGTTATAGCCGGACACGGGCACTCCGCCGCGGGCTCGATCCTGGTGGCGGCCGGCCCGTGGGCGCCCGAGGTGATCGATCCCACCCGGGTGTGGCGCCCGATCGTCCCGGTGTGGGGGGTGGTGCTCGAGGTCGAGCTCGTCGACCCGCCGCGACACGTCCTCGAGGAGGCGGGGGTCGAGGAGGTGGCCGCCGGCGGTCCGGGCTCGCTCTTCAGCCTGGTGGCGAGAGACGGGGCGGTCTCCGTCGGCTCGACGTTCCTGGCGGAGGAGCCCGATCCCGACGTCTGGGTGGGTGTGCTTCGCGAGGCGGGGGAGCGGTTCGTGCCCGCGCTCGCGGGCGCGGCCGTCGCTCGCACACGGACCTGCGCGCGCCCGCAGTCCTTCGACGGCCGGCCGCTGGTCGGGCCCGTTGGCGACGTGGAGGGGATCTGGATCGCCGCCGGGCACGGTCCGTGGGGGATCTCGGCCGGTCCGGCCACCGCGCGACTGGCCGCGGACGCCCTCCTGGGGCGCACGGAGGTGCCGGCCGCGCTCGCGGCCGCGCGGGCGTAGGCACGGGAGCGCACTCCGCCCGTTTGAGAGGATGCCTTCTCCTTTCCGGGATGAACGCCCCCGCCCTGCCCTACACCCCCGCCGAGGTCGAGGCGCTGCTCGCCGAGCTGGTCTCGATCGACTCGGTGAATCCCGCCCTCGTCGAAGGCGGCGCCGGCGAGGCCGAGATCGCCCGCTTCGTGGCGGGCTGGGCCGAGGAGGCCGGTCTGGCGGTGGAGATCGTCGAGCCGCAGTCCGGGCGACCGAGCGTGGTCGCCGCGGCGCGCGGTGAGGGCGGCGGCCGCTCGCTGATGCTGAACGCCCACCTCGACACGGTCGGCGTCGCCGGAATGGCCGCCCCGCACGAGCCCCGGGTGCGGGATGGACGACTCTATGGCCGCGGGTCCTACGACATGAAGGGTGGGCTTGCGGCCTGCATGCTCGCGACGGCGGCTTCGGCTCGCGCAGGTTTCCCGGGCGATGTGGTGCTCAGCGCGGTCAGCGACGAGGAGCACTCGAGCGTCGGCGTCCAGGCCGTGTTGGAGCGCTTCGAAGCGGACGCATGCGTGGTCACCGAGCCCACCGGCCTGAGCGTCTGTGTCGCACACAAGGGCTTCGCGTGGTGGCGGATAACCGCGCACGGCCGCGCGGCTCACGGCTCGCGGCCCGATCTCGGCAGCGACGCGATCGCGCGCATGGGCCCGGTGCTCACCGGGCTGGCCGAGCTCGACCGGAGCCTGGAGGGTCGAGCTCATCCGCTCGTGGGGCGAGCGTCCGTTCACGCGTCGCTAATCGAGGGCGGGCAGGAGCTCTCGAGCTACCCGGAGCGCTGCGTGCTCGAGGTCGAGCGGCGCACGCTGCCCGGTGAGGCGGGCGACACGGTCGCGGCAGAGCTGGAGCGGCTGCTGGACGGCGGAGACCGCGATGCGATCGAGGGTGAGGTAACGCTCGTGCGCCGGCCGTTCGAGGTCGGCGGGGACGAGGCCATCGTGGCCGCGGTGCGCGAGCAGGCCGCGGCGGTCATCGGACGCGAGCCGGAGACCGTGGGGCATACGGCCTGGATGGACGCCGCCTTCACGCAGGCGGCCGGCATCCCGACGGTCGTCTTCGGCCCCGACGGCGGGGGCGCTCACGAGGTGGAAGAGTGGGTGGACCTGGCGAGCGTAGAGGCGTGCGCGCGGACCCTGCTCGGAACGGCGGCCGAGTTCTGCCGCTGATCGCTCATACCCTCCCTCGACCCGGGTAGCCTCAGGGCGAGAGGAGGCTGCGGATGAGATTCAGGAAATACCCCCTCGGCACATACGAGGAGATGCGCGCGCGTCACCGCTGGGAGGTGCCCGAGCGCTACAACATCGCCCGCGACGTCTGCGACAAGCACGAGCGCGACCGCCTCGCGATGGTCTGGGAGGACTGGCGCGGCGAGGAGCGGCGCGTCAGCTTCGGCGAGTTGCACGACCTGTCGTGCCGTTTCGCGAACGTGCTTCGCGCCCACGGTGTCGAGCGGGGCGATCGGGTGGCGACCCTGCTGCCGTCACTGCCGGAGACGGCCGCCGCCTTCATCGGGACGTACCGCGCCGGCGCGATCCTGCTGTCGCTGTCGGTCCTGTACGGGGACGAGGGGATCGAGCATCGGCTTCACGACTCGCAGGCGAAGGTCGTGGTCACCGACGCGGCCAACCGGGACCGGATTCCGGACGGCCTGGCCGAGACCGTCATGGTCCTGGACGGGGGCCTGTTCGAGGAGATGGCCGACGCCCCGGTCAACTTCGACACGGTGGACACCGCGGCCGACGACCCGGCCCAGCTCTACTACTCGTCCGGCACGACCGGAAGGGCGAAGGGCATCCTCCACGCCCACCGTTACCTGCTCGGGCACGAGGAGTTCGAGTTCTGTCACGACGTGCGCGACGGCGAGCTCTTCCACGGCTCTGGCGAGTGGGCCTGGGCGGCGGGAATCTGCCCGCTGCTCGGTCCCTGGCGCTACGGCGCGGTCGCACTCGTCCAGGCTCGCAAAGGCGGCTACGACCCCGAGGAGCACCTTCGCTTCCTGTCGAAGCACGGCGTCGAGAACATGTTCACCACGCCCACGGCGCTGCGTGCGATGACGGGCGTGGAGGACGCCGGGAAGCGCTATCCGCTCGAGCGCCTCCGGATCACCTGCTCGGCCGGCGAGCCGCTCAACCCGGAGGTGATCCGCTGGTTCCGCGAGCAGTTCGGAGTGACCGTGCTCGACTACTACGGGCTCACGGAGAGCTACCCGCTGTGCGGGAACTTCCCGACCGTCGAGGTGCGCGAGGGCTCGATGGGCCTGCCGATGCCGGGCTGGGACGTGGCGGTCCTCGACGAGGACGAGAAGCCGCTACCCGTCGGCGAGCGCGGCGAGATCTGCCTGCGGGCGCGCTCGAACCCGCACTATCCGCTCGGCTACTGGAACCGCCCCGAGGAGACCGAGGAGGACTTCGGGGGCGACTGGTTCCACTCGAAGGACGCCGCCACCGTCGACGACGACGGTTACGTCTGGTACGCCGGCCGAGCGGACGACGTGATCATCTCCGCCGGCTATCGGATCGGCCCCTTCGAGGTCGAGTCCGCCTGCGTGGAGCACCCCGCGGTGAAGGAGGCCGCGGCGGTGGCCTCGCCCGACCCGCGCCGCGGCGACATCGTCAAGGCGTTCATCGTGCTCACCGGCGGCGGGCAGGGTTCCGATGAGCTGGCCGACGAGATCAAGAGCCACGTGCGCGAGCGCCACTCGGCTTACGCCTACCCGCGCGAGATCGAGTTCGTGGACGATCTGCCGAAGACCCTGACCGGGAAGATCCGCAGGGTCGAGCTTCGCGAGATGGAGCGCGAGCGCAAGGGAGCGGACGCTCCGGCTTAGACGATCGGCTAGACGATCGGCAGCAGCGGGATGTCCCAGCGAATCGCCGCGAAGACGAAGGCCGCGACGGCCACCGCGGCGAGGAGCGCGGCGATCACCCGCTGGGTCGTGCTGGTCTGCTCGGCACGGATGGCGGCCAAGTCCGCCCAGATGATCGCCCGCGCCAGAAGGCGCTCGGCGCGGTCGAATTCGAGAGCGAGGAATCCCAGCCCGACGAGGATCACGGCGATGCCGGGGCCGGGGACGCCGGGCCCCGACAGAACGATCCCAACGAGCACGATCAGGAAGCCGAGCGCCACGACGCCGGCCCGATGAACGGGATGACGCTGCTTGTGGCGCGCCTTTCGCTCCCGGAGCTTGATCAGCAGCTCGGGCGTCTCGTCGGGTTGCCGCGCCGGAGCCGATTCCTCGGTGGCCATGCCACCCGAGCTTAAAGGCCGTCGGCGTCCTGGGTCGTTGAGTTCACCCTTTCGGTGCGAGACGACGGGGACGACCGTCGAGCCAGTCGCCGATCGGCAGCGACCTCCCGGCTGCCGCCAGCCGGGCGGGGTGGGTCCGCGGAAGTCCGCTGACAGCGACCCGCCCCAATCGAGCGACCGTCACCCGGTTCGAAGCCTCCACCGGCGTCGGCCGGTCCGGCCAGGGGGTCATGACCACCCCCGCCACGGTCAGACCGGCCGACCTCGCCGCCTCCACGGTGAGCAGCGTGTGGTTGATGGTGCCGAGCCCAGTCGCGGCCGCAACGACCACCGGCAGGCCGAGATCCACCGCTAGATCGCGCACTAGGTAGCCGGGTGTGATCGGAACGAGAAGCCCGCCTATGCCCTCGCACACCAGCGCGTCCGCCCGTCCGCCCACCGCGCGCGCGGCCTCGACCAGCTGGGCCGGCTCGATCGGATCGCCTGCCCGCTCCGCGGCGAGGTGGGGCGAAAGCGGCGGACCGTAGCGGTGCGGCGCCACCTCGGCCGGTGACTGCCCCGCGCTCGCCGCGCCGGCCAGCAGCTCGTGATCGTGCGGCCACTCAGCGGCGGGCTCGTCCAGTCCGGTGACCGCCGGTTTGAAGGCCGCCACCCGCTCGCCCCGCTCGGCGAGCGCGGCGCACACGGCGCCGGCAACGATCGTCTTGCCGATCTCGGTGCCGGTCCCGGTGACGAAGACGCCACGCATGCAACGTCTACCGGCGCAGCAGCGCGAGGCGCCAGCGACGCACGGCCCAGCACCGCCGCGACGGACGCAAGGCGCGGGTCGGGCCGCCGCGCCCGCACTGGACGACGGGCGGGCGGCGGCAGGCGAAACGGCCGGCGCGCAAAGCTAGCGTTCGCTCCGCTCGGAGAACTGCACTACGCGGCGTCGCGGAGGCCGTCGAAGACGCGTGGGCGGCCGACGTCGTGCTCCAGCTCCGGCGGCTCGGCGGCCGCGGCGTCGCGCGCCCCGTCCCGAACGGCGGCGGTCAGCACGTCGGCCGCCTCGCGCAATTCCGACTTCGTGTGCGACGCCATGACAGCCAGCCGCAGGCGGGAGCTGCCGGCGGGGACGGTCGGCGGGCGGATCGCCTGTGCGAAGACCCCGCGCTCGAGCGCCCGCTCGCTGGCCCTGACGGCGTCGGCGGCATCGCCGACGATCAGCGGCACGATCGGGGTGTCGCCGCCGGGCACGCCCAGCCCGCTCTCGTGGAGCGCCTCGCGCAGCACGGCGCCGTTTCGCCCGAGCTTCTCGACGCGCCGCGGCTGCTCGCGCAACAGCTCGAGGGCCGCCATCGCCGCCGCAACGGAGGGCGGCGGCAGCGCGGTGGAGAAGATCAGCGTGCGCGCGGTGTTCACGAGGTACTTCGCCATCTGCTGGTCGCAGCAGACGTACGCCCCGTAGGAGCCGAGCGCCTTGCCGAGCGTCCCGACGATCAGGTCGACCTCGTCCTCGAGCCCCTCTGCGGCCACGGCGCCCCTCCCCTCGGGGCCGAGCACGCCGGTGCCGTGTGCCTCGTCCACCATGACCCGGGCGTCGTAGCGCTGGGCGAGCTCGACGATCTCGGTCAACGGCGCCACGTCGCCGTCCATCGAGAAGACGCCGTCCGTGACGATCAGAGAACCGCGCCCCTCGGCTTGGCGCAGTCCCCACTCGAGGTGGTCGGCGTCGAGGTGACCGTAGACGAACGTGTCCGCGCGCGCGAGACGGCAGCCGTCGACGATGCTGGCGTGGTTGAGGGCGTCGGAGAAGACGACGTCTCCCTCGCGCGCGAGTGCAGAGACCACGCCGGCGTTCGCGAGGTACCCGGAGCCGAACAGAAGACAGGCGTCGGAGCCCTTGAAGCCCGCCAGCTGGTCCTCGAGCCGGCGGTGGATCGTCATGTTCCCGGACACGAGCCGCGAGGCGCCCGACCCCGCTCCGTATCGCATCGCCGCCTCGGCCGCCGCCTCGCGCACCCGCGGGTGGTCGGCGAGCCCGAGGTAGTTGTTCGAGCACATCAGGAGGACCGGTTTGCCGTCGAGCAGCACGCGCGGGCCCTGCGGACCCGAGACGCAGCGCATGCGCCGATACAGGCCGCGATTCCTTATCTCCGCCAGTCGATCCTCGATCTCGCTGCTCACGACGGCTCCACGTGGACGATCTCCGGGTAGGCGTTCGCCGACCCGTCGGGCCGGGGCGGGACGGAGGACTTCTTTCGGTGGCGAAGCTGAGTGGAGGGGTCCCAGAAGGAGGCCTCGGACCGGCTGTCGATCAGCGCGTCGACGGGCGTGCGCGGCGCTTCGCCCGACAGCCAGCCGGACCGGTTGTCGGGTCGCGGATTCGCCCCGTTGTCCGGCTGGCGCGCCACGTTGAGGCCGAGCTCCTCGAACATCTCGCGATCCTGCTCGGGCTCGGACCCCAGCGTGGTCAGGAAGTTGCCCATCATCACGCCGTTGAGTCCGGCCCTGACCGCCAGCTGCTGGAGCTCGCCCACGCCCAGGTTCTCGTTGCGCCCGCCGCACAGGCGGAACAGCGCGTCGGGCAGGATCAGCCGGAAGATCGCCACCCACTTGACGGCCTCGAGCGGATCCATCAGCTCACGGTCGCCGAACTTCGTGCCGGGGCGGGGGTTCAGCATGTTGATCGGGACCGAGGTGGGACCCAGCTCCGCGAGCTGGAAGGCCATCTCCACGCGCTGCTCGCGCGTCTCGCCGAGGTTCAGGATGCCGCCGACGCAGGTCTCGAGCCCGGCGTCTCGCACGGCGTCGATCGTGCGCAGGCGGCCCTCGTAGCGAACGGTGGTGGAGACCTCCGGGTAGTAGCTCTCGGCGGTCTCCACGTTGTGGTGCACGCGCTGGATGCCCGCCTGCTTGAGCGCCTGGGCACGCGCCGCCGACATGTGCCCGATCGACGCGCAGCGCTTCAGGTTCGTGTGCTCGGCCACGAGGCGGGCGCCGGCCAGGATGGTCTCGAAGTCGCGCTTGGACAGGCCCTGCCCCTGGGTGACCATGCAGAATCGGTGCGCCCCGGCCGCCTCGGCCGCGCGCGCGTGCTCGAGGATCTGGTCGGGGCTCATCATCGCGTGCATGGGCGTGTCCGCCTCCGCGAAGCGCGACTGCGCGCAGAATCCGCAGTCCTCGGCGCAGCCGCCGGACTTCGCGTTCACGAGCGAGCACATGTCCGTGGAGTCGCCGAAGCGGTCGAGCCGCACGCGCCAGGCGCGCTCTACCAGGGCTTCGATCTCGGCGCGATCTTCGATCTCGCCCAGTCGCAGCGCCTCGTCACGGGAGATGAGGGGCGGCACTGGACGTCACGGTAGGCGGCGCCCCGGACGGAGCCGCGAACGGCGATCAGAGCCGCACGACGACCTCCTCGAACGGCTTCCTGTTCGCGGCCGCGATCCACTCTTCCGCGGATCGGGACTCCGGGTCGCGCCTCGGCCGCGCCGGATATCCGAACGTGAGCACGATCGCCGGCACCTCTTCCTCGGACAGGCCGAGGACCTCACCGGCGGCCGGCCGGTCCGGCATCCCGTTCGGGCACGCGCCGACCCCCTCGTTCCACGCGGCGAGGAGCATGTTCTGCCCCGCGCGGCCGGCGTCGAGGGACGTGGGGCCCTTCCCCGACACGGCGATGGCGACCGCGAAGGCGCACCCCCGGAGGTTGCCGGGCTCGTAGACCATCTCCGCGAGGCGGTCGAGCAGCCCGCGGTCGGTCACCCAGACGAAGCGCCACTGTTGCCGGTTCGCCGAGCTACCGGACACTCGCCCGGCATCGAGGATCCGTCGTTGGACCTCCTCCGGAACCGGCCGGTCCGAATAGCTCCGCACCTCGCGCCGGCTGGCGATCGCCAGGTAGGCGTCCACGTATGGGAGCCTACTCGCGAGCGGCTGGGTTTTCCCGGAGAGGTCTCCGCCGGCCGGCCGGCCGGGCCGCGCCGCGGGCCCGGCGCCGCCCTACCGTCCCCGCCACACCGGCCGGCGCTTCTCCGCGAACGCGCGCACGCCTTCGCGAAAGTCCTCGGAGCGGAAGCAGGACTCGCGCAGGTCGATCAGCTCGCGCTCGAGCTCGGGTGCCAGGGGGTGCTCGCGGAGGGCGCGGAGGATGCGCTTGTTGCCGGCGAGCGACAGCGGGGCGTTCGCGGCGATCTCCGCCGCCAGCTCGAGCGCGCGGTCGTCGAGCTCGTCCGGCTCCACCACCTCGTTCACGAGGCCCATGCGCTCGGCGCGCTCGGCATCCACGTTGCGGCCGACATAGAAGAGCTCGGCCGTGTTCGCGGGCCCGCACGCCTGCATGAACTTCAGCAGGCCGGTGTGCGAGTAGATCAAACCGAGCTTCGCGGGCGGCATGCCGAAGCCCGCCCCGCGCGCCGCGATCCGGATATCGCAGGTGAGCGCCAGCTCGAGCCCCCCGCCGATGGCGTGCCCGTTGATCGCGGCGACGACCGGGTAGCGGTAGGCGTCGAGCGCCTCGATGGCGTCGTGGAAGGGATGCGCGACGAGCCGCGCCGCGGTCTCCTGAAATGCGCCGTCCTCGAGGTTGCCGATGTCGTAGCCGGCCGAGAAGACCCGGCCCGATCCGCGGATCACCAGGCAGCGGGCGTCGAGCGTGCGGGCGTGCTCCGCCAGCGCGTCGAGCAGCTCGTGGTCGAGCGCGCCGCGACGCTCCGGGTTCGAGATGGTGAGCCGCGCTACCCCCGCGGCGGGCTCGTCCAGTCGAAGCTTGTCCGTCACTGCGCAAGCACCCGGCTCGGCCGGGTGCGCAGCGTCCGGCTCAACGCAAGCACCCGGCTCGGCCGGGTGCGCAGCGTCCGCCTCATTGCGCAAGCACCCGGCTCGGCCGGGTGCGCAGCGTCCGCCTCACCCCAGGACGACGAGCGTGTCGCCCTCGGACACCGACTGGCCCTCCTCGCAGACGATCTCCTTGACGACGCCCTCGTCCTCCGCCTCGACCGGCATCTCCATCTTCATCGACTCGAGGATCACGAGCGTGTCGCCCTCGTCGACCTCCTGGCCGACCTCACATTCGATCTTCCAGACCGTTCCTGTGATGTGAGCCTCGACGTCGGGCAAGTGGGTTCCTCCTGGCTCCGGTTCGGGGGACGGGCACGATACCGGGAGCGCCGCGCGGGACCTGGCGGAAGCCCTATGAGGCGACCCTGTGGCTGTTCTCGGAGACGCCGGACGGCACTCGCACGGACGCCCAGTCCTCCGGGAAGGGTCGATGGCCGCGTGCGCGCGCGAGCGGGCCGAGAAGCCGGCAGAGAGCTCGCTGCACGGGCCACGGCGGACTGGTGAGGCGCAGGGTGTCGGCGTAGGCGGGGATCATCACCGCCCGCTGGAGCAGGCCGGGTGTGCCATTCGAATCGGTCTTTCCGGCCGCCGCCAGGGCGCAGAGCGCGAGCAGGAGCCGTTCGGTCGACTCGAGTCCCGGCCGCTGCTCGAAGCGGACGTGCAGCGTGTCGCCGCCGGCGTTCCAGAGCTGGTGCCGCGCTCCCGCGGGCGCGAGGAGCCGCTCGCCCGGCAGCGCCATGCGCACCTTGCCTTCGAGCTTGAAGCCCGCCAGGCCCCTGACGACCGTGATCTGGGTCTCCTGGCGTGGGTGTACCCGCTCCGGCTGCCGAGGGTGGTCGGGCGGCAGGAAACGCTCGATTTCGAACCGCTCGCCGCCGCTGTCGCGGGCCGTCGCTCTCACCACGACGCGTTCGCCCGTGACGGGGTTGGCGATCACATCTCCGCTCCGCAGCACGAACACCACCCTCTCCCGGGGCGGGAGCGGACGGGGTGAGATGCGTCACAAACCGCACGCGTAACGAACCGCCGCGCCCGGGGGTAAGGAAGGGCGCGGGTGAAAGAACAGGTCTACAAGGACTCCCGTCCGGCGGAGCATTTTTCGCGCTTCCACGAGCGCACGCGCCGCAGGCGACCGGACTGGGTCTACGACGCCGTGCGGATGATTCTCACCCCCTACCTTCTGCTCTTCTACAGGGCCCGTTGCATCGACTCGTACAACGTCCTCGCGGATGGCCCGGTGATCATCGCCCCGAACCACTTCTCCTTCCTCGACCACTTCTTCGTCGCGGTGTACCTGCGCCGCAAGGTGCACTTCGTGGCCAAATCGCAGCTGTTCAAGCGCCCGCTGCAGTTCATCTTCACGCACGGGGGCGTCTTCCCCGTTCGTCGGGGCCACCACGACGACGAGGCCTTCAAGACGGCCCACGCCGTGCTCGAGCGCGGCGACGTCGTCGTGATGTACGCGGAGGCCGGCCGCTCGCGAACGGGCGAGCTCGGGAAGCCGCGGCATGGCCTTGGCAGGCTCGCCATCGAGTCGGGCGCGCCGGTCATCCCGACGGCGATCGCGGGCACCGAGAGGGCGCGCAACTGGAAGCGGCTCCAGTTTCCGAAGGTGACGGTGCAGTTCGGCAAGCCACTCCGCTTCGAGGCCGTCGAGCACCCCTCCCGCGAGCAGGCCCAGGCCGCCTCGGAGGTCGTCTTCGAGCGCGTGGGTGTTCTTCACGGCAGGCTCAGACGCGAGGGGCGCCGCAGCGCCGTGAAGGCGGCTCGCGCCGCCCGCCGGGCCGCCGAGGGCGCCGGGCGCCGGCCGGTCGACGCCTAAAGGCGCTCCCGCAGCTCCCGCCGCAGGATCTTCCCGCCGGCCGAGCTGACGTTTGAGGCCGGGTCGCCTGACACTCTGAGGAGGCGTGTATCGCGTTGCCTTCCTGACCGCCCTGCTCGTCGCCGCCATCGCTCTGGCGGCCTTCGCGTTGCTGGGCCGCGACGACCCGCCCGAGTTCGCCGACGTGCCCCTCGACTCGGACCCCTTCGCCTACGAGCCGGGCCGGGACGTCGACTTCGAGGCCCGCGCCGCCGCCGGAAACAGTCACGTGATCTATGCGAAGAGCCCCGGCGGCGTGCTCGCCACCGCCCGGCGCGTCGCGGGCCACCGGCCCCGGATCGAGGAGACTGCCGAGAGCGCGGGCGTCGACGCCGATCTGCTCGAGGCGATGGTTTTCCTCGAAAGCGCCGGGCGGCCGGACGTGACGGCAAGCGACGATCTCGAGGGCGCGGTCGGGCTGACGCAGATCCTCGCGGAGACCGGAACGAACCTCCTCGGGATGCGGGTGGACGTCCGGGCCAGCGAGCGGCTCACGCGCAGGATCCGGCGCGCGGAGCGGCGGGGCGAGGTGGCGAGGACGGAACGGCTCGAGGCGCGCCGGCGGGAGGTCGACCAGCGTTTCGATCCGGAGAAGTCTCTGGAGGCTACGGGCCGCTATCTGGAGCTCGCGCTCGATCGCCTCGGGCGCCAGGACCTGGCGATCGTCTCCTACCACATGGGCATCGGCAATCTCGAGAACGTTCTCGCCGCCTACGGCGATGAGAGCCCGAGCTACGCCCGGCTGTTCTTCGACGCCACTCCCGATCGCCACCCACGGACATACCGCCTGCTGACGAGCCTCGGCGACGACTCGAAGACCTACCTCTGGCGCGTGTACGCCTCGCGCGAGGCGATGCGGCTCTACCGGGAAGATCCCGCGGAGCTCCAGCGCCTGTCCCGGCTGCACGCGGCCAAGGCGTCGTCGGAGGAGGTCCTACACCCACTCGGCCGGACCGAGGTGTTCGAGGACCCCGACGACCTCGACGACGCGTACGTCGAAGGGGAGCTGCGTCCCCTCCCCGGCGGACTGCCGAGGCTGGGGCTCCGGCCCGCCCGCGACATGGGCGAGCTCGCCGGGCGGCTGGATGCAGACCGGTCGCTCTACCGCGGGCTCCGTCCCGAGGCGTACGCTCTCGCGGTCTACATGGCCGCCGGGGTGCGCGAGCTCGCCGGCACACGGGTCCCGCTGACGGTCACGAGCACCGTCCGCGACCTCGACTACCAGCGCCTGCTCGCGCGGCGGAACCCGTTCGCGACCCGCGCCTACTCGCTCCATACCACCGGCTTCTCATTCGACGTGCGCCGCACCTATGCGAGCCGGGCGCAGGCGGCGGCCTTCCAGTACATGCTCGACCGCCTTCAGGCGCTCAACCTGATCGCCTGGGTGCGCGAGCCCGGGACGATCCACATCACGGTCTCGAGCGAGGCTCGGCAGCTGCTTCATTCGTAGACTGCGTCGAGCTCCTGCCAGGCGTCCCAGTCGTGGCCCGGGATGATCAGCGCGTCGGGCGTGTCGCGGGCGTACCGGCGGATCTCGCGCAGCGATCGCTCGCTCAGGTGATCGTCCGCGGTGCGATGGCTGAGGCGCATCTCGTCGAGGTTGCGACGTAGGTAGACCGCGTCGGCCGCGACGAGCGCTTCGCGCCTCCGCAGGCGCAGCACTACCGACTGGTGACCAAGCGTGTGGCCGGGCGTGTACACGCAGCGCACGCTCCCGTCGCCGAAGAGGTCGAAGGAGCGTCCGAAGCTCGCGAACGACTCGACGTCGGGGCCCTCGAAGTCGAGCAGGCGGTAGTCGAAGGCGTGGTCGAACTGGCGCCTCACGTAGCCGTGGAGCTGGCCCTGGCTGGTCGCGGCCGCCCACTCGGCCCTGCTCACGACGAAGGTGGCGTCGGGGAACTCGGAGATCGCACTCGCATGATCGACGTGAAGGTGGGTCATCACCACCACGTTCACCCGCGAAGGCTCGACGCCCTTCGCCCGCAGCTGGGCCGTCGCCGCCTGCTCCGCTTCCATCCGTACGTCCTTGAACAGGATCTGCGCGACCGGCCCGAGGTTCTTCCGCGGCTCCACGGCGACCGAGGGGTGAAAGCCGGTGTCGATCAGCACCGGGCCGGCGCGCGGGTGCTCGACGAGGAAGGCCGGCACCGGGAACTCGAGCCACTCGCTCCTCGTCATGCCCAGGCCGAGCGCCCGCCGCCAGGCCAGGCGGCCGTCCCGGCGCAGGAACCACGCCTCGGGGCCGATCATGCGCCCGGTCATCAACGGGTGTATGCGTACGCTGGCGCCCTCGCGGCCGCCGGGAAGGGGCAGCTCCGCGGGCCGTGGCTCGGCGGCGGTCGCCATCACCCGGCTATTTCGGATCCGGCCTCCAGATCCTCCCAGAGCTTGCGCCGGCGGCCGCCCTCCTCGCGCTCTTCGGTCACGTAGCCGCCGAGCGCGAGGCGCTCCGGTTCGGTGTACAGCGGGGCTTCCGCGCGCGCACCGTTTAGGCTTCTCGCATGCCATCCGAGCGGTTTGTCGAGGCGCTGAACGACCAGATCGGGAGCGAGTTCCTCGCGGCCCACCAGTACACGGCCGTGGGCGCGTACTACGACCGGCTCACCTTCCCGCGCCTCGCGAAGTTCTTCTTCGAGCAGGCCGACGAGGAGCGCGGCCACGCGATGCGGATGGTGAACTACCTGAACGACACGGGGTCGGACCTGCGACTCGGGGAGATCCCCGCCCCCAAGGACACCTTCGCCGACCACGTCGAGCCGATCCGGCTGGCGCTCCAGAACGAGAAAAAGGTGACGATCTCGATCGCACGGCTCTACGAGATCGCGCGAGAGACGAACGACTACGCGAGCGAGAGCTTCATGCAGTGGTTCGTCGACGAGCAGGTCGAGGAGGAGGCCAGCATGCAGGCGCTCCTGGAGGTGGCGGAGCGGGTGCGCGACTACCCGATGATGCTCGAGGAGTTCCTCGCCCGCGACCGCGACGCGCTCGGCTCGGACTCCTAGGCTGCACGGACTCCGAGCAGACTAGGCGCGCTCGAGCCAGGCCCGCCGCAGCAGCGGCTCGTACTTGTGGAGGCAGGGCGGCACGCCCTCGAGGTGGGGCGGCAGCGACGACTCGGGGGCGAGGCCGAGCGAGCGTAGGAACTCGTGCTCGGCGGCCGTGCGGACCGGGCAGTCGCGACACCGAGGTGTCGACCTGCAGCACTTCCCGGCGCTTGTCCTGGCCACGGCGGCGGCAGCCTAGCAGGTCGATTAGGGTGCCCTAACCAAGCCGCCGCCGGCCACTGGCGCGTTAGCCCGCCCGCCACCATCCCTCCAATGTCTTCGCACCGATCTGCCTGCCGGGTCAGGTCGCGATCGTCGCCGGCGGCGGCGCGGGCTCGGGCGGGCGGCCGGTCTCGAGCTGTGCGGCGGACTCTCGGCCGCGCTCCGGCCCAGATTACCGCCGTGGGCGCGGCCGCCTTCGACACCGGTAGGCTGCCGCACGAAGTACCCGAAACCCGTAGTGAGGGGGTGGCCGGACCGGTGCCGCTGGGGTGCCTTGGAACCGAAGAGGAGTTCGCCTGGCTCGTAGCCTTCCCGGCGTCGACCGCGGGTCGCAGGCGGAAGCCATGATTCCGTGCCTCCTCGTCCTGCTCGCGCTCATCTCGCCGCGACTGGCGCTGTTCTTCATCTGGATCTTCAGCGACCTGCTGAGCGATGCATTCGACAGCTGGGTGCTGCCATTGCTCGGCTTCTTCCTGCTCCCGTGGACGACGCTCGCCTACGCCGGCATGTGGAGCGCCGGGATGAACGAGGTCACCGGCTTCGAGTGGTTCGTCGTCGGACTAGCCTTCGTGCTCGACATCAGCGGCTGGGTCGGAGGCCCCGCGTCGCGCCGCGGCCGCGACTGAGCGGCAGCGCGCCGCCGAAGCTGAGGCCGCGGCCCCCGGCGCGCGGAGCGCCGGGAACGCCCCGGCGCACCCGCTGGCGCTGAGCCGCCCGGCCCCGGCCCGTCAGCGCTGAAACAGGGTGGACAGCACGACCTCGGTCACAGTGCGCGTCACGCCCGGGGTCGCCCTGATGCGCTCGAGCGCGGACTCCAGGTCCTGGGTGTCCTCCGCCATCACATGCAGCAGCGCGCTCGCCTCGCCCGCCACCGTGTGCGCGGACACCACGCCGGGTTCGCCCTCCACTCCGCGCTTGATCGCCTCACCCGGCATGTGGCCCTCGCAGTAGATGTCGACGAAGGCCTCGGCGTTCCAGCCGAAGGCGCGCGGATCGACCACCGTCGTGTAGCCCCGGATCACGCCGTCGCGCTCGAGGCGGTCCACCCGCCGCTTCACCGCCGGGGCGGTCAGATGGACGTGCTCGCCGATGTCCTTGAACGAGCGGCGGGCATTCTGACGCAGCAGCGCAACGATTCTTCGGTCGATGTCGTTCATTTGGCCCTAAAGTTTCTCACTCCTGCAACATTTCGGCGTTGAAGCGGCGCCTTTGTGCGGCAATCATTTACGTAGCCAACAGAGTACGAGAGGAGCCAGATGGCCACCGAGCAGGTCGCACCGGGGACGGTCACCCCGCCGGTACCCGAACACGACCGGATGCCCGTGCACGGCATCGACCACGTCGAGTTCTATGCGGGCAATGCGGCTCAGGCCGCCTACTACTTCGTCCACGCCTTCGGCTTCACCGAGACCGCCTACTCCGGGCTCGAGACCGGCCGCCGCGACCACCGCTCGCACGTGCTCGAGCAGGGGCGGATCCGGCTCGTGCTCACCGGCACGCTGCGAGGCGGCGACGAGATCGGCGACCACCACGGGCGGCACGGCGACGGCGTGCACAAGATCGCGCTGAGCGTGCCCGACGCGGCGGCCGCCTACGAGCACGCCGTGGCGCACGGGGCGCGCGGAGTGCACACGCCGCACTGGGCCGAGGACGAGAATGGCCGGGTGCAGCTGGCATCGGTGGCGACGTACGGCGAAACGCTCCACCTGTTCGTCCAGCGCGACGACTACCGCGGAGCGTTCCTTCCCGGCTACGAGCCGCGGGGCAAGGCGCCCAAGGATCCCGACGGGATGCTGCTGATGGCGATCGACCACATCGTCGGGAACGTCGAGCTCGGCCACATGAATGAGTGGGTCAAGTACTACGAGCGGGTCTTCGGCATGACGGAGATGATCCACTTCTCGGACGAGGCGATCTCCACCGAGTACTCGGCGCTGATGTCGAAGGTGGTGACCGACGGCAGCGGCCGCATCAAGTTCCCGATCAACGAGCCCGCCGAGGGCAAGCGCAAGTCGCAGATCGACGAGTACATCGACTACTACAACGGAGCCGGCGCCCAGCACATCGCGATGGCCACGCGCGACATCGTGCGCTGCGTCTCCCAGCTGCGCGAGCGTGGCGTCGATTTCCTGAACATCCCCGAGGAGTACTACGACGACGTGCCGGAGCGAATCGGCGAGATCGACGAGCGGATCGACGACCTGCGCCGGCTCGGCATCCTGGTCGACCGCGACGACGAGGGCTACCTGCTCCAGATCTTCACGAAGCCGATCGGCGACCGGCCGACCGTCTTCTTCGAGATCATCGAGCGGCACGGCGCTCGCGGCTTCGGCGAGGGCAACTTCAAGGCACTGTTCGAGGCCATCGAGCGCGAACAGGAGAAGAGAGGAAACCTCTAGACATGCGCTACGCCTCGCTTGGAAACGTCCCGCCGAAGCGCCACGTCCAGGTCCGCCGCGACGGCTCGGGCACACCGTTGCTCGTCGAGGAGGTGCTCGGCTACGAGGGCTTCTCGGGCAACGAGACCATCCTCCTGCACCTCAACTCCCCATGCCGGCTCGACCAGGTCGGGGAGTTCCGCCCAATCGAGCGCGACGAGTGGGTACCGGAGGCCCACGTCCATCGGCTGGCGGACATGGCCCCGATGGAGCCGGGCGGCGACCCGCTGTCCGGCCGCCGGCTCCTGATGTTCAACAACGACATCGAGGTCTCGGTCTGCAAGCCGACCGAGCCGCTCGACGGCTTCTACCGCAACGGTGAGGGTGACGAGGTCATCTTCGTGCACCGCGGCCGCGGCGAGCTGCGGACGGTGTTCGGGCGCGTCCCGTTCCGGGAGCGCGACTACCTCGTCATCCCGCGCGGGACCACGCACGCCTTCGACCTGCCCGAGGGAGAGGAGCAGTTCTGGATCTGCTTCCACACCCCGGGCGAGATCGAGACCCCGAACCGCTACCGCAACCGCTACGGGCAACTGCTCGAACATGCGCCGTTCTCGCAGCGGGACTTCCACGCGCCGCAGGAGCTCGAGACCTACGACGAGCAAGGCGAGTTCCCGGTGACCGTGCGAGTCCGCAACGGCTACCAGGACTACCTGCTCGACCGGCACCCGTTCGACGTCGTCGGCTGGGACGGCTACGTCTGGCCGTACACGTTCAACGCGGACGACTTCGAGCCGCGCGCGGGGCGCTTTCACCTTCCGCCACCTGCCCACCAGACCTTCCAGGGGCCGAACTTCGTGATCTGCACGTTCGCGCCGCGGATGCTCGACTGGGACCCCCAGGCGGTGCCGCTGCCCTACCACCACTCGAACATCCAGTCCGAGGAGGTCATGTTCTACGCCGCCGGGAACTACGAGGCGCGCAAGGGCGTGAACGTCGGCAGCCTCACCCTGCACCCCTCGGGGCTGCCGCACGGTCCGCAGCCGGGCGCGGTCGAGAAGGCGCTCGGCAAGCAGTCGACGAACGAGCTCGCGGTGATGTGGGACACCTTCCGCCCGCTGAGGCTGGGAACGCTCTGGGCCGAGGGCGACAAGCCGGAGTACGCCTACAGCTGGAACCCGGACAAGGAAGCCGCGCCGACCGCATAGCGGCCGGGCGCGTTCGGCTCAGGCGGGGGTGTTCCCCGCCGTCCACGCCTGGGCGGGGTAGGGCGGTGTACCCGTGCAATGGGCGGCCGTGGCGCAAAACCCGCCAAAGGTCCCGCCGACGGGATTGCGTGGAGGGTTTTCCGTCTCAGGGACACACAACCGGCCGCGCTTCTCCGGCGGGGCGTTGTGTGGCGGGTTGTCCGCGGCCCCGGGGCCGCGCATCCTTTAGATGTACATCCCGCCGAACTGCCCGCCGGTCGCGTTCAGCACCTGGCCGTGCACGAAGTTCGACCAGGGGGAGCAGAGGAAGAAGACCGGGCCGGCGGCCTCCTCGGGTGAGGCGGGGCGCCCGAGCGGAATCATTACCGCCGCCATCGCGCGCATCTGCTCGGGGATCCCCAGCGCGATCTCCCTGCCCTCCATCTCGATCTTTCCGCCCTCCTCCTTGGCGGCGGTGAGGCGGGTCTCGACGAACCCGAACGCCACGGCGTTGACGTTCACCTTGAACTGACCCCACTCCTTGGCGAGCGTTTTCGTCAGGCCCACCACGCCGGCCTTGCCGGCGGCGTAGTTCGCCTGCCCGGCGTTGCCCATCGTGCCTGAGACCGAGGTCACGTTCACGATCTTGCGGAACACCTCCTGGCCCTGTTCGCGCTCCGCCTTGGCGGGCTCGCGTATGTGCGGGGCCGCGGCGCGGATGATCCGGAAGGGCACGACCGTGTGGATGTCGAGCATCGCCTGGAACTGCTCGTCGGCCATCTTGTGGGCCACGCCGTCCCAGGTATAGCCGGCGTTGTTGACGATGATGTCGATCCGGCCGAACTCGTCGACGGCCTTCTGGACGAGCTGGTCCGGGATGCCCCGTTGCGTTAGGTCGCCCGCGAAGACGGTCGTCTCGCCGGCGATTTCGGACGCGGCCTGCTCCGCCACGTCGCCGTCGAGGTCATTGATCAACACCCGGGCGCCCTGGTCGGCGAGCAGCTCCGCGGTGGCCCGGCCGATTCCGCGGGCGGACCCCGTCACGATCGCCGCCTTGCCGTCAAGTACTCCCACTGTCGGTCTCCTTCTCGGGTTTCGAGGGACGGCATCATGACGATCCGGCGCCGCAGTGGGGCACGCCTACGCCGGTGCCCGGCCGGGCCTCACGACGGCTCAAGGCTGTGTTCGAGCCCGGATGGCCACGCAGCAGCGGCCGGGTTCCGGTTCGAGCTTGGCGGTCACGTCCTCGCGGTGCAGCCCCTCGAGGAGACCTGCGACGTAAGCCTGGTTCGTGCCACAGACGAGGTCGCGGTGATCCGCGGCGAGCCGATGGAAAGGGCAGTTCGCGAGCCGGATCACGCCGGCCTCGTCGACAAAGGGTTCGTACCCGCGCTTCGCCAGGGTCTCGACGAGGGCGGCGCCGGGTAGCCCCTCGCCCAGCTCGCGTCCTCTGCGGGTGGCGACCAGGTGCAGGTCGGCTTGGGTCTTCCCACTCGGATCCGCCTCGGCCGCCTCGGCGAGCAGGCGGGCGGCGAACTCGTAATCGCGGGTGGGCACCGACACCGACACCTCGATCTCGGGCGCGGTATAGAGCTTGGCCGGACGTTCCGCGCCTGGTCCGCCGCGGCCCTCGGGCCGCCGATACGTCGTGGGAGCGGTCGAGATCCTGGCCGGTCTCGTGGTCGCGCTGAAGCCGCGCTACGGCGCCTATCTGGTAGCCGGCTGGCTCGGCGGCATCATCGTGAACCTCCTCCTCACGCACTCGGGCTACTACGACATCGCCCTGCGCGACTTCGGTCTCCTGATCGGCGCGATCGCCCTCGGACGGCTCGCCGCCGCCTACGACCCGCCGCTGCGACTGGCTCGCTGACCGCGTCGACCGCGCCGTAACGTGCCGGCACGGCACTCGATCGTGTGCGCAACCTCACAGGAATGCGGGAGCCGCAACCGGTGTCGACCTGGACATGGCCCAGGCACCCAGGTCGCTGCGCATCCTCTTCCTCGTCTCCGCCCACAACAGCCTCAGCCAACGGGCCTACATCGCGCTGACGGAGCTTGGGCACGAGGTTGCGGTGGCTGTGGTCGACTCCGGCGCCGCCATGGAGGCGGCGGTGCTGCGCCACCGCCCGGAGCTGATCGTCTGCCCCATGCTCAAGAAGCTGATCCCGGAGTCGATCTGGTCGAGTCATCGGTGTCTGATCGTGCACCCCGGGCCGAACGGCGACCGCGGACCCTCCTCGCTCGACTGGGCGATCGAGCTCGGCATGGACGAGTGGGGCGTGACCGTCCTCGAAGCCAATGGCGAGCTCGACGCCGGAGATGTCTGGGCCACCCGCACATTCCGCATGCGCGATGCGGGGAAGAGCAGCCTCTATCGCTCCGAGGTGCGCCGGGCGGCCATCGAGGCCTTGGAGGAGGCGATCGGGAACGTCGCGTCGGGTTCGGCGCCCGGGGCGCCCGACAACGAGGACGTGCGGATCACCGGCCGGGCTCGGCCGCTGATGCGGCAGGACGTCCGGGCGATCGACTGGAGCTCGGACTCGATCGACACGGTGATCCGAAAGATCCGGGCCGCCGAGGGTCACCCCGGGGTGCTCGATTCGGTCGAGGGCACGGGGTTCCATCTGTTTGGGGCTCACTACGAGCGCGCCCTGCGCGGCCGCGCCGGCGAGCTGATCGCTCAGCGCGACGGCGCCGTCTGCCGAGCGACGGTCGACGGCGCCGTATGGATCACCCACCTCAAGCGGCGCGACGAGGGCGATCAAGCGTTCCTCAAGCTGCCGGCCACCAGAGCGCTCGCGTTGGCAGGGCACGCGGTCGATCTGCCGGAGCGTCCGATCCACCTGCACGAGTCGTCTCCCGCCGACCACACCTACCGCGAGATCTCCTATGAGGAGCACCGCGGCGTCGGGTACCTGCACTTCGACTTCTACGACGGTGCAATGAGCACCGAGCAATGCAGCCGGCTGCGGGAGGCGTATCTGTACGCTCGCTCTCGTCGTCAGACCAAGGTCCTGGTGCTCGCCGGCGGCGATGACTTCTTCTCGAACGGCATCCACCTGAAGGTCATCGAGGCGGCCGAGGACCCCGCCGTGGAGTCGTGGCGGAACCTGAACGCGATGAACGACCTGGTCCGCGACGTCCTCGAGACCGACTCGCATCTGGTGATCTCCGCGCTGGCCGGCGACGCGGCCGCCGGCGGTGTGGCGTTCGCTCTCGCCGCCGACGAGGTCGTGGCGCGCGAGGACGTCGTGCTGAACCCCTACTACGGCCACATGGGCGGCCTTTACGGGTCGGAGTACTGGACGTATCTGTTGCCGCGTCGCGTCGGAGCCGGCATGACCGCCCGGCTGACCGGCCCGTCGTTCAGGCCGATCGGCACCCGGCACGCCGTCGAGATCGGGCTGCTGGACGGTGCGTTCGGCCGGAGCGTTGCGAGCTTCCGCGCGCAAACACGTGCCCGTGCGGAGCGGCTCGCTCGTAGTGCGGCCGCGGGTCGCCTGGTCGAGAAGCGGATCCGCCGAACGCGCGACGCGCAGAGGAAGCCGCTCGAGGCCTACCGCGCCGAGGAGATGATCCGCTCACACCGATGCTTCTTCGGGCCCGACCGCAGCTATCACGAGGCCCGACACCGCTTCGCCTACAAGCTCGGGAATCCCGTCGCCGCCACCAAAAGCGGCGCGAGCCTCCGAGCCGCTTGACTAGCTTGCGCGCCTCGGACCCGGTAACGTCTGCGGATCGCGCGGAACGAAAGCGCGCTCGACCCCGGGAGGGGACATGGCCTTCGAGCTCCAAATCCGCGACAGCGAGGACCGCGTCAAGATTCGCAGCCCTTGGGCTGCAGCGCTCCTTCCAATAATCACGCTCGGGGTCTACCACGTCGTGTGGTGGTATCGCGTGAACAAGGAGCTCGCCGACTTTGGCCGCGCACGTGGGTACGACCTCGGTCAGAACCCGACCATGTCGCTGCTGGCCGTCTTTCCGGGTGGGCTGATCATCGTGCCCGCCCTGGTCTCGTACTGGCGCGGTACACAGCGCATGCAGGCCGCCGCGCGCGTCGCCGGGCAGGAGCCGCCCAACGGCTGGATCGCCCTCCTCCTGTTCGTGGTCCTCCAGTTCGGGCTATGGGCGTACATGCAGGTCTCGCTCAACGCGATCTGGCGTGCCGAGGCGGAGGCCCTCCCCGGGGAGCCGGCCCCGCCGGAGATCGAGGACAGCATGCCCGAACGGCTGGCCCCTGAGCCAGAGGCCGGCGCGACGCCGGCGCCGCCTCCCGCGCCCGAGGGGGGCGCCCCACCCGCGCGGTAGCGGGCCCCGGGGAGGAGCCCGCGCCCGGCTGACGCCTCAGCCCTCCTCGAACACATCCAGCGGCAGCGCCGCCGAGACCAGCGCGTTGGGGGCGTCGACGACCTCCGAGATCCGCAGGTCCGCGGCGACGCTCATCAGGACGTAGGCGGCCTCGCGGCGGAGGCCGCGCTCTGACGTGAGCCAGTCGAGCAGCTCGAGCAGGGCGCGGCGGGTGGCCAGGTTCAGGTCGCGGTCGGCGTTGTTGCCCGAATCGTCCAGCGGAATGCCGGTGGTGGCGAAGCAGCGCCGCCCGGGCCGCGGCGGCGACTCCCAGCTCGGGAAACGCATGCGCGGGCCGTCGCGGACCACGTCGACGCGCACGGTCGCCGTTCCGCCCGTCTCGATGGCCGAGATGCAGACCTCGCCGTCGCCCTGGGCGAAGTGGAGGTCGCCGATCGAGAGCAGCGCGCCCGGGACGAAAACGGGCAGCCAGAGCTTGGCGCCGGCGACGAGGTCGCGGATGTCCATGTTGCCGCCGTTCTCGCGTGGCGGGAAGGTCCGGAGCCCGTCGCCGGCCTCCGGCGGCGCCGCGAGCTCGGCGCTCGGGAGGTCGAACGCTCGCGCCGCGATCTGCGAGCGCAGCCTCGCGCTCCCGCGCCCGCTCGAACAGATCGCGGGACGGGGCGACTCCGATCACGCCGGCGAAGACGCCCGCCGGCACGGCCACGCCCGGCAGCTCCTCCGAGCGGGCGCTCCGGCCGTCCAGCTCCCACCGCGCGAGGAACGGATGCTCGAACAGGTCGCCGAGCCAGCCCGAGCCGGGCCAGATCGCGGTCCAGCCGAAGTCGTCCGTCTCGTAACCCAGGATCTCGACCTCGAGCAGGTCGCCCGGCTCGGCACCGCGCAGCTCGAGCGGCCCGGTCAGCGGATGGGCCAGCGACGGGGTGGCGAGCAGGTCGGCGTGCGTGGACGCGCCGGTGAGGGTCCGGTCCCGCGAGTCGCGCAACTCGAACGTCACCGCCTCGCCCGGATCCACCGCCGCCACCGGCGGGATGTCGGGGTGCCAGCGGTTGTGCCCGTCCGGCCGCGCCCTTGTGGACGGGCGTCGAGCGGTCGATCTCGATCCGGAGCGTCAAGGGCGCCGCGCCGGCTCAGAGCCCGTACGAGCGGCCGATGACCTCCAGCATCACCTCGTCCGTTCCCGCCCCGATGCGGTTGAGGCGCATGTCCCTCCAGGCGCGCTCGATCCCGTACTCCTTCATGTAGCCGGCGCCGCCATGGATCTGCAGGCACTCGTCGAGCACCTCGCAGGCCATCCGCGCGGTGTAGAGCTTGGCCATCGAGATCTCGCGCACGGGGTACTCGTCGTTCTGGACGCGCCAGGCCGTCGTGTAGACCATCTGCCTGCCGGCCTCGATCTTCGTGGCCATGTCGGCGAACTTGTGGCGGATCGCCTGGAACTTGCCGATGGGGCGGCCGAAGGCGGAGCGCTCGCTCGCGTACTGGAGCGTGCGGTCGAAGCACTTCTGAGCGCCGGCGACGCATCCCGCTGCGCCGATGAGGCGCTCGCCCTGGAGCTCCCACATGATGTGGTAGAAGCCCTTGCCCTCCTGGCCGAGGAGCGCCTCCTGCGGCACGCGCACGTCCTGGAAGGCGAGCAGCGCAGTATCGGAGGCGTGCATGCCCAGCTTCTGGAGCTTCTTCTCTCGAATCACGCCCGGCAGGTCCATGTCGACCAGGAAGAGGCTGAACCCGTCGTAGCCCGCGTCGCGGTCGGTCTTCGTCACGAGCACGATGAAGTCGGCGCGGTGGCCGTTCGTGATGAAGGTCTTCGAGCCGTTGATCACCCAGTCGTCGCCGTCGCGCACGGCCCGAGTCTTGATGCCCGCCACGTCCGAGCCGGCGTCGGGCTCGGTGATGCCGAGGCAGGAGATCTTCTCGCCCCTGATCGCGGGCACGAGGTACTCCCGCTTTTGCTCCTCGGTCCCCAGGACGAAGACCGGCGGAGTGGCCATATCGGTCTGCACGGCCACGCCCATCGCCAGCCCGCCGCAGTTGCAGTGCGTCATCTCCTCTGCCAGCACGATGTTGCAGTAGTAGTCCCCGCCCTGACCGCCGTACTCCTCGGGATAGGAGAGGCCGAGGAAGCCGAGCTCGCCCATGCGGCGGAAGACCCAATCGGGGAAGGTGGTCTCCTCCCACTCGTCCGCGTGCGGAGCCAGCTCCTTCGTCACGAACGCGTGGATCGACTCGCGCAGCTGGTCGTGCTCCTCGGTGAAGATGAAGTGCCTGCGGCCGGTGGCGTGATCGGGCTTCAGGAGGGCGTCGGCGGTGGCCATGAGCGCAAGCTACCGCGAGGCGCGGCAAAAGTAAACAGTGGCACTTCCTACTTTCTGCTCGGTGAAGGGGCCGCGATAGCCTCCGCCCATGAGCGAGCGCGAATTCGACGTCGTGGTCGTCGGCGCCGGTCCGGCCGGCGAGGTGTGCGCGGGACGGCTGGCGGAGGCGGCCCTCGAGGTGGCGATCGTCGAGCCGCACCTGATCGGCGGTGAGTGCACCTACTACGCGTGCATGCCGTCGAAGGCCCTGCTGCGCCCCGGCGAGCTGCTCGCCGAGGTGCGCCGGATCCCGGGGGTGAGCGAGGCGGTGACCCGCGAGCTGGACGTAGACGCGGTGCTGAGCCGCCGCGACGAGATCATCCACGACCTCGACGACTCGAGCATGGAGCCGTGGCTCGTCGATCGCGGCATCACGATCGTGCGCGAGCGCGGCCGGCTGGACGGCGAGCGCCGGGTCCGGGCCGGCGAGGACGCGCTCCTCGCGCGGCGGGCGGTCGTGGTCGCCACCGGCAGCGACGCGCTCGTCCCGCCGATCGACGGCCTGCGCGAGGCGAAGCCCTGGACCAACCGCGAGGCCACCACCTCCAAGCGCGTGCCCGCCAGTCTGGTGGTGCTCGGCGGCGGCGTGGTGGGCGTCGAGCTGGCGCAGGCGTGGCGCACGCTCGGCTCCGAGGTCACGCTCATCGAGGCCCTCGACCGGCTGATCGCTCGCGAGGAGCCGTTCGCGAGCGAGCAGGTGGAGGAGTCGCTGCGCGAGCGCGGCGTCGACGTGCGCACGGGTGTGAAGGCGGTCTCGGTCCGGGCGCGGGACGGCGAGGTGGAGGTGGGGTTGGAGTCGGGCGGCCCGGTGCGCGGCGACGAGCTGCTCGTCGCGATCGGCCGGCAACCGAACACGGCCGAGCTCGGGCTCGAGACGATCGGGCTCGAGCCGGGCCGGCCGATCGAGGTCGACGATTCGATGCGCGCGAACGCGTGGCTGTACGCCATCGGCGACGTCAACGGCCGCGCCCTGCTCACCCACATGGGGAAGTATCAGGCCCGGATAGCGGCGGACAGCATCCTCGGCGAGGGCGGTCCGTGCATCGCGCTCAACGCCGAGGGCGAGCGCTCGCCGCGCGTGATCTTCACCGATCCGCAGGTTGCGGCCGTCGGCTACACGCTGGAGGCCGCGCAAGAGGCAGGCCTAAACGCGCGCGCCGTCGACGTGCCCACCCAGGGCAATGCGGGCGCCAGCTTCTACGGCCGCTCCAGCTCGCCCGGGACCTCTCGCCTCGTGGTGGACGACGACCGCCGGATCGCGGTGGGGGCCACGTTCACGGGCCCAGAGGTAGCGGACTTCCTCCAGGCCGCCACGATCGCGGTGGTCGCGGAGGTGCCGCTCGAGCGCCTCTTCCACGCGGTACCCGCGTTCCCGACGCGCAGCGAGGTCTGGCTGTACCTGATGGAGGGGCTCGGCCTCGCCGGACCGTGTTACGAGCTGACGCCGGCGGCCGCCCGGTCCATGTGAGGCGCGGCGGCGGCGCTCGCGCTCAGAGCGGGCACGGCGTCGGCGGATGAACTGGCGTGCGACAGGCGCACCCGGTTACAGCCTCCTTACGCCTGCGGGCGTGATCCGGCCGGCGCTGCCACAATCGACGGCCATGGAGAACGGCCAGCGCGGCTCGATTCTCGTCGTGGACGACGAGCCGACGATCACGGACGTGGTGTCGCGCTATCTCCAGCGCGCGGGCTACGGGACGCGCGTCGCCGCGGACGGACCGGACGCCCTCCGCATCGCGGGCGAGGAGCGACCGGACCTGGTGGTGCTCGACCTGATGCTGCCGGGCATGGACGGGCTCGAGGTGCTGCGGCGGCTGCGGGAGCGCGAGCGGGTGTCGGTGATCCTTCTGACGGCGAAGGGCGAGCACACCGACCGAATCATCGGCCTTCGGCTCGGCGCCGACGACTACGTCGTGAAGCCGTTCTCCCCGGCTGAGCTGGTGGCGCGGGTGGACGCGGTCCTCCGCCGGACCGACAGCACCCCCGAGCTCGAGGCGCCGATCGCGTTCGAGGGCCTCGAGCTCGATCCCGTCGCTCGGCGGGTGACCGTGCGCGGCGAGGAGGCGCAGCTCACGGTGCGCGAGTACGACCTGCTGCTCCACTTCATGCGCCATCCCGGCCAGGTGTTCTCGCGCGACCAGCTCATGGACACCGTCTGGCAATACAGCTTCTACACGGACACCTCGACGGTCACGGTGCACGTGCGTCGGCTGCGGTCGAAGATCGAGGAGGAGCCCTCCGACCCTCGCTGGCTCCAGACGGTTTGGGGCGTGGGCTACCGCTTCCAGCCATGAGGCGCCTGCTCCAGGCGCTCGCCGGCCTGGTGCTCGCGTCGGTGGCCGGAGGGCTCGCCTTTGGCCTCGTCTACGGAGGCAAGGACGGCCTGCTGATGGGGTTGTTCCTGCTGGCGGTGGGCGTGCCGGTGCTGGCCGCGGTCGAGCTGCTCGTTCGCCGCCGCCGCGCGGCGGGTTCGCTCGCCCGCCAGCTCACGGCGGGGGTGATCGTCGCCGTGGCGCTCGTCACGCTCGGCGTGGGGGTGGTGGCGCTGCTCATGTTCATCTCCGGTCACGACGCCTTCGCGATGGCCGTGCTGCTGGTCTTCGCCGGCGGCCTCACGACCTACTCGATCTGGGCGCTGTCGCGCGGGGTAATGGACGACATCGAGTCGGTCCGGGACGGGCTGCGGGCGGTCGGCGACGGCCGCCGTGGATTCCGCATCCGGACCGGCGGAAGCGACGAGATCGCGGAGCTGGCGGCGGCGGCCAACCGCATGACAGCGCAGCTCGGCGAGCGCGAGGCGGAGCGCGACGCCGCCGAGCAGGCCCGGCGCGGCCTGGTGGCGGCGGTGTCGCACGACCTGCGCACCCCGCTCACCTCGCTGAGGCTGCTGGCCGACGCGGTGGAGGACGAGCTCGTCGACCCCGAGACGCGGCGGCACTACCTCGAGCAGATGTCGGTCCACATCCGCTCGCTGTCCGCGCTGATCGAGGACCTGTTCGAGCTCTCACGGCTCGAGGCTGGAGACATCGAGTGGTCGCTCCAGCGGGTCCGCCTCGACGAGCTGGTCGGGGAGACCGTCGAGGCCATGCGGGCACAGGCCGACGCCAAGCGCGTGGCCGTGCAGGCGCACGTGCCCGGCAACCTCGCACCGGCCCGGGCCAATCCCGAGAAGCTTCAACGGGTGCTCTTCAACCTGATCCAGAACGCGATTCGCCATACGCCCGCCGACGGCAGCGTGACCGTGGCCGCGGAGTCGAACGGCGTGACCGTCGAAGTCGAGGTCGCGGACACCGGCGAGGGACTCCCGGCCGAAGACCGCGAGCGCGCGTTCGAGCCCTTCTACCGCGGCGGCGCCGGCGCCGCCCGCGCCGCCGGCGACGGCACCGGGCTCGGCCTGACCATCTGTCGCGCGATCGTGGAGGCGCACGGCGGCGAGATCTGGTTCGCCGACTCGCGGCGCGGGGCGTGCGTGCGGTTCAGCCTGCCCCGGGCCGGAACCGGTGGGTAGGCTCCGAGCCATGGACGTCGTCGTCGCCGGAGGCCACGGGAAGGTTGCCCTCAGGCTGCTGCGGCGGCTCGCCGAGCGCGGCGACCGGGCGCGCGGGCTCATCCGCAACCCGGATCACGCCGCCGATCTCGAGGCAGCCGGGCGCGGAGCCGGTGCTCTGCGACCTCGAGCAGGAGGACGACCTCGCGCCCCACGTCGAGGGCGCCGACGCCATCGTCTTCGCCGCGGGCGCCGGCCCGGGAAGCGGGCCCGCGCGCAAGCAGACGATGGATCTCGGCGGAGCGGTCAAGCTGATCGATGCGGCGCGGGCTGTCGGGATCGCCCGCTACGTGATCGTCAGCTCCATGGGGGCGGGAAACCCTGAGCGGGCCTCCGGGCCGATGCGGCCCTACCTCGAGGCGAAGACCCAGGCGGACGAGCGCCTCGCCGCGAGCGGTCTCGACTACACGATCGTGCGGCCCGGGGGGCTCACCGACGAGCCGGGCAGCGGACGTATCCGGGCGGGCCTCGAGTTGAGCTTCGGCCAGGTCTCTCGCGACGACGTGGCCGCCACGCTGGTGGCCGTGCTGGGCGCGGACAACACGATCGGCAAGACGTTCGATCTGCTCGCGGGGGACACCCCGATCGAGGAGGCCGTGCGCGCCCTGTGAACGAGGACCGCGCGGCGGAGGTCCTGCGGCGGGTCCGGTCCGTTCCAGAGGGACTCGTCACGACGTACGGCGACCTCTGCCCGGGCGCCCCTCGCTTCGCGGGCGCGGTGCTCGCCGAATGTGACGAACCGGGCGTCCCCTGGCAGAGGATCGTCCGCGCGGACGGCTCGCTGGCCAAGGGCCCGCGTCAGCGCCGGTTGCTCGAGTCCGAGGGCGTGCCGTTCAAGGGCGAGCGCGTGGACATGCGCGCGGCGTGGACGCCGGTCTGACGTCAGGTCGTCAGCACGATCAGCACGTCGCAGGGGGCCCGGTGCGAGACCACGTTGGGAATGCTCCCCAGCAGGCGCCCGGCGCCCCGCATCCCCCGGCTGCCCAGAACCACCAGGTCGGCGTCCACCCGTCCGGCCATGGCGACGATCTCCGTGGCCGGCTCCCCTGTGATCACGTGCTGCTCGACGTCGAGGTCGTCGGCGCCGAGGCGTTCGAGTGCGCTCTCCAGGGCGACTTCGGCCGGGAAGTCGGCCCGGGTCGAAGGGGCCGGCGCGGCGGGCGCCGGCCCGGGGTCGGCGACCGTGACGACGTGAAGCGTGGCGCTCGCCAGCCGGGCGAGGTCGATCGCGCGCGCCATCGCGACCTCGGCGGTGGCCGAGCCATCGGTCCCGACGACGATGGTGCGGTAGATCGCTCCTCCTCCCTCGCGTCCGGAATGGACCGTAACCCGCCCGGTGCCCGGGGGCAAGGTGTCGTCCCCCCGGGCCGTAGTAGAAATCGGCGCGTGCCCTACGAGACGATCCTCTATGACGCCCGCGCCGACGGCGTCGCGACCGTCACGCTCAACCAGCCGGACAAGCGCAACGCCCTCTCGAACCAGCTCCTGGGTGAGCTGATCGAGGCGTTCGAGTCGGCGCGCGACGACGAGGGCGTGCGCTGCGTGGTGCTCACCTCGTCGCACGACCGGGTGTTCTCGGCCGGGGCGTCGCTCGACCAGTTTGCCGCGGACGTGCCGCTCGTGCACAAGCACTTCGGCACCGAGCGGTTCCCGCGGCTCTTCAAGACGATCATGCAGCTCGGGAAGCCCACCATCTGCGCCGCCAACGGCCACGTGCTCGCGGGCGCTCTGGGGCTCGCGCTCGCCTGCGACCTGGTCGTGGCGAAGGACGGCGCGACATTCGGCACGCCCGAGATCAGCGTGGGCGCCTTCCCGTTCATGATCATGGCGCTGATCTACCGCAACGTCCCGCGCAAGAAGACGAACGAGCTGCTCCTGCTGGGCGAGCGCATCTCGGCCGAGGAGGCGCGCGAGGTGGGGATCGTGAACCGCGTTGTGACCGCCGACCAGTTCGAGACCGCCGTGGAGGACTGGGCCACGCGGCTCGCCGCCAAGTCGCCGGTGCTGATGAAGCTCGGGAAGGACGCGATGTACAGGCAGCTCGACATGCCCTTCGAGGACGCGCTCGACTTCCTGCGCTCGCAGCTGTCGGTCGCGTTCACGACCGAGGACATCCAGGAAGGGGTGCGCGCCTTCTTCGAGAAGCGAGACCCGCAGTGGACGGGCCGCTGATGGGCGTCTCGCTGATTCTGCTCCGCTGCCGCACCTCCGACCGTACGCCGTGGGCCGGCCGCGGGGCGGAGACGCTCGCGCCGCTCGTCGGGAAGTCGCTCGGCGTCGAGCCGCGTGGCATCGGCAGCCCGGGCGATCCCCGCGCCGACGGCCACGACCAAGCCCTCCGCGACTCGCGCGGCTGCCTGCTCGAGGCCGGCGGGCAGGTGGACGACGCGCTCAGCGGCGGCAACCGGCCGCTGCTCTTGGCCGGCGACTGCTCGGTCGCCCTCACCACCCTCCCGGCCGCGCTCCGGCACCACCCGGAGGCGCGCGTGCTGTGGCTCGACGCGCACGGGGACTACAACACGCCGGACACGACGGAGAGCGGCTTCCTCGGCGGGATGTGCCTCGCCGGCGCCTGCGGCGAATGGGACGCGGGGCTCGCCGAACCGATCCCGCCCGAGCGCGTGGTGCTCGCCGGGGTGCGGGACCTCGACGACGGCGAGCGGAGGCTGCTCGAACACAGCCCGGCCACGGTGATCGGCGCCAGCGCCGTCGAGACGCTCGTGGCTGTCAAGAACGCGCTCGACGGCGCGCCGGCGTTCATCCATCTCGACCTCGACGTGCTCGACCCCGAGCACTTCCCGGCACAGTTCCCCGCCCCCGGCGGCCTACACCCGGACAAGCTCTACGATCTGCTCGACTCGGTGACCGAGGACTGCGAGCTGGTCGGCCTCGAGATCACGGCGTTCGAGGCGCCGGAGGACGAGCGGGCGCGGCTGGCGGCGGCGGAGACGGCGATGCGCGTGCTCGAGCCGCTGCTTGACGCCCTCTCCCGCTATCCGTCAAAGTAGGGAGTAGCACTTCCTACTTATGACTACCACCGAACGCGCCGCCGCCGACACCCTCGTCGACCGCCCCTCGCTTCGCTCGCTCGTTGAGGACCTCCGCGAGCGGCGCGAGCGCGCGAAGCTCGGCGGGGGCGAGGAGAAGATCGCCCAGCAGCACGAGCGCGACAAGCTGACCGCGCGCGAGCGGCTCGCCCTCCTGATCGACGACGGCACGTTCACCGAGATCGGCATCCACGGGCGGCCGCACTTCTCGCAGCGGGCGATGGAGGGCAGGGAGGCCCCGGCCGACGGCGTGGTCACGGGCTACGGGAAGGTCGACGGCCGGCTGGTGGCAGTGGCGGCCTACGACTTCACGGTGATGGCCGGCTCGATGGGGATGACCGGCGAGATGAAGGTCGCCCGGCTGCGGGAGCTCGCGCTCGGGAAGCGCATCCCGATGATCTGGCTGCTCGATTCCGCGGGGGCGCGCATCCAGGAGGCCGCCGGCTCGCTGTTCGCCGGCTCGGGCCACCTCTTTCGCGAGGAGGTCGTGATGAGCGGCGTGGTGCCGCAGATAGCCGCGCTGATGGGTCCATGCGCGGCCGGTACCGCGTACATTCCCGGCCTCGCCGACTTCGTGCCGATGGTGAAGGGCCGTGGCTCGATGGCGCTCGCCGGGCCGCACCTGACGAAGGCCGTGACCGGCGAGGACGTGACCCAGGAGGAGCTCGGCGGCTCGCGGATCCACACGCGGGTCTCCGGCGTCGCCGACCTCGAGGTGGAATCCGACGAGGCCTGCATCCGGGCGATCAAGGACTACCTCTCCTATTTCCCGCAGAACTGCGAGGAGCCGCCGCCGCGGCGTGAGCCGAGCGATCCGGTCGAGCGCATGGACGAGGACCTGCTCGACATCCTGCCCGACTCGCCGCGTCGTCCATACGACATGTACGAGCTGATTCGGAGCATCGTCGACGACGGCGAGTGGTTCGACCTGAAGCCGCGCTGGGCGCGCACGATCATCACCTGCCTCGCCCGCATGGGCGGGCGGCCGCTGGGCATCGTCGCGAACCAGCCGAAGCACTTGGGCGGCATCCTCGAGAACGACTCCTCCGACAAGGCCGCGCGCTTCATCAACCTCTGCGACGCCTACGGCATCCCGCTGCTGTTCCTGATGGATGTCCCGGGCTTCATGGTCGGCACCAAGGTCGAGCAGGCCGGGATCATCCGGCACGGCGCGAAGATGCTCTACGCGGTCTCGCGGGCGACCGTGCCGAAGGTGACGGTGGTGATCCGCAAGGCGTACGGCGCGGGCTACTACGTGATGTGCGGGAAGGCGTACGAGCCCGACCTGATCGTCGCGTGGCCGAGCGCCGAGATCTCCGTCATGGGTCCGGAGGGCGCCGTGAACATCATCTTCCGAAAGCAGATCGAGGCCGCGGAGGAGCCCGACGCCGCCCGCGCCGAGATGATCGAGGGGATCCGCAGGACGATCGACCCCTACGTGGCCGCCGGAAACGCGCTCATCGACGACATCATCGATCCGCGCGAGACGCGCCCGACCGTGATCCGGGCGCTCGAGATGGCGGAGACGAAGCGAGTGTCACGGCCCCGCAAGCGGCATGGCGTGATGCCGGTTTGACGCCGACCTTCTTCGCCACGCCCCAGGAGTTCAGGGCCTGGCTCGAGGACAATCACGAGACGGCCACGGAGCTCCTGGTGGGCTTTCACAAGAAGGGCTCGGGCAAGCCGAGCATCACCTGGCCCGAGTCCGTCGAGGAGGCCCCCGGGCAAGCGCTCATGAATCCGGACTGGCGGTGTACCCGCACTGCCGGGTCGGAGCCGGCACCGGCCCAAGGCCGACGCCCTCGGGCCGCCCCCGCTCGCGCCAGGCCACCGCTCGCGGCTCGGCGCCGGCGGGAATCGGTACGACCCACGCGCGCCGGCCCTCGGGGAGCCGCACGAGCCTTCCGCGCAGCTCGTCCCCGTCCCTTGTGATGACGTGCAGCGCCGCCCGGCCCGCGGCAGGCGACACGACGGCGGCGACCGGGGGCCGGCAGGGCACGAGCAGCTCGATCCGATCGAGCCCGCACGTCGACCCGCCGCCGTCGGGGCGTTTCCGCCCCGGCGCCGTGAGGGCGAGGCACAGGCCCGCGGGGTCGCCACGCAGAACGAAGGCTCCGCCACCGGGAGCGCGCCCCCGGAGCAGCCGCCGGGTGGTGTCCTCGGCGGCGTCGCGGGTCGGGTAGGCGGGGGTCACCTCGGCGCTGCCGAGGGTGCGCCCACCCGAGTCGAACAGCCGCACGCGGGCGAGGCCGCTGAGCGGAAGCTGACCGAGGAACACCTGGAAGGGGCCCGCGGACGTTCTCGCCGGCCGGGTGGGGACCCGCACCGAGGCGCCGCCGATCGATGCGCTCAGCTCCACCTCCGCCACGCCGGGCGCCACCACGCCGCCGACCGTGTCGCCGCCGGCGGTCCCGCGGCCGGCGATCAGCGACTCCTCCGCCGTGCGCGGGGGAAGTCCGCAGGCCGGCTCCATGAGGTTGGCGCGGTCGATGTCGGCGCACACTCGCGCGCCAACCCGACGAACCAGGAGTCGCGCTCGCCCATCATTCGGCAGGGGGCCCGCCGCGACCCTCGCGGTCCCGGCCGGGCGAGCGGGGGTCACGAGCGTGAGCCCATAGACGCCGCGAACGGCGGCCGGCGGCATCGGCTCGGCCAGGCGGGCGATCGCGCGGCCGCGCCCGTCCAGCACGACGACTCCACGCACCGCGTCGCTGCGGCTTGGCGCCCAGGCGAACCAGCGCGCGCTGCTGCGCAGCTCCGCGGGCAGGGGGCGCGGGCGGACTCTGACACGCCGTCCGTCGCCCAACACCACGACGACGGTTGCCGCCCGCCGCGTCGCGAATCCCCACAGCAGGTAGCGGCGCCGAGCCGATCCAGCGCTCGCGCCCAGTTCGTAGGTCGTTCCGTCGAGGCTGCGCCAGAGGCGAGGCTCCCCGTCCAGGCACCGCGTCTCACGTGAGCCCGCGTGTCTCAGCACGAGGCAGGAGAGGTCCTCGGTGCGCTGCGGTTCGCCCGGCAGCGGCGCGGGAATGCGCTGAACGAGCGCCGTCAAGCGCCAGCGCAGCGGACCCTGCGACTCGGTGAGCGGCGCAGGTCCCCGTACCACCGGCAGGCCCGAGAGCTGGGCCCGCGCCGCCGTCGCGCCGAGGGTCGCGGCCACGATAGGCAGCGACAGCGCAAGCAGAGCGACCCCCGACCGTCTCACGAGCCAGGCGATCAGTAGACCTGCGGGACGAAGGTCTGCTCGTCCAGGGGCGGGCGGACGTATCCGTCGTCGGGCCCGCGTACCGGCAGCTCCAGCGGCGGCGGAGTCAGGTCCTCGTAGTCGATCAGCGAGAGCAGGTGGGCGATGCAGTTGAGTCGAGCCCGGCGTTTGTCGTCGGCGTCGACGACGTACCACGGCGCATGCTTGATGTCCGTGTAGCGGAACATCTCGTCCTTGCTCCGCGAGTACTCGACCCAGCGGGCGCGCGACTCGAGATCCATGGGGCTCAGCTTCCAGCGGCGCATGGGGTCGTGGACGCGTGCCTGGAAGCGACGCTCCTGCTCCTCGTCCGAGACCGAGAACCAGTACTTGATCAACTGAATTCCCGAGCGGACCAGCATCCGCTCGAACTCCGGGCAGGAGCGCATGAACTCCTCGTACTCCTGCTCGGTGCAGAACCCCATCACCCGCTCGACGCCGGCGCGGTTGTACCAGGAGCGGTCGAGCAGGACGATCTCCCCGGCGGCGGGCAGGTTCGCGACGTAGCGCTGGAAATACCACTGGGTCTTCTCGCGCTCGGTCGGCGCCGGTAGGGCAACGACGCGGCAGACGCGCGGATTCGTCCGCTCGGCGATCCGCTTGATCACCCCGCCCTTGCCGGCGGCGTCACGCCCCTCGAAGATCACGACGATCTTCAGCCCCTTGGCCCTTACGTATTCCTGCATGATCACGAGCTCGCGCTGAAGCTTCTGCAGCTCCTTCTCGAACTTCTTGCGTGACAGCTTCTTCGCGGCGGCCTCGGCGTCCGCCGTGGCCGCCTTCGAGGATCCATTTGCCGCCGAACCCGCGGTCGGCTTCCCCGTCCCGTGCTGTCTCTGCGGCCCCGACGATTTCTTCGCCATCTGCTTCTCCCCTCGCCGCGATTCTAGACCGCTCCGCGCCGCGCCGCGCCGCCGGCTTGACGGTGCCGGGGCCACCGGTCAAAGTAGGAAGTAGGACTTCCTACTTTCGAGAGACCCGATGAGCCGCTTCGAAGATCCCTGCATCGTCACCTGCTCCATCTCGGGCGCGGTCGCGAACCGCGACCAGTGTCCCGCGATCCCCTACACGCCGGAGGAGTACGGCGGCGGAGGCGAAGCGGGCGGTCGACGAGGGCTGCTCGATGATCCACATCCACGCCAGGACGCCGGAGGGGATCCCGAGCTTCGAGGTGGAGGACTTCAGGGCGATCACCGAGGCGATCCTGGAGGCGGTTGACGACGTGGTGGTCAACTACTCGACGGGCGCGATCGGCGTGCCGGTCGAGAAGCGGATCGCGTACCTGCGTGAGCTGCGCCCCGACGTGGCGGCGCTGAACATGAGCTCGATGAACTACGCGAAGTACTCGAGCAAGCGCAAGGACTTCGTCTTCAAGGCCGTGTTCGAGAACTCGTTCGACACGATCATCGAGTTCCTGACCGCGATGAACGAGCTCGGCATCAGGCCGGAGCACGAGTGCTTCGATTCGGGGCACGTCGCCAACCTGGATCCGCTCATCGACATGGGGTTGCTCTCCGAGCCGCTCCAGATCGACTGCGTGATGGGGGTGGACGGCGGCATCCGCCCGACCCCCAGGAACCTCGCCCACATGGCCGACCAGATCCCGGGCGGCGCCGAGGGGCCGAACAACTGGGGCGTGATCGGCATCGGCCGCGACCAGTGGCGGCTCGTGGCCACCGCAGCGGCGCTCGGCGGAAACGTGCGGGTCGGCCTCGAGGACAACTTCTACCTGCCGGACGGCGAGATGGCGCGCTCGAACGGTGACCTGATCGCGAAGGCGCGGCAGATGGTGGAGGACGTCGGCCGCCGCCCCGCAACTGTGGACGAAGCACGCGGGCTGCTCGGCGCGCCGCGTCGCGCCCCGGCATGAGCGCGCTGTCCGACGTCAGGGTCCTCGACCTCTCGCGGCTGTTGCCGGGTGGCTTCTGCTCGCTGCTGCTCGCCGACTTCGGCGCCGAGGTGCTCAAGGTCGAGGACACCGGGATGGGCGACTACCTGCGCTGGTCGGCGCCCGGCTACGAGGGCGCGGACGACTCGGCGAAGTCCGCGCTCTTCCTCGCGCTGAATCGCGGGAAGAGATCCATCCGGCTCAACCTGAAGGAGGACGCGGGCCGCGCGGTTCTGCTGAGGCTGGTGCGCGAGTACGACGTGCTGCTCGAGTCCTTTCGGCCCGGCGTGATGGACCGCCTCGGTGTGGGCTACGAGCGGCTGCGCGAGGAGAATCCCGGTCTCGTGTACTGCGCCGTGACCGGCTACGGCCAGGACGGCCCCTACACCGGCCGCTCCGGACACGACATGAACTACCTCGGTCTGAACGGCCTGCTCGGGCTCACCGGAGACCCCGGCGGCCCGCCGGTTCAGAGCGCCGGTCAGATCGCCGACCTCGGCGGTGGGGCGCTGATGGGTGCGTTCGGCATCCTGGCCGCCCTCCGCGAGCGGGAGCGGAGCGGGCGCGGCCAGCTCGTGGACGTGTCGATGTTCGACGGCTCGCTGGCGTGGCTGGCCCTCGTCGCGGCGAAGTATCTGTGCGACGGCGAGAACCCGGGCCGCGGCGACCTCGAGCTGGCCGGGCGGCTGGTCTGCTACCGGCCCTACGCGTGCAAGGACGGCTGGGTGACGCTCGGCGCGCTCGAGCCGAAGTTCTGGCAGGCGTGGTGCCGCGGCGTCGGGCGCGAGGACCTGATCGACAAGCAGTTCGAGCGGCCGGGCTCCGAGGCGCACGCCGAGGTCGAGCGGATCTTCCTGGAGCGAACGCGCGCGGACTGGCACTCATTCGCCGAGGACCACGACTGCTGCCTCGAGCCCGTGCTCGACCTCGACGAGGCGCTCGACTCGGAGCTCGCGCGCGCGAGGGAGATGGTCGTCGAGCTGTCCCAACCGGGCGCCGACGGCGTGCGGCTGCTGGGGGTGCCGGTCAAGCTCTCGCGCACGCCGGGCGCGCCCGCGGGGCCCGGCCCGGCACTCGGCGAGCACACGCGTGACGTGCTGGCCGGGCTCGGCTACGGCGACGACGAGATCGACTCGCTGCTCGAGTCCGGCGCCGCGGCGGGTCCGGCCACCGGCGCGCGGGGGAGCTTCATGGCGTGAGCGAGAACGGCCTCCTCAAGATGAAAGAGCTTGCCGAGGCGAGCGGTGTAAGCGCAGGCACGATCAAGCACTACCTGCGCGAGGGACTCCTGCCGGAGCCGGTCAAGACGTCGCGGAACATGGCCTACTACCCGGCCGAGTTCGTCGACCGAATCAGGCTCATCAAGCAGCTCCAGGAGGAGCGCTTCATGCCGCTGAAGGTGATCAAGGCGATGCTCGACGACGACCCCGAGCGGGCGCGCGCGCTGGTGGAGCTGGAGGACCGCATCCTCGAGCGGGCGCTCGCGGGCGAGCAGTCGCGGGTGTCGGCCGCCGAGCTGCGCCGCCGCTACGACGTCCCGCAGGAGGTGCTCGACCGCCTCGCCGAGCTGGAGGTGCTGACGCCGAACCGCCGCGGCTACGGGCCGCGCGACGTGGAGATCGTCGAGGCGATCCAACGCTTCCGCGCCGGCGGCTACGACGAGCGGATCGGCTTCACCGTCTACGACACGCTGCGCTATAAACGCGCCCTAGAGGAGCTGGTGAAGGAGGAGGTGCAGGTCCTGCTGGATCGCCTGGCCGGCGAGATGGACCCCGACCGCGCGGTCGAGCTGATCGCCGCCGGCTCGGAGCCGCTGAACGAGCTGATGGCTGCGCTGCACCAGAAGTCGCTCGTCGCGGAGCTGCGGCGCCAGCGGGCCGCCCGGGGCTGAGGGCGCGGGGCGGCGCGGGGTCGCGGTCGCCGCCGACGGGCCGGCGCGGTCTGCGCCGGCCGGCCGGCTGTGCCGGCCGCTTGGGGCTTGGTAGGGGTGCGGGCGCGGCGCGGCCGGCGTGCGGCGGTCGCCGTCGCGGTGGATTAAGCCCCCGAACCGACGCGTTCGCCCTTATGCGGGAATAAGCAGCTAAAGGTCGAACGCGTGGCGACATCGCGTCCGCCGAGCCGACGCCCCGGCCCAAGCCCCGAAGGCGGCCCGGGCCGCATCCCCTTACCCAGCCCCAAGCGGCCGGCTCGGAATCAATCGCCTATCGCGGCCGCACCGGGCGCAGATACGGCCGCCGCCCCACGATCGCGACCGTCCGGGCGAACGAGTCGGGAGGCGCCGGAACGACCGCGTAGTCGGGATGCCGCACCCAGATCGGCACGTAGCGCGCCCGGATCACGCGGGCGCCGCGCTCGTCGACCACGAGGCGGAGGAGCGCGATCAACCCGTCCTGGGACGCGGCCGGGCAGCATGCGGCCGACTGGTTCGAGACCAGATTGCCCTCGCCGAACACGACCATCTTCCCGTTCAGCCGTCGGATCGGCTGGACCACGTGCGCGTGCTGGCCGACGATCGCGGTCACGTTCGGCGAGCGCGTGAGGGTGCGGGCGAGCGCCAGCTGCTGGGGCGTCGGCGCGTGCTGAAACTCGGCGCCCCAGTGGAGATTCACGATCACCGCGTCGGCGCCGCGGGCGCGCGCGGCGCGCGCGTCGGCCAGGATGCGTCGCGGGCTGGCCCAGCCCAGCGACCACGGATGGGGAACGAGCTGACCGTTGGAGACCGCGGTGTAGGCGAGGAACGCGACGCGCGCGCCGCCGGACTCGAGGATCGGGAACCGCCGCCGCCCGCGCGGCGAGGACGCGGTTCCGTCGAAGGGGATCCCGCGGCGGCGGAGGGCGCGGATCGTCGTGTCGACTCCATGCTGGCCGGCGTCGAGCGAGTGGTTCGATGCGGTGCTGCACACGTCCCAGCCCGTCCGACGGATGGCACGCGCGAGGTCGGGTGGAGTACGGAAGCTGGGGTAGCCGGCCACCGGCCCGGGCACGAGCGGCGTCTCGACGTGACAGAGGGCGAGATCCGCGCGCTCGATCCAGCGGCGGATCGGCTGGAACATCGGCGCGAACTCGTAGCGCCGGCCGCCGCCGCCCGCGAGTGCCTGCGCGGCCACCGGCGAATGGATGAGGAAGTCGCCGCTGGCCGCGATCGTGAGACGGGTGGTCTCGGGCTGCGAGGCGGAGGGTGGCGCTCCGGACGCGGGCAAGCCCGCGGCCATGAGCGCCGCGGCGGCAACCATCCGGAGCACTGAGGGCGAGGCTATCGCGTGGGCGGCCTCACCAGTGGCCGGTACACTCCAGATTGACTGGTCAGTCAATGTGAGGGAAGGAGACGGCCGTGCGCGCCGCGGCAGTTCAACTCAACTCGAACGAGGACAAGGACCGCAACCTGGCGGCCGCGGATCGGCTCACCAGGGCGGCGGCCGCCGACGGTGCCGAGCTGGTCGTGCTCCCCGAGAAGTTCAACGTGCTGGGCACGAACTGAGGACTTCGTGAGGGGCGCGGAGACGCTCGAGGGGCGCACGATCGGCTGGGCGCGCGAGGTAGCTCGCGAGCTCGGTATCGACCTCGTCGCCGGTTCGATCGCCGAGCGGCGCGAGGGGCGGGAGAAGCTCTCGAACACGAGCGTCCACGTGGGTCCCGACGGCGAGATCCGCGCGGTCTACCGGAAGATCCACATGTTCGACGTCGAGGTCGGCGGGCAGGTCTACCGCGAGTCCGACTCCGAGGAGCCCGGCGGCGAGATCGTCCTTTCCCAGACGGACGGAGGCCTGCCGCTCGGGCTGACCGTCTGCTACGACCTGCGCTTCCCGGAGCTGTACCGGATCCTGGCCGTGCAGGGCGCTCGCGTGGTAACGCTTCCGGCCGCCTTCACGAAGGTCACGGGCCAGGCCCACTGGGAGATCCTGATCCGGGCCCGGGCGATCGAGAACCAGGCGTTCATCGTCGCCGCCGACCAGGTCGGGGCCCATCCGCCGGACCGCGAGACATTTGGCGGCTCGCTGATCGTCGATCCCTGGGGCGACGTCCTGGCGCGCGCGCCGGACGCCTCGAGCGGCGCCGCCGAACCCAGCTTCGTGGCGGCCGATCTCGACCTCGCTCGCCAGGACGAAGTGCGGGAGAGGCTGCCGAGCCTCGCCAACCGCCTCGCGAGCGCCTACCGCTGGCCGCAGGAGGTCCCCGTCTGATGGCCACCGCGCCGAAGGCCGGCGCCGTCGACAAGAGGCGGCTCATCCTCGACGCGGGGGTGCGGGTGTTCGCCCGCCGCGGCTTCCACCACTGCCGAGTGTCGGACGTGGCGGACGAGGCGGGCGTGGCCTACGGCCTCGTCTACCACTACTTCGAGTCGAAGGAGGAGATCCTCAACACGCTCTTCCTCGAGCGCTGGCAGATCATGCTCGACGCGATCGCCGAGATCGACTCCCGGGACCTGCCGGCGCGCGACAAGCTGTACTCGATCGCCGGGTTCATCATCGACTCCTACCGGCACGACCCCGACCTCATGAAGGTGATCATCGTCGAGGTCACCCGCGCGGCCAACTCGTTCGGTCGCCTCCACATCGACCGCATCCGCGAGGCGTACACCGGGATCTCGGACATAGTCGAGTCCGCCCGCGCCGACGGCTCCTTCAAGTCGGACATTCCCTCCGAGTTCGCAGCGATGTGCTTCTACGGTGCGATCGAGCAGCTGCTGACGAGCTGGATCTTCGAGGTCCTGCCCAGGACGGACGCCGAGTACGAGCGTGCCAAGGAGCTCGTGGTCGAGGCGATCTGCGGCGGGCTCGAGTCGGCGGGCGCTGGCGCTCCGGCGACGTCTGCTTGAATCCGGCGCCAATGCAGAACCAAATGGTCAAGCAGCTCATGTGGGCCGGCCTCCTGGCGGGAGTGGGAGCGCTCACGACCATCGTCGCCAATCGCATCGCAGAAAAGATCTGGCTGAGGGTCTTCAAGGAGGACCCGCCCACCGGCTGATGGCCGCCACCGAATCACCGGGAGCGGAGCCAACCCCCGGCGAGGCCGCCCCCGACGCGATCAATCAGGGCGCCACGGGCGCACCCCCGCTGGGCGAGTCGCCCGCCAGCGCTCCGAGCGGCGGCGACGCCTTCGACGAGCGGCCCGAGGCTTTCGTCGGCGCCGCCTTCATCGGCGGGTTTGCGCTGGCCATGATCCTGAGACGAGTAGTCCGATGAGCCCCGGCGACGGACTGCCGCCGAAGGACACGGCCGAGAAGACGCTCGGCGACATCGTCTCGGACGTCTCCGACAAGGCGTCGCTGCTCGTCCGCGAGGAGATCGAGCTCGCCAAGGCCGAGGTGACGGAGAAGGTCTCGAGTCTCGGGAAGGGCGCCGCCATCGCGGGCGCCGCGGCGGTCTTCCTCATCTTCGCGATCACGATGTTCTTCCATGGCCTGGCCTGGCTCCTCGACGACCTGTTCGACTGGAACTCGATCTGGCCCGGCTTCATGATCGTGTTTCTCCTCCTCACACTGCTGGCGATCATCTCCGCGCTAGTCGCGCGACGGCTGTTCCAGCGCGGCGCGCCGCCAACGCCGGACCTCGCGATCGAGCAGGCAAAGCACATACGTGCCGAGCTCGAGGCGCAGACGATCCAGCGCGACCAGCTGGAACGCTCGCTCGAGCGTGGCGACGAGGCAAGGACCTGATGGCGGAACCTGGCGCACGCAGCCCCGAGATGATCCGGCAGTCGATCGAGGAGACTCGCCGGGAGCTGGTGTTCTCGGTGAACGATCTCCGATCGAAGGTGGCGGAGATCACCGACTGGCGCGGCCAGCTAAGGCGCAACCGCAAGGCCGCGCTGATCGGCGCCGCGGTCGCGGGCTTCGTGATAGGCGGCGGGGTGGCCGCCAGCTTCTCGCTCCTGTCGGGCCGCCGCTAGGTGGTCTAGCCTGCCCGCTGTCGGTGCGGAACTCGTTCGTGTCGTGCAGGTGCGGGGACGGCCTGCTTCGGGCCTCCCCCGACCCGGCGCGGCGGGCGGGGCCGCGTGCACGTTAAAGTGCCGCGGGCTCAGGAACCCACCGTGCGAGGATACCCATGAAGCTGATAGCCGCCGGTTTGCCGCGGACGGCAACCACGACCCAGTTGATCGCGCTCGAGATGCTCGGCTTCCCCTGCTACCACATGCGGGACATGATGTCCGACCTCGCGACGAGCGTCCCGCAGTGGCGCAAGGCGCTGGAGGGCGATGGCGACTGGGAGGAGATCTTCGAGGGCAAGGAGTCGATCGCCGACTGGCCCGGCGGGTACCACTGGCGCGAGCTGATGGACGTCTACCCCGACGCCAAGGTGATGCTGAGCGTCCGCGACGCCGACAGCTGGGTGCGCAGCATGCACGACACGATCGCCGCGATCTGGTTCGGCGACAACCTGATGCACCACCTCGCCATGGCGCAGTACCACATCGACCCGCTCTACGCCTCGTGGATCGACGTCCTCGGCGACATGTGGACCAAGGCGGACATCATGATGGCCGGCCGAGACGATGCCGACGCGATGGCCGCCGACATGAACCGCTGGAACCAGGAGATCATCGACACAGTCCCCTCCGAGCGGCTGCTCGTGTGGTACCCGACGGACGGCTGGGAGCCCCTCTGCGAATTCCTGGAGGTGCCGGTTCCCGACGGGCCGGTCCCGAACGTCAACGACACCGAGAACTTCCAGAAGAACCTCATCATGGGTCCCGCCATCAACGCGATCAACGCCTGGTGGGACGAGAACAAGCCGCAGGAGCACCAGCCCGGCCATCTGGACTCCGATGACGCGGCTGCAAAGCGCGGGCCGGCCGCCGCTTCCGCCTAGCGCCGCCATGGATCCGCGACGGGACGCCGGCCGGAACATCCGACCGGCGCACCCCACTCGTATAAGGAGCAGCTGAGGATCGCCATCGTCGGGGCGGGCATCGCCGGCCTTACCTGCGCCCACCTGCTTCACCCGCGGCACGAGATCACCGTCTTCGAGGCCGAGGACCGCCGCGGCGGCCACACGCGCACCGTCGACGTCGAGACGGAGCGCCGGCTCCACCGCGTGGACACCGGCTTCATACATGACGCTGAGCGGCGACGGCGACCGCCGCACGCTCGAGATGCCCCGCTCGCTCGGCATCCGCTTCAACCCGGTGCGCTTCCACTTCCGGATGGACGGCGACCGTGTGGTCTCGCTGGCCGCGAAGGTGACCAACACTCCGTGGGGCGAGCGGCGCACCTACGAGTTTCGATGGGCGGGCCGGCCGAACGGAGAAGCGGCTGCACGTGTCGCCCGTCCTCGCGATGGACCACGAGTACGTCTGCCACGCGACGGCCCCCGGCGAGCGACACACGGTGCACGTGGACTGCCGCCATGGTGGCCAGCGCGCGTTCGACGCCACGCTCTCGCTCGAGCGCCGGCCTACCCGCGACCTCGCCCGCCTGCGCCTGCGTTACCCTTCTCAGCCGCTGCGGGTGCTTGCCCTCATCTACGGGCACGCCGCCGTCCTCGCGTCACCTACTAGGGGGAACACGATGCAGTTGATCGGAGTCGGCTTCGGCCGCAGTGGGACCATGTCGCTCAAGGCGGCGCTCGAGGAGCTGGGGGCGAACCCCTGCTTCCACATGATCGACCTGATCATGGGCGAGAACAAGGAGCGCGACCTCCCGTACTGGGTCAAGATCGCCAATCGGGAGCCGGTCGACTGGCACGAGGTCTTTGAGCCCTGGCAGGCCACCGTCGACTGGCCGGCCTGCTCGCGCTGGGAGGAGCTGATCGAGGTATTCCCGGACGTGCCGGTGCTGCTGAACTACCGCGACTTCGACGGCTTCTACAGGAGCGTCGAGAACACCATCCTCGCGGTCAAGGAGGCGGCGCTCGCGGGTGAGATCGACGAGGGGGAAACGAACCGCGACCTGCCCGCACCGGAGCTCTGGGAGACGATCGAGAAGCTGATCTGGCAGGGGGACTTCCAGGGTCGCTTCAAGGACAAGGAATGGGTGCGCCGGATGCACGAGGAGCGCATCGAGAAGATCAGGGCCACGGTCCCGGCGGATCGCCTGATCGTTTGGGAGCTCGGCGTGGACGGCTGGGAGCCGCTGGCCGATGCGCTCGGCGTGGAAACGCCCGACAAGCCGTTTCCGCACCTGCACGACACGGCGGAGTTCCGCAGCGAGTTCGGGCTGCCGGCGCTCGCATGAGGGGTTCGGGGGTCGGGTAGCAGGGTGACACCCGCGGCGGCGCGCCCGGGCCGTTCGGGCGCGCCGAGGCGTTCAGTGCACCCGCCCTGATTCCTGCCGTTGGCGGACGCGGGCGCCCTCCCTCGATCCGTTCTCGCCGTAGAGGCGGCGGTGGAGGAGCGCGGCGACGCCACCCGCCGGAATCGGCAGCCAGAACGAGACCAGGCGGTAGGCGAGCGTCGCCACGACCGAGGCCGCCGCGCCGATGCCCGCGAGCGCCAGCGTTCCGGTCAGTCCCGCCTCGACGAACCCGAGACCGCCCGGCGTGAGCGGCAGGGTCCCGAGCAGCTGCGCGGCGAAGAAGGCGAGGAGCACGAGCGAGGCGCGCGGCTCAGCTCCCACGGCGTACAGCGCCGCCAGCAGCGTCAGGTAGTCGAGCACCCAACGTCCCGCGGCGCCGAGCAGCGCCTGCCACCACCGGCGTCCAAGGACGTCGACGACGATGTCGCGCTCGCGGATCAGGCGGTCCGGCAGCCCGGTGAGTGGGGCACGCCGCCGAAGAATCCGGTTGCGCACGTTCTGGGCCGCACCCCCGATCAGCTCGAGCGGGCGATCCCACACGATGCAGGCCGCGCCGAGCGCGACCACAGCGAGGAAGACCGCCGCGCCGGCGATTGCGGCGTTGACGAGCTCGGGATCGACCGCGGCGCCGCTGACGATTGCCGGCACGGCCAGAAGCGGCAGCGCCAGCAGCGTGCCGAAGACGAGCAACGACGATGCGGTCATGCCCGAGGCGGCGGCGGCCCCCGGAACACCCGCCCGCGCCAGCATGGCGTATTGCATCGCGCCGGCGGCCGCGACGCCGCCGGGGACGACGCGGCCGAACGCGTTGGAGGCGAGCTGGGAGGTGATGACGGGCCCCCAGCGCCGAACCCGAATCGCCAGGCGCTGCACGTACCACATGCAGGCGTAGCTCCCCGCCTGGAGCGCGACCATGCCCACGAACCAGAGCGGGTTGATGTCGCCGAGCTGGTCGAAGGCCCCGAACACCTCGAGCAGAGCCGGCGCCAGAAGATACAGCGACACCCCGGTGACGAGCAGCAGTAATCCGTGGCGTGCGATCGTGACCGGCGCCATGTAGGGAGAGGCTACGCGGGCGCCGGACCGACCGCGGGCGGCGGCTCTTCGGGAGGCTCGGCGGGGGGCGGCCCGCCGGAGGGCGGCCCGCCGGATGGCGGCTCCTCGGGCGACTCGGGCTTGATGGTCAACGTGCGAAGGTCGACGTACTCGCGAAACAGGATCTGAATCGACGCTGCGACCGGGATCGCGACCAGGGCGCCGAGTATGCCCAGCAGGGTGGCCCCGAACAGAACGGACACGATCGTGATGAACGGGTGGACGTTCACGGTGCGCTTCTGGATCTGCGGCTGGATCACGTGGTTCTCGAACTGCTGGTAGACGATCGCCCAGATCGCCCAGACGATCGTCGCCGTTGGGAAGTTCTCGAACAGGGTCACGACCCCGATCAGCACGGCGGCGATCGTGGCCCCCACCAGCGGGATCAGCGAGAACAGGCCGGCGATCACGGCGAGCGGAGCGCGGAAGGGCACACCCAGGATCAGCAGAACGATGTACGTGGCCACGCCCGCGATGAGCGCGATGGTCAGCGCGCCCGCGACGTAGCCGCCGACGGCCGCCCCCATGCGGTCGAGCGAGCGCCGCAGCCGTTCCCGCTGCTCGCGTGGGCGCATTTCGAGCGCCCGATCGGTCCAGGCCCGCCCATTGGCGAGCAGGAAGGCGGTCAGCACCAGGATCGTGACCAGGGCGAACAGCGAGTTCACGATGCCGAGGCCCACGTCGCGCAGCGCTCCGGCCGCGCCGCCCAGGCGGTCGGGGAGCTTCGCAGCCTCCTCCTCGAGCCTGCTGGTGATGTCGTAGTCCCGATTGATCTCGCGGAGCCGCGGGTTGTCCTCTACGAAGTTGGTCACGTCGCGCGCGTACTGCGGGACGTTGTCCGCGAACCTGGTGCCCTCGGTGATGATCGTCGGGACGATGAGCGCGATCAGCAGGATCGGCACGGCGAGCAGACAGATGAACACGATGGTCACGGCGAACCCGCGCCTCATCCGGCGGGACAGCCAGTTCACAGGCGGAGAGAGGGCGGCGGCGATGAAGATCGCGGCCAGGAGCCACAGCAGAGGCCTGCGCACCTGGTAGATCAGGTAGAGGCTGATGGCGACCGCGACCACGATCAGCACGATGCGGACTACCTCTCTCGCGGAGGGCATTGGGGCGGTATTCGCCCCGGCCGTGGATGCTCCTACCGGATGAAGCGGGTAGGCACGGCGCCGACCCCGAGCAGGCCCGGTCCCGTGTGCGCGGCGAGCACGGGACCGAGCTCGCTCACGATCGTCGGCTCGCAGCCGAAGACCTCGCTGCAGCGCTCCACCAGTCGCGCGCACGCCTCGGGCGCCGCGATGTGCTGCGCCGACCATGCGTCGGCTCCCGCCTCGTGACGCTGGCGAGCGTAGTCGACCAAGCGCTCGAAGGCGCGGCTCGACGTCCGAACCCGCTCGACCGGCGTCATCTCGTTGTCCACGGTGAGGATCGGCTTCACCTTCAGCGTCGAGCCGATCCAGGCGCTCGCCGCGCCGATGCGGCCGCCGCGCTTCAGGAACTCGAGCGTGTCGATCGCAAACCACATCTTGAACTCCCGGCGCGCCTCGGCCACGTGCCCGGCGACCTCCGCGGCGCTCGCGCCGTCGGCCGCCGCCTTGGCTGCGGCCAGAACCATCATCCCGAGGCCGCCGGCGGCGGTCGTCGAGTCGACTACCACGATGCGCTCGCCACCCCCGCCGTCTCGCTCCAGGGCCTCCTTGGCCTGGCGCGCCGCCTCGGGCGTGCCCGACAGCCCGCCGGAGATGTGCACCGACACGACCTCGCCGCCGTCGGCGAGCAGCGGCTCGAACACCGCGGTGAAGTCGCCCACGGAGGGCTGCGACGTCGTGGGCAGCTTCGGCGCGGTCCGCAGCTCCTCGAAGAAGGCCGGGTAGTCGGTGATCTCCACCTCCGGCACCGGGCGGTCGCCGCCGAAGACCACGTACAGCGGCACGACGTGAATGCCGTTGCGCTCGATCAGCTCCGGGGGCAGGTAGGACGTGCTGTCGGTCACCACCGAGACGCGGCCCATGGGCGCGGCAGCCTACCCGGTCGAGGGTTAGACTCGCCCGTGAGGTGGAGTCCCGACAGAGCATCGAGGTGCGGCTCGACGAGCGGCTGCAGGAGCTTCTTCGCACCCGCGCCGCGATGCGCCGGTCGAGTGCCGGGATGCGGGACTCGGAGCTCGCGCACATCGACAACCACCCGAGCGACCTGGCGGGGGATCTGCTCGAGGAGGAGATCGAGGAGACGGAGGAGATCTTCCTCGAGGAGGGCGAGCGGCGCATCGCCGAGGCGCGCCGCGCGCTCGCCGAGGGCCGCTACGGAGCCTGCCTGGCCTGCGGCGGCGAGATTCCGCCGGCGCGGCTCGAGGCGGTCCCGGAGGCCGTGCGCTGCGTGCACTGCCAGCGCCTCTTCGAGGGCCGCCACCGCCAGCAGACGCGCCTGTAGTCGCCTGGTGACCCCTCAGGTCCTCGTAACAGGCGCCACCGGCTTCATCGGCTCGCATGTCGCTCGCCTCGCACTCGAGCGTGGCGACGACGTGCGCCTGGCCGTCGAGGAGGGATCGCCCGACGAGGCGATCGCCGATCTCGACTGCGAGCGCCTCCGATGCGACGTCCGCGACCGCCGCGCCGTGCGGCGCGCCCTGAAGGGGCGCGAGCGCGTATTTCACTGCGCGGGCGTGACCTCGGTCCGCGCGGCGGACAGGGAGCGCCTGTTCGAGGTGAACGTCCGAGGTACGAAGGTCGTGATGGAGGAGTGTCTGCGCGCGGGGGTGGAACGGGTGCTCTACACCTCCAGCGCGGCGGTGGTCGGCCCTGCCGAGGCGGGCAAGACCGCCGACGAGAACCAGCTCTTCACCACCGCCCATCTCGACATCCCGTACGTCAACTCGGTGCGCGAGGCGGAGGTCGAGGCCATGCGCGTGGCCGCGCAGGGCCTGCCGCTCGTGTGCGTCAACCCCGCCGTGTGCTTCGGCGCGGGCGACGTCCAGCTGGCCTCCACGCGGCTGGTGCGGAGCTTTCTGCTCGGCCGGATCCCCCTCTACACCGAGGGCGCCGTGAGCATCGTCGACGTTCGCGACGTGGCCGAGGGCCACATGCAGGCCGACGCGCACGGCCAGATCGGCGAGCGATACATCCTCGGCGGGCGCAACTTCACCTTCGATCGCCTGTTCGCCGACCTCGCGCGCCTGTCGGGAGTCGACCCGCCCGTGAAGCTGCCGGCGCGCGTGGCGGGCGGCGGCCGCGGCCGTGCTCGCCGCGGGCGGGTGGAACCGGCCGCTCGACTCGGCGGAGGTTCGCGCCGCGAGCCACCGCTGGACATACAGCTCCGCCAAGGCCCGGCGGGAGCTGGGCTGGAAGACGCGCCCGCACGAGGAGACGCTCGAGGCCACCGTGGCCTGGCACCTGGATCGAGAGCACGAACGCATCGCGCGCAGCCGGCGCTCGCAGCAGATCCAGTACCGCCTTGCGGGCGCCGCGGTTGGCGCGGTTGACGGGGCGGTCGGACTGCTGCGTCGCGTGAGCCCGGCTCGCGTGAGCGACGCTCGTATCCTGGAGTACCTCGATTGGCTGGGGAAGGAAAACAGGTAGGGCGCGGAGGCCGCGCGTTCAAGAGCGCCCGGAGGCTGTGGCCCTACGTGCTCGTGGCGTGGGAGCGCTGGCAGGCGCTTTCGCCCGAGGAGAAGGAGCGCTACAAGCGACGGGCGCGCGAGTACGCGGAGCGCGGGCGCGAGTACGCCGAGCGCGGTCGCAAGGCGATCCACCGCCGCCGACCGGGTGGCGGGCCGCCCTCGCCGCGCTAGCCGGGGCGGGCGCCCGGCCTCCCGGTTCTAGCCGAGGCGGTTCTCGAGCCCGATCGGGGGCTTCTGGGGCTGCGGCTGCTCCTGCTCGACCTCGGGGGCGGCCGGCTGCTCCACGCCCAGGAGCTGGGCCAGCTCGCCGGACTCGAACATCTCGAGAACGATGTCCGAGCCGCCAACCAGCTCGCCGCCCACGAACAGCTGGGGAATCGTCGGCCAACCCGACAGGCCGGACAGCTCCTCGCGGATGCGCGGGTCGGGCAGGATGTCGAGGGCCGAGTACTGAACGCCGAGCTCGTTGAGGCAACCGGAGGCGCGCGCCGAGAAGCCGCAGGCCGGCTCGTGCGGCGTGCCCTTCATGAAGAGCATCACCTTGTTCTCCCGGATCGCGTTCTCGAGGAATGCGCGGATCTCATCGTTGGTCATCGTCCGTCTCCCGGAGTCGAGGTCTTGATCGAGAGCGCGTGGATGGGGCCGCCGACCTCGTCGCCGAAAACGTCGTAGATCAGCCTGTGCTGCTGGATGCGCGACAGGCCCGTGAACCTGTCCGAGACCACCTCCGCCCGGAAGTGGTCGCCGCCGCCGGTCAGGTCCTCGACTGCGACCGATGCTCCCGGCAGCGCGCGCTCGATGCGCTCCTTCAGATCGTGCGCGGTTGGCATCCGACCTATCAGGGTATCGACGGCGCCGCCGATACAATGAAGTGCCGATGGTCATTCTCACCGACATTGCCGCTGAGAAGGTGCGCGAGTTCATCAACGGGCAGACCGCCGAGGCCGCCTCCGTCGGCCTGCGCGTCGGCGTCCGCGGCGGCGGATGCTCCGGCTTCCAGTACGCGCTGGCGCTCGACGAGAAGCACGACGACGACCACGTCTTCGACTCGTCCGGCATCCGCGTCCTCGTGGATCCGGCGAGCCTTAGCTACGTCGAGGGCTCCACTGTGGACTTCACAGAGAGCTTCATGGGCTCGGGCTTCGAGGTCTCGAACCCCAACGTGGTCTCCTCTTGCGGCTGCGGCTCGTCCTTCCGCGTTGCGGAGGAAGAGCCGAGCTGCGGCGCCTCCGTCTAGCCCAGCCCAAGCCCGGCCGGCAGGGCCGTCCGTAAACCTAAACGGGCGACTGGTCCAGCGATCGCCAGAGGTACAGCGACGCCAGCGATCGGTGCGGCCGCCAGGGCTCCGCGATCCGCTCCAGCTCCGCCGCGTCCGGCAGGTCGTCGAGCCCGTACTCGGTCTGGACCGCGCGCCTGATCCCCAGGTCGCCCGCCGGCAGCACGTCGGGGCGGCCGAGGTGGAAGATCAGGAACATCTGCACGCTCCAGGGACCCAGGCCGTTGACCTGCGTGAGCTGCGCGGCAACCTCCTCGTCGGACATCTGGGCAATGGCGTCGAGGTCGAGATCGCCGTCCTCCACCCGCTCGGCGAGGTCGCGCAGGTATGCGACCTTGGCGCGCGACAGGCCCACGTCGCGCAGCTTCTGGGGGTCCGCGTCGAGCAGCTCGCGCGGCGTCGGGGTGCGATCGCCGAAGAGCCCCACCAGGCGCCCGAAGATCGCGCGCGCTGACCTGGTGGAGAGCTGCTGGCCGACGATCGAGCGCACGAGCGCGCCGTAGGCGTCCCCGGGGCGCCGCCCGCGGCGCTCGAGGACTCCGTCGGGACTCCCGTAGCGGTCGATGAGCTTCGCGATAACCGGGTCGGACGCCGCCAGCCGCGCGAGCACGTCCGGGTCCTCCGGAAACGGCGAGGTGCGGGAGCCGGCGCTGGGGCGTGGCATGCCCTGAGACTACGCGGCCGCGCGGGAATGGAAGGGCCGCTCGAGCTCCCCCAGCTCGGTCGACGGCGGGTCGTCGAACAGCCACTCGCGCGCGATCAGGTGCCAGTTGGCGGTCGCACCGAGTTGACCGAGAACGCCCAGGGTCAGCGCCTCCATGCGGCGCGCCAGCATCGCCTGTGGCGGCATCGTCTCTCGGCGCATGAGCTGCCAATGGCGGGAGCGCGGGTCGCCGAAGTCGATCAGCACTCGGGCGACCAGCTCGCGCGTGATCGTGACCTCGCGGTCCTCGATGTACCAGGCCGTTACGTCTCGGAAGTGCTCGAACACGGCCTGGGGAGTGACCTGCTCGTCGGCCGGATCGAAGAAGCCCATCGCGCCGAGCCGGCGGTGGAGCTCATCGGCGTCGCCGTCCATGGCGGCGCGGACCGCGCCGGCCTCCGCCTCCAGGTCGTCGCGTGAAACGCGCTTCGTCATGCCGAAGTCCAGGAACGCCACCCGGCCGTCGGGCATCAGCCGGTAGTTGCCGGGGTGCGGATCGCCGGAGAAGTGCCCGTTGCGGTAGAGCGAGCCGAAGAAGAAGCGAAAGAGGATCTCGCCGAAGCGGTCGTGGGCGGCCCCGTCCATCGCCTTCACCTCGTCGAAGCCCCGTCCGTCGACCCACTCCGACACCAAGACGTGCTCGGAGCAGAGCTCCGTCACCACGCGGCGGCACGTAGATGAACGGGTGGCCGCGCCAGCTTCGGGCGAAGGCGCGGTGCTGCTGCGCCTCGTGCTCGTAGTCGAGCTCGTCCGTCAGGCGCTCGCGGATCTCGCGCGTCATCGCCTTGGCGTCCATGCCGGGCGCAATCCGCTTCGCCACGCGCATGATCAGGCCCAGGTTCTGGAGGTCGGCCCGAACGGCCTGCGCCACGCCCGGGTACTGGACCTTCACCGCCACTTCTCGGCCGTCCGTCAGCCGCGCCCTGTGAACCTGGCCGATCGAGGCCGCCGCGACGGCCTCCTCACCGAAGTCGGCAAAGGTGTCCTCGAGCGGCGCGCCGAGGCCGTCCTCCACGACCCGGCGCATCTTCTCGAACGGCACGCTCGGGGCCGCCTCGCGCAGCTTGGCCAGCTTCGACTGGACACGCTCCTGGAACTCGGGGGGAAAGGCGCCCGTGTCGACGAACGAGGCCACCTGCCCGACCTTCATCGCCGCGCCCTTCATCTGCCCGAGAACGTCGAGGATCTGCTCGGCGGCCTCGAGCTGGCGCCGCTCGTCGGCGCTCCGCCGCCCCTCCGCGGAACGCGTCAGGTTGGCCGCCTTGGTCGCGTACCCTCGAGCGGCCTGGCCGCCCGCGAGCCGGCCGACCTTCGCCGCCCGGCGCACGCGCCCGGTTGGGATCCGCTCCGCCACCGGCCCCACTGTACGCATAGGCTTCCGCCCGCGATGAGACTGGTGAGCTTCGACACTCCGGCCGGCCCGCTCGCCGCGATCCTGCGCGAAGGCCGCGTTTACGACATCTGGGGAGACGCGTTCGCCGGGACTCCTCACGAGGAGCGGACCGTCCTCGCACTGCTCCAGGGGGGACTTCTGTCCGAGGTCGCCCCGGTGGAGGACGACGGCGTCCCGGTGGAGGGCGTGGAGCTCCTGCCCCCGATCGGGCGCCCGGGGAAGATCGTCTGCATCGGGCTGAACTACCGCGCGCACGCGGAGGAGTCGGGCGTGGAGATTCCGGAGACGCCCACCTTCTTCGCCAAGTTCGCGAACGCGCTGGCCCGACCGGGGGGCACGGTGACCCTTCCTACGTGGAGCTCGAAGGTCGACTACGAGGCCGAGGTGGCCTTCGTGATCCGCGACCGCGCCAAGGACGTGCCCGAAGAGAGGGCGATGGAGCACGTGGCCGGCTACACGCTGCTGAACGACCTCTCGGCGCGCGACTACCAGTTCAAGACGCCGCAGTGGATGCCCGGAAAGGTGTTTGACGGCGCCGCGCCCTGCGGACCTGCGCTCGTCACGCCCGACGAGGCCGGGCCGCACGACTCGATCGAGATCGAGCTGCGGCTCAACGGCGAGGTGATGCAGAAGAGCTCGACCGCGGACCTCGTCCACTCCGTGCCCGCGCTCGTGGCGTACCTCTCGCAGCTGATGACGCTCGAACCCGGCGACGTGATCTCCACCGGGACGCCGTCCGGCGTGGGCAGCGGGCGCGACCCCAAGGTGTGGCTGAAGCCGGGCGACGAGGTGGTCGTCGGCTCGCCACAGCTCGGGGTCCTCGAGACGCGGCTCGCGTGAGGAGGTCCACCGGGCCCGGAGCCTCAAAGATGAAAGCGCCGATGATGCGGCTCCCCAACCGCCGGCGCCGAGCGCACGTAGAGCCAGGTCAGCAGCGTGCCCAGCGCGAGAACGGCGGCCAGGAGCCAGGCCACGCCCGCCAGGCCGTCGGCGAACGCCGCGTCGAACGAGCCGCCGTCGATCCTGTGCTCGAGCTCGATGTGCTGAAAGATCGCCCCGCCGCCCGCCAGCAAGAGGGCCCCTGAGAGCGTGCGAATCATCGCCAGAGCGCCGGAGGCGATCCCCGCCTTCTCGGGTGGCAGGGCGGCCATCGCCGCCGCTGACATCGTCGCGAAGACGAGTCCGAGGGCGACGCCGAACAGCACCAGCCCGGGCAGCAGCAGCGCATAGCCCGTGTCGCCGTCAATGCGCGTCATAACGAGGACGCCGAGTGTGGCGCAGGCCATGCCTGCGGTCATCAGGGTGCGGGCGCCCACCCGCGCGCTCAACCGTCCCGCTAACGGCGAGATAGCGACCATCGGCGCGGTCACCGGCAGCACGAGCAGGCCGCTCACGAGCGTCGAGTGGTCGAGGACGAGCTCGATGTATTGGGGCAGGTAGAAGATGAGCGCCCAGTAGGAGCCGACCAGGGCGAACGCGGCCGCGGACGCGCCGAAGTAGGGTTTGCTGCGGAAGAGCCCGAAGTCCACGATCGGCTCGCGGACGCGGTGCTCGACCACCCAGAACATGGCGAGGAGCGCCACGCCCGCCGCGAGCACTCCCAGCGTGGCCGCCGAGACCCAGCCCCACTGCTTGCCCTGGACCAGCGCGAGCACCACGGCCGTGAGCCCGAGGGTGATGGTCACGAGCCCGGGGAGGTCTATGCGCCGCCCGGCCGTCTCATCGCGCGACTCCGGCGCGGCGACGGCCATGATCGCGAGCGCCAATGCGGCGAAGGGCACCGCCATCCAGAAGATGAGGCGCCAGCTCACGAGCTCGACCGCCGTGCCGCCGACGAGCGGTCCGATGGCGAGAGCGATCGCCGACACGGCGGCCCAGATGCCCACTGCGCGTGGGCGCTCCTCCGGCGGAAACGCGAGATTGGCGATTGCGAGGGAGAGCGCAAGCAACGCGGCGCCCCCCGCACCCTGCACGACGCGGCCGGCGATCAGCTGGCCGACGGAGCCGGCGGTCGCACAGATCACCGAGCCGGCGCCGAACGTCAGCATTCCGAGCTGGAAGATCCGCTTTCGGCCGACCATGTCGCCGAGCCGGCCGAGGGTGACGACGAGCGCCGCCAAGGTGAGCAGGTAGACGTTCTGAACCCATTGGAGGCCGGAGCTCGACGCTCCGAGCTCGGCCCGGATCGAGGTCAGCGCCAGCGGCAGCGTCGTCGAGTCCAGCATCAGGATGAACAGGCCTGTCGACGCGCCGGCGAGGATCCACCAGCGCCGTGTGTCTTCATGAACCAGGGTTCTCAAGCAGGCGCCTCGATCTCCACCCGTCGCCCGATCGCGTCGGCCAGCAGGTCGGAGTTGCGGCGCGCCGCCCAGATTGCGACGCTCGGGTCGCCGTGCGCGTCGGTTTCGGCCTCGAGCGCCACCGCGCCGTTCGAGTGTCCCACCCGGACCGCCAGCACCGAGCGGTCGCGGCTCCGCTCGAGCTGCTCCGCGAGGCGGATCACTCCGCAAAGCAGGCGCAGGCGCGCCGCGTCTGAGTCCTCCTCCAGGTCGCCCAGCCGGGAGGCGTCCGGCTCGCCCTTCCGGTGGTAGCGGGCGATCAGCCCGATCAGCACGAGCTCACGCGGGGAGAAGCCGGGGAGGCCGGCATTGAGGATCAGGTAGTGCGAGTGACGGTGATGGTCGTCGTAGTCGATCGCGGTTCCGATGTCGTGGAGCATGCAGGCGGCCCAGAGCAGCTCGCGCTCGGCCGGCCCGAAGTCGTGCAACTCCGCGGCCGCCAGCCCGTCGAACATCGCCAGCGAGAGGGCCGCCACGTGGCGTATGTGGTCGTGGTCGCTCGTGAAGCGGTGGGCGAGGTTCTCCACGGACGCCCGGCGAACGTCCTCGAACAGCCCGCCCTCGCCGAGCAGGCGCTCGAAGAAGATTCCCTCGCGCAGCCCGGCCTCCGTCACCTCCACGGCGTCGAACGCGCCGGCGTCGAGCGCGGCTGCAAGCACGAGCGCGCCGCCCAGGATCACGTCGCCGCGGTCCGGCTTGATGCCGCCCACGCCGCCCCGCTTCGAGGCCGGCCTCGCCGCCAAGAGCTCGATCAGCTCCTCGAGCGCGTCGCGCGTGAGCGTGAACCCTTGAACGTCGAGGTCGGGCAGGTCGAGCCGCTTCATCGCGGCGGCTGCCAGGTTGCGGATCGCGCCGCCGATGCCGACCAGGCGCCCGCCGCCGGACCACCAGTCGAGCGCGTCGAGCTCGTCGGCCACGCGTCTTCGGAGCGCCTTCATTCCCTTGGCGGTGGCCCTCTCGCCGGGCAGGAACTCCTCGCTCACGTTCACCGACCCGAGCGGAAGTGACTCGGCCTCGGCCAGGCCGCGGCCCGCGATCCGCAGCGTCTGGATGCTCCCGCCGCCCATCTCGAGGCCGAAGCCGTCCTCGAGCGTGGTCGAGTTGACGACGGCGAGGAAGCCGTAGCGCGCCTCCTCCCGGCCGCTGATCACGTGGGGGTCGAGCGCGGTGCGCGTCCGGACGGCGTCGAGCAGCTCCTCACCGTTGCGAGCATCCCTGATCGCGCTCGTGGCGACCGCGTCGATCCGATCGATGCCGGAGGCGCGGCAGAAGGCGTCGAACACGGCGGCGGTGTGGATGGCGCGGTCGATCCGGTCGGGCCGCAGCAGACGCTCCTCGCCCATGCCCGCGCCGACGCGGACCGCCTCGCGGATCTCGTCGACGAGGCTCCACCAGGGCGTGCCCGGCTCGTACCCGTACACGACGAGGCGCCACGAGTTCGAGCCCATGTCCACGATCGCGAGACGCTCCACGGAGGAGATCATGGCCGACGGGGGCCGTCGCTAGCCTCCCGATCGGGCGCCCATGGCACCAATCGGAACGATCGACAAACCCCTGCGAGTCGCGATCATCGGCTCCGGCCCGGCCGGCTTCTACGCCGCCGGCCACCTGCTGAAATCGAAGTCGCACCCGGATCTGTGCGCGCAGGTGGACATGTACGACCGGCTGCCGACGCCGTGGGGGCTGGTCCGAGGCGGGGTGGCGCCGGACCACCCGAACATCAAGGCGGTGAGCCGGGTGTACGAGAAGACGGCGGCCCACCCGGAGTTCCGCTTCTACGGCAACGTCGAGTTCGGGCGCGACATCCGCCACGACGACCTCACCGAGCGCTATCACGCGTTGATCTACGCCGTGGGTGCGCAGACCGACAGGCGGATGGGGATCCCGGGCGAGGATCTGCCCGGCAGCTGGGCGGCCACCGAGTTCGTGGCCTGGTACAACGGCCATCCGGACTACCGGGACCTGGAGTTCGACCTGTCGCACGAGCGCGCGGTCGTGATCGGCAACGGAAACGTCGCGACGGACGTGGCGCGCATGCTCGCCCTCACCCGCGACGAGCTGGCCGAGACCGACGTGGCCGACCACGCGCTCGAGGTGCTGGCCGAGTCGAGGGTGAGGGAGATCGTGGTCTTGGGCCGGCGGGGGCCGGCGCAGGTCGCCTTCACCAACCCCGAGTTGCTCGAGCTGGGCGAGATGACCGAGGCCGACGTGTTCGTGGATCCGCGCGACGTCGAGCTCGATCCGCGGAGCAGGACGTTCATCGAGAGCGACGCGGCCAGCAAGACGGCGAAGAAGAACGTCGAGATCCTGTCCGGCTACGCGGCGCGTGAGCCGACCGGCAAGCCGCGCCGCATCGTGCTGCGCTTCCTCGTCTCGCCGGTCGAGATCCTGGGTGAGGAGCGGGTCGAGGGCATCCGCATCTGCCGCAACGAGCTGATCGCGGACGAGTCGGGGGCGCTGCGCGCACGGCCGACCGATGAGGTCGAGGAGATCGAGTGCGGGCTGGTGTTCCGCTCGATCGGATACCGCGGCACGCCGATCGAGGGACTCCCCTTCGACGAGCGCGGCTGCGTCATCCCAAACGAGGGCGGCCGGGTCGTCGCCGAGGGAGGTGGGCCCCTCGCCGGCGAGTACGTGGTTGGTTGGATCAAGCGGGGCCCCACCGGGATCATCGGCACCAACAAGCGCGACGCTCAGGAGACCATCGACCGGCTGCTCGAGGACGTGGACGCCGGCCGTCTCCTCCAGCCGGCGGACCCCGACCGGGATTCGCTCGACGCCCTGCTCGCGCAGCGCGCGCCGGAGCACGTGACCTACGCGGGCTGGGAGGCGATCGACCGGGCGGAGAAGTCGGCCGGCGAGCCCCACGGTCGCCCGCGGGTGAAGCTCTGCAGCTTCGAGGAGCTGCTCGACGCGGCGCGGGAGGCTACGCCGGCGCCCTGACGACCTCGCCATCCAGCGCGTCGAGCGCGCGTTCGATCGAGGCCGAGATGCAGGTGAAGATCGGGGTCTCGGACTCCGTGTAGGCGCTCGATTCCGTGCCGCGCAGCTCCTGGACGAGGTCGAGGAACTCGGCCGGATCGTCGGCGTCGAACGCCACGACGAACTCCTGGTCGTCGAGGCCGAAGGAGTAGGAGGTGTTCGTCTCGATGCTCGTGAATCGGCGGGCCACCGCGATGTGGTCCCGCATCACCCGCATGCGCTCCTCCTCGGGCAGCCGGTACCACTCCCGCTTCTTCCACATCGGGTACACGATCAGGTATTTCGAGTCGGCGCCCGCCCTCGGCCGGAGGGGCTTGTCCGGCTCGTCCGAGTAGGGCGATTCCTTCGTCATCGCCAGGTAGGAGTACGGCATGTTCGACGAAGCGCATCAGGCCGCTCTGGTTGAGAAGCACGTGCAGCTCGTGGATCGGGTCGAGCGTGCGGGCGATCGCCCGCACCATCAGGTCGCAGTCGCCCCGGGTGCCGACGAGCGAGTACGCGCGCAGGTAGTGGTCCTCGGCGAATTCCCTGCAAGCGGCCGCGAACTCGCCCTTGTCCGCCGCCCGCTCGTCGGCGGACCGGCGCCGCCAGGCAGGATCGACCTTCAGGAAGGTGTATTTGACGTAATTACGGTGCTCGGTCACTTCAACAAGTCTCCCCGATAGGATGACTCACGTGCGTGTCGCGCTGGTCTCGCCCTACTCGTACACGTATCCGGGCGGCGTCGGGCTTCATGTCGAGGCTCTCGCAGGTGAGCTTCTCGGGCTGGGCCACGAGGTCCGGCTGTTGGCCCCGTACGATCCCGACGACCGTCTGGCGCGTTTCTTGCATCGCGGCGCATCGCCGCAGTGCAGGCCCCTGCCCGATCACCTGATCCCGCTCGGGCGGACGCTCGGCCTCCCGATGAACGGCGCGGTCTCGAACCTGTCGCTCTTCCCGGTTGGGGCCGCCGTGCTGGGCCACGAGCTGCGAACCGGCGGCTACGACGTCGTCCACGTGCACGAGCCGAACGCCTTCGCCGTGAGCTGGTTCGCGACCGAGCACGCGCGCGCCCCCGTGGTCGGCACGTTCCACACCTACTCGACCAGTCGGCTCGCGAACGGGATCGCCAACCTCGCGGGAGCCCGCCGCCTCTACCGCAAGCTGAGTGCTCGGATCGCGGTCTCGGAAGCGGCGCGGTGGTCGGCGCAGCGCTACTACGGCGGCCGCTACCGCGTCGTGCCGAACGGGGTCGACATCTCCGCGGCGCGCCCGGATCCCGCGCGGCCCCACCGCGAGCTGCGCATCCTGTTCGTGGGGCGCGCGGAGGAGCGCAAGGGGCTGCCGGTCCTGCTGCGCGCCTTCGAGGCGCTGCGCGGCGCCGGCGTCGAGGCGCGCCTGACCGTGGCCGGCGCCACGCCGGAGGAGGTGCAGCCGCTGCTGCTCGATCCCGAGGGGGTCGAGGTGGCCGGGCGCGTGTCCGAGGACGAGAAGTGGCGCCTGCTGGGCGCGACCGACGTGCTGTGCGCGCCGTCGCTCGGCGGCGAGAGCTTTGGGATGGTGCTGACGGAGGCGTTCGCTTCCGGTACCCCGGTCGTGGCCTCCGACATCGCCGGCTACCGCGACGTGGTGCGCGACGGCGTGGACGGGCTGCTGGTGCCGATGGGCGACGCCGTCGAGCTCGGCGAGGCCCTGCACGGGCTGGCCTTCGACCCCGACCGGCGCAGCCGAATGGCCACGGCCGCCCGCGAGCGCGCGGAGCGGTTTGCCTGGCCGCGCGTGGCGAGCGACGTGGTCGAGGTGTACGAGGAGGCGCTGAGCCTGCCGCGTCCGGAGGGCCGCCTCGCGCGGGCCGCGCGACGCACCGGCGTGGCGCCCGCCGACCCCCAGCCGCCCGGGCGCCGCGAGCGGCTGCCGTCGCTCGAGCCGAGCCGGTCCGCGGCCGGTCCGCGCCGCGCCGCGCGCGGGTTGCGGCGTGCGCTCATCGGCGTGGGGATCGCGGCCGGCGCCGGTCTCGCCGCGCTGGCGCTTCAGCGCATCGGGATCGAGTCGATCGGCCGCGCGCTGCTCGCGGCAACCCCGGTCTGGGTGCTGGTCGCGTTCGCGCTGATGTGCGCGTCGATGCTGCTGCGCGCGGAGTCCTGGCACGCCATCTTGCGCGCCGCGCTGCCGCCGGGCGTCCGCGTGCGCCGGCGAGACGCCGCCCGCGGGACGATGATCGGGGTGCTGATGTCGGCGACCCTCCCGGCGAGGCTCGGCGAGCCCTCGCGTGCGCTGATCGTCGCGCGCCGGCTGGGACGCATGCGCGACCGGTTCCCGGTGGTGCTCGGCACCCTCGTCTCGCAGACGCTGCTCAACATCCTCGCCCTGACCGGGCTTGGCGCCGTGATGTTCGCCACGGTCGGGCTGTTCCAGGGCAACGAGGACGCGCTCGTGCTGGCCACGCTGGCGCCGGTGGTCGTCCTCCTCCTCGTCGTATCGACGCCCTGGCTCTTGCGACGCGGCAAGCCATCGCGCTTCCAGCGAGTGCAGCAGGCCGCCGCCAAGGCGCGCAAGGCGATGCTCCAGGTGCGCTCGGGCCTCCAGGTCTTCCGCAAGCCGAGGCTGGGGGGCTGGGCGGCGCTCAACCAGATGGCCGCCTGGGGGGTCCAGTGGCTCGCCTGCTACGTCCTCCTCGTGGCGCTCGGACTCGACCACCGGGCCGGCATGGGCGCCGCCGCCGCCGTGCTGTTCGCGGTCAACGTGACCGCGGCCCTGCCGGCGGTGCCCTCGAACCTGGGTGTCTTCCAGGCGGCCTGCGTCGCGGTGCTGTCCGCGTACGGGGTGGGCAAGACGGACGCGCTCGCCTACGGGATCATCCTGCAGGCGGTGGAGATCGCGACCGCGCTGGTGCTCGGGCATGCCGGCGCTGGTGCGCGAGGGGATGACCTGGAAGGACCTGCGCGTGCGGGCGCTGCACGCGGCCCCGGTCGAGCTGGGCACGGTCGCGGCGCGAGGTCCGAGGTCGGGCGCGACGGGGCCGTAGGTCAGCGACTAGACACCTTCACACAATGTGTCAAGGTTGGTACGATTGCCCCTTGGCCGAGCGCGACTACATCGACGCGGTACGCACCCGGGTCGTCGTCTTCGACGGCGGCATGGGCGCGACGCTCGAGCAGTTCGACCTCTCCACGGATGACTACGGCGGACTTCCGGGCAAGTGCCACGAGGTGCTCGTGCTCAACCGCCCGGACGTCATTCAGGGCGTGCACGAGTCGATGCTCGAGGCGGGCGCGGAGGTCCTCGAGACCGACACCTTCCAAGCGAGCCGCCTGAAGCTCGAGGAGTGGGGTCTCGGCGACCAGACGGGCGAGATCAATCGCAGGGCCGCGGAGATCGCCAGGGCCGCCGCCGGCGACGGGCGCTTCGTGGCCGGCTCGATCGGCCCCACCGGTCAGCTGCCGGCGAGCGACGACCCCACGCTCGGGAGGATCACGTTCGGCGAGCTGTTCGACGTGTTCACCGAGCAGGCCCAGAACCTGATCGAGGGCGGCGCCGACCTGACTCATCATCGAGACCGCGCAGGACATCCTCGAGGTCAAGGCGGCGGTGTTCGGCGCTCGCGAGGCCTTCAAGCTCACCGGCCGCAGGGTGCCGATCCAGACGAGCGTTTCGCTACTGCCGCAGGGCGGCAAGATGCTGCTGGGCACCGACATCCAGGCGGTGCTGACCACGCTCACCGCCCTCGACGTCGACGCGATCGGACTCAACTGCTCGACCGGGCCCGAGGACATGCGCGACGCGATCCGCTACCTGGGCGAGTTCAGCCCGGTGCCCGTGCACTGCATCCCGAACGCGGGGCTGCCGCTCCAGGGGCCGAACGGCGAGACGATCTTCCCCGAGGAGCCGGACCCGCTGGCGAACACGCTGCAGGAGTTCGTGGAGCGCCACGGCGTCTCCGATCGTCGGCGGCTGCTGCGGCACGACGCCCGGACCACATCCGCGCGATCGTCGAGCGCGTGGGCGGTCGCGACGCGGCTCGCGCGCCCGGACCGCGCGCCCGTGCTCGTCTCGAGCATGATGACCGCCACGCCGCTGGTGCAGGAGCCGCGCCCGACGCTCGTCGGCGAGCGAGTGAACTCCCAGGGCTCGCGCAAGGCCAAGGAGCTGCTGCTCGCGGACGACTACGACGGGCTGGTCCAGGTCGCCGAGGACCAGGTCCAGGGCGGCGCCCACGTTCTCGACGTGTGCGTGGCGCTGACCGAGCGCCAGGACGAGGACGAGCAGATGCGCGAGGTCGTCAAGCGCATCGCGCTGACGCAGCCGGCGCCGATCCAGGTCGACTCGACCGAGCCCGAGGTCATCCAGGCGGCGCTCGAGCAGATCCCGGGGCGGGCGATCGTCAACTCGGTCAACCTCGAGGCGGGGCGCGGCAAGCTCGACGTCGTCGCTCCTCTCGCCAAGGCCCACGGCGCGGCGCTGATCGCCCTCACGATCGACGAGCAGGGGATGGCCAAGACCGCCGAGCGCAAGCTCGAGGTGGCGCGGCGCATCGTCGAGCTCGCCTGCGACGAGCACGGCCTCGACCGCGAGGCGCTGATCTTCGACGCGCTCACCTTCACGCTCACGACCGGCGACGAGGAGTGGAGGCCGTCGGCGGTCGAGACGATGGAGGGCATCCGCCGCATCAAGGCGGAGATCCCGGGCGTGCAGACGTCGCTGGGCGTGTCGAACGTGTCGTTCGGCGTCTCTCCCGACGGCGCGGGCGGTGCTCAACTCGGTCTTCCTGCACCACTGCGTGGAGGCGGGACTCGACCTGGCGATGGTCAACCCGAACCACATCACCCCCTATCCGGAGATCCCCGAGGAGGAGCGCGAGCTCACCGACGACCTCGTCTTCAACCGGCGCCAGGACGCGCTCGAGCGCTTCATCGCGCACTTCGAGCAGAAGGGCGAGGCGGAGGAGGAGGGCGCGGGCGACCCCACCGAGGGCATGGAGCCCGAGGAGGCGCTCCACTTCCACATCCTGCGTCGCAAGAAGGAGGGCGTGGAGGACTGGATCGACCGCTCGGTGGAGAAGATCGGCGCGGTCCCGACGCTGAACACCGTGCTGCTCCCCGCCATGAAGGAGGTGGGCGACAAGTTCGGCGCCGGCGAGCTGATCCTGCCGTTCGTGCTCCAGTCGGCCGAGGTGATGAAGCGGGCCGTGGCCCAGCTCGAGAACTACCTCGAGAAGATGGAGGGCCACACCAAGGGCAAGGTCGTGATCGCGACGGTGTTCGGCGACGTGCACGACATCGGCAAGTCGCTCGTCAACACGATCCTCACCAACAACGGCTACACGGTGATCGACCTCGGCAAGCAGGTCCCGATCGACACGATCATCAACGCCGCGGTCGACAACGACGCCGACGCGATCGGACTCTCCGCGCTGCTCGTCTCGACCTCGAAGCAGATGCCGACCTGCGTTCAGGAGCTGCACGAGCGCGGGCTCGAGTTCCCGGTGCTGATCGGGGGCGCGGCGATCAACCGCGACTTCGGGCGGCGCATCCTCTACCCGAAGGGCAAGGAGTCCGACGAGATCTACGAGTCGGGCGTCTTCTACTGCAAGGACGCGTTCCAGGGCCTCGACACGATGGACGCCCTGATCGACGGCGAGTCGCGGGCGGCGCTGCTCTCGAAGACCCGCGACGCGGCGCGCGAGCTGCGTGAGAAGGGCGAGCGGACGGACGACGGCCCGCCGGTGACCGACGACTCGGTGCGCTCCGCGGTGCGCACCGACGCGCCGATCCCGGAGCCGCCCTTCCCCGGAGTCCGGGACGTGGACGTCGACCTCGACGAGGTCTTCCCCTACCTCGACCGCCACGTGCTCTTCAAGCTGCACTGGGGCGGCCGCGGGGTGAAGGGCGAGGAGTGGGAGCGCCTGGTCCAGGGCGACTTCCAGCCCCGCCTGGAGCGGATGTGGAGGGAGCAGGACTACCTGCGCCCGAAGGCCCGGCTCGGCTACTTTCCGGCTGCCGCCGACGGCAACGAGCTGGTCGTGTTCGACCCCGACGACCCGGTGCGCGAGCTCGAGCGGCTGGTCTTCCCGCGCCAGCCGAAGCACGACCGAATCTGCCTGACCGACTTCTTCCGTCCGCTGGACTCCGGCGATCGGGACGTGGTTGCGCTCCAGGGCGTGACCGTCGGCCCCGAGGTCACCGAGCTCATCCAGCGGCTCGAGCGCGAGGGCGAGTTCGCCGAACAGCTCTTCACCCACGGCCTCGGGGTGCAGACCGCGGAGGGGCTGGCCGAGTGGCTGCACTCGGAGATCCGCCGCCAGCTCGGAATCGACCCGGACCAGGGCCGCCGCTACTCGTGGGGCTATCCCGCCTGCCCGGAGCAGTCGGAGCATGAGAAGGTGTGGCGCCTGCTCGGCCTCGAGGAGATCGGCATGACGCTCTCGGACGGCTACGCCGTGATGCCCGAGCAGTCGACGGTGGCGATCGTGGCGCACCATCCGCAGGCGGTCTACTTCGGCATGAAGTCCGGCTTCGTGCCCAAGGAGAAGGCGCCGGACGAGCTGATCGCGGGTACGGAGCGCGGGGGCGCTCTGCCTCCGGAGCGCGATCCGGTCGGCGACGAGGTCCCGGCGTAGGCCGCGCCGTGCCCGAGCGCCCCGAGCCGTTTCGCGACCTCGACTGGGACCCCGATCGCGCCCGACAGCTTGGCGAGGACGCCGTGGACCTGTGGGTCGAGCTGCTGGCGCGCCTACCCGAGCTGCCGGTGAGCCGCGAGTTCCGGGCCGACGAGCTGCGCGAGGCGCTCGCGATCGACGTTCCCGAGGAGCCGCTCGAGCGCGGAGAGCTCCTTGGTCACCTGCGCGCGCTCGTGTTCGAAAGCTCGATGTATCCGGGCCACCCGGGATTCCTCGCCTACATCTCGGGCGCCGGCACGGTGCCGGGGGCGGCGGCCGATCTGCTGGCGGCGGCGTTGAACCAGAACGCCGGCGGTTTCAGGCTCTCGCCGGGAGCGACGACGATCGAGGAGCAGCTGATGCGCTGGCTCGCGGGCCGCTTCGGGTTGCCGGCGGGGGCGGGCGGCCAGGTGGTTGCCGGTGGCGCCGTGGCGAACCTGGTGGGTCTGAAGTTGGCCCGCGACAGGGCGAGTGAGGACGCGCGCGGGGGTGGCCTGCGGGCTGGGCCGCCCCTCGCCTTCTACGCCTCCACGGAATCGCACGTTGTCCATCAGCGGGCGGCCGACATTCTTGGGCTCGGATCCGAGGCTGTGCGGGCGATCGAGGTGGACGACCGCTGGAGCATGCGGCCCGAGGCCCTGACGCAGGCGATCGAGAGCGACCTGGCCGCGGGCCTCGTGCCGGCGGCCGTGATCGCCACCGCCGGGACCACAGCGACCGGCGCTATCGACCCGTTGCCGGCGATCGCCGACGTCTGCGAGCGCCACGCGGCGCACCTGCACGTGGACGCCTGCTACGGCGGCCCGGCGGCCCTGGCGGACGAGCTGCGGCCGCTGCTCGCAGGCATCGAGCGGGCGGACTCGATCGCCGTCGATGCCCACAAGTGGCTCTACACGCCGCTCCTCGGGGGTTGCGTGATCGTGCGCGACCACCGCCGCCTGGCCGCCTCGTTCGCGACCGATGCCACGTACATCTGGCTCGACGAGGACCTGCGTCAAGGAGTGGATTTGGCGTTGCACGGCCCCGACTTCAGCCGCGGCTTCGCGGCGCTGAGGATCTGGCTGTCGCTGCTCGCGCACGGTCGCGCCGCCTACGGCCGGCGCATCGCGCACGACGCCGCACTCGCTCGCTACCTCGGCGAGCTCGTGGACGAGCACCCCGACTTCGAGCTGATGGCACCGGTGTCGCTGTCGATCTGCTGCTTCCGCTACGCACCGCCCGCCCTGCGCGGGCACGACGAGGCGCTCGACCGCCTCAACGAGCGCGTGATGACGGCCGTGATGGGCGACGGCCGCGTCTACTGCTCGAACGCCGTTCTGAACGGGCGTTTCTGCCTGCGGGCCTGCATCGTGAACTTCCGCACCGAGGCCGAGCACCTGGAGCTGCTCCTGGAGGCTGCGGCCGAGCACGGCGCGCGGCTTGCCGCGGGGACGGATAGCAGCTAGCGCTCGACCTAACGGCGAAACCGCTCGCCCGAATCTTCGACATCTGGCCAAAGACGATGGCCGGGGGCCTGCCTAGGTTGCGCAGTAATGCTCGGAGAAGGAGGCACTAGATGAGACGTATCGCCCTGGCGGCCGCCGTGCCGCTCGGCGCATTCCTGCTGGCACCGGCTGGGGCCCTGGCTCAGGACGGCCCGACTCTGGACGAGACGGTCTCGAGCCTGAACACCGTGTGGGTCGTCGTCGCGGCCGTGCTCGTGATGTTCATGCAGGCCGGGTTCCTGTTCCTCGAGGTCGGCTTCTCGCGTGCGAAGAACGCCGGCCTGGGGGTCGTGAAGATCCTTACGAACTTTTCGATCGCCGCCCTGGCGTATTGGGCGGTGGGCTTCGCCCTCGCGTTCGGCGGCGCCGGGGAGATCGCCGGGACGAACGGCTTCTTCCTCGACGTCAGCTCGCTGCCCGCGCAGGCGGCCACCCAGTTCCCGCTGCTCGACATCGCGGGCATCAGCCCCGCCGCGCTGCTGTTCTTCCAGTTCGTCTTCTGCGCCGTCTCGCTGGCGATCGTCTGGGGAACCACGCTCGAGCGGATCAAGTTCAGCGCCTACGTGATCTACGCGATCGTCTTCTCGGCGCTGATCTACCCGGTCATCAGCCACTGGATCTTCGGCGGCGGCTGGCTCCAGGTGAACGTCGGCATGCAGGACTTCGCCGGCTCGACCGTGGTGCACCTGATCGGCGCCACCGGCGGCCTGGCGGCCCTGCTGCTGCTCGGCCCCCGTCGGGGCAAGTACGGACCGGACGGCAAGCCGCGGGCGATCCCCGGCCACTCCATGCCGCTCGTCGGCCTCGGCGTGCTGATCCTCTGGCTCGGCTGGTTCGGCTTCAACCCGGGCTCGACGCTCGGGGCGCTCGGCAACCGCTTCGCCGAGGTCGCGCTCGTGACCAACCTCGCGGCCGCGGCCGGTGTGCTCGCGGCCCTCGGCGTGATGTACGCGCGCACGAGGACCTACGACGTCGGCATGGCCGGCAACGGCGCGATCGCGGGCCTCGTGGCGATTACAGCCCCGTCCGGCTACGTCGAGTTCTGGGCGGCGCCCATCATCGGCGCAGTCGCGGGCGTGATCGTGGTCTACGGCGTGATCCTCATCGAGAAGGTGCTCGACGACCCGGTGGGCGCGCTCTCGGCGCACGGCCTGGCCGGCGTCTGGGGCACGCTCTCGTGCGGCCTCTTCACGGCACCACGGCTCGCCGAGTTCAACGGTGTCGGCGAGGGCGGTCTCTGGTACACCGGCAGTTTCACGCAGCTTGGTGACCAGGCCCTCGGCGTCGTGGTCGCGTTCGCCTGCGTCTTCGCCGTCTCGTACGCCGTCTTCTACCTCATCAGGGCGACTATCGGCCTTCGGGTCACGGCCGAGGAAGAGGACGCCGGACTCGATATCTCCGAGACCGGCATGTACGGATATCCGGAGCAGTTCATTCCGCCGTCGGAGTTCATCGGGCCCGGTCTGCCGGCCAGCGGCCGCACCTCGGCGGAGCCGGCCCCGGCCGGCGTGACGGGGGCCGTGACGGGGGAGGCGCCGGCATGAAGATGGTCGTCGCCTACATCCGTCACGAGGCCTTCGAGCCGATCCGCGCGGATCTGCTCGAGGCCGGCTTCCCGAGCCTCTCCATCACGGAGGTGAAGGGCTCGGGCAGGCAGAAGGCGATCACCGAGCACTATCGCGGCTCGGACATCGCGGTCCATCTACGGCCGAAGCTGAAGCTCGAATGCGTTGTCGAGTCGAAGGACGTCGGCCTGATCAAGGAGGTGATCCTGAGGCACGCCCGGACCGGCTCGGTCGGTGACGGGAAGCTCTTCGTCCTGCCGGTGGAGGAGGCGGTGCGCATCCGCACCGGCGAGGAGGGCGAACTGGTGCTCCAGGCGCACGAAGACAGGGAGGTGTCCGTCGATGGCAATCGCGCCTGAGAGGACCGGGGCCGGCGCGAGCGACGTGCTCGCGCAGGTCGAGGAGCGGGGCGTCGAGTTCATCCGGTTCTGGTTCACCGACATCTTCGGGCAGCTCAAGTCGTTCGCAGTCGGACGCGAGGAGCTTCCGGGGGCGCTCGAGGAGGGCATGGGCTTCGACGGCTCGTCGATCACCGGCTTCAACCGGATCGAGGAGTCGGACATGGTCGCCATGCCCGACCCGACGACGTTCCGGATCCTCCCCTGGAGGACCGGCGAGACGCATACCGTCGGCAGGCTCTTCTGCGACGTGCTGAAGCCGGGGGGCGAGCCCTACGAGGGCGACCCCCGCTTCCAGATGCGTCGCGCCCTCGCGAGGGCGAGGGAGATGGGATTCGACCACTACTACCTGGGGCCCGAGCTCGAGTTCTTCCTGTTCAAGTCGGACGAGTCGACGGAGGTGCTCGACAAGGGCGGCTACTTCGACCTCACGACGCTCGACGTGGCGTCCGACTTCCGTCGCGACGTCGTGTTCACGCTCCGGGACCTCGGCATCCCGGTGGAGTACACCCACCACGAGGTCGGGCCCTCGCAGCACGAGATCGACATGCGCTTCGCTGACGGTCTCGAGATGGCCGACAACACCATGACCTACCGGATAGCGGTTAAGGAGGTGGCGGCGGCCCACGGGCACTACGCGACCTTCATGCCTAAGCCGCTGTACGGCGAGAACGGCTCGGGCATGCATACCCACCAGTCGCTCTTCCGCGGCGAGGAGAACGCCTTCTTCGACGCGGGGGACGAGTACTACCTGTCCGCGGAGGCCAAGGGCTTCATCGCCGGGCAGCTCCGGCACGCCCGCGAGCTGTCGGCGCTGTTCGCGCCCTCGGTGAACTCGTACAAGCGGCTCGTGCCCGGCTACGAGGCGCCGGTGTACATCGGCTGGTCGCGGCGCAACCGCTCGGCGCTCGTGCGGGTGCCCGTCTACCACCCGGGCAAGGAGCGGGCCACCCGCGCCGAGCTCCGCTGCCCGGATCCCTCGTGCAACCCGTACCTGACGTTCGCGGCGCTGCTGCACGCGGGACTCGAGGGCGTCGAGCGGGGCTATGAGCTGCCCGACCCGATCGAGCGCAACCTGTACGACCTGACAGAGGACGACCGCCAGGAGATGGGGGTACAGCACCTGCCCGAGTCGCTCGGGGAGGCGATCGAGGAGATGTCGCGGTCCGAGCTGGTGGAGCAGGCGCTCGGCTCGCACATCTTCTCGCGCTATGTCGACCTGAAGCGCGAGGAGTGGCTCGAGTACCGGGTCCAGGTGACGCCGTGGGAGATCGAGCGGTACCTGCCCGTCAGCTAGGTGGCCTAGTGGCCGTCCCCTCCCCGGCAACGCCGCGCGGCGCCCACCTGGAGATGGTGGGCGCCGTGCTCGCCGGAGACGGGCTCGAGCGCGTGGCGGAGATCGCGTCCGCGCACGCCGGCGCGCCCGTCGTCGTGATCGTGCCGCGGCTCGGCGCGCCGGTGGACACCTGGGTCGCCTACGAGCGCTACGTGGCCGCCCGCCTGGCGGGCGGCCGGCCGCAGCGCCCGCCCGAGGTCGTGGTCGAGGTGCCTATCTCCTCGGGGGGCCGCGACCTCGGCGCGGTGCTGCTGCTCGGCCCGGGCACGCCGGACGCCGGCGACTACCTGCACATGGCGGCGATCGCGGCCCTGACGGAGGTCGCCGTCGCCGAGGCTCGCGACGAGACCGAGCAGTCGCTCCGCGGTTCGTTCCTGGAGGATCTGCTCACCCGCCCCGACCTCGAGCCGGAGGACGTGGCCCGCCGGGCCCTGCGCCTGGGCTGCGACCTGGGCACCGGCTACACGGCGCTGTGCGCCGATCCGAACGGCCGTGGCCCGGGCCGAGTGGTCGCCTCGCTGGCGGCCGAGCTGCCGGGCGCCCTCGCGCAGGCCGTCGAGGGCAAGGTCTACGCGCTGCTTCCCGGTTCGCCCGAGGACGCCCGCCGCGCCGCCACGCGCCTCGGCAGGCACGCCGAGGTCGGAATCTCCTCGCACCGCACCGGCGCCGCCGAGGTGCGGCGCGCTCTGGATGAGGCGGACCTGGTGCTGCGGGTCACGGCGGCCGGCGGCGGCCCGCCCGGCGAGGAGATCGGCGAGGGCACCTACCGGCTGCTGTTCCGGGTGCTCGCGAGCCACCCCCAGGAGGTGCGCAGCTTCTACGAAGACACGGTCGCCCCGCTCGTCCGCTACGACGAGCAGTACTCGACCGACCTGCTCGGCACGCTCGCGGCCTACCTCGACAACAACTGCAACATGAACGCCACGGCGCAGGCGATTCACGCGCATCGCCACACGGTGGGCTATCGGCTCGACCGCGTCCGCGAGCTGACCGGGCTGGATCCACTCCGGAGCGAGGACCGGGAGCGGCTCGGGCTTGGGCTGAAGGCGCATCGGATCATTGCGCCGAGCTTGCCGCGGTGACGGGGCGGCGCTCGGCGGGTAGGCGGCGGCGCCGGCGGCGCTTGGGCTGGGTGGGGGTCGTGTTCCCCCGTTACTGTGTCATCTAGGGGGTCGTATGTGCCCCCTAAGTGACACGGTGGCTCTCGTCCCGGCCCGCGGAGACCGGCAGCGCCCGGAGCACCGCGTCGAGCACGCGCTCCGCTCCGAAGCGCACCACGTCGTCCGCCACCAGCCCCGTCTCCGCCTCCGCCGCCGCCACGGCCGCGCGGGCGGCGCCCTCGTCGAGTTCGTTTGTGTTCAGCGCGATCGCCGCCACGCGGGTCGGGCGCACCGGCGCCGCGATCGCCTCGTACGCTCGGATCAGCTCCGGCAGCGGAGGAATCGGCAGCTCGGGGTAGTTGCGGATCCCGGTCGCGTTCGGCTTGTGGACCAGCACCAGGAGGTCGGGGGCCGAGCCGTGCAGCAGGCCGAGCGTGACTCCCGAGTAGGCGGGGTGGAAGAGCGCGCCCTGGCCCTCGACGAACAGCAGATCCCCGCGCTCCGAGCCCTGCAGGACCAGCCGCTCGGCCGCCCCGGCTACGTAGTCCGAGATCACGTGGTCGACGGCGATTCCCCAACCCGCGATCGCCACGCCGGTCTGGCCGGTCGGCACGTAGACCGAGCGGAGGCCGCGCTCGCGGGCCACGCGGTCGAGCTCGAGGGTCACGACCTTCTTGCCGATCACCGTGTCGGAGCCGACGCTGTGGACCACGCGCACCGATCCGGGTCGGCTGCCGGGCCCCTTTGGGACCGTCAGATCGGCCGGGGCTGCGCGCAGGTCGCGCAGCTCCACGCCGTGGCGCTCGGCCGCGGCCGCCAGCTCGGGGTCGTCGGCAAGCTGGGTGTGGAGGCCCGCCTCGAGCGAGAGCCCGGCCTCGATCGCCTCCAGGAGCGCCGGGCGCCAGGCGGGGTCGAGCTTGCCGCCGGTGGGCGCGACCCCGATCAGCAGGACGGCGGCGCCGCGCTCGATCGCGTCGCGGACGCTCGCGACGATCGGCACCGGGTGCAGGCAGAACGGCTCCACCTCGCTCGCGGTGCGGCCGGCCTCCGTCGAGTCGACCACGGCGACCACCTCGCGGGCGCCGTACCGGATCACGCCGTGTCCGGTCTTGCCCGTGTAGCGCGCGAAGAGGCCCTCCGCGAAGATGGCGAGCCGCTCGCTCACGTGCGAGCGACCCCCAGGCCCGGCCCCGGCCCCGGCAACACACGGCCGTCCCGGAGCTCGAGGCCCGCGTACGGCCGGTCCGCCAGCAGCAGGTGGCCGTCGAGATCGGCCCAGTCGACCAGCGACGCAATCGCCGCCGCCGGCGCGATACCGAGCTGCGACTCGATCATGCAGCCGAGCATCACCCGCAGTCCGAGCGCGCGAGCGGCGTGGATCATCCGCACAGCCTCGCGCAGGCCCCCGGACTTCGCCAGCTTGACATTGATGCCGTCGGCGTAGTCCGCCGCGGCGGCCACGTCGGCGAGGTCGTGGCAGCCCTCGTCAACCACCAGCGGCGGACGCGGCCGGAGCTCCCGGAGGCCGCGGAAGCTGTCCAGGTCGTCGGCCGGGAAGGGCTGCTCGACGAGCTCCACGCCCAGCTCGAGGAGCGCGGGCACCAGCTCGCGCGCGGACTCGAGGGTCCAGCCCTCGTTGGCGTCCACGCGCAGCGGCACGGTCGTCTCCGCCCGAACCGCCTCGACGCGGGCCAGGTCCTCCGCGCCGCCCACCTTGATCTTCAGGGCGCGGAAGTCGCGAGCGCCGCGGGCGCGGCGGTGCGTGCCCGCCACCGTGTCGATGCCGATCGTGTACGAGGTGGGCGGCCCCTCGGGCGAGAGGCCGAGCAGACGCCAGACGGGAAGGCCGAGCCGCTTCCCGATCCAGTCGTGTAGCGCCGCGTCGAGCGCGGCCTTCCCGGCCGCCTGGCCGTCCACGTCCTCCACCCGTTGCCCGATCGCCTCCAGCGCGAAGGGGTCGTCGCCGAGGAGCGCCGGCGCCTCCTCGGTCAGGAACTCGGCGGCGGATGCGGCGCTCTCGCCACGGTAATAGACCGGCGCGCCCTCACCGGCCCCGACGATCTCCATCGTGCTCGAGCTCCAGCTGCACCACCTGCTGAGTCGTGCGGGAGCCCCGCGCGATGCCGAACTCCTCGGCCAGCGCCAGCGAAACGATGCGAGCCCGCAGTTGCACGAGCGCGAAAGGATGACGCGCGGGCCAGGGTCAGGTGAGCGCGGCGCCGGCCAGCCCGTGCCGGTGTGCCACGGCGGCCGCCTCCGTCCGCGAGCGCACGTCGAGCTTCGCAAGGATGCGTGACACGTGGACGCTTGCCGTCTTCTCGGCCATGTGCAGGCGTTCCCCGATCTCCCGGTTGGTGGCCCCCGCCGCCACTAGCTCGAGCACTTCGCGCTCGCGCGCGGTCAGGCCGAAGGGATCCTCGTCGCCCGCTCCGCCGTCCGTCGGCTCTGGCGCCCCCGCCCCCTCGACTCGCAATCGCGCCCGCGTCGCCAGCCCCTCGATCTCCGCGACCAACCATCCGCTCCCGAGTCGCCGCGCCGCTTCGAGCGCCGCGTCCGCCGCCCGCGTCCCGCCCTCTCGGTCGCGCAGGGCGACGAGAGTCTCCGCCTCTCGCCAGCGGGCGTACGCAACGGGATAGGGGCGGCCGAGGTCCTCCCACGCCGCGGCTGCCGCGTCCCAGAGCACGTGTTCGCGCCGACCCTCGCCGCGCGCCAGCTCGGCCTCCGCCAGCGCCAGCTGCGCCTGCACCACGGGGCCGCCGTCGTATGCCGCCATCCGCACGCGGTCGGCCATCGCGGCGGCTCGCTCCCTCGCCGTCCGCCCGCCGTCCTCGTCGCGGCGGTCGCGGGCGCGCTCGGCCTCGTCGGCCTCCACCCGCACTCCCGCCGCGGCCACCTGGGCGATCCTCGCGACGTCCTCCGAGCAGAACTCGATCCGATCGAGCGCGTCGTCGATCGCCGCGCGGGCCGCGGCGGCGTTGCCCGCTCGGCGCTCCAGCTCCGCTCGATGAGCGCCGAGCGGGGCGAGAAACTGCGGCTCGGTCGAGTCGAGGGCCGCGCGCGCGGCGCCGTCGAGCTCGACACGTGCCTGCGCATGCTCGCCACGTCCGAGCGCCTGCTCGATCCGCCGAACGCGATAGTTGAGCAGGGTGGTACCCCAGTAGGGGCGCCGCTCGCCCGGCATCGCCGCGGCGGCCGCCCGCCAGTCTCCGGTGTCGAACTCGAGCTCGGCGACCAGCAGCGCGAGCCAAGTGAACCGCCGTTCGAGCGCGCGCGCCTCCTCGAGGCCCTCGCGAGCGACCATGAGCGCCTCCTCGCTGCGCCCGGCCAGGTGGAGGATGTCGGCGAGGTTCACCGCCGAGCGCTCCATGTAGTCGAGGAGACCGCGCTCGCGCGCCAGCGCGTGCGCCTCGCGCAGCGCCGCGATCCCCTCGTCCACCTGGCGCGCGGTGGCGAGCGCCACGCCGATCGCGCTCAGGGCCTGGGCCTCGGCTGCGGCGTCGCCGACGGAGCGCGACACCTCGAGCGCCTCACGGCCCGCCTCGATCGCCTCGCGGTAGCGGGCCTGGAGCATGCGTGCGCGCGCCTTAGCCGCGAGCAGCGTGGCCAGCTCGCTCGTGGGATCGAAGGGCTCGAGCAGCGCGAGGGCGCGGTCGATCGTCTCGATCGACTCGTCCTGGCGGTTCAGCTCCCATTGGATGTAGTGCAGGCGCCAGAGCAGGGAGGCCACCCGGCGCGGCTCTTTCGGGGGATCGATGAGGTCGAGCGCGCCGCGCAGGAGCGCCTCGAACCGCGCCCCCTCGCCGCCGGCGTCCGCGGCGTCGGCGGCGCGCAGCAGCAGCTCCACGCGCGTGGTGCCGATCAGCGCCTCCGGGTCCTCCACCTGCTGCCACAGGCCGAGCGCTCGCTCGAGCAGGGCGTGCGCCTCGGCGTACGCGTCGACGCGCTCGGCCGCGCCGGCGGCGCGCACCGCCGCTCCGAGAGCGGCGGACTGGTAGCCGGCGGCCATCCAGTGGTGCGCAGCCTGCGCCGTGATGTGCGCGCCGGTGTCGCCGTCCGCGATGCGCTTCTCCAGCGCTTGAGCGAGGACCGAATGGAGCTCCGTGCGCTCGCCGGGCAGCAGGTCGTCGTGGACCACTTCGCGCAGCAGAGCGTGGCGGAAGGCGTAGGCCCCTTCCGCATTGGCGACGAGGATGTGGGCCGCCACCGCCTCGCGAAGCGCATGCAGCAGCTCGCCCGACTCCACGCCGCTGACCTCCGCCAGCAGCTCGTGATCGATCGTCGTCTGGCACGCGAGCCAGCGGAGCAGGTCGCGGGCGCGCGGCGAGAGCTGCTCCACCCGCAGCATCAGAGCGTCGCGAAGCGTCGGCGGAAGCGCCCCGCGGCCGTCCAGGCCCGCCGCGAGGATCTCCTCCGTGAACAGCGCGTTGCCCTCGCTGCGGTCCCAGACCCGCTCCACGAGCGCGGGATCCGGCGTGCTGGCGAGGATGCCCTCGAGCTGCTCCGCCAGCTCCTCGCGCGTGAAGGGGGGCAGGTCGAGCAGCCGGGAGGCCGGGTCGCGCGCCAGCTCGCCGAGCAGTGGGCGCAACGGATGCCGGCGATGGAGCTCGTCCGAGCGGTAGGTCCCCACGAGCATCAGACGCTCACTGCAGAGGCTGCGCGACAGGAAGCTGAGGAATCCCCTCGTCGAGCTGTCCGCCCAGTGCAGGTCCTCGATCGCCAGTAGCACCGGACGCTCCTCGCCGAGCTCGTCCATCAGGGAGAGCAGGGCCTCGAACACCGAGGCCTGCGACGCGTCTCGGCCGGCCGCGTTCTCCTCCAGGCCCGGCAGGATCGCGCCGAGCGCGCCGCGCAGCGGAGCGGGCAGCGCGTCAAAGGCCGGGTGCCCGTCTCGCAGCAGGCCCCTGAGGGCGCCGATCAGCGGCGCGTAGGGAAGCTCGCCCTCGCCGAGATCGACGCAGTCGCCGGCCAGGACGAGCGCGCCGTCGCCGCGCGCCCGGTCCAGGAGCTCCTGGACGAGGCGCGACTTTCCGACGCCGGACTCACCGGCTATCAGCGCGAGCGACGGATGGCGCTCGGCCGCGTCCCGGAATACGGCCTCCAGCTCGGCGAGCTGTCCGGATCGCCCAACGAAGCGGGCGCTGGTCATTCGCGCTGCCATCGGGGGACCATGGTCCCATGCGCCGATCGCGGGCGAGTTCCCGTAGGTGGGACTCGACGGCGATGTCGTGGAGGTAGGCGTCCATTGGTTCTCCCTTGGCGTCAACTGCCTTGGCTAGCCGCGCGCGTGCGAGATCCGCGCGCGCAGGAGGGAGCCGAGGCGGCCGCGTGTCGCGCGGCCGCCCCGGCCCGGAGCGAGCTGCTCGCGGTGCAGGTCGAGCAGCTCGACCAGCTCGGCCGTCGGCTCGAAGGGGTCGGCGATGGCGCGACCGGAGCCGAGGGGAAGCGCCGCGAGCAGCCGCGAGTCGGCCTCGGCCACGAGGGCCGGGCCGTGGAGGGGCCTCGCGCTGTCGAGCGCGGCCAGCCGAGCGAGGCGCGGCTCGTCGGCCGGAGTGGAGGGGCGAACGGTGACGTTTTGCATGCCCCAGAGTCTGGACCTGAGACGACCGCGCAGCATCGGGCATTCGCAGCGACTTCGAGATGCGGACCCCTTAGCCGCCGAGGTGGAAGCCTTACCTCCATGAAGGCCGGCCTTTGCGACAGCTGCCGCCACCAGCGAATCGTCCGCAACACGCGCGGCAGCGTGTTTTCGATGTGCGAGCGCTCCAAGACCGACGAGCGCTACCCGAAGTACCCGCGGCTGCCGGTCGAGCGCTGCGCGGGCTACGAGGATCGTCGCGTCAACGACTCCCGCTGACGATCGTCCGGCCGTCCTCCCCGACCCGCGTCTGGGGCACCCTGCTCGAGATCGACCCGGCGAAGCTGCCGCTCGGCGCCGGGCCGCCCCCGGCGCCGACCGCCCTCGCCTTTCCGTCGAGTCCGGCAGCCACGCGCCAGTCGATCTCGAACGGGCCCGCCTGGACGGCCGTGACGGACCAACGGAAGGTGGCCTGCGCGTCCGGCCGGAGCGGGCCGCACGCCCACGTGTCGACGTAGGCGGTGTCGCAGCCGCGCGGCGTCGCGTCCTTGGCGTCCGGGAAGCCGGCGATCTCGACCGGCACGCCGTTCACCGCGAAGCGCGGACGCTCGCGGTCGGCCAGATCGGGGTTGTCCTTCCGGTAGCCGAAGCCGTCGACCGTGAGCGCGATGTTCGGGATCGTCTCCCGGCCGGCGTTGCGCACCGTGATCACGAGGTTGGAGCTCTGCGCGAGCGTCTGCCGCTCCGGGAAGCTGGCGCTGACCAGCCCGACTGGAAACTCGCCCTCCGGCTCGTCCTCGTCCTGCCTCTCGGCGCCGCAGCCCGTGACGGCGATGAGCCCGGCGAGCGCGATCGCCCCGTGTGCGTGCCTCCTCCTCGCCTCCAAAGCCGGGCGAACATACCACCCCCATGGGGCCTGGGCCTGGCACCGTTGTCCCTGGCGGCGGGTCAGGACATGGCATAGGCTTCCCCCGCGAGGCGTGCCTCGCGGGGGAGCACGTCGGCTCCCCGGAGGAGGAGTCCCTTAGTGGTGCGATCAGCGGCCGACCGGGTGTTCCTGCCCACGAAGAACCTGCTCGAGCAGGTCGGGGACATGATGATCCTCACCGGCAAGACGCTGGTGTCGGCGCTTCGCCCGCCCTACCCGTACGGCACCGAGTTCGTCCAGCAGTTCCTGTTCATGCTGCGGCTCTGCTGGCTGCCGCTGACGATCTCGACGATCGCGTTCGGGTACGGCGCGCCCGGCCTCCAGGCCGGCAACTTCCTCGTCCTGTTCGGCGCCATCGACCGGCTGGGCGGGTTCTTCGTGCTCGCCTCGATCCGCGAGTTCGCCCCGTTCGTGACCGCGATCATCCTCGCCGGGGTCGGAGGCACGGCGATCACCGCGGATCTCGGCGCGCGCAAGATCCGCGAGGAGCTCGACGCGCTCCAGGTGCTGGGCGTCGACCCGATCAAGAACCTCGTGGTGCCCCGCTTCCTGGCGCTGATGATCGTCACCGGCCTGTTCAACATCTACGCGCTGATCTTCGGCATCTTCGGCGGCGTGCTGGCCACGCTCACCTTCGACGCGCCGTTAGGCCCTTTCTTTGCGACCCTGCTGAGTAACGCATCCACGACGGACCTGTGGGGATCCGTCGTCAAGACCACGCTGTTCGGCGCGATCATCGCGATCGTCTCCTGTTACAAGGGGATGACCGCGTCCGGCGGCGCGGAGGGGGTGGGTAGAGCCGTGAACCAGGGCGTGGTGATCGAGTTCCTGGGCATCTTCGCCTTCAACTACGTCTTCACGCAGACGCTGCTCGCCACCCATCCCGAGATCTCGGTGATTAAGTAATGGGCAGAACCTGGCTCAGCGTCCCGAGGGACTGGATCGCATCGTTCGGCGACATCGCCAAGTTCTGCGCGCGCGTGGTGGGCGACGTCTTCAACCTGCGCGTCTTCAGTTTCTTCGGCGAAGCGCTGCGCCAGGCCGGGATCCTGGTCCTCGGCTCGGCGCTCGTGATCTGGGGCCTTGCCTTCATCATCGGCCTCCAGTGCGGGATCGAGGGCGCGTATCTCAACCGCTCGATCGGCGCACCGGCATACGCGGGTGTCTTCTCGGCGTGGTGCGACCTGCGCGAGCTGATGCCCTATGCCTTCGGCTACATGATGTCGGCCAAGGTCGGGACCGGCCTGGTGGCCGAGATCGGCGCGATGCGCATCTCGGACGAGATCGACGCCCTCGAGGTGATGGGCGTCAACTCGCTCGTCTTCCTCTGCGCCACCCGCCTGCTGGCGGCCTGGCTGGTGCTGCCGTTCATCTACGTCGCCGCCGTGGGGGCCGGCTTCTTCGCCAGCTACCTGGCGGTGGTCCAGCAGATCGGCGAGGTGTCGTCCGGAGGCTACTTCCTGATCTTCTGGATGTTCCAGAACCCGCCCGACCTCTTATACAGCACGATCAAGGGGATGGCGATGGCCACCGTCATCGTGCTCGTGGGCTGCTATTACGGATATACGGCCAGCGGTGGACCCGTGGGAGTCGGGACCGCGACGGCGAAGTCGATGGTCCTGAACACCGTGATGGTGCACCTGGTCGGGATGGTAGGTACGCAGATCTTCTGGGGATCGAATCCAAGAGCGCCGATTGGCGGCTGAGGGGAAGGCGAGGAGGAGGATGGAGCAGCAGAGAGACGAGGGCGCCGAGCGCCCGCTGGAGCCCCGCGACTGGGAGGAGACCCGCGGGGCAGAGCAGCAGCAGACGCACGACGACGAGGCCGCGCAGCACGACCAGGAGTACCAGTGGCACACGGGCGCCACGCGCGAGCACGGCGGCGAGGACGCCGTCGAGTTCATCGACGTCAAGAAGTCCTTCGGCCGCAACACGATCCTGAACGGGCTCAACCTGGGCCTCCCGAACAACCAGATCTCGATGATCCTGGGCCCGTCGGGCACCGGCAAGTCGGTCTGCATCAAGCACATGGTCGGCCTGCTCTACCCGGACGAGGGCGACGTGCTCGTGCACGGCGAGTCCGTCCCGGCCATGGCCGACGACGAGCTGTTCGAGATGCGCAAGAAGTTCGGCGTCCTGTTCCAGGACGGCGCGCTCTTCGGCTCGATGAACGTCTACGACAACACGGCCTTCCCGCTCCGTCAGCACACCGACAAGAGCGAGGAGGAGATCCGCGAGATCGTTATGCGGCGTCTCACCGAGGTCGGGCTGGCGGCGGCCACGGAGAAGATGCCGAACGAGCTGTCGGGCGGGATGCGCAAGCGCGCGGGATTCGCGCGGGCGCTCGTTCTGGATCCCGGCATCGTCCTCTTCGACGAGCCCGACTCGGGGCTCGACCCGGTGCGCACCGCGCTCCTGTGCGAGCTGATCATGGAGGTGCACGAGGAGAACGGCGGCGCCTACTGCGTGATCACGCACGACATCATGTCGGCCCGCCGGGTAGCCGACTACATCGCGATCCTGTGGAAGGGGAGGATCGTCGAATCGGGCCCCGCGAGCGAGCTCTTCAACTCCGACAACCAGTTTGTGAGGCAGTTCCTCTCCGGGGAGGCGCAGGGACCCCTGGGCATGGAGTAGCCGCGCGCCTCGCCGGAAGTGTCGGCCGATGAAAGCCTAAGCTGGCCTCGATGAAGGGGAATGGCTTCGACCGCGTGGCGCGCGCGGTCACGCGGCGGCCGCTGCTCGTCCTGGCGACGACCGCGGTGCTCGCCCTCGCCGGGGCCGTCCTGGCGCTGCGTCTCGAGCCGAGCACGGCCACCGACACCCTCGTGGACCGCGACTCCGGCACCTTCGAGGCGACCGAGCGCTTCAAGCGCGACTTCGGCGACGAGGCGGTGCTGGTGCTGGTGCGGGGAGAGCTCACCCGGACGGTGCTCACGGCCGATCTCGGGCGCGTGCTGCGGCTCGAGGGCTGCCTGTCGGGCAGGGTGCCGGACACCCCGCGGGGGCTCGGCAACCTGCCGCGCGTGTGCCGCGAGATCGCCGAGCTGCGGCCGGCGAAGGTGGTCTACGGACCCGGCACGTTCATCAACACGGCCGCGAACCAGATCGCCGACGAGTTCAGGAAGCGCCAGCGGGCAAATCGGCGGCGGGCTACGAGGGCGGCGGGCGCCGCGCGCAAGCTGTCGGAGCGCCGCGGCGACCCGCCCGCCGAGCAGGAACGACTCGCTCGCGCGGCCGCCGACGCCGTGAACGCCCAGTTCCAGGGCGACGTGCTGCGGCTCGCGCTCCGCTACGGGCTCACGGACGTCCCGCGCATCGACAGCCCGGACTTCGTCTCCACGCTCGTCTTCGACAGCGCGGCGGGGGAGCCCGGCGTTCCGAAGTCGCGCTTCGCGTACCTGTTTCCGTCGAAGAACGCGGCGCTGATCCAGGTCCGGATGCGGCCAAACCTGACCGACGCGGACCGCCGGCGCGCGATCGACCTGATCGAGGAGGCCACGAACGAGCCGGTCTTCAGGCCGCGCGAGGGCGCCCGCTACATCGTGACCGGCGTGCCGGTGGTCGCGGAGCGCCTGGCCGATGCCGTACAGCGCTCGATCTTCGTTCTGCTCGGCGCCGCGCTGCTCGTGATGGCGGCCACGCTGGCGCTCGTATTCCGCACCCGCCTTCGCCTGCTCCCGCTGGCCCTTGCGCTGGCCGCCGCGGCGATGACCTTCGGGGCGCTGTCGCTCGCGGGGGGCAGCCTGACGATGGCCTCGATCGCGGTCCTGCCGGTTCTCATCGGGCTCGCGGTGGACTACGCGATCCAGTTCCACGCTCGCTTCGACGAGGAGCTGGCCCGCGGGGCCCCGTCGCGACGCCAGGCCGCGGCGGCGGCCGCCGCCGCGGGCGGTCCGACGATCCTCACCGCCGGGATCGCCACCGCGGTCGGCTTCCTCGTCCTGCTCCTGTCGCCGGTCCCGATGGTGCGCGACTTCGGGGCTCTGCTGGTGCTGGGCATCGGCCTCGGGTTGGCGTGCGCGGTCTGTGCCGGGTTCGCCGCGCTGTCCCGCTTCGGCGGCGGCGAGCGACCGCGGCGGAGGCGCGCTACCCGTGGGCGAAAACGCCCGACCCCGCCTCTGTGGGGGGCCTTGCGCGAATGGTTCGCCGACCACAGCTGGCGAGCGCTCGGGCTCGCGCTCCAGCGCCCACGCCGAGTGCTCGCCATCGGCCTCGCGCTGGCCGTTGTCGGCCTCGCCCTCGACACGCAGAGCGAGGTCGTGTCCGACATCCGCGAGCTCGTGCCCCAGGATCTCCGGGCGCTGAAGGACGTGAACGCACTCCAGGAGGAGACCGGCGTCTCCGGCGAGATCGACGTCACGGTGCGCGCCGACGACATCACCGACCCGGCCGTGGTGGCGTGGATGACGCGCTTCCAGGACCGCGTCCTGCGGGCCCACGGCTACCGCCCGGGAAAGCGCTGCGGGCAGGAGACGAACCCGCCGGAGCTCTGTCCGGCGCTCTCGCTCCCGGACCTCTTCAGCACGGCCGGCGAGCAGCAGGGCCAGGTGCGCCGGCTGCTCGACGCCGTTCCGGCGTACTTCTCGCAGGGCGTGGTCACCCGCGACCGCCGGACCGCCAACCTCGCCTTCGGCATCCGCCTGATGCCGCTCGAGGGCCAGAAGGACGTGGTGGACGACATCAAGCGCCGGCTCGACCCGCCCGACGGCGTAGAGGTCGCTGTGGTCGGGCTGCCGGTGCTCGCCGCCGAGGCGAACGGCGCGCTGTCGTCGCAATGGCGGCGCGCCCTCACGCTGGTCGCCGCGCTCGTCGGCGTCTTCCTCGTCCTCCTCGCCGTCCGCCGCTCGGCCCGCGCCGCGGCCGTGCCGCTCATTCCGATCGCGCTCGCCACCGGCTGGTCGGGCGGAGTGCTGTTCCTGCTCGGGCTCCTGCCCGGGCCGCTCGAGGTCGACCTCAATCCGATGTCCGTGACCCTCGCCGCCCTGGTGATCGCGATCTCGACCGAGTTCAGCGTGCTGCTCTCCTCGCGCTACAGCCAGGAGCGCGTGGCGGGCGCCGGCCCGTCGCGGGCGATCGAGTTGGCGTACGCCTCCACCGGCGCGGCCGTGCTCGCCTCGGGTGCGACCGCCATCGCCGGATTCGGCGTCCTGATCGCCTCCGACATCCGCATGCTGCGCGACTTCGGCATCGTTGCGGTCGTGGACCTCAGCGTCTCCCTGATCGGCGTCATGCTCGTGTTGCCGGCCGCGCTCCTCTGGGCGGAGGAGCACGGTCCGTTCAGCCTGCGCGACCTCGACCCGCGGCCGCTGGTGCGCGGGCTGCGCGGCTCGCGACCACGGCGCGCCCACGCCGACGTGCCGTGAGCCGCGACCGCTTCGACGATCTCGGCGGCGACGAAAGGCACGCGGTCGGCGAGCGGCTTGCCGAGCGCGACCGCACCCATCCCGAGCCTGGCGGGCGTCCCGAGGTGCCGCGCCCGGGCAACAAGTACGCCTGGGCGGTCGGGATCGTCATGGTGATGGTCCTCGGCGTTCTGTTGTTCGCCCAGACGATCCCCAACAGTGGCGAGGGTCTCTTGGGGCTCAATAGGGGCGAGCGCGTGCCGGACTTCGCGGTCCCGCTTGCCACGAGCGATCTCGAAGGCGACGCGAACGTCTGCCAGCGGAAGCCCTGCCCCAAGGGCTCGGGGCCGCGCCCGGCCTGCGAGATCCACAGCGAGAATGTCCTCACGAGCTGCGATCTGACGCGACGACCCGCCGTCCTCACGTTCGTGTTCGACCGGGGCGCCGACTGCTTTCCACAGGTCGACCGGACCGAGCGGGTGAGGGAGAGCGTGCCGGACGTCCGCTTCGCCACCGTGTACTTCACGCGGAAGGAGCGGGAAGAGGTCCGGGGGCTCGTGCGCGCGCGGCGCTGGACCCAGCCGGTGGGCATCGATCAGGACGGGCAGGTGGTCAACCTCTACGGCGTCGGGGGCTGCCCCACCACGATGTTCGTGCGCGCGGGGGGACGGGTTGCCACGACCAGGCTCGGCAACCTGACGGAGGAGCAGCTCCGCCGCGGCGCGGAGCGACTCACGAGTTAGGCGGCACCAATGGAGCTCGAGCTCGACATGCGCGAGGGTTGGGTCGAGACCGCGCTGGCCGATGAGTTTCCCGAGCTCGGCCTGACGCACGCGCCGATCGCCGCGCGGGTCTGCCGCAGCCCCCGCGAGGTGAAGATCCGCCTCCGTGCCATGGCCGACCGCTACACGGGCGGCAAGGTCATCCACATGCGCCAGGACCCGGTCCCGTGGGCGTACCGGGTGTTCTCACGCCAGGTCGGGATCGACCCGGACAGCGAGCGCACGCCGGTCGAGGCGATCGCCCTCGAGCGGCTGAGGCATGGCGGTCTTCGGAGCGAGAACCTGCTCGACGACGCGCTCACGATCGCCATCGGGGAGACCGGCGTCCCGCTGATCGCCCTGGACGGCGACCGCGTGGACCGGGAGCTGGGCCTGCGCCTCGCCCGCTCCGGCGAGATCCTCGGCCCTCAGCGCCCGCTCTCGGCGGGGCAGATCGTCCTGGCCGACCCGAGCCGGCCGGTGGCCGTCGTGCTCGGCGACGTGGCCGAGGACGCGGCGGTCACCCCCCAGACGGAGCGGATGGTGCTGTGCGCGCTCTGCGTCAAGGGAGTGCCGCGCATCTGCGTCGAGGAGGCGCTCTGGATCGCGGCCGAGGTCCTCCTTTACACTTGAAAGTCGGTGCCGGGCCTCCTGACGCCAGCCACCCAGCACGTCGCTCCGCGCACGCTGCCGGACGAGCGCGCGGCCCGGCGCACGCTGCTGGGTCAGGTCGGCCAGCTCGAGGCAGAGCTGTCGCAGCTGTTCTGCTCCACCTGGCCGCGCAAGGACTTCGACTGGTCCGTGTCCGGTCGCGGCGGCCCCCGCCTGCTGTCGCTCGCCGACCTCGAGGAGCTGCGCGACGACCTCGTGGCGCGGGTCCAGCACTCCCGCCGCGCGCTGTCCGACCGAACCTACGTGGAGGAGCAGAACCGGCGCCTCATCGAGGAGATGCTGCTCGAGCCGCGGCGCCACAAGTGGCGCCGGGTGGCGAGCGAGGACATCGGCGAACCCGGCTGCCGGACATGGCACGTGCGGCCGCGCTTCGGCCTCCTCGGCATGCTCATGGGCTGGTGGCGCGTGGTCATCAGCTCCGGTTGCCCGTTACCGAACTGAATGGGGCGTAGGAGTCGCAAGCGGGCGGCGGGCTCGACGCGCGCCGAGCGCGACGCGGCGCGGCAGGGAACGGACGAATGTGGCGGGTTCGCCGGCGACGCCGCGGCGGCGGTCCGGCGAACGGCCGCCGGCGCCGTGGGGGAGCTTCCCGCTCAGCGAGCTCGTCATCCTGGTCGGAATAGTCCTGATCCTCTGGGGCGCCTTCAGCGGAGGCGTGGGCGAGCAGCGGCTCGTGGCGGGACTCGCGATCGCCTCGCTGGGAGGCGGCGAGCTGGCCCTCCGCGACCACCTGGCCGGCTACCGTTCGCACTCGGCGCTTCTCGCCGGAGTGGCGGCCTTCGCGGCCGTCACCGCGGTGGCGCTGGGGCTCGGACCGGTGAAGATCTGGGTGCTCATGGTCCTCGGGGCCGCGGTGTTCGCGCTCACCTTCTACGCCATGCGCGAGGTCTTCAAGCGACGCTCTGGAGGGTTGGGCTTCCGGTAGCGTGCCCGCCGTGAACGAGCGGCGGCTGCGGATCGCTGGCCTGCACCACATCACGATCATTTGTGGCGACGTGGAGCGCTCCGTCGGGTTCTATCGCAACCTGCTCGGGATGCGTGTCGTCAAGCAGACGGTGAACGAGGACGACCGGGGCGCGCGTCACCTCTTCTTCGGCGACGAGGAGGGCAGGCCCGGCACGCTCGTCACTTGCCTCGAGTACGCGGAGCTCGACGAGGGGACCGTGGGCCGCGGCTCGACCCATCATTTCGCGCTCTCGGTGGGATCGGACGAGGAGCTCCGAGCCTGGCGCGACTACCTGATCTCGCGCGGCGTTCCGTGCACCGAGGTGCTGGACCGCACCTACTTCAAGTCGCTGTACCTTCGCGATCCCGACGGGCACCTCATCGAGCTGGCCACCGTCGAGCCGGGACTGACGGCCGACGAGCCGCTCGAGGAACTGGGTCGAAGGCCGGTGTAACGGAAGCGCTCGACCCTTTGCTGCTAGGCCGCTGTGAGCGCGCGCTCGCGCGGGGTCAGCGAGGTCCGCGCGGCCGCCTCGGGAGCATGCGGCTCCGAAGCTCCCACCTCGCCGTCCGGCGGCGCATTCTTGGCCGTCAGCATGGACGCCAACGCCACCCGCTGGCGCTCCGTGAGAGTGCCCACCTGCTTGTTCTCGGGCACGCTGAGCGACACCAGCAACCTCCGGCAGCGGGTGCGCCCCCACCGCTTCTGGCTCATCAGCAGATCGCTGATCGACATGCTGTGCGCTTGCCAGGGGCAGCTCAGCACCACCTCCGCCGCCGGCAGCTCGCCGGCCGCGATCTTGCGCTTCATGCGAGCCCGGGCAAGGCGTACCCGGTTGGCGTACTCGAGAGCTCGCAGATGCTGCTCTTGACCAGCGCTTACCGCGGCAGACTTGCCCATCAGACCTCCCCGCACTCGGTGCGTTCTAGCGGATGCAGTTCCCCGGCGGCCTCAGCTCCGGGGGCGGGAAGGGTGGGAGAAGGATGGGACCAGCTTCACGTACTCGGAGACCGACTCGCCCGCCGGAGTCCACTCCCCTCGGACCTCTCCCGACCACCTAAGGCCGGGCCTCAATAAACCCTTTCGCGGCGCGAGCGTCAACCGGAACTGGCCCGGTCTCCCGCTAAGTGCGTTGTTTTTCGAGCGCCAACCCGTCTGGGTCGTCGCGGGATGAGCGCGGGCTTTCGTCAGGGTATGTTCCAGTGAAGATGCGCTCCACAAAAATCGTCGCCACCATCGGTCCGTCCTCCAGCGAGCCGGAGGTTCTCGAGCGGATGATCGCGGCCGGCATGGACGTGGCGCGGCTGAACTTCGCCCACGGCAGTCCCGAGCAGCACGCCGAGATGGCGGACGCGATCCGGGGGGCCGCCGACCGCACCGGCCGAGAGGTCGCCATACTCGGCGACCTCCCGGGCCCGAAGCTGCGGCTCGGCCCGGTGGCCGGGGGGGTGGCGGAGCTCGCCCGCGACGCGCGGGTGGTCCTCACCCCGCAGGAGGTGGAGGGGACCGCCGAGCGGCTCCCCGTCGCGTGGCAGGGCTTCTCCGAGCTCGTCGACGAGGGCGACGTCTGCTATCTCGCCGACGGCGCCGTGCGGCTGCGGGTGGACGGGGTTGCCGACGGCGAGGTCGTGACGAAGGTCGAGGTGGGTGGCAGCGTGGCCTCCCGCCAGGGGCTCAACCTCCCGAACGTGACCGTCTCCCTGCCCGCCGTCAGCGACGAGGACATCGCCCTGATGGACGCCGGCCTCGACATGCGCCTCGATTTCTTCGCGCTCTCCTTTGTCCGCCGCCGCGAGGACCTCGACCCGGTGCGGGCACACCTTCGCGAGCGAGGCGTCGAGGACGTGCCGCTGATCGCCAAGGTCGAGAAGCCCCAGGCCGCCGCGAACGGCGACGAGATCATCGACGCCGCCGACGGGATCATGATCGCCCGTGGGGACCTGGGAATCGAGCTGCCGATCGAGGAGGTTCCGCTGGTCCAGAAGCGGCTGCTGGCGCTGGCCGGACGTCGGGCCAAGCCGACGATCACGGCCACCCAGATGCTCGAGTCGATGGTCCACTCGACGCGTCCGACCCGCGCCGAGGTCGCCGACGTGGCCAACGCCATCTTCGACGGCACCGACGCGGTGATGCTCTCGCAGGAGACCGCCGTCGGCCGGCACCCGGTCTTGGCGGTGGAGATGATGGCCTCGATCGCGGAGACCGCCGAGCGCGAGCTGCCCTACGGGCGCTGGCTCGCCGAGCGGGGTCCGCAGGCGAACAACCAGTACCACGCGATCGCCTTCGGGGCGGTGGGAGCGGTCTACCAGCTCGGGCTCAAGTGCATCGTCTCGCCCACGAACACCGGCACGACGGCCCGCCTGATCTCGGCGTACCGGCCGAAGGCACCGGTGCTCGCCCTCTCACCCCGCCACGAGGTGGTCCGGCGCTGTCAGCTCATGTGGGGCGTGCACCCGAAGCTCCACGCGGAGCCACTCGAGACGCTCGATCTGATCGAGGCGTGCGCGGAGGCGGCCATCCGTGCGGGTCTCGCACAGGCGGGGGACAAGATCGGGATCACGGCCGGCCTGCCGGCCGGGAGCGCCGGCGGCACGAACCTGTTCAAGGTTCACACGGTCGAGTAGGCGCGTCAGGCCGTCGCGGCGCGCCGGCGCCTGCGGAACGCGCGCGCCTTCTCGACGTTGCCGCAAACCTCCATCTGACACCAGCGCCCAGAGCGGTTCTTCGATCGGTCGTAGAAGGCCCACTCGCACTCCTCGCGAGGGCAGGCCTTGAGCCGCTCCCAGCGCCCATGCTCGACGGCGGCCGCGACGATCGCCACCAGCCGAGCGATCGCGCCGTCCACCCCCGCGCTGTCCGGCACGAGCTCCGGGTCCTCGCCCGGGCGAAAGCGCACGCGCACGCCGGCCCGTCTCACCGCCCGGTCTAGGCGGTCGACCCTCTCCTCGTCGAGGGGGAGGCCGTTGTTGGCGAGCAGGACCGCCCGCAGGCCCTCGCGCACATCCAGGGCCCGATCCAGGTCGGCCTCGCTGACACCCTCAGCGCGGTCCATGAGCTCTCGCTCGGCCAGCCAGCGGCGAAGCCCCTCGGGGGAGTCCAGCTCGTCTTCGCCGCTCTCGAGATCGACGCTGTTGATGAAGCGCTGCACCAGGTACAGCGGCTGCGGCGCCGTCTTGGCGGGGATCGACTCGCCGGGGGCCATCGCTTCAGTCGAGCTTATTCGTGAGCGGGGACATCGTAACTGACAAAACCACTTAGTTGGTGTTAGCGTACCGACAATCGGGTATAGACGGTTACGACGGTCGCAATCAGGAGGAATCCGGATGACCGAGTCGATCAGGATCAGGCACTCGACGCCGGCGGACGGCGCCTTCAGTCGAGCGGCAGCATTTCCGAGCCTTCCACGCGAGCGAACACGAGCGAGCTCTGGACCCGTGCCACCTCGCGGCGCTCGGTAATGCTCCAAACGAGGTCGCGCAGATGAGCCATGTCGCGGACGGCCGCGTGAACGATGAAGTCCGTGGTGCCCGTGAGAGCCATGACTCGCACCGTCTCCGGACGCGCAGCGCAGTCCGCCATCAGGGTCTCGATCGCGTGACGCTGGGCTGCGCGCTGTTGAATCGAGAGGATCGCCTCCATCGGGCGCCCGACCGAGGCGGGGTCGACGACGGCTCGGAAACCGCGGATCACGCCCCGCGCCTGCAGCTCGCGTATGCGCTCCAGGCACGTCGAGGGCGCGACGCCCACCTTCTCGGCGAGCGCCCTGTTCGTCTGCCGCGCATCCTTCTGGAGCTCACTCAGGAGCGCCCGGCTTACCGAATCAAGTTCGCCATTCTCCGGCATTTGTCACACATCCTTCGATGAGATCCCTGTTTGTCCATACGACGCGTAGCGTACTCGCCTCCATGTCAAAATCTCAGCACAACGCGCCGACCCAACGGTCCGCCGGCCGCGTCGAGTCGGCCCCGGCCAGCGAGCCCGTCTCCGGCTACCGTGCCGGCGCTCGTGCCGTGCTGCCGCTCATGCCGGCGGTGGCCGCGTTCGGGGCCTCCTTCGGCGTTCTCGCCCAGGCGGCGGGAATGGGCGCCACGGCCTCGCTCGTCATGTCGGCTACGACGTTCGCGGGCTCCGCCCAGTTCGCGGTCGTCTCGGTGCTCGGGGCGGGCGGAACGGCGGCCGCCGCTATCGTCGCGGCGGTGCTGCTCAACGCGCGCTACGGGCCGATGGCGCTGGCGGCCGCGCAGGTCTTCCGCGGCGGGCGGCTGCGCCGCCTCCTCGAGGCACAGCTGCTCGTGGACGAGAGCTGGGCGCTCTCGAACCGCGACGGCCGCTTCGACCGCAAGGTCATGCTGGGCGCCGGCGCCCTCCTGTACGTCGGCTGGAATGCCGGCACCGCGCTCGGCGTGGCGGCCGGCGACAATCTCGCGGATCCCGCGACCCTCGGTCTCGACGCCGCATTCCCGGCGTTGTTCCTCGCGCTGCTCGCGCCCCTGCTTCGCTCCCGCACGGCCGTGGCCGCCGCGCTCCTCGGCGCCGGCATCGCCCTGGCGCTGACGCCGATCACCCCGGCCGGCGTCCCCGTGATCGCCGCGACCGCCGCCTGCCTCGTCGGCCTGACCCGTCCGCGCTCCCTCCCCGCGACCGGGCAGGCCGACGAGGGGCAGGAGGCCGAGGACAGGCCCTCTCGTCCGCCGAGGCCGGGCTGCTCACGGCCGCAGGAGGCTCGGTCGTGAGGGAGGCTCGGTCGTGAGCGCCGCCTGGATGGCCGTGGTGGTGGTCGGCGTGGCCACGATCGCGTTCAAGGCCGCGGGACCGGTCTTCGCAGGCGAGCGTCAGCTTCCCACAAGCGCCTCGCGGGTGGTTGACCTCCTGGCTCCCGCGCTCCTGGCGGCGCTCGTGGCCACCCAGGCCTTCGCCAGCGACGAGTCGCTCGTGATCGACGAGCGCGGCGCGGGCCTACTGGCGGGCGCCGTCGCGGTGCTGCTGCGCGCGCCTCTGCTCGTGGTGATTGTCGTCGCGGCGGTGACCGCCGCGGGACTGCGGGCGGTCACGTGACCATGGTGCGCCCAGACTGCGCCCTGCGTCCTTGCCGGACTCGCTTTTCGCTCGCCGAAACACCACCGGAGGCTCGGTCGTGAGCGCGCGCGGCTGGACGCTGTTCGCGGCGGTCTCGGTGATCTGGGGCATGCCGTACCTGTTCATCAAGCTGGCGGTCGAAGAGATGTCTCCGACCCTCGTCGCCTGGTCGAGACTGGCGATAGCGGCGGTGGTGCTCCTGCCGATCGCGTGGAGGCTGGGCGCGCTTCGCGGACTGGGCGCCCGCTGGCAAATCCTCACGATCTTCGCGGCGGTGGAAATGGCGATCCCCTGGCCGTTGATCGGCTTCGGCGAAGTGCGAATCTCGTCGTCGCTGACGGCGATTCTGATTGCCGCGGTGCCGCTGGTGGTCGCACTGATCGCCCTGCGTTTCGATCACTCGGAGCGACCCACGCGCAGCCGCCTCGTCGGGATGCTCATCGGCTTCGCCGGCGTTGCGGCGCTCGTTGGCATCGACCTGGGCGGGCGCGGCGCGGAGCTCGCCGGCGCCGGCGCGATCCTGGTGGCGGCGGTCTGCTATGCCATCGGCCCGATGATCGTCAAGCGCCGGCTGTCCGACGTCGACCCGCTCGGCCCCGTGGCCGCCTCGCTCGCGATCGCAACCCTGCTGCTCACCCCGTTCGCCGCCGCCGATCTCCCCGAGACGACCCCGTCGGGGGAGGCGCTCGCCTCGGTGGCGGTTCTCGGGCTTGTCTGCTCGGCGCTCGCCTTCCTCTTCTTCTTCCGGCTGATCGCCGAGGTGGGACCGGGCCGGGCGACGATCATCACCTACATCAACCCCGTGGTCGCCCTCGCGCTGGGAGTAGCGATCCTGGGCGAAAGCGTGACCGCCGGCGCGGTCGTCGGCCTGCTGCTGATCCTCGCCGGCTCTTGGCTCTCGACCGACGGCCGGCTTCCCCCGGGCCTGGCCGCGGTGGCCGGTCGGGTGCGGCGGCGCCGCGAGCGCTCATCGCGCTTGCGCCCGCAGGAACTGCGTGCCTGAGGGCGACGGCGGGGTGAAAGGCGGCGCAGGCAAGGCCGACGCTTCCGACGCCCCGCTAGCCGCGCGGGGTGGCCCCCGCCGCGGCGCGGGCGTAACGAGCGAGTTGCCGGGCGCGGCGCAGCGGCTCCGGAGTCCGGGCACGCCGGGTCGAAGCCCCCACCACGGCGAGCGCCGTGTCCAGGTCGGTATGCCACCCCGCATGGACCACGACCGGACGGGCGCCGGCCCGCGTTCGGAGCATGCGCGCGACTTCGACGCCCCGGAGCGACACAGAGCTCGTAGCGCCGCGCTCGGCGCCCGGCTCTCGGCCCTCGCCGAGGAGTGGACGGTCGGTGACTCCGATGCTCGGCAGGTCGAGGACCGCGCCGAGATGCAGGGCGAGTCCGGCGCCGCGCGGGTGGTCGCGCCCGGTGGCGTTGGCTAGCAGCACCTCCGGTCGTTCGGTGAGCGCCAGGATCGCGGCCTGGAGCAGCGGACCTTCGCGCAGCGCGAGCAGGCCCGGCTCGTATGGGGCGCCGGCCGCTCCGACGGCGACCGCGCTCTCGACGAGCCGCCGGTTACGCCGCATCACCACCGCCGCGGCCCAGCCGGGCTCGCCCGCCCGTCCGCGCCCGGTCTCGCCGCGGGTGAAGCAGACGTAGCACCCGCCGACGAGGGGGTGCGGCGACGACGGCCGCCAAGCCCGCGACCCCATCGCTGCGAGCTCCCGCTGGGCACGCACGAGCTCAGCCGCGGTGGAGGGCCACATCCGCGGGAGTATGGTCGGGGGGTCCGCTCCAATTGAGGACGCTTGGCGCTTCGGCCAAGCGGGACCCCCGCTCTCGCCGGAGCGGTCTCCGCCGGCCGGTCGGCTGCGCCGGCCGTTTTGGGCTGGGTAACGGGTGCTGGCCCGGCGCGGCCGAGGTTCGCCCCGGCGAGTGCGAGCCCCTTCGTGGGGCCCCGCGGGAGCGCTGCGCGTGGGGGCGGCTCCGACGCGTTCGACCTTTTGCGGGCATATAGCAGCGTAGTGCGTATCCGGTTTGGTCAGGCGACGCTCTTTTGGCGACCGGTGATCTGGCCGGTAGCAGTCGGGGGGCGCGCCGCACCGAGGCCGAGCAGCGTCTGGAAGGCGGACGTCGGGGTGCGCCGGCGGTTGTGCCGAAAGTCATGCACGGCGACGCGTACACCTGTCAGGGTCTGGATCTGGGCCGCCTACCGTGGTGGCCACCCACGCACCCCGGCATCTGCGGCCAGAGACAGCTCGGTGGGCACGCGGTACAGCTGCGCGCCTGTCTCCGCGATCTGAGACCGCGCTGGCTGATCGCTGCAGAACCCGCTGCGGCGAGGCCATGGTGGCCCCTGCCAGCCGTGGTATGGAGCTCGCATCAGGGCATGAGCGTCGAGGTCGCACGAGTTCGTTGTGGCGCGGCTTCGCTGAGGCGTCCGCAAGGGCGGTCGCGCAGCGCGGAAAGAAGTCCGCGTTCGCGGACGTCGGCTGTCGACGTCCGCGAAGGCGACGGCTTTCGGCGCAGGCTACCGCCCTGGCGGTCCTCAGCGAAGCCGCCTCGCAGAGAACCGTCGACCTCGAGCGCATGCTCGTGGCGGCTCCGACAGGTGGCGCCATGGTCCGCCGCATCGTCTGCAGGATCAGCCAGACGGTCTCGCAGGGCTACAAGCCGCGCTTGAGGCTAGCGTGGCTGATGAGCGCCGACGCGGCGGGCAGCCAGCATGGCAGGCAGCCCGGACGAGACCCTGAGCGATGTACCGCGTGCCGTGCACGACGGTAGCCGTCGTGACCAACCTCAAGGCCTGGCGACAGTCGGCACACCACCGCGAGTGGCGGCGATCCCCACCTACAGGTCTACCTCGACGAGTCACAGGCTTTGCAGCCACAAGCCGCCGGGCCACCCCGATGCGGCCAGGCCTTCCAGACGCTGCTCGGCCTCGGCGGCGGCGCGCCCCTGAAACTCCACAATCGTTCACGGCCAGATCACCGGTCGCCAAAAGAGCGGCCGCCTGACGCAAACCGGATACGCACTAGCAGCATAAGGTCGAACGCGTGAAGATTCGCTCGGGCCGGGCGCCCCGGCCGTGCCCCCGCCGGACGCCCCCGGGCCGCCTCTCAGGGCCGGACCCGCACGATGCGGTCGTCGCCGCTGCGAGGGCTGCCGCGGCCGTCGCGGTTCGAGGTGGCGATCCAAAGCGAGCCGTCGGGAGCCCGAACGACGGTGCGGATACGCCCGTACCGGCCCCGAAGCAGGGGCGCCCGCTTGCTCGCGCGGGCGCCGGCCAGGCGGGCCCGCAGCAGAGCCTCGCCCCGGAGGGCCCCGATGAAGATCGTGCCCCGCGCGATCGCGGCGCCGCTCGGCGACGCCTCCGACGGCCTCCAGGTGAGCACGGGGTTCGTGAAGCGGCCGCCTGCCGTCGATCCCCGGCCCTCTACCTCCGGCCAGCCATAGTTCCGACCCCGCCGGATCAGGTTCAGCTCGTCGAACTCGTTCGCTCCGAACTCGGCCGCCCACAGGCGCCCGCTCGAATCCCACGCGAGCCCTTGCACGTTGCGGTGGCCGTACGACCAGACGAGCGAGCCGCCGAATGGGTTGTCGGCCGGGACGCTGCCGTCCGGGTTCATGCGCAGGATCTTGCCGCTCAGCGAGCGCCGGTCCTGCGCGAGCGATGAGAACCCGGCCTCCCCGATCCCCGCGTACAGCTTGCCGTCGGGACCGAAGGCGATGCGGCCACCGTCGTGGATCGTCCCGCGACGGAGCCCGGTGAGGATGGGGCGGACGCCGCCACCGAGACGAAAGCGGACGATGCGGTTGTCGCTTCGGCCGGTGAAGTACGCGTAGACCCAGCGGTCGCTCGCGTAGCCCGGAGACACCGCCAGACCCAGCAAGCCACCCTCTCCGCTGTTCGTGTCGACGCCGGGCACGCGCTCCACGACCCGCCGCCGGCGGCCGTCGCGCGAGATGCGCAGGATTCGGCCCGTCGTCCGCTCGCTCACGAGGGCGTCGCCGCCCGGCAGGAAGGCGATGCCCCAGGGCACGCTCAGCCCGGCGGCGATCGTGCCGTCCTGGCGCGCGCCCTCGGCCTCGTCGCCTCCGTCGTCGCCGCAGGCGGTGAGGGTCACGGCGACCAGCAGCGCTGCGAATCCGCGAAGGGCGACGTCCTTGATCGACAGCTCCGGTTCCGTTACGAGTCGGACCCGACCTCGTCGCCGCCCGCCTCGGGCGCCGCCGCGGGCGGCGCGCTCGCGACCGGCGGCGCGGCGTCCGTCGCCTGGACCTTTGCCCGCTCGAAGAGTGCCAGCGCCCGGTCCAGGTGCTCGCGATCGTGGGTCGCCATCACGCTCGTGCGCAGAAGCGCTCCGCCGCGCTGGACGGCCGGGTAGATGGCGACGTTGACGTACACGCCGGCGTCGTACAGCGCCTTCCAGAGCAGCACCGCCTGCCAGTCGTCGCCTATCAGCACCGGCACGATCGGAGTGATCACCTCCGAGCCGTCCGGCAGCCGGTTCGGCTCGAGGACCCGATAACCGAGGTCGGCCAGCCCGTCGTGGAAGTAGCGGGCGTTGTCGAGCACCTTGGCCATCAGCTGCGGCCCCTCGTCGGAGCGGATGATCGCGAGCGCCCCGCGGGCCGCGCCGACCGCCGCCGGCACGGCGGCGGCGGTGAACATGAACGACCGCGACTGGACGCGCAGGAAGTCGATCACGTCGGCCGGCCCCGCGAGGAAGCCGCCGCACGACGCGAGCGACTTCGAGAAGGTGCCCATTCGCAGGTCGATCTCGTCCTCGCAGCCGAACGCCTCCGAGGCGCCCGCGCCGCGGGCACCGAGCACGCCCACGCCGTGCGCCTCGTCGATCATCAGGCGGGCGCCGTGCCGGCGGCAGAGGGCGCTGATATCGGGTATCGGCGCAAGGTCGCCCTCCATCGAGAAGACGCCGTCGACGACCACCAGCACGCCGCCGCCGTCGGACTCCGCACGCGAGAGCATCTTCTCGAGCTTGTCGAGACGGTTGTGGCGGAAGGGCCGGATGCGCGCCCGGGACATCGAGACCGCGTCGAGGATCGAGGCGTGGTCGCCCGAGTCGCAGATCACCGTGTCGCCCGGCTCGAGCAGCGTGCCGATGGCGCCCGTGTTCGCGAGGTATCCGGTGGTGAAGACGAGCGCCTCCTCCTCGCCCATCCAGTCCGCCAGCTCCTGCTCCAGCTCGAGGTGCAGCGACAGCGTGCCGTTCAGGAAGCGCGACCCGGTGAGCCCCGTGCCGTAGCGCTCCAGCGCGTCGCGGGCCGCCTGCTTTACGCGCGGATCGCCGGTCAGCCCCAGATAGTTGTTCGAGCCGAGCATGATCCGCTCGCGACCCTCCATCTCGACCACCGGGCCGGCGGGGCCCTCGAGCACTCGGAAGTAGGGCATCAGGTCATGCTCACGCGCCGCCCGAAGCTGCTCCAGGCGCTCGTGGCGGCGGGCCTTCTCGAAGAGATCGATGGCGGTTGGCATGTAGGGTGCCGCGCCGTGTCCGTGGAGGTCCGACCGGTGCGGTCGCGGGGGGACAGGCGCGAGTTCGTCGAGCTGCCGTTCCGGCTGCATGGTACCGGCACCCCCTGGGTTCCACCGCTCAGGATCGAGCGGCGCCTGTTCCTGAGCGGGCGCTTCAATGCCTTCTTCAAGCACGGTCAGGCCGAGCTGTTCCTGGTCCGGCGCCGGGGGCGCGTGGTCGGCCGCATCAGCGCCCAGATCGACCGCAACTTCAACGCGTTCCACGGCAACGCCTGGGGCATGTTCGGCTTCCTCGAGCTCGAGGACGACCCGGACGCGATGCGGGCGCTTCTGGACGCCGCGGCCGCGTGGCTGCGCGTTCGCGGGCGCGAGCTCATGGTCGGCCCGATGGACTTCACCATGAACGACGAGAGCGGCGTGCTGATCGAGGGCTTCGACCGCGAGCCGCTGGTGCGCCAGCCCTGGCAGCCGCCCTACTACCAGCGCCTCTGCGAAGGGGCCGGACTCGAGAAGGCGGTGGACCTGTTCATGTGGGAGCTGCGGATCTCGGACCGCGAGAAGATCCTGCCGATCATCCGCAAGCTGTCCGACGAGCTCGAGCCGAAGCACGGGATCCGGATTCGCAAGATGACCCGCCGCCGCTTGCGCCGGGAGCTCGACGCCTTCGCCGAGATCTACAACGAGGCTTGGGCCTCCAACTGGGGCTTCGTCCCGTACGCCAAGGAGGATCTCGACGCGTACGCGCAGGAGCTCCATCTGGTCTTCGACCGGGACTGGTTCATGGTCGCCGAGAACGCCGGCGGCGAGACGGTGGGGGTGGCGATCACGATCCCCGACATCAACGAGGTGTTGAAGCGGATGGGTGGCCGCGTGCTGCCGTTCGGCTGGTGGCACTACCTCCGCAGGGGCCGCATCGTCGACCGCTGCCGGATCGGCTTCCTCGGGGTCAAGCCCGCCTACCAGCACACCGGGGTCGCGGCCGGCCTCTACATCGAGCACTTCGCGATGTCCGCGGCCAGCCGCATCAAGTGGGGCGAGGCCGGCTGGGTGCTCGAGACGAACAAGGGTCTCAACCGCGGAATGGAGGCCCTCGGTGGGCGTATTTGCAGGAAGTATCGGATGTACCGGCGCACGCTTTGAGCACGCCGATACACTCGCCCGATGCCCGAGCCGCCCGCACTGCCGGATCCGCAGCAGGAGGTCGACGTCCGACCGCTGCCGGTGCTGGCGGAGCCGCGGCCGGTCGAGCGGCCGCCCGAAGCCTCGCTGCCCGCCGCGGTGGTGGCGGCCACCGGCGGATTCCTGCTCGGGATCGCGGCGTTCGTGCTCGTCCGGGTGCTGCGTCGGCCACGCTCGGCGGCGAGGCTGCGACTGCGGCGCGGCGCCTCGCGCGGCAGACGAGTGGAGGTGGCCGCCTCCCGCTCGTTCCTGGTCGACGTCCACCTGCTGAAGGACCGATAGCCGCCGCGATCGAGCAGGACGTCGTTCCGGCCGGTCCCTACCGGCTCCCGACCCCCGGCCGCGACGGCGTGCTGCTGCGCCGCGGCGACGGCCTGATCAGGCTGCTCCACGTCGGCGACGACGACGTCATCGTGCGCGCCCGGGAGTCGGGCGGGGCGGTGCGGTTCCTCGCAGAGAGCGCGTCGCGGGACGCCGCGGCCGAGGGTGTCGAGCGGATGCGCTTCGCGCTCGGGGTGGACCACGACCTGAGCGAGTTCCACGCCCGCTTCCGGAGCGATCCGCTGATCGGCCCCGTCATCCGGGTGCGGCCGTGGCTGCGTCCGCGGCGCAGGCCGGAGCCGTTCGAGGCCCTGGCGTGGGCGATCTGCGAGCAGCTGATCGAGTCGCGGCGGGCCGCCCAGGTCCAGCGGCGGATCGTCCTCCGTCACGGCCGTCGAAGCGCGTGCGGAACGCTGGTCGCGCCGCCGTCCGCCGCACGGCTGGCCGGCCGCTCGCCGGCCGAGCTCGACGCCTGCGGGCTCGCGCCGAAACGCTCGGTCGCGCTCGTCGCCGCCGCGCGCGAGGTGGCCTCCGGGCGCGCCGACCTCCGCCGGCACGAGTCCTCCTGGCGCCGCCTCCGCGCGATCCCGAACATCGGCTCCTGGACGGTCGAGATGCTCGCCTTCGAGGGCCAGGGGCGCGACGATCAGCTGCCGGCGCTCGACCTCGACTACGTCGACCTCGTCGGTCGCCTGGCCGGCCTCGGCCGCCGCGCCACCGAGGACGAGGTACGCGCGTTCTTCGCGCCCTACGAGGAGTACGCCGGGCTGGCCGGGATCTACGCGATCAACCGTCGCTACCTTTGATTCATGACCGAGAAGCTTGAGAAGACGGACCAGGAGTGGCGCGAGGAGCTCGACCCGGAGCGCTTCCACGTCCTGCGCGAGGCCGGTACGGAGCCGCCCTTTACGGGCGCCTACACGTACTCCAAGGCGGACGGCATCTACCGCTGCGGCGCGTGCGGCAACGAGCTGTTCAGCTCGGAGACCAAGTTCGACTCCGGCACGGGCTGGCCGAGCTTCACCGAGCCCGCCGTGGCGGACGCGGTCGAGCTGAGCGAGGATCGCGGCCTCGGCATGGTCCGCACCGAGGTCAGGTGCGCCCGCTGCGGAAGCCACCTGGGCCACGTGTTCCCCGACGGGCCCGGCCCCACCGGCCAGCGCTACTGCATCAACTCGCTGGCCCTCGACCTGGACGAACGCGAACCCCCGGGCTGAGCGCCCTCAGAGACCCGAGCCGGGCAGCAGCTCGTTGTCGTAGGCGGCGCGCGCGTCGGGCGGCTGCTCGAGCAGCCGGTTGTCCTTCATCCAGGCCGCGAACGCGTCCCACTGCGCCGGGTCCTGCCAGCCGAAGGGCTTCCCGCGTGGCGGGAAGAAGAGCGGCAGCGTGACCCTGACCACCGCTCGCTGTAGCTCGGGATCGAGATCGGGATTCGCCTCGAGGAGTCCCTCGATTGCCTTGTCGGGGTCCTCACGCAGGTCACGCGTGCCGCGAGAGAGCGCGCCGATGAAGGCACGAATCTTCTCCGCGTCGCGCTCGAGCGCGTCCTCGTTCGCCACCAGGACCAGCTCGTTGTAGGACGGGACGCCGGCCTCGTCCATGCGGATGATGCGCGGCCGCTTGCCCTTCAGGCGCAGCTCGGTGCCCTCGTAGTTCCAGAACGCGCCGAGGACCGCGTCGACCCTGCCGGTCAGCAGCGCCGGGGTGAGAGCGAAGCCCACATTGCGCTCCTTCACCGTCTCCGGCCGCACGCCCGCCTCGAGCAGGATCGTGCGGAGATAGGCGGACTGGTAGTCGATCCCGGCGGTGCCGACCGTTTTGCCCCGAAGGTCGGCGGGCTCCCTGATCTTCGCCTCCGGCAACGAGATGATCGAGGTGAGCGGCTTCTGGACGATCGCCCCGACGCTTACCACGGCCAGGCCCTGGTCGCGCGCGCGCAGCACCTCGGGCTCGTAGGAGATGGCCAGGTCCACCCGCCCCGCGGACAGCTGCTTGAGTGGGGCGGCGGGGTCCGGCGGCTGGCGAATCGCCACGTCGAGGCCGGCCTGCTCGAAGTCCCCTCCCGCCTGCGCCGCGTAGATGCCGGCGTGGTCGGCGTTCGGGAAGTAGTCGAGCATCAGCTCCACGTGCTTCGAGCCCTGTGGCTCGAGCACGTCCTCCTTCTCGCCGCAGCCCGCGAGGACCGCCGCAAGCAGCAGCATCAGCGCGAGCTGTCGTCTCATGCGGAGCGCTCCTTTCGGTTCCAGGGACAGGCGACGCGCTCCGCCAGCGCGGTGAGCGCGAACAGCGCCACCGCCATGACGGTGAGGATCACGATCCCCGCGTATACCCGCGGGGTCTGAAGCTGGTTGTTCCCGAGCAGCACGAGCCGGCCGAGACCCTCGTCCGCGCCCGCCCACTCGCCGAAGACGGCGCCGATGACAGACACGGCGGCGGCGATCTTGAGCCCGCTGAACAGGTAGGGAAGCGCGGCCGGCAGCTCGACGCTGCGGAGCGTGCGCAGGCGGGACGCGCCCAGGCTGCGCATCAGCTTGAGCAGCTCCGGCTCGACCGCGCGCAGGCCGTCGAGCAGGTTCACGGTGATCGGGAAGAAGCAGATCAGCGCGACGATCGCGAGCTTCGGGCCGATGCCGTAGCCGAAGGCGAGCACGAAGATCGGCGCCAGCACCACCACCGGGATCGCCTGGGACGCGACCAGCAGCGGGTAGGCGGCGTCGCGAAGCGGCCGGAACAGGTGCATGACGACCGCGAAGAGCATTCCCGCCAGCGCCGAGACCGCCAGACCGAGCAGGACCTCCTCGAGCGTGACGAGGGTGTTGTCCCAGAGCAGCGACCGGTCGTCGCGCAACGCCTCGAAGGTCTCGACCGGCGAGGCGAGCGTGAGGTCGTCGACCGAGTCGAGCGAGGCCACGGCCTGCCAGGCGGCGACGAACGCGACGAGCAGAGCCGCCGAGAGCAGGAAGCGGCTCATCCGCCGAGCGCCTCCAGCGCCGTCCGGCGCAGCTCGACCAGGCGGGCGTCCGTTAGGCGGCGCGGCCGCGGCAGGTCGACGTCGAGCGTGGCGACGATTCGACCGGGCCGAGGCGACATCACCGCGACGCGATCGGCCAGGAACACCGCCTCCTCCACGTCGTGCGTGACGAGCAGCGTGGTGCGCGGCTCCTGGACCAGCGCCCCCGCGAGCCACCTCTGCATCGACTGGCGCGTGATCGCGTCGAGCGCCCCGAAGGGCTCGTCGAGCAGGAGGATGGGGCGACCGGGCAACAGCGTGCGCAGGAACGCCACCCGCTGCCGCATGCCGCCGGACAGCCCGGCCGGCCGCGAGCGCTCGAACTCCGCGAGCCCGAAGCGCTCGAACAGCGGCTCAGCGCGGCGGCGCGCCTCGGCGCGCGACAGGCCCTGGCACTCGAGGGCCAGCGCCGCATTGCCGAGTGCGTCGCGCCAGGGGAGGAGCAGGTCGCGCTGGGGCATGTATGCGCACGCCGCCCGGCGGCCGGCCGGATCCGCGGCGCCGGCCGCGCGGACGCTGCCAGCGTCCGGCTGCTGCAGCCCCGCTACCAGCTCGAGCAGGGTCGACTTGCCACATCCCGAGGGGCCGACGACGGCCAGCACCTCATGAGGACGAAGGTCGAGGTCGAGCCCCTCGAGGGCGGTGACCTCGCGGAAGCTGCGGCGCACGCCCCTCAGGGCGACCCAGCTGTCCTGTAACGAATGAGGCTCCTTCGCGGGAGCCTCGACCTCGGTCTGCATTGCTCCCTCCGCGGGCATTACCCCACAGGTTCGAAGGGTCAGCGCCGGGCGGCGAAACCTCTCGGTGCGCCGCCGGCCGAGCCGGCGGCTTCCGCCAGACCGCCAAGGACGCTATCTCAGCCCGCTTTGCCCGCGAGCACCCCTGACTTGTCTGCCCAGGCAGTCTACGGAAACCGTCAGGCGGCCGGCCGCAGCTCGGCGATCGCGTTCACGAATCCCTCGAGCTGCTTGGTGGTCCAGCATTCGAAGACGCCGTCGCAGTGCGGCTCGTAGGCCGCCATCACCGAGTCGCCGTAGTTCCAGTAGAGCCGCGGCTCGGGATTGATCCAGAAGGTGCGACCCGCGCCCTGCGCCACCCGCGCGAACACCCTGGCGTGCGGCTCGCGGCCGTTGGTGCGGGCGTCGCCCAGCACGATCACCGTCGAGCGCGGATCGAGGTCGTCCACGACCTCGTCCAGGAATTCGAGCCACACGCGCCCGTAGTCCGTGTAGCCGGACACGTCCGCGACGCCGGCGTCGGTTGCGATCCTCCGCGAGACCGCCTCGAACGAGCGCTCGCGCTCGAACACGTCCGTGACCTCGGAGATCCGCTCGACGAAGACGAACGAGCGCAGCTTGCGGAACTGGTCGTGCAACGCGTGCAGCACCGAGAGAAAGAAGACGCTGGCGCTCGTGACGCTGGTGGACACGTCGCAGAGCACGTACAGCTCGGGCCGCCGCGGACGCTTGGGCCGGTACTTCAGCTCTAGCGGCACGCCGCCGGTCTGGAGCGACGCGCGCATCGTGCGCCGCACGTCGACCTGCCAGGAGCGGCGCCGGCCGCGGTGCTCGCGTCCGTGCGAGGCCAGCCGCCTCTTCAGCTGCGCCACCACGCGATGCACCTGCGAGAGGTCCTGGGCCGGGTTCGACGGCAGCGCGCGGTCGAACTCGCGCAGCGGCTTCGCCGGTGGCAGCGCCTGCGTGCGCTCGATCATCTGACGCTCGAGCTCGCGCCGCACGTGCTGCTCGAACTCCTGGAGCTCGTCGCGCGGGACGGCGTCGGGATCGTGCAGCTCTCCGCCGGTCTTCTCCGCCTTGAGTTCGAGGGTGCGCCGTATGCGCTGAACGTCGACGCCGATCACCCCGGATCCCTCGCCCTGGCGGCCGAAGGCCGCGATCGCGAGCCGGGCGAGGTCGCGCATCTCGCCGTCGGAGCCGGCGCGGATCGCCTCGCGGATGCGCTCGCGGAGCGCGTCGAGGTCGAGGTCGGCGCCGCCGCGGAAGCGGCTCTCGGTGAGTCCGCGCTCGACGGCCTCGCGCTCGACGGCGCGAAAGAAGAAGCGGTCGAACAGCACGTCGAGGACGTGCCGGTCCTCCTGCGACTTCGCGAGGGTCGCCGCGAGCGACTCGTGGAAGTCCTCGCGCGAGGTCCAGCTGACCGCGTCGAGGGCGTGGATGGCGTCGAGCAGCTCCGATGTGCCCACGGCCACGCCCTCGCGGCGCAGCTCGTCGGCGAACTCGAGCAGGCGCGGCGCCATCCCGGCGGGCCCGGGGGCGTCCGGCATGCCGCCGTAGAGGGCCGGATTACCCCGCTTGCCCGAGGAGGCCATCTCCCAGCTTCACCCCCACGCGCTCGGCCACCAAGTCGAGGTCCGTGCGGTGCTTGACGATGATCGACATCGTCTTCTCGAGCACGGCCGCGTCCACGTCCTCGGCCCCGAGCAGGAGCAGCGCCCGGGCCCAGTCGATCGACTCCGCGATCGAAGGCGGCTTCTTCAGGTCGAGCGCGCGGACCATGTGAATCACCTCGACGAGCTTGCGCGCGATCTGCGCGTCGAGCTCGGGCGCGTGCAGGTGCACGATCTCGAGCTCGCGCTCGACGGTCGGGTAGTCGAGCCAGAGGTAGAGGCAGCGCCGCTTGAGCGCCTCGGTCAGCTCGCGCGAGTTGTTGGACGTGAGCAGCACGAACGGCCGGGAGCGGGCCTCCACCAAGCCCAGCTCCGGAATCGAGATCTGGAAGTCGGAGAGCACCTCGAGCAGCATGGCCTCGAACTCCTGATCGGTCTTGTCGATCTCGTCGATCAAGAGCACGACCGGGCGATCCGTGGAGATCGCCGTGAGCAGCGGCCGTGGGAGCAGGAACTCCTCGCCGAAGATGTCATCCCTGACCTCCTGCCACCCGGCGTCGGCGGCCTCCGTCTGGATCCGGAGCAGCTGCTTTCGGTAGTTCCACTCGTACAGCGCCTTGGCCTCGTCGAGGCCCTCGTAGCACTGGAGGCGGATCAGCGTGCGGCCGGTGGCCCGCGACACCGCCTTGGCGAGCTCCGTCTTGCCCACACCGGCGGGCCCCTCGACGAGCACCGGCTTGCCGAGCCGCCCCGCCAGGTAGGTCACGAGCGCCGCGGATTCGCCCGCCAGGTAGCCCACGTCCGCCAGTCGACCGCGGGCGTCCTGGATGGTCTCGAACTCGCCGCTCACCTAGTGGTCACCACTGACGGAAGGATACTTTCGCCCCCTTGCTCGCCTCGCTGCTCGTCGCCATGTCTGATTTCCTGGATCCGGGCCGCGGGCCCGACCAGAGCGGCGATTTCGAGGTCTCGCCGTCGTTCTTCATCGTCCTGTTCGGGCTTGGGTTCCTGCTGGCGGCGTTGGGCCACCTGGTGAAGTCGCGCGCGCTGGTGGCGACCGGCGTGCTGCTCGTCTTCCTGGCCACGGTGCTGCTGCCGATCGCGTACAGCGTGTCGAACTGAGCACCAGGAGCGGCTCCGCCGGCCGGTAGGCGGCGGAGCCGCAATGAAGGCTCAGACCGCGGCGCCGACGCCCAGCGCCGAGAGGACGGCCTCGACCGCCGGGCGATCCGCGGCGCCGGTGCGCACCGCAGCGAACAGACGCCGCGCCGGCAGCCCGCCCGCGGGGTCGACGAGCGCCACGCCCGGCGGCGGTGGGCCCGCCAGGGCGGGCACGATCGCGACCCCCGCACCCGCCGCAACGAGCGCGTACGAGACGTCGAAATCGTTCGTGCGGTGGGCGATGAGCGGTTCGATTCCGACGCGCCGGCAGGTGTGCACCACGGTCGCATCGCAGAAGCGTCCCTTCACGGCCCGCGATCCAGCGTTCGCCCGCGAGCTCGTCGATCGGCACGCTGCCCGGCCCCGCCGCGGCGGCGGGGTGTTCGGCGGGCACCGCCAGACGGTTCGGGTCGTCGGCCAGCACGTGCCGCTCGAGCGCCGGGTCGGCCTCGATCGGGGCGAACTCGTACTCGGCAGCGAGCGCCAGGTCGAGCTCGCCGAGCTTCAGGGCCGGCAGGCTCTCCAAGGGCTCGAGCTCCCGCGTGCTCAGACGCAGATCCGGGTGGCGCCGTGCCAGCTCGCCGAGGGCGGTGGGGAGCAGACGGTTGTGGATGCTGTTGATGGCGGCCAGGCGAACGGTCCCCGCGACCTGCGTCGTCACGCGCTCGAGCGCCGCCTCGGCCGCCTCGAGAGCGCCGAGCACCGCCTCGGTTCGCTCCACGAGCTCCTCGCCCGCCGGGGTCAGGCTGCGCTTGCGGCCGTTGCGCTCGAGCAGAGCCACCCCCGCCTCGCGCTCGAGCGCGGCCAGCTGCTGGGAGACCGCCGGCGGCGTGTAGCCGAGGGCCTCGGCGGTCGCGGCGATCGTCCCGCGGGCGGCGAGCTCGCGGAGGACACGTAGGCGGCGAACGTCGAGCATCGAAAGCACAGCTTACGCACATCGGAAGAGATCGCAACTGGACCTTTCGCTTCAGGCGCTCGAACATGAGGGGATGCGATCAGTCCACGTCGCTCTCGCCGTGCTCGTCGCGGCGGTCTGGGGTCTCAACTTCGTGGTCATCGAGGTCGGGCTCGACGACTTCCCGCCGCTCCTCTTGTCGGCGCTCCGCTACCTCCTCGCGGCGCTGCCCCTGCTCGTGCTGAGGGGTCCGCGCCCCGCACCGTGGCGCTGGATCATCGCCGCCGGCGTCGCGATCGGACTGGTTCAGTTCTCGCTGCTCTTCATCGGCATGGACGTGGGCATGCCGGCCGGGCTCGCCTCCGTCCTGATGCAGACGCAGGCGCTGTTCACGATCGCCTTCGCCGTCCCCCTACTGCACGAGCGGATCGGCGCGGCGCAGGCCGGCGGCGTGCTGCTCGCGCTGTCGGGGCTGGCGCTCGTGGCCGGCGGGCTGGACGGCGGAGCCACGGTTCCCGGCTTCCTGCTCGTGCTGGGCGCCGCCGCCGGCTGGGGCGCGGGCAACATCTGCCTGCGGGCCGCGAAGCCCGACGATCCGCTGCGGTTCATGACGTGGATCTGCCTGGTGCCTCCCCTGCCCCTGCTGGCGCTCTCGCTCGTCGCGGAGGGGCCCGGGGAGATCGGCACCGCCCTTTCCGGACTCGACCTCGGCGGCCTCGGCGCCGTCGCCTACATCGCGTTCGTCGCGACCACGCTCGGCTGGGCGGCGTGGGCCTCGCTCCTGAAGCGCTACCCGGCGGCGGTCGTAGCGCCGTTCTCGATGCTGGTTCCGGTCTTCGGTCTCGGCTCGGCGGCGGCGCTCCTGGGCGAGCCGCTCACGCTCAGGCGCCTCCTGGCCACCGCCCTCGTCGTCGGGGGAGTGATGATCACGTTGCGAGGCTCGCGCGCGCCGCGCGCGACGAAGCCGGTGGGCGCGGCGGCTCCCGCGCCGGTCGCGCCGATGTCAGGCAAGAGGGCCGTGGCCTAGGGCAAGCGGGCCCCCCTCTCGCGTCCACTTGGGCTCTGTCCGGGCGCCGAAGGTTTCGGCCGGCCGTGCGTGTCCGCCGGCGTTTTTTGGGCTGGGTGAGGGTGGCGTGGGAGGTGCCGGCCCGCTGCAGCGCCGCGGATACCGCGGGGGCGGGCCCCGAACGACGCGTTCGACCTTTTGCGGCGTAATCCAGCAGAAGGTCGAACGCGTCGCTTCCCACGTCCGGTTCGGTGGATACAGACCGCCCAGAGCAGCCGCCACCGTGCCCGTGGGATGCCGGCTCCGAGCGGGTGGTGCCGGTCACCTCGTGGCCGGCGGCCACGAGCTTAGGGGCGCGAGCGCACGGCCGATCGCCCCGGTCGCCCCTGCAATAAAGACCCTCACTCCGGCACATCGCGCTGCACACTCACCATCCAGCCCAGCAGCACCGCGGTGAGTACGAGCGCGACCAGGTTGGCGGGGCCAAGCCAGGACGGGTCCGCGTCGCCCACATCGATCAAATGGTTGAGCGAGTGGAGGGCGTACTGCACAAATGCGAGCACGAGCACGGGCAGGCGCCACGAGGCGCGGCCGACGGCCGCGAGAGCAACCACGCCGAGCGCGAGGTACCAGGTGGCCAGATCCCCCATGTAGTGGTCGTTGCGCGCCCCGTAGGGCCCGATCTCGTCATGGAAGAAGCCGGGTGTGAGCCATAGCAGGGCGCCCAGCACGAGTTGTCCGACGGCGAACACGATCAGCAGGGCTCTCATGCCCGGGTGTGTACCACCTACTATCCGGGGGGTGATCGGGGTCACCCTCTACACCGATGCCGCCTGCCCGTGGGCCTACTCCGCGAATCCGGCCCTTCGGGTCCTCGAGTGGCGTTACGGCGACCAGCTCGACTGGCGCCTGGTCATGATCGGCCTGCGGGAAGACGCGCGGGCGCTCGTGGCCCGCGGCTACGACCCCGGCACCGCGGCGACCCGCCAGCTGACGTTCCGCCGCCGCTACGGGATGCCGTTCGCCTCCGCTCCCAAGGACCGCGCCGCGGGAACCGGGCGGGGCTGCCGTGCGGTCGTCGCCGCCCGGCTCCTCGACCCGGGGAGCGAGTGGGGCGTGCTGCGCGCCTTGCAGCTCGCGAACTTCACGACGCCGCTGCTGCTGGACGACGACGATCGGATTCGAGCGGCGCTCTCCTCCGCGGAGGGGATCGACGCCGACGCGATCGTCGACCGGCTGGACGATCCGGAGGTGGCAGAGGCGTATGAGCGCGACAAGGCCGAGGCACGGACGGCGGCGGGCACGCCCCGCGGAGTCGCAGGGAAAGACCTCCACCTCGGACGGCCCGGTCCGCTTCACGGCGCCCTCGCTCGTGTTCGAGCGGGACGGCGGGCGGCTGGTCGCCGGCGGCTGGCAGCCGCTCCTGGCCTACGACGTCCTCGTCGCCAACCTCGCGCCGGAGCTCGCCCGCACGCCGCCCCCGGATTCGCCCGAGCCGCTGCTCGAGCGCTTCCCCGGTGGACTGACGACGGCCGAGGTGGCGGCCCTGCTCGCCCGCGGACCGGACTACGTCGCCGACCACGAGGCGGCCGAGCAGCTCCTGGTGCGGCTGGTCTCGGACGCGGCCGCCGTTCGGGTGCCGCTCGGTCAGGACGCGCTGTGGAGGGCGGCGGGCTCGGTGGAGCCGCCGACCCGCGCGCCCGGCGACGCGGCCGTCGTCTCGCTTAGCGACGGGTGCCCAGCCCGACGCCGTCGCCGATCGGCAGGACCGAGGCGAGCCAGCGTTCGCTCGCTCATGAGCTCGGCGTTCAGCCGGCGGGCCGCCTCCAGGGAGACCGGGCTCCAGCTCGGTCTCGGAGCCTTCGGGCAACGCCACCTCCCCGTCCATCAGCAGGTTGTCGACCACGAGCAGCGCCCGCTCCGTCAACTTCGGCTCGGCCAGCTCGATATAGCGCCGGTACTCGTCCTTCGAGGCGTCCACGAACAGGAGGCCGAACGGCCCGTCGAGGCCCCCGATGGTCTCGAGCGCGTCCCCCTCGACGAGCTCGACGCGATCCGCGACGCCTGCCCGGTCCAGATACGAACGCGCCTGTGCGGCGCGGTCGGGTTCGCGCTCGAGCGTGACCACCCGCCCGCGTTCGAGCGCCTGGGCCATGTGCAAGGTCGAGTACCCGATAGCAGTGCCCACCTCGAGGACGTCCGGGTCGAGCGCCCGGCACAGCGTGGCTAGGAGGCGCCCGGTCTCCCAGGCCACGATCGGCACCGAGTCGCGCTCGGCCACGGCCTCCATCTCCGCCATGACCTCGGAGCGCTCCGGTCGCAGCGCCTGCAGATAGCGTTCGACGCGCTCGTCCAGGATCCGCATCGCGGCAATGTACCCTGGGCGCATGCGCGGATCGGTCGAGGGCATCCACATCGCGCCGGGAAAGAGCGTGCTGCCGAGCCCGGTCGGGGAGGTCGAGGTCACCGGCAAAGGCGTGGTCGGCGACCGCTACGGCGACTCGCGCGACCTCACGCTGATCGAGGCGGAGGCGCTGGAGGGCCTGCGGCGAAGACACCGGCATCGAGCTAACGGCGGCCGAGTCCCGACGGCAGGTGCTCACGCGCGGGATCCGGCTGAACGAGCTTGTGGGCAGGCGCTTCACGGTCGGAGGCGTCGAGTGTCGGGGGCAGGAGCTCTGCGAGCCCTGCAGCCACCTCCAGTCGCTGACCTACGGGGGCGTGCTGCGCGGGCTCGTGCACCGCGGCGGCCTGCGCGCGGACATCGTGCGCGGCGGCCGAATCGCGGTCGGCGACGAGGTCGCACAGCTCTCCTGACGCGCCGCCGGATCACGCGGGGCCCGTGCGGGGGCGCCGTTATCCTCGGAGCCGCGTCCACGGCGATCAGGAGGAGGCGATGGCAGAGCTGATAGAGGTGCCCTCCGGGCTCGAGGGCGTGATCGCCTTCGACACCTCGATCGCCGAGCCAGACCGTGAGGGCGGGTCGCTGCGCTACCGCGGCGTCGACATCGAGGATCTGGTCGGAAGGGTCCCGTTCGAGAAGGTCTGGGGCCTGCTCGTGGACGGCGAGTACGAGCCGGGCTTGCCGCCGGCCGAGCCGCACCCGCTGGCGGTCCGCACGGGCGACCCGCGGGTCGACCTGCAGTCTGCGTTGGCGATGCTGGCGCCGGAGTGGGGCCTGTCTCAGTTGATCGACATCTCGGACCAGCGGGCGCGAGAGGATCTGGCACGGGTATCGGTGATGGCCCTGTCGTTCGTGGCTCAGTCCGCCCGCGGCGTGGGGCGGCCGCCGATCCCGCAGCGGGAGATCGACAAGGCGACTTCGATCCCCGAGCGGTTCCTGATTCGCTGGCGGGGAGAGGCTGACCCGCGACACGTGAAGGCGATCGACGCGTACTGGATCGCAGCCGCCGAACACGGGATGAACGCCTCGACGTTCACGGCGCGTGTCGTGGCCTCCACTGGCGCCGACGTCGCGGCGGCGCTGTCTGCCGCCGTCGGCGCCCTGTCGGGGCCGTTGCACGGCGGCGCCCCCTCGCGCGTGCTGCAGATGCTCGAGGACGTCGAGCGCCGCGGCGATCCCGAGCGTTACGTGAAGGAGGTGCTCGACCGCGGCGAGCGGCTGATGGGGTTCGGCCATCGGGTCTATCGGGCGGAGGACCCGCGGGCGCGTGTGCTGCGTCGCACGGCGCGCGAGATCCGGGCGCCGCGGCTCGAGGTGGCCGAGCGGCTCGAGGAGGCGGCGCTGGCGGAGCTCCACGCTCGCAAGCCCGATCGCGTGCTCGCCACGAACGTGGAGTTTTGGTCTGCGGTCGTGCTCGACTTCGCCGATGTCTCGCCCGAGCTGTTCACGCCGCTGTTCTCGTGTGCGCGAGTGGGCGGGTGGGCGGCGCACATCATGGAGCAGAAGCGCGAGGGGCGCCTGATCCGTCCCACGGCACGCTACGTTGGCCCCGCGGCGCGCGCGGCGGACTCGGTCAACGGCGGCGGCCCTGCCTGATGGAGGCAGCGGCCGCGGGCCCGCTTTCTGCGCGCAGCAAGAACCTCGTACTGGTCGCGGCCATCCTCGGCACGACGGTGGTCACCGTCGATTCGACCGTCGTCAACGTGGCGCTGCCGGCGATCGCCGACGACCTCGGCGGCGGGCTGGCCGGACAGCAGTGGACGTCGAACGCCTACCTCGTCACGCTCGGCTCGCTCCTCCTGATCGGCGGCTCGCTGGGCGACCTGTTCGGCGAGCGGCGAATGTTCGTCCTCGGCGTCGCCGGCTTCGGCGTGACCTCCCTCATGTGCGCGCTCGCGCCGACGATCGAGCTGCTGGTCGCGGCCCGGGCGCTGCAGGGGGTCTTCGGTGCGCTGCTCACGCCGGCCGCACTCGCCGCCATCGTGACGGTGTTCCCGCCGGAAGAGCGCGGCAAGGCGGTGGGCGCCTGGACCGCCTGGGGCGGCATCGGCACGGTGCTGGGCCCGCTCATCGGCGGGCAGCTCGTGGACACAGTCTCGTGGCGCTGGATCTTCGCCCTCAACGTGCCGGTGGTCGTCATCACGCTGGTACTCGCGCTGAGGGTGGTGCCCGGCGGCGCGAAGAGGCCGGACGCGCGGGTTGACGCGGTGGGGGCGACGCTGTGCGCCCTGGGACTCGCGGGGATGACCTTCGGCCTGATCGAGCAGCCGCTGCGCGGCTTCGGCGACCCGGCGGTGCTCCTGCCGCTCGTCGTGGGCGCGCTGCTGTTCGCCAGCTTCATCGCCTGGGAGGCTCGCACCGAGTACCCGATGCTCCCGCTCCCGCTGTTCAAGCGGCGCAACTTCGCGATCGGCAACGTGGAGACGTTCTCGATGTACGCGGGGCTCGGTCTCCTGTTCTTCTTCCTCGTGCTCTTCCTCCAGCAGGTGGCCGGCTACAGCGCGCTCGCGGCCGGCACGACGAGTCTGCCGGTGACGATCGTGATGTTCCTGCTGTCAATGCGGTTCGGCATGCTCGCCGACCGCTACGGCCCACGCTTCTTCATGGGCGTTGGGCCGCTCGTGGCGGCGGCCGGCTTGGCGTGGTTTCTTCGCCTCGACGCCGACGTGGACTTCCTGACCGACCTGCTGCCCGGATTGCTGGTCTTCTCGCTCGGGCTGTCGATGACGGTGGCGCCGCTCACGGCGACGGTCCTGGCCGACGCGGACGAGAACAACGCCGGGATCGCCTCGGGGGTGAACAACGCGATCGCTCGCGTGGCGTCCCTGGTGGCGATCGCGGCCGTGGGTGCCCTGGTGGCCGCCTCGTTCGGCTCGAAGCTCGATGAGGACCTCGGCGAGCTGACGTCTCGGCCCGAGGTCGCCTCCGCGGTGGAGGAGGCAAAGAAGCAGCCGCTCGCCGAGGTCGTCCCCGCCGGCGCGCCGCCCGCCGTGCGCGAGGAGGTGGCCGCCGCGGCCCAGGATGCTTCGGTGACCGCGTTCCGAGTGGGCATCTGGATCGCCACCGTGTTGGTTGCGCTGGGAGGCGTGCTGGGCCTGGTGGGAATCGAGAATCCGCGCCGCCGGGTCACAGCGGAGGAGTGCCCGGGGGGCCAGCTGGCGGGGATGCCGAACGAGGGCGCCCGCCAGTCCCCATGCGACTGGCAGCGTCAGGCACGCGAGTGCGGCGAGCCGGCCGCGGCCTAGTGTCCGAGTCGTTAGTTCGCCGCACCTTCCCGGCGTCTGGACGCGCCTGACGGTCGCCGGCGACCTCGCCGTACTACCAAGTACGGCTCCGGTCGCGTCAACCGTCAGCCACGCCCAGCCGCTCGGGAAGCTGATGCCGAACTTCCGACTCAGGACACTAGCCGGCGTCCGCCCGCGCGGTTAGCATCCTCGTCGTGGCCGGACTCGATCGCCGCGAGCTGCTCGCGGGCGCCGCCGGTGGGCTGCTCGCGGGCGCGATGCCATGGGATGCGGCGGCGCTGGCCGAGCGTATCTTGGCCGAGCCCGCGCTGTCGAGGCGGGCGGCGCGCGCGCTTCGCTCGGCGGTGCGGGGACGGGTCTACCTTCCGCGCTCGCCCGGCTACAACGCGGCCCGTCTCGTCTACAACGTGCGCTACGACGGCGCGCGTCCCGAGGCCGTCGTGCAGCCGCGCGACACGCGCGACGTGGCGGCGGTCGTTCGCTGGGCCGACCGCTTCGACGTGCGGGTCGTCCCACGCTCGGGCGGACACAGCTACGCGGGCTACTCCACGACGTCGAGCGGCGTGGTGGTCGACCTGTCGCGGATGAGCGGCGTACGGGTGGCGAGCGGCCGCGCCACCGTCGGCGCCGGAACACAGCTCATCGACATGTACTCGGCGCTGGCGCGTCGTGGCCTCGTCGTGCCCGGCGGAACGTGCCCGTCGGTGGGGATCACCGGGCTCGCCCTCGGAGGCGGTCATGGCCTGTCCGGACGTAGGTTCGGGCTCACCGCGGACAACCTCGTGGGCGCCACGATCGTCACCGCCGACGGACGGATCCGGCAGGTCAGCCAGAGCAGCGACGAGGACCTCTACTGGGCCTGCCGGGGAGGTGGCGGCGGGAACTTCGGAATCGTCACCTCGCTCACCCTCCAGGCGCACCGGGCGAACGGCGCGGCCTGGTTCATCATCAGCTGGCCCTGGGCGGCGGCGAGGCAGGCGCTGGCGGCCTGGCAGTCGTTCGCCCCGCACGCTCCGGGCGCGCTCACCTCGATCTTCAGCCTCGGCACCACCGGGGGGTCCGGCGCCCCGCGGGTCAGCGCGCTGGGGCAGTTCTTCGGCTCCGAAGCGGCGCTTCGGCGGCTGATCCGGCCGCTAACGCGGGTTGGTGGCGCCAACCTGTCCACGGGCCGCTCGTCGATGCTGGCGCTGGCGCTGCGGTGGGCCGGCTGCGTCGACGAGGGCCTGCGCGCCTGTCACACGCGCGGCACGAGGTCCGGCGGCCGGCTGCCGCGGGAGTCCTTCTTCGCGAAGTCCGACTACTTCGATCGGGCGCTGCCCGCCCGCGGCCGGCGGGTGATGATCGACTGGATCGAACGCCGCCAGCGCAATCCATCGCTGGGCTCGGGCGCCTTGCTGCTCGACGCGTACGGCGGCGCATACAACCGCCCCGCCGCCGCCGCCACGGCCTTCGCCCACCGCGACATGCTCTTCTCGCTTCAGTACTACGCCACCGGCCCCGCCGGGGCCACCGGCGCCTGGATCAACGGCGTGTGGCGGGCCCTACGGCCCTTCGTCTCGGGGCAGGCCTACCAGAACTACATCGATCCACAGCTGACCACCTGGCAGCGCGCCTACTACGCCTCGAACCTGGCCCGCCTGCGTCAGGTCAAGCAGACCTACGATCCCGACTTCCGTTTCCGTTTCGCCCAGGCGATCCCGCCGGCGGGGTGAGGGCCGCTGGGCTGAGGCGGGGGGTGGGGCGCTTTATCTACCGAGATGGGTAGAGAAGTCGCCCCACCCCCCTCGAACTGGCCCGGCGGCCTCGGCCCTCACCCCTCACCCAGCCCGGGCGCGGCAGGCGGTGACGGCCACCCGCCGAGTCCCGGCATCAGGTGTCCGGCGGCCGCCCCTCCGGCGGCCGTCGGGTCTCGGACTCGTCCTCTGCCGGCTCCTCAGCAAGCCGCAGCTGTTCGCCGGACTGCGGCCGATGCGGCTCGAACTCCGGCGGCGGCAGCGGCTCGGTCTCGTCCTCGGCGGCGCCCGGGGCGGCTCGCGGCTCCCGGGCCGGCGTGGGCCCGGGCCTGCCCGGGTCCGGACCTGTGTCGGGGGGCGCGGCGAGCTCCGGCGGCAGGTCGTCGGCCGGGCGCTTCGCCCGCTCGCGGGCTCCCGCGAGGAAGAGGATCGCCGCGCAGGCGAGTGCAAGCAGGTTCTGTCCCAGCGAGCGGTCGAGGAGCCGCACCACGATCAGCAGGCCCGCCCAGATGCCGGCGCCGGCTATCACCGTGCCGTCGCCGAACGGGAGATGGAAGCGCTTGCCCTCGGCGCGCGCACCCAGGAGGGCGAGGACCCCGAGCGCGATCAGGATCTCGGCCAGTTCGACGAAGGAGAAGGGACCGAACGTGCTCGCGATCAGGAGCAGCGCGCCGACAGCCGCCGCCTTCTGCTCGAGGTTCAGCACTCGGAACGCGCGGAGTGCGCGGCGCAGCGCGTCAGCCATCGTCGAGCGGGCGCCGTCCCGCGAAGCCCGCGTCCGGCTCGTGCCAGAAGGCGATCCCATCCTCTCCCTCCTGCCAGCAGAGATAGACCTCGCGGTCGTCGCGCAGGGCCGGGAAGTCGACCAGGCCCCGGTCGAGGTCGCGCAGCACGATCTCGAGTCCACGCAGCTCGAGCATCGACTCGCGCAGCTCTAGGAACCCCTCGGAAACGACGCGCCCGGGCCGCCCGCCGCCGTTCGTTCCTCCCGCCTCGGCGAGCGCCTCACGCGCCTCGCGATCGCCCAGCCGCTCGCGAGCGGAGCGCATGCGCTCGATCAGCTCGGCCACGCGAGGCAGCAGGGCGCTGGCCTCCTCGAGCGTGTAGTGGCGCGAGTGGAGCACCGTTCCCCCCGCGCGCCGCTCAGGCCGGCGCGCCGGCGCTCTCGCGGATGCGGCGCTCGAGCAGGCGGGCATCGATCTGCTCCGCCATCCGCCTGCGCCCTTCCTTGGCGCCGATCACGCGGAAGCCGTGCTCGCGCGTGGCGCGGAAATTCGCGAGCGATCCGGTGAGAATCCAGGTCTTGGCCACGCGGCGAAAGGCTACCGCGACCCCCTGTACTGTTCGGACCGCATGGCAGACGAAGAGCTTCACCTGATCGGTCCAGACGACGTCGCCTACCGCCTGGATCTCACTCCGGCGCAGCTGAAGATCACCTGGACGGCGCTGAAGTCCTTCCTCGACGACTTCGGCCACGACGAGCGTGACGTTCTGGAGATCGCCCGCGAAGTGCTCGCGAAGCTGCCCGACGAGCACGCGATCCGCAGTATCGACATCGGCAAGGGCCGGCGGTAAACAGATCTCGTGTCCCAAGATGTGACCCGACGCGACCTGATTCGCGCCGGCGGCGCCGGCGCGGTCGCCCTGACCGTGCTCGGGGCCAGTGCGTGCGACAGGGACGAGGCCACCGGCGCCGCGCGCCGCTCGCAGGCGCCCGCGGGCGCCATGAACGTGGTCGTCGTGGTGATGGACAGCCTGCGCGCCGACCACGTCTACGGTCGCCGCGCCCGCACCGAGACAATGGACGCCTTCGCCCGCGAGTCGCTGCGCTTCAGGCAGGCCTACCCCGAGGGAATGCCGACGATTCCGGCGCGGCGCGCGATCATGTCCGGCCGCCGCACCTTCCCTTTCCGCGGCTGGCATCCCTACAAGGGACTGCCGCCGCAGCCCGGCTGGGAGCCGGTGGGAGCGGATGGCGAGATGTTCACCGACTACCTTCGCGGGCGCGGCTGGACGGTCGGCTACGTGACGGACAACCCGCACCTGCTGGAGCCGGTCCACAAGCGCTTCCGGGCCAGGTTCGACCGCGTCGACCTGGTTGAGGGCCAGACCCCGCTGCGGCGGAAGCCGAAACGCCGCGTGTCGCAGGCGGAGGTCGATCGGCACCTGCCGCCGTCGATGCGCGGAAGCCGCGCCGAGCCGCGCATGAGGGCGTACCTGGCGGCGAACCCGCGCACGCGCCGCGAGGAGCAGTTCCTGGCCGCCCGTGTCTTCCGGCGGAGCATGTCCTGGATCGAGTGGGCCCGTGGCCACCAGCCGTTCGCGCTTGTGATCGACTCATTCGACGCTCACGAGCCGTGGGACGCCCCGCGACGCATCATCGACCTCTACGGTCCGCGCCGCAGCGGCGGCGTGGAGCCGATCCAGCCGTTCCCCACGCCGGCGGCGCAGTACCGTGAGCTCGATCTCACGCGCGGCCTCCTGCGTCGTATGCGACAGCTCTACGCGGCCGAAGTCACGCTCGTCGACACCTGGCTCGGCCACTTCCTCGACCGCTTGGCCAACCTCGGGCTGGCGCAGAACACGCTCGTCGTCCTCGTGAGCGACCACGGCGTTCTGCTCGGCGAGTACGGCTGGGTGGGAAAGCGCTACTCGGAGATGCACGAGGAGCTGACCCACGTGCCGCTCATGATCCGCCATCCCCAGGGCAAGGGAAAGGGAAGCGCGAGCGACTACTACGCCTCGACGCACGACATCGCGCCCACCGTGCTGTCGGTGCTCGGCCAAGGCGTCCCCGACCATATGGACGGCGTGGACCTCTCCCCGCTGCTCGACGGCACGACGCCGGGCGCGCGCCGCACCTATCGCACCTCGGCCTACAACACCTACGTCAGCGCGAGCGACGGCCGCTGGCTTCTGATCTCGGACAACCGCGGCCGGGAGAAGCGCCTCTACGCTGTGCAAAGCGAGCAGGCAAACGTCGCGCGGCGGAACCCCGATCCGGTGCAGCGGCTCTGGCGGCTGATCGAGAAGGACGCGGGCCCGAAGGGCCTGCCGCGCTTCAAGAGCTGACCGGAGGCGGCACTACTCGATCGGGATGTCCTCCACCTCGGGCTCGCGCCGGGGGCGGTCGAGGCGTTCGAGGTACCAGTCGATCAGCGAGCGCAGGGTCAGCAGGAACTCGCGGACGAGCCTCGTCACCTGGCCCTCGAGCTCGCGCGGTGCGGCGCGGCGGATCGCGTCGAGCAGGACGAAGAGCGCGGCCGGGTCGAAGGAGCGGCCGGGCGGTGGCGGCGGCCCGCTCGGCTCCTGGTCCTCGGGGAAGGGGTCAGCTCGGTCGGTGCTCATCGGCGCTCTTCTCCAACACGATCTCCAGCGCTCCATCCTCGAAACGGGCGCCGCTCGCCGCATAGCCCGCCAGGGCGGGAGGCAGGATGATCGTCCGCTTCTGGGCGCCGACGCGCACCACCACCTCGAGCCCGATCTTCTTCAGCTGGAGCTGGTCGCGCTCGGCGAACGGCACCGCCACCCGCAGCGTCGCGCGCCCGTTCTCGGTGACGAGCTCCTGGGAGATGTCCTCGTGCAGCACGGCGGCCGGATCGGCGTCGTCGAAGACGGCCGCTGCCAGCCGGTCGAGCATCTCCGGACCCAGAACCTCGCGCTCGAAGAACGGCGCGCTGAGGATCGGCACCGGCTCGAACGCGGAACGCACGAGCGCCATCTGCTCCCGCTGAACCTCGCGCCATGCTGCGAAGTAGCCGTCGGCGGCCTCGGCCGGCAGCATCCGGTTCACGACCACGGCGTCGGTGAGGTAGCCGTAGAGGTTGAGGTAGGTGAAGGTGCGCATCGCCTCCTTCACCACCATCCGGTCGGGGCTCGTCACCAGTCGGACCGTGGTGCGCGACCGGTCGCGCAGGATGCCGTTCATCGCGACCAGGTTGCGCGCGAGGCGCTCCACGTCGTCGAATACCGCATCGCCGGGCAGTGGGAGGTCGAACAGCGTGCGTGCGAGGGGTGCGAGCCGGCGCTGTGAGGGCAGGATCCGCTCGAGCCACCAGGTCACGACATCCGGGAACGAGAGCAGGCGCAGCGTCTCGCCGGTGGGCGCGCAGTCGACGATCACGCAGTCGAACTCACCCTCCTCGTGGTGGCGCTTGATCCACAGCAGCGAGAACAGCTCATCCATCCCGGGCGGAACGGTGAGCTCCTCGGCCGAGATGCGATCGATGCCGCGCTCGGCCAGCAGGTCGCCGAGCCACTCCTGAACGCCGTCCCAGTTGCGCTCCATCTCCTCCTGCGCCTGCACCTCCTGTCCGAAGAGGCTCGGGCCGACCGGCGTGGGCTCGCCGAGCAGATCGGCCTCGAGCGAGTCGGAGAGGCTGTGCGCCGGGTCGGTGGAAAGCACGACGGTGCGGAGCCCGGCGGCCGCGCAGCGACGGGCGGTCGCGGCGGCCACGCTTGTCTTGCCCACACCGCCCTTCCCTGTGTACAGGATCGTGCGGGGCGCCATGAACCCGCGCAACCTACTCGACCGCGATCTCGCCCGCTGCCCTGTCCTTCTTCCCGAGCCCGGTGCGGAGCTCCTTGGCGCCGAGCTGGACCGAATAGAGCCCCGGCGAGGACGGCCGCCAGGCGAACGAGCCGCTCCCGCGGCTGAAGGTGGCGAGACGCTGGAAGGCGAGTTGTGTGCCCTTGTAGACCTTCACCTCCACGGCGGAGAGCTTCGACACGGTGAACCGGATGCTCGTCAACTCGCGCGCGGCGGCGGCGGCGGGCCCCGCGAAGCTCAGCGCGGGCGGGTCGACTTGATAGCCGCGGTAGCGGGTCGCGTAGTCGCAGTAGAGCGGGCCCAGCCGGCGCGAGCACATGCTCTGGAGGAACTCGCGCAGCAGCTCGTGGTAGTCGCCAGTCGACTCGGCGCCGGCGTAGGAGTAGCGCGACCAATCGCCCACGTCGCTCAGCGGCACCTCCGCGCGCGCCTCGGGCTCGGCCTCTTGGTACAGCCGTTGCGAGCGAGCATCGCCCGTGAGGTGGGAGAAGTCGTAGAGCCCGATCAGCGACTGGAGGAAGGCGTTGAAGATGTAGAGGCCGGGGGCGAAGGAGTACTGGAGGTAATGGACGCCGCCGCGCGGGCCGGTGGTGCGCACGCCGGTGGGCGGCGGCGTCTCGAACGCGCCGAGCGCCCGCCGGGCCGTCTCCGCGTACGCGGGCTGGCTGAGCGACGCGGCCGCGCGGCCGAGCGCCTGGATGCCGGTGGCCTGCGCCATCCCACTCATCCACGGCGGGACGCCACCGCCGAAGGCGAACAGGTACTCCCACGCGATGAAACCGCGGCCGCGGTCGACCGCGAGGTAGGTCATCTCATCGAGCACCGTGCGGAGGGCCTGCTCGTCGCACGCGGCCTCGCCACGGGCGCAGAAGCCGTGAAGGGCGTTCGCCTTCTTGAAGGTGGAGAGCGGGTGGATCTGGAGGCCCTCGCCGGGGAAGTACTGGAACAGGATCTGGCTGCCGCGGAAGCTCACCTGGTCGCCGGCAGCCGGGTAGGGCAGGGCGCGCCAGTACTGCCGGTTGCGCTCGAGCTGTAGGAACGCGGCCCGCATGCGGGAGGGGATGAGCTGGCGCCCCAGCGCGAGCGCCTCCACCGAGTCGACCACGTAGCGCAGCTGCGTGTCGCGCGCTCCCCCCAGCTTGCCAAGCGCGCGCAGAGAGAGGACGTACCAGCGCCGCCAGCGTTGCTGGTCGGTCGCGGCGATACCACGCGCGCGCAGGGCGCGGGTCAGCGAGCCGTAGACGGCGCGCTGGGCGCGCCGCCGGCCGGCGGCGGATCGCGCAACCCGCCACGCACGGGCCGCCCTGGCCTCGGTCCGGGACGTCCGCGCGGAGGCGGCGGTCGCCAGTCCGAGCGTCGCGCGTCCTCCCTCCGGCGAACCGAGCGAGATCTCCGCCCTCGACGGTACGGTCGGGTCGCTCACGCGCGCGGCTTGATTGCCGTCCACGACGATGACCTCACCGGCGGCCGCGGGAGCGGCGACCAGCAGCGTCGCGGCGAAAGTGGCCGCAAATGTGCGCCTAACGAGCCTCACCCGATTATCCAACGTGAATAGCGGCGGCGAGTTGCGGTGTGCCCACTATTCTGCCGAGCGTGCGCCGTGTGCTTCTGCCGCTGCTGTTCGCTCTGCTGGCGCTCGCCTCCTGCGGCGACGGAGGCGAGACGGAGGACCGCCAGGGATTGGTCAACGCCGCCTTCAGTCAGGAGATGCGCAGCGCCGATCTGAAGCTCGATGCCGAAGTCCGGCTCGAGGGCAGTCCGGTGTTCGACCGGCCGCTCCGAATCCAGGCGGCCGGACCGTTTCGCACGAACCGGGGCAAGCTTCCCTCGGTCGACCTCGAGGTCGAGATCGGCACCGACGGCGGCGGCCAGACCGTGACCACCGGCTTCCTCTCGACCGGAGACCGGGCGTTCGTGAAGTTCCAGGACGTCTACTACGAGCAGCCCGCATCCGAGGTCCGCCGGACAAGCCGGGCCTTCGCCCGCACCCAGCGACGGCACAGCTCGGTGCGCGCGCTGGGGCTCGACCCGCGGTCATGGGTGTTGCTGGCCGAGGACAAGGGCGAGGAGGACGTCGCGGGCGTCGAGACGAGCCACCTGTCCGGCACGCTCGACGTCGACGCCCTGCTGAGCGACCTGAACCGCTTCGTGCGCAGGTCGGGCTCTGCGATCGGCGGGGCCACGGGCCAGCCGCCGGCGGGCCCGCTCAGCCGGGAGGACATCCGGAAGATCGGCGAGGTCGTGAAGGAGGCGACCTTCGAGGTCTACGTCGGCAACCAGGACCGCATCGTCCGCCGGGTGTCCAGCCGAATCGAGTTCGAGGTGCCACAGGATCGCCGCGAGGAGTTCGACGGGCTCGAGGGCGGCGAGATCCAGTTCTCGGTCGAGTTCCGGGACGTGAACGGCGATCAGGAGATCGAGCCTCCCCGGAAGGCCCGACCGCTCGCCAAGCTGTCGCGCACACTCGGCGGGCTCGACGCGCTGATCGAGCTTGGAGGAGGCGACGACGCCCCCACCGATCACGGCGAGCTCGGGACGGGCGAGCCGGACGTGACCGCGCCGGGCGGCGACGTCGACGGCGAGACCGCGCCCGACGACTCCGGCACGGAGCCCGAGGAGGCATTCCGCGACTACGCCGAGTGCCTCGACGACGCCCGCTCGGGCGACACCGAAGCCTTGCAGAACTGCGCCGAGCTGCTGAAGCAGCCGTAGCCGGCGGCCCCCGAAGCGCTAGGGCAACCCGCTGCTCAGCGCGCTCTCCTCGCGACGAGGGGCGTACGCACGCGGAGGTCCCGGTCGGGGTCGATGCCCCAGCGCTCGGCCACGCCAGCCAGCTCCGGCCCCACTGGCCAGCGGTCCGGCCGCTCGTCGCCCTCGCTGATCGGGCGTCGCCCCCTTGAGAGCCATGCAGCCGTGGTTGTCTCCAATGGCCCGAATCTCGGCGACCTCGGCCGGCGAGAGGGCGGGCGCCGCCGACACGCCGGCGAGCTCCTCGCGCTTGCGTTCGATCGGCTTGGCATCCGGACCCGGCTCCTGAATCAGCGTCGGAACGACGCACTCGACGCCGGCGTGGGCGAGGTTCCAGGCGCAGGCCAGCTGGAGCATCGTCAGGTCGTGGCGCTCTGCGTATGGACGCATCTGCTCGAGCCGCTCGCGTCCGGCCTCCACCCAGCCCTCGGGGCGGAAGGTGCGGTGATCGTGCTGCGGGAACTCGTGCCCGGGTAGTACGTCGTCATGGAACATGCCGCCGTAGTCCACGACACGCGTGATCAGCCTGACGTCGTGCGCCGGCGCGGCAGCGATGGCAAGCTCCCCGGGCCAGGGCTCGAGCGGATTCAGGATCACCATCGCCCAGTCGATCAGCTCGCCGTAGCGCTCGAAGCAGCCGATCAGGTCGAGGGTGAAGCCGTTGGCGGGGCCGGGGGCCACGCCCAACCGTCCGGTCAGCCCCTCGTCGCGCAGCTCGCGGAGCGCCTCCCATACCTCCGGCGACTCGAACCCGCGCCGGTCGGGGTTGTGCAGGAGCAACAGGTCGAACGACGGGACGCCGAGCCGTTCCAGGCTGCGCTCGGTGGCCATGCGCACGTAGTCGCGGTAGCCACCGGGAGCGCGCAGGCGCGGATCGGTGAAGCGGGGATAGCCCCTGGGACCCTCGCGCTCGCCGGTGTAGAAGTCGTGTCCGATCGCGCCGACGAGCTCGTACTCCGAGCGCGGCAGGCCAGCGAGCGCCCTGCCGAGCAGCCCGTCGGCCTCGCCCTCGCCGTAGACGTCGGCCGTCATCACTGTCCGGATGCCGCCGCCGGGGCGAAGGAGCGTCTCGAGGCGCTCCTCCGTGGATGGGCTCGCCGAAGCGCATGAAGCGCCCGCCGCTCCAGGTGCCGATCGCAACGTGACTGCTCATGCCATCACTCTAAGGTGCTGGTGGTGACCGCCGCCGACGTTGCGCTGTTCGCCGGGCTGATCGTCGCGGTGTTCGCCTTCCTCTGGGTCGACCTCCACTTCTTCGCGCGAGGGCGCGAGGCGAACTTCCGCGAGGCCGTCATCTGGTCGATCGGGTGGCTCGCGGTGTCGCTGCTCGCGATCATCCCCGTGCTGCTGCTCGAGGGCAGCGAGGACGCCGTCCTCTACACCACGGTCTACCTGATCGAGCGCACTCTGTCGCTCGACAACCTGTTCGTCTTCCTCATCCTGTTCGCGTACTTCGGCGTCCCCTACGAGCGCCGGCCGCGGCTGCTGTACTGGGGCATCGTCGCGGCCCTGGTCCTGCGGGGAATCTTCATCCTCGCCGGCAGCGCCCTGATCGAGCAGTTCCATTTCGTGATCTATCCGCTCGGCGCCGCGCTGATCGTGCTGGCCTACCGGGTCTTCCAGGGGGTGCAGGAGAACGTCGACCCGGACCGCAACTTCATGGTCCGCCTGGTGCGGCGGTTCTACCCGGTCACGAGCGAGTTCCACGGCCGGCACTGGTTCGTGAAGCGCGACGGCCGGCGCTACGCGACGCCGCTCTTCCTCTGCCTGGCCGCAATCGTGTTCGCCGACCTCGCCTTCGCGATCGATTCGATCCCGGCCGCCTTCGCGATCACCCGCGACCCGCTGATCATCTGGATGGGGAACGTGTTCGCGCTTCTCGGGCTGCGCGCGCTGTTCGTGCTGGTGGAGAGCCTGATCGCACGCTTCCGGTACCTGGACGAGACGATCGCGATCGTGCTGGGACTGGTGGGAGTGAAGCTGTTGATCGAGGACATCGTGGAGATCGGGCCGATCGCCAGCTTCGCGGTGATCGCGGTGGCCTTCACGGTCGGCATCCTCGCCTCGGTGATCGCCGACCGTCGCGACCCCGACGTGGAACGGTTGCGCGAGGAGCGAGTGGAGTCGGTGAAGCAGGAGGTCGGCGCGGACGGCTCAGAGCCCGCGGCAAACCTCGAGGAGAGCGCACGCGCCCAGCGAGGTTAGGGCCCGTCGGACCCTTAGGCGCTACGCGCTCGCGGATCGCGCCCGGCCGAGCTGCCGCTCAAGCGCCGCGAGGCGGTCGTCCCACTGGCCGCCAACCTCGGCCATCCATGCCATCGCCTCGGACATGGGGGCGGGGGTCGGCCTGAAGAGGACCTCGCGCCCGGAACGGCGCGCCGCCACCAGGCCCGCATCCGCCAGGGTGCCGAGATGCTTCTGAATCGCCTGGCGGCTGACCGGCAGCCGGCGCGCCAGGTCGGTCGCGCTCGCCTCGCCGCCCGAACCGAGGAGGGCCAGCAGGTTTCGGCGCGTGCCGTCGGATAGAGCCGCAAAGACGGCGTCCGCGGGGTCGACCGCCATCAGCGAAGCGACCCGGCCCCGGCCAGCATCTCCGGCATCCCCGGTCGCGAAACGCCTAGCTCGGTGGCAAGGTCGCGGCCGTAGGCGTCGAGCAGCGCGAGCGGGCGCGACTCCGTCACCCGGATCAGCGTCCCCTCCTCGACGTCGTGCAACTCGAGCTCCACCCGGCTCGCCTCGTCGCCGGGCTCGCTCCACCAGAACACGAGCCGCCGCGGCGCATCGGCCTCTTCGACGAAGCCGGCGCGCTCGCCGGCACGAACCTCGCCCGCGGGTCTCGGGTCGATTGCCGCGTTCTCGCCCAGCCACTCAGGCTCGGCGAGGGAGTGCCAAACCTCCTCCCTGGGCTCCGGGACGACCAGTTCGCGCTCGACCGCATGTTCCATGTGGACCTCCGGGACCTGCAACCAATCGGTTGCTATTCTCGTGCAACCAGACGGTTGCAGTCTAGCGATAGGAGATTCCCCAGTGCAGATCGGCCGCGCTCACAGCTCCCTCGTCCCGATGGTCCTCGAGCAGACCTCGCGCGGCGAGCGCTCGTTCGACATCTACTCGCGGCTCCTGAACGAGCGCATCATCTTCATCGGCCAGCCCATCGACGACGAGCTCGCGAACCTGGTGGTCGCCCAGCTGATCCACCTCGAGTCCGACGACCCTGACAAGGACGTCTCCGTGTACGTGAACTCCCCCGGCGGCTCGCTGCACGCGGGCCTCGCGATCTACGACGCCATGCAGTACGTGCGGCCCGACGTGCAGACCATCTGCTACGGGATGGCCATGTCGGCGGGCTCGCTCATCCTGGCGGGTGGGGCCCGGGGCAAGCGCCTGACGCTCCCGAACGCGCGCATCCTGATCCACCAGCCGACGTCCGGATTCCAGGGGCAGTCCTCGGACATCGAGATCCACGCCCGCGAGATCCTGGAGCTGAGGCGGCGGCTCGAGGAGATCTACGCGCGCCACACCGGACAGGACCCGGAGCGGATCCACGACGACATGGATCGCGACCGCTTCTTCAGCGCCGAGCAGGCCGTGGACTACGGACTGGTGGACCGGATCATCATGGAGCGCGAACTGCGTCGCACGCCGTCGGGCTTCGCGCGCGCGGCGGTCGGCTAGCGCCAAACGCGCCGCCATCCTGGGCGGGTGAGGATACTCCGCCCTCTGCTGGCCGTCTGCCTACGCCGGCGTTTCTTGGGCTGGGTAAGGGTGGCGTGGACGGTGCCGCCCGGTCCGGCCCGAACGACGCGTTCGACCTTTCGCGGCCTAATCCCGCAGAAGGTCGAACGCGTCGCCTCGGTGCTCGGTTCGAGCGGGCATTCGACCGCCACCGGTCCGGGCGGACGCCAGCCGCGTCGGACCCTTACCCCGTACCCGGCCGCTGAACGGCCTGCACAGACGAAGCGGTCGACGGAGACCTCCCCGGCCGAGGGAAAGCACAACCGGAAGCGAGAGCCCCAGGCCGCCGACCGGCGGAGTTCGCGGTCGCCGCCAAGCTTGCCGCCGGTTTCAAGCCCGACGCGGCCGAACCTCAGGCGAGGTAGAAGACCAGCCCGAGCACGGCGTACAGCGCCAACAGCTGCACCCCCTCGAACCAGTTCGACTCGCCGTCCTGGGTCAGGAAGTTCGCGATCAGGACGGCGAACAGAAGGCCCCCGAGCTCGTAGCCGTTGAAGACCAGCGCCATCGGGTCGGGGCCGACGACGAACGAGAGCAGCACCAGCAACGGCGCCACGAACAGGGCGATCTGGGCGCTCGACCCGATCGCGATGTTCACGGCCAGGTCCATCTTGTCCTTGGCCGCCACCAGCACCGCCACCCAGTGCTCAGCGGCGTTGCCGACGATCGCGACGATGAAGACGCCGACGAAGAACTCCGACAGCCCGATCTCCTCCGAGGCCTCGCTGATCGAGCCGACCAGGATCTCGCTCATCAAGCCCACTAGCACCGCCGCCCCCGCCAGGTACAGCGCCGCCTGCCGGATCGACCAGTGGTGCACCTCCTCCTCGGCCTGCTCGTCGAAGGGATTGAACACGGAGCGGTGGGTCCTGAGCGAGAAGAAGAGCCCTGCGACGTAGCTGAGCAGCAGGATGATGGCCACGCCGAACGAGAGCGTCTCGAGGTCCGAGCCGAAGTCCACCCGCTCCTCGCCCACGGCGGGCAGCCCGCCGCCGTGGATGAGTTGGAAGACCGCGGGGAAGATCAGCGCGGCTAGCGCGAGCAGCAGCATTGCGGACTGCGCATTTGCGGCCGTGCGGCTGAAGGTCTGCTTGTCGCGCGGAAGGCCTCCGATCAGCATGGCGGCACCCATGACCAGCAGGATGTTGCCGATGATCGAGCCCACGATCGACGCCTTCACGACCTCCTGCAGCCCCTCCAGGAGAGCGAAGAACGCGATGATCAGCTCGGGCGCGTTGCCGAAGGTCACGTTCAGCAGGCCGCCGATGCCCGGGCCGGTCTTCGCGGCGATCGCCTCCGTCGCCTCGCCCATCACGGCAGCGCAGGGGATTACGGCGAGCGCCGCCACGCCGAACACCACCACCGGGCCGGCGTGCGCGAGCTCCAAGACGACCGCGACCGGGATGAAGATGCCGAGGAAGTAGATCGGGCGCACGCGGCGGGTAAGCCTACGGGGTACCCTCGGACCTAGGAGTGATCGACCACGTCAACAACCTGAAGCTCCAACACCTGGTCGAGCTCTCGAAGCTGGGGGACCGCTGCGCCGACATCGAGGAGGAGATCGAGCGTTGGCTGTCCGAGAACGACGTGGTGTTCGCCGGCCACACGATCCCGTTCGTGCTGATGCCGCACTTCGTCTCTCCGGGCCAGCTGCGGCGTGTCCGCCGCGCCGTGGCCTCTCTCTCGGCCGTGCTCGACCGTTTCTGCGACGCCTACGCCGAGGACGGCCGGCTGCGCGACGAGCTGGCGGTGCCCCCCTCCGAGGACGCGCTCATTCGCCTCGACCCCGGCTTCTCGCGGCCGCTGCGGATCTGCCGTCTCGACGCGTTCCTTCAGGGCTACGACGTGAAGTTCCTCGAGTTCAACGCCGACTCTCCGGCCGGCATCGGCTACACGGACGTGCTGTACGAGGGGCTGCGGCGGGCGATCGACCTGCCCGGGGTGAGGGCGGAGTTCGAGACCGCGTACACGCCGATGCTGCCCCTCCTGATGGAGACCCTGCTGGGGGCGTATCGGGAGCTGCGGCACGAGCGCAGCGATCTGCCCGAGATCCCGCGGCTGGCTCTCGTGGACGTGGAGGACAGCCCGTCCGTTCCCGAGTTCCGGATCACGTGCGCCGCCGCGGAAGCCACCGGCATCGAGGCGCTCTGGGGGACGCTCGGGGACGTCACCTACGACGGCTCGCAGCTGCGTGTGCGTGACGAGCCCGTGCAGCTCGTCTACCGGCGCGCCCTGCTCGAGGAACTGCCCGAAGGCGACCTGATCGCGGCCGCGCGCGATCGGAGCGCCGCGATCGTCAACCCCTTCCGGGCGCGGGTGGCCAACAACAAGAAGCTGTTCGCGCTGCTCCAGGACCCGCGCTTCGCCCATCTGGTCGAAGAGCGCGAGCGGCGCGTGATCGACGAGACGATCCCCTGGACCCGCGTGCTGCGCCCCGGTCGCACGAGCTACGGCGAGTGGGTCGTCGACCTGTTGCAGTTCGTCTCGGACAACCGCGAGCGGCTCGTGCTCAAGCCCGCGTCCGACTACGGCGGCCACGGGGTGTCCCTGGGGATGGAGACCGAGCAGGCGCGCTGGGACGCGCTGATCGAGGAGCACGTCGAGGACGGCGACTTCGTCGTCCAGGAGTACGTGCCCGTGCCCGAGGAGATGTTTCCCACCGTGGAGGACGGGCACGTACAGATGCGGCTCAAGCGCTTCAACATCAACCCGTTCGGGATCGGCGGGCGCTATGCCGGGATGATCACCCGCATATCGGACCAGGCCGTGATCAACGTGACGGCGGGCGGTGGGCTCCTGCCCAGCGTCGTGGGCCGTCACCGCCAGCGACTTCTGGCCGAGGACGAAGAGGAGGAATCCGCAAGTGAAGAGCTCGTCTGAGCGACCGCTCGGCTACGACGTCGACGACAACGCCACCCGCTTCTCGAACTACTTCCACGTGCTGCGCGAGCTCGTGCACCTCACGAACGGCTGGCTGCCGCTCGAGCCGAGCTGGCCGCGCAAGTACGCGCTCGGCGACCACGTCCACGACGACGCCCGCGCGCTGACGAAGATCAAGCGCCGCCTCTACGAGCTGCGGAGCCCGAGCGACTACCCCGGCTCGCCCTCTCCCGAGCTCGAGGAGCTGCTCGACCGGATGGCTGCCGCGGACTCGGCCCCGGCATACCTCGACGTTGCCTATGGCGAGGCGAAGCCGCAGCTCGCGGCCGCGATGCGGACGCATCTGCAGCATCTCGATCCGGTGGCGGACGAGCCGTCGCTGCGGCTCCTGACCCAGGTGGCGGAGCGCCAGGAGCGGCACACCCGCGAGGTGGGGGCGGGGCCGGCGTCCGCGCCGGGGCGGGACATCGGCGAGCTGCCCGTCCGCCTCCGCACCGCGCCGCGGCAGCTCCGCATCCTCCCGCCGCTCGTGGAGCCCGCCCGCGACGAGTTCGTCGAGGTTGCCGAGGACGGCGATCCCTACCTGACGCGCGACCTCTACGTCAACGGCGCGGAGAACCACGTCCCGATCGAGCCGGAGGAGCAGCGCCACTTCTTCCACGGGCTGATGGACGCCGAGCTGTCGGCTGCGGAGCTGATGGCGCGCAACTCGCACGAGCATCCCGAGATGCCGTGGGACTTCCACGTCGACATGGCGCGCCAGACCTGGGACGAGGTGCGCCACGCCAAGGTGCACGACCTGCTGATGAAGGAGGAGCTCGGCTGCGCCTGGGGCGACTACCCGGTCGGCTTCTCGTACTTCAAGTCGATCTACGCCTACGACCTCCTGGGTCGCCTGTGCCTCTTCAACGGCACCTCCGAACAGCGGGCGATGTGGCGCCACTCGCACCGCCGCAAGACGCTCATGGAGCTGGGCCAGGAGCGCATCGCGCTGGTGTTCGACTACCTGCTCGCCGACGAGGTGCCGCACGTGCACAACGGCGTGCGCTGGGGCTCACACCTGCTGGGCGGCAGCGAGAAGGCCTACCGCGACAAGGTGCGCGAGCTGCGCGCCGGCCTCGACGAGACGGGCGCGCCGACGGGCACGGGCGCGCCGGCCTGAGCCGCGCCCGCGGGCGGCCGGCGGCGCGGCCGGCGCAAAACTCGCCATAGATCGCCGCCCGGGAGTTGTGTGGCGGATTGTGCGTGCCAGGGACACACAACCCGCCACGTTCGACGGTGGCTCGGTTGCGTGTCAGGTTGTCCGCCCGGACGCCGGTGCCGAAGGGCGGATGGACCGGCGTCCGGCCGGCATCCGTGACCCGGCCTCACCCGCCGCCGGGGAGACCGTCACCCGACCAACGAGATGCGGGGAGGGGCTATGGCTAAGTCTCGCTTCGCGGTGAGCTGTTCGCCGGGCGGGGAGGTATTCCCCAGCCGTTCGTTTCTGCCGGCGGTTCCGGGGCTGGGTGAGGAGGGGGAGCCTGACGCGGCCGGCGCCGGTCCGATCCGGCGGTCGGTGATCCGGGCGGGCTCCTGAAGCGGCGATCCGGGCTCGGGCGCCGGGCCCGGCTCCCCGCCGGGGCGCCCGGCCGGGGCCAGTCTTCACGCGTTCGACCCTTTGTTGCTTATGCCAAGAGCAGGTCGAACGCTTGGAAGCGTCCAGTGGTTTCTCTGCGCCGGGAGCACCCGGGCGCCCCGCGCAAGCATCCTCCTCACCCAGCCCCGACGTCGACTGCGCAATCGCAAGCCGGCCGCCCAAGCCGGTACGCCCGGCTGCGGTTTCCCGGTTTGGCCGCTTCCGCGAGCTGCACATCCGATTGCGTCGGCTTCCGGATCTTCGGCCGCGCGGCGGGTCGCTGGCCCCGGCAGGGCCCCGCAGATCGCCGGACCATTGTCGGCGCCTGGCGCCCCGGGCCCCGCAAGCGTCCGTCCCGCCGCCCGGTCCGGGCCCGGGCCGGCACCCTCTCCGGCGAGCGGCCCTGCGCCGGGGACCGGGGAAACCAAGCGCCCGCGGAGCCGGGCGGCCGCCGAACACGACTCCACCCCGACAAGCCGAACCCTCATTGTTTTCCGCTATAGCCCCGCCGGGAAGGCGCGGCACCGCTCGTTTCACGCGAACGGAGAAGCGAGATCACTGATCGCATGAGCGCCTCTCCGGAGGGGGCAACCGGCCAGCCCAACTCGCTAGAGTCCCCGTGCCATTCGTGTATCCGCACGGGAGAGGGGAGATACGCATGCGTAGGGTTTTGGGGATAGGCGTCGTCTTGGTGGTGCTTCTTGCGGTAGCAGGACTGGCGTCGGCCGGAGAAAACCGAAACTACTCGGTGCACCTGAACGGCGACACGGAGGTACCCGCGAACGCCTCGCGGGCAGCTGGGCAGGCGGTCTTCAAACTGAGCAAGGACGGCACGTCGCTCGACTACAGGTTGATCGTCGCCAATCTGGACAATCCGATCGCGGCGCACATCCACGTCGGTCCGCCGGGCGTGAACGGCCCCGTGGTCGCGTTCCTCTTCGGGCCCGCTCCGGCCGGAGGTGGGACCGCGAACGGCGTGCTCGCGAGGGGCACCATCACGGCGGCGAATCTCGTCGGGCCGCTTGCTGGTCAGCCGTTTTCGGCGCTCATCGACGCTCTGAACTCTGGCAACGCGTACGTCAACGTGCACACGAATGACGGTGTGCCTCCTGCCGGCACGGGCCCGGGGGATCTCCCGGGCGGGGAGATCCGCGGGAACTTCTAGGATCTGGCTCGACGGCGAGAAGTTGAGAGACGGGGGCGGGCCGCCTGTCCGCCCCCGCTCGAGTAGGCGCCCGGGCGGGCGAACCGAGCTGTGATCGACTCGCCGCTGCTATGCGCGGACGAGCGAAACTCAGCTGATACCGCTTGACGTGCTCAACCGCGCTCGAATCCGCCGCTCGCGCCGCCGCGATGTGAGCGGCAGCGATGAATCAGAGACCTTTCGCCTGTCGACACGGCACGGGCCGCCTTACACGAGCCGCTCCGGGGCTGATTGACAGACTGACGCGCAATGACACTCATCCAAGAGCTCGACTTCATCGGCATCCCCTCGCAGGACGCCGTGCGCGCACGCAGCTTCTATCGCGACGTCCTCGGCATGCGTCCCGATGAGCACGCGGAGTACGAGCAGTGGGCGGGCAGCACCTGCTTCGTCGTCTGGGAACCCGAGAGGGTCGGGATGGAGTTCAGCGCCCAGACCGGCAATCCGCTGCCACTGCGCGTGGAGGACGTCCACGCGGCGCGCGCGGAGCTCGAGTCCAAGGGGGTGAGCTTCTTCGGCGACACCCTCGACACGGGCGTCTGCCACATGGCGATCTTCGCCGACCCCGACGGCAACCAGCTCATGTTGCACCGCCGCTACGCGCCGTACGTAAACGCGTAGCAGGCATCGACGACTCCGCGCGCGAGGACTGCCGGTTCGCGCGACGGGTCATCGTGCAGTCGGCGCTCCTGCGGAAGCGCTATCGCGATGCGCGAATCGCAGCAGTGCCCGGTCCGCGGACATTTGAGGAGCCGGAAGCCCAACGAGGGAGGGGCCGCGCTACTCCTCGAGCTCCTCGTCCTCCTCGAGGTCGGGCTCGTCGCCGTCCTCGACGGCGGCCTCGCTGACCGCACGGCCGTCGCCGCCGTGGTAGGCGGCCTGAAAGCTCTCGAGGAGCTCGTCGCGGCGCGCCTCGTCCACGGGTACCTCGTCGGAGACCAGCACCCAGTCGGCGCCCTCGAACTCCTCGAGATTGAAGATCTCGCCGTCTATGGACGACGAGTCGTCCACGACGATCATCACCTCGGTCTGTGGATTCAGATAGCAGCCGGGACGGAGCAGCGCGTCCTCGAGGTCAAAAAGGCGGTCGTTCGCCATATCGAACGCAGCCTACCCCGAGGCGAGTGTGAAATCACCCCCCAAGCGCACGCAGCTGCCGGTCGATCTCCGCCTCGACGTCGAGCGGCTCCTTGCCCTGACGCCGGCGCCGCTCGTTGCGGGCGATCACGAGCTGGCGGACCTCGTCGCGGAGGGTCGGATCGTGCTCGGGCGAGCCGCGCATGAGCGCGGCCAGCTCGGCGTCCACGTCGAGGGCCGGCTCGCCCCGAGCCTGGCGGCGGGCCGACTTGGCCTCGAGCATCTGGCGAATCTCCTCGCGCGCCTCGGACTGGGAGGCGGGCGCGGGCGCCGAGCGAGGCGTCCGCTCCCGCTCCATGCTGAGCTCGCCCGCCCCGATTCGCCGGTAGAGGCGGCCGCTGCCCCAGTAGCTGGCCACGGCGATCACGATCGCGATCACGCTCACCACGATCAGCACCGTGCCGAAAGCATCCATGGCGGACAGTCTGAACGCTAATCGCTCCGGTCCGGGCCGAGCCCGGCCCCTCGCGCACGACTGCGGTAATCTCTTTGCAAGAGGATTGACTGACTAATCAATCGGGTGGCTCAAAGCCGCTCGGGGCCCAAGGAGCAGCAACCAGTGGTCGATTTCAGCCTCACCGACGAGCAGAAGGACATTCGCGAGCTCGCCCACGACTTCGCGGAGAAGGAGATCCGCCCCGTCGCCTGGGACCTCGACAGGGATTCCACCTTCCCGCACGAGATCGTGCAGAAGGCGTGGGAGGTGGGCCTCATGAACTCCCACATCCCCGAGGAGTACGGCGGACCCGGTCTCGACTACCTGAGCGGCTGTCTCATCGAGGAGGAGCTCGGCTGGGGCTGCTCCGGCATCGGCACGTCGCTGATGTGCAACGGGCTCGCGACCGCCCCCGTGGCCCTGGGCGGCTCCGAGGAGCTGAAGAAGGAGTACCTCGCAATGCTCACGGAGGAGCCCAGGCTGGCCTCCTTCTGCCTGACCGAGCCGGACGCCGGCTCGGACGTCTCCGCCATGCGCACGACCGCCGTCAAGAAGGGCGACAAGTACGTCATCAACGGCACCAAGTGCTTCATCACGAACGGCTCGCACGCGAGCTGGTACACGGTCTACGCCAAGACCGACAGGGAGGCCGGCCACCGCGGCATCTCGGCGTTCGTGGTGCCGCGCGACGCCGGAGTGGTGGTCGACAAGAAGGAGGACAAGCTCGGCCAGCGCGCGTCCGACACCGCGATGATCTCGTTCAACGACGTCGAGATCCCGGCGAGCAACCTCCTCGGTGAGGAGAACAAGGGCTTCAAGCTCGCGATGATGACGCTGGACCGCACGCGTCCGGGCGTGTCGGCCATGGCGGTCGGCATCGCCCAGGCCGCCTTCGAGTACGCCCGCGACTACGCCAAGGAGCGCGTCCAGTTCGGCGTGCCGATCGCCATGCACCAGGCGATCCAGTTCATGATCGCCGACATGGCGACGAAGGTCGAGGCCGCCCGCCTCTTGACCTGGAAGTCGGCCGCGCTGCTCGACAAGGGGGAGCGCAACACACTGGCGTCCTCGCACGCCAAGCGCTTCGCCGCGGACTCCGCGATGGAGGTGACCGTGGACGCCGTGCAGGTCTACGGGGGCTACGGCTTCATCAAGGAGTACCCGGTCGAGAAGCTGATGCGGGACGCCAAGATCATGCAGCTCTACGAGGGCACGTCGCAGATCCAGCGCCTCGTGATCGCACGCGAGGTCCTGATGCCCCGCCCGGCGGAGGAACCCGCGGCGGCCGCCGCCTGAGCTGACGGTCCGAACGACCGTCCCCTGCCAGGATGCGGGGGCGATGCCGAAGTCGAAACGCGAGCGCAGCCGCCGGGCTGTGCGCGAGGCCGTCTCCCAGGCGGGCGGCCTCGAGGCGGAGGTCTCGCCGCGGGGGCGCCCGCAGGACCCGTTCACGGGCGAGCTGCGCCGGCGCGACGTGCTGCCGCTGCTGGTGCTGCACCTGATCGGCCAGGGCCCGAGTTACGGCAACCAGCTGATGGAGCGGATCGCGGGGATGACGGAGGGCGTGCTGTCGGTGAATCCCAACACCATGTACCCGCTGCTGCGCCGGCTCGAGGAGCGGGGCTGGATCGAGGGGAGGTGGGAGCACCCCGAGCGCCGCACGCGCCGTTACTACTCGCTCACCGGCGCGGGCCGCGAGGAGTACGAGCGCCTGCTGGAGGAGGTGCGGCCGTTCCTCGACTCGGTCAAGGAGTCGATCGAGGAGATCGTGCGCGAGGTCTACGGCCGGTGAGAATTGCCAGCGCCGAGGCCGAGGTCGTGCTGACGCCCGAGGCCGCCCTGCGCCTGTGGGCGGACGCGACGCGCTGGCCGACCTTCGTCGAGGGCTTCGCCCGCGTCGTGGAGCAAGAGTCCGCCTGGCCGGCCGAGGGATCCCGGCTCGTTTGGGAGTCGGTTCCGGCCGGGCGCGGCCGGGTGACCGAGAAGGTCGTGCAAGGAGCCGCCGCCGACCGCTTCGCCACGCGGATCTTCGAGGAGCGCCTTGTGGGCTTGCAGACCTTCCGCGCAGCGGAGAGCGAGGCCGGGTCACGCGTCGAGCTGAGCCTGGAGTACACGCTCACGAAGTACGGGGCGCTGGGCGGCGTGGCGGACGCGATCTTCATCCGGCGCGCGCTGCGCGACTCCCTGCGCCGCACTCTGGCTCGCTTCGCGGTGGAGGCGGAGGAAGAGGCCGGGCTGCGGTAGTCGCTAGCCTGCGCGGCCGTGTTCGTCTTCAAGGCAGCCGTCGTTGGAGCGGGGACTATGGGTGGGGAGATCGCCCAGGTCGTCGCGGCCGCCGGCATCCCGGTCGTCCTGAAGGACGTGAAGCAGGAGTTCGTCGACGCGGGCCTCGCGAAGGCCCGGGAGGTGACCCAAGCCCAGCTCGGAGGGCTCGTCGCCAAGGGGAAGATCGGCCAGGAGGACGCCGACCGCCAGCTCGAGGAGGTGCTCGGCCGAATCACCGGCGCCACCGACTATGACGGCTTCGGCGACGCGGACTTCGTGATCGAGGCCGTGCCCGAGCGCATGGAGATCAAGCAGTCGGTCTTCGCCGAGCTCGACGAGGTCACCCCCGGGCACGCCATCCTCGCCTCCAACACCTCGTCGCTGTCCATCTCGGAGATGGGAGAGGCCACTCTCCGCCCCGACAAGGTCTGCGGCTTCCACTTCTTCTATCCCGCGTCCATGATGCGGCTGATCGAGGTGATCGAGGGGGAGGAGACCTCGGAGGAGACGCTCCAGGCCGCGGTGAACTTCGCCCAGGCGATCCGCAAGACGCCGATCCGCTGCGGCGAGGTCCCGGGGTTCGTGGTCAACCGCATCCTGAACTCGGCGGTGTCCGAGATCTGGCGCGTGACCGACGAGGAGGGGCTCGAGGTCGAGGAGGTCGACAGGGTGATCAAGGATTCGGGCACCGCCCCGATGGGGCCGTACTTCCTCACCGACCTGCTGGGCCTCGACACGGTGCTGCACGTGTCAATGCACCTGCGCGAGTCGTACGGCGACCGCTTCTACGTGTCGCCCAAGATGAAGGAGCTGGTGGAGGCGGGGAACCTCGGCCAGAAGTCCGGGAAGGGGTTCTATGAGCACGGCGACTGATCGCGCTACGAGCACCCTCGTCGACCGCATGGGGCTCAAGACCCTGGTCGAGTCCTGCCTCGTCCTGGAGGAGGGCGTCGCCTCCGCGAAGGACATCGAGATGGGCATGATGATGGGCGCGGGCATCCTTCCAGGCCCGTTCGCACGCGCCGACGAGGCCGGACTCGACACGCTGCTCGAGCAGCTCGAGCGGGCCCAGAGCGAGTGGGGTGACGCGTTCGAGCCCCCGGCCATCGTTCGCCGCCTCGTGGCGCAGGGCCGGCTCGGCAAGAAGTCGGGCCAGGGCTTCTTCCCCTACCCGCAACCCGACCCCGGCGACCAGCGCGAGACCGTGCTGCTCGAGACGCGCGACGACGTCGCGATCGCCTGGCTCAACCGGCCGCCCGCGAATCCCCTGTCGCCCCAGGCGGTGCGCGATCTGATCTCCGTTTGGGAGCAGGTCGACGGCAAGGTGCGGGCCTTCGTGATCGCCTCGTCGAACATCTTCACCTTCAGCGCCGGGGCCGACATCAAGGAGTTCGCGAAGATGTCGCCGGACGCCGCGGGCGCCGACCTCCTCGCGTCCGGCCATCGCTTCATGCGCGGCATGGAGCGGTCCTCCACGGTCACGATCGCCGCCGTGAACTCGATCGCCTTCGGCGGCGGCTGCGAGCTCGCCATGGCGTGCGACTTCCGCATCGCGGCCGAGTCGGCCGCGTTCGGCCAGCCGGAGATCAACCTCGGCATCATGCCCGGCTTCGGCGGCACGCAGCGGCTCCCGCGGCTCGTCGGCGAGTCGAAGGCGCTCGAGATGAACCTCGTGGGCGATCCGATCGACGCCTACGAGGCACACCGGGTGGGGCTGGCCAACCAGGTGGTGCCGGACCACGAGCTGTTCGACACGACGCTGGCCTGGGCCCGCAAGCTCGCCGGGCAGGCCCCGATGGCGATCGGGGAGATCAAGAGGGTGTCGCACCGGCCGGACCTCGAGGAGGGGCTGGCCGTCGAGGCGGCGGGCTTCGGGCGCCTCTTCGGCTCGGAGGACGCCCGGGAGGGGATCTCCGCCTTCCTCCAGAAGCGACGGCCGAAGTTCGAGGGCCGTTGAGCACGACCTCGACCGCCGCCGCCCAGGTGGCCGAGCTGCTGTCGGGCGCCGAGCGCGCCGTCGCGCTCACCGGGGCGGGCATCTCCGTGCCGTCGGGCATCCCCGACTTTCGCAGCCCCGGGACCGGGCTGTGGGAGAACCACGATCCGATGGAGGTCGCCCACATAGATGCGTGGCGCCGCGATCCCGACCGGTTCTGGAGCTTCTACACGCAGCGCTTCGCGACGCTCACCGACAAGCGGCCGAACGAGGCGCACCTCGCTCTCGCGGAGCTCGAGCGGCGCGGCCTGATCCGCGGCGTCATCACCCAGAACATCGATCGGCTACACGCGATGGCGGGCACCGAGCGCCTTATCGAGGTGCACGGCTCGATCGAGTGGAGCGTCTGCCTGAGCTGCGGGGCGAGGGTTCGGATCGGCGACGTGGTCACCCTTCTGGGGGCCGGCGAGGGAGCGCCCCGCTGCCCGACTTGCGGTGCTCCGCTCAAGCCCGACGTTGTGCTATTTGGCGAGCTCCTGCCGGAGCCGGCGCTCATGGAGGCGCAGGAGCTCGCGACGGGGGCCGACCTGATGCTGTGCGTCGGCTCGTCGCTCGAGGTCTATCCGGTCGCCGGGCTGCCGGCCATCACGCACGGCGGCGGGGGGCGGCTCGCCCTCATCACCCAGGGGCCCACGCCATACGACCGCGACGCCGAGGTGAAGCTCGACGGCGATGTAGTGGAAGAGCTCCGGGCGGTGCTCGCCGCGCTCTGAGCCGGGGCCGGCCGGCGGGCGCGTGTCCGATGGCCCGCCGGCCGGCTGAGCATTCGGGGGAGTCTCGTGGAGGGCGGGTAGGGGCAACCTCATTCCAGCCCACCGGGCGGCGCGAGACGTGAAGATTCCGGGTCCGAGGCGTAAACGTCAGCGACCGAAGCGACGGCGCCTGATGGTGGCCTCCATCGCGGCAACCGCCTCTTCCAGCTCGACCGGTGCTCGTCCCTCGAGGGCCGCGTTCGCGGCCGCCCTGATCCGCTCGCGCTGATCGACGGGGGCCCGCTCGCCCAGCTCCGCCACGAGCGCCTCGAGCGCGATCCGTGCCTCCAGTGCCGCCTCGCGCTCGCGTCCCGCGTCCAGGTCCGCCCGGGCGCGCAGCACGAGCTCCTCGGCGAGGAGCGGCGCCTCACGCCCGCCGAGGAGCGCCGCGAAGCGCTCGTCCGGCGCCTGCATCGATCGCCGCCGCCGCCGCGCGCGCGCGGGTGGCAGCTCGATCGCGTCGTCGAAACGCCCCTCCGCCACGGCCTCGCCGGAGCCGTAACCGAGCCGGCAGGCGAGCGCCTGGTCCGCCGAGACGTCGCCGGCGTAGGGGTCGCCGGCGGCGGCGCGCTGCGCCGCCCGCGCACGATTCACGACCCGCAGGGCGGAGCCGAGCTCGGCTCGAGCGGCTCCATCGTCTCTGCGAAGCGACGCAAGCCAGGACTCGGCCTCGCGGGGCGAGCCGAACGGCGCCGGCCGCACAACCGTGGCCCGCGCCGTGGGAACGGGCTCCGGCGCGGCGTTCTCCGCCGCCCGCGGGCGCCGCCCCCAGGGCCGCCGCCGCTCCGGCGCGGCAAGCGTGCGCAGCACGAGGATCGCCTCGGGCGGACCGTCACCTCGTGCACGCACCAGGTAGCGGCCGTCGGCCGACCCAAGCACGAACCCGAACTCGAGCTGAACGAAGCCGAAGAGTGCCTGGGGCGCGGACGACGTCGAACTACTCGCCGACGTGCGCCGTACTCGCGCGACGATCCTTCGTCGCGGGGAGCGAGTACCTCGACGGCTTGGTCGGCACGACGGGGTTGTCGATCTCCCCCAGGCGGGAGATCAGGTCGGACCATTGGCCCGGCCTGAGTACGGCCAGTATCTGCTTGCCGAGCTTCTTGTTGGCGCCGAACATCGGCTGGAATCCGACGTGGATGTGGTCGCCGTGGTCGCTCATGGCCAGGGTTGGGCCGCCGATCTCGAGCAGGGAGATCACCTGGGCCGGGGCCATCGTGCCCTGCAGCAGCATCAGCCGTCTGACGGCCTGTTCGGTGACGCCCCCCGGTTCCTGGTTGCCGAGGATCGGGATGCCGTTGAGCTTGGCGATGTCGACCGCATTGCCCGAGCTGTGGTGGGAGACGTTGCCGGTGCTGGTGTAGAAGCCGTGGCCGCACTTGAGGCTCGTGACCTCGGGCCGCAGCCCCGACTCGGCCAGGTAGGCCATGGTGGCCAGCACCCGACGGTCGATCTGGCCCGAGCGGATGTCGTCGCGGCCGCACGGGTAGATCTCGATCCGCTCGTCGGAGAGCACCCGCTGCTCGAGCAGCGGCTTGGGCAGCAGCAGGATCTGGCCGATCGACATCGAGCCCCGCCCGCCGTCGTCGCCGTAGAGGACGTTGCGGCCCGCGGCGCGGTAGATCGCCGTCGCCTCGAGCAGCTTCCAGCCGTCGAGGATCGGCTTCGGGTCAATCCGCGGCGCGCCGCGCCCCGCCGGCCGAATCGAGAAATCGAGGTGCGCCGCCGTGCCCGCCAGGGTCTCACCGACGCGACCGATGATCGTGCCGCCGATCACCCGCGACCCCTCCTTCAGCCTGCGGAACCGCACCTTCGAGGGGTCGAGCCCGAACGGGCGCGAGAAGTAGTTCTTGTAGGTCTCGAACCCGCCCACCCGGAGCGCCTCGGCCTTCGAGCAACTGCTCGAGACCGCCCGCCTCGCGGGCGCCCGGCAAACCCGGATGCGCAAACAGCCGCTGCTTAACGGGCACCGACGCCCGCGGCCGGTCGTCCGCCCCGGCGCCGCGATAGCGGCCCGGCTCGCGGTCGGAGTCGTCCAGCTGGCGGCCGGCGGACGCGGGCTGATCCGGCGGCGGGAGGGCCGGGTCGTTGGCCGGGAGGGCGCGCGCCGATTGCTCGGGGTCGACGGCGTCCTCCCGCGGGACCGGATAGAAACGCGACACCTTGCCGAGCTGGGCGTAGGTGAAGCGGTTGCCGTAGACGTCCTGCAGGGTGACGTAGCGGCCCAGCCGACTGTTGCGCCCGACCTTCTTGATGACACCGTCGTTCACCGCCACCACCGGGGAGCCGCGCCGGGCGAAGATGTCGACCGACCGCCGGGCATCGCTCGACTCGACCACATTTGCCGCGTTCTCTCCTTGGCCCACCCGCTTCAGCAAGGCCCGTTCCGCCAGGTCGTCCGCGTATCTGGCGCGGGCGTAGACCGGGAAGCGGCCCTCGGTCAGCCCGGTCAGCGACCCGATCAGGTCGGCCGGCACGCCGGCGATCAACCGCGCCCTGAGCAGCACCGAGTCGACGTACCAGTCGGCGTGGTTGTAGGCGAACAACGCCCCCCGAACGTCGTTCGCATAGCCGGCCGCGGCCAGGTAGCGCGCCGCCGCGAAGATCGCGTCGACCGGGTTATAGGGATCCTCGCGGCCGTCCTCGTTGCCGTCGGTGCCGTACGTCCGCCAGGTCGCCGGCATGAACTGCATCCAGCCCACCGCCCCCGCCGACGACACGTTCAGATTGCGGCCATAGTCCGTCTCGATCTCGTTGATCGCCGCCAGGACCTCCCAGCGGATCCCGTACTCGATTCCCGCCGCCTGATAGATCGACAACAGAAACGGCGGCACCCGGAACTTGCGGATGATGAAGTTCGGCACCCCCGCCGCCGACGACGGACCCGGCAACACATCGACGAAACCGGGGTTGTCCGGCGTCGGCGTGCCGTCCGGCTTGCGCAGCGGCGAGCGCCGTCCGCGGCGCCGCTCGGCCGACCTCTCTTCCGTGTCCTCGGGCTCGACTCGCTCCTGGACCTTGCGCACCTTCTCCTTCTTGCGTTCCACGCGCACCCCGGAGCTCGTCCGCTCCTGGGGAGAGTCGTCGCCGGCTTAGGTGACTGGGCCTCGGCGGGCTCCTCGGACTTCGGCGGCTGGTCTCGGGCTGGGGCGCGGGCTGCTTCGGCTCGTTCGGCGGTGCCGGAGTTGTCTCCGTGGGCGGCGGCGCCGGAGCCGTCTCGATCGTCTCCGGCTCGGTCGTGGGCGGCGGAACGAGCTCGCCCGGGAGCTGCACGTCTTCCAGAGTGCTCCCCGGAGGGACGTCGACGGTGACCTGCACGATCTCACCGCTGGGCAGGCGGACCCAGACCTGCTGCGGCTCCGCCAAGGCCGGGATGGTGAGGGTGGTGAGGGCAGCCACGAGCACGACGCCGGCGGCGACCAGGAAGGTGAGAAGCCGCGTCTTCATCCGTGCCGTATCCGGTGATCCCTTGAGGTCCCGCCCCAAGTGAGCCGGGCGGAATGGAAAGCGCGCAGCAAGCGGGTGCCGCCTGCCGCAGGCGAAACGCTACTTGGTGGCTGTGTCGTGCGCAACGTGGAAACGCGACAGCTGGCGTGAGTCCCCCGCCGCCGGGACTCAGTCTCGGCGTCCCTTCCTTCTCCATCGGCGGCGGCTTTCAAACGGAGTCAGCCTCGACTAGAGGCTTAGGGTACGCGGGCGCCTCCGACCGGCGCGCGATCGAGTAGGCTGCGGCGACGATGGCGGACCCGGAGCAGAACGAGAGCATCGTCGATCGCCTGTCGCGGCAGGGTGAGGAGGCCCTCGGCAAGATCGCCGAGGAGCTGATCGCGAACCCCGTGGTCAGCGGAGCGATCGCCCGTGCCCTCGAGGCGCGCGAGAAGGCGGTGCTCGCCCAGGAGGCGGCGATGGGCGCGCTCAACATCCCGTCGGCGGCCGACGTCGAGCGGGTGACCCGCCGCCTGCGCTCCCTGTCGCAGCGGCTCGAGGGAATCGAGGACGCGATCGACAGGCTCGAGGAGCGCGTTGCCGCCGCCTCCGCCGACTCGGGCGATGAGCGGCTGACGGCGATCGAAGAGCGCCTCGACGAGATCGCCCGCGACGTCGGCGCGGTGCGCGAGTCGGTGGCGCCGAGCGAGACGTCGGTGCCGCGGGCACAGGAGCGCCTCACGGTGACGGATTCGTAGCTCGGTCGCGCTGGGTCGGCGCCGCCCACGGGGTAACCTCGCATCCCATGGCCAAACGACCCGGCAAGCCAAGCGAGCTTCCCGAAGCGCTCCGCGACGCCGTGGAGCGCACGGTCGACGCGACGCTCGGGTCCGCCGGCCGCGGCCGTGAGGCCGCGCAGGGCGCGCTCGACGACCTGGCGGGCACGGTCGACGAGCTCCGGCGCGGCGCGGAGGACCGGCTCAGCCGCAGCCGTCGATCGGTGGCCGAGGCGATCGAGGGCCGACGGCTCGCCACCCACGACGACATCGGCGAGCTGAGGGCCGAGCTGCGGGCGATCGGCCGCCGGCTGGACGCCATCGAGGAGCGGTTGCCGGCGAAGCGGGCCCGTTCGGGCGCGAAGTCCGGCCGCTCCTCCGGGGCGAAGTCCTCCCGTTCGGGCTCTCGGGGACGGTCCCCTAGGCCGAGGCCGGCCGCCGCGCCTCGGGCCGTGCGCGTCGTCCCGGGGCAACGCCGCTGATCGGATAGGGTCGGGGCGGTGGCTCCCTTCCGCTCCGCCGAGGAGTTCCGGGAGGTCCTCGACAGGACCTTCGGGCTGATGAGCACCGACCCCGAGATGGGGCCTAAGTTGCGCGACGCCGACACCCCGCAGCGCTACGAGTTCCCCGACCTCGACCTTGTAGTGAACCTAACCGCCGGCGATGAGGCGAACCTGCGCTGGGAGTGGTCGGACGACGTGCCGTGGGAGCCCGAGGTCGAGATGACCATGGACTCGGAGATCGCCAACCGCTACTTCCAGGGCAAGGAGAACATCGCGATCGCCCTTGCGCGGCGGCGGATCCGGTCGAAGGGAAACACGAAGAAGGCGCTCGCCCTCATCCCCGTCACGAAGCCGGTGTTCGCCCGCTACCGCGAGATGGTCGAGCAGGACTACCCGCACCTCGTGGTTTAGAAGTGCACTCCGCGTAGGAGGTAGGCCATGGCGACCGCCTCCGTCGACATCTCCTCCTCCTTCTTCTTCTCCCGGGCCGGCACGGGCGCCGTGCCGTCGCCCTTCGCCGCCGTGGAGTCGGGGAACAGGTTGTAGGCGGTGTTCAGCACGATGTCGACCGACTTCGGCGACACCGCGTAGAGCACCTCGCCGAAGGTCCCCAGGCGGGACGCCAGGCGCTTCGGCTTGTCGATCATGGCGTCGCACAGCATCTGCCCGGCCTCCTCGGGCGTGAGCGTGGGGAAGGCCTTGTAGATGTCGGTCGGGGCGATCATCGGCGTGCGCACGAGCGGCATGTAGATCGTCGTGAACTTGACGTTGTCGCCAACCACCTCGGGCGCCACGCAGCGCGAGAAGGCGTCGAGGGCGGCCTTCGAGGCCACGTAGGCGGAGAAGCGCGGCGTGTTGGTCTGCACGCCGATCGACGAGACGTTGATGATGTGACCGGTCTTGCGCTCGCGCATCCCGGGCAGGAAGGCGAGGATCAGCTTCAGCGCGCCGAAGTAGTTCAGCTGCATCGTGCGCTCGTAGTCGTGGAAGCGGTCGTACGAGCGCGCCACCGAGCGCCGGATCGAGCGGCCCGCGTTGTTGATGAGGACGTCGATCCCGCCGTGTTCCCGGAGCACCTCCTCCGCCAGACGATCGACGTCGCCCAGGTCCGAGAGGTCGCACGGGTGGACGTGGGCCGTGCCGCCCCGCTGCTCGACCTGGGACGCCACCTCCTCGAGCTTCTCGCGCGTGCGCGACACGAGCAGGATCTCGCCACCCGCGTCGCCCACCTTCAGCGCGGTCTCGCGCCCGATGCCGCTGGACGCGCCCGTGATCAGGATCTTCTTGCCCTTGATCGCGCCCGCCAGCGAATGGTCGCGGAAGAGGTCGGGGTCGAGGTTGCGCTCCCAGTAGTCCCATAGCCGAGGCGCGTAGGTGGAGAGCGGCGGCACCGCGATCCCGGTCCCTGCGAGCGCACGCTGGGCGTCGCGCGCGTCGAACTTGCAGCGGAAGTCGCGGTTCTCCACCGCCGCGGGTGGGATCCCGAGGTCGTGGTAGAGCTGGTTGCGGATCCGCTTGACGGTGGGCAGCGCCATCACACCGGCGCGCACGGGCTTGGGGACCACGTTCGTCATGTGCTGGTCGATCCGCAGGGCGAACTGCGGCGCGTGAGCGGCCTTCGCGAACTCGTTGAGCGCCTCGCCGACCTTCATCGGCTCGGGGTCGACGAGGTGGAAGGCGTCGCCGGGCAGCTCGTCGTCCGGGAGATGCGCGATGTGATCCATCGCCCTGGCGACGAAGTCGACGGGCACGATGTTGGTCTCGCCCCCCTGCGGGCCCGCCAGCGGCACCCACTCGGGCAGCGCGTGGCGAAGCTTCTGGAGCAGCTTGAAGAAGTAGTAGGGACCGTCGATCTTGTCCATCTCGCCGGTCTCGGAGTGGCCCACGACGATCCCCGGCCGGAAGACGAGCGTCTTCGCCTCGACCTCCTCGCGCACCATCCGCTCGGCCTCGTACTTGGTCCGGTGGTAGTGATGCGGCAGGACCTGTCCCTCGTCGAACATGTCCTCCTGGAACACGCCGGGGTACTCGCCCGCCACGGCGATCGAGCTGACGTGATGGAAGCGACCGACGTCGTGAGAGTTCGAGAACTCGATCACGTGCCGCGTGCCGTCGATGTTCGCCCGCTCCGAGGCCTCCTCATCGGCCTCGACGTCGTAGACGGCGGCGAGGTGGAACAGGTGGTCGATGCGCTTGTCGAAACCGTCGACGCCGAGGGCCGGCTTGGACAGGTCGCCCGGGACCGCAACGATTCGCCCCTCCGGCGCGCCAAGCCGCTGCACGCAGCGCGTCGAGCTTCCCGCGCGAGCCCTCGCGCACGAGCACGTAGACCGTGCCTTCGCGCTTCAGGAGCTCGGCCACGAGATGCCGGCCGATGAAGCCCGTGGCTCCGGTGACGAAGTAGTTCATGCCGCCCTCAGTCCTCCTCCGCGTGTCCGGCGGCGAGTCTATTGACTCCCCCTCGCGCGCGCGAGACTGTGCGCCGCTGTCGCCATAGGGGCACAATCAAGGGCTCCGTGGACGAGCAGCTCACTCTGAAGGAAGCCGCCGAGCGCGTGGGGGTCTCCCCCTCGACTCTTCGTCGCTGGGCCGAGACCGGCGTCATCCCCGAGGTCGACGGGTCGGGCGGGTGGACCGCCGCGGCCGTGGCTCACGCGCGCATCGTCGCGCGGCTGCGCGAGCGGGGACACCGGCTCGAGCACATCCGCGAGGCCGGGAGGCAGGGGCGGCTGGCGTACGGCTACATCGCCGAGCTCCTCTCCGGCGACGAGCCGCCGCGCTCCCTGACGGAGGCCGCCGACGCCACGGAGCTCGAGCCCGCCCTGATCGAACGCTTCTGGGCGAGCATCGGCCTGCCGCCGGCCGCCGTCGAGCGACTCGACGAGGACGACGTGCAGGCGCTCCACTACGTCGCCTCCGTGCTCGGCGCCGGGTTCCCGCTCGTCGCGTTCCTCCAGCTCTGCCGCGTATACGGGTCGGCGCTGTCCCAGATCGCCGACGCCGAGGTGCGCCTGTTCCATCTCTACGTGCACGAGCCGCTCATCCGCGAGGGCGTCCCGGGGCTCCAGATGGCGGAGGAGATGGAGAGCCTGGCGAGCGACCTGCTGCCGCTGGCGTCGCCGCTGATGGACTACGTCCATCAGCGCTTCCTCCAGCACTACGTCGAGCAGGACGTCGTGGGTCACATGGAGATGGAAATAGAGGACGAGGAGCTGACCATCGGGCGTCTGCGAATCGCGATCGCGTTCGCCGACCTCGCCGGCTTCACGCGCTTCACGGAAGAGGAGGGTGATGAGGAGGCCCTGTCGTCGATCGAGCGCTTCGTCGAGCGCGTGTCGAGCACGCTGCCCGAGGACGCGCGGGTGGTCAAGACGATCGGGGACGAGGTCATGGTCGTGGGGCAGGACATCGCGGGCGCTGGTGGACTGGGCCGTGGGCTTCGTGCCCCTGTTCGAGGAGCGCCCCGAGCCGCGCATCGGGATCCACTGGGGCACGGCGCTCTACCGCGACGGGGACTACTACGGTCGCGAGATCAACCTGGCCTCGCGGATCGTCGCCCGTGCCCGCGGCGGGGAGGTGTTGGTGAGCGACGCGGTGATCGAGGCCGTCAGGGGCTCCTCCCATCTCACGTTCGAGGAGATCGGCCAGGTCAAGCTCAAGGGCTTCGACAAGCCCCGGCAGCTCTGCCGGGCCAACCTGCGGGAGTGATGGCAGAGCACGCGAGCGCCCCGGCCGAACGGCCGCTCGCGGCCGCCGGCGAGAGCGGGCTAGTGGGTCCCGGCCGGCCACTGCTGGTGCTGCTCTCGGGCGGCGGGGACTCGGTCTGTCTCCTCGATGTGGCGCTGCGGCTCGGCGCGCGCGGTCACCGCGCTGCACGCGAACTACGGGCTCCGTCCGGGCGCGGACGAGGACGAGCGCTTCGTGCGGGACCTGTGCGCGCGCCTCGGCGTGCCGGTCACGGTCGAGCGGGTCACGCTCCCCGAAGGGGGTGGGAACCTGCAGGAACGGGCGCGGGATGCCCGCTACGCACTCGCCGAGAAGGAGGCCGAGGGCGACTACGCGGCGGCGCATACGGCCAGCGACCAGGCCGAGACGGTCCTCTACCGGCTCGCGGTGTCGCCGGGCTCGCGCGCGCTGCACGGCATGGCGGCGCGCCGCGGACGACTCGTGCGCCCGCTGCTGGGGGTGACACGCGCCGAGGTGCGCGACTATCTCCGCGCGCGCGACCTCGACTGGCGCGAGGACCCCTCCAACGCCGACCGCCGCTTCGCCCGCGCTCGGGTGCGCCATGACGTGCTCGACGCTCTGCGCGAGCTCTCGCCCGCCGCCGACCGGACGATCGCCGAGACGGCGCGCCAGTTGGCGGAGGAGGGCGAGGTACTCGAGGGCGCCGTGGACGAGGCGCTGGACGCGCTGGGCGGCGGCCCGGCGATCTCGCTCGACGAGCTCCGGCGCCGGCCGGCCGCCGTGCGTCGCCTCGTGCTGCGCACCCTGGCCGAGCGCGCCGCCGGCGAAGCGGTCCATCCGCTCTCGCGTCGTGAGGCGGAGGAGATCCTCGCGCTCGGCGGCCACGGAACGAAGTCGCTCGACCTCGGTGGCGGCCTCCGGGCCGTGGCCGAGTACGGCACGGTTCGATTCACGCGCGCGCCCGAGGCGATCGCGCCCCGTCCGGTGACGCTTCCCATCCCGGGGCACGTCCGCTTCGGCAGCTGGGAAATCGAGGCGACGCTGTCGGCTCCCGGCGACGTGGCGATCTCCGCTGCGGCCCTCGGCGCCTCGGTGACCGTGCGCGCCTGGCGCGAGGGCGACCGCATGCGTCCGGTCGGCCTGGGCGGCACGAAGACGCTCCAGGATCTGTTCACCGACCGCAAGGTGCCGCGCGCCCTCCGCCGCACGCTGCCCGTGGTGGAGGCGGGCGGAGAGATCGTCTGGGTCGCCGGCGTCGCGGTCGACGAGCGCTTCGCCGCGCGCGAGGAGAGCGCGGAGCAAGTGGGGCTCATCGCGCGCTCGACGTCGGCTTGAACGACGGCGTCCGTCTTGACCGCCGCCTACGCGGCGCGGCTCAGGTGGGGCGGCAGCGCCGCGACCGCGTCCCGAACGGCGGCGAGCAGCGCCCGCGTCGACGGGCGGGCGGCATCCGCGGTGCGGGTGGCGGCGAAGATCGCCCGGCTGACGGGGCCCTCGGCGATCGGGCGCAGTTCGACTCCCGGGTGGCGTTCCGGCACGGCGAGCTCGGGCACCATCGTCACGGCGAGCCCGCGGGCGACGAGCGCGACGCTGACGGTCGCGTCGACGGTCCGGTGCCGGACGTCCGGGTGAAACCCTCCGAGCTCGAGGCAGGTGCGGTGGGTCATCTCGTCCCAGGCCATTCCCTCGTGGCCGGTCGTCCAGGCCTCGCTCGCCATCTCGGCGAGCGGCACGGCGTGGCGATGCCGGCGCGTCGCGGGATGCCCCGCGGGCAGGACGAGGTGCACCGGGTCGCTGAGCAGGTCGTGGCGCTGCACGCCCTCGGGCAGCCTCAGCGGCAGGTGCTGCCACTCGTCGCCGAGCACGAGGTCGACGTCGCCGAGGGCCAGGGCGGGCAACGCCTGCTCGGGCTCGGCCTCGATCAGCTCGCAGCGCAGTTGCGGGGCGTCACGCGCCAGCGCCTCCATCGCCGGCAGGGCGAGGTGGAGCGACACGGACTCGAACCCGGCGATGCGACCCCGGCCGGCGACCGCGCCCGCGGCCGCCGCCAGGTCGGCCTCGGCGAGCGCCGCACGCTCGAGGAGCGCGTCGGCGTGATCGACGAGGACGCGCGCCGCGTCGGTGAGGCGCACCCCGCGGCCCGCGCGCTCGAGCAGCCGCACGCCGGCCTCCCGCTCGAGCATCGCGAGCTGCTGGGAGACGGCCGACGGCGTGAATTGCAGGGCGTCGGCGACCGCGGCGATCGTCCCGCGCTGGCTCAGCTCGCGGAGGAGGCGGAGGCGGCGGAGTTCCAGCATCCTGAAGTAACACTACTGTGTCCTCTCGAAGAATCGGAACCGACGCTTAGCACTCAGGTCCCGAACACCCGGTCGCCGACGTCCCCGAGGCCGGGACGGATGTAGGCGTTCTGGTCCAGTTCGCGGTCGACCGCCGCGGTCCACACGGGCACGTCCGGATGATGCTCCTCCACGACCCGGAGACCTTCCGGCGCCACCACCAGGCAGACCAGCGCCAGCCGGCGGGCGCCGGCGTCCTTGAGGCGGTCGAGCGCGTACACGGCGCTGCCGCCCGTGGCGAGCATCGGGTCGACCACGAAGACGTGGGCGTCGGCCAGGCCGGACGGCAGGCGCCGGTAGTAGTCGACGGGCGTGTGGGACTTCTCGTCGCGGTACACGCCCACGTGGCCCACGCGGGCGTCGGGCAGGAGGCGGAGGAACGGGTCGACCATCGCGAGCCCGGCGCGCAGGACGGGCACCACGGCGATGTCGCTCGGGAGCCGGCTGCCGGTGGTCCGCTCCAGGGGCGTTTCGATCGACACTTCGACCAGCGGCAGGTCTCGGGCCGCCTCGACGGCGAGGATCGCCGAGGCCTCGAAGAGGGCCTGACGGAATGCCCCGTGACCCGTCTCGCGGTCGCGCAGAAGGGTCAGGCGGTCGGCCAGGACCGGGTGATCCACCACCACGAGGCGCTGCGCCATGGCGCGACGATAGCCTCGTCGCCGTCTTGTCTGCACCCCTGCGCAACCTCGAGCACTTCCTTCACGCGCGCGCGCGAGGCCGGCTGAAGCTGCGCGAGCAGGAGCCGGGCGGCGCCGAGCAGATCGCCTACGTACCGTACGCGAAGGAGTAGTGGTGAGCGCCCAATGACCGTGGCCAGGCTCGTGGTCGGCAGTCCGTCCGAGGAGATCGCCGGGCGGCTCAGCGACGAGGTCGAGCTCTACCAGCGCACCTACAACACGCTCCTCCGCTCGAGCGGTGAGACCCAGCTGCGGGTGCTCGAGTCGTCGCACCGCGCGATGGGCTCGAGCCTGCACCCGCTGGCCGACAGCGACGAGCCCGATCTCGGCGCCTTCATCTACGCGATCCGGCGACTCCCGGACGGCATCGCCGGCGCGCGGCTCGTGATCATGGGGCAGGACGTCGAGGTCTTCCAGGCGAATGGGATAACGATCGAGAGTTGGGAGGAGGCCGACGCGCCGGCGCGCCGGCGGCGCTGGCACGACGACGGCGGCGGGACGCACGCCGTGCTTCTGGCCAGTGCCTCCGACGTTGACGACCTGATTCCCACGCTCGTCGCGTTCCAGATCGAGTGGAACAAGCTCCACGTGCGCGAGCGCGCCGCCGGCTGGCCGCCCGAGGAGGAGCCGACGCCCGATGAGTGCGCCCGGGCCCTCGGCGGCGTGCCGGACGACTGGGCACGCCTTCGGGACGCATGGGGCGAGCGCTTCGCCGAGCGCCTGCGGCTGATCGCCGACCGACGCCTGTCCCTACGGGTTCGGATGCTCGGCGGGACGCAGGTCGGCTACGCTCGCATGACGCGCCGCTGGTGGGCGCCCGTGCACGAGAAGCTGGCCGCGGAGGGACTCGCCGACCGCCCGATCTACTTCGTCAGCTCGAACACTCACAGCATCGTGAACATCGTCACCGGAGTGGCGCGCGTGCGCGAGGCAGAGCTGGTGGCGTTCGTCGAGGCCCTGCCCGAGGACGACATCCTGCGTCAAGAGCTCGCCGCCTTCCGCGAGGGTCGCTCACAGGGTTCGTGGGAGAACTTCCTCTACTACGTCGCCCGCCTGTACTTCGACGCTCACGGCGAGGAGGGGCGGGCCGAGCGCCGCCGGCTGGAGCTGGAGTGCGGTGTCTCCCACATCCGGAGCACGACCGCGCTGCGGGTGCCGGCGCAGATCGTTCCGCTCTCCGCCCTGCGCCCCGAGCGGCTCGACTCGCGTCTCGGAGACGTGGACGCCGACCGGCTCGCGGCGAGCGACGCGGTGGTCGTGAACATCGACTATCCCCTTGGACTCGCCGCGTACAACATCCTCCGTGAGGTCGCCGTGGACAGCGCTTCGCTGCGAGGCGTCTACGTGCTGGGCAAGGCCGCCACGCTGAACGCCGACGTCGGCGACGTGATGATCTCGAGCGTCGTGCACGACGAGCACTCGCGCTCGACCTATTGGCTCGACAACGCCTTCTCGGTCGACGACCTCGCCCCCGACCTGCGCTTCGGCACCGGCCTCGACAACCAGCGCGCGGTGACGGTGAAGAGCACCTTCCTGCAGAACCGCGCCTACCTCGACTTCTACTACCGCGAGGCCTTCACAGTCGTCGAGATGGAGGCCGGGACCTACTGCAACGCGCTCTACGAGATCGCCGACGCCGACCGCCACCCCGTGGGCGAGGCGGTGAACTTCTCGAAGCTCCCGCTCGACTTCGGGATCATCCACTACGCCTCCGACACGCCCTACACGCAGGCCCGCACGCTCGGCGCCCGCGGGCTCAGCTACTACGGCGTGGACTCGACGTATGCGTCGTCGCTCGCGATCATGCGCCGCGTGCTGCGGCTAGAGGGCGCGCTGGATTGAACGGTCGGACCTAGCGGTCCCAGCCCTGCTTGTCCCACTCCGAGGGCCGCAGTGCACCCATCATCGGGCGCGGCTTGCGGTGGGGGCGGAGGAAGGCGGGCCGGCTCTCGGCGCCGAAGATCGGACCGAACACGATCGAGGACAGCAGCAGCGCAATCAGAACATAGAATGCCGGTTCCATAATTGTGACAAATGATACACCCTGGCTCAGGGGACTACGACCGGGGCGATCGTCACCGGGCTGTGCAGCGTGTAGTCGAGCTCGTCGGCCTGGGTAGTCCCGGCCGGGGTCAGGACGTCCATCGCCTTCGGAACGGTGCCCGGGTCCACGGTGCAGTGTGGGTCGGTGCTGGCGCTCGCGCAGACGCCGAACTGGAACGGCTGCGGCGTCGGCGCGAAGCCCCGCGCCTGGTCGGGGCTGAAGCCGTCCTGGCCGGTCAGCACGACCGTGAAGCCCCAGCCCGGCCCGGGCGTGCCGAGGCTCGCCTCCGGCACGCTGAACGTGATGTAGCGCGAGATCGCGTTGCCGCGGATCGACACGTCTCCGAGTGTGGTGCCGCCGGCGTCCACATACCGCTCCCCGAATCCCTGGACCTCGATCAGCCGGCTCCAGGCGCCCGCGTCCGCGATCGCGTAGCCCCGCTGCGGGAACGACGCCGCCGTCGAGGTCTGCGCGGCGCCGGGCACGTGGACGTAGACGTCGACCAGCTGGGCGCCGAGCGGGCTGCCGAACGTCGGCGTGAGGTCGCGCGTCCGCAGCCGGAAGACGATCTGGTCGCCCGCGTCGAAGACCTGGAAGTGCTGGATGTCGAACGCCCCCGGCTTGAAGTCGTCGGAGGTCGGATAGGCGTAGTTGCCGGGGCCGTTGTCGTCGCCGTCGGGGTCGGCGGTCTCGAAGATCAGCGTTCCGGGCACGAAGTCGAAGACCACCGTGCGCACCTCGCGCGCGGTGGCGCCCGACGGGCTCGTCGCCACGATGTTCAGCACGGAGGTGCCGCCCGTCAGCGGCACCTCGAGGGCGAAGCCGCCGCCCGCCCCGGCGGTGGTCGTGTGGACCGTCGTGTCGAAGCTCGTGTCGGTGTTCGTGACGGCGACCGCGATCGAGTTGCCGGGCGCCGAGGTGCCCTCGACCTGCACGGTCTCGCCGACGGAGGAGTTGTCGGCCGGCGAGGTCACGGTCAGCTCGGTCTGTCGCTGGGTTCGCTCGACGTAGCGCCGACGCGTGTAGCGCGGACGATCCAGGATGCGCCCGGCGGAGACGTCGAGCATCAGCCGCACGAACTGCCCCGCCGACCAGGTGAGCGCGGACGCCGAGCCGGCCGGCTCGCCGTCCTCGAAGCCGATCGAGGCGGTTGTGGGATCGCTCCCGAAGGGCGAGCGGTCGAGGTCTGGCAACTCCCACGCCTGCTCCGGGATCAGGCCCACGCCCGAGGCCATTCCCAGCATGGCGTCGAGCCGGTCGACGGCCGCGCCCGGGTCGCCCCTGTCGAGCTCCCACTGCCCGCGCTCGCCCGCCAGCACGGGCCACAGGTGGCCGTTGCCCTGACCGTGCGGGGCCCACGGACGCCCGTCGCTCGAGCGGTCGCCGTAGCCGTCGCCGTTGTAGCGGTAGAAGCCGACGCCGCAGTCGGTGTCGCGCAGGATGGTCTCGTCCACTACGCCGAGCGAGCGAACGAGATCGGCGTCGTCCTCGGAGAGCAGCCCGAGGCGCGCGTACTCCAGGAAGCCGGCGTCGATCACCTCGCGCTGGTCGAGCGTGGGCCCGCCGTTGCCGAGGCCGTAGCTGATCTCGGCGTTCGGGTCGCCCGTCTTCGAGAGGCGGATGAAGTACCGGTCGCTCGCTGAGCGGGCCGTTCGTCGTGAGGGTCCAGTCCTTGATCTTGCGCTGGAACTCGTCGGCGACACCCCGCCATACCGCCGCGGAGGCCGCGTCGCCGTTGCGGTCTGCGATCCGCGCGGCCGCCACGAGGCCCGCCACCTCGGCCGCGATCGTCGAGGGCGAGAAGCCGCTCTGCTCCTCCCAGCGCTCGGTCCCGAAGGAGGGCCCGTGGCTGATCACGAAGTTGGCGGCGGGCTTGATGTGGTCCTCGTAGAAGTCGGGGCCGGTCAGCCCATTGGCGAGGGCCATGATCAGCGGGTATGAGCACTCGTCGAGCTGGGTGCCGAACGAGTCCGGCGCCGGCTTGCCGTTCGTAAGGCTGTTGCGCGGCATCGACCCGTCCGGCAGCTGCTGGCGCTCGAACAGGAAGCGAGTCATGGCGCGCGCGGTCCGGCGGTCGCCGGCCAGCTGGAGCGCGGTCCAGGCCTCGTAGAGGTCGCGTGCGAACACCTCGCGATACGAACCGAAGTACGTGTTGGCCGGATCGCCCGCCGAGACCGCCTGGCCCCATGGCGAGGCGAGCGCCGCGGCCACCGCACCGGGGAACGTCTTGTCCTCGGCCGCCTTGACGTAGTTCGCGCTGAGGTAGTACTCGTCGACGAGCTCCCTCCACCGCCGCTCCGACACGCCACGCGGCCGCCCCGGATTGCTGAGCCGCTCGTCATAGGCATGCCAGCCGCGGGCGTACTCGTTCATGAGCGGGTCGAGCGGCTCACCGAGGGTGCCGCGCGCGGTCTGCACCGCGCCGGCCTGGCTCTCGCCGAAGCCGAGCGCCAGCGTGAACGCGCCGTCGGTTCCGAGATCGACCCGTGCGGTCTGAACGAGGTTGCCCTCCTCCGCCACGGCAAAGCTGTCCGTCAGCCGTCGCGCGTCAGACTCGAGCTGAGTCAGCCCATCGCTACCCTCGCCGGCGAAGCCGTTCGAGACCGCCTGGAACGGGCGCGAGGCGTCGAGCGCACTGTGCACCGGCACCGCATAGTCGCGGTTCGCGGCATTGGTCGCCGTGACCGGGTCCGACCCCACGAGCAGCGTGTGGCCGCCGGAGCGCGCGATCCCGCCGCTGTCGGGGCCGCCGTTTCCCTCGCCGCCGCCGCCGTTGCCGTTGAGAGTGGGGTCGAAGCGCACGTAGAGCCGGTAGTCGCCGGGCCCCCTCAGCGCCTCGAAGCGCGATCGCATTACGACCGTCGGGCGCTGCGGATCTGTCACGTAGTCCGTGACGATTCGGTAGCGGCGGCTCTTGGCGGTCGAGGTGACGCGGCACGTGAGCGCCCGGTCGTCGAGCGCCTCGACCGTGTAGGTCATGTCGCGCGTCTGCAGGTCGGTGAAGGTCGACCCGTCGGTCACCACAAACTGCAGCGTCTCGTTGTTGGTGTTGTCGTTGGTCGGGAAGTAGACGTCGCTGAGCACGCCGTCCGCGACGGTGAACCAAACCTTCGAGCGCCGGTTGCGCGCCGTTCCGACGCAGTCCTTGCGTGCGAGGTCGAAGTGGGAGAGGGCGCCGGGGCCGTCCGGGGCGGCCCCGGTCGGCGTTTCGGGCTCCTGGGCCACCGCGGCGGCCGGCAGCGAGGCGAGCCCCGCACCGGTGACGGCGGCGAGGGCGAGCAGACGGCCCGTCATGCGTCCTCTCCTTCTCATTCGGGGTGCACTGCGCGCGCTTCGGCGAGCGGGCGCACGCTAGCGCATCGTGTCGCGCCATAGACTCGCCCGCGATGCCCGATCCCCGCGTGGGAGAGATCCTGGTCCAGCGCGACGAGTTGGAGCATCGAGTGCGCGAGCTGGCCGAAGAGGTGTCGCGCGACTACGCGGACCGGGACCTGTTCCTGGTCGGGGTGCTGAAGGGCGCGGTCTTCTTCCTCTCCGACCTGATGCGCCATCTAGAGGTGGCCTGCGAGGTCGACTTCATGGCCGTGTCCTCCTACGGCTCCTCCACCGACAGCTCGGGCGTCGTCCGAATACTCAAGGACCTCGACGTCTCGATCGAGGGTCGTGACGTCCTGATCGTCGAGGACATCGTCGACTCCGGGCTGACGCTCTCCTACCTTCTGCGCACGCTCCGGGCGCGGAACCCCGCCTCGCTCGAGGTGTGCGCCCTGCTCACTAAGCCCGAGCGACGGAAGGTGGACCTGCCGATCCGCTACGTGGGCTTCGAGATCCCCAACCGATTCGCGATCGGCTACGGCCTCGACCACTCGGAGCGCTTCCGGAACCTGCCCTTCGTGGCGGTCCTGGAGGAGTGACGAACCCCGTCACCAAGGCAAAACAGGGCGCAAGAAGGTTGATACCCCCTTGCTAGGCTTGCGTTTCAGCCCGGTAGCTGATCTCCTCCACTGAGAGAACCCGGCCCGGGTGCGTAGAGGAGACTCCAGAGGCTCATCGTGAGCAGATTCTTCAAGAGCGCCGCCTTCCCGATCCTGATCGTCGTCGTGCTGGCCTTCTTCGCCCAGAGGCTTATCAGCCCCGGCGATCGGACGCCCGAGCCGAACTACTCCCAGTTCCTGACACAGGTCGACGAGGGCCGGGTTCAGAACGTCACTCTCAACACGAAGAACAACCGGCTCGACGTCGAGCTGAACAACGACCGGAAGTACCAGACCGCCTACCCCGACAACACGGAGCAGAACCTCGTCAATACGTTGCGGGCGAACGACGTCGGTGTGGACGTGAAGGCGAAGGGCGGTTCGGGTTGGTTGACGGCGTTGACGTACGTCTTGCCGTTCGTGATTTTCCTGCTGTTTTGGTTGTTCATCATCAACCAGATGCAGGGCGGCGGGTCGAAGGTGATGTCGTTCGGCAAGTCGCGCGCCAAGCGGATGTCGGTCGACTCGCCGAAGATCACGTTCCGCGACGTGGCGGGAGTGGACGAGGCGGTCGAGGAGCTGCAGGAGATCAAGGAGTTCCTCGAGAACCCGAAGAAGTTCCAGGCGCTGGGCGCCCGCATCCCCAAGGGCGTGCTGCTCTACGGCCCCCCGGGCACCGGCAAGACGCTGCTGGCGCGCGCGGTGGCGGGCGAGGCCGGCGTGCCGTTCTTCTCGATCTCCGGCTCGGACTTCGTCGAGATGTTCGTCGGGGTCGGCGCCTCGCGCGTGCGCGACCTGTTCGAGCAGGCCAAGCAGAACAGCCCGTGCATCATCTTCATGGACGAGATCGACGCCGTCGGGCGCCACCGCGGCGCCGGCCTCGGCGGGGGCCACGACGAGCGCGAGCAGACGCTCAATCAGCTGCTCGTCGAGATGGACGGCTTCGAGATGAAGGACAACATCATCTTGATCGCGGCCACCAACCGGCCGGACATCCTCGACCCGGCGCTGCTGCGCCCGGGCCGCTTCGACCGCCAGATCGTGGTGGACCGTCCCGATCGCAAGGGGCGGGTGAAGATCCTCGAGGTCCACACCAGGGGCAAGCCGCTGGCCAAGGCGATCGAACTCGACACGCTAGCGGGCCAGACCCCCGGCTTCACCGGCGCCGACCTGCAGAACCTGGTCAACGAGGCCGCGCTGCTGGCCGCCCGCCAGGGTAAGCGCGAGATCGATCACCTCCAGTTGGAGGAGGGGATCATGCGGGTGATCGCGGGGCCGGAGAAGAAGACGCGGGTGATGTCGGAGAAGGAGCGGCGGGTGACGGCGTTCCACGAGATGGGCCACGCGCTGGTGGCGCATTTCCTTGACAACACCGACCCGGTCCACAAGATCTCGGTGATCTCCAGGGGCCAGGCGCTGGGCTACACGATCTCGCTGCCGACGGAGGACAAGTTCCTCACCACGAGGGCGGAGTTGGCGGACACGATGGCGATGTCGCTAGGGGGCCGCGCGGCGGAGGAGATCGTCTTCGGCGAGGTGACCACCGGCGCGTCGAACGATCTGGAGAAGGTGACGGCGACGGCGAAGCAGATGGTGATGCGGTTCGGGATGTCGGAGAAGCTCGGCCCCAGGGTGTTCGGCCACGACCACGGCCAGCCGTTCTTGGGCCGCGAGTTCAGCTCCGAGCCGGACTATTCGGACGAGATCGCCCGCGAGATCGACGACGAGATCCGCCGCATCGTGGAGGAGGCCCACCAGACGGCGCGCCAGGTGCTCGCGAACCACCGCGAGCGGCTCGACCTGGTGTCCGACATCCTGCTGCGGCGCGAGACGATCGAGCGCGAGCAGTTCATCGAGCTGCTCGAGGGCAAGACCGAGGAGCAGGTCTTCGGCTCCGAGGCGCCCCCGGTGCCGCTGCCGCCCCCCGCCGCCCCCGAGGCCCCCGAGCGCAAACCCGAACGCGCCCCCAAGCCGCTGCCGCGACCCGGACTCGCCGGCGGCACCGCCGAGATGCGCGGCGACGCCCAGCCCCGGAAGCCGGGCTCGATTTAACCTCGCCCTACACGCCCAGCGCGGCGGCAACCTCCGAGTCGGCTAGCGAACCCGCCGTCAGCGAGGCGCCTTCGATCCGAGCATCCGCGAAGTACGGGACGGCCACCACATAAAGTCCCGCGGCGACCGCCGACGCCACCCCGACCGCGGAGTCCTCGAGCGCGGCGCACCGCTCGGGAGCGGCCCCGAGGGCGGAGCACGCGGACAGGTAGAGGTCGGGCGCCGGCTTCGGCGCTGCGACGTCATCGGCCGTGACGACGGCGTCGAACCGGCCGTCCGCGAGACCGGCCGTCCGAAGCGCGTGCTCGACGAACTCGCGCCGGGAGTTGGACGCCACGGCGAGGCGCACCCCCGCGGCGCGCAGAGCGTCGACCAGCTCGAGCGCTCCGGGGCGGGGAGGGACGCCCGCGAGCACCTCCGCCATGACGAGCGCGTGCAGCTCGTCCGTCAAGGCCTCGCCCTCCCCGGGGCTGTCGAGCATTGCCTCGAGCATCACGGCCGACGTGGTCGGCGACGATCCGATCAGGGCCCGCTTGTGCTCCGCCGTGAAGGCGCGTCCGCGCCGGGCAAACAAATCTTCCTCCGCCCGCGTCCAGGCCGCCTCGGTGTCGAGCAGGAGGCCGTCGTTGTCGAACACGACGGCCTGGAAGCGAGGCGCCATGACCGCCGGACGCTAGCTGAGCGCTCGACCATACTCCCGCGCCGTGACCTGGCCGACCGTCATGGGCATCGTCAACGTCACGCCGGACTCGTTCTCGGACGGCGGCATGTTCCTCGAGACGGACGCCGCGGTGGCGCACGGGCTCGTCCTCGCCGACGAGGGCGCCGCGATCCTCGACGTGGGCGGCGAGTCCACCCGCCCCGGCGCGGCGCCGGTGTCCGAGGAGGAAGAGCGGCGGCGGGTGCTGCCCGTGGTCGAGCGGCTGGCGGCGGCCGGCCACCGCGTCTCGATCGACACCACCAAGCTCGCCGTGGCGCGCGCGGCGCTCGATGCCGGAGCCGCGTTCGTGAACGATGTGTCGGCGTTCAGATTCGAACCCGGGATGGTCGGACTGGTGGCAGAGCGCCGGGTCCATTGCTGCCTCATGCACATGCTCGGCGAGCCGCGCACGATGCAGGAGGATCCGCGCTACGAGGACGTCGTCTCGGACGTGAAGGCGTTCCTCGAGGGGCGGCTCGCCTTCGCGATCGACCAGGGAGTGCCCGAGGAGCGCGTGTGGCTCGACCCCGGCATCGGTTTCGGCAAGACGGTCGCGCACAACCTCGAGCTGCTGCGCCGCCTCGACGAGATCGTCGCGATCGGGCGGCCGGTTGTGGTGGGAACCTCCCGCAAGAGCTTCCTCGGCAAGCTCGCGGGCGGCAAACCGGAGGGCGAGCGGTTGCCGGGCACCATCGCGACCAACGTATTGGCGCTCGAGCGGGGGGCCAGCGTCTTCCGGGTGCATGACGTCGCACCCGTCCTCGATGCCCTCACGGTCGCCGCTGCTACGGTCACCAAGTGACCTGGGATCGCGAGCACGGGGACGACCTCGAGGACGACGACGAGCTCGAGGACGACCGCGCCGCCGCCCCGCCCGCGGTGACGATCGAAGTCACGGGCCTGTCCCTCTACACGCGCCACGGGGTGAGCGAGGCCGAGCGGGAGATCGGCCAGCGGCTCGTTTTCGACGTCTCCTTCGAGCTCGACGAGTGCGACGCGACGGTCACCGATCGCGTGGAGGACACGGTCGACTACGGCGAGGTGTGCGAGCAGGTGGCACTGGCGGCCCAGGAGCGCCAGTACAGGACGCTGGAGCGCCTCTGCTCGGCCGTCGCCGAGCGCCTGATCCAGCGCTTCGGGGCGGAGTCGGTGCGCGTGAAGGCCACGAAGCCGGAGCCGCCGATCCCGCTGCCGGTCGACGAGGTCTCGGTGGAGGTCTGGAAGGAGGTTTGATCGGCTATCTCGGCCTCGGGTCGAACGAGGGCGATCGGCTCGGCAACCTGCGTGCCGCGCGGGACGCCCTGGCCCACAGGGGTATCCGGGTCGCCGCCGCCTCCTCCGTCTACGAGACCGCGCCGCAGGGCGAGGTGCTCGACCAGCCCGACTTCCTGAACGCCTGCCTGCGCATCGACACCGAGCTCGGTCCCGAGGAGCTCCTCGACGCCTGCAAGGCGGTCGAGCGGGAGCTCGGCCGCGCCGCGGGTTTGCGGCGACACGCACCGCGCCCGATCGACGTGGACGTGCTCCTGCTCGGGGACATTCGGCGCAGCTCGGGGCGCCTGACCCTGCCGCATCCCGAGATCGTGCGCCGCCGCTTCGTACTCGAGCCGTTGCTCGAGCTCGACGGTGGCCTGAGGCTGCCGGACGGGACGGCGCTTGCGGACGCGGTCGAGAGCGTGGCCGATCAGCGGGTCCGGCTCGCCTCTTCCCTCTGACCCCCCAAGCGGGGGGTTTCGCACGTGCTCCAGTTCCCGGAGGTGGGTTTCCGCGCGACTGTGAAAGAGGTGGAGGAGAAACCGGAGCTGGCCATATTCCGCGGCGACGACGACCCGTCGCTGGTGGCCGCCGCGCTCGCATGCCGCGTCTGCCTCTCTGGGGACGTGGAGTGGGCGCTCCATGTCGACGACTTCGACGGCCAGGTCGAATGCCGCTGCCACGCCTGCGGACATGTGCGCACGGTGTCGCTCACCTCGGAGCAGACTCTCCGCCTTTCGCTTCAGGGCGCGTAACTACCCACCGCGGGTAGCGTGTAGAGACACGAGATGGAGGATCACCGGGCCTCGGCGCTGCGCACGGACGCACTCGACGTGATCGTCGAGCTGCTGGGCGAGGTGGACGCCGGAAGCGGCTTCTACGACCGGCTCTGCGCGGCCCTGTGCCGGCTCGCGTCGATGGAGCGCGCCGGGCTGATGCTCTATGACGACGTCCGTCAGCTCGTGGTGTTCGTGGGCAGCCACGGCATAGAGCCCGCCCTGCTGGCCGAGGCCTACGGCACGCTCGAAGAGACCCCGATCGCCCAGGTCGCACTCGCCGAGGATCGCGTCGTCGAGGTGACCGGCGAGCTCGAGCGGTGGCTGCCGGCCCGCTACGCGAACATCGGCGGCGTCGAGACGCTCACCTGTACCCCGGTATCCGCCGGAGGCCGCTGGCTGGGCGTGATCTTCGCGGACCGCGGCGGTACCCGCTTCAGGATCACCGAGGACGAGCGCCACGCCATGTGGACGCTCGGCAAGACGGCGGCGCTGGCGGCCAGCGTCCGGATCGCGACGAGCCAGCAGGGTCGTGCGCGGCTGCTCCAATCGCGCATCGACCTGGCCCGCGAGATCCACGAGCGGGTGCTCCAGCGACTCTTCGGGGTGTCGCTCGTGCTCGGTTCCGAGCTGGGGTTGAGCGACGAGGCGCGCCGGCGCTGCAACGAGGAGATGCAGGGAGCACTGGCGGATCTGCGCGAGGCGCTCGAGCGCCCGCTGGCGCCGCCCCCCCTCGACACCGGGGCCACCCTGCGTGAGGAGCTCGCCCGGCTCGGGCGCCACTACAAGGATCTGCCGCTCGAGCTCGATTGGGAGGAGGGAGTCGAGGTGCCGGACGAGCTGGAGTCGCTCGCCCAGTCGGTCCTGGCCGAGGCGCTGCGAAACGCCCACAAGCACGCGGAGCCAACGAGCGTGCGCGTGCAGGTCGCCCAAAGCGACGGGACGTTCTTGCTCGAGGTGCGCAACGACGGCGCGCGCCCCGGCTCCCGCGGCACCGGCATGGGGCTGCGGCTCGCGGCCATCGAGGCGCTCCAGCGCGGCGGGGTGGTCGAGTTCGGACTCGAGCAAGGCTCCGAGTGGCGGGTGCGGCTCGTCCTGCCGGTCGGGGAGGGGTCCGAGTGAGCCCGGACCGCAACCTGCGCGTCCTGGTGGTCGACGACCACGACGTCGTGCACTGGGGCTTTCGGCTCCTGCTCACGGAACAGCCCTGGGTGGAGCGCTGCCTCACCGCGTCGAGCGTCGATCAGGCGCTCGAGATGGCGCGGCGCTACGAGCCCCACGTGGCCCTGGTGGACCTTTTTCTCGGCGAGGAGTCGGGAGCCGAGCTGTGCGAGGCGATCCGGCGCGCCTCTCCCCCCACGCGCGTGCTCCTCATCTCCGGTGCCGGGTGGATCTCGCCGCAGGCGGCGAAGGCGGCCGGCGCGTCGGGCTTCGTGTCGAAGGACTGGTCCGCAAATGACGTTGCCATGGCGGTGCGGATGGTCGGCAAGGGCATGACCGTGTTCTCGCCGCGCTCCGAGCAGCCGTCGGCTCCGCTGTCCGATCGGGAGCGCGAGGTACTCACGCTGATGGCCTCGGGCGCCACCAACAAGGAGATCGCCGAGCGTCTCTTCCTCTCGCCGCACACGGTGAAGGAACACACGAGCGCGCTGTACCGAAAGCTGAAGGTGCGCAATCGTGCGGAGGCGGTGCGGCGCGCCGAGCGCCTCGGGCTGACCGCCTAACGTCCCGCGGGGTCCCCCGTCGGTCCCGGCCAACCCCCCCGACCGGGGGGTACGCGGAGCCACCTGGCTAACTGCGCCGCGGCCTTTGGCATACGTCAAGGGATGGCCGCTAACGGACACATTGCGCTGCTGTTCCCTGGGCAGGGCAGCCAGGATCCCGACATGCGCGAGCAGGTGGAGCGTCATCGCCCCGACCTGCTCGAGCTCGCCCGCGCCGAGGTCGGCGACGACCTCTTCGAGCGCGTGGCGGACGGGACCCGGTGGGCCCAGCCCGCGATCTTCTGCGCCGCGCTGGCGGGCTTCGACGTGCTCCGCGATCGAGTTGAGCCGGACTTCATGGCCGGCCACTCTCTCGGGGAGATCGCGGCGCTGGCGGCCGCGGACGGGCTCACCGCCGAGGACGCTCTCAGGCTGGTGGCCGCCCGCGGTCGCCTCATGCAGGAGGCGGCCGAGCGATGCGCCGACGGCGGCATGGTCGCCGTGCGTGCGCGGGAGCGCCGGTCGGTCGAAGCCGTCGCCCGCGAGTGCGGTCTGACGGTGGCCAACGACAACGCTCCCGACCAACTCGTCCTGTCCGGATCGGACGTCGACCTCGAGGCCGCGGGGGAACGGTTGCGGGAGGCCGGCGTGCGCGTCAAGCGTCTTCCCGTGGCGGGCGCATTCCACTCTCCCCTCATGGAGCCCGTCGTGGAGCCATTCCGCGCCTTGGTCATGGAGACGGAGGTGCGCGAGCCGCGCGTGCCGGTCCTGTCGTGCGTCACCGCGGAGCCGTTCGACGACGTCCGCGAGCGCCTCGTGCAGGCCATCACCCACCCGGTGCGCTGGCTCGAGGTCATGCGCGCTCTGGAGGAGCGCGGTGTGACTCGCTTCGTCGAGACCGGCCCCGGCCACGTACTCGCAAACCTCGTCCGCAAGTCGCTCGACGGCGTGGAGGCGGACGCACCGCTGGCAATGGAGGCCGCGAATGCATGACACGAGCGCCAGAATGGCCGCGCCCGACGCCGCCTCGTCCCACCACGGTGCGGTGGCGACGGCGACCCCGCCGTCCTGGGATGGACGTCGCCTGCGCGCGGCCGCTCTCGCGTCCGTGGCCAAGGCGGTGCCGGAGCGGGTCGTCGGCAACGACGTGATAGCCGAGGGCGCCGGGGTGACCGAGCAGTGGATCGTGCACCGCACCGGCGTGCACGAGCGCCGCTTCGTACGCGACGGCGAGCGCCTCAGCGACCTCGCGACGAACGCAGGCCGACAGGCTCTGGAGGACGCCGGCGTCGACGCCGCCGATCTCGACCTCGTGCTCGTGGCCACGATCGCGGCCGACGAAGTTAGCCCGAACACGGCCCCACTCGTCGCGCACGAGCTCGGCGCCCATCGCGCCGGGGCGATGGATGTGGGCGCCGCCTGCACCGGCTTCCTGTCGGCGCTCGCGCTGGCCGCGGCGCAGGTCGAGGGCGGGCGCTGCGACCAGGTGCTCGTGATCGGCGCCGACGTGCTGAGCCGCTTCACCGACCCCACGGACCGCGGCACTGCCGCGCTGTTCGCCGACGGCGCCGGCGCGTCCGTGGTCGGACCGGCAAACGGCACCGGCGGCCGGATCGGCGACATCGTGCTGCACGCCGACGGCGCCGGCGCGCCGGCCATCTACGCCACCCGCGAGGAGGGCGTGTTCCGGATGCAGGGTCACGACACGTTCAAGGCGGCCGTGCATCGCCTGTCCGAGTCGACCCTTCAGGCGGCGGAGCGCGAGGACCTCGCCCTCGACGACATCGACTTGTTCGTCTATCACCAGGCCAACGCGCGCATCCTCACCGCGGTCGCCGAGCGCCTGGGGCTCGACCGTGAGCGCGTGATCGACTGCATCGACCGCTATGGAAACACCTCGTCGGCCACGCTGCCGATCGCGCTCGCCGAGGCAAACGAGCTCGGCAAGCTCGAGCACGGTTCGACCGTGCTGCTCGGCGCCTTCGGCGCGGGGTTCACCTGGGGCGCGGGGGTGATCGAGTGGGCGCCATGAACGGCAGGCCACAGGGCAGCGCCCTCGTGACCGGGGCCTCGCGTGGCATCGGCGCGTCCATCGCGCGGGCGCTGGCGAACGACGGATGGCCGGTGGGGGTGAACTACCGCCAGGACGCCGAGGGCGCCGAGGCGGTGGTGAAGGAGATCACGGACGCCGGGGGCCGCGCGGTGGCGCTCCGGGGCGACATCTCCGAGCCCGACACGGCCGAGAGCCTCTTCAAGACGCTCGAGGACGACTACGGGCCCGTGCTCGTGCTGGTGAACAACGCCGGCGTGCGGGCCGACGGCCTCTCGCCGCAGATCGACGACGAAGACTGGGAGCGGGTGATCGACACCAACCTGTCGGCCGCCTTCCGCCTGACCCGCCGGGCGCTGCGACCGATGATCCGCGCGCGCTACGGGCGGGTTGTGAACATCGCCTCGATCGTGGGCCAGATCGCCAATCCGGGCCAGGCGAACTACGCCGCCTCCAAGGCGGGCCTGGTGGCTCTCACCAAGACCGTCGCCGCCGAGGTCGCCAAACGGAACGTGACCGTAAACGCCGTGGCCCCCGGTCTGATCGAGACCGACATGACCGAGGGGATCGGACAAAACCTTCTTGAGCACGTGCCGGCCCAGCGTGCCGGCACCCCGGATGAGGTCGCCGAGTGCGTGCGCTTCCTGGCGTCGGACAGCGCCGCTTACGTCACCGGCGTGTGCCTCACCGTCGATGGAGGCTTGACCGCCTAATCCACCTGACCCCGAGAAGGAGGAGTCGAATGTCGACCACAGCCACCAGACAAGAGATCGAGCAGCGGGTATTCAAGGCGCTCGAGGAGTTCGGCGCCGAGCCCGATCAGATCAAGCCCGACGCCGAGTTCGAGGCCATGGACGTGGATTCCCTGGACCTCGTCGAGCTGGCGCAGATCGTCGAGGAGGAGTACGGCGTGCAGCTCAAGGGCGAGGACATGGAGGGAGTCAAGACCGTCAGTCAGGCCGTCGACCTGGTGACGTCGAAGCTCCCATGAGCCGCACTCCCGTCATCACCGGCGTCGGCGCCGTGACGCCCCTCGGCGTCGGCGCTCGCACCCTGCACGAGCGTTGGACGGCAGGGCGGTCCGGGATCGAGGACGGTTTCGGACGGGCGAGCGAGTTCGAGCCCACGGAGCACCTGTCGATCAAGGAGGTGCGGCGCTCGGACCGCTTCACTCAGCTGGCGCTCGCAGCCGCCAAGGAGGCGCTCGAGGACGCCGGCTGGGACGGAGGCTCGCCCGGCGACCCGGACCGGAACGCCTGCGTGATCGGCACCGGGATCGGCGGCATCGGAACGCTCGAGGACCAGCACATCGTGATGCGCGATCAGGGTGCCGAGCGGATCTCGCCGCTCTCGATCCCGCTGCTGATGGCGAATGCCGCCTCCGGCGTCGTGGCCATGAAGCACGACCTGCGGGGGCAGTCGTTCGGCACGGTGTCCGCCTGTGCGGCGGGCGCCCACGCAATCGGCACGGCGGCACGGCTGATCGCCTACGGCGACGCCGACAACGTGGTCACCGGCGGTAGCGAGGCGGCGATCACGCCCCTCGCCACCGCCGCGTTCGCGAAGATGGACGCGCTCTCGGACAGCGGCATCTCGCGCCCCTTCGACCGTCGACGCGACGGCTTCGTGATGGGCGAAGGGGCCGGGATCCTGGTGCTCGAGGAGGAGGAGGCCGCCAAAGAGCGCGGCGCCCGCATCCTCGGGTACGTACGCGGCTACGCGTCGACGTCCGACGCCCACCACCTCACGGCGCCCGAGCCGACCGGCCGCGGCGCCGCCAAGGCGATCGAGCTGGCGCTCAGGGACGCCGGCGTGGGCCCGGACGACGTCGTCTACGTGAACGCGCATGGCACTTCCACGCCGCTCAACGACCGCTCCGAGACGAACGCGATCAAGACCGCGCTCGGGGAGGAGCGGGCCGCCGAGGTGCCGATCAGCTCGACCAAGTCGGCGATCGGCCACCTGCTGGGCGCGGCCGGGGCGGTGGAGGCGATCGCCACGCTGCTGGCGTTGCGCGACCGGATGGCGCCGCCGACGCTCAACTACGAGGAGCCCGACGAGGGGCTCGACCTGGACTACGTACCAAACGAGGCGCGGCCGCTCCAGAACGGAGACGCCCGCGCGCTTGGGATCTCGAACGCGTTCGGATTCGGCGGGCACAACGCCGTGCTCTGCCTGGAGGCCTCGTGACGCAGGCGCCGCCGACGAACGACATCGCGCTCACTGAAAGGAGACACGCTCGATGAGCGCACTCGCCGAACGGACCAACGGCCGCTTCGAGGCGGTCCTCGAGAAGCCACGCACGCTGTCGGCGCAGGAGAGGCTCGAGGCGCTCTGCGACTCCGGCTCCCTGCATGTCATTCGCTCGACGGTGTTGCCACGCAGACAGTCGCGCCGGGTCTCCCCGGGCGATGGCGTGGTCGGCGCGTCCGGGACGATCGCGGGCCGTCCGGTGTTCTGCTACGCGCAGGACCAGTCCTTTGTCGGCGGCTCCCTCGGGGAGGCCCACGCGGACACGATCGTGCGCGTGATGCGCTTAGCGGAGCGTGCCGGCGCCCCGGTAATCGGGTTCGTCGCGAGCGGCGGCGCTCGTATGGACGACGGGCTCGGCGCGCTGGGTGGCTACGGCCGCATCTTTCGCCAGAACGTGGCCTTGTCGGGCCGCGTGCCGCAGATCTCGGTCATGGCCGGCCTGTCGGCCGGCGGCGGCGCCTACTCCCCGGCGCTCACCGACTTCGTGGTGATGACCGAGCAGTCGGCGATGTTCCTCACCGGTCCCGGCATCGTGCGCGAGGTCACGGGCGAGGACGTTGACGCGCCCGGCCTGGGGGGCCCGAAGGTGCACGGGCGCAACGGTGTCTGCCAGTTCGTGGCCGAGGACGACCTCGACTCGACCCGACTCGTTCGCGACCTCCTCGCCTTTCTCCCCCAGCGCGCCGGTGAGACCCCGCCGCACGCGCCTCCGGCCGACCCGGTCGGCGGCGACCCGGCGGCCGTGGTCCCCGAGGCGGCGCGTCGGGTGTATGACATTCGCGACGTGATCCGGCGGCTCGTGGACGACGGGGAGCTGCTCGAGGTCGCCGAGCGCTGGGCCCGCAACATGGTCACCGCGTTCTGCCGCATCGAGGGGCGCCCGGTGGGCGTGATCGCGAACCAGCCGTGGTTCCTCGGAGGCGTGATCGACGCCGCGGGCGCGCAGAAGGCCGCGAAGTTCGTTCGGACCTGCAACTCGTACGGCCTGCCGCTCGTGGTCCTCGTGGACACGCCGGGCTTCCTGCCGGGCACCAAGCAGGAGGGCCTCGGCGTGATCCGTCACGGCGCCAAGCTGCTGCACGCCTTCGCCGAGGCGGTCGTGCCCAAGGTGACGGTCGTCGTCCGCAAGGCCTACGGCGGCGGGTACATCACGATGAACTCGCGCGACCTCGGCGCCGACCTCGTGCTCGCGTGGCCGAGCGCCGAGATCGGGATCATGGGTCCGAGGCAGGCGGTGGGCATCGTGCACCGGCGCGACATCGCGGCCGCCGACGACCCCGAGGCGGAGCGGGATCGGCTGGCGGACGAGTACGCCGACGAGCACCTGACGGCCGAGGTCGCGGCATCCGAGGGGTTCGTGGACGAGCTGGTCGAGCCGACCCAGACACGTGAGCGGCTCACGGGCGCGCTGGCGGCGCTCTCGCTGGCGGGCCGCTACGGCAACGGCCCCGGGAACATTCCCCTCTGACGACGTGACCACCTACGTCGCCATGGGAGACAGCTTCACGGCCGGCTTCGAGCCCGGGAAGCCGCGCTGGCCCGACGAGCTGGCGGACGCGCTGGGCCCCGGCGTCCGCTACGAGAACGTGGCCGTTGTGGGCGCGACGAGCGAGCAGGTGGAGCGCGAGCAGCTGCCGCGCGCGGTCGAGCTGCGGCCCGACCTCGTCACCCTGGTGTGCGGCGCGAACGACGTTCTCGACTCCACGCGTCCCGACCCGGATGCGTACGGGGTGCGCCTGTCACGCATGTTCGCCCGCCTGCGCCACGGCGCGCCGCACGTCGAGATCCTGACCGCGACCTATCCCGACATCTCGCGCTTCCTCGATCTGCGGCCCCGCTCTCGCGCCCGCGTGGAGAAGGGCATGCGCAAGATCAACGCCGCGTGTCGAGCGGCCGCCCGTCGGCACGGCGTCGTGCTGCTCGAGGGCTTCGATCATCCGGTCGCCCGCCTGCGCGCCGCCTTCGCCGAGGACGGCTTCCACCCGTCGGCCGAGGGGCACCGCCGCGCGGCCGCGGCATTTCTCAGCTCGCTGACCAGCCGGATTCGAGGCGGGGAGGGGACGGCTTCCGCATGACCACCTTCGAGAAGAGCTTCGACGAGCTCGCGGCCGACGAGCGCTTCACAACCCGCGGCCGGACCATCGGCGAGGCGGACATCACGGGCTTCGCCACGCTGACGGGCGACACGCACCCCCAGCACACCGACGCCGAGTGGGCGGCCGGCAGCCGCTTCGGCGAACGAATCGCCCACGGCCTGCTCGTGCTGTCCTACGCCGCCGGCCTCGTGCCGCTCGATCCCGAGCGCGTGGTGGCCCTGCGCCGCGTTGGCGACGCAGTCTTCAAGCAGCCGGTGAAGATCGGCGACACGATCCACGTCGACGGCGAGGTCACCTCCAAGACCGCCCTTGACAGCGAGCACGGGCTCGTGGAGACGCGCTGGAGGGTGATGAACCAGCGCGAGAAGCTCGTCCTCAGGGTCACCGTCGAGCTCGTCTGGAAACGCAGCGGCACCACGCCGCCCGTGGAGGAGCCGCGGACGGCCGCCGAGCCCGTTCTCATTTGATGCTCGACGGCAAGCGCCTGCTCATAACGGGCGTGCTTACGAAGGGGAGCATCGCCTACGCCGTGGCCGAGCGCGCTCAAGAGGCGGGCGCGGAGATCGTGCTGACCGGCTTTGGACGGACGAGGCGCATGACCGAGCGGTCGGCCAAGGGACTGCCGTCCCCGCCGGACGTCCTGGAGTTGGACGTCAACAGCGCCGATGACTTCGAGGCGCTCGTCGCGGAGCTCGAGCAACGCTGGGGCGGGATCGACGGGGCGCTGCACGCGATCGCGTTCGCTCCCGGGGACGCTCTCGGCGGTCAGTTCATGAACGCTCCGCCGGAGTCTGCGGAGGTCGCCTTTCGCACGTCGGCGTATTCGTTCAAGGCGCTCGCGGGGGCTCTGTCGCCGCTTATGCAGGGCGACGGCGGCTCGCTCGTGGCCATGGACTTCGACGGCTCGGTGGCCTGGCCGGTCTATGACTGGATGGGAGTCGCCAAGGCGGCCCTGGAGTCGGTTTCCCGCTACCTCGCGCGCGACCTGGGTCCGGCCGGGGTTCGCGTGAACCTGGTTTCCGCCGGTCCCGTGGAGACGCCTGCCGCCGGCGGCATCCCGGGCTTCGACAATCTGGCCGGCCTGTGGCAACAGCAGGCGCCGCTCGGCTGGGACCCCTCCGATCCCTCGCCGGTCGCCGACACGGTCTGCTTCCTGCTCTCCGACTGGTCGCGGGGAATCAGCGGCGAGATCGTGCACGTGGACGGCGGATTCCACGCGATGGGGGCTCCGCTCGAGCGCGGATAGTCTCCCCCGAGTGCTGCTCGCGATCGACGTCGGCAACACTCAGACGCACGTCGGAATGTGGGGCGGGGACGACCTCGTCGAGCATTGGCGCGTCCACACGGACCGCGACGCCACCGCGGACACCCTCGCAACCAACCTCTCCAACCTGCTGGGGCTGAGGGACCTCGGGTTCCGCGACGTCGAGGCCGCGATCGTCTCGTACGTGGTGCCGGTGCTCGGTCACGAGTACGAGGGACTCTCCGAGCGCTACCTGGACGGTGCGCTGCAGCTCGTCGGACCACGGCTCAAGACGGGGATGGCGATCCGAACGGACAACCCGCACGAGGTCGGCGCCGACCGGCTCGTGAACGCCGTGGCCGCCTACGAACGGGTCGGCGGCGCCTGTATCGTCGCCGACTTCGGCACCTCCACCAACTTCGACGTGGTCTCGGCTGCGGGCGACTACATCGGTGGCGTGCTCGCCCCGGGAGTCGAGATCTCGATCGAGGCGCTCGCGGCCCGGGCGGCGCGACTGTTCAAGGTGGACCTCGAGCCCCCGGAGCGGGTGATCGGCAAGAACACCGCCGCGGCGCTCCGGTCGGGCGTCATCTACGGCTTCGCGGGGCAGGTGGACGCGATCATCCGGCGCGTGCGCGAGGAGCTCGGGGAGGAGGCGACGAGTCTCGCCACCGGCGGCCTGGCCGAGCCGATAGTCCCCTTCTGCAAGGAGATCGACGAAGTCGACGACCTGCTGACCCTGACCGGCCTGAAGCTGATCTGGGAACGAAATCGAGGCTGAGGACGGCGGTGTCATGAGGCGGCTCACGGACCCCTGGATCATCGGCGGGATCGAGATCCGGAACCGAGTCGTGCTCGCGCCGCTCGCCGGGATAGGCAACTGGTTCGTGCGGCTTCAGGCCAAGCGCTTCGGTGCGGGGCTCGTGTTCTCGGAGATGGTGTCGAGCTTCGGGCTCGCCCACGGCAACGCGCGGACGGTGCGCGAGTTCCTGCGCATCCACCCGGACGAGCATCCGGTGGCGATCCAGCTCTTCGGCCACGACCCCGCGGTGATGCGAGAGGCCGCCGCCATGGCCGCGGAGGCGGGAGCCGACCTGGTCGACCTCAACATGGGCTGTCCGGTCAGGAAGGTGTGTCGGACTGGCGCCGGCGCGGCGCTGCTCGCCGATCCGGACAGAGCCGTGGCGATCGCTCGGGCCGCGCGCGAGGGGGCCGGGCTGCCCGTGACCGTGAAGCTGCGGCCCGGGCACCAGCCCGGCGATCGGGACGGCCTCGACCTGGCCGGGCGCCTCGTCGACGAGGCGGGCGTGGCCGGCATCGCGTTCCACCCCCGGCACGCCTCCCAGCGGCACTCGGGCGCGCCCGACTACGCGCTCGCGCGCGAGCTCGTCGAATCGCTCAGCGTGCCGGTGCTGGTGTCCGGGGGACTGTCCTCGGACGAGCGCGCGCTCCGAGGCTTCGAGGAAAGCGGCGCCCAGGCGGTGATGCTGGCCCGGGGCTCGCTCGGCAACCCGTGGCGATTCGGCAGGCTCCTGGGCCTCTACCGGGGCGAACCGACGCCGGCCGAGGTCGCGGCCGAGCTCCGCTGGGTGATCGGGTGCGCCGAGCGGCATCTCGGCGTCGATCGCGCGGGTCGCTACTTGCGGAAGTTCTACCCCTGGTACGCCGAGCGGCTCCGGGTCGCGAAGCACGAGACGCAGCCCCTCGTGTCGGCACCGACGACCGCGTACGCGCGCGAGGCGCTGTCCGCGATCGGCCACGGCGAACCGGCCCTGGCAGCCTGAAGAAACCCCTTAGCAGAGGCTGTGCGCGCTGCTACACTGCCCGGTCCCTCCGGGTCCGTAACAAGCGGGGGGTTTCTTTATGGCGACGCGCGAAACAGTCCTAACGTCCGAAGGCCTCGAGGAGCTGAAGGCCAAGATCGAGCACCTACGGGGCGCCCGCCGGCGCGAGGTGGCCGAGCGGATCAAGGAGGCCCGCGAGTTCGGCGACATCGCCGAGAACTCCGAGTACGACGACGCCAAGAACGAGCAGGCGATGCTCGAGAAGCAGATCTCCGACCTCGAGGAGCAGCTGCGCAACGCGCGGATCATCGACGCGAAGTCGGTGGACACGGACGTCGTCAGCGTCGGCGCCACCGTCCACGTGAAGGACCAGAAGACCGACAAGTCGACGAAGTTCAGGATCGTCGGATCCGCCGAGGCCGATCCGTCGGAGAGCAAGCTGTCGAACGAGTCGCCGGTCGGCAAGGCCCTTCTCGGACACAAGCGCGGCGAGACCGTCACGGTCCCTGTGCCGCGCGGCCCCGCGCGCAAGCTCAAGATCACAAAGATCGAGCGCTCCTAGCGCGCGCCTCAGGGGACGTCACATAGGGTTCCCGCCCGTGGATGACCGGCGCGCCAAGCTGGAGCGCCTGCGCCAGCGGGGCATCGATCCCTTTCCGCACGAGTTCGGCGGCGTCACCCCGATCGCCGATGTGCACGCCGCCCACCACGACCTGCAGCCGGGTGAGGAGACGGACGCGGTTTACCGGATCGCCGGTCGGCTCGCGGCCCGGCGCGGCCATGGGGGCGCCGCCTTCCTCGACCTGGTGGACCGCAGCGGCAAGCTCCAGGTGCACGCAAAGCGCGACGTCCTCGGCGAGGAGGCATTCGACACGCTGACGTCGCTCGATCTGGGCGACCTGATCGGGATCGACGGCACCGCATTCAAGTCGCGCCGCGGCGAGCTCAGCCTCAGGGCGAGCCGCTGGACCCTGCTCGCCAAGTCGCTGCGCCCCCCGCCCGAGAAGTTCCACGGGCTCGAGGACGTGGAGACGCGCTACCGCCACCGCGAGCTCGACCTCATCGCGAACGAGGAGATTCGCGAGCTGTTCATCCTGCGCAGCGCGGTAGTGACGGCGATCCGGCGCTGGCTCGACGACAGGGGCTTCATGGAAGTGGAGACGCCGATCCTCCAGCCGCTCTACGGCGGCGCCCTGGCGCGACCCTTCGTGACCCACTACAACGCCCTCGACCGCGACTTCTTCCTCAGGATCGCCGACGAGCTCTACCTCAAGCGGCTGATCGTCGGCGGGCTCGAGCGCGTCTACGAGATCGGCAAGGACTTCCGCAACGAGGGTCTCTCCCACAAGCACAACCCGGAGTTCACGATGCTCGAGTGGTACGAGGCCTATGCGGACTATGAGGACATCGCGCGACGACTCGAGGAGCTGATCGCCCACGTGGCGGCGGACGTCGGCTACGAGGGGCCGATCGATTTCAGTCCGCCGTGGCGTCGGCTGACCTTGCGGGAAGCCATCAGGGAGAAGACCGACATCGACATCGAGAAGGACGAGCTGCCGGGCGAGGGCACCTGGGCCAAGAGGGTGGACGCGCTGCTGTCGAAGCGGGTCGAGCCGGAGCTCGTGAGCCCCACCTTCGTCCTCGACTACCCGAAGGAGCTGTCGCCGTTCGCGAAGGACCATCGCTCCCAGCCCGGGCTCGTCGAGCGCTTCGAGTGCTTCGCCGCCGGGATGGAGTTCGCAAATGCGTTCACCGAGCTGAACGACCCCGTGGAGCAGCGCGCCCGCTTCGAGCAGCAGCGCGCGGACGAGGCGGCCGGGGACGAGGAGACCCAACCGTACGACGAGGACTACGTGCGCGCGCTGGAGCACGGGATGCCGCCCACGGGCGGCATCGGCGTCGGGATCGACCGCCTGGTGATGATCCTGAGCGGCCGCACCTCGATCCGCGAGGTCGTGCTGTTCCCGGCGATGCGAAGCTGAAGCCGCGGTTCAGCCGTCGACGGCGTTCCGGAAGGCCGTCTCGGCCTGCTGAAGCTCCTCACCGCTCTCCACGAGGGCCTGGGTCGCCTCTTGGGCCTCGACCGGATCGCCTTCCCTTGCCGACTCCCCAACGGCCCGAAGATCGGCCACCGACTGCTTCAAGGCTCCGAGCAGCTCGTCGTACCGATCGGCGGCCTCCTCAGGTGGCTCGAGCTCGGAGAGGTTCTTGCGCGTCGCTTCGGCGCGCCCCGCGAGTTTCTCGAGCTGGCGCGCGAGTGCCGGGTCCGACCGTCCCTCTTCGGTGAGCGTGGACACGACCTCATCCCCGAGCGAGCTCAGCGGCCGGAGCGCCTCGTTGTACTGATCCTTGAACTCGTCGTTCGAGTCCTCCCCGCAGCCAGCGGCGCCAAAAAGCAGGGCCAGTGCGGTCGCAATCGAGGCGAGGACGCGAGTCACGATGGGCCAGCGTAGCCGAATACCCCGGCGGCACCGGCATTTACGGCTCGGTTAAGCCGAAAATCGGCTTGGGGGGCGTTGGTAGACTCGGCTCGGTGGCCGGTGGTCCCACACCCTTGTCTCATCCGATTGGCCTTCTCGTTCGATCTGTAGGGAAAGGAACGGGAAACACCCGCCCCGACGAACCCGACAGATAGAGAGCAAGCCGTGTTTGAGCGCTTCACCGAACGGGCCCGGCAGGTGGTCGTCCTCGCCCAGGAAGAGGCTCGGATTCTCAAGCACAACTACATCGGAACCGAGCACATCCTGCTCGGGCTGCTGCGTGAGGAGGAGGGGCTCGCAGCGCGCGTCCTCGAGTCGCTGGACATCACCGTGGAGCGGGTGCGCGCCCAGGTGGTCCGCATCGTCGGCTCCGGCGAGGAGGTCACCTCGGGCCAGATCCCCTTCACGCCGCGGGCGAAGAAGGTGCTGGAGCTGGCGCTGCGCGAGGCGCTGAGCCTGGGCCACAACTACATCGGGACCGAGCACATCCTGCTCGGCCTCGTGCGCGAGAACGAGGGCGTGGCGGCGCGCATCCTGCTCGATTTCGACGCAGATTCCGAGAAGATCCGGAACGAGGTCATTCGGATGCTGTCCGGCCCGGGTGGGCGCCAGGGCCGCGCCGCCGCGGGCGCTGGGCCGCCGGGCGAGGGCAAGAAGTCGTCCAAGCTGCTCGACCAGTTCGGCCGCAACCTCACCAAGCTGGCGGCCGAGGCCAAGCTCGACCCCGTCGTCGGCCGCGAGACCGAGATCGAGCGGATCATGCAGATCCTCTCGCGCCGCACGAAGAACAACCCGGTGTTGATCGGCGAGCCGGGCGTCGGCAAGACCGCGGTGGTGGAGGGCCTGGCCCAGCGCATCACGAGCGGCGAGGTGCCCGAGCTGCTCAAGAACAAGCAGATCTACACGCTCGACCTGGCCGCGCTGGTCGCGGGTTCGAAGTACCGCGGCGAGTTCGAGGAGCGGCTCAAGAAGGTGATGAAGGAGATCACCCAGCGCGGGGACATCATCCTGTTCATCGACGAGCTGCACAATCTCGTCGGCGCGGGTGCGGCCGAGGGCGCCATCGACGCGGCAAGCATCCTCAAGCCGGCGCTTGCCCGCGGCGAGCTGCAGACGATCGGCGCCACCACGCTGGACGAGTACCGCAAGTATCTGGAGCGCGACTCCGCTCTCGAGCGCCGCTTCCAGCAGATCCGCGTGGATCAGCCCTCCACCGAGGAGACGGTTCAGATCCTCAAGGGACTGCGCGACCGCTACGAGCAGCACCACCGCGTCGGCATCACCGACGAGGCGCTCGCCGCGGCGGCCGAGCTGGCCGACCGCTACATCTCCGACCGCTTCCTGCCGGACAAGGCAATCGATCTCATCGACGAGGCCGCGTCCCGGGCGCGGATCAAGTCGATGACCGCCCCGCCGGTCTACCGCGATCTCGAGGAGGAGATCGAGACCACGCGGCGCGACAAGGAGGCGGCGATCGAGGCGCAGGAGTTCGAGAAGGCCGCGAACCTGCGCGACCAGGAGCGCCAGCTGACGAACAAGAAGCGCGAGCTCGAGGAGCAGTGGCGCTCGGGCGAGTCGGGCGAGCGGCCCGAGATCGGCGAGGAGGCGATCGCCGACATCGTCTCCATGTGGACCGGCATCCCGGTGTTCAAGCTGACCGAGGCCGAGACGCAGAAGCTCATGCGCATGGAGGAGGAGCTCCACAAGCGCGTGATCGGCCAGCATGCGGCGATCGAGGCCGTGTCGAAGGCGATCCGCCGCTCCCGCGCCGGGCTCAAGGACCCGAAGCGCCCGACCGGCTCGTTCATCTTCCTGGGCCCGAGCGGCGTCGGGAAGACCGAGCTGGCGCGCACGCTCGCGGAGTTCCTGTTCGGCGACGAGGACGCGATGGTGCGCATCGACATGTCGGAGTACATGGAGAAGCACTCCGTGTCCCGGCTGGTTGGCTCCCCGCCCGGCTACATCGGCTACGACGAGGGCGGCCAGCTCACCGAGGCCGTGCGGCGCAAGCCGTACAGCGTGCTCCTGCTCGACGAGATCGAGAAGGCGCACCCGGACGTCTTCAACATCCTGCTCCAGATCCTCGAGGACGGCCGGCTCACGGACGCGCAGGGCCGCACGGTCGACTTCCGCAACTCGATCGTGATCATGACCTCGAACGTGGGCGCGTCGGAGATCGCCAAGAACACCGGCATCGGGTTCACGGTCGGCGACGAGACCGGCATCACCTACGAGGACATGAAGAACCGGATCATGGGCGAGCTCAAGAAGGTGTTCCGGCCCGAGTTCCTCAACCGGATCGACGAGGTCATCGTCTTCCACAAGCTCACCAAGGAGGAGATCACCGAGATCGTCGACCTTCTCCTCAAGCGGATTCGCGAGTCGCTGGCGGAGCGCGAGCTGTCGCTCAACCTCACCGGCGGCGCGGCGGACTTCCTGGTCGAGGAGGGCTGGGACCCCGCAATGGGCGCCCGTCCGCTGCGTCGGGCGATCCAGCGCTACATCGAGGATCCGCTGGCGGACGAGGTGCTCTCGCAGTCGATGCCGCCGGGCTCGACCGTGGAGATCGATCGCCTGAGCGACGACGAGCGGGCGAAGCTCGCGGAGTCCACCGACGGCGACGTCAAGGAGATGAAGATCACGGTCATGAAGCCACGCCAGCGCGAGGCCGTGGGCGTCGGTGGAGGGCGCGGCGAGGGCGAGGGCTCGGACCAGCCCGCGCCCCAGGAGCCGTCCGGCCCGGGCGACCTGCCCGACGATCCCGACGTGCTGCCGGAGATCCCGGACGCCCCGCCGGCGCCCGAAGGCGAAGCCCGCGAGTAGCGCCGCGAGCAGATCCGAGACTGAGACGAGCCCCGCGGCCGGCGGGGCTCGTCGCATAGAGGGCGGGAATGCGAGGCCGGCCCGGCGCGTCCGCATACCTGGACAGGCCGTCCGAGGACGAAGAGACTTGGAGCCACGATGAGCGACAAGCTCGCCCCCACAGCGATCTCCTCGCCGCGCGTGTCCGGGCGCCCCTTCGTGGGGAGGACGGGAGAGCTCCACGAGCTCCGCGCCGCGCTCGACGAGGCTCAGGATGGGCGCGGGCGCCTGGTCCTGCTGAGTGGCGAGCCGGGCATCGGCAAGACGCGTCTGATGCAGGAGCTCGCCCGGGAGGCCGGCGATCGCGGCTGGAGGGCGGTGGCCGGGCGCTGCTGGGAGGAGGGGGGCGCGCCTGCCTACTGGCCCTGGATCCAGGCGGTACGCGCTCTTGGCGGCGACGTCGAGCGATTCGCCGCCGCCGCCGGCGGATCGGAGGATCCGGAGACGGTGCGCTTCCGCCTGTTCGATACGGCGGGACAGTTCCTCGTCGACGCCGCGCGCCCCCGGCCGCTCCTGATCGTCCTCGACGACCTTCACGCGGCCGACGCCCCGTCGCTCGTCCTGCTCCGATTCGTCAGCGAGGCGATCGCCGACGCCCCCATCCTGGTCGTCGGCTCCTACCGCGACCGCGAGGTACGCCTGCGCGAACACCGCGAGTCGTTCGCCGACCTGATTCGCTCGCGCGACCCGTATCTCGCTTCAGGGGTTGAGCGTCCGCGATGTGGAGGCATTTCTGGCCCGCGTCGCGGGCCGCGAGGCCTCCCGCTCGCTGGCGGCGCGCATCCACGCGCTCACCGGCGGCAATCCGTTCTTCCTCGGCGAGGTGGTGCGCCTGGTCGCGCACGACGGCTTGGCCGAAGACGACCCGGTCCTGGATCGGATTGGCCGCGTCCCGGACGAGGTTCGAACCCTCCTGCGGCGTCGCATGGCCGACCTGCCCGACGAGACGGTCGGCGGTGCTCCGCGTGGCCGCCGTAATCGGCCGCGAGTTCAACCTCCGCGTGCTCGAACGTACGAGCCGGGTGGGCGTCGCGCGCCTCCTCGACGTTCTCGCCGAGGCCGGGGACGCCGGTGTGATCGTCGAGGATCCGGCCATTCCAAGGCGATACGCCTTTGTGCACGAGCTCGTCCGCGAGACGCTCTACGACGACCTGTCCCCGACGACGGCGCCTCGAGCTCCATCAGACCATCGGCGCGGTCCTCGAGGAGCTGTATCGGAACGATCTCGATCCGCCACCTGTCGGAGATCGCCAACCACCTGGCCCTCGCGGCGCCGGTGGGTGACGCGGCGGCCGCGATCGACTACCTGGTGCGGGCGGGTGACCGCGCCGCGAGAATCCTCGCCTACGAGGAGGCGGGGGTGCACTATGAGCGGGCGCTCGAGCTGCTCGGCGCGGCGGACGAGGTCTCGCGGGAGCGCCGCTGCGAGCTTCTCCTGCGCCTGGGAGACGCCCGCTGGCGGGCCGGCGACACGCGTGCGGCGCGTACGAGCTTCGAGGAGGCCGCGGAGCTCGCTCGCCGCCTGGGCGACGGCCAAATGCTGGCGCGCGCCGCCCTCGGCTACGTAATCGGGCTGGGGGGTTTCCTGCTGTTCGCTCGCTTCGAGGCGGGGGAGACCGGCATCGGGCTGCTCGAGGAGGCGCTCGCCGCGCTTCCGGACGAGGACGGCCCGCTCCGCGCGCGGGTGCTCGCGCACCTCGCGGTCGAGATGTACTCGACGAACGAGGTGGAGCGGCGGCTCGAGGTGAGCACCGAGGCGATCGAGATGGCGCGGCGGCTCGAGGACTCCGCGGCGCTGGTCACGGCCCTGCACGCGCGTCACTGGGCCCTTGGAGCGCTCGAGATGGTCGGGGAGCGGCTCGACAAGACTGAGGAGATGCTCGCGGTGGCCGCCGAGCTGGGCAACCAGGAGCTGGCCTTCCTCGCACACAATGCCCGTTTCCATTGCTTCCTCGAGCTCTGCGACGGCCCGGGCGTCGACGCCGAGATCGCGGCCATGACTGGGCTGGCCGAGCGGATCCAGCAGCCGTTCTACCGCTGGCACGGCGTCTGCCTTCAGGTCATTCGCGCGACGCTCGACGGGCGGTTTGACGACGCCGAGCGGCACGCGCGCGAGGCGCTCCGGATAGCGCGACTCCGGCACAGCGAGTACGCCACCTACATCTACGAGTACGCACAGATGGTCGCGATCCGGTGGGCACAGGGCCGCCTCGACGAGTACTGGCCCGAGATCGCCGACCACGGCGAGCGCTACATGTGGGTCCCTCGGTGGCGCGAGGCGCTGGCGGCGGCCGAGCGCGACGATCGCAGCACGGCCGCCGCGGAGATCGCCCGGCATGCCGGCAGCGGCTTCGACGACATACCGAGGGACGGGTTCTGGCTCCTCCGGCTCTCCGCCCTCGCCCACGCCTGCGTCGTCGTCGGCGACGATCGTCACGCACGGCCCCTGTATGAGCTCCTGCTGCCGTTCGCCGACCGCAACGCCGTCTCCCTGAGTCAGCAGCCGCTCGGACCGGTCGCCCTGCGGCTCGCGATGCTCGCGGCGATGCTCGAGCGGTGGGAGGACGCGGAGGGTCACTTCGAGACGGCGCTCGCCCGCTGCGAGCTGCTGGGCGCCAGGGCGATGCGCGCACGAGTGCTGCTGGAGTACGCGCGGGCGCTCCTCGCGCGCTCGCGCGAGGGGGACGCCGAGCGCGCCGCCGCGTTGCTCGAGGAGGCCCGCCGGCTCGGAGAGGACCTCGACCTGAAGGGCGTTCTCCGCCGCGTGGCCGCCGTGAAGCCCGAGACGAGCGGTACCGAGACCCGGTTTGGGCGCGAGGGCGAGTTCTGGACGATCGCCTATGGAGGTACGACGATGCGGCTTCGGGACGTCAAGGGCCTGCGGTACATCGCCTTCCTCCTCACCGCTCCGGGAGTTGACGTTCACGTGCTCGAGCTCGTCGCCGCGGCGGACGGGTCGCCCACCGGCGGCGCCGAGGTCGTCGGCGACGGCCTGCGCGGGGCCCGGCCGGCCGACCTCGGCCCGCTGCTCGACCCGCGCGCCAGGGAGGAGTACCGACGCCGGCTGGAGGATCTGCGAAGCGACCTCGACGAGGCGCGGCGCTTCGCCGACGACGAGCGGGCCGCGGGGCTCGAGGAGGAGATCGACGCGCTGGTGGAGGAGCTCGCCCGGGCGGCGGGGCTCGGCGGACGCGACAGGCCGCTGGCGTCGCCCGCGGAGCGGGCCCGAGTGAACGTGACGAAGGCGATCAGGACCGCGATCAAGTTGATCGACAAGGAGTCGCCTCGGCTCGCGGAGCACCTGACGGCCTCGATCCGCACGGGCCGGTTCTGCTCCTATGCGCCTCCCGGCGAGGCGCCGCCCCGCTGGTCCCTCTGAACCTCTGCGGCGCCGGCGGCACAACTGTTCCGTCGCGATTCACGCCTAGTGAGTAAGGATTCCGATCGAGAGGAGACAGGATGAGCACGTTGGCCAGCGCCGCGGATGCGGCACGTCGGGAGCTCGGGAGCGCGTTCGGCGGACAGCTGATCGGCCCCGAGGACGCCGAGTACGGAGAGGCGCGCAAGGTCTACAACGCGATGATCGACAGGCGGCCCGCGCTGGTCGCCCGTTGCGCGAGTCCCGACGACGTCGTCAAGGCGGTTGCCTTCGCCCGCGACCGCGACCTGGTCCTCGCCGTCCGCGGCGGTGGACACAACGGCGCCGGGCTCGGGACCTGCGACGACGGCGTCGTCATCGATCTGTCGCCCCTGAGCGACGTTCGGGTCGACCCCGAGGCGCGCACGGTCCGGGTCGGCGGCGGTTCCACCTGGGGCCAGGTCGACCGCGCCACGAACGAGCACGGACTGGCCACGCCCAGCGGGATCATCTCCACGACCGGAGTCGGAGGTCTCACCCTCGGCGGGGGCATCGGCCACCTGACGCGCAAGTTCGGCCTCACGATCGACAACCTGCTCGAGGCGGAGCTGGTGCTGGCGAGCGGCGAGCGCGTTCGCGTGAGCGCCGACGAGCACCCCGACCTCTATTGGGCGATCCGCGGCGGCGGCGGCAACTTCGGCGTGGTGACCTCGTTCCTGTTCCGGCTCCACCGGGTCGGCACGGTCTTCGGCGGCCCCACCTTCTGGCCCGTCGAGCTGAGCGCCGAGGTGCTCTCGGCGTACCGGGAGTTCCTGCCGAACGCCCCCCGCGAGCTGAACGGCTTCTTCGCGTTCCATACCGTGCCGCCGGCGCCGCCCTTCCCCGAGGAGATTCACCTGCGCAAGGTATGCGGCGTCGTTTGGTGCTACGTCGGCGGCGAGGAGGACGCGGCGAAGGCGATGGCCCCGCTCCTCGACGCCGTGCCCGAGCCGCTCATGCACGGCGTTCACGCGATGCCGCATTCGGCGTTGCAGAGCGCCTTCGACGGGCTCTATCCGCACGGCGACCAGTGGTACTGGCGCGCGGACTTCGTCAAGGAGATCCCGGATGACGCCGTCGAGATCCATGCCCGATTCGGCGCCGAGATGCCGACGATGAAGTCGATGATGCACATGTACCCCGTCGACGGCGCCGCCCACGACGTGGCTCCGTCCGAGACCGCGTGGAGCTATCGCGACGCGCGCTGGGGCTCGGTGTTCGCGGGCGTCGATCCCGACCCGGCCAACGTCGGCGCGGTCCGGCAGTGGACCATCGACTACTTCGAGGCCCTGCACCCGTACGCGGCCGGCGGCGCCTACGTGAACATGATGATGGACGAGGGCCAGGAGCGGGTCCGCGCCAGCTACCGCGACAACTACGACCGCCTCTCGCGCGTCAAGGCGACCTATGACCCCGACAACCTCTTCCGGGTCAACCAGAACATCGAGCCGAGGGCCAGCTGATCCGCCGGAGCCGCCGCACGTCAAAACAGCTGCAGGTAGCGGTCGATCTCCCATTGAGACACCCGGTCGTGCCACTCCTTGAACTCGGCCTGCTTGGTGCGTACGAAGTAGTCGACGTAGTCCTCGCCGCGGGCCGGCCCGAGCGCGGCGCGTAGCACGTCGTCGCGCTCCAGCTCGCGGGTCGCGTCGAGCAGGTTGGCCGGCAGGAGCTCGATACCGAGGTCGGCACGCTGTGCCTCGGACAGCTCGTGGATGTTGAGCTCGGTCGTCGCGTCGCCCGGGTCGAGCTGCCGCTCGATCCCGTCGAGGCCGGCGGCCAGCACCACGGCGGCGCCCAGGTAGGGGTTGCACGAGCCGTCGACCGTCCGATCCTCGACCCGCCCGGGCGCCGGCACGCGCAGCATCTGGGTGCGGTTGTTGTAGCCATAGCTCACATACACGGGCGCCCAGCTCGAGCCGCTCCGCGTGCCGACCACCAGCCGCTTGTACGAGCTGACGGTCGGGGCGGTGACCGCGATGTAGGCCCTCGCATGGGCCTTCAGCCCGCCGATGAACTGATAGGCGAGCTCCGAGAGGCCCATCCCGCGCGGGTCGTCGGCGGGGTCGACCTCGAAGAGGTTCTGGCCGTCCTTCCACAGGCTCATATGGAAGTGCGCACCGTTGCCCGTCAGGTGGTCGAAGGGCTTGGGCATGAAGGTGGCGAGCAGGCCCCGCTCCTGCGCCAGCGACTCCACCATGTAGCGGAAGAAGATCGCGCGGTCGCACGTGGTCAGCGCCGGCGCGAAGTCGAAGTTCTGCTCGAACTGGCCGTTCGCGTCCTCGTGGTCGGTGGCGTAGTTGTTCCAGCCGAGCCACGTGACGTTGCGCGCGACCTGGGAGACGAAGTCGAGGTTGCGGGTCAGGCCGCGCATGTCGTAACACGGCTGATCGAGGTCGTCGAGCGGGTCGGCCAGCTCGATCGAGCCGTCGTCGCGCCTGCGGATGAGGAAGTACTCGAGCTCCGTGCCGAGCATGAACTCGTAGCCGAGCGAACGGGCGCGCTCGAGCTGCCGCCGCAGGATCGTGCGCGGGCAATAGGGCCACTCCTCGCCCTCCACGTGCACGTCGCATGCGAGGCGGGCCACCTCGGGGCGCCACGGCAGCGGCGTGAGGGTTGTGATGTCCGGCATCGCCGCCAGGTCTGGGTCGTTTGGCTGCTGGCCGATCGCCCCCGCCGCGAAGCCAGCGAAGCCGGCGCCTTCGCTCAGCAGGCCGTCGAGCAGGCGCGCGGGCACGAGCTTCGCGTTCGGCTTGCCGTACATGTCGACGAACTGGGCAAAGAGGAACTCGACGTCGTGCTCGCGGATGTAGCGCTCGACGTCCTCGCGCGACTCGGGGGCGGTGAAGGGCTGGCCGTTCATGGCGGGCAAACTATCCCCTTCCCGAAGCCGGGCCAATGTGTAAAGCGCACATTCCGCTCGCGCGAATTGTGCGCGCCGGACCATGGGCGCGCGCGCGGGGCCCCCCTACACTCGGCCGCGGACGCGCGAAATGTGTGGGATCGCTGGACTTTTCTCGAAGTCGTTCGACGTGAGTGAGCGCCTCGGCAGCCACCTCGCCGAAATGCTGCTCCAGCTGAGCGACCGCGGCCCCGACAGCGCCGGCGTTGCGTTCTACCGTGATCCGGCACCGGCCGGCTCGTGCAAGGTCTCCCTGCTCGAGCCCGCACCAGGATACGACTGGGACGGAGTGCGCGACGCGCTGGCGGCCGCCTTCGGCGCCGGCGAGGCCGACGTGCGCGCCAGCCACGCGGTGCTCGTGGTGGAGACCGAGGCGGCGGCCGCGGAGGGGTGGCTGCGCGAGCGCTACCCGGAGCTGCGGGTGATGAGCGCCGGCCAGAGGATCGAGATCTACAAGGAGGAGGGGTCGCCGCGCCGCTTCGTCGAGCGCTTCGCGCTCGCGGACATGCAGGGCAGCCACGCCCTCGGGCATACCCGGATGGCGACGGAGAGCCGTGTTACGACGGAGCACTCGCATCCGTTCTCGACCGGGCTCGACCTGTGCCTCGTCCACAACGGCTCGCTCTCGAACCACAATCGCCTCAGGCTCTGGCTGCGGCGGCAGGGCATCGAGTTCCAGACGGACAACGACTCCGAGGTTGCCGCCGGGTACCTCACCCACAGGCTTCGCGAGGGGGCGTCGCTCGAGCAGGCGCTCGAGGGCTGCCTCGAGGAGCTGGACGGCTTCTACACCTTCGCGGTCGGCACGGCCGACGGCTTCGCGGTGCTGCGCGACCCCATCGCCTGCAAGCCCGCCGTGATGGCCGAGACCGACGACTGGGTGGCGATGGCGTCCGAGTACCGGGCGATCGCCGTTCTGCCCGGTGCGGAGCAGGCGACGGTCTGGGAGCCCGAGCCCGGCCAGGTCTACGTCTGGGAGCGGGCGCCGGTGCGATGAGCCCGGCCGACGTGACCGTCAGGACCATCGACCTGGCGGACACGCCACTGCGCGAGCTGAACGCCGGGCTGCACGCGGTTGACGGCGACGGGCCGCGGCGCTGGCGCGTGCTCAACCCGCGCGGGGCGCACGCAGTGGCGGCCGGCATCGACGCCCCGGTCGAGGTCGAGGTCGAGGGCCACGTGGGCTACTACTGCGCGGGGATGAACAAGCAGGCTGTCGTTCGCGTGCACGGCAACTGCGGCACCGGGGCAGCCGAGAACATGATGTCCGGGACCGTCGTCGTCGACGGCAACGCGAGCCAGTCGGCCGGCGCCAGCGGGCGCGGAGGCCTGCTGGCGATACGGGGCGACGCCGCGGCACGATGCGGCATCTCGATGAAGGGCGTGAACATCGTGGTGCGCGGCTCCGTGGGCCACATGAGCGGGTTCATGGCCCAGAAGGGCCGCCTCGTCGTTTGCGGCGATGCCGGCGACGCCCTCGGCGACTCCATCTACGAGGCGCACCTGTACGTGCGCGGCGACGTGGCCGGGTTGGGGGCGGATTGCGTCGAGAAGGAGCTGGACGAATCGCACCTCGCCGAGCTGCGCGACCTACTTCAGCGCGCCGGCATCGACGACTGCGACCCGGCCGAGTTCCGCCGCTACGGCTCGGCACGGCGCCTCTACAACTTCCAGGTCGACGACGCGGGCACGGACTAGCGCATGACCGAGTTCGACACCCGCGGCAAGGCCCGCGACGAGCTCGAGCGCCGCGCCTCGCGGCGGGGCTGGCGTCCCGGGCTGCGCGAGTCCGCGCTGTTCGACCGCAACGTGATCCACGAGATCCAGCGCGCGGCGCGCGAGGGCATCTACGACATCCGCGGGTTCGGGGCGAAACGCGCCGTGCCCCACTTCGACGACCTCCTGTTCCTCGGCGCCAGCATGTCGCGCTACCCGCTCGAGGGCTACCGGGAGCGCTGCGATACGGACGTCGTGCTGGGCGACCGCCACGCCTCGCGCCCGCTCCACCTGGAGATCCCGATCACGATCGCGGGCATGAGCTTCGGCGCGCTCTCGGGTCCGGCGAAGGAGGCGCTCGGTCGCGGCGCGAGCCAGGTCGGGACGAGCACGACGACCGGCGACGGCGGCATGACGCCCGAGGAGCGCGAGCACTCGAGCGTGCTCGTCTACCAGCTGCTGCCGTCGCGCTATGGGATGAACCCGGATGATCTGCGTCGGGCCGACGCGATCGAGATCGTGGTCGGTCAGGGTGCGAAGCCCGGCGGCGGCGGCGTGCTCCTGGGACAGAAGATCTCCGACCGCGTGGCCGAGATGCGCGACCTGCCGAAGGGAATCGACCAGCGCAGCGCCTGCCGCCATCCGGACTGGACGGGGCCGGACGACCTCGAGATCAAGATCCACGAATTGCGGGAGATCACCGACTGGGAGAAGCCCATCTTCGTAAAGATCGGCGCCACGCGGCCGTACTTCGACGTCGCCCTCGCGGTCAAGGCCGGCGCCGACGTGGTGGTGCTGGACGGCATGCAGGGCGGCACGGCCGCCACGCAGGAGGTCTTCATCGAGCACGTGGGAATCCCGACCCTCGCGGCCGTCCGGCCGGCGGTCGACGCGCTCCAGGACCTCGACATGCACCGCCGCGTGCAGCTGGTGGTTTCGGGCGGGATCCGGTCGGGCGCCGACGTGGCGAAGGTGCTCGCGCTCGGCGCCGACGCCGCGTCGATCGGCGTGGCGGCGATCGTGGCGCTGGGGGACAACTCGCCTCAGCACGAGGAGGGCTACGCGGAGATCGCGACCTCCGCCGGCTACTACGACGACTGGCACGAGGGTCGCGACCCGGCCGGAATCTCGACCCAGGACGACGACCTCGCCGCGCGGTTCGACCCCGAGCTGGGGGGGCGGCGGCTCGCCAACTACCTGCGCACGATGGTGCTCGAGGCACAGACGATCGCGCGCGCCTGCGGGAAGTCGCACCTCCATAATCTGGAGCCGGAGGATCTGGTGGCGGTCAGCGTCGAGGCGGCCGCGATGGCGCGGGTGCCGCTCGCCGGGACGAGCTGGATCCCCGGTGCCGACGGCGTTGTTAACAGTTGAACCTATTTGTACTACGATGCCGCGAGGTGAGGCCCCAGCGCCGATGTCATACGTCCTGACCTGCCCCAACTGCGGCCCGCGCGAGGTCACCGACTTCAGCTTCGGCGGCGAGGTGAACCCCCGCCCGACGGCCCGCCCTGGCAAGCGCGAGCTGGGCGCGTACAACTACTTCCGACGCAACGTCGCCGGCGTTCAGCGCGAGTGGTGGTTCCACCGCTCCGGCTGCGGGGCCTGGTTCCTGGCCGAGCGCGACACGCGGTCGAACGACGTGCTCTTCACGGAGCTGCCGTGAGTCGCCTTCCGCCACAACCCGGCGAGCGCCTCGATCGCGGGCGCGCGCTCGGGTTCACCTTCGACGGGAAGCCGGTCGAGGCGCTGGAGGGCGACACGATCGGCTCCGCGCTCTACGCCGCGGGCCAGCGCACCTTCTCGCGCAGCTTCAAGTACCACCGCCGGCGGGGACTACTGTGCTGCGCCGGCCAGTGCCCGAACTGCCTCGTGCAGGTCGATGGCGCGCCCGGCGTGCGGGCCTGCACCGAGCCCGTGCGCGAGGGAATGCGAGTCGAGCACATGAACGCGTCGCCCTCCCTCGACTTCGACGTGATGCGGGCCACGGACCTGGTGGGCGGTCCGTTCACCCCGCCCGGCTTCTACTACAAGACGTTCATCCGCCCCCGCCGGCTCTGGCCGCTGTACGAGAAGGTGCTGCGCCACGCGGCCGGCCTCGGCCGGCTGCGGAGAACCCAGCCCGAGCGCGAGTGGCGCACCGATTATCGCCGTCGGCACGCCGACGTGCTGGTCGTCGGTGGCGGCGCGGCCGGCCTGGCGGCCGCCCGCGCGGCGGCCGAGCTGGGCGCCGACGTCGTGCTCGCCGACGAGGGATCGGAGCCCGGCGGGCGTCTCCTGAGCGAGGGCGGACGGGCGTACGCGCGCGAGCTGGCGGAACGGGCGAGCGCCGCGGGCGTGGAGCTGCTCGTGAACGCTCCGGCACTCGGCGCCTTCGACGGGCTCGTGCCGGTGTGGCAGGAGGACACCCTCCACCAGGTTCGCGCGAAGCGGCACGTGTACGCCACCGGCGCGATCGAGCAGCCGCTGCTGTTCCCCGGCAACGACCTTCCCGGCGTGATGCTCTCCGGCGGGGCCCGGCGCCTGATCTCCCTCTACGCAGTCAAACCGGGCATGCGCGCCGTGGTTGCCACGGTCTGCGACCGCGGCCTGCACGCCGCGCTGGCGCTGCTGGACGCCGGCGTCGAGGTGGCCTGCGTTGCGGACCTTCGCGCGGACGGGGCGACAGCCCCCGCCCAGGCCCTCGTGCGCCATGGCGTTGAGGTCTTGCGCGGGGCCAGCGTCCTCGAGGCCCGCGGGCGCGGGCAGGTTCAGGGGGTCGTGCTCGGCGTTCCCGGCGACGACGGCGCCGAGCGCATCGTGGGCTGCGACCTGCTCGTGGTCTCGGGCGGCGGCGCTCCCGCGACATCGCTGCCGTCCCAGGCCGGCGCGAGCACCGCATATGACCCCGATCGCGGCTTCTTCGCGCTCGCGGCGCTGCCGGACGGCGTGCTCGCCGCGGGCGAGGTGGCGGGCGACGGCGACCTGGGGGCGGCGGAACTATCCGGTGCCGTGGCGGGGGCCGAGGCCGCCCACGCGCTCGGCCTCGGCGACGCGGACTCCCGCGCACGCGCGGCGACCGGCCGCGAGCGGCTCGACGCCCGGCCCGCCGGGTCCTCCGGGGTGGCCGTGCCGGAGCCCGTGACCAGCGACAGGGAGGGCAAGTGCTTCGCCTGCCTGTGTGAGGACGTGACGGCCAAGGACATCCACCTGAGCGTGGCGGAGGGCTACGACTCGATCGAGCTCTCGAAGCGGTACACCACCACGACCATGGGCCCCTGCCAGGGCCGCATGTGCCAGCTCCCCGCCGTGCGGTTGATGTCCCGCGAGACGGGTCAGGACCTCGAGCAGGTGGGCACCACCACCGCCCGGCCGCCCTGGCACGCGGTGCCGATGGGAGTCCTCGCCGGCCGGCCGTTCGAGCCCGCGAAGCGATCGTCGATCCACGGCCGCCACCGCGAGCTCGGCGCCAACGTGATGTGGGCCGGCGACTGGCGCCGAGCCTACGACTACGGCGACCCGCGCGGAGAGGCTCTCGCCGTCCACGAGGCCGCGGGGTTGATCGACGTCTCTACGCTCGGGAAGCTGATCGTGCGCGGCCCGGACGCGGGCGAGTTCCTCGACCGGCTCTACCCGAACCGGTTCTCGAACCTGAAGCCCGGTCGCATCCGCTACGGGGTGATCACGAGCGACGCCGGGCGCATCATCGACGACGGCACTATCTGCCGGCTCGACGACGAGAGCTTCTACGTGACCACCACCTCGAGCGGCGCCGGCGCGGTCTACGAGTGGTTTTCCTGGTGGCTCGCCGACTGGCGCCTGGGCGTGCACCTGACGGACGTGACCCAGGGCCTGGCGGCGGTGAACCTCGCGGGCCCGCGCGCGCGAGAGATCATGGGCAAGGTCAGCGAGGTCGACTGCTCGAGCGAGGCCTTCGCCTACCTCGACGGAAAGCAGGCCGAGGTGGCCGGCGTGCCCAGCCTGATACTGCGCATCGGATTCGTCGGCGAGGTCGGCTACGAGATCCACTACCCGGCCGCCCACGGCGAGCACCTCTGGGACGCGCTGCTGGAGGCCGGCGCCGAGTACGGCGTGCGCCCGTTCGGCCTCGAGCCGCAGCGGATGCTGCGCCTCCAGAAGATGCACATCCTCGTGGGCCAGGACACTGACTCGGAGTCGACGCCCTACAGCGCCGCGATGCCGTGGATCGTGAAGCTGGACAAGGAGCAGGACTTCATCGGCAGGTGGGCCCTCGAGCGCGCCGCGGAGGAACCGCCCGAGACGGCGCTCGTCGGCTTCACCGTCGCCGACGGCGAGGTGCCGACGGAGGGCGCCGCCGTCCTCCCCGACGCCGGGGACGGGCAGGTCGGCCAGGTCACGAGCGCGCGCCGCTCGTCCCAGCTCGGACAGGTGATCGGGATGGCCTGGGTGCCCGCCACGCTGGCGAAGGACGGCGCCGAGGTCACGATCTCGGACGACGGGCGGCGCCTGCGGGCGCGCGTGGTCACGAAGCCGTTCTACGACCCGGACGGCGAGGTGCTGCGCTCTTGAGCCTCGCGTTCCTGACCCCCTCCGCCCACGCCGTGGCGCGCAGCCCCATGGAGCGCGAGGCCCTCGCAGCGGGCGCACGCATCGAGCGGCGCGACGGGTGGAACGTGGCGGTGGCCTTCGACGGAGCCGAGGGCGAGCGGGAGGTGTGCCGCGCGACCGTCGGCTTCGCGGATCGCTCCGCGCTCGGCAAGATCGAGATCCAGGCGAGCGCGCGGGAGCTGGCCGCGATCGTGGCCGTCGCCTCCCGCGGCGAGCGGCTCGAGCTCGGGCGGGCCGCCCGAGCCGGCGGCGCGTGGTGGTGCCCGTACACGCCCGAGCGTGCGTTGGTGCTGTGCGAGCCGGCGGCGACGGCCGACCTGCGCGGGCGCCTGGAGGAGGCGGCCGGCGCGGTCGGGGGGCCCGGCCGGCGTGGTGGACGTCACGACCGCGCATGCCGCCCTGGCGATCGCCGGACCGCTCGCGCGTGAGCTTTTCGCTCGCTTCACGGCGATCGACCTGCGCCCGCAGGTCACGCCGGTCCGCGGCTTCCGCCCCGGTTCGCTCGCGCGCGTGCCCGGGGCGATCCTGCGGGAGGCGGAGGACCGCTACCTGATGCTCTTCGGCGCGGCCCTCGGACGGTACGTCTGGACCGTGGTGTCGGACGCCGCTCTCCACCTGGGCGGGGCGCCGGTGGGAGTCGACGCGCTCGCGCGGGTCGAGGACGAGGCCGAAATCCATGCTTGACCTCTTCCGCACACGGCGCATGTGGCGGCCGCGACAGGAGCTGCGCGACTCCTACGACGTCGTCATCGTGGGCGGAGGCTCCCACGGCCTCGCGGCCGCGTACTACCTCGCCCAGCTCGGCATCACGGACGTCGCGGTCCTCGAGAAGAGCTACATCGGCTCGGGCGCCGCGGGGCGCAACACGACCATCCTGCGCTCGAACTACAAGACCCCGGAGGGCGCTCGCTTCTACGACGCGAGCGTGAAGCTCTACGAGGGGCTGTCGCGGGAGCTCGACTTCAACCTGCTCTTCTCGCAGTGCGGGCATCTCACGCTCGCGCATTCCGACCGGGCGATGTTCGTGATGGCCAACCGAGCCGAGGTCAACCGCCTCAACGGCATCGACTCGCGCCTGATCTACCCCGACGAGATCAAGAAGCTGGCGCCCGCGATGCAGGTCGACAACCCTCACGCCGTCTATCCGATTCAGGGGGCCCTCTACCACCCGCCCGGCGGCATCATCCGTCACGACGCCGTGGTGTGGGGCCTGGCCCGCGGCGCCGACCGCGGCGGCGCCGAGATCCACCCGTACACCGAGGTCACCGGGATCGAGCGCTCGAACGGTCGCGTCTCGGCGGTTCAGACCAACCGAGGCAGGGTGAACACCGGCGCGGTGCTGAACTGCACGGCGGGATGGAGCAGCCAGATCTGCGACATGGCCGGGGTCGAGTTGCCGATCACGACGCACATCCTTCAGGCGTGCGTGACCGAGCCGCTCAAGCCGCTGCTCGACGTCGTGATCGTCTCCTCGCAGATGCACGTCTACATCTCGCAGACCGATCGCGGGGAGTTTCTGATGGGCGCGGAGATCGAGCCCTGGACGACCTACCGCATGCAGGGCACGCTGAACTTCCTCCAGGAGGTCTCGCGCCACACCCTCGAGCTCTTCCCGCAGCTCGAGCGCGCGCGGATGCTGCGCAGCTGGGCCGGGTTGTGCGACCTGAGTCCCGACTACAGCCCGATCCTCGGCAAGACCGAGGTCGAGGGCTTCCACGTAAGCTCCGGCTGGGGCACCTACGGGTTCAAGGCGGCGCCCATCGTGGGCAGGACGCTCGCCGAGCTCGTCGCCACCGAGCGGACCCCGGAGCTGATTGCGCCGTTCGCGCTGGAACGCTTTTATGAGGACAAGCTGGTGTCCGAGCTGGCCGCGGCCGCGGTGAGTCACTGAGAGGAGAGAGCAGATGAAGAGCAGCCTCGAGATCGCCCAGGAGGCGGAGCTCCTTCCGATCGAGGGGATCGCCGAGCGGATGGGCCTCCTGCCGGAGGAGTTCGAGCCCTACGGCCGCCACAAGGCGAAGGTGTCGCGGACCGTGCTGGACCGCCTGAGCGACGCCCCCGACGGGAAGCTCGTCTGCGTGACCGGTGTGACGCCCACGAGGGCGGGCGAGGGCAAGACAACCACGGCGGTGTCGCTCACCCAGGGCCTCGGCGCGATCGGCAAGGAGCCGCTCCTGTGTCTGCGCGAGCCCTCGCTCGGGCCGGTGTTCGGCATCAAGGGCGGCGCCGCCGGCGGCGGCCTGGCGCAGGTGGTGCCGATGGAGGACCTCAACCTCCATTTCACCGGCGACATCCACGCGATCGGCGCCGCCAACAACCTGCTCGCCGCGCTGCTCGACGCGTCGATTCTGCACGGCAACCCACACGCGATCGACGCCCTGCAGGTGGCCTGGAAGCGCGCGCTCGACATGAACGATCGCGCCCTGCGCGAGATCACGATCGGGCAGGGCGGGCGGGCGAACGGCTACCCGCGCGAGACGGGGTTCGACATCACAGCCGCCTCGGAGGTGATGGCGATCCTCGCGGTCTCGCGCGACGTGCACGACCTGCGCGAGCGCCTCGGGGCGATCACGGTCGCCCACAGCTACGACGGCGGCAAGCCCGTCACCGCCGAGGACCTGGGCGCGGCGGGAGCGATGACCGTGCTGCTCAAGGACGCGCTGAAGCCCAACCTGATACAGACGCTCGAGGGCCAGCCCTGCCTCATGCACGCCGGCCCGTTCGCGAACATCGCCCACGGCAACTCGTCGCTCGTGGCCGACCTGATCGGGCTCAAGCTCAGCGACTACGTGATCACCGAGTCGGGCTTCGGCTCCGACATGGGCATGGAGAAGCTCTTCAACATCGTCTGCCGAAAGGGCGGGCTGCAGCCGAGCGCGGTGGTCCTGATCGCGACCGTCCGGGCGCTCAAGCACCACGGCGGGATCGAGGACGACCCGCGCATCGAGCGCGTCCGCGGCCTGGCGGCGATCGCCACGGGGGCGGAGAACCTGAACCGCCACCTCGAGAACGTGCGCGGCTTCGGCCTGCCGTGCGTGGTGGCAGTAAACCGCCGCCCGGGGGACACCGACGAGGAGGTCGAGCTCGTCAAGGCGCTCGCGCTCGAGGGTGGGGCCCACGCCGCGGAGGTGAACGACGGCTTCATGAACGGGGGCGAGGGGGCGTCCGCGTTCGCGGAGGCGGTGGCCGACGCATGCGACCAGCCCAGCTCCTTCAAGTTCACCTACGCCGACGACGACCCCATCGCGGTAAAGATCGAGAAGGTCGCCAAGCAGGTCTACGGCGCCAGCGACGTGGTCTTCTACCTCGACGCCCAGCGCAAGATCCGACAGTACGAGGAGGACGGGCTCGACAAGCTGCCCATCTGCATGGCGAAGACCCACCTGTCGCTCTCGGCGGACCCCCAGCTGCTGAACGCGCCCGAGGACTTCGACCTGCCCGTGCGCGACATGCGCGCCTACACCGGCGCCGGCTGGCTCGTGCCGCTCGCCGGCGACATCCAGCAGATGCCCGGCCTCGGCAAGACCCCCGCCGCGCTGAACGTCGACATCGACGACGAAGGGCGCACCGTCGGACTGTTCTGAATCGGACGCTGGGCGGGATTAGTATCTGGTCGACATGACGATCGGCGCCGACTCGAGCATGAGCGTCGTCCGTGACCGCCGGCCCTCGCTGGTCGACGTCGCGGAGGAGGCCCTGCGCACCTGGCTCGCCACCGGGCGCCACCGGCCCGGCGAGCGGCTGCCGCCCGAGCAGGAGCTGTCCGCCCACCTGGGCGTCTCGCGCGGGACTCTTCGCACCGCGCTGCGCCGGCTCGAGGAGAGCGGCGAGATCGTGCGCCGCCAGGGGAGTGGGACCTACGTCGGCCGGGCGACGTCCACCACCCTCGACGAGGGGCTCGAGAAGCTCGTCTCCTACAGCGAGCTGGCGCGCCGCCGGGGCGTGACCCTCGAGCTGGGGGAGCTTACGATCGACGAACGACGGCTAGGCCCCGAGGCCGGCGAGCTGTTCGGCCTCGACCCGGCGACCCCCGCCGTGACGGTCACTCGCGTGCTGCTGCTCGACGGACAGCCGGGCTCGTGGATGCGGGACGTGGTCAATCCGCGAGTGGAGTTGCCGCCGCTCGCGCGCGTGCGAGAGGCGCTCGAGAGTGGGGAGATGGTGCTCGACGTGCTGATGAAGCACGGCGTGCCGGTGGCCTACACGCGCGCGCACATATTGGCGCGAGTGGTCACGAAGCGCGACCGAGTCGGACGGGCCCTCGAGGTGAGCGAGACCACCGCGGCCCTCGAGATCGAGCACGTCACCTGCACGGCCGAGGGAGCGCCGGTGGAGCACTCCGTCGACATCTTCCTGCCCCGCAGCCTCGACCTCCACGTGATGCGCTGGCTCGAGGACCTGCCGCCGGTGCCGGCGATCGAGCGCGGCTCGCCGTTGCGGCCGCGATAGCGACGGCGTGTCGCCGGTGCCACAGGCGCGTAGGGGTCTCCAGTCGTGACTCGAGGGGCAGCCTGGCTCTCGATGGTCTCCGCGGTCGTGGTTTCCATCCTCCCGTCGGTCCCGGCAAGCGCGAACACCGCGCAGCTCACCACCCTGAAACGGCTGTCCGGGAAGTCGCCGTTCCACGGCTGCGGCGTCCCGGGAGACGAACAGCGCAGCTCGGAGGCCGAGCCCCACTTGGCCGTCGATCCGAGGAACCCCCGCCGACTCGTCGCCACCTGGCAGCAGGACCGATTCGTCGAGGACGGCGGCGCGCTGAGCAACCTTGTGGCGAGCTCGAGGGACGGCGGCCGGACCTGGAGGACGGTGCGCCTCCCCGGGCTCTCACGCTGCACTCGCGGCAAGGACGAGCGGGCGAGCGACCCGTGGCTCTCGATCGGCCCGGACGGGACCGTCTACCAGTCCTCCCTGACCTTCACCGTGGTCCCCGCCCTTACCGGCTTGGCCGGGCCGACCGCCCTTCGCGTGAGCCGCTCCCGCGACGGCGGGCGCACGTTCTCGCGGCCTACCACCGTCGTCGACGCCGGGCTGTACGACGACCGCGAGGCGGTGACCGCCGATCCCGCTTCGGCGCGGTCACGCGTACGTGGTCTGGGTCAGGCGGCTCGGCAGGCTGGGCGAGTTCGGGAGCGAGTACTTTTCGCGGACGACCGACGGCGGCCGGAGCTTCTCGGCGCCGCGGTCCATCACCGCCCTGCAGCCGGGCACGCCGTCGCTTACCGACGCGAGGCTCCCCGACCCCACGCTGCTCGAGGTGCTGCCGGACGGAACGCTCCTGAACGTCTACCTGGAGGCGAACCCGAGTCCGTTCCTCGGTCTGGCGCCGACCCCGTGGGTCATTTGGGCGCAGCGCTCTCGTGACCGTGGGCGCAGCTGGTCCGCGCCCGTGAGGATCGCCGACATCGACACCCCGGGCGCGCCGCATGACCCGGACAGCGGGGCCGAGGTGCGGGCCTTCAATGTGATCGGGACGGCGGTGGCGGAGGACGGCACCGCATACGTCGTCTGGAACGAGATCGGGTCGGCGCGGTCGGCGCGGATCCTGATCTCCCGCTCACGCGATGCGGGCCGCACGTGGAGCCGACCGGGCACCGTGGCGCGGCTCGGGAGCCAGGCCTTCCTTCCGAACGTCGCCGTGATGCCGGACGGCACGGTGGGCGTGACCTTCGACGACTTCAGGAATGACCGGCCCGGGGACGGAAGACTCTCGACCGACGTCTGGTTCCGCCACTCGCACGACGGCGGCAGGAGCTGGCGCGAGCGCCACCTGGCGGGCCCCTTCGACATGCTGACGGCCTCGCGGACCTCGTCGACCGCCATCGCCGGGCGCTTCGTGGGCGACTATCAGGGCCTAGTCGCGCTGCCGGGCGGCTTCGGCGCCGTCTTCGCGCAGGCAAAGCCCGCCGCCCGAGTCGGCCCCTCGGACGTGTTCTTCGCCCGCGTGGCTCTCCGCCCGGCGGCGCTGCGGCTCTCGGTCACGCCCCGCCGCGCGCAAGCGGGCCGTCGGACGCGCTTCCGCCTCCGAGTCACGGCGCGCGTCGCGGGCGCGCGGAGCGGCGTGCGCGGCGCGATCGTGCGCCTGGGCGGGCGCCGGGCCGGCACCGACCGGCGTGGGCGGGCGTCGCTGGAGGTGACGCTTCGCCGACCGGGGGTCCACCGCGCCCGTGCGAGCAGGCGCGGCTTCACCAGCGGGAGGGCCCGCGTGCTGGCCAGCGGGACCCTCGGATGCGCGGCCAGCATCGCGATACGCTCGTCGTGCTGAGCCGTTAGCGCCCGGGCAAATGAACCAATTTGCTCAAACGAACTGGTATAGTCGGCCGCGCCGAGCGGGCTGGCTCGGAATGGCCAAACGACACCCTGAGGAGGGGGTATGAGCGACTCCCACGAGGCCGGCGTCAGCGTCGACGCGCAGGCCCCGCTGACCTTCGGCGGCGACGTCCGCACCGTCCTCGACACGCCGAGGTCCGAGATGCCGCCCGCCACGCTCGAGGAGGCACGCAGCCAGCCCGGGCGGCGCGAGAAGATCGAGGAGATCACTCGTCGGATCGAGTCAGAGGGCATCAAGTACGTCTTCTTCCAGCAGGTGTCGGTGACCGGCCGGGTGATGGGCAAGGGCGTCGTGTCGTCCTTCTTCTCGCAGGTGGCCGAGAGGGGCTACCAGCTCGTATATGGCGCGACGGCGAACCTGTTCGTCGATCGCGTCGGCAACTACATCGGCTTCGGCCCCGAGGAGTCCGAGCTCGCCGCCGTGGCGGACCTCGATACCTTCGCGACCCTGCCGTGGGACCCGCGGGTGGCGCGGGTGTTCTGCGACTGCTACGACACGGAGACCGGCGAGCTCCTCGACGCAGATCCGCGCCAGAACCTCAAGCGCGTCGTGTCAGAGTTCGAGCAGGAGCTCGGCTACAGCTTCCTGATCGGCATCGAGCCCGAGATGATGTGGCTGAAGCGCTCGGAGGACGGCGCGAGCGCCGACGGGGTCACGAAGCCCTACTGCTACCACATCCACCAGTTCGAGGAGCTCCGTCCGGTGCTGCTCGACGTGGTGGAGTACGGGCAGGCGCTGGGGCTCGACATGAGCTACGGCGACCACGAGGACGCCCCGGGCCAGCTGGAGCTGAACTTCCGCTTCGACCGGCCGGTGCGCACCGCGGACAACATCACGACCTACCGGCAGATCTGTGCGGCGGTCGCCCGCAAGCACGGCCTGCTGGCGAGCTTCATGCCCAAGCCCTTCGTGGGCGTCTCTGCGAACGGGCACCACCACCACTTCACGCTCATCGACGACGAGGGCACGAACGTGTTCCACGACCCCGACGGGCCGGCCAAGCTGTCGGACACCGGCCGGCACTTCTTGGGCGGGATGCTCGAGCACTTCGGCGCCCTGATGTGCATCGGCAACCCCACCGTCAACTCGTACTGCCGTATGTGGGACGAGGGCTTCTGGGCGCCCGTCTACCGCAACTGGGGCTGGCAGAACCGCACCTGCACGGTGCGCGTGGCGTCGGGCGGGCGCTTCGAGTACCGCGGCGTGGACGCCTCGTGCAACCCGTTCCTGACCGTGGCGAGCCTGCTGGTTGCCGGCCTCGACGGCATTCGCCGCGAGCTCGACCCGGGGCCGCCACAGAGCGCCAACACGTACGACCTCGTCCACCGGGACGGCGACTCACTCCAGCGGGTGCCCGAGAGCCTGGGTGCCGCGCTCGTCGCGCTCGAGCGCGACGAGGTGGTGCGCAGCGCGATGCCCGGCCGCCTGTGGAGGGTGTTCCACCACTACAAGCGCGACGAGTGGGAGCGCTACCTGGCAGCGGTCACCGACTGGGAGCGCGAGGAATACCTGGAGGTGCTCCCCTAGATATGTGCGGCATCGCGGGCATCATCTATCGCGACGGCGGCGGCGCCCACGAGGTGGGTCGCGACATGACCCGGATGCTTCAGGCGATGAAGCACCGCGGGCCGGACTCGACCGGATACGCGCTCTACCGCCCGGCGGCGAACGGTTACGTGATGCACGTGAAGGTGTCCGAGGCGAACGGCAGACAGGACTTCGACTTCGCCGAGCGCCTGCGCCGCCAGCGCTCCGGCATCGAATCTCGCATGCGGGCGCTCGGCGCGCGCATAGGGAAGATCGACGGGCGCACCGAGCACGCCATGACCGTCACCTTCGACCACGATGGCGACCTGAAGGAGCTCGCCGACTATGTCGAGGACGTCCGCGGCGCCGAGGTGCTCTCGCTGGGACGCTCGCTCGAGATCGTCAAGGACCTGGGCGACGCCGAGACCGTGGCCGGCGACTACGGGCTCGACGGCTACGTCGGGACGCACGCGATCGGGCATGCGCGAATGGCCACCGAGTCGGACGTGGACATCGCCAACGCCCATCCCTACTGGGCCTATCCCTTCCCCGACGTGGCCGTGGTGCACAACGGCCAGCTCACGAACTACCACCAGTGGCGACGGCGGCTCGAGCGCGCCGGGCACCGCTTTCAGTCGGACTGCGACTCCGAGATCATCGCGGTCTACCTCGCCGAGCGCATGGCGAACGGCGATTCGCTCGAGGAGGCCATGCGCCGCAGCGTCACCGAGCTCGACGGAGTGTTCACCTACATCTGCGTGACCGAGGACGCGCTGGGCGTGGCGAAGGACGAGCTCGGCGCCAAGCCGCTGGTGCTGTACGAGGGCGAGGAGATCGTCGCGCTGGCATCGGAGGAGATCGCCATCCGCAAGGTCGTCGACCGCGAGATCGAGACCCACGACCCGTACGAGGGCGAGGTGATGGTTTGGACGCGGTAGCCGCCGCCACCTACGACGCCCGCGGGCTCGTCGAGCTCGACGGTACGGTCCCGAAGATCGCTGAGATCGACGGCGACCGTGCCGTGATCGAGGCTCGCGACCTCTCCACGCGCAAGATCAATGCCGAGTTGCGCTGGCTCGTTTACGAGCAGGGCGTCAAGGACGTAACGATCCTCAACCCGAGCGCCCGCCACTCGCTCGGGGTGGGCATCCTGACGCGCTGCCGGATCACGTTCGAGGGCAGCCTCGGGTACTTCGGGGTCGGGCTGATCGACGGGCCCGAGGTCCAGATCAACGGTCGCGTGGGCTGGTCGGTGGCGGAGAACATGATGTCCGGCGTCGTCGTGGTGGAGTCGAACGCCGGCTCGCTCGCCGGCGCCGCGCTGCGCGGCGGCGACCTGGTGGTCAAGGGGCAGGTGGGCGCCCGCACCGGGATCGACCAGAAGGGCGGCACGATCCTCGTGCTCGGCACCGCTGGCTCGATGACGGCCTTCATGATGCAGCGCGGTCGCCAGATCATCTGCGGCGACGTGGGACCGGGGCTCGGCGACTCGATGTACGACGGCACGATCTACGTCGGCGGCAAGATCGCCTCGCTCGGGATCGACTGCGTCGAGGGCGAGTGGACCGACGCCGACACCGAGCTGGTGGAGCGCAAGTTCCGGATCTACGGCCTTGGCTCGCCGCCGGAGCTGCGCAAGTTCGTCTGCGGCAAGAAGCTCTACAACTACGACATCCTCGAGCCGAGCGAGCGGAAGCTGGTGCTCTGAGACATGGCCGACGAGAACGCACCCTCCCGCCGCGCCGTCCTGGGGCAGAGCCAGATCTTCACCCCGGAGGTCATGAACGACATCCACATGAAGGCCGAGCTCGGCCGCTACCGCATGCGCGGCTTCTCGGTCTTCAAGAAGATGCCGCACTGGGACGAGCTGATGTTCCTGCCCGGCACGCTCACGCGCTTCGTGATCGAGGGCTACCGGGAGAAATGCGTCACGAAGACGGTGCTCGGCGCGCGCTTCGCGAAGAAGCCGCTCGAGCTCGACATCCCCGTCTACATCACGGGCATGAGCTTCGGCGCGCTCTCGCTCGAGGCCAAGATGGCGCTCGCGAAGGGCGCCTCGATGGCGGGGTCGGCGACCTGCTCCGGCGAGGGCGGGATGACGCCGCCCGAGCGCGACCTCTCGACCAAGTGGTACTACCAGATCATCCAGAGCCGGTACGGCTTCAACCCGCACCACCTGATGCTGGCCGACGGGGTGGAGTTCTTCATCGGCCAGGGGTGCAAGGTCGGCCTGGGTGGCCATCTGATGGGGCAGAAGGTGACCGAGCAGGTAGCCGAGATGCGATCGCTGCCGCCCGGCATCGACCAGCGCTCGCCGGCCCGCCACCCCGACTGGCTCGGCCCGGACGACCTCTCCCTCAAGGTCCAGGAGACCCGCGAGGCGACCAACTACGAGATCCCGATCCAGCTCAAGCTGGGCGCCGCCCGCGTTTACGACGACGTGCGCATGGCCGCCAAGTGCGGGCCGGACATCATCTACCTGGACGGGGCGGAGGGCAGCACCGGAGCAGGGCCGCACATCGCCACCGAGGAGACGGGCATCCCGCTGATGGCCGCCATCCCGGAGGCGCGCCGGGCGCTGGAGGACGTCGGCCTCGTCGACGAGATCGACCTCGTCGTGGCCGGCGGCATCCGCAACGGCGGCGACGTGGCCAAGTGCCTCGCGCTCGGGGCCAAGGCGGTCGCGATCGGCCACTCGGCGCTGATGGCGCTCAACTGCAACAAGGAGATCCCGGGCGTCACGGACTACGAGGGCACGATCGGCGTGCCGGCGGGGCAGTGCTACCACTGCCACACGGGTCGTTGCCCGGTGGGGATCACCACTCAGGACCCGGAGCTGCGCAAGCGGCTGCACGTCGAGGACGCCGCCCAGCGCGTCTACAACTTCCTGCACACGCTGACCCTCGAGGTCCAGATGCTCGCGCGCGCGTGCGGCAAGACGAACATTCACTCGCTCGAGCCCGAGGACCTCGCCGCGCTCACCACCGAGGCCGCCGCGATGGCGCGCGTGCCACTCGCCGGCACCGACTACATCCCGGGGGTTTCCGAGGAGCGGGCGCTCGACGAGATCAAGACGATGCTCGATCGCTACCTCGAGAATCCGATCGACCGGCTTCCGGAAGCGGAAGAGGGTCGTCGAGCGATGACGGAGGAGCCGCAGAAGGTCTTCGCGATCGACGCCGAGTACCTGGCGGGCCACCGCTTTCCCTATCAGGAGGACGTCGCCCAGGTCGAGCACATCGATCTCGACGCGGCCACCCCCGGCCGCGACATCAACTGGCTCGAGGACATCGAGCTGCTCGAGGAGGAGGGCATGCCGGCGGTCTTCGACCGCTATTCGAACTCCTTCCTCAAGATCTACTTCCCGATCCCAGAGGGGCGCGAGAACGAGATCGCCCGCAAGGTCCTGATCGCGCACCTTCAGGCCGGCAACTCCTACGGCATCCGGCTGAAGGAGGCTCACTGCAAGTTCTCGCAGCCGGAGCTTGGGCCCTGGGTCGAGGACACTCGGACGGTCGGCGAGGACTGGCGCCCTCCGGTGCTCGAGGGCTGGGAGCCGCCGCCTCACTGACTCCATGCGGAGCGTCAAGCACCTCGTGATCGGAGCCGGGGTCCACGGACTCTCGACCGCCTGGCACCTGGCCGACGCGGGCGAAGAGGTACTCGTGGTGGACCAGACCGGCGTGGCCGCCGGCGCCTCCGGCATCGCGTGCGGGGTCGTGCGCAACAACTACTTCCAGCCCGCCATGCAGGACCTGATGGCCGCGTGCGTGGAGATCTGGGAGTCCGACCCCGAGACCTTCGCCTACCACGGCTCGGGCTACATCGTCGTGGGCGACGGTGACCAGGAGGCCGATCTGAGCGCCGTCTACGAGCGCCAGCAGCGGATCGGCTATGGATCGGACCTGATCCTCGGCGAGTCCGAGGTGGCCGCCCACATGCGCTCGCTCTTCCCGGATTGGCGCGCGGCTGGGCTGACCGTCTGCCTGCACGAGAATCAGGGCGGCTTCGCCTTCAACAAGGACTCCATGTACGGCCTCGCAGCCAAGGCCCGCGCCGCCGGGGCGGAGATAGAGGACGGCGTGCGGGTAACGGGCTTCGACTTCGACGAATCGGGCGCGGTCACCTCCGTGCAGACGAGCAGCCGGCCCGATCGGTGTCGAGGACGTCACGGTGGCCGTGGGGCCGTGGGTGGCGCGCTTCTGGCAGCTCCTGGGCCTGCCGCGCCGGCTCGAGGTCGACGGCGTCGAGCGCGAGATGTGGACCTACTGGTACCTCCAGGAGGGCGAGATCCAGGTCGATCCGCGGATCTTCGTGACCGCCGACGGCTCGCTGCCCCCGGTGTTGCACGTGGACAGCCACGCTCCGCTGCGCGACGACTCCGGCCGGTTGATCACGGACGGCCAATGGGGCGTCTACTTCAAGCAGGACAAGCACTCGGTGCAGGGCGGGGCCGAGCCGCTGCCCAAAGGCCACGAGTTCGAGATCGACCCCTACCCGACGGGAACGGTCGAGCCCGGCTTTCCGGACATGTGGTGCGCCGCGCTCTCGCATTGCATGGAGCGTTTCCAGGGCTCGCGGCCGCGATACCGGCATACGCGCTCGGGCGGCGTGGGCGCGTTCACGGCCGACAACTTCCCGGTGTTCGACTACATGCGCCCCAACGTGTTCGTGGCCGCGGACTCGAACCACGGCTACAAGATGATCGCCGTGGGCCGCGAGATCGCCCGCGTGCTCGGAGGCGAGCACTCCTCGCTGCTGCACCCCTTCCGCTATGAGCGCTTCGCGACCGGCGACCTGCATCCGGTGTCGAACAGCCCGTACCCCTGGAGCTAACGTGGCGTCTCACATCGTCGTAGGCGGCGGTGTGAACGGGCTCTCGGTCGCCTGGGGGCTCGCCGAGCGCGGAGCGGACGTCCTCGTGCTCGACAAGGGGCGGCTCGGAGCGGGTGCCTCGGGCATCGCCGGCGGGATCGTCCGCAACTACTATCGCTCGGAGGCGATAACCGACCTCGTCCGCCTGTCGGTGGAGATGTTCGAGGAGGAGCCGGAGGCCTACGGCTTCCGCCAGGTCGGCTACATCGCCGCGGTGCCTCCCGCGCAGGTCGACGACCTGGTCGCAATCCGCGAGCAGCACGAGCGGGCCGGGTACGACTCGGAGCTGGTGCTGGGCGCCGAGCGGTGCCGCGAGTACCTCTCCTGGACCTGGTCGGACTGGGACGCTCCCGTCGAGGCCGTGCTGCACGAGCGCCGCGGCGGCTGGGCCGACTCGATGCAGACCGTTCGCCGCCTCGCAGAGCTTGCCAGGGCGGCGGGCGCCGAGATCCGCGAGGGAGTGGAGGTGGGCGCGTTCGAGCTGGGGGAAAGCGGCGTGGAGGCGCTCGTGACGAGCGAGGGTCGGCTCGAGTGCGAGACGGTGGTGGTGGCGCCGGGCCCGTGGGCCGCGCGGGTTTGGAGCATGCTGGGACTCGACCCTCGGCCCCTGGTCTCCTACTGGAAGGCCCAAGAGGGCGAATTCTCTCTCCGCGGCGTCGGCCTCAGCGGCTCCGCCGGCAGCGAGGCGCCCGTGGTCCACCTCGACCAAGCCGGCCCGCTGCGCTCCGATCGCGACGGTCACGACCTTGTGGAGGGGGCGTGGGGGATCTACTTCAGGATGGGCCGCACCGGCACCGGCATCACGGGAGGTGGCCTGCCCGTGCTGCTCTCGAATCCCGAGCTCGATCCATACGGCCCGGAAAACCCGGAGCACGCGGCGGAGCTCGACTTCCCGGAGTTCTTCGTGTCGGGCCTAGCCTCGGCGCTGCGACGCTTCCGGGGCCGGGCCGACGACTGGCGCGTTAGCGCCGCCGGCGGCATCGTGGCGCACACCCCCGACAATTACCCTGTGTGCGACTGGGCGCTGCCGAACGTATACGCGATCGTCGACTCGGGCCACGGCTTCAAGACGCTGGCGATCGGCCGGCTGGCGGCGGACGACATGCTCGACGGCGGGGAGCCGCGTCTCGACCCGTTCCGGCTGCGGCGCTTCGCGGCCGGCGACCTCCACACTGCCTCGAGCGGGCCGTATCCGTGGACCTGAGACCACCCTGGAAGAAGGCCGCCGAGCGCGAGCGCGTGGGCCACGAGGAGCCGGGGTGGATCCTGCGCGGCCCGCCGATCGCGGTCACGTGCGAGTGCGGCGAGAAGCGCGACCTGCACTATGGCGAGACGTGGCGATGCGGGCGCTGCGGCAAGCGCTGGAACACGCAGCAGATCCCGCCCCACCAGTACGAACTAATCCGCCGCACCCAGCTCCGCTTCCGCGTCCTGCCGGTCGTCTACGGGCTGGTCGTGGCCGCCGCTGCGATCTTCTTCACGCTGACCGGGAACCTGTTCTCGGTCTTCATACTTCTCCCCTTGGCCGTGATGACCTGGTTCCTCTTCGTCCGCCCGGCCCACCGCAAGCGCTACCGCCGAGCGATCGCGGAGCTGCCTCGCTGGGAGCTCCGGCCCGAGTAGGTCCGGACTACGTTCCCGCCGCCGTGGGCGCCGCCGCCGCGGGCGCCGCTTCCTCCGGCATCGTAGGCGTCTTCTCGCGCAGCCGGATGCCCGTATGGTCTTCCACGACGTGGCGGTAGACATACAGCAGGAGTCCCACGGCCAGCACGATCAGGCCGATGCGGGTTTTGTCCCATCCGTAGCCGTACGCGGTGTCGATTCCCAGGAACCCGCCGGAGTAGATGAACCCGCCGACGACGATGAAGGTGAGGTTGATCGCAGCCAGAAGCGCGGCGATCGGCAGCCATACCGTTGCGAGCCTGATCGGCCGCGGCCAGTTGGGCCGATCCTTGCGCAGCAGCAGGAAGCCGCTGAGCGCGAACACGTGCGCCAGCATGTAGCCGAGATTGCCCGCCGCCAGGATGTCCAGCGGATAGCCGAAGTAGGAGATCAGCCACAGGTTGAGGAGGACGTCCGCAGTCATGGCGATGCCGGGCACGCTGTAGCGGTTCAGCCGGCCGAGCCACTTCGTGGTCATGCCGTCTCGGGATATCCCGTAGAGCGCGCGCGAACCGTCCATGGTCGCGGTGTTCATCGAGAGCAACAGCCCTGCGATCAGGCATACGACTAGGACGTTCGCGAGCGCGTTCCCAACGAGCACATCGAAGGCCTGGGTGTAGAACGCGATCGCCGTGGCATCATCGGCGATCGCCGCGGTGCCGAGCGTTCCACCGATCCCCAGCGGCAACAGCGCGTAGACCACCACTGAGAAGGCGGCAGAGGCGCGCAGCGCCCTCGGGGTGTCGGTCTCGGCATCGTGGTACTCGGGCGCAAACGCCGCGACCGTCTCGAAGCCATAGGACGACCAGCCCATGAAGTAGAGCCAGGTCAGGGCCAGCCCCAGACCGCCGCCTGCCCCGATCTCCCAGGTCATGTTGCTGCTCTGCCAGTCGCCGGTCAGGTAGGGCAGGAACATCAAGACGGCAGCCGGGAGCAACAGCATGCCGCCCGTGACGTAGCCGACCCACACGGCCGGCCGCACGCCGAATACGTTGAAGAGCCACACGGCGATGATGCAGGCGATCCCTATCCAGACGGGGAGGCTCCACTGGAAGTTGCCCAAGTCCTGGGTGAACGTGGTGTCCGAGAACCACTCCGCCTGCACGAGCGTGCCGATGACGTAGCCGTTGATCGCCAGGACGCTCGACCAGGCGAACCAGTAGCCGAACGTGGCCAGCGGGCCGATGAGAGAGAGGTACTTGCGCCAGGCCTCGTGCGCGTAGAGAGAGATTCCCCCCGCTTTTTGCGGGAACATCGTTGCCATCTCGGCGTAAACGTTGTTTTGAAGCGCGCCGAGGACAACCGAGATCGTCCACAGCACGAAGGCGCCGGTCGTGCCCAGGACCCCGATCGAGGCGCCGAGCGCGGCGATCAGGAAGCCGGGATTCGCAAGCGCGATGACGAAGCCGTCCCACCACGTCATCGCCTTGAGGAGTTGTCTCTCCTCAACTTCGGCCGACGCCATAGACCCTCCCTCTCCGTTGGTGTCCCGGCAGCTCTCGTACCAATTGGTACAGCAGAACCTACGGTCTTCTACCACGGCACTCGGGCTCCGTCAACGGGCGCGTACGATTCTTCATCGAACCCTGTGCCTAAGCTGCGGGATCGCCACGACGAAGTCACGCGCATCCGGGCCGAGCCCACTCGCGCCCGTCCCGTAGTGCTCGCGACCCTCTCTGTGCGGGTGGATCCGAGCGCCGAGCGGATGGCGATCGACAGCGCCCTAGAGGCGGGCGTGCCGCTCATTATCGCCAACCTGCTGCCGTTTCGCCCTTACCCGACGACGTTCGCGCTGCTGGGACCGGAGGGAATAAACCTGCCCCACGAGGAGGACCTCGACGCCGTACGCTCCACGGCCGCGCGCGCCGGGAAGCTCGGCGTCAAGACGGAGCTGCTACGCGTCACCACGAGGCACCCGGTGAAGGCGCTCCTCGAGGTCGTCCGCGAGCGCGACGCGGGCCTGCTCGTGTTCGGGCCTGACCTGAGCCGAACCGGGCGCTGGCGCTTCCGGACGATTGCCCGGCGCGTGCGCAAGCAGGCGGACTGCCTGGTCTGGGTTGCGCCGGACGGGTAGGCTCCGTCACCCGCATGGACAGGCGCCTCGCAATGCGATAGAAGGCGGCTGTACATATTTGTTCGCTTGGACCGTGAGTGGGGAGGAACTGCATGGCGCGCGACCCGAAGTACGACATCCTCTTCGAGCCGATCCAGCTGGGGCCGAAGACGCTGAAGAACCGCTTCTATCAGGTGCCTCACTGCATCGGCGCGGGCTCCGAGAAGCCCGGTTTCCAGGCCTACCACCGCGGCGTGAAGGCGGAGGGCGGCTGGGGCGCCATCTGCACCGAGTACTGCTCGATCCACCCCGAGTCGGATGACACGCACCGGGTGTCGGCGCGGATCTGGGACGACGACGACGTACGCAACCTCGCGGTCATGTGCGACCGCCTTCACCAGTTCGGCGCGCTGGCCGGGATCGAGCTCTGGTACGGAGGGCCGCACGCCCCCTGCATGGAGTCGCGCCACAACCCGCGCGGGCCGTCGCAGATCCCCTCGGACTTCGAGGTCAACACCCACCCCCGCTACATGGACAGGGACGACATCCAGCTCGTGGAGCAGATGTACGTCGACGCGGCCGTGCGCGCGCGGGACGCCGGCTTCGACATCGTCTACGTCTACGGGGCGCACTCGTACCTGCCGCTGCAGTTCCTCTCCCCGTTCTACAACAAGCGCACCGACGAGTACGGCGGCAGCTTCGAGAATCGCGCCCGCTTCTGGAAGGAGTGCCTCGAGAAGGTGCGCGAGGCGGTGGGTGACGACTGTGCGATCGCCTCGCGCTTCGCGGTCGACACGCTCTACGGCCCGTCGTCGATCGAGATCGGCGAGGACGGCGTTCGCTTCGTCGAGCATGTCGACGATCTCGTCGACCTCTGGGACCTGACCGTCGGCGACATCGCGGAGTGGGGCCAGAACGCGGGTCCCTCGCGCTTCTTCGAGGAGAACCACGAGAAGCCGTACACGGGGCAGGTCAAGGCCGGCGACCACACGAACAAGGCGGTCGTCGGCGTCGGCCGCATCACGAACCCCGACACCATGGTCGCGATCATCGGGTCGGGCCAGTTCGACATCATCGGCGCGGCGCGGCCGTCGATCTCGGATCCGTTCCTGCCGCGCAAGATCGAGGAGGGGCGGCCCGACGACATCCGCGAGTGCATCGGCTGCAACCAGTGCATCTCGCGCTGGGAGGTCGGCGGTCCGCCGATGATCTGCACGCAGAACGCCACCGCCGGGGAGGAGTACCGGCGCGGGTGGCACCCCGAGAAGTTCCATCCCGCCGCAAACCGCGACAAGGGCGTGCTGGTCGTGGGCGCCGGCCCGGCGGGCATGGAGTGCGCGATGGTGCTCGGCAAGCGCGACATGGACGCGGTGCACCTGGTCGAGGCCGACGCGGAGATCGGCGGCTGCGTGAACTGGATCTCCCAGCTCGGCCATTCGGACGGCAACGAGAACATCGGCCGCGGCACGGCACGAGGCCTCGGGGAGTGGAAGCGGATCGTCAACTACCGCCAGATCCAGCTCGACAAGCTGAAGAACGTCGAGGTCCATCTGAACTCGCGGCTGTCGACCGGGGACATCCTCGAGTACGGGGCTGAGATCGTGATCATCGCGACCGGGTGCCAGTTCGCCACCGACGGCATGAACCCGGCGACCCACGACGTGATCGAGGGCGCCGACACCTCGCTCGACTGGCAGCTCACGCCCGACGAGGTCGTGAAGGGCGAGAAGGAGATCGGCAAGCGGGTGCTCGTGCTCGAGAACGAGGGCTACTACATGGGGGTCTCGGTCGCCCAGAAGCTCGCGGGCGAGGGCCACGACGTTCGGATCCTCACTCAGATGGGCGACATCGCGAACTACATGGAGTTCACGCTCGAGGCGCCCATGCTGCACCGCGACCTGCACCGCCTCGGCGTGGACATCCACCCCTACACGATGCTCGAGAAGATCGAGCCCGGCAGGTGCCACGCGTACAACGTCTGGAAGCCCGATCACAAGGAGCAGTTCGAGGTCGACACCGTCGTGCTCTGCACGCAGAGATGGTCGAACCACGCGCTGTACCACGAGCTGCGGTCCGACCAGGAGGCGCTCGAGCGCGAGGGCATCGAGGCGGTCTACATGATCGGTGACGCCGCGGCGCCGCGAATGATCCCAGACAGCATCTTCGACGGCCACCGCCTGGCGCGGGAGATCGACAGCCCGAACCCGGCCATGCCGCTCCCGTTCATCCGCGAGCGGCGGCTGTGGGGCGAGGTGACGAACCAGGACTACGAGTCGATGCTCCAGAACACGCCGGACGTGGAGCCGATAGTCGTGGCCGCGAAGTAGCTGCGCCGCGCCGTGAAGATCGTCGTCACGGTCAAGCAGGTGGCGCTCCTCGACGAGGAGTTCGAGCTGCTCGAGGACCGCCCCGGCGTCGATCCCGACGCGATCGAGTGGGACCTGAACGAGTGGGACAACTTCTCCGTCGAGGAGGCGCTCCAGCTGCGTGAGGCCGCCGGCGAGGGCGAGGTCGTGGCGATCTCCGTCGGCGGCGAGGAGGCAGAGGAAGGGCTCCGCGCCTGCCTCGCCAAAGGCGCCGACCGCGCCGTGCGGATCTGGGACGGCGCGCTCGAGGGCGCGGATCCGTTGGCCGTGGCGCGCGTGCTCGCCGCCGCCCTGGAGCGCGAGTCGCCGGACCTCGTTCTCTGCGGGGTGCAGTCGAGCGACGGCGTGCACAGCGCCACCGGGGTGGCGCTCGCGGAGCACCTCGGCCTCGCTCGCGTGGCGGTGGTGAAGGCGCTCGACTACGACGCCGGCGCCGGCGCGGCGACGGTGGAACGCGAGCTCGAGGGAGGCCTCGTGGAGCTGCTGCGGGTCCGCCTGCCCGCCCTGCTGACGATCCAGACGGGCATCAACGAGCCGCGCTACGCGACCCTGCGCGCGATCAAGCAGGCAAAGGAGAAGCCGCTGGACGTCGTCGGGCTCGGCGAGCTCGGGCTCGACTCGGGGGTGGTGGAGGCGGCCGCGGGTTCGCGGGTGCGGCAGGTGGCGCATCCCGACACGGGCGAGGGGGCGGAGATGCTGGACGGCTCCCCGTCGGAGCTGGCGGCGCGGATCGCCGAGATCGTGAAGGACCGGATGAGCGGATGAGCGGCGTTCTCGTCATCGCCGAGAGCCGGCGCGGCGAGCTGCGCGAGGTGTCGCTCGAGCTGATAGGCGCGGGGCTCGGGGTGAAGGGTCAGGCCGGCGGGCGGCTGGCGGTCGCCTCGATCGGCGCCGACGCCGCGAGCAACGTCGACGCGCTCGGCGCCGAGGGCGTGGACGAGGTGCTCACGGTCGATGCGCCGACCGAGGACTTCGAGGCGCACGTTCATGCCGCCGCGCTCGACGCGCTGATCGAGCAGGAGCGGCCCGCGCTCGTGCTGCTCGGACACACGATCGACTCGCTCGGCTTCGGACCGGCGGCGGCGGCGCGCCGCGGCCTCGGCTTCGCCAGCGACGTGACCCGGCTGGCCTGGGACGGCGGGCCGGTGGCGACGCGCGGGGGCTACGGCGGCAAGGTCGACGTGGAGCTCGACTTCCCCGGCAAGGACTGCGTGCTGCTCACGCTGCGCGCCGGCGCCTTCGCGCCCGCCGAGGGCTCGGGCAGCCCGCCGACCCGCGCGGTCGAGGCGCAGGCCGAGCCCCGGACGGAGCACCTGGGCTTCCGCGAGGTCGAGGCCGGCGACGTGGACATCACGAAGGCGGATTTCCTGCTCTCGATCGGGCGCGGGATCGAGGACAAGGATGCGTTGCCTCAATTCGAGGAGCTCGCCGAGAGGATGGGCGCGACGCTGAGCGTGTCGCGCCCGCTGGTGGACGCGGGTTGGGTGCCGAACGCCCGCCAGGTGGGACAGTCGGGCAAGACGGTGAAGCCGAAGGTGTACCTGGCGCTCGGGATCTCGGGAGCGGTGCAGCACCTGGCGGGAATTCAGACCGCCGAGACGATCATCGCGGTGAACACCGATCCCGAGGCGCCGATCTTCGGCGTGGCCGACTACGGCGTCGTGGCCGACCTCTTCGACGTCGCCGACGAGCTGGCCGAGCAGTTCGAGGGCTAAGCGATGGGTGGGCTTCTGCCCGTCGCAGCCGAGAAGACACGCGACGTCTTCTGGCACTTCGAGCCCGCGCTCGAGGTGCTCTGGTACGTGCTCGCGGGCATCTCCGTGCTCGTGTTCGCCTACGGCGTGGCGCGCCCGCTCGCGAAGTACCGCGTGGGCCGCGGTGGTTACGTGCCACCCCGCTCCGAGCTGCCGGGGCGAATCCGTGAGGCGCTCCGCATCCTCTTCAGCCACGCATCGATCAAGCGCCGCGACCCATACGTGGGATGGGCGCACCGCGGGATCTTCTATGGCTTCCTCGTCCTGTTCATCGGGACCGTGATCCTCGCGATCAACACCGACTTGACGGAGCCGGTCTTCGGCTGGCGCTTCTTCGAGGGCAACTTCTACCTCGGTTACTCGATCGTGCTCGACGTGCTGGGCCTCGCGCTGCTGGCCGGTCTCGTGCTGATGATGGTTCGCCGCGGGATCAGTCGCCCGAGCAAGCTCGACTACGGGCGACCGGATCGGGAGGGGGAGACCCCCGAGCGGCGCATGTACCGCGTGGGCGACTGGACCTTCGTGAGCATCCTGCTGGTCCTCGCGCTGTCGGGTTACGTGCTCGAGGGCGCCCGCATCGCCATGGACCAGCCGGGCTACGACGAGTTCTCGCCCGCGGGTTGGGTCGCCGCCCAGGGCTTCGACGCGATCGGCGCCGGCGACTCGGCGCTGTCCGCCGTGCGGCACGCGCTGTGGTGGTCACACGGGTTGCTGGCGCTCGCCTTCGTCGCCGCCATTCCCTACACCAAGGCCACCCACATCCTGCAGAGCTTCGCCTCGCTCGTGCTGCGCGACCCGCTGGCGGGCAAGCGGCTGCGCGGGATCCCGGAGGAGCGGGCCGCGGAGCCCGCCGGCTACGGGTCCCTCGCCGACTTCAGTCCGGTGCACCTCCTCCAGCTCGACGCCTGCACGAAATGCGGCAAGTGCCATGAGGCATGTCCGGCTCTCGCCACCGGCAGGCCGCTGTCTCCCCGCGACGTGGTGCTCGAGCTGCGCGAGCAGGCCAATGCGGCGATGAAGGAGGTGGGGGTCGGCGGCGTGCTCGGGGTGCTGATCCGCGGCCAGGAAGCCGGCAACGGCGGGTACAGCCGGGACGTGGTCCGCGACGATGGCGTGCACGCCGACACGGTCTGGTCCTGCATGCAGTGCAACGCCTGCGTGGAGGCCTGCCCGGTGGGGATCGAGCAGGCGCCGATCATCAACCAGCTGCGCCGCCGGCTCGTGGAGGAGGGCGAGCTGCACCCGAACCTCCAGTCCACTCTCCAGACGATCCACAAGTCGGGCAATTCCTTCGGCGAGCGGGCGCGCAAGCGTGGCCGATGGACGGAGGAGCTCGACTTCGAGGTGAAGGACGCGCGCAAGGAGCCGGTCGACGTGCTCTGGTTCGTCGGCGACTACGCCTCCTTCGACCCCCGCAGCCAGACGGTCACGCGCGCCCTCGCGCGGCTGTTCCGAGCGGCCGAGCTCGACTTCGGGATCCTCTACGACGGCGAGCGCAACTCCGGCAACGACGTGCGGCGGGCGGGGGAGGAGGGTCTGTTCGAGGCCCTCGCCGAGCAGAACATCGCGACGCTCGGGGAGTGCGAGTTCAACCGGATCGTGACGAGCGACCCGCACTCACTCAACACGCTGCGCAACGAGTACCCGGAGCTCGGCGGCTCGTGGACCTTGGCACATCACACGCGGCTCCTGCACGAGCTCATCGAGGACGGGCGGCTGCCGGTGCGCGGCCGGCTCTCCTACGGCGTGACCTACCACGACCCCTGCTATCTCGGCCGTCATAACGGCGGCTACGACGCGCCGCGCCAGATCCTCGGGGCGCTGGGTTGCACGCTCGTGGAGATGCCTCGCAACCGCGACAACTCGTTCTGCTGCGGGGCGGGCGGCGGGCGAATCTGGATCCCGGACGAGCCGGGCGCCGAGCGGCCCTCTGAGAACCGCATCCGCGAGGCGGTCGGGCTGGGCCGGCTCGATTACTTCGTGGTGAGCTGTCCCAAGGACGTGACCATGTACGAGGACGCCATCAAGACGTCCGGGAACGCGGAGCGCATCGAGCTTCGCGAGCTGACCGAGCTGATCGAGGAGGCGCTGGAGGGGGCAGCTACGGTCGAGCCCTCGCGCCCGCGGCAAGAAGCTCGGTGAGGCCCTCGAGGAACCTCTCGTCCAGCTCCTCGCGGATCATCAAGAGGCGCTCAGGCGCGCGTCACGCGCCGGCCCTCCGAGGGCTGGACGAGCACCCACCCCTGGCCCGAGAGGCCGAGCTGGAAGCTCTCGCCCGAGCCGAGGCCAATCAGGCTCTTGGCCTGCACGTCGGTCCTCAAATTCGTCTGGACGCCGCCGGACCATGCGATGGCCGCCTGGGGATCCGCGAAGGTGGGCGCCTCCGAGACGTCGAGCTTGACGGGCTCGCCGTCCGAGACCAGCGCGACCAGTCCGGTTCCGCGCAGGTGGATGTTGAACAGACCCCCGGCGAGCACCCCGGCGGTCCCGCCCTTCACTCGGGTCACGTCCCAATCGATGGCTCGTCTGGAACGCCAGGATGTTCTCCCCGTTGACCGTCACCGAATCGTCCTGGAGGCTCAGCACGTGGACCAGCATCGCCTGGTTCGCGAGGAACACCTCGCCGGTGCCCGACGCCTCCATCAGGCGCAGCTGCTCTCCGGTGGCGGCCTTCTTGAGCAGCCGCCCTAGCCCGCCTCCCTTGTGCTCGAAGTGAACGTCGCCCTGGTACGCGACCATCGAGCCGTTCTTCGCCATGACCGAGGTCTCGGACAGCTCGATCTTGAGGAGCCGCGGGCCCTGCGCCGTGAAGGCCTGGCCGGTCTCCCTCTCCTGGTACTGGTCGAGTGCTGTGTCCATCTCTGCCATGCGTCCTCCAGATCGCGACTTGTCTGACGACTGACGATAGCTGTGGCCATCTGGTTTCTCCCGGCCGCTAGCGCCGGGATCCCGCGATCGAGGCGACCTTGCCGGTGTTCGCGTCGACCTTGACGACGGTCAGCTTGCGGAAGCCCTCGCCGCGGCGGCTGGGGATGGACAGCGATACGGCCCAGAAGGGCTTCGCGTTCAACCCCTGGCGCACGAGGCGGACCTGCTCGCGGCTGGGCTCGAAGTCGACCTGTCGCTCGGCTGTGGCGATCGCCTGGCCCTTCGTGACCCGGATCTGCGACCTCTGACAGGTTCGGGAAGCAGCGAAGGCAAGCAGCAGGAGACACCCGATCACGCCCACGCGCAGCCACGGGCCGCCGCCCATGCGACCCCGCGAGCGGGCGGCACTCGCCAACGCCTCGACGCCCGCCTGACGGGAGGCGCGCCCGTCGCCGCCCAGACCGTCGGTGACCTCAGACGGTGGGACGGAACTCGTTCCCGATGTTCGTGAACAGCACGATTACGAGCACCACGATGGCACAGATGATCGAGATCGCCAGCATGGCGTACTCGAACGACTTTACGTGCGTCTGAAGCGGCGGGAACTCGATCTGGCGCTTTCTCTCGTATGCCATCTGTCGCCTCCTAGGGTGTCGCGGTCGGGGGAGTGCCGTCGCCTCTGCCGAGCGCGTTTCTCGCCGCGTACGAGACAAGCGTCCGGTTCTCGACGAGGATCCAGGCGATGAACACGGCGACCATGACCGCCGCCCCGATCCAGATCAGGAAGTAGTAGGAGGTGGCCGCCGCGGCGCCCTCGTCGCCCCAGGTGGTTCCGGGTCCGAAGGTCATGAAGCCGGCGCAGTCCTCGTATCTGGCCTGGAGGATGAAGTCGGCCGAGTCGTCCGCCGGCGTCGCGCCCTCCCTGCTCACGACGCAGTCGGGCGCGCTGTCGATGATGAGTGGCATGCCCTCTCCTTACCTCTCGATGAGCTCGCGCGCGTCGCGGTGGATCACCGGGTCGGCCTCAACCTCGGAGCCGTCCGGCTCCACCAGTTTCGCCGGCTCGCGGGGCACCTCCGGGAAGTAGATGTCGGGCGCGTACTGGATCGTGTCGAGCCCCGCGAGCTCGACCTCCGGCGGCACGCGCAGAAGGTTCAGCTGCTTCAAGACCCAGGCTGCGACCCAGCCGGTGAGGAAGCCGAGCGGCAGGAAGGTCGCGACGCCGAGCAGCTGACCCCAGATGGTCGAGTCCACGTTGTTGAGGCCGGTCGGATAGCCGGCCGCGAAGACGCCCACCCAGATGACTCCGAGGAAGCCCGCGACCCCGTGCACGGCCACCGCGCCGACCACGTCGTCCACGCGCATCTTCCGCTCGAGCCAAGTTCCGGCGTAGTAGGCCATCGGGCCGGTGACCATCGCGATCAGCCAACCCAGGACCGGGGCGTAGACGTCGGCCCCGGCGGAGACGCCGATCACCCCCGCGAGGCCGCCCGAGACCGTCCAGAATGGGTCGCCGCGACTCGCGAAGTAGGTGCCGGCGAAGCCGCCGGCGAACCCCAACGTGATGATCATGGCGATCGAGCCGAGTGTCGTCGGACTCAGGTAGATGTTCGCCCAGCCGGGGAACGCCGTGGACGCGATGACGAGGCACGCCGCGTAGAAGGCGTAGAAGCCGGTGAAGATCAGCATCAGGCCCATCAGTGTGAGGTGCAGGTTCTGGGGCCTGAAAGTGCGGGCCAGGCCCTCGCGCGTGAACTTCCCTATTCGTGGGCCGAGGTTGAACAGGACGCCGAGCGTGAATGCTCCGGCGACCCCGTGGACCACGCCCGAGGCGATCGAGTCGTGGAAGCCGAAGCGCAGGGTCATCCAGCCGCCCGAGCTCCAGCCCCAGGCGGCGTCGAGGATCCAGACGACCGACCCAAGGAAGGCCCCCAGCAGCAGGTACGCGGACAGGCGCACGCGCTCGAGCAGCGCTCCCGACATGATCGAGGCCGTCGTCCAGGAGAACAGCAGGAAGGCGAGGAAGAAGACCAGGTTGATGTTGTTCGTGAGGTTCGACGCGAACGCGTCGCTCCAGGGGATTCCGCCCTGGCAGGCGACGCTCGTGAAGTCGCTCGAGTTGGGCCCGATCGGAGGGATGCCGGGCTGGTTGCAGTTGTAGATCCACCAGCCGAAGTAGTAGAAGGTCGGCGTGACCGCGGCGATCGTGAGGATGTTCTTCATCGCCGTGGCGATGACGTTCTTGCGGCGCACGACGCCGGCCTCGTACGACATGAAGCCCACGTGGATAAGCCACATGAGCACGACGGTCCAGAAGTAAAACTGCTCGCCGAGGATCGCGCTGTCCAAGACCTGCGCGTCCTCGATGCGTTGAACCTGCGCAAAGACGAAGTCGATCACGCCGCCATCCCCCCGAGGCTGCAGTCACAGGCCACGATCAGGGCGACGGTATCGGCGGCGCACCCGTTCGTGCAATGTGCGATCCGCACTTCGTTCGACCGTGTCGTACGTGTGCTTTGAACATAGGGCTGATCCTCCGGCGGGGCTACGATTGGCCCGGCTTGACGCTTCCCTGGACCGCCGGCGACGCGGGCGCCCTCGAGCGTGCGCAGCGCGAGAACGAAACGCTGTACGCCGTGATCAAGACGGTCTCGTCCTCGCTCGACCTGGACCGGGTACTGCGCGGGATCGTCGAGATCGCGACCGACGCCACCGGGTGCCACGCCTGCTTCATCTACTTCGTCGAGGGGGAGCGGCTCGTGCTGCGCGCCGCCTCGGCGCGCTATTCGCGCTTCGTGGGCGAGGTGGGCTTCGGCCTGGACGAGGGTCTCACCGGATGGGTTGCGCGCACCAAGACGCCCGAGTTCATCAGGGACAACGCGCTCCAGGATCCGCGTATGCGGTTCGTGCCGGAGCTCGATGAGGAACGCTTCCAGTCGATGGTGGCGGTGCCGATCCTCGCCAAGTCGGGCGACGTGATCGGTGTGGTGGTGCTGCACACCGAGGCCCCGCGCGAGTTCGACGACGACGTCCTGAACTTCCTGGTCCATACGGCATCGCTGGTGGCGGGGGCGATAGAGAACGCGCAGCTCTACGAGGAGACGCGCCGGCGAGTCGACGCGCTGACGACGCTCACGCAGCTGAGCCAGGCCCTCGCATCCGTCACGCTGCGAGAGGATCTGTACGACGCGGTGACGCGCGGGGCGCGCGAGCTGCTCGGCGCGGATGCCTGCCAGATCTACCGGCTGGACAGCGACACCGACGAGCTGCTGCTCGCCGGTTCGGACCCGGCAGACGCGCCCGCGCTGAGCCCGCGGCCGGGCGGGACGGCTCTCGTGCTCGACCTGATGCGACGGGCGAACGGGCGCGGCGGGCGCGGGCGCCGCGCCGCGGCGCGCGCCGTTTGGCCGGACCTCGACGAGAACGCCCTTCTCGCAGCCCCGCTCGCGGCGGGCGACGAGCAGCTTGGGATCCTGTGCTGCCTGGCCCGGGGAAGGGAGTTCGCCGACGAGGACGCGGAGCTGCTCGGCGCGGTGGCGAACCAGACGGCCGTGGGGCTCAAGAAGGCGGAGCTGATCGAGCGGCTGACTGCCGAGAACATCGTCAAGGACATGTTCGACGCGCTGGCCGCCGGCTCGGTGGACGCCGCCGAGGCCAAGGCCGTCGAAGCTCGCTGCGACCTCAGCCGGCCGCACCTCTTTCTGCACGTCGAGCGCGCGCCGGAGGCCGGCGCGGATACCCCGGTCTGGCCCGGGCTCGCCGCCCGGGTCCAGGCGCGCCTCCGCCGCGCCAGCGCGCGAGCGTTCTTCGATTCACGGCATGACCGCATGCGGGCGCTGACGCCGATCGCCACCGATCAGGAGGCCGCCGCCGAGCGTCTGCGTCGGGCCTGCGAGCAGGTCGCGCGCGAGGAGGGCGTCGTCATCGGCCTCAGCGACGTCGATCGCGGCCCGGCGAGCGCTCGCCGGCGGATGCGCGAGGCGGCGGACGCCGCCCGCATCGGCCGCTCGCTGGTGGCGGCCGGTGGGGCTGTGACCTACGACGGCCTCGGCGCCTACAAGTACCTGGTCCACCTGGAGCTCGACCAGGCCCCGCACGACCGATACCGCCAGTCGGTCGAGGAGCTGATCGACTACGACTTCCGCCGCGGATCACGTCTGTTCGAGACGCTCGAGCGGTTCCTCGCGGATCGCTGCAGCGTGACCGCGAGCGCGCGCGCCCTCTACATCCATCCGAACACCGTCCGGCAGCGGCTCGACCGGATCGAGCGCGTCTCCGGACTCCACCTGCCGGAGGAGGACCTGCTTTCGCTCGAGCTCGCGTTGAAGCTCGCGCGCCTCCACCGCCTGCGCGCGGGGAGAGAGTAGGCGCATAGTGCTAGGCCTCCCTGCGCCGGCGCCGCCGGACGGTCAGCCAGATCCAGAACGCCGCGAAGCCCACCACGTTCAGCAGGAGCACCAGCAGGCACCACCAGGCCTTATAGAGGAAGGGCAGGTCAGCCTCGCGCCAGAGCTCGTGCCCCGTGAGGTACACGAGTATGAGCAGGGCCACGACGAGGATCGGCGGCGCCTGCCCCGTGATGACGAAAAGGACCATGGCCGCGGCCACTGTATAGGGGCCCACGGGTGACGATCAGGGCCAAGCTCTACGCGGCGATCGCGCTGACGATCCTCGGTTGGTGACCGCGAACGACATCGCCCGGATGGCGCTCGAGGGCGAGCGCACGGTCCGGCGCCGTCCCGGACCGCAGGCCGCGGACTGAGCGCGACATGACGCAGGACGTCCTCCTAACGCTGAGCCTGATACTGATGGCGGCCCTCGCCGCGCGTTTCGTTGCCAGCCTCCTGCGGATCCCGGAGATCCTCCTGCTGGTGGCCATGGGAGCCCTCTTCGGGCCCTCGGCGCTCGACGTCGTCGACGTCCCGCTCGACTCGATCGGCGCCCAGCTCATGTTCACGCTCGGGGTGTCGCTGATCTTGTTCTACGGCGGACTGAACCTGTCGCTTCCCCTGCTGCGCCGGGTGTGGCTGGGACTCGGAATGCTCGTCGTCCCGGGGGTCCTCCTCACCGCGCTGATCACCGGCGTGGCGGCGTATCTGGTCTTCGACCTGCCCTTCGAGGCGGCCCTCCTCGTGGGCGCGGTGCTGTCCCCGACCGATCCGGCGATCCTGATCCCGCTGTTCGTGCGCTCGCGCCTGCGACCGAAGGTTGCGCAGACGGTGATCGCCGAGTCCGCCTTCAACGATCCCACCGGCGCCGCGCTGGCACTCGCGCTCGCGGGCGTGCTGCTGAGCGGGGACGGCTCACTCGCCGAGCCGGTGGCCGAGTTCGCCGTCGACCTCGGGGTCAGCACCGTGATCGGCCTGATCGCCGGGGTGCTTCTGGCCGCGGCGATCTCGAGCCATCGCTCGGGCATCTGGCGCGAGTCCTCCGCCCTCGCGGTGCTGACCGTGGTCACGATCAGCTACTTCTCGCTCGACACCGCCGGCGGCAGCGGCTATCTCGGCGCCTTCCTCGCCGGCCTGATCGTGGGGAACATGGAGCACCTGGGACTCGCCATGCACTCCGAGCACGAGCGCGAGATGCGGGCGTTCGCCTTCAACACGGCCGACCTCGTGACGCTGTTCGTGTTCGTGGTGCTGGGCGCGAACATCCCGTTCGACGACTTGAGCGCGAACTTCCTGCCCGCCCTGGCCGTGCTCGCGGTCCTGATGCTCGTCGCACGGCCGCTGACCGTGCTCGCCTGCACGCTGCCCGACCGGGCCGCGGCCTGGACCGCGCGCGAGCGGGTCTTCCTGTGCTGGACGCGTGAGACCGGGGTGGTGCCGGCGGCGCTCGTCGGCGTGCTCGCGGGACTCGGGGTGCCCCACACCGAGGTCTACGCGAGCGTGGTGGCGCTGGCGATCGTGATGACGCTGCTGCTCCAGGCCCTCCCGGCTTCGTGGCTGGCACAGCGGCTGGGGCTGCTCGAGCGGCCGCGGCCCGTGCGGCCGGCGCGGCGGGAGGCGGCGTGAAGCGCTGCTCTCACGACGCGCCATAGCTCTCGAGCTCGGAGAGACGCGGCGGCCACGCCCCCGGCCGCTCGCACGTGCGCGCCCCGACCAGGCACGCGAACCTGGTCGCCTCGCGGACGAGCTCGAGCCGGCCGAGGTCGTCCGCACCCAGCCCGTTCCGCCGCCACCACGCAAGGAAGGCGCCGCCGAACGCGTCGCCGGCCCCGATCGTGTCGACTACGTCGACGGACGGCGCCGGCACAGGGAACTCCTCCGCCGTAGTCACCACGATGGCTCCGCGGGGACCGGTCGTGACGAGCGTCAGCCGCGGTCCCCCCTCCAGGAGTGTTCGCGCCGCCTCGATGGGCGGGCGCCCTGGCGAGAGCCATGCGAGGTCTTCTTCGCTGACCTTCACGAGATCGCTATGCGTCAGCAGCCGCGCGAGCCGCTCACGGTACGCGTCGGGGTCTTCGACGATCGCTGGACGAAAGTTCGGATCGAGCGCAACCAGCGTTTCCCGCGACAGGAGCTCGACGATGGCCTCGAGCGTGGAGGCCATCGGCTCGAGGACCAGTCCAAGCCCTCCGATGACGAGCGTGGCGACGCGGTCGGGCAGGGCACTCGCGGCATCGTCGATCTCAAGCCCCGGCGCGGAGGTTGCGGCGGTGTAGAAGTGATAGCTCGCGGATCCGCCCTCACCGATCTCGACGATCGCCAGGGTGGTCGGCTCGACGGTGGCAACCACGGATTCGACGTTGACCGCGTCCGCCTCGAGCCGGCGGAGGAGCTCGGCTCCGAAGCGGTCACGGGAGATGCGCCCGAGGAAGGCCACGGGCTGCTCGAGCCGCCCGATCGTCCTCGCCACGTTGAACGGGGCGCCGCCTGGGTGGCCGCGGATCTCACCGGTGGGGCTCAGGACGATGTCGAAAAGCGCCTCGCCGGCCACCACGATCGTGCCGTCGTCTGTCGTGGGAGCGGTCAACGCGGCCGCGCTCCAAGGACGGGCTCGACTTATCGCGGTGGTGGACATGAAGAGGACGTCGGCCCGCAGCCGCGAGATCGACTCCCGAGTGTGCAGACCGTGAAAGGCTTTGTAGAGCGGGCGGTACCTTCCGCCGAACAGTGAATCTAACGGGAGCCTAATTTTCACAACGAAATGTGATCTTCGGAGGCCCTCGCTTGACGTTTCGCCTCAGCCCGGACATCCTTCGGTCGGCGCGGTCGACGTGCCGTCGAAGGGGTCCGCACCGGGTGGACGCCACCGGAGGAAGGAGCCGCAGCCCTGGCTGAAGGTCATTTGCATGCTTCGCCGGCTGGCGGAAACCGGGTGAGCGTGCGCGGGGCGAGCATCGCCGACCTGCCGCACGCGCTCGCGGATCAGGAAGCGCTCGCCGAGCGCCTGGCCGGCCGGCGGCCCGCCGTGTTCCTCGACTACGACGGTACGCTCACGCCGATCGTCGACCGGCCGGAGGATGCGGTCATCTCCGAGAGCGCGCGGGACGCGGTGCGTGGGCTTGCCGCACGTTGCACCGTCTGCGTGGTGAGCGGCCGTGATCGGCCCGTCGTGCAGGAGCTGATGGGCGTGGATGACCTGGTGGTGGCAGGCAGCCACGGGTTCGACATCTGGAGCCCGGAGGGGGGTGCCATCGAGCACCAGGCGGCCGCCGGCTCCGAGGAGCTGCTCGATCGGGTGACGGCCCGGCTGCGCGACGAGCTCGGCTCGATCGAGGGCGCGCTCGTCGAGCCGAAGAAGGCATCGGTCGCCGCCCACTGCCGGCTCGTGGCCGACGAGGAGCGGCCCGCGGTCGAGGCCGTCGTGGAACGGCTCCTCGCCGATCATCCCGAGGAGCTGAAGGTCACACCGGGAAAGATGGTGTACGAGCTCCAACCGAAGCTCGACTGGGACAAGGGCAAGGCGGTGCTCTACCTCTTGGAAGCGCTGGGCCTCGATAGCGACGACACCGTGCCGTTCTACCTCGGGGACGACATCACCGACGAACACGCCTTCGAGGCGCTCGCCGGGAGGGGGATCGGCGTCTTCGTCGGCCGCGCGGACGACCCGGAGGTGGGCGGCCGGACGACCGCCGCCGACTTCGTGCTCGACTCCACGGAGGAGGTGGAGCTGTTCCTGGCTACGCTCGCACGCTGACCGTCGCCTACACGTAGGAGGATCGTCGTGGCGCACTCCACGGTTGCCGCACCACAGTTCACACTCGCCTACGACAGCTTCGAGCCGGCCGAGGAGGGGCTCCGCGAGGCGCTCACCTCGACCGGCAACGGCTATTTCTGCACGCGCGGCGCGGCCGAGTGGGAGGACGCCGACGAGGTCCACTATCCCGGCACGTACGCCCACGGCGCCTACAACCGCGAGACGACGATCATGGGCGGCCGGCCGGTCCTGAACGAGGACCTGGTGAACCTGCCCAACTGGCTCGTACTGAAGCTGCGGATCGAGGGCGAGGAGCCGATCGGCCTCGCCGGCGTCGAGCTCCTCTCCTACCGCCACGAGCTCGACATCCAGAGCGCGACGGTGGCCCGCACGCTCCGCTTCCGCGATCGCGCCGGCCGGGAGACGACCCTCCGGAGCAGGCGCTTCGTGAGCATGGCCCGCATGCACCAGGCCGGCATCGAGTGGACGATCACGCCCGAGAACTGGTCGGGCTGCGTCGAGGTGGTGACGGCGCTCGACGGACGTGTCACGAACCGGGGCGTCGCCCGCTACCGCCAGCTCGAGGGCCGCCACCTGGATCCGGTCTCCCCCAGGACGTTCGGCCCCGAAGTCATCGCCCTGAAGACGATGACCCGACAATCGAACATCTACATCGCCGAGGCGGCCCGGACTCAGGTCTTCCAGGGCGGCGGGAAGGTCGACGTGGGCCGCGACCTCTACCAGACGGAGGACTACATCCAGCAGGTGCTTTCGTTCGACGCCCAGGAAGGGGTGGACACCCGCGTCGAGAAGATGGTCGCCTTCTACACCTCGCTGGACCGGGCGATCAGCGAGCCGCTCGGAAGCGCCGGGAGGAGCGTGCTGCGCTATCCCTCGTTCGACGAGGCGCTCGAGGGCCATGCCATGGCCTGGGACGAGCTATGGCAGACCTGCGATCTGACCCTGCCGAATCAGGAGCGGGTGCAACTGGTGCTGCGCCTCCACATCTCGCACGTGCTGCAGGTGTGCTCGCGCCATACGGTTCATCACGACGCCGGGGTGCCCGCGCGCGGGCTGAACGGCGAGGCCTACCGCGGCCACATCTTCTGGGACGAGCTCTACATCTATCCGTTCCTCAACTTCCGGCTGCCCGAGATCACGCGGGAACTGTTGATGTACCGCTACCGGCGCCTGGGCGAGGCGCGCGCGGCGGCCCGGGCGGCCGGCTACCGCGGCGCCATGTACCCCTGGCAGAGCGGCAGCGACGGCAAGGAGGAAACCCAGGTCGTGCACCTGAATCCGCTGTCAGGGCACTGGGAGCCCGACCTGAGCCACAACCAGCGGCACGTGAGCGCCGCCATCTTCTACAACATCTGGCACTACTACCAGGCGACGGGCGACGTGGACTTCATGCAGGACCACGGCGCCGAGATGATGCTCGAGATCGCGCGCTTCTGGTCCTCCATGGCCCACTTCAACCCCGAGCGGCAGCGCTACGAGATCCACGGCGTGATGGGACCGGACGAGTTCCACGAGAAGTACCCCGACTCGGCCGAGGGAGGCCTCCGCAACAACGCCTACACGAACGTGCTGGTGGCCTGGATTGCCGAGACCGCCCCGAAGGCGCTCGGGCTGCTCTCCGAGAGCCGGCTGGAGGCGCTCACGGCGAAGCTCGGCCTGGGCGAGGACGAGCTCGGCAGGTGGGAGGACATGAGCCTCAAGATGTTCGTCCCCTTCCACGGCGATGGCATCATCAGCCAGTTCGAGGGCTACGAGGACCTCGAGGAGCTGGACTGGGACGCCTACCGAGCCAAGTACGGCAACATCCAGCGGCTCGACCGGATCCTGCGCGCCGAGGGCGACGACCCCGACCGCTACAAGCTCGCGAAGCAGGCCGACACCGTGATGCTCTTCTTCCTCTTCCCGGAGGACGAGCTGCGGGGACTGTTCGAGCGGCTCGGCTACGACTACACGCCGGAGACGGCGCGGAAGAACATCGAGTACTACGACGCCCGGACCTCGCACGGGTCAACGCTCAGCTTCATCGCGCACGCCGCCGTCATGGCCGACCTCGACCCGGAGGGCTCCTGGCAGCGGTTCATGGTCGCGCTCGAAAGCGACGTGGGGGACGTCCAGGGAGGCACCACCAAGGAGGGAATCCACATGGGGGTGATGTCCGGGACGCTCGACCTGATTCAGCGCGCCTATCTTGGCAGCGAGATCCGCGACGGGATCCTCCACTTCGACCCGAAGGAGACCGAGCGACTGGACGGCCTGTCGCTGCCGATGCGATTCCGGGGGATGCCGATCCAGGTGACGCTCAGCGGGAACGAGCTGACGGTGGCGGCCCAGCATGATCCCTTCATTCGACCGATCGAGGTCGGTCTCGGAGCCGAGGTGCACGAGCTCAGGGCCGGGCAGAGCTGCACGTTCACCCTCGACTAGATGACTTCAGCAAGAGGAGGAACAGTGGACACAGGGTTCCGCGGTGCGATCTTCGACGTGGACGGAGTACTCGTCGACTCGCCGCACGAGCGCGCGTGGCGCGAGGCGTTCGAGGAGATGATGGAGGGCGAGTGGAGCGACGTCCGGGACGACACGACCTACTCGCCCGAGAAGTTCACGCCGCAGGTCTACCAGCAGGTGATGTCCGGCAAGCCGCGCATGGAGGGCGCCCGGGCCGTGATCGACTACTTCGGCGTGCCCGACGCGGAGAGCCGTGTCCAGGCGTACGCGGACCGCAAGCAGGAAATGGTGGTCGAGCTGATCGAGGCCGGGGAGTTCGAGGCCTATCCCGACGCCCTGCGCTTCGTCCTCGCGGTCAAGGACGCCGGGATCCCGACGGCGGCGGCGTCGTCGTCGAAGAATGCGGGGCTGTTCCTGAGGCAGATCCGGCTCGACAAGTTCGCCGAGGAGGAGGGCTTCAGCTACGACTTCGTGACGGAGGGGTTGAGCCTGCTCGAGTTCTTCGACGTGGACATCTCCGGTCGCGACTTTCCGCGGGGCAAGCCGGACCCGGAGATCTTCCTGACGGGCGCCAAGGAGCTGGATGTGCCTCCCAGCAGCTGCTTCGTCGTCGAGGACGCCGTCTCGGGCGTCGAGGCGGCCAAGGCCGGGGACATGGCCGCGCTCGGTCTGGCGCGGGCCGACGACGCCGACATCCTGGCCGCCGCGCGCGCCGATCTGGTGGTGACGACGCTGGACGACGTGGACGTCGACGGCCTCTCGGAGGGCCGCCTGGCGCGTAAGGACCTGGCAAGGAAGGACGGCTGACGGCCGGGGGCGCCCGGCCAGGGGGTGGCGATGGCGCATCGGAGCGGACCCGAGATCCTGCTCGTTCGGCATAGCGAGACCGAGTGGAGCCTGTCCGGCCAGCACACCAGCTACACGGACATCCCGCTGACGGAGAACGGTCGCGCCCACGCCCACCTGATCGGACGGCGCCTCGCCGACCGACGCTTCGCGCTCGTGCTCACCAGCCCGCTGGCGCGTGCGCGCGACACCTGCCGGCTGGCGGGGCTCCATGACGAGGCCGAGGTGACGGACGACCTACGCGAGTTCGATTACGGTCGCTACGAGGGGATCACCACACCCGACATCCGCCTCGAGCAACCCGGCTGGGACCTCTGGCGCGACGGCTGCCCGGAGGGCGAGACGAGCGCCGAGGTTGGCGAGCGGGTCGACCGCATCATCGAGCGGGCGCTCGCTGCCGACGGCGACGTGGCGCTGTTCGGCCACGGGCACGTCCTCCGCGTGCTGGGCGCTCGCTGGCTCGGCCTGCCTCCCGAGGCGGGCGGGTCGCTCGCCCTCTCGACCGGCTCCCTGTGCGTGCTCGGCTTCGAGCGCGAGCGCCAGGTGATCTGGCTCTGGAACGACACCAGCCACGTCGCCGACGAACGACCCGGCGCGGCCGACGAGGCGGCGGGTGAGCTGACGCGCGGCCGCTAGTGGTCTCTCCGAGCGACCACTAACTACGCGAGGCCGGCCGCGCGGTGCAGTATCTCCAGCGGGTGCACCGTGCGCACCCCGGTGGCCTGCTCGATCTGCCAGCGGCAGGTCTCCGAGTCGCACACCGCCAGATCCGGCCGCTCGGCCGTGATCTGACCGAACAGGTTCGCGCCTACCTTCATCGCGATGTCGTACTTCTCGCGCTTGAGGCCATAGGTGCCGGCCACGCCGCAGCACGTTGCATCCATGTCGATGACGCGCAGCTCCGGCACCAGCGCCATGAGCTCGAGCGCGGGCTTTCCGATCCCGTGGCCCTGCTGCTGGCAGGGCGCGTGGTAGGTGACCGTGAGCGGGAGCGGCTGGAAGTCGAGGCCCAGCTCGCCGCGATCGTGCAGGGCGACCAGGTATTCGCAGATGTCGTACACGTGGTCGCTGACCACGCGGAGGTCCGGGTCGTCCATCAGCCCGAGGATCTCGCGCGCCTCGCGCTTGAGCATCAGCGTGCAGCTCGTGGAGGTGCCGACGATGTCGACCCCGGCCCGCGCAGCCGGCGCCAGCTTTCGGGCCATCGCACGGACATAGCGGCGGGCGGCGTCGAACTGGCCGTTCGACTGCAGCGGCAGGCCGCAGCACGCCTGACCGCGGGGGACGTCGACCTGGCAGCCGGCGCGCTCGAGCAGCGCCACCGTCATCTCGCCCACGTTCGGCTCGTACCAGTTGGCGCCGCAGCCGTGGAAGTACGCCACCCGGCGAACCGCCTCGGGCGACCGATGCCGCTTTGCCCAGCCCTGGAATGTGCGCCCGGCAAAGCGCGGAACCGGTGCCTCGCGGTGGAGCCCCGCGAGCCGCTCGGCGAGCAGCCGCACGGGGCGGTTCGCCAGGACTCGATTCGCAAGGGGCGCGACGGGGGTGCCCAGCCGGCCGCTGAGCGGCGGCCGCGCCATCACACGATCGCGGAGCGAGAAGCCGTCGCGCTCCTTCAGACGGGCGCGCGCCTGGGTGTTGATCTCCGCGATGTGCACGCCCTGGGGACACACCTGGGTGCACTTGCCGCAGCCGGAGCAGTAGTCGAGCGAGGCGTCGGAGGAGGGCTCGCCGAGTGTGCGAAAGCGCTCGGCCTGAGGGCCCACGTACTTGGGCCCCGGGAACAGCGGGGTCACATTCGAAACGGGGCAGATCGTCTCGCAGATCGTGCACTTCACGCAGTGGTCGAGCGACCCCCGCATCAAGTCGCCCAGCACGTCGTGCTCTCGCGTGGCCGCCATCGTCATGCCTCCGCCGTGGCCTGGGCCGCCCGGGGCCCAAGGTCGCTTCCCTGGATGATCAACTCGGCCGCCCGGAAGCCGGTGGCCAGGCTCAGCCCATCGCCCGACTTCTCCTTCCACGGCACGGCGCCGGCGAGCGTCGCGCCGGCGACGAGTACGTTGTCGAGCAGCCGATCTCCGTTCGCGCCCGACCGGTCGGAGGTCGCCGTCCACCGCCACCCCTGCGCGCGAGAGCGGATGCTCGTCGAAGTAGTTCGGACGGAAACGCTCTCCGCCCGGCTCGGGGAGTCGAGCAAGGGGCAGCCCGAGCGCCGTCTCGCGAGCATTCCAGCGCGAGTCGAGCGCCACCCCGCCTGAGGCGAACCCGCCGGTCGCGAGCACGATCCACGGCGCGCGGTGCAGCGTCTCGCGCAGCCCCACGCGGGTGCGCAACGCGGTGACACGGTCGCCGTCGCGATCGGCGCCGGTCACGACCGCGCCCAAGATGATCTCCCCACCGGCTCGCCGGAGCGCGTGACGCAGCGAGTTGTAGAGCCGAATGCCGGGCACCGACGGGGGCAGAGTCGGGATCTCGAACACGGGCCGGCCGAGTTGGCGCTCGAGCTCCGACCACGCCCCGTGGGGATCGGCCACGCCCAGGGCCGCCGGGAAGGCGACGCGCTCGTCGACCCGCAGCCGGCCGCTCACCTGGGCGGCGACCTCCGCCCGGAACGCAGCCTCGTCGAAGCCGCGCGCGAACCCGAGCGAGCTCACGTCCGGCTCGCCCCCCGGGGCCAGGTCGAGCTCCACGCCGCGGGCCTCTACGCCCTCCGGCGCGCGCGAGAGATTGTCCGCGAGCAGCGGGGCGTGAAAGTCCTTGAGCGCGCGAAAGCCGACGACGCAGACGCGTCCACCGCGGCGCACGTCCCCCGCGGCCATCGTCTCCGGCACTACGGCCGAGGGACGCACCGCGCCCACCGCGGTCGGAAGGAGGAGGTTGTCGTCCGGCCCGCCCTCGTACGCGTAGGGCGCGAGTGGCCCGGAGGCGATCCGCTCCTTGAACCAGTCGACGGCGGCTGCCACGCCCTCCGCACCCACCTGGCCATAGGGATGGCCCGGCGGCAGGTCCGCCAGGGCCGCGATAGGCCGCTGGACGCGGTCGAGGCGGCCGCCATCGTCTGCTCCCGAGGACGAGCTGGTGTAGCCGAGCACGTCGATCGTGCCGGCGCCGAGGTGCGTTCCCCCCACTCCTTTTGCCAGCACCAGCACCCGCGCTCCGGCGTCGCCAAGTCGGACCGCCGCGCTAAGCCCGGCCAGGCCAGTTCCGATGACGATGACGTCCGGGATCACGTGTGTGCCGGCTCCTCGCTCGGAACGTCCGGCTCGGCCTGGGGCGGTGCCCCGTCCGCGCCGGCCGGCAGGTGCTCGAGGTCGAGCAGTCCTTGGAAGATCCAGTCGTCGAGACGGGCCTCGCGGAGCTGATCCCCGTAGAGGATGGGCCACATTCCCTTCCAGCGCTCCTGCAGGAAGTGGCGCAGCGACGCCGTAGCCTCGGCGCCGCTCAACCGCCCGACCCCGTGAAGGATCCCCGTAGCGCGGTAGATGCAGAAGCCCCCCTGGCAGGGCCCCATGCCCAGGCGGAGGCTGCGGCGGATGTCGTCGAGGTTGGTCGTGCCGCGCCGGCGGATCGTCTCTTCGAGGCGGCTGCGGCCGATCAGCTCGCACTCGCAGACCAGCTGCTCGTCGTGCAGCGTCTCCTCCCGGCGGCGCAGCCGCGAGCCGATGCTGTAGAGCTCGCCGTCCTCGTTGCCCGGGGGCGACTCCTCCGCGGTGCGACACGGACGCTCGTCGCCCATCTGACGGCACATCGCGTCCACGATGTCCTGGGCCATCAGCCGCAGGGTCGTGAGCTTGCCGCCCGACATCGTGAGCAGCCGCTCCACGCCGTCGCGCTGGGTGTGGTCGACCACCGCGTGCGTGCGGCTCACGTCGCGCGTGTCGGCGGCCGCGGGCCCAGACTTCTCGTCCTGCCACAACGGCCGCACACCGGCCCACACCCTCAGCGCGCGCGCTTCGCGGAACCCCGGCACCAGCCGCTCGCCGTCATCGAGCATCTGATCGACCTCGTGCTGCGTGACCGGGATCTCGTCGGGATCGGCCGCACGGATGTCAGTCGTTCCGATCACGCTCACGGTGCGGATCGGCACCAGGATGTCTCCGTCGGCGGGCATCGTGCAGCGATTGATCACCGTGTTCACCAGCCGGTGGTTCATGGCGATCATGATGCCCTTGCCGGGGATCACGCCGATCCCCTCGATGCCCGCCATTCGCACGATCTGCGCCGCCCACGCGCCGGAGGCGTTCAGGGTGAAGCCCGCCTCGAGGTCGAACTCCTCGCCCGACAGCTCGTTGCGGAGCCGGGCGCCGGTAACCGCGTCGCCCTCGCGATGCAGGTCGAGCACCCGGTGGTAGGTCAGGATCCGGGCCCCGTGGGCGGCCGCCCCGCGCGCGAGCGACCACACGGTCTTCCAGGCATCGATCGACGCGTCGGGCACCGTGAACGCCCGGCGGATGCCCGGATTCAAGCGCGGCTCCATCCGCAAGGCCTCGGACACCGGAATCTCCTCCGCGGGAAGAGCGGCCCGCTGACACCCCTCGAGGAACCGATCCCCATACGCCGGATCGTCTTCGGGTGTGACCACGAACAAGCCGCCCGTGTCCTCGATGCAGTCGGGGATCACGCGCCGCAGGATCGCGTTCTCGGCGACGCATTCGTCGGCTGCCACCGGGTCCTTGACCACATAGCGCCCGCCCGAATGCAGGAGCCCGTGGAAGCGCCCGCTGGTGCCCTCGGCGAGGTCGGCGCGGTCCACCAGCACGACGTCGAAGCCGCGCAGCGCCGCGTCCCACGCGACGCCGGCGCCGGTGGCGCCGCCCCCGATCACGAGGACGTCTGCTCTCTGCCCGCTCACTAGTGGTGGATCGTATCCGTCTCGGGAGCGGTCTACGCGGGCGAATCGACGGCCTGACGGCGGGCGAGGCGAGCGACCTCGCGGACGGCGCGCGCCAGGCGCTTGGGATCGTGGCGGATCTCGGCCGACATCGTTTCGGAGAGCAGCCGCGCCTCGCGGATGCGGATGCCGAGGCGCTCGATTTCCTCGCGATCGATGTCCACCGGCGTGGCGCCCTCCGCGCGGTAGCGCGACAGTGCGGGGTCCGGCAGTCGCTCGGAGGGGACGAGCACGTCGGTGATCACGGTTCCCGTGTGCTCCGCAATCGCCCGCAGGTGGTCGGAGACCGTGAAGCCCGCGGTCTCGCCCGGCTGGGTCATGAGGTTGGCCGCGTAGACGACGGGACCGGTGAAGGTCTGAAGCGCCTCCCGCACTCCCCTGCCGAGTAGCGCTGGAACCGTGCTCGTGAACAGGCTCCCCGGACCCAGGACCACCACGTCCGCCGCGTGTACTGCCCGGATGACTTCGGACGGCGCGGCGGCGCCCTCCGGCTCGACGGCGACCTTGACGATCGCCGGACCGACCTCGTGCATCGCGCCCTCGCCCCGGGTGACGGTTCCGTCGGCGTAGTGCACGATCAGGGTGAGGCTCTCCGTGGCCGCCGGATAGACGCTGCCCGTGATCCTCAGCAGCCGAGCGGCGCGCTGGACACCCTCGAAGAATCCCCCCGAGATGTCGGTGAGCGCGGCGATGATGATGTTCCCGACCGCATGGTCGCGCAGGTCGCCGCCGCCCTCGAACCGGTAGTCGAAGACCTCGGCCAGCCTCCTGCGGCCGGCCAATGCCACCAGGCAGTTCCTCACGTCGCCGGGCGGCGCGACCCCGAGCTCCTGCCGTAGGCGTCCGCTAGAGCCGCCGTCGTCAGTGACCGTGACGACCGCGGTGATGCCGTCGCGAACCGTGTCCCGCAACCCCCGCAGGAGCACCGGCAGGCCAGTCCCGCCCCCGAAGGCAACCACCCGCAGCTCGCCGCTCATGAGGACGGCGGCCCCGGCGGATGGCTGCGGGAAGCGAGGAAGGAGGACATCGGCGACGCTCAGCATAGGCGTGATCGCGCCACCGCACGGCCCGCCTGAACGACGGGATCTGGCGCGTCGTTGACGGGCTCGGTCGCGGGTGCCTGTGCACCGTGTCACTTGGGGGGCGTATACGACCCCCTAGATGACTCGGTAACCCGCGCCCGCCGAATCAGCAGCGCGCGGCGCTGCTCAAATCGTCGTGGTCAGCCTCGTTTCACGGGGCAGCACGGCGTCGAACGCCTCCACCACGCGATCGGCGGTCTCGACCGTCGCGTTGCGGCCCATCAGCCCGATTCGCCACATGGCCGGCGCCGCCGGTCCGAGGCCGCCGCCCACCTCGATTCCGTGCTCGCGCAGCAGGCGCCCCTGGATCTCCTGGCCGTCGACCCCGTCGGGGACGCGCACCGCGGTGAGCGGTGCCAGCTGGTGCTCGGGGTCCGCGAGCAGCTCGAGCCCGCGGCCCGTGACCTGCCGCTGGAGGTGGGCGCCGGCCTCGGCGTGCCGGGCCCATCGCGCCTCCAACCCCTCCTCGAGCGACAGGCGCAGCGCCTCGTGCAGCGCGTAGATGGCGAGGACGGGCGCCGTGTGGTGGTAAGCGGCCGGCCGCTCGACCCAATACTTCTCGAGGAGGAGCAGGTCGAAGGAGAACGGGGCCGGCGTCCGTCGGGTCCGGATTCGCTCGAGAGCGGCCTCGGACAGCGCTAACGGCGACATCCCGGGCGGAGCCGCCAGGCACTTCTGCGTGCAGGAGTAGGCGTAGTCGATTCCCCAGCCGCCGGCGTCCACCTCCACCCCTCCGAGCGAGGTCACGCAGTCGGCCATCAAGAGCACCTCACGCGAGCGGAGCTCCGCGGCGAGCTCCGCCAAGGGGTGCTCCACGCCCGTCGAGGTCTCGGCGTGAACCACGGCAACGAGGCGGGCGCGGGGGTTGCGGTCCACCTCCTGGACGATGCGCTCGTTCGGGACTGCCTCGCCCCAATCCGCGTTGACGGCGATCACCTCGGCGCCGCAGCGCCGCGCGATCTCCGCGATGCGGCGACCGAAGTAGCCGGAGCGGGCCACGATCGCCGTGTCGCCCGGCTCGAGGAGATTCGCTATCCCGGCCTCCATGCCGGCGGTTCCGGTGCAGTGGAGTGGCAGCACGAGCCCGCCGTCGGGCATGCGCCAGACGCGGCGCAGCATGTCGACGACCTCGAGCAGGATGTCGTGCAGGTCCGGGTCGAGGTGGCCGAGAATCGGCTTGCGCATGGCGTCGACCACCGACGGCTCGACATTCGACGGACCGGGCCCGCAGAGCAGCCGCTCGGGCGGGGCCAGGGTCGGAAGCCCTTTCTTCATATCAGGCACGGGGCCGGGCCTTCTGCGTGTCATAGAACGGGAACGGCCCGACGGTCGCCGACACGGTGGCGTCCCCGAGCGCGACCTCGACCTTCGTCCCCTCGCCGGCGAGCTCACGGTCGATCGCGGCCATGGCTAGCTGCTCGCCGAAGGTCGGGCTGTTGGCCGGGCTCCGCACGATCCCCACCTCGTTGCCGTCCTTCGTGACGGCGGCGCCGTACTCGGGCGTCTCGTCGCCCTCGACCCGGAGTGTTATGAGAAGGCGAGGCGTGCCCTCCTGCGCGATCCGCCCGAGAGCCTCCTTGCCGATGAAGTCGCCCGGCTTGTCGAGCTTGACCAGCTTGTCGAGCCGCACCTCGAACGGGTCGGTCTTGTGCTGGAAGTAGTCGACGTCGGGGAAGAGGAGGCCTGACTCGATCCGGAGCGTCTCGATCGCGGAGAGCCCGATCGGCCGCATCCGGTGGGGCCGGCCCGCCTCGAGCACGGCGTTCCAGAGGTCCGCGGCGTGCGCGGGCTCGCAGTACAGCTCGTAGCCGAGCTCGCCGGAGTAGCCCGTGCGGGAGACCATGCACGGCACCCCACCCACCTTGACGCCCTCGGGAATGAAGCGGAAGTAGCGCAGCTGGGAGAGATCCGTGCCGTCGATGATCGGGGCGAGGATCTCACGCGATTTCGGGCCTTGGACCTGGAGGTGCGGCATGGCGGCGGTCACGTCCTCGACCTGCACGTCGAGCCCGCGGTCGGAGGCGACCTTCCTGAACCAGTCGAGGTCGGAGTCGTAGCTCGTGATCGAGAAGCAGTGGTCATCGGCGTACTTGAAGATCGTGCCGTCCATAATCATCTGGCCGTCCTCGTCGCAGATCGCCCCGTAGCGGACCTGCCCGACCTCCAGGGCGGCCATGTCGTTCGTGAAGAGCACGTCGGCGAGCTTCAGCGCATCGGGACCCTTCATGTCCCACTTGCGCAGCGGCGACTCGTCCCAGATGTTGGAGGCCTCGCGGGTCGCGCGGTGCTCGGCCTCGGCGTCGCCGAAGTGGTCGGCCCAGGCCCAGCCCTCCCAGTCTGTCCATTCGGCCCCGAGCTGATCCTGCACGTCGTAGAAGGCGCTCCGCTGCAGCGCTGTCGTCGACATCGCTCTCCTCTCCACTGGACGAATTTGTGCAGCGACCCTATCGAGCGCCCCACGAGCGCTCAAGCGAGATTTTCTAGCATCACCGGGGTGACCGGCCTCGCGGAGCAGCCGCTCGGCCGCTTCCTCGAGGAGGTGGCGGAGGCGAGCCCGGCGCCCGGAGGTGGCTCCTCGGCCGCGATCGCGTGCGCGCTCGCCGCCGCGCTGGTGGAGATGGCGGCGCGCCTCGCGGGAGTCTCCGGTGACGGCGCCGAGCGGGCCAGCGGGCTGCGGCGGCAGGCGCTCGAGCTGGCCGAGCGGGAGCTCACCTCCTACGGGCCGGTGCTCGCGGCCTTGCGCCTGCCTCGGGACGATCCATCGCGCGAGGAGCGGCTCGAGAGCACCCTGACCGAGGCGAGCGAGCCGCCGCTCGCGATCGCGGAGGCGGCGGCCGAAACGGCGGTCCTGGCGGCCGAGGTCGCCCGCGCGAGCAGCCCGAGCGTGCGGGGCGACGCCCTGACGGGCGCCGTGCTGGCGGAAGCGGCGGGCGCCGCGGCGGCCGCGCTCGTCGAGATCAACCTGTCGCAGCGGGCCGGCGACGCCGCGGTGGATCGCGCCCGCGCGGCGCGGCGCCGGGCGAGCGAGGCCCGGGCCCGGGCGCTCGAGCTGGCGTCCGGCGGCGACGCCTCGTCGCCTGTCTAGCTTCGTTCGCCGGCCGGTCCGCTGCGGCGCCGAGAACTACCTGATCCGCCGTCCCATCTCGGTGGTGTCGTAGCCGCCGAGCCCGTCGACCGCCGCCCTGAAGTCCGACGCGGCGAGCAGCTCCCACAGCGGCTCGAGCAGCGGCTCCTCGACGGTCATCCGCTCGAGCACCAGGTCGTACGGCTCCCACGCGACCGGCACGAAGTCGAGCCCGAAGGCGCGCGCAGCTGCGAGCACGCCGAGGCCGCAGTCCGCGCGGTCGGCCGCAACGGCGGCCGCGACCGCCAGGTGCGTGTGCTCCTCGCGCTCGTAGCCGTGCACCGCGCTCGGCTCGATCCCGTGCTGCGCGAGCTCGTGGTCGAGGAGCACGCGCGTGCCGGCGCCCCGCTGGCGGTTCACGTACCGGAGTCCGGGCCGGACGAGGTCCCCGATCCCGGCCAGCCCCAGGGGGTTGCCGGGCGCGACGATCAGGCCCTGCTCGCGGTGCGCCAACCGAACCACCGCCAGGTCGCGGCCGGGCAGCAGCCGATCCACATAGGGCAGCGTGTAGTCGCCGCTCGCGGGGTCCAGCAGGTGCGAGCCGGCGAGGTGGCAGAGGCCGTCGCGCACCGCCGTGAGCCCCCCGAGTGAGCCGACGTTGGAGGAGGCCAGCGTCAGGCGAGGGTCGCGCTCCCTCAGCGCGGAGGCGGCGAGGTCGAGCACGAGGTCGTGCGAGCCGGTGACCACGATGGTCCGCTCGATCTCGCTCACGCCGCGCAGCAGCCGCACCTCGACCTCCTCGCCGGCGTGATGGCCCTCGAGCGGAGCGGGCACGACCAGCAGCCCGTCGGCGCGCACCAGCGAGGTGAGCACGCCGGCGCCGCGCGGGAGCGGGGTGGCAACGAGGTCCCCGCGTACGCGGCCGAGCCGGACCCGTACCCAGTCGTCCACGCCCATGGCGGAGGGGAGCTTGCGGGCCAGCCGGGCGCGAGCGCGCGGCCAGTCCGGCGGCGCCGCGCCCTCGAGCCGAGCGAGCAGCGGCGCGGCGAAGATGTCGAAGGTGAGCGCGGCGGAGACGGGATAGCCCGGGGCGCCGAGCACCGGCGTGCCGTCGGCCGCGCCGAGCACCACCGGGTGGCCGGGCTTGACCGCGACGCCGTGCACGGCGAGGGTGCCGACCTCCGCCACCACGGCCGCCGTGTAGTCGTCCCGCCCGGCGCTGGAGCCGGCGATCACGATCACGAGGTCGGCGTCGGCCGCGGCCTCCCGAACGGCCGCGGCGATCCTGTCGGAGTCGTCGGGCACGATCGCGTGGCGAATCGCCCGACAGCCGGCGCCCTCGGCCTGCGCGGCGAGCATCAACGAGTTCGTATCGGGCAGGTCCCCTGGGCGCAGCTCGCCTCCGAGCGGGCGGATCTCGTCACCGGTCGGGATGACCGCCACGACCGGGCGCCGCCTCACGACCAGCTCCGTGACCCCGGCGGCGCCCGCCGCGGCCACGTCGACGGGGCGGAGCCGGTGGCCCGCCGGCAGCAGCAGCTCCGTCGCGCTCACGTCCTCCCCGATCGAGCGCACGTGCTGGTAGGGGGGCGCGGCGGCGCGCAGCTCGACCCCGCGTCCTTCGGCCTCGTGCACGTCCTCGCGCATCACCACGGCGTCGAAGCCGGCGGGCATCGGGTCGCCGGTGTCGACCACCTCGAAGGCGCCCGGGTCGAGCCGCGCGGGCGCGGTCTCGCTCGCCCCGATCGTGTCCGCGGCCCGCACGGCGATCCCGTCCATCGCCGCCGCGTCGAACGGGGGAGAGGACCGCCCGGCCCAGACGGGCTCGGCGAGTACCCGCCCGACCGCCTCCTCGAGCGGCATCCCCACGGCCTCCAGCCGAGCGGGGCAGCCCGCGGCGGCGCACGCCTCGTCCCAGGCGGCGAGCGCCTCGGCGGCCGGGACGTCGTGGATGAAGGGGGTGGAGCGCGCCACCGGTACATCCTCTCGCGCCGTTCAGCGGTAGAGCGTGACCTCCACGTCGCTACCCGCCGCCAGGCCGGTGGCGGCCTCAGGCACGACGAGGTAGCCGTCGGCGGCGGCGAGGATCGAGAGCAGCGACGACGATCCGAAGAGCGGGGTTGCCACGCCGTCGCGCACGCGGGCCTGTACGACGTCGACCCGGCCGGACGCCGAGGGCAAATCGCGGCCGAGGCGCGCGTGCACGGTCGGCTCCGGCGGTGGCGCCGTGCAGCCGCCTACGAGTCGCACGATCGGCACGCCCAGGACCCGGAACACCACGAGCGCCGATCGCGGGTTGCCGGGCAGACCGATCACAGGGACTCCGCCGCAGTCCGCCAGCAGGGTCGGCTTGCCCGGGCGGAAGGCGAGCCCGTGGCACCAGATGCCCGGCTCGCCGAGCGAGGCGATCGCCGCCGCCGTCTCGTCGCGCGCCCCCACGGACGACCCGGCGGAGACCACGAGAACGTCGCTGCCGTCGAGCGCGCCGCGAAGCGTGGCGGCCAGCGCGTCCGGATCGTCGGGGACTATCCCCGCGTGGCGCGGCTCACCGCCCGCGTCGCGCACCAGGGCGGCCAGGGCGACCGCCGTCGAGTCGCGCACCTGGCCGATCTCGAGCTCGGACGTGGCCGGCGGGACGAGCTCGTCGCCCGTCGAGACGATGGTCACCCGCGGCCGCGCGTGAACCGTGACCTCCGTCACGCCCCCGGCGGCCAGCATCCCGAGATCCTGGGCGCGCAGGGGTCGCCCGGCGGCCGCGAGCTCGGCGCCCGGCGCGGCGTCCTCGTCGGCGCGCACCATCCCGTCCCCGGGCGCCACCGGCCGCAGCACCTCCAGCAGCTCCGGCGCGGCCGACTGCGTGTGCTCCACCATGAGCACGGCGTCGGCCCCAGGCGGGAGCGGCGCCCCGGTGGCGATCGCCACCGCCGTCCCCAGACGCACCTCCACCTCCGGCGGCCGACCCATGCGCACCTCGCCGACCAGCTCCAGGTACGAGGGAAGCCCGTCGGAGGCGCCGTAGGTGTCTGCGGCGCGCACGGCGAAGCCGTCCACGGTCGCGCGAGCGAACCCCGGCAGCGCATGCGACGCTGTGACCGCCACAGCGGGGACGCGGCCAAGCGCCTCCTCGAGTCCGGTCGCGTCGGCGCGCGTCCGCCGGCTGGGCCGGAACCCCGTGAGGGCCTCGCCGAGGGTGCGGACCGCGAAGAACTCCCGCTGGCCCCTGGCGGCCACGGTCAGGAGCCGCTGGCGCGGTCAGGGGACCGCGGCGGGCGCGGGTGCGGGCGCGCCTCGGTCCCGCCCCGCTCCATCCCAAAGACGCTCATCACCGGCCCCAGGGCGACCTGCCCCAGGCCGCAGATCGACGTGAGGCGCACAGTGGCTTCGAGCTCGGTGAGGCGGTCCTTCAAATCCGCCGGCCCGTTGCCGGTGGCCATCGCCTCGGTCAGCATCTCGTGCGCCTTGTGCGAGCCCACCCGGCAGGGCACGCACTTGCCGCACGACTCGTTGCGGAAGAAGCGCAGCACGTTCGTGCCCGCCGCGAGCAGGTCGGTGCCCTCGGCTATGACCGTAACCGCGCCAGACCCGAGCATCGAGCCGGCCTCCTGGAGGGGGCCGAAGTCGAGCGGGACGTCGAGATCTTCAGGTCCGAGGAAGTTCGAGGAGGCGCCGCCCGGCTGGTAGGCGAGCAGCCCGGCGCCGTCCGATACGCCGCCGGCGAGCTCGATGAGCTCGCGCGCCGTGGTGCCCATCGGCACGCAGTAGACGTCCGGTCGCTCGACGTGGCCCGAGACGGCGAAGAACTTGAGCCCGGTGCCGTCATTCACGCCCTGGGCGTTCCACCAGTCGGCGCCGCGCTCGAGGATCACCGGCACGTGGGCGAACGTCTCGACCGAGTTCATGAGCGTGGGCTTGCCCCACAGCCCGTACACGCCGGGGAAGGGCGGTTTGTTGCGCGGCTCGCCGCGGTGGCCCTCCATGCACTCGATCAGCGCCGACTCCTCGCCGAGGATGTAGCCGCCGGGCGAGACGAAGACGTCGAGCTCGAGGTTGGTGCCGTCGAGGACCCCGATCCCGCGCAGCCGCTCGATCTCCGCGCGGATCACCTCCTCTTCTGGGCCGTACTCGTGACGGATGAAGACCCATCCCTTGTCGGTGCCGGTCACCACCATGCCGATCAGCATCCCCTCGAGCACGAGGTGCGGCTGCTCCGCCATGATCTGGCGGTCCTTGAAGGTGCCCGGCTCCGACTCGTCGGCGTTGCAGATCGCGTACTTCGGGCGCGCCTCCTGCTTGGCTACGAGGTCCCACTTCTTGCCCGTGGGGAAGCCGGCGCCCCCCATGCCTCGCAGTCCCGATTCATTCAGCTCGGAGACGATCTTCTCGCCGGCCGGCTCGCCCGCCAGCACCGCGCGCAGCAGGCGATAGTCCCGCGCGTCCGGTTCGTAGGGGTCGTTCGCGAAGCGCTCGCCGCTCCTCCGCGCGCCCGCCGGCGGGAGCGGCCCGCTCCGCGCCTCGTCCACCAGCGTCTCCGCCTCCGCCACCGGCGCCGGGCGCTCGTTCACCGCGACGGCCGGAGCGACGTCGCAGCGGCCGAGGCAGGAGACCTCGTGGAACTCGACCTCGACGTCGTCGCCGTAGCGGGACCGCAGCTCGGCGAGCCGCTCCTCGCCGCCCTGCAGCCAACAGCTCAGGTCCTGGCACACCGTGAGCTCCACCTTGCGCGGCAGCTCCGTGCGGAAGTGGGGATAGAACGAGATCACGCCCTCGATCTCGTACAGCGGGCGGCGCTCGTCGCGCGACAGCTTCTCGAGCTCCTCGCGCGGCAGCCAGCCGTGCTCGCGCTGGATCGCGGTCAGCTTGGGAATCAAGCTAGGTCCCGGGAACCTGCCGGCCCGCGCCTCGACCCCCGGCACGGGCTGCCGAACACCGCCGTTGGGTCCGGCCATCAGCCAGCGCCTTCGCGCACGCCGGCCGATTCGGCGAAGTCTTCCCCGGGCCCGGCGCGCTCGACCTTCACGGCGCAGAACTTGAACTCGGGGATCTTGCCGGTCGGGTCGATCTCGTCGATGGTCAGCACGTTCGCGGCCGCCTCCCTGAAGTGGAAGGGAATGAAGCAGGTGCCGGGGGTGTCGCGGTGCGACAGCTTTGCGGCCAGCTCGATAGAGCCGCGGCGGCTCGTGATCCGCGCGAAGTCTCCCTCACCGATCCCCATGCGGGCGGCGTCGTCGGGATTCAGGTAGACGTGCGCCTCCGGCGCGATCGTGTCGAGAGCGTACGAGCGGCGTGTCATCGAGCCCGTGTGCCAGTGCTCCAGCAGCCGGCCCGTATTGAGTATGAACGGGAACTCCTCGTCGGGCAGCTCCTTGGCGGGCAGCCACTCGGCGGGGACGAGGTGCGCCTTGCCGTCGTCGGTGCCGAACTCCTCGTCGAAGAGCACGACGGTGCCGTCCGAGTGCTCGGGATCCGGGTTCGGATAGAGCTTGCCGGCCGCGCTGAGGTTGTCGTACGACAGCCCGGTGTAATTGGGCATCAGCGAGACGAGCTCGTCGAAGATCTCGCGCGGCGAGTCGTACTCCATCGGCAGTCCTATTCGGGTCGCGACGTCGCAGACGATCCGCCAGTCCTCGCGCGCCTCGCCGGGCGACTCGAGCACCTTGTGCCCGAGCTGCACGCGGCGGTCGGTGTTCGTGTACGTGCCCTCCTTCTCCATGTACGAGCTCGCCGGCAGGACCACGTCCGCAAACTCGGCGGTCTCGGTCAGGAAGATGTCCTGGACGGCTAGGAACTCGAGCGAGGCAAGCGCCTTGCGCACCTTGTTGACGTTCGGGTCCGAGAGGAACGGGTTCTCGCCCATCATGTACATGCCGCGCACGCCGCCCTTGAGGGCCGACTTCACGATCTCGGTGACCGTCAGGCCGCGCTCGGGGTCGAGCTCGCGGCCCCAGGCGGACTGGAAGCGCTCGCGCGCGTCGTCGAGCGTGACGAGCTGGTAATCCGGATAGAACATCGGGATCAGGCCGGCGTCGGAGGCGCCCTGCACGTTGTTCTGACCCCGCAGCGGGTGGAGGCCCGTGCCCGGGCGGCCGACCTGGCCGGTGATCGAGCACAGCGCGATCAGGCAGCGCGAGTTGTCGGTGCCGGTGGTGTGCTGGGAGATCCCCATCCCCCAGAAGATGATCGCCGCGCCCGCCTCGCCCCACAGCCTCGCCACCTCGCGGATGGTGTCCGCTTCGATGCCGCAGATCTGGGCCGCGCGCTCCGGCGGGTACTGCCGCACCACCTTCGCCAGCTCGCCGTAGTTCGTGACGCGCTGCGTGATGAACTCGCGGTCCACCAGGTCGAGCCTGATGATCTCGTGCATCACGCCGTTGTAGAACGCCACGTCGGTCCCGGGCTTGATCTGACAGTAGATGTCGGCGTGGTCGGCGATCTTCTCGCGCCGCGGATCGACGACGATCAGCGTGGTGCCCCGCCGGCGGGCCTGCTTGAAGAACGACGATGCGACCGGGTGGTTCGCGGTCGTGTTGGTGCCGGCGAGGATCGCAACGTTGGAGTTGACGATGTCGCCGTAGGTCGTAGACACCGCGCCCGAGCCGACGCCCTCGAACAGCGCCGCCACGCTCGACGCGTGACAGAGGCGCGTGCAGTGGTCGACGTTGTTGGTGCCAAAGCCGGCCCGGATCAGCTTCTGGAAGAGGTAGGCCTCCTCGTTCGAGCACTTGGCCGACCCGAAGCCGGCGATCGAGCCGGGGCCGTGCTCGCCGTGGATGCCCTTCAGGCGGCTGGCCACGAGGTCGAGCGCCTCGTCCCAGGAGGCCTCCCGGAAGTGCGGCAGCACCTCGTCGTAGCTGACGATGCCGCCGGGCTTGCGCCGGCCGCGACCCTCGCCGCGCACGTCGGACGAGAGCGGCCCCTTGGGGTAGGAGGACTCGATCCGGATGAGCGGCTTGGTGAGCCGCTGGGGCGACTGCGCGTAGTCCCAGCCGTAGCGGCCCTTCACGCACAGCCGCCGATGCGAGCCGGGCTGCTCGCGGCCGTCCGCGAAGGAGATCGCGTTCCGCTCGTGGTCGACGTGGTAGGTGAGCGCGCAGCCCACGCCGCAGTAGGGGCAGACCGTCTCCACGGAGTCGAGCTCGGAGCGCGGCCGGATCGGCACGTCGCGGATGGGCTTGTTGACGAGCGCCCCGGTGGGGCAGGCCGCAACGCACTCGCCGCAGGTGACGCAGGAGGACTCGCCCATCGGGTCGTTCAGGTCGAACGCGATGCGCGCGGTGTAGCCCTTCCCGGAGCGTCCAATCACGTCGTTGCCCTGGATGTCGTCGCAGGCTCTGACGCAGCGGTCGCAAAGGATGCAGGCGTCGTGGTTGACCGAGATGACGGGGTTCGAGTGATCCTCGCCGCGGCCCGAGGCGAGCGGGATGCCGTCCTCGCGCTGGAGGCCGTAGCGCCGCGCCAGCTCGAGCAGCTCGTTGTCGGCGGTGGTGGTCTCCTTCGGGTCGTCCTCGGTCGGCGGCTGGTCGGCGAGCAGGAGCTGCGTGAGCGTCGCGCGGCGCTTCTCCACCTCCGGCGTGACCGTCTTGACCTCCATTCCCTCCTCGCAGGGGCGAACGCAGGCCGCCGCGTACACGCGCGCGCCGACGTCGACCACGCACACGCGGCAGACGCCGACGGGGTCGTAACGCTCGTCGTGGCATAGCACCGGGATCTCGATTCCGGCCTCGCTTCGCCGCCTCCCAGATCGTGGCGCCCTCGGGCGCCGTAACCTCCCGCCCGTCGATCGTCAGGGTCACGGTGCGGCTCTCCGGAGGTGCGGTTATAGCCACGGACTCAGCTTATTACCCGGGGACCGCCGGCACGAACAGATCCAGGCCCAGCTCGGCATTCGTCGCGGGCAGCGGCCGGCCCTCCGGGTCCAGACCGCGGCGCTCGTAGTAGGCGTCGATCATCATCTCGAGCCGCTCCGGGGTAAGTGTGGCCGCACGGCCCGAATTCAATTCGAGCGACTCGCCGAGAAAGCGCTCCGGCAGCCAGTCCTCCGCCCGTGTCCAGCCTTCCCGCAGGTTGTACAGGCGCTTTGCGAGCACGATCCGGCGCGCCGTGCCGCGGAGTTCCTCCCCGGTCACGTCCCAGCCGGTGATCGGCGCCAGCAGCTCGGCCCAGTCGGGGAAGGGATCCTCGAACACCCCGCGCAGGAACTTGCACAGGATCAGCGAGTCCATGATCGCGGCCCGATCCTCGGTCTCGATCGCGGCGGCGGCGTGGCCCTCGCCTCCGGACAGGCGGTCGAGCTCGCCGGAGAGGTCGGCCTCGTAGGCGCCCGAGCGATTGTGGTCGGCGCCGCGGGCGTTCACGGCCAGCCCAAGCGCCATGGCCTGCAGCGTGCGCGGCTCATAGCCCGGAAGCTCGAGGCCCTTTACGTGCGGGGCGAACGCCTCCGAGCCGCCACCCACGACGGCCGCGGCGCGCCGAGAGCCCTCCGCCAGCAGGTCGCCGAGCCCTTCGCGCGCACCGATCTCGTCCAGGGCGCGCAGCAGCGCCGGGGCGTCGCCGAAGCGCAGCCAGGGCGCGTCGATGAGGCCGCGCTCGGCGCACTCCATCGCCCAGGCGATCGTGCCGCCGGCCGAGATGGTGTCTACGCCGAGCTCGTCGCAGCGAGCGCTGGCCGCCAGCACCGAGTCCGGATCGGAGACTCCGCAGAGTGGTCCCAGCGCGAACACGTTCTCGTATTCGACGCGCGCCGTCTTGCCGCCCGGGGCCTTGTAGATGTGCTCGCAACCGATCGAGCAGGAGGCGCAGTAGTCGCGCGCCACCTGGCGCATCTCGTGCAGCTCCTCGGCGGCCAGCCGCGGCGCCTCCTCGAAGTGGGCGGCCTGGAAGTTGCGCGTGGGCAGGGTCGAGATCGCGTTGAAGGAGAGCAGGTTGGCGAGCGTGCCGAGCTCGCGGTACTTCTCGGTGGCGGGTCCAAACGAGCGGGCGCGAAGCTCGCGCGCGGCTTTCAGCACGGCGGCCGAATCGTCGAGCGGGGCCTTGCCACCGGCGCTGCGCACCGCCACCGCCTTGATCCGCTTAGCGCCCAGCACGGCGCCGAGCCCGCCGCGGCCGGCGTGCCGCCCGTCGTGCGAGACGGTGGCGAAGCGCACCAGGCGCTCGCCGGCGGGGCCGATCGCCGCGACCCGCCAGGCGGCGCCGTGGCGGTCGCGCAGGCGCCGCTCGGCCTCGATCGCCTCCAGGCCCCACAGCTCGCCGGCGGGTTCCACGCGCGCACCGTCGCCGTCCACGAACAGCACGGAGGGCTCGTCGCAGGCGCCGCGGATCACGAGCGCGTCGTTCCCGGTGAGCTTGCCGGAGATAGCGAAGTGGCTCGACGCGAGGGCGTCGTTCAGCATGCCCGTGAGCGGCGACTTGGAGACGACGGCGAACTTCGCGCTCGTGGTGAGCGGCGTCCCCACGAGCGGCGAGAAGGCGAACGCCAGCGGCGCCTCCGGCGCGAGCGGATCCACGCGCGGTGGCGCGAGTCGGTGCATCAGCCACGCCGCGAGGCCCGCGCCTCCGAGGCAGCCTCGAAGCACGGGCTCCGGCAGCGCGAGCGGCTCAGCGGCGCCCTCGCCGACGTCCACGATCAGGGCGCGGCCGAAGTATCCGCCGGGCTCGCTCACCGAGCCTCCAGCAGGCCGGGCGCGCGCAGCGCCTCTCGGAGACGGGAGCCGACCTCGAACCGCGGGCTTCGCCCGCCCGCGAGCGCGGCCGGCCGGATGCCCCGGATCGCGGAGCTCAGCAGCACCTCGTCGGCCGCGGCCAGCCGCTCCAGCCGGATCGGCTCCTCGCGGGCCTCGAGGCCCGCCGACGGCGCAGCGGCGAGCACCTTCGGGCGCATCGTCCCGGGAAGCAGCCGCCCATCGAGCGGCGGCGTAACGACCGTCGCTCCCTCCACGATCAAGACGTTAGCGACGGCGGCCTCCAGCACCTCGCCGTCCAGGTCGACGATCAGCGGCAGCGCCCCGGCGTCTCGCTCGAGCTCGTCGAGCAGCCGCCGGTCGCTCCATTTGTGAGGGCCCAGTCCGCCGGGAAGGTAGGCGGGCGCGAGCAGCGCCGGCTCGGGCTCGCCGTCCAGCGGTCTCGTCTCGACATCGACGATGACCGAGCCGCGGCTCGGGACTACCGACACGCGCAAACGCAGCGCGGGCGCGGTGGCGGCCGCCGCCGCGATCCGCTCTTCGAGATCGCCGGGCAGCCCCAGCCCGTAGAGCTCGTCCGTGCTCCTCTCGAGCCGCGCCAGGTGGGCGCCCGCGTCGACGGCGACCCCCCCGAGCGCGAGCATCGTCGAGAACACTCCGTGCGCCGGGTCGGGCCGGTCGGCGCCGCCGCCCAGCGCGTGCGGTATCGCCGGCCGCCGCACCGGGCGGGCGCTGTCGCCAAGCGGCATCTCATCCCCCCGCGTCCGCGGCCAGGAACGCCACCGCGTCGCCGGCGGCCAGCGGCAGCTCGGGATCGCGGCTTATCTGGTCGCCGTTGAGCGCCGCCACGACGTGGCGGTCGAGCGGCACGCCCGCCGCCACGGAGGCCGCGGCCAGCGTGGCGGCCCGCAGCGCCAGCGGCTCCCGGTTCGAGCCGCGAGCGAGCGTCCCGAAGCGCCGCACGGTCACGGATGGCGCCGCTCGCGCCCTTGCTCGCTCGTACTCGTCCGGGTCGTTCACGTTCAGCAACGACAGCAGCTCGGGGTCGGCGCGTGCCAGCTTCCCGTCGCGCAGGAGCTCCTGCTCGTCGAGCTCACGGACCCTGGAGCGCTCGAAGAGGAAGGCCGGACGCATCCGGTCGCGCTCGATCAGATCCTCGACCTCGGCGAGCAGCGAGGTGCGGTACGCCGCTGCGAGCGGGTGCCTGAACCCCTGTGCGACTGGGAGCGCCACGTCCACATTCTCCCCCGCGGCGCCCGCCAGCACCCGTGCGACGAAGGCGGGGTGGAGCAGCGGGACGTCGGTCGACGAGACGTAGGCCAGGTCCGCGTCGTCCGCGACGGCGGCCAGCCCCGCCGCCAGCCCCTGCAGCGGCCCGCGGCCCTCCCGCGCGTCGTCGACCACGCGCGCCCCCGGCGGCAGCGATGGGAGCTCCTGGCCGGGGGCGCGGACCACGACGACCCGCCCGTCGACGGCGCGTCCCACGATCCCCGCGACGCGGTGGAGCAGGGTGGAGCCGTGCCACTCGAGGGCCGCCTTCGGCCGCCCCATGCGCGTGGAGCGACCGCCCGCCAGCACGATGCCGGCGGTGCGCGCGCCACCGGCGCCCGACCCGCTGCGACGTGTCGGGCCGGGAACGCGAATGTCCTCCTGCGGGCGCATGCCAGCCGCGGGTCGAATTGTACGTATTTGTTTAAAGCCTCAGTCGAGACAGGCAGGTGGTCGCAAGCCAGCGCCCGGCCCGGTCGGTGCGCTCCAGGGGGAATGCCAGCTCGCCGCTGACAGCCCACAGCTCGGTGTGACGGTCGCTCACCGCCCAGGCGGGCGGCCAGCGAGTTACGTGGGCGTCCTCGAGCGCCGCGATCAGCGCATCGGCCACGGCCACGACGCCCCGCTCGGAGACCGGCCGACGCTGGCGGAAGCGCATCACGCAGTGGTGCGAGGGGACGATCTCGCGGACCTCCGGATGGTGGGGGTAGGCGATGCGCTGCACGCCTCGGCGTCAGTCCGTTCTGCGACCCGCGGCAAGCTCCGGTCCCATCCGCTGCAACGCTACTCCTGACCACCCGCTGCGAGATGCGCAATGCAGGATCGGGTTCCGGGCAGCGGAGCGGGCCGTGCGAGAATCTGGGTAGCCGTGGTCAAGTTCTCGACGCAGCAGACCCACATCGACGCGCCGGTGGGGAGAGTTTGGGACCTGGTGGGCGACCCCAACCGTCATCCCGACTGGTGGCCCGAGATGGTCGAGGTCGACTGTGCCGACCTCCATGAGGGATGCCGTTACCGTGGGGTGGTCAAGGGCATCGTCGGGGCCGACGAGCACGAGCTGCTCGTCGAGCGGCTCGAGCTCGAGAACCTCGACGGTTGCCGCGAGGTCGCGATCTTCTGCGAGGGCACCGGCGTCACAACCACCTTCATGCTCACCGAGGCCCAGGGCGGGACGTTCGTGGAGGGGCGCTTCTCGGTCGACCCGGCGAGCCTGGGCATGCGCGTCTTGAGTGTCGTGGCGGGCCGGCGATTCCTGCGGAGCTGGCTCGACCGCTCTCTCCACAACCTCAAGACGGCAGCGGAACGGACTGCATCGCCGGCGGCGTAGCCCCGCCGGCGAAGCGCAACACCGCGGCCGGGCTCGGCGGCGGATCGAGCGCCAGCTCAGGCGGCTCGTGGTCCGCGATCCAGCCCGCCACGATCCGCACCTCGTCGATCTCCGCGACCGGCACCACCGTTCGGCCCGGCCGCCTTCGCAGCGCGGACTCGGTTCGCTCCACGAGCTCGGACCCGCCCGGCAGCGGACCCCAGTCGACGAGACGTCCCTGCACCACCCAGAAGGCATCGAAGCGCTCCTTCACCGGGTGGCGGGCGAGCACGAGACGCGGCGCCGCGTGCGTCGCGTACAGCACGCCCTCGAGGCGTTCGAGCACCCAGGCCAGCCGCTCTCGGCGCCGCAGCAGGGCCGCGGCCCGCTCGTAGCGCGCCTCGGCGGAGGCCTCGTGCATACGGCGGTCGATCTCCGCCAGCAGGGCATCGCCGGCGCCGGGTCGCTCGAAGTGCGCGAGCGCCGCGTCGAGCTGGCGGCGGTAGGCGTTCGGGTCGAGGTCGCCGAGGCAGGGCGAGACGCACCGGCCCATCTGACCGTAGGCGGAGGGATGCTCGCGCAGCTTCAGCCTCCGGCCGCAGTGACGAAGGCGATAGAGCGAGGTGAGCTGGTCGGCCAGCTCGCCCGCCAGCGGACGGCTGACGAGCGGCCCGACGTTCACGGCGTGCCCGGGGGCCGGCTCCGCCGCGACCTCCAGGATCGGGTACGGGATGTCGAGCCGGCAGCGCAGGTAGCAGTAGCGGTCGGTGCGCCTGAGCTTGACGTTGCCGGCCGGCTTCCACGCCTTGATCAGCCTGTTCTCGAGCACGAGCGCTCCGAGCTCCGAGTTCGTGGGGCGATAGTCGACGATCTCGGCGCGCTCCGTCCAGCCGGCGGGCGCGCAGAAGTGGGCCCGGGCGCGCGAGCGCAGCGAGACTGACTTGCCGACGTAGAGCGGCCGCCCGCGCTCGTCGCGAAAGACGTACACGCCCGGGTCGTCCGGAAGCGTCGAGAGGTCCGGGCGCTCGGAGGGCGGGATCCGCTCCCCGGGCTCGGTCTTGCGGGCCCGCCTCCGCGACCGGAGGAGGTCAACCGCCTCGCCGATGCTCGCCGCGTTGGCGCACAGCCTCGGGAACAGGGCACAGAACACGCGCGCGCACGTGAGGGCGTCGGGCAGCGCCCGGTGCACCTCGCGCACGTCGATTCCGAGCGAGTCCGCGAGGGGAGCGAGGGTCCGCCGCCGGGCGAGGGGGGCGAACCGGCGCGCGAGCTGCACCGTGCAGAGCACCGGAGGCTCGGGCCAATCGAGCCCGACGCGCTCGAACGCCTGCGCGAGCACCCCGCGGTCGAAGCGCGCGTTGTGCGCGACTAGCACCCGCCCCTCGAGCAGCTCCGCCACCTCCGCCAGCACCTCGTCGGGCGGCGGCGCCGCGTCGACCATGCCCTGGGTGATCCCGGTGAAGCGCTGGATCCCACGTGACAGCGGCCGCTCGACCCTCACGAGCGAGTCGAACGTCTCGTGCAGCTCGCCGCCGCCCACCAGCACCGCCCCCACCTCGGTCAGCTCGCATAGGTCCCCGCCGAGCCCGTTGGTCTCGGTGTCGACCGCCAGGAACTCCGCCGGCGCGAGGGGGTGGTCGAGCAATCCCGTCGCTCCGCTCGGGGATTTCCAATTACTTGAGACGGTTGCACGAACGACCGATGGAACCCCCTGCACCGGACGGACCGCAGGGGCCCTTGCCCGGGCACGGGGCGAAGCCGTCCTCCCCGCGGCTTAGCCTCGCAGCGATGCCCCGCGCCGCCACCGTCTTCGCCTGCTCCGCCTGTGGCCACGAGAGCCCCAAGTGGCACGGCCGCTGCCCCGGGTGCGGCGAGTGGAACACGCTGGCGGAGGAGAGGCGGGCGGCGGCGCCCTCCCGACGCCGGGCGCGGGGGGCGCTTCGGCCCGTGGCCCTCGGCGAGGTCGAGGCGCCCCGGGTCGAGCGGCTTCGGACCGGCATCGGCGAGCTCGATCGCGTGCTCGGCGGTGGCCTCGTCCCCGGCTCGCTGGTGCTGATAGGCGGCTCGCCCGGAATAGGCAAGTCGACGCTCACGACCGGCGCCCTCGGCAACCTGGCCGCGGGCGGCCGCAGGGTCCTCTACGTCTCGGGCGAGGAGTCGGCCGCCCAGGTGAAGCTGCGCGCCGAGCGGCTCGGGCCGGCGGCGCTGTCCGTGCCGATCATCGCGGAAACCGAGCTCGAGACGGTGCTCGCGACGATCGACGCCGAGCGGCCCGACGTGTGCGTCGTCGACTCCGTGCAGGTGCTCTACGACCCAGCGCTTTCGGGCTCGCCGGGCTCGGTCGCTCAGGTACGCGAGGTGGCCGGACGCCTGATGCGATCGGGCAAGGAGCGCGGCGTGGCTGTGATCCTGGTCGGCCACGTGACCAAGGAGGGCGCGATCGCCGGCCCGCGCGTGCTCGAGCACCTGGTCGACTGCGTGCTCTCGTTCGAGGGCGAGCGCGAGCGCACCTACCGCACGCTGCGCGCGCTCAAGAACCGCTTCGGTTCGACCAACGAGGTGGGGGTTTTCGAGATGCACGAGCGGGGGCTCGTCGAGGTCGCGGACGCCTCGGCGCGGTTCGTCACCGAGGCCACCCGCGCGCCCGGGTCGGTGGTGCTCTGCGCGATGGAGGGCTCGCGGCCGCTGCTCGTGGAGGTGCAGGCGCTGGTGGCTCCGAGCGAGCTGGTGCCGCCGCGCCGGGTGGCCAACGGCGTCGACCGAAACCGGCTGGCGCTGGTCCTGGCGGTGCTCGCGAGGCACGGCGGCGTGTCGCTCGGCGGCAGCGACGTCTTCGTGTCGGTGGCGGGCGGCGTGCGCGTGGACGAGCCCGGGGCGGATCTGGCGATCGCGCTCGCCCTGGCGTCTGCCGCGAAGGGCGTCGGGCTGGGAGACGAGAAACCCCTGGCCGCGTTCGGCGAGCTCGGCCTGACCGGCGAGCTGCGCCACGTGGCGCACGCAGACCGCCGGATCGCGGAGGCCGAGAAGTTCGGGCTGCACGGGGTACTGCGCCCCGACGATCGGACCCGCACGCTGCGTGAGGCGTTGCGGTCGCTGGGTCGCGGGGGCCAAGCGCGGGCGGCCTGAGTAGACGGCCGATTCCAGACCCCGAGCGGGGACGACCTCCGGCGCAGGTAAATCGAAGATTCTTCGACGGCCGCCCAGGTGAACCCGTGTACGGTCCTGGATTGCTGGCCCAGGAGACACCAAAGGCAGGACGCTTGCGCTGGGTCCCGGCCGGCCGCCGCGTACGGCGCGCCGAAAATTCGACAAAGAGCGCCGAAGGCCGAAGATCGTTCGTCCATGACTGTCCCGCGTACGGCCGGCCGACCTGCGATCGCCCCGCCGGCAGCGCCCCAAGGCCCAAAATCGCCTGCAACCAGCCGAATCGGCGACGCACCTCGAGCGCTTCCCGTATCATCGACCTTCATGCCGTACGCCGGGGACGACGTCGCAGAGCTCGAGGCCCGGCAGGAACCAAGGCTTGTTCGGGCTCTGGAGATGGTGGCTCCCGGCACCGCGGTGCGGGAGGGCCTCGACAACATAGTCCAGGGTCGAACCGGCGCCCTGATCTGCATCGGGGAGTCGGAGGAGCTGGGTTTCCTGCTCTCGGGCGGGGTGAAGCTCGACGTCGACTACACGCCAGCCTTGCTGTACCAGCTCGCCAAGATGGACGGGGCAATCGTGCTGGCGTCGAACGGCACGAAGATCCTCTGGGCGAACGTGCAGCTGATGCCCGATCCGACGATCCTGTCGCTCGAGACGGGCACGCGGCACCGCACCGCGGAGCGGGTGTCGAAGCAGACCGACGCGCTCGTGATCGCGATCTCCGCCAGCCGCAGCGTGGTCTCGCTCTACCTCGACGGGGCGAAGTACATCCTCGAGGACATCCCGGTAGTGCTCGCCAAGGCCAACCAGGCGCTCGCCACGCTCGACAAGTACCGCAGCCGGCTCGACCAGGTCGCTACCCGGCTTACGGCGCTCGAGTTCGAGGGCGGGGTGACCCTGCACGACGTGCTCACCGTGGCCCAGCGCGCCGAGCTCGTCACGCGCATGGCCGTCGAGATCGAGCGCTACATCGTCGAGCTGGGGGCGGAGGGGCGCCTGATCGAGATGCAGCTCGAGGAGACGATGGTCGGGGTGGCCGCCGACAAATCGGCGCTTGTGCGCGACTACATCCTCGAGCCCTCGGAGGAGGGCTTCGCGATGGTGCTTGACTCGCTAGCCAGGTTGCCTCACCAGGACTTGCTGGACTTTGGCCGACTGGCCGAGCTTCTCGGCAACGACCGGAAGCTGAACACCCTCGACCATCCCGCCGCGCCACGTGGCTACCGCATTCTCGGGCGCATCCCGCGTCTTCCGAAGATGGTGGTCCAGAGAATCGTGAGCGAGTTCAACGGGCTGGACGAGATCCTCGCCGCGACCGATTCGGAGCTCGAATCCGTGGAGGGCGTGGGCGACATGCGCGCGAAGGACATCCGCGAGGGCCTTCGTCGCCTGCAGGAGATCAACCTCGTGGACCGCTATCTGCAAACCTGAATGAGTAACGGCGCAGCCATGCGCCGCGGACGTAGGAGGGAATCATTAGCGACGTACTGATTGAGCAGGACCTCGTCGAGGACCTCGAGATCGATCTCGAGCCGACGCGCTACGAGGTCGGTGACCAGGTCGTCTACCCCCATCATGGGGCTGGAAAGGTCCTCAAGAAGGAGATGAAGGAGGTGCTCGGCGAGAAGCGCGAGTACCTCACCATCAAGATCCTGCACAACGACATGACCGTCATGGTCCCGTGCTGCAACGCCGACAAGGCGGGCTTGAGGCGCGTGATCGGGGAGGACGACGTAAAGAAAGTGCTGTCGGTCCTTCGCGACGACGTCAGCCAGATGCCGAAGAACTGGAACCGGCGTTTCAAGCACAACCGCGAGAAGATCAAGACGGGGGACGTCTTCGAGCTGGCCGAGGTCGTACGCAACCTCGCCATCCGCGAGACCGAGAAGGGGCTCTCGACCGGTGAGAAGCAGATGTACACGCGGGCGAAGAAGATCCTCGCGTCGGAGTTGATGTATGCGCTCGTCATGGAGGAGGACGAGGCGGAGACCCACCTCGAGGAGCTGATCGCCGAGGCGCACGCGAGCCGCAACGGCGCTGTGGCCACGGCGTAGATCACATCCAATGTCCGTCGTCGGGATCGTCCCCGCCGGCGGCAGCGGCGAACGCCTTGGTGCCGATCGGCCCAAGGCGTTCGTCGTTTGTGCCGGCCGACCGCTGCTCGAGTGGAGCATCGACGTCCTCCGGCCGCTGTGCGACCGGGTGGTCGTGGCGGCGCCCCCCCTCTATCTCCGCCCCGGGTGGGTCGAGAGCGGGCCCTCGCGCTCGGCCTCGGTCCGCAACGCGCTCGCAGCCGCGCCCGAGGCGACCACCGTGGTGGTTCACGACGCCGCGCGTCCGCTGGTCGAGCGCGACCTGGTGGAGCGCTGCCTGGCCGCGCTCGAACCCGGCGTGGACGGGACGGTTGCGGCCGCGCGAATGACCGACACGGTGAAGGAAGCGGGGAGCGACGGCCGGGTGCTCCGAACTCTCGACCGCTCCGGCCTGTGGGCCATCCAGACACCGCAGGTCTTTCGCGCGGACGTCCTTCGTCAGGCCCTGGCCCGCGACGAGATGGCGCTTGCGGCCGCGACGGACGACGCTTCTCTCGTAGAGGACATGGGCGGGACGGTGAGAGTGGTGGAAGCCCCGCCCGAGAACATCAAGGTCACGCGCGAGACGGACCTGCGGATGGTGGAGGCGCTCCTCTGCTGACGGACTATCACGTCCATCTCCGCCCGGACGAGGACGGAAGCACGGCCGAGCGCTACTTCACGAGCAAGAACGCCGAGCGCTACCGGGAGACCGCCGCGGAGCGCGGAATCGAGGAGCTGGGCGTGGCCGAGCACGTCTATCGCTTCGTACAGTCCCTCGATGTCTGGGGGCACCCGTGGTTCCGCCACTGGGCCCACGACGACCTCGACGAATACTGCGCCTTCGTCCGCGGGGAGACCGACCTTCGGCTCGGGATCGAGGCGGACTTCGTGGCGGGCCGGGAGGATCGGCTCGCGAACCTGCTGGACGATCGCGACTGGGACTACGTAGTCGGCTCGGTGCACTTCCTACGGGACGACGCGGTCGACCTCCATGGCGAGGCCGACTGGGGCGCGTGGGACGTGTGGCGCGCCGGCGGCGATCCCGACCGCGTCTGGCGCCGCTACTTCGAGACGCTCGGTGAGGCGGCGCGGAGCGGGCTGTACGACATCCTCGCCCACCCGGACCTGGTCAAGATCTTCACCGGCCAGGTTCCGGCTCCCGACGGCGACCTGCGCCGCTTCTACGAGATCGCGATGGACGGGATCGCGGAGTCGGACGTGGCGATCGAGGTCTCGACCGCAGGGCTGCGCAAGCCGGTGGGAGAGATCTATCCGGCGGCGGCCTTCCTCGAGATGTGCTTGGAGGCCGGGCGGCCCGTTGCGCTGTCGAGCGACGCCCACGTTCCGGAGCAGCTGGGGTTCGAGTACGAGCGCGCGGTCGAGTGGCTGCACGGTTTGGGCGTCCGGGAGCTCGCCGTGTTCGAGCGTCGACGGCGGCGGCTGGAGCCGCTCGGGTGAGTGCCCGGTCCGGGGTCGGCTGGGACTCGCACCGGTTCGAGGAGGGCCGGAGGCTGGTGTTGGGCGGGGTAACGGTGGATTTCCGCCTCGGCCTCGCCGGCCACTCCGACGCCGACGCGTTGACGCACGCCGTGATCGACGCACTGCTCGGCGCCGCCGGCCTCGGCGACATCGGCCAGCACTTCCCGGACACGGACGAGCGCTGGCGAGCCGCGGATTCGATCGAGCTGCTGCGGACGGTCCGGGGGATGGTCGGCGAGGCGGGCCTGGCGCCAGTCAACGTGGACGCGACGGTGCTGTGCGAGGCGCCGAAGTTGGGGCCGTACCGGGAGCGCATGCGTGCGCGGCTGGCCGAGGCGCTGGCGGTCGAGCCCTCCGCCGTGAACGTCAAGTTCACGACGGCGGAGGGAATGGGCTGGGTTGGGAGGGGCGAGGGGATCGCCGCGATGGCGATCGCGACCGTCGCCCCGCCACGCGAGTAGCCGGCTCTCAAACGTGCCCTACGCGTAGCCTTTCGCGCCGATGCGCGAGGTCCGGATCCACGACACGCTCACGGGCGCGCCGCGGCTGCTCGAGCCGCGCGACCCGCCGAGGGTGGGCATCTACGCCTGCGGCCCAACCGTCTATGGACCGATCCACGTGGGCAACGCCCGCCCCTACGTCGTCTTCGCGCTGCTCAAGCGCTTCCTGGAGCACGAGGGGAACGAGGTGACGTTGGTCGAGAACGTGACCGACGTCAACGACAAGATCTACGACGCCGCTCGCGAGCGCGGGGTGCCGAGCGCGGAGCTGGCGCGGGAGATGACCGAGGCCTACGTAGCGGCAACCGACGGGCTGGGACTCGGCCGGCCGGACTACGAGCCCAAGGCGAGCGAGTCGATGGACGACATCATCGCTCTCATCGCGGCGCTGATCGAAAGCGGCCATGCCTACGAGGTGAGAGGCGACGTGTACTTCCGCGTCGGAAGCTTCGACGGCTACGGCAAGCTGTCGAACCGGCCGCTCGAGGAGATGCAGCAGGGCGAGGGCGACGACGCCGCGGAGCTGAAGGAGGCGCCACAGGACTTCGCTCTCTGGAAGCGGCGCAAGGAGGGCGAGGACACTTGGTGGGACGCTCCCTGGGGCCAGGGCCGACCCGGCTGGCACATCGAGTGCTCCGCCATGGCCGAGGCGCTCCTCGGGCTGGACTTCGAGGTCCACGGCGGCGGCTCCGACCTCGTGTTCCCCCACCATGAGAACGAGATCGCGCAGACGGAGGCGGCGCATGGGACGCCGCTCGCGCGGGTGTGGATGCACAACGGGATGGTGGAGATGGACGCCGAGAAGATGGCGAAATCGGTGGGCAACATCCGCCTCCTGCACGTCGCCCTGGACGAGTTCGGGCCCGAAGCGTTGGTGATGTGGCTGGTTGGCGCTCACTACCGCAAGCCGGTCGCCTTCTCGGAGGAGGCTGTGGCGGACGCCGGCCGGGCGGTACAGCGCATTCGCGAGTTCTGCCGCCGCCTCGATCCGAACGCCCCGGAGCCAGAGGGGCTCGACGAGCTCGCGGAGCGCTTCTTCGACGCGCTCGCGGACGACTTCAACACGCCGGCCGCCCGGGCGATCCTGTTCGACTGGATCGCCGAAGGAAACCGGCGCATGGACGCCGGCGAGGCGCTGGGCCGCGGTCGCCTCGGTGAGATGCTGTACGCGCTCGGGCTCGAGGGCCTGTTGGAGGAGCGGGCGGAGGAGCCGCCGGATGCGATCCGGCGGTTGGCCGACGAGCGGGACGCGGCTCGCGCGGCGAGCGACTTCGCGCTCGCGGACCGGATCCGGGAGCAGCTCGCCGAACGGGGCTGGGAGGTCCGCGACACTCCGCAGGGCGCGAGGCTCGTCCAGAAGGCGTGACGAGGGCGGGACGCCGCGCGTGATCGTCTACGGCCGCAATCCCGTGCGGGAGGCCCTCCGCGGCAAGCGCCGCGTCCAGCGCGTCTTCGCGACCGAGCGCGCGGCCCACGAGGTTTGGCTGGGCGAGGTGGACGCCCGGATCGTCGATGCCCGCGAGATCCAGGAGCGCTGCGGGTCGCCCGACCACCAGGGAATCTGCGCCGAGGTGGAGGCGTATCCCTACGCCGACCCCGACGCCCTGCTCGCTGGGGACGACGCCCTCGTTCTGTGTCTCGACGAGGTGCAGGATCCGCACAACCTCGGGGCCGTATGCCGGGTGGCCGAGGTTGGCGGTTGCGCCGGGGTCGTGCTCCCCGAGCGGCGGTCGGCCGCGGTGACGCCGGCCGTCTGTCGCTCGGCTGCGGGTGCGGTGGAGCATCTCGCGGTGGCCCGCGTTCGCAACCTCGCGGACTGGCTCCGCTCGGCGAAGGAGCGCGGAGCCTGGGTCTACGGCGCGGCGGCAGACGCGAAGGTGCCGTACGACCGGCCCGACTATCGCGGACGAGTCGTTCTGGTGCTCGGCTCGGAAGGGAGGGGTCTGCGGCCGCGGGTGGCCGCCGAATGCGACGAGCTGGTCCACCTCCCCGGACGCGGGCACGTGGGCTCCCTGAACGTCTCGAGCGCCGCCGCCGCGCTCGTGTACGGGATCTTGCATTTCCGCGGCTCCCTTGACAGGGCTCCATAACCTGTCCATACTCGCCGCCAGCAGATCAGGCTGAAGTCGAGCTTTAGTGCTCGGCTTCAGAGAATCTGGCGCCAGGGGAGGTAGTGCGCCACCGAGCTTCAGGGGGCCAGTCAAGGCCCGAGAGGAGCGTTCGATGGCAGCGTCCGCTACCCCCAGTACGGTTCGCGCGCGCTCGTCCGCGGCGTCAGGCGGTCGAGGTCACGCCGGGCCCAAGTCTCATTCTGAAGTTGAGCTCGACGATCACTATCTGATCGCGCTCGCGAAGCAGGGAAAGAAGGACGCCTACGACCGCATCGTCAAGCGGTACCACGGCTTCGTCCGCCTGAAGGCATCGTCCTACTTCCTCATCGGCGGCGACCCCGACGACCTGATCCAGGAGGGCCTCGTCGGGCTCTACAAGGCCGTCCGCGACTACCGCTGGGACCGCGAGTCGAGCTTCCGGAACTTCGCCGAGCTCTGCATCACGCGCCAGATCATCACCGCGGTGAAGACGTCGACCCGGAACAAGCACACACCGCTCAACGAGTACGTGAGCTTCTCCCAGACCCCCGCGGCCGGCGGCGGCGACGGGGACCCCACGCTCGACGAACTGCTCCCCGGCCCGTCGGCGCACGATCCGGTCAACCAGGTGATCTCGTCCGAGGAGCTCCACAGCCTGGTTGCGTGCCTGTCGAGCGTGCTCTCCGACCTCGAGAGCTCGGTCCTCTCGCTCTACCTGGACGGCCACAGCTACGAGGCCATCGCCCGCCGGCTGGATTGCGACGCGAAAACGGTCGACAACGCCCTCCAGCGCGTGAAGCGCAAGGTGGGCGCACATCTGACGTCGCGTCAGGTGTTGGTCTAGGGCGAAGCCTGGGAGGCCGGTTCGCCGCCGGGCAGAGGAGAGCCGGAGGTCGGACTCGAACCGACGGCCCGCGCTTTACAAGAGCGCTGCTCTGCCAACTGAGCTACTCCGGCCTGTGGTCGAGTGTATGGGCTTACGGGAGCGTCGCGGCGGACCAATACCTGCGTGTCTCCCCGCCTCAGCCCTCCGTCGCCCCCACCGCCGCGTCCTCGATGTTGCCGTGTCCGTTCGAGGAGACCGGCACCTGCTCGAGCGGCTCGAACTCGCCCGCATCGTTCAGCCGGCGCTCCAGCTCGGCCAGCACCACGCCGAAGAGCAGGTGGCGCCAGCCGGCCTGGGCGAAGGCGCGCCGGTTGCCGCTCAGGGCCTCGAGATCCGACCGCGCCGGATGGTGGCGGTCGACGAGTCCGCCGAGCGGCCAGAGCGCAACGTGCTCACCGAGCGCCGCGCCGACCCCGGCGGCCAGCGGCGGCGCGGGCACGAGCGGCCGTACGAGGGCGTAGACAGCCCCGAAGACCGCGCCGTTCAGCACGTGGATGCAGAGTCCGGCGGCCTGCCAACCGGAGCCGCGGGTAACGAGCTTCCCGAGCAGCTCGACATCGTCGTAGGGAGACCCGAAGACCCGCTTGTCGAGCGGCTGCTGGGCGGCCCACAGCCCGGCCGCGGTTGCACCCGCCACGGCGCCGTTCAGTGTCCGGCGGAGCTCCATCAAGCGCAGCGTAACGACCGGCGAAGCCCCGGGTAGCTGTTCAGCGATGCCGGGACGACTCGAGCTGAAGCCGCGCCCGCTCGAGGTCTATCACGAGCGAACGCGCCGTCGGGGCGTGCACCCGCTCGTGTATTGGCTGGGGCGCCTGCTGATCAAGCCGGCAGTGCTCGTCTACTTCCGCGTGCGACGCCTCGGTCGTGAGCACGTCCCCGAGGGCGGGGTGATTCTGGCCTCCAACCACCGCAGCTTCCTCGACCCGTTCGTTATCGGTTGTTGCGTCCGCCGCCCGATCTACTTCGTCGCCAAGCGCGAGCTATTCAAGAACCCGCTGGTCGGCTGGTTCCTGAACTGCATGGGCGCCTTCCCGGTGCGCCGCGGCCAATCCGACGAGGAGTCGGTGAAGACGTCGCTCGAGTTGCTCGCGAACGGCAAGGCCGTGGTCGTCTTCGCGGAGGGCACTCGGATCGTCAGTGGCTCGCTCGGGCGGCCCAAGCGCGGCGTGGGCCGCCTGACGCTCCTGAGTGGGGCGCCCGTCGTGCCGGTCGCGGTCACGGGCAGCGAGGGAGCGCGCGACGGCTGGCGGATCAAGCCGGTAAGGGTGCACGTGCGCTGCGGGGCACCCCTGACCTTCCCGAAGGTCGCGGATCCGTCGCGCTTCCTCGCGGGGGAGGTGACCGAGCGGATCTGGCCGTGCGTCGAGCTCCAGTGGGAATGGCTCGGCGGGCTGCCGCCGCTGCGCACCGCGGCCGTAGTGGGGGCCGGGCGGATGGGCACTGCGGTCGCGTCGGTGCTTGCCCGCGCGGGGCTCTCGGTGCAGCTCGGCTGCCGCACCGAGGCCCAGGCCACGCGCCTACGGGCCGAGCGGTCGAACCGCGGGCTTGACAAGGCGATCGAGCCAAAGACCGTGCCCGAGATCGAGCTCGCGGGGGTCGATCTGGTCGTGGTCGCGGTGCCCTGCGCGAGCCTGCCGGACGTGATCGCTGGGCTCGGCCTTCACGTGGGGGAGCGCTCGGCGGTGCTCGTCACGTCGAGAGGCCTCGTGCCACCGCTCGGCACCACGCCGACCGCGTACGTCTCGGAGCGCGTGCACGCTCGGGCGGTGGCCACGATGGCGGCTCCCGGGAAGCTGCGGGGCGCCGGCGCCTCGCTGACCTTGGCGACCCGCAACGCCGATCTCCGGCGCCAGCTCGGCGATGTCTTCCGCGCCGGTGGCCTGAGGGTCGACGTCACCGACGACGTGACCGGCACGGAGCTCGCGGCCTGCGCCAAGAGCGCGGCGGCGCTGGCGTCCGCTGCCGCTGCGCCGCGGGGCGCGAACGTCGCCGACGCGGCGGCGGGACGGATCCTCTCCGAAATCCGCGAGCTGGCTCTCGCCAGCGGCGGGCGCAGCGAGACCTTCGCCGGCTTGGCCGCGGCCGCCGAGCGAGAGGCCGGCGCGCCGGCCGACTCGCTGGCGACCGTGCCGCTGCTCCGGATGGCGTTCGAGCGACAGGGAATCGAGGCTCCGGTCACGGCCGGCCTGCACCGGGTGCTCGCCGGCGAGAGCTCCCCCGATCGGTGGCTGGAAACAATGAGCTCCGAAGGCGCTGACCGCGCAAGCGTGGGCGAGTAGGCTCCGTCATGGGTGGAGGACACAGCGGACAAGCAGCGCCTCGACCGCGACTTCTCGGAGCTCTACCGCACTCACCTGCGCGACATCTACAGCTACGCCTACTACCGGATCGGCAACCACCACGACGCCGAGGACCTGACCGAGCAGACCTTCCTGCAGGCCTACCGCCACTTCGAGCGGGCGCAGCGCGAGTCGAACGGGCGCCCGCTCCGGCCGTGGCTGATCCGCATCGCGCACAACCTCGCCGCGAACTACTACCGCGACCGTTCCCGCCGCCCCGTGACCCAGCTCGAGGATGCGACCGTGCTGACCGCGCCACACGAGACCGAGCAGATGGTGGAGGAGCGCGAGGAGGTGAAGGAGGTGCTGGCGGGCGTGTCGAACCTCCCCGACGATCGCCGCGAGGCCCTCATCATGCGCTTCGCGCTGGGCATGGACAACCGTGAGATCGCCCGGGCGCTCGGGCGCTCCGAAGGTGCGACCAAGGTGTTGATTCACAGAGCGATCAGACAGCTCGAGCAGGCGCTGGAGGAAGACGAAGATGACTGACGCGGAACGAGTTGAGCGGCTCCTTCGGCTGGCGCTGACGCCGGTCGAGCCGCCCGAGCGGCTCGGGGATCGGCTGGAACGCGGCCTGTCCGAGCTGACGGAGGCGGCCGCGGACGAGTTGGCCGACTGGGAGATGTCGGCGATGCGCGACCCGCGCAACTGGGTCCGGCCGGCGGCCGCCGTCGTGGTGGGGACAGTCGCCGGCGGCGCGCTCGTGCTCGTACGTGCCCGCCAGCAGCACAGGAAGAAGCAGGCAACCGGGCTGCGCGCGCTCGAGCGAAGCGTGCGCGGCGTGGCCGACGACCTCGAGAAGCGGCTGCGCCGCTAGTGGTCTCTCCGACAAGTTCGTGCTCGTTTGCCGAGCGAAAGTCGAGCATGGCGGTGGACGCGCGAAGCCGGAGTAGCAGCGCTACTTCGGCGAGCGTGGACGCCGCCAGGCGAAGACTTGCAGCCGGCAAACGGGTGCGAAATTGGAGGAGCGACCACTAGGCCCGGCGGCCGCTCGGCGGAGCGGCCCTTGTTCGCTATCACCCCGGTGTCGGATCATGGTTTCCCGCTGATCCGGATCACCCGGCTCGGCGTAAGGAACGATGGCAATGCCCGACATTCGGAACCTGGCGGACGAGGAGATGATGCAGTTGATCCAGGCGGGCAACCCGCGCGCCTTCGAGCTGCTGTACGACCGCCACGGCGGTGCCGCGTTCTCGCTCGCCTACCGGATGGTCGGCAACCGGGTGACGGCTGAAGACATCACGCAGGAGGCATTCCTCTCGATCTGGCGCAGCCGGACGCGGTACGACCAGGCGCGCGGCAGCGTACGCACGTGGGTGCTCGGCATCGTGCACAACCGCGCCATCGACGGCCTCCGTCGAAGCCTCGTGCACGACCGCCGGCGCGAGACGGCGGAGGGGATCGAAGAGCGCTTCGAGGCCAGGGAGCGGACCGATGTCGAGGCTGCGCGCAGGGAGGAGGCGCGCAACGTCAGGAGCGCGCTCGACACGCTGCCGGAGGACCAGCGCAAGACGCTCGAGCTGGCCTACTTCGGCGGCTTCAGCCACAGTCAGATCGCCGAGTTGCTGAACGAACCGATCGGTACGGTGAAGGGCAGAATGCGACTCGGGCTCGAGAAGATGCGACGCCAGCTCTCGGAGGGCTTCGCCGTGGGGGGAATCGCATGACGACTCGTGACCACACGAGCTATCAGGAAGAGATCGGCGCGTACCTGTTGGGAGCGCTCACGGATCGGGAGCGCCAGGCGTTCGAGCAGCACCTCGAGAGCTGCGCCGAGTGCCGCGCGGAGGTCGAGCGCCTGCGCCCGGCCGCCGACGCGCTGCCGCGCTCGGTCGAGCAGGTCGAGCCTCCGCCCGGCCTCAGGGCCTCGATCATGGACGTGGTCGACCGCGAGGCGCGCGAGCAGGCGGGCAAGCCCGCGCGGCGCTCGCTGCGCGAATGGTTCGCGAGGAAGCCGGGGCTCGTGCGGCCGGCGTTCGCCGTGGCAGCGCTGGCCCTGGGCCTCGTGGCCGGATTCGGCGTGGCGCAGCTGGGCGGCGACGACGAGCGCACGGTCGTGGCGACGGTGGACGAGACACGGGTGCCCGAGGCCAGCGGCACACTCCAGGTCGAGGACCAGGGGGAGGACGGCGCCATCCTGCGCGTCCGCGGCCTGCCGCGGCTCGGCGCCGCCGAGACCTACCAGGCCTGGGTCCAGCGCGGCGAGACCTTCGTTCCGCAGCCGACCTTCGACGTGGGTCAGGACGGGGAGGGCGCGGTCGCCGTTCCCGACGATCTGAGCGAGGCGAAGGCGGTCCTCGTCACGCGTGAGCAGCGCCCAGGGTCGGACTCGCCAAGCGAGCCGCCCATCATCAACGTTCCTCTCTAAAGGCCAGCTAGTGTGGGCCTCCGATCATGGAGGTCTGCTACCGGCACCCCAACCGCGAGACCGGGGTTCGCTGCTCGAACTGCAACCGGCCGATCTGCCCCGATTGCATGACGGTGACCCCGGTGGGCATGCGCTGCCCCGAGTGCGCCCGCCAACCTCAGGGCGTGCGCACCGTGCGCAGCACCACGGACGAGCCCGTGCTCACCTACGTGCTGATCGGCATCAACGTCGCGGTGGCGCTCGGCACGATCCTGGGCGGAGGCAGCGCCACGGGCGGCGGCGGCTTGGACGGGACGCTTCTCCAGGACGGCGCCGTCTCGCGGGCCGCCATCGCCGACGGTGAGTACTGGCGGCTGATCACCGCGGGCTTCCTGCACGCCGGCTTCTTCCATCTGCTCTTCAACATGCTCTCCCTCTACATCCTCGGCTCCCTGATCGAGCCCGCGGTGGGGCGCCTGCGCTTCGGGCTGATCTACTTCGTGTCGCTGCTGGCCGGCTCGTTCGGCGCGCTCCTGCTGTCGCCGGATTCGCCGACGGTAGGCGCCTCCGGCGCGATCTTCGGCCTGATGGGGGGCGCCGTGGTGGTGATGCGCAACCGCGGCATCAGCATCATGGAGAGCGGGCTCGGCATCTGGATCGGGCTGAACCTGCTGATCACCTTCACCGTTCCGAACATCTCGATCGGCGGACACCTCGGCGGGCTGCTCGGCGGCGCCGTCTGCGCCCTGGTGCTGTTCGACCTGGGTGACCGGGTGCGGCTCCCCGACGCGGTGCCCGCGGCGCTGTGCGCCGGCCTCGGCGCCCTGGCGGTGGTCGGCTCGATCGCCGTGGCGGGCTAGGAGCGCTTAGGGCCGATCGCGGCCACGGCCGGACGGCTGCGCCTCCGGCCGCTCGGCTGCGCCGGCCGTTTTGGGCTGGGTAAGGGGTGCTGGCCCGGCGCGGCCGGGCGATCGCCCGGGCGGCGCGCGCTCGTCCTGGACGGTGCGGGAGCGCGGCGCGGGGAGGCGGATCCCACGCGTTCGACCTTCTGCGGGAATAAGCCGCAGAGTGCGTATCCGGTTCCGTCAGGTGACCGCTCTACGGTGCGGCCGATGGCTCGTCCAGACTGGCCGCGAACGATTATGGTGTTTCAGGAGCGCTTCGCCGCCGAGGACGCCTGCCTGGAGTACCTGGCCGCGTCGCGCTGGCCCGACGGCTTTGCCTGCCCGGCCTGCGGCTCTGGGCGGGCGTGGGTGCTGGCGCGCCGCCACTTGTGGGAGTGCGCCGACTGTCGTCAGCAGACGTCGGTCACGGCGGGTACCGTCATGCACGGCACGCGCACACCGCTCAGGGTCTGGTTCTGGGCCGCCTACCTGGTGGCCACCCACCACCCCGGCATCTCGGCCAAGCAGCTCCAGCGTCAGCTCGGCCTGTCCCGCTACGAGACCGCCTGGCTGATCCTGCAGAAGCTGCGGCGGGCCATGGTGGCCCCTGAGCGGGAGCCGCTAGGGCATGAGGTCGAGGTCGACGAGTTCTTTGTGGGCGGCTTCGCTGAGGGCCGCAAGGGCGGTCGCCAGCGCGGAAAGAAGTCCCTTTGCGGCGTGGCTGTCGAGGTCCGCGGGCGCGGCTCGGGCAGGCTACGCCTGGCCGTCCTAGCGGACGCCTCGCAGGCCTCGCTGAGCGAGTTCGTGCGCTCGACGGTGGCGCCTGGTGCGATCGTCCATACCGACGGCTGGCAGGGCTACAACCGCCTTGAGGCAGCGGGCTATGAGCGCCGCCGGCGCAGCCAGATGGCGGAGCCCGGCGAACAGCTATTACCGCGTGCCCACCGAGCCGTCTCCAACCTCAAGGCCTGGCTACACGGCACCCACCGCGGTGTCGGCGATCCCCACCTACAGGTCTACCTCGACGAGTACGTCTTTCGCCACAACCGCCGGCGCACCCCGATGGCCGCCTTCCAGACGCTGCTCGGCCTCGGTGCGGCGCGCCCCCCGACTACCTACGGCCAGATCACCGGTCGCCAAAAGAGCGCCGCCTGAGCAAACCGGATACGCACTAGCCGCAGAAGGTCGAACGCATCGCGATTTCGCCCCTCGCCAAGCCGACGCGTTCGACCTTCCCTTGCGATAGGCAACAGGAGGTCGAACGGGTGAGGATTTGCGACGGCGGAGCTCCCAGCGGGGCCGAGTCCGCCCTCCTACCCAGCCCAAACCGGCCGGCGGGGCCGCCCGGCCGGCGCCGGCGCGGGCCGCAGGCGCAGACCTCCCCCGGCCCGACTTAGAGCCCACCTGATGCGAGAGGGGGGCCTCGAACTCGAGCTACCCGGCCGGCACCGCGCGCTCGAGATCGACCTCGATCGACCGGCGCGACGGCGGCGCCGCCACCAGGTCGGGGTGCAGCAGGTGACCGAGCAGCTCGATCCCCTCCACGAGCCGCGGTCCCGGCCGCGAGAAGTACGCCGCCGCGTCCACCGCCACCACGCGCGCGCCGAGCCCCGCCAGGCGCTCATGGTGGTGCACCGCCTCGGCGGCCGCCTGCTCCGCGTAGTAGCCGCAGGGCATCGCGAGAACGACCTCCGGCGCCGCGGCCTCGACCTCCGCCCACTCGGCGGTGCGCGAACGCTCCCCCGGCAGGCCGAGCATGTCCTCGCCGCCGGCCAGCTCGATCATCTGGGGCACCCAGTGCCCGCCGATGTAGATCGGGTCGAGCCACTCGAGCGCCGCCACCCGCGGGCGCGGCGCCCCCTCGACCGCCCGCTCCACCGCCTCGATCCGTGCGCCGGCCTCCTCTACCAGCCGCTCGCCCGCCGCTTCGGCCTCGGCGGCCTCCGCGAGGCGAGGCACGTCGGCCAGCACCTCGCCGAGCGTGGACGGGTCGAGCGAGATCACCTCCGGCTGCGTGGGCAGCCGCTCGGCAACGGCCCGGACGTCTTCGAACGACACTGCGCAGACCTCACACACCGCCTGTGTGACGATCAGGTCGACGTCGAGGGCGCGCAGCGTCTCCTCGTCGAGCTCGTACAGGGCCTCACCGCGGCCGGTGCGTTCGCGCACCGCGGCGTCGATCTCCGCGGGCGCAAGCCCGTCCGGGATGACGCTCCGAGTGAGGTGGGGGAGCTGCTCCGCGGCGGGGGGGTAGTCGCACTCGTGGGTCACGGCGACGACGCTGTCGCCGAGATCGAGCGCGAACAGCAGTTCGGTGGCTGACGGGACGAGTGAAGCGATGCGCATGGAGACGAGGATGGCACGTCTGTGCAACTGCTACGCTCGCCGCGTCTGCCGATGAGCGACGACGAACCCCCTCGAAGTATCAAGCGTAAGGGCCTGAACCGCGCCCTCGGCCTGAAGTGACGGAGCTGCTCCTCCTCCTCGGCGTCGCCGTGCTCGTCGCCGCGAACGGGTTCTTCGTGGCGTCCGAGTTCGCGCTCGTGCGGGCGCGCCAGAGCCGTCTCGAGCAGATGCGCGACGAGCGCAAGGCCGGCGCGTCCCTCGCGCTCGAGCAGGTCGACCGGATCGACGAGTACCTATCGGCGTGCCAGCTGGGCATCACGATGGCCTCCCTCGGTATCGGCTTCCTGGGCGAGCCGGCGATCGCCTCGCTGCTCGAGGAGCCGCTCGGGGGCGTCCTCAGCCACGGCGTGGCGGTCGCCATCGCGATCGCGATCGCCTACTTCATCACCACGAGCCTGCACATCACGGTCGGCGAGCAGGTGCCGAAGATCTACTCGATCTTCCACGCGGAGGGCACCGCGCGGCGCGTCGCGCGTCCGCTGTACCTCTTCCGCGCGGTCTTCAAGCCGTTCATCTGGTTGCTCAACACAGCGTCGAACTGGATGCTGCGGCTGGTCGGGGTGGACCCGCGCAGCGCGGAGTTCGAGGAGGTCACCTCCTCGGACGACCTGAAGCTCCTGATCGTCCAGAGCGCGCAGGGCGGGAAGATCGACCCGGGCGAGGCGGGCATGCTGTCGGGCGTCTTCCACCTGCACGAGCAGCAGGCGCGCCAGGTGATGACGCCGATCCCGGCGGTGGTGACCCTGGACGTTTCGGAGAGCGTCGAGACCGCGCTCCAGCGCTGCGTCGACTCGGGTCATACGCGCCTGGTGGTGACCGAGAACCACAACACCGACCGGATCAAGGGCATCGTCCACGCGAATTCGCTGGTGCGGAAGCTGATGAACGAGGGGCCGGACGCGTCGATCGAGTCGAGCGTGAAGGACGCCCTGATCGTGCCCGAGACCAAGCCGCTCGACGACCTCCTGGCGGACCTCCAGCGCGAACGCGCGTCGATGGCCGTGGTGGTCGACGAGTACGGCCGGACCGCCGGCATCGTTACGGTCGAGGACATCATCGAGGAGGTCGTTGGCGAGATCGCCGACGAGACCGACCCCGCCGTCGCCGGCATCCGGCGGCTCGCAAACGGAGACTGGTGGGTGCGCGGTCACGTGCCGATCACGGATCTGGCCGACTATGGGCTCGATCTGCCGGCGGACTCGGAGGCCTTCAACTCGGTCGGCGGGTTCGTCTTCGGTGAGCTCGGGCGCCTGCCCAAGCGCGGCGACATGGTCCGGGTGAACGGCTACTCGCTGCGCGTCGAATCCGTACGCGAGAACAGGATCGAGGCGGTGCGGATCCGCGACCACGAGGCGCGGGACGACAACGGGCGCGAGGGCCGGCGCGCGCGCCCCGTCGAGCGGGCCACATCGACCCCGCGCGGCCAGGAGCCCGAGGCCGAGCCGTCGGAATAGATCCGTCCGCCGAGGGGGCTACGTTCGGGGGGCAGGGACTTCTCCGAGCAGCGGAGGTCTTGCCGCATGTGGTGCGTGAAGCTCAGCGATTCTCAGCGTGACGCCCTCCGGGCGGTGATCAAGGACCAAGAGGAGCCGGGGCAGGTGCTCACGGCGGCGCTCGAGGCGCTCGATCTCGCGCGGTGGGACGAGCTGCCGGATGCCAGCCTGCCGTGGGACAGGGTCGCCGAGCTCGCCGACAGGCAGGGAATCGGGGAGGCCGACGTGGTGTGGGATCTCGCCGCCGGTTTGCCTCCGGCGCCGCGAAAGCGGTCGCCGCGCAGGGCCGCCCGAAGCTGAGCGGTGGTCGGCGATGGACATCGCCGGATACTGCCGGGATACTCGTCGGCGCCATGATCGACACGGTCGCCGTGGGAACCGACGGCTCGGCCACCGCCTCCGAGGCGGTGAGAGCGGCCGCCGAGATGGCGCGCCGTTACGGCGCGAAGATCGTGCTGCTCAGCGCCTTCCAGGACCCGGGTTGGGCGCCGAGGGACCACGGCGAGACGGAGAGCGTCGAGTTGCAGTGGGCCCTCAGCCCATCCTCCCGCGTGCGTGAGATCCTCGCCAGGACCGAGCAGGACCTGCGGAGCGAGGGGCTCGAGTGCAGGACGCTCGTCGACGAAGGCGACCCGGGTGAGGTGCTCGTGCGCCTCGCCGAGGAGTGCGGTGCCGACGTGCTCGTGATCGGAAACAAGGGAATGCACCGACGTCTGCTCGGCAGCGTCCCGAACACGGTCACGCACAAGGCGCCCTGCTCGGTGTTCGTGGTGAAGACGACCTAGTGCCCCGAACCGACGCGTTCGCCCTTATGCGGGAATAAGCAGCAAAAGGTCGAACGCGTCGGTCCGGGCCGCGCCCCGCGGTACCCGTGACGCCGGGCCGGGCAGCACAGCCCACGCACCCTCACCCAGCCCGCGCCCGGCGGCGACCCGGGTGGCCCCGGCGAGCAAGCGCTCCGGCGCCGCCAGTCCGGCGCCGAACCCACATCAGCCATCTAGTACTCGTAGAACCCGGCGCCGGCCTTCCTGCCGAGGCGACCCTCCGCGATCAGCTCGCGCACGCGGTCCGGGACCTCGGCCCCGATCGACTCGCCGATGGCGGCGGCGACGTCGAGACCGACGTAGTCGAGGAGAGCGAGCGGTCCCATCGGGTGACCGACGCCGAGCATCATGCAGGTGTCGACGGTGTCCGGGTCGAGGCCGTCCCGCTCCTGCAGCCGCACCGCGTCGAAGAGGTACGGGAACAGGAGCCGGTTCACGACGAATCCCGCCACGTCGGGCACCTCGACCGGCGTCTTGCCGAGCGACTCGCAGAGTGCGCGGAAGCGGCGCCGCGTGTCCGCGCTCGCCTGCTCGGGAAACGCCAGCTCCACGAGCTTCATCTTCTCGACCGGGTTGAAGACGTGCACGGCGGCAAAACGCTCGGGACGGCCACTGGCGGCCGCGAGCGTCCCCACCGACAGCGACGAGGTGGTCGTGGCGATCAGGGCGTCCCCGGCGAGGACCTCCTCGAGCCGTTCGTACAGCGCGCGCTTTGCGGCGACGTCCTCGGCTATCGCCTCCACGACGACGGGGCAAGCGGCGAGCTCCTCGAGATCCGTGACCACGCGTGCGGCGTCCTCGACCCTTTCGCAGGCGCGCTCGGCGGAGCCGTCCGTGCGAGCCCACAGCAGCACGTCGTAAAGGCCCGAAGCGGCTCGCGCAAGCCCACACGCGATCGCCCCGCTCCCCGCTATGCCAAGCGGTTCAGCCATTGGTTGACTGGTCAGTCAATCGAGTACGCTTGTACCACAAACCCGAAGCAGCCGGCTCGGCCGGGGACAACGGAGGAAGCAGCAGATGCAGAATGGGAACGGGCGCGAGGTAGTGATCGTCGAGGCCGTCCGGACGCCTGTCGGGCGCGGGCATCCCGAGAAGGGCTACTACAAGGACACCCATTCGAACGAGCTCCTCGGGAGGACGTTCACCGAGGTGATCGAGCGCGCCGGGATCGAGCCCTCCGAGGTCGACGACGTGATCTCGGGCTGCGTGCAGCAGTACGGGGAGCAGATGTTCAACGTCGGCCGGAACGCCTGGCTACAGGCGGGGCTCCCGGTCGAGACCCCCGCCACCACCGTCGACCGCCAGTGCGGCTCGGCGCAGCAGGCCGTGAACTTCGCCGCCGCCCTGATCTCCGCGGGCGTGCACGACGCAGTGATCGGCTCGGGCGTCGAGCACATGGGCCACATCCCGATGGGCGTGGGCTTCAAGTGGGTAGACGACGTGGGCTCCCCCTGGCCGCCGGAGCTGATGCAGAGGTACAACCTCGTGCCGCAGGGCATCTCCGCGGAGATGATCGCCGACCGGTGGGAGATCCCGCGATCGGAGTTGGACGAGATCGGCCTGCGTTCCCAGCAGCTCGCCCACCGCGCGACCGAGGAGGGCCGTTTCGAGCGCGAGATCGTGCCGTTCTCGGTGAACGGCAACACGTATGTGACCGATCAGGGCATCCGTCCCGACACCAACCTCGAGGCGCTCTCGCAGCTGAAGCCCGCCTTCAAGGAGGACGGCCGCATCACGGCCGGCAACTCGTCCCAGATCTCCGACGGCGCGGCGGCGATCCTGCTGATGGAGCGCGGGAAGGCCGAGGCGCTCGGCCTCAGGCCGCGGGCCCGGATCGTCGACCAGACGACGGTCGGCGTGGATCCCGTCATCATGCTCACCGGCCCGATTCCGGCAACCAGGAAGCTGCTCGAGCGCAACGGGATGAAGATGGGCGACATCGACCTGGTCGAGATCAACGAGGCGTTCGCCTCGGTCGTGGCTGCCTGGCGGCGGGAGCTCGATCCCGACATGGAGCGCGTGAACGTGAACGGTGGCGCGATCGCCCTGGGTCACCCGCTCGGCTCGACGGGCGCGCGCCTGATCACCACGCTGCTTCACGAGCTCGAGCGGTCGGACAAGGAGATCGGGCTCGTGACCATGTGCTGCGGGGGCGGCCTGGGGACCGGAACGCTGCTCCAGCGCGTGTAGCTTTAACGCGGACTTCACGCGGACCCGCGGTTACCGGGCCGCGAGTGCGGGTACGACGGGCCGTGTGCCGGTACGTGTTCAGGGAACGCTCCTCGACGGGCGCTACCGGGTCCTGAGGCACCTCGGCTCGGGCGGGATGGCGTCCGTGCTGCTGTGCCAGGACGAGCGGCTCGACCGCCTCGTGGCCGTCAAGCGCCTGCACGCAGACCAGCCGGACGACATCGAGCGGCGGTTCGTGCGGGAGGCGAAGCTCGGCGCCTCCCTCAACCACCCCAATCTGGTGTCGGTGTTCGACACCGCCACCGACGACGAGGGCGTGCTGATCATCATGGAGTACGTGCAGGGCGAGCCGCTCTCGCGCGCCCTGCGGCGCGGTCCGCTGGCGCCCGAGCGCGTCGCGCGCATGGCGAGTGACCTCGGGGCCGCTCTCGACCATTCCCATCGGCACGGTGTCGTGCACCGCGACGTGAAGCCGGCCAACGTGCTTCTCAGGGACGACGGCGTGACCAAGCTGGTCGACCTCGGCATAGCCACAGCGGCGGGTCACACCCGCATCACCCGCACCGGGATCGTTCTCGGCACCGCCTCATACATGGCGCCCGAGCAGCTCGAGGGCCGTGAGGTGGGACCGGCGGCGGACGTCTACGCCCTCGCGGCGGTGTGCTTCGAGGCGCTGGCCGGGGAGCGGGCGCGGCCCGGCCGGTCACCGATGGAGGTCGCCCAAACGATTGCGACCGAGCCCGCGCCCGACCTGCGCGAGCGGTGGGCGGGCGCTCCGCCCGGGAGCGCGGAGCTGCTCGAGCGAGCGATGGCGCGCGACCCCGGCAAGCGCCCGCGTACCGCCGGCGAGCTAGGGAGCCGCCTCCGAGGCACGCTCGAGGAGGCTCCGCGGGGAACCGCGGCGACCCGCCGCATGGACCGGCGGACCGCGGGAGGTGCGGCCGCTTCGGCGGTCCCGGCCCCGAGCACCGCGGCCCCAGCCTCGGGCCGCTCCCCCACCGCGCCGAACGGGGTCAGCGACAGGGGGGCTGCCCCCCGGCCACCCGGGACGCTCGGGCCTCCGCGCCGCGGGAACCGCTCGCGGCTGCTCCCGCTGGCGCTCGCGGGCGCCCTCGTCGCGCTCGCGGTCGCGACGATCGTGATCGGGTTCGGCTCCGGAGGAGGGGGCGATCCCTCCTCACCGCAGGACGGCGCCGAGCGACCGCGGGCGAGTGAACAGAACCGGAAGGAGCCGAAGCAGCGGGCGGAGTCGGAGCAGCCCGCGCCCCCGGCGGAGCAACCCGAGCAGCAGGCGCCGGCGGCACCGGCCCCAGCCCCGGCTCCCGCCCCGGCTCCGGAGGAGGACCAGCCGGAGGAGGAGCAGCCGGCCGCCTCGGGCCCGGCCGAGGGCGCGCGCCTCAACAACCAGGGCTTCCAGCTCATGAGCGAGGGGCGCTACGACGAGGCGATTCCGATCCTCCAGCGGGCGCTGGACTCGTTCCCGCAGGGCACGAGCGACCTCAACTACGCGTACACGCTCTTCAACCTGGGTCAAGCGCTGCGTCTGGCGGGAAGGCCGGAGGAAGCCATTCCGATCCTCCAGCAGCGGCTCGAGATTCCGAACCAAACCGGGGTCGTGCGGCGGGAGCTCGAGCTCGCCCGGCGGGCCGCCGGACGGGAGTAGCCGCGGCGGCCGCCGCAACCTGGCGGGCGATGCCCGCCGCCAGCGTGGTGCGCGGCGCGTAACCGAGCTCGGCTGCCGCCTTGCGCGCGCAGCCGGCGGTGATGCGCGCCTCGCCGATCGCCGGCGGCGACCGCTCGAGCGTGGCCCTCAGCCCCATGGCATGCTCGATCAGCGCGAGGGCCGCCCGTACCGGCACCGGAACCCCGCCCGACACGTTGTAGGCCTGGCCGGAGCGGCCCCGATCGAGGGCTGCGAGGAGGCCCGCCACGGCGTCGTCCACGTAGGTGAAGTCACGCACGGCGCCGGATCGAGCATGCCACGGCACCGGCTCGCCCCCGGCCAGCGCGCGGATCCAGCGCGCGAACGCCATGTCGGGTCGCTGGTCCGGGCCGTACACCGTGAACAGCCGAACGACCACCGCATCCGCCCCGCGCTCACGGGCGGCGGCGAGGCACGCCCTCTCTGCGACGAGCTTGCTGAGGGCGTAGGGCCCGAGCGGGGAGGGCGCGGCGTCCTCGGGCGTCGGAAGGCGGTGCGCGTCGCCGTACACCGACGACGTAGAGGCCAGCACGAAACGCGCTCCGCGCTCGGCCGCGGCGCGGACGAGCCGCTCGGTCGCGCGGGTGTTCTCGCGCCAGAGCTCGGCGAACGCGCGCGGTGTGCGGACGCCTGGGAGCGCGGCGAGGTGGATGACGGCGTCGGCGCCGTCCAAGACAGGGTCGTCGGCCGACGCGCCGACGTGCGCCCGAACGACCTCGGCGCCGCGCGCCGCCAGCGCGCTCGCCGCCGCCGGCCCGGCGCCGGACGCGTAGCGGCCGACCAGGCTGTCGACGCAGCGCACGGGCCGACCGAGGTCCAGCAACGCGCTGCACAGCCTGCTTCCGACGAAGCCCAGCCCGCCGGTCACGCAGACCGTGCCGCCGACACTCCTCCTACGCTCGATGCTCGCCAAGAGTTAGGGAACCCTAACTCATGCGAGGTAGAGGCCGACCCGCACCGTTCGGGCATCCTATGGAGGCGACCCGAACACCCGACTGCCCGCTCCGGAGAGGACCATGACCGCCGACACAGCCGCCGTCCCGACCACGATGCGCGCCCTCGTGGCGAGACGCTCGGCGCCGCACGGTCTCGAGTTGGCCGAGGTTCCGCCACCGGACCCGCTGCCCGGGGAGGCGCTGGTCGAGGTCCGGGCGGTCTCGCTGAACCGGGGCGAGGCCCGCTACCTGCCCCGGCAGGAGGAGGGCACGGTGCATGGCTGGGACGTGGCCGGCGTCGTACGCGCGGCGGCCGCCGACGGCGGTGGGCCGGCGGAAGGGGCGCGCGTGGTCGGCCTGGTGGACGAGGGCGCCTGGGCCGAGCTCGTGGCCGTCCCGACCGACCGGCTCGCCGAGCTGCCGGAGGGTGTGAGCTTCGAGCAGGCCGCGACCCTGCCGGTCGCCGGCGTGACCGCCGTGCGCGCCCTCGCTGTGGGCGCACCCCTGCTTGGCCGGCGCGTGCTCGTCACCGGCGCGGCCGGCGGCGTCGGCCGGATCGCCGTGCAGCTCGCACACGGGGGAGGCGCCCACGTGACGGCCGTGGCCAGGGACCCCGCCCGCGGCGAAGGGCTCGCCGAGCTCGGCGCCGACGACGTGATCCACGAGCTGACCCCCGACGGGGAGCCGTTCGACGTGATCCTGGACTCCGTAGGGGGCGCGAGCCTGGCGGCGGCGCTGGCGCGGGTGGCGCCCGCGGGCATCGTGATCGCCTTCGGCATCTCCTCCGGCGAGCCCACCACCTTCGATGTCAGCGGGTTCTACAACAAGAGGGGAGCCCGGCTATACGGGCTGCGCGTGTTCCACGAGCTGGACCGCCACCACTCGGCCGTCCGCGACCTCCGCTTCCTCGCCGAGGAGGTGGCGGCCGGCCGCCTCGATCCACAGATCTCCCACACGACGAGCTGGCGGGAGGCGGGCCCCGCGCTCGAGGCGCTCACCGAGCGCCGCGTACGCGGGAAGGCCGTGCTGACGATCGACTGAGCGCTACAGCGCCGCGGACTCGGCCGCCATCTCGGGCCCGGCGAGAAGCGCGACCTCGAGGTGGAGAAGGATCGGCTCGAGGCGGGGGAGATCTTCGGCGCCGGATTCGCGTATGCGCCGCACGACGAGGTCGTCGACGGCGGCCACGAGCGCGTGGAAGATCTCGGCCGGGAGGCGGGGCAGACTCGGGATGTCGGCCCGGGCCTCGTCCTGGAGCTCGCGCATGAGCTCTGCGTAGCGGTCGCGAACGCGCTCGCGGCACTCGGCGGCCCGCGGGCCGGCGGCGGCAACCTCGATCAGGAAGGCGCGCGCCAGGGCGGGATCCCCGGCGAGCCAGGTCAGGTAGGCGCGGATGCCGGCGGCCGTGCGCTCGAGCCAACCTTCGGGCCGGGTGTTTGCCGCCCGCACGCGCTCGAACAGCTCCTCGCCGGCCGCCTGGTAGGCGGCGACGAAGCAGTCCTCCTTGTCGCGGAAGTGCTGGTAGAAGGTCATCTTCGAGACGCCGGCGGCGCGCACGATGTCGTCGATCGTGGCGCCGCTGTAGCCCTTGTCTGCGACCGCGCGCCCCACCGCGTCGAGCAGACGCGTCCGTTGCGACGCGGCCACGAGCTCTCGGTCGAGTCCGTGGGAGCCGCGCGGCAGGCGGCGAGGGATCTCGGAGCGCTCAGCCGTCATTGTGTACCCGCTGGTACATTACCCCCCGGCCTATGGACCTCACCCTCTCGCCCTCCGAACGGGGATTCCGCGACGAGCTGCGCGCGTGGCTCGAGGAGAACCACCCCGGCGAGGATCCGCCCGGGGACGACGAGGCATTCGAGCACCGGAGGGGTTGGCAGAGGAAGCTGTTCGAGGCCGGCTACGCCGGAATCGCGTGGCCTACGGACTACGGCGGCCGCGGGGCCACGATGGTGGAGCAGGCGATCTTCGGCGAGGAGATGGCGCGCGCCAAGGCCCCATCGCCGATCAACGTCCTCGGCCTCGTGATGGGAGGGCCGGTGGTGATCCACCACGGCAGCGAGGAGCAGAAGGAGCGCTGGCTGCGGCCCATCCTCACCGCCGAGGAGATCTGGTGCCAGGGCTTCTCCGAGCCCGAGTCCGGCTCTGACCTCGCCTCGCTCAAGACCAGGGCGGTCAAGTCGAACGGGGAATGGCTCGTAACCGGACAGAAGGTCTGGACGACCTACGCGCACAGGGCCAAGTGGTGCATGCTGGTGGCCCGGACCGACCCGAACGCCCCCAAGCACCAGGGGCTCACCTACTTCATCCTGGACATGGAGCAGGACGCGGTGCAGGTGCGGCCCCTCCACCAGATCACGCGCGAGCCCGAGTTCAACGAGCTCTTCATGGAGGAGGCGCGAATCCCCGAGGAGAACGTCGTCGGCGGGGTGGGAGACGGCTGGGGGGTGGCCATCACCACGCTAATGAACGAGCGCGCCGGGCTCGGCGCAGCGTCGGCGGTGGGGGTGCGGATCGCCCTGGACGAGCTCAGGGAGCTCGCCCAGGATCGCGGCGTGGCGGACGACCCGGTGGTGCGGCAGAGGCTCGGCCAGCTCACGATCGAGGTCGAGCTGCTGCGGCTGAATGCCTGGCGCGGGCTCACTCAGATCACGAAGCGCGGGGTGCCGGGACCGGAGGGCTCGCTCCCCAAGTGGCAATGGTCCGAGATCAACCAGGCGCTCACGGAGCTCGCGATCGACATCCTGGGCGAGGACGGCGCCGCCTGGGAGTCGCCCTGGGCCTATCGCTTCCTCCGCGCCCGCGCCAATTCGATCGAGGGCGGCACCACGGAGATCCTCAAGAACATCGTCGCCGAGCGCGTGCTCGGCCTGCCGAAGCTGCGTTAGGGAGGCGACGCGTGAACTTCGACTTCACCGACGACCAGCAGGCGATCAAGCGGACCGCGAACGAGTTCCTCGCCGACCGGTTCAAGCCGGAGCGGGTGCGCCAGCTCGCCGAGTCGAGGAGCTACGACGAGGATGCCTGGAGGGAGATGTGCGAGCTCGGCTGGTCGGGCATCTTCATCGACGAGGCGCACGGCGGCCAGGGGCTCGGCGTGGTCGAGCTCGTGATCCTGATGGAGGAGCTGGGGTACGCACTCGCCCCGGTGCCCTTCCTGTCGAACGCCGCCGCCGGCCTGGCGATCCAGTTCGCGGGCACCCCCGAGCAGCGGGAGCGCTGGCTCCCGGGCATCGCCTCCGGAGAGGTGCGCGGCACCGTCGGCCTGCTGAGCAACGGCGAGGCCCGGCTCGTCCCGGACGCCGACAGCGCCGAGGTGATCGTCATCTTCACGCGCGGGGGCGGCGTGGTCGTCGAGGCCGCGGCGGCCGACGTCGAGCCGATCGAGACGATGGACCCCACGCGGCGGTTCGCTCGCGTCCGCGCCGACGGCGGCGACGCCCTGGTGGGGGACGGCGGCGACGCGCCCTACCGGGTCGCCACGGCGCTGGCGGCGGAGCTGACCGGCGTCGGCCAGCGGGCGATGGAGATGGCCGTGGACTACGCGCGCGAGCGCAAGCAGTTCGGTCGGCCGATCGGCTCCTATCAGGCCGTGTCGCACCGGTGTGCGCAGATGCTGCTCGAGGTCGAGGGCGCGCGCTCGGCCTCCTACTACGCGGGCTGGTGCGCTGACGCGGAGCCCGATACGTTGCCCCTGGCCGCCTCGATGGCGAAGGCTTACGCCTCGGACGCCGGCTGGCGCGTGACCGCATCGTCGCTCCAGGTCCACGGCGGGATCGGCTTCACCTGGGAGCACGACCTGCACTTCTTCTTGAAGCGCGCCAAGGTCGACGGCCTGCTGTACGGCGCGGCCGGGGAGCTGCGCGACCATGTCGCCGGGCTCTCTGGCCTCGAGGCCGTGCAGCCGGCTCCGGCCTAAGTACTAAGCCGCCTCAGGTGGCGTTGCGCTTGCCCGTGATCGCCGCGAGCGGCGAGAGTACGCCGTACCGCTCGGGCTCCGGCGCGGGCTCGGTCCGCACGGGCGGGCGCGGCTCCGCGGCGACCACGTGCTCCACCTGCACGCCGGTGAACTTCTCGACACGGTGGGGCAGGTCCACGGCCAACCAGCGCGAGGCTCCGGTGGGGAGCGTGGAGATCACGATCTCGTCGAAGCGCCGCGGGTCCCACAGGTCATGGACCGCGATGACCGGGTCGGCGTCGCCTACCACGCCCTCGACCTCGAGGCCCGCGCCGCGCATCCGCTCGAGCGCCTTGTCGAGGCCCGCCTGCGCGGCCTCCCGTCCGGCCTTGCCGCCCCCCGTCGCCGGCACGAGCAGCCGGAATCCGCACCGACGCCGCTCCGCTCTGTCCTTGAGCGCCGCGAGCAGCTCGTCCGAGGCAGCGGTGACGTTCGCGACCACCAGCACGCTGAACTTCCAGGCCATCGGACCTCCTCGTCGTGGCTCCCAACGAGAGTATCGCGCGGGCCGGTTCGCCCCGCAAACCCTGCGCGGGACGGCCCCGATCCGGGGGCAGCCGTCAGGAAGGGCCGCGGTAGCTCGGCAGCCCGTGCTCGTGCGACTGGATGGGGCCCCGGCGCTCGGCGCCCAGCGCTATCTGATCGAGCCGCGCGATCTCCCGCTCGCCCTCGACCCGCGCCGGGTGGTCCGGCGGGAGATCTGCGATCAGGTTGCGGATGCGGTTGCGCAGCTGGAGCGCGAAGTGCGGTGTGGAGGCGCCCATCAGCTGGCGCACGTCCTCCACGGTCGGCTGGCGGGTCGCGCGGTCGGGGCGCTCGTACTCGCTCACGCCCGGAATCCTATGTGTGCGTTCCGCCCCCACGCAAATACCGGCCACCAACACGCCAGATCGGGCCCGAGCCGACGCGACCGGGCTCGCAGGAGGCGATCTAAGGCCCTCCGACAACCCTCCGCGGCCGATCCGTCATCCGAGATCGACCCAAATTCCGATCAAAACGCCTCCCCGACCCATTGATTTTCATCGGTCGTCCACCTCAGCAGCGCTTGCAGCGTGGCCCGCGCTCCTGCTTTGCCTCGCAGCAGTCCGCCGTCCGCGGCCGAGCGACGCGTGCGCCGCACCGGTTCGTCGTGGCGGATCGAGCGCGGCCAACTCCGCTCGAAACGCCGGGAGGCCCGGCTCCCGCTGGGCCTCCGGCCGTCCTGTCGGTTGTTACGGCTTCGGGCCCTTGGCGTGCGCCGGGTGTGGCTTCTTGGGCTTGCTCTTGCCGCCGGCCTTGCTCGCGCTCAGGTCACCGCAGGCGATGATGGTGCCGGCCGGCAGGCCGTTGGTAGGCGTCGCCACGTGCACGTTCACGGAGTAGCGCTTGGTGGGATCGGCGTTGAATGTCGCCGACTTGCCTCTCGTGTTCGCGTTGCCCGACTCGTTTGCGGTCAGCGTCCCGTTTGCGCCGACCTGCGTGCGGTAGGTCCAGCCCGGGACCGGCGCGCCCGTGGCCGCGCACGTGCCTTCGTGCACGTGCCAGAGATACATGGTGCCGGCAGCGAGGTTGCGCATGTGCAGGCTGGCCTTGTTGTTCTTCTTGCCGTCGACAAGCCGGGCGCGGCCCCTGACGCTGGCGAGGCCGGCGGTGCTGGCGGCGGGATTGACGGCGGTCAGCGAGGCCTTGTACGGCTTCGCGGAGTGGCCGCGGCCGGCCGTCGCCGGGCCGGCGACGCCGATCGCGAAAATCGAGGCCACGACGGCCACGGTGACACGGCGGATCATTGCAATTCCTCCTCGGGTACAGGCGCGACGTGCGCCAGTTCCGATACTCAAAACGTTCCGCGGCGATCAGGGTTGCGGAGTTCGAAAAGCAGCGGGCCACCAAGCGCAGCGCCACGTCCCTCTCCACGCCTGAGCGCGGCACGGGCTCTGGACCGCGCTACGCCTGGTCGTCGAGTGCGACAGCACGCTAGGCGGGCCGCTGCTTTTGCCTCGGAGCAGCAGTGCAGAGGCCCAGCCGCCCGAGTGCTCCTTGTCGTCGAGGCTGTCGAATAAAGCCGTCTGGGAAAACCCGCCGCGCGCTCGCGGAGATGCATGCCAGAGCCGCCGTGCCGGACGACCTTGCGACGGATCGGCCGCTCGCGACGAACGAGATGGCCGATTTCAGAGCCCACCCTTAGAAGCGATCCAGCGGCCTCGCCAGGGGTTTGTGCGACAGCCTCCGTCCATTGCGGTCGTGTGCGGCTCTGTCGCGGACGTGCTCGCAAACGACGCCAAAGCGACACTCTCCCGCGCTACTCGTCAGGTGGACGTGGAAGCGCTCGCCAGGCAGGACACCCCGCTCGCGCAATACTGACGCCACGCGTCTCGCGCGATCGAACGCCGTCTCCCAGGAGATCTCGCTCCCGCGCTGTGGTCTTCTTCGTTGCTTCACTTCCGGCATGGACCTACGGGCGGTGGGTGTGTTGGCGAAAAGGCGTGGCCCCACGCCAAAGCGAGCAGGCTCCCAGGGGCCGACGCTCACCCCGGCTGTTTCGCGGACTCGCGCCGGGTACGAGTTGCGTAGCTACCGACCTGCATGGAGGAGCGCATGACCGAGCAGCGCCGGGTCGAGCATGAGAGCCAAGAAGGCTACGAGAGGGAGCTCGCCGACTACGAGCAGGAACTCGCGCGCTACCTGCAGGCGCGCATCAAGCCAGGCCTCAGTCGCGGCGCGATCCCGCTGCTGGCGCGTTCCGTAGCGAAGGAGATCGCCGGGCAGGAGCCGCCTGAGCAGATCGCGGGCAGCGACGCCCCGGAGGCCGGAGGTGGCCCGGTTGCGGGCTTCGAGGCGGAGAGGCACGAGCTCCAGGCGGAGCTCGGCGACGACTGGATCCTGCGCTTCTCGGTCCATGGCGGGGACGGTTGGCTGACCGCCGAGAAGCAGGACTCGAGCCAGCGTGTCGAGGCGGCCACGGCCGAGCAGCTGGTGAAGATCGTCGAGGCGATAGATGCCCGAGGAGATGACGGGGCTGCCGCGGAGGGGTAGCTCTGGGCCGCGTCGGCCGCACGGCGGATAGCGGCAAATCACACCGCGGCGGGGTGCTGTCCCGGGGAGCGCACTAGCGACGCCGTCGGAAGGCTGGTGATCGGCTTGCTCAGCGTTGTCATATCGCCTTGGCCGTGCAGTGCTCGAGCGTCGCTCCATTGCCTCCTCGTCTGAGGGGGAGGTGGTGGGGTGGGGCGCGCCATCGGCCGCGCCCCACCCGCCTGGCGGCGTCTACTCGCGGCCTGGGGTGTCGCCCTCGGCCTCGATCTGCTCCTTGCGGACCTCCTCGGAGACCGTTTGGTCCTCAACCACAGTGTCCTTGTCGAGGCGCACGCGCTCCTTGGGCACGGCGCGCTTCTCGACGACGACCTCTTCCTCGTGAAGGGTGACCTCGTGCTCCTCCTCGGAGATCGCCGGGCCGGCCATGGCGTCGCCGACGTTGGCGTCGGTGATCGGCTCCCGCTCCACGCGGACCTCCTCGCGCTGCACGGGCACCGTCTGCTGCACCTGCTCGGTGACCACGTACTTGCGCAACCGCGCGCGTCCGCTCTCGCGGCTGGCCTTGCCGACCCGCAGCTCTTCCTCGGAGCGGGTCATCGCGTCGTCGGTGGTCGGGCCGCTGGTGTCGTGGCCGACCGTGTCACGGCCGCTGCCGCGGGGGAGCCCGGAATCCGAGCGGGCCTCCGAATAGCCCAACCCGTAGTGGCGGTAGAGGTTGGCTTCCTCGTCCTGTGAGAGCTCGTGGTCGGACTCGACGGCCGGGGCGTCCTTGACCTGCTGGTTGTCGTAGGGCACCCGGACGCCGCCGCCGGTCTCGGTGGCCTCGGCGATCGGGACAAAGCTCAGCTTCATGCCGAACAGGCCGGTCTTGACCGCAAGCCACTCGGGCTTGCCGGTGTCGGCGTCCGCGTAGATCTCGTCGATCGTGCCGATCTTCTCGCCGTCCTGGTCGACGACGGCGGCGCCGCGCCAGGCGGCTACGGCTGATTCCGTGGGGTTCATCGTTTCTGCTCCTAGCGGTTGTGTGGGTCGACGGGTGTTTCCGTCTTGTCTTGGACGGCTTGGTGCCTTCTGGAGGCCCAGCCCTGTTGCACCCTCGACATCTCGCGCGCCCGAACCGAGCAACGAGCTGGTGGGGACGCGCAAGGAGGGCCTGGGGGACCTGGCCCGCGGCTAGGAGGAGACCTGGCCGGCCTTCTGCTGGGCGCTGTCGCGCAGGCCGTCGGCCTGCTCACGTCCGGCCTCCTGAGCGGTCTCCTTGGCGCTGTCGGCGGCCTGGCGGGCCACCTCCTTGCCTCGGTCTATGGCCTCTTGGCCGGTCTCCTTGGCCTTGTCCTTGACCTGGTCGGCCATGGGTCCGATCCTCTCGTCCTCCACGCGAGTGGAGGGGATGAGGAGCCCGCCGACGAAGCCGACCGCAACGGCGCCGATCGCCAGCCCGAGCGGGTTCTCCTGGGCGATGCCCTTGGCGCGATGGGCGCCCTGCTTGACGTCGCCGCTGTCGGGCGTGGCGCCCGAGATCTTCGACTTCACCGACTCGACCCGTCCCGAGACGGCCTCCTTGGCGCGGCCTGGCACGTCGGCCTTGTAGCCGAGCGCCTCGACGGTCTCGCCCATGCGTTCGCGGGTCTCCTCTATGTCCTGCCTGATTTGGCCTGTGTCTTGGCCCATTGCACGTCCTCCTTCACGCTTTCAGTCGCTTGTTCGGGCACGGGCGGCCCCGCCTCCTGGACCTTGTTGCGGCCCTGCAATGCGAGCACCGCGGCGATCGCGCCGTAGACCACGGCGACGATCAAGGCCGCGAGCCACAGCGGCATCGCCGAGTCGAGCGCGACGATGATGCAGGTGGTCAGCGCGGCGAGGGCGAAGACCCCGAACAGGCCAGCTCCGCCGAACATGCCCGCGCCGAGGCTCGCCTTCTTGCCCTTCTCGCCGAGCTCGGCCTTGGCGAGCTCGATCTCCTGGCGCACGAGCGTCGTGGTGTGATCCGAGAGCTCCTTGAGCAGCTCGCCGGTCCCATGCTCGCGCAGATTGTTGTTGTGATCGGCGGCCATGGCTCAGGCGTGCGGCTCGAACTGGCTCGCGCGGGTGCCGTCGCCGACGGCCTCGCCGGGGTACACGCCGGTCGCGCCGTTGCTCTGCCTGGAGAGCGAGGAGCGGTAGCGATCGCCGCTCGACGCCTTCAGCATCCGCGAGGCGGCGAAGCCGACCAGCAGCCCGCCGGCCGCCACGGCCAAGGGGTTGCGGCGTGCGAAGTCTTCGACGTCGCGAAGGATCCGGTCGCCGTCGCTCTCCTGTAGGTAGCCGCCGAGCCGCTCGGCGCGGTCGGCCGCCTGCTCGACGTAGCGAGCCGGCGCGTCCTTGCCCTGCTTGCGCAGCTCATCGGCCACCGACCGTGCGTCGCTCGCGTTCGAGCTGACCTGCTCGCCCGCCTGGCTCGAGCGCCGGTCCACCTCCTGGCTTATGCGTCCGCGCGCCTGGCCGGCGGTCTCACGGGCCCTGTCCTGGGCCTGGCCCGCGACCTCGCGGGCCTTCTCCTGTGTCTCTTGCATGGTCTACCTCCTCTGGAGGGTCGGGGAATCCGCCCTGCTCCCGCGCTCGAACCGCCGGCGGTCGGCGCCGGGCCGGACCTCACGCCGGTCGCGATCGGAGACCAGTCCGGCCGCCAGGGCGGCGACGGTGAGCAGGATGTGGAGCACGTTGTCGGCGGGGTTCACGGGGATTAGCCCGAGCACGTCGTGGCCGTCGACGAGGCCGACGACCGTCACGACCGCGTAGATCGCGCCGAACGCCAGCGCCGCCGTGCGGGCCGTCCGGTACTTGCCCGCCAGGGCGAGCAAGAAGAGGCCCGAGGCGGTGTGCACGATGTTGTGCCAGCCGTTGACCTCGAAGAGGATGAAATTCTCACCGTCGAGCGCGCCGGGATCGCCCCCGGCCGAGGTGTCGAACTTGGCCTCGGCGAGAAAGCCGAGCAGCCCAACGACGACGAGGGTGGCGCCGACGATCAGACAAAACCACTGCGCCGCCGAGCGGCCGCGGTTGCGGTCATCCATGGGACAACTCCTTCAGCGTTGGGATTACGGTTCGCGGTCCGGCCCAACGCCCACTGAACAGACGCCTGTCGTCCCACACCCCGCATATCCGATCCCAACTGGGGTAAACCAACCTGTCTCATCTCGCCTGACGGACGCGCCTCCCTAAGCGTGTTTTCAGCGGCTCGGGACGGGCACCTGTAGACCGGTTCCGGTCTGGCGCCGTGGTGCGTCGGAGCGGAACCAGTGAACAGCTGAGCGGGACGGCCGACCTCGAGGCGAGGCGGCCGGGGACCCTCGGCAGGACCACAAGCCGAAGGAGGGTTCCATGACCGCAGACCGCCACCGAAGCTACCGCCGAGCACTCGACGTCGTCGCGGCCATCGACCCCGATTGGCTTCAGGAGCCCGCACGGGAGATCCTCGAAGATCTCGCCGAGCACATGCTCCTCAGCGCCGATACGAGCCGAGCGGAGGTGCGGGAGCTCCGAGACAACGCGTCCCGCTCCGTCAGGGAGCTCGCCGGCGCCGGCATGCTCCCGCCGACCGTGACTGAGGAGCTTATAGCGCTCCTCCTGGCCGCCGGCCCCGTCCCGCCGGCCAGACAGACCGCCGCCTGAATCGCGACGCTCGCGGAACCGGACCGCTTATGGAGCGCTGGTCCCGGGAGCTTGAGCGTTTAATGCCCGGTCCATCCTCGGCTGCACGGCGTATAGACGACGGGCCCTGGCGGCGCTGCTCGCGCTGGGCGAGTCGCCGGGGCGGATTCCCGTGGAGCCCACTCGCACTGAGGCAAAGTCCGCCGCCGCAAAGGCTGACGATCGGCGCTTGCCATACTGCGGCCTCGAATGTGCATGCAGTGCATGGCGAGCGCGATGACGGCGGTCGGTGCGGCTTCCGGGATGCGCGCGTTCGTCGTCAGCCGTCATTTCAGCTGGCTCACGCCGCGCCGGCTGCGTGCGCTCACGATCGTGCTGTTGACCGCCGCGTTGCTGGTTTCAGCAACGTTGGTCAGCGGCACCGGGGCCGGCTCTGGGCAGCAGGCGGCGGGCAAGTCGCCGTCCGCCGACCGGCGCTGATCTAGGAGGCGCTGCTCAGCCGCTGGGCGGCAGCGCGCCCCCGCGCGGGAACCAGTTCGTGAGTCCGCCAGACGCTGCGCCGCGCAAGTGCCCGGCGAACCCCGCTGGATACGCGCGAGGGCATCGGGTAGCAGACAGCCTCGGAACTCGATCAAATCAAGGGAGTACTCAGGGCCGACTCGATTCAGGACCAGCTCATGCCCTACCTGAAGGACGCGCACGCCCTCGAGCAGATGTCGCTGCAGATGACGGAGGCGGCTGCGAAGGGCCGTGCCGTGCGCTCCTGCCGGATCGGTGAACGGCGGGTCGGCGCCCGTGCTGCGATACGCGTTCAGCGGGCGACGGAGCATCACCCCCTAACTAGCACTTCCGCGTGGCGGCGGTTTCCGGATCGTTGGCCGTGGAACCAGATCCCGGGAGATGTCGAGGATGCGGCTGCACAGGGCGCTACAGGCGGTCGGCGACGCGGCGGAGCTTGCGGTGGGTCCGCTCGGCCTGCTGGCCGACGAGATACCGTGCCAGCGCAGAGCGCTGGCCGAGACGACACACCGGCCGTGGCCGCTGTCGGCGCGAGCGTGGCTGATGGGACAGACCTGGTACTCCCTGCTCTTCGCCCACTGGGCGGTCAGCCCCGAGGCGCTCAGGCCGCTGATCCCAGAGCCTCTTGAGCTCGACCTGCGGGAGGGCGAAGCCTGGCTCGGTCTGACCCCGTTCGTTGTGGCTGGCTTGCGGGCGAGGGGCACCCCTCCGCTGCCGTGGCTCTCGCGCTTTCCCGAACTGAATGTGCGCACCTATGTCGACTACGGGGGCCGGCCGGGCATCTATTTCTTCAGTCTCGACGCCGCCCGCCCTGCGGCAGTAGCCGCCGCCCGACGGGCATACCGGCTGCCGTACTTTCACGCCGAGATGAGCGCCCGTCACGAGGGCCAGACGGTGCTCTACGAGAGCAAGCGTCTCCACTCGGGCGGGCCTTCACCCGAGCTGCGCGTGAGCTACGGCCCTACGGGTCCCCGGCTTCCGGTCGAGGACGGGTCGCTCGAGCGCTGGCTGGCGGAGCGCTACTGCCTCTACGTGGTGGAGCGGGGGCGAGCGCTGCGCGCGGACATCCACCATCCACCTTGGCCGCTGCAGCCCGCCGAGGCCACGATCGAGCTCAACACGATGGCGCGGCCGCTTGGGCTCGAGCTGGACTCCGATCCGCTGCTGCACTACAGCGCCCGGCAGGACACCCTGATCTGGGCACTCGAGGCGGCATGATGCGCACGTGACGGGCGGCGACTCGTTTCCGCACGTGGCCGGCGTCGAGCACCGCTTCCTCAACGCGGGAGGCCTGCGGATGCACCTCGCCCAAGCGGGAGAGGGCAGGCCGATCGTAATGCTCCACGGCTGGCCGCAGCACTGGTACCTGTGGCGTCGAGTGATCCCGCTGCTCGCTCCCCACGCCCGGGTGCTGTGCCCGGACCTACGCGGGTTTGGCTGGACCGACGTGCCGGGCCGAGGCTACGACCGCGAGACGATGGCCCAGGACGTGCTTGCGCTGCTCGACGAGCTCGAGCTGGACCGGGTCGATCTGGTTGGCCATGACTGGGGCGGCTGGATCGGCTTTCTTCTCGCGCTGCGCTGGCCGGAACGGATCGGGCGTTTCGTGTCGCTCAGCATCGTGCCGCCGTGGCCCTCCGGAGATCGCCGCGGCTTCCTCGAGGCCTGGCGGATCGCGTACCAGATCCCGCTGGCCCTCCCTAAGCTGGGGCGACGGGCGGTGGAGCACGGCCTGGCGCGGCTCGCCCTCCGCGCGGGGTCCGATGCATTCTCGGAGGGAGAGATCGAAGCCTTCACCGATCGCCTGAAGGGCGAGCGGGCCCGCGCGAGCGAGCTGCTCTACCGGACCTTTCTGCTGCGCGAGGCCGTCCCCGTGTTAGCCGGACGCTACGCCCGACTGCCCCTCGAGGTGCCCACGCTGCTCCTCGTCGGGGAGCGGGACGCGGCTATTCCGACCCGAGCCGTTCGCGAGCAAGCGGCGCGCGCCGACGCACTCGAGCTGGAGCTCGTTCCAGAGGCCGGGCACTTCATCGTGGACGAGAAGCCAGGGCTCGTAGCCGACCGGACGCTCGGCTTCTTTCGCCCCTAAGCGCCGGCCACATGAGGGGAGTGCCTGGTCGGACCCGGGGTAGTAGGACGCCATGCCCGAGACCCTCCAGGAACAGCTCGTGAAGCACCTCGCCGACGTCCATTCGATCGAGGAACAAGCACTCGTGCAGATGCGCGTCGCGCCGCGGATGGCGCGCGATCCGGAGCTGGCGCGAGCCTTCCGCGAGCACATCGCCGAGACCGAGGAGCAGGAGCGCCTCGTTCGCGGACGGCTCGAAGCGCACGGGGCGGATCCTTCCAAGGCCAAGGATCTCGTTGCCCGCGCCGGCGGCGTGGGGATGGTCCTCTTCGCACGGTCGCAGCCGGATACCCCGGGCAAGCTCGTCGCCCACGCCTACTCCTATGAGCACATGGAGCTGGCGGCGTACGAGCTGCTCGCGATCGTCGCCCGGCGCGCCGATGACGCCGAGACCGCGGAGGTCGCGGGCACGATCCGCCACCAGGAGGCCACGATGGCCGAACGGCTCGCAGCCGGGTTCGACCGCGCGGTCGAGGCGTCTCTCCGCGACGTCCCCGCAGACGACTTGGGCAAGCAACTCGGCAAGTACCTGTCGGACGTCCACGCGATCGAGTCACAGTCTCTTCAGCTGCTCGAGCAGGCTCCGGCGATCGCGAGCGAACCGAATCTGAAGAAAATGTTCGAAGACCACCTTGAGGAGACACGCTCCCAGCAGGCCGTCGTGGAGTCACTTCTCGAGGCCCGGGGAGAGCGACCTTCGCGCTTCAAGAACGTCGTGATGCGGGTGGGCGGCCTGAACCTGGGCGTCTTCTTCGGGGCCCAGCCGGACACGCCGGCCAAGCTGGCCGGATTTGCCTTCGCCTTCGAGCATCTCGAGATTGCCGCCTACGAACAGCTCATTCGCGTCGCACAACGAGCCGGCGACGAAGAGAGCGCGCGTGTGGCCGAGCGCATCGCCGCGGAGGAGCGGACCGCCGCCGCGGGGCTCAGGGCCCAGTTCGAGCCGGCGATGGAGGCCGCGCTCAGCAAGCAGGGCGTGAGCGCCGCCGGATGAAGCGCCCGCCGATGCCCACAAGGAAGCGCTGATGGAAAAGGCAACCGCGGTCGAGGCGCGATCCCACAGCGGCTCTGCCTCGGTAACCGAGGCCGCCCCCGCCACCCGTCCATCCATCGGCACCGCAGGCATCCTGCTCGGGATCGGGTTCGGCGGGTTCTTCGACGGCATCCTGCTTCACCAGATCCTCCAGTGGCACCACATGCTGACGAGCACAGGCAACCATCCGGCCACGACGGTCGCCGGCCTCGAGGACAACACGCTGGCGGACGGGCTTTTCCATGCGCTGACGTTCGTCGCCGCGCTAATCGGCCTTACGTTGCTGTGGGCCGCGGTCCGCAAGGGCGCCGCTCTCGCCGGACGACACCTCGTCGGCCTGATGCTGGCCGGGTGGGGAGCGTTCAACCTCGTCGAGGGCATCGTCGACCACCAGATCCTCACGGTGCACCACGTCAACCCGGACCACGTCATGCTCTGGGACACCCTGTTCTTAATCCTCGGCGCCGTGCTCCTGCTCGGGGGCCTTGCTCTCGCTCGAAGCGGTGCACGCGCCGAAGAGGAAGCACTAACGCGCCCCGGCGGCTGAGCGCCGCGGCGCACCGTTGCCGCGTGGGTTTAGACACCGAAGGGACGCCCAGCGTCAAGCAGCGGATCGAACCTTGACGCGACAGGCCACCGAGAGTGACGCCAGCTCCGGATCGTCCCACTCCAACGGCGAATTTTCGGACGGCGGGACGGGTCGCGCGTGCCGGCCCTGGTGCCGATCCGCTGCGGCCGAATGCTCGCCTCCCCGTCCTCCTTCTCCAGGAGCGCCGCAGCTGGTACGGGCTGGTACGGCAGGAGCCGCACACCTCCGCGACGGAGGCCGGACACCGGACAATCCCGTTGCAAACAGAACCCCCGGCGCTCGTTAGCGCCCACGAAAGCCCAGATCGCCACGTGACGGCGCTACCGCTTTGCGAGTGGGAGCGGGGGTGTCGGCGATCCGGGGGTGGCGTCTCTTTGCTGCTGTAAATTCGCCGCGGCTCAGGTTCCCTGGTGGTGCTCAGTCTATGCGGCGTTCACCTCCTCGTCGGTCGTTCGTTCAGTTCCGGCGTATCTCATCCGGGCCAGGCGTTGGCGTTCGAGTTGGCTGAACCTGACGCCGTTCTTGGCGTGGGTGATGTAGAGGTCGAGGACGGCCCAGACGAGCGTGAGGCAGCTGGTCTCGCCGGGGAAGCGGCCGATCACCTTGGTGCGGCGTTTGACCTCGGCGAGCGACCGTTCGAGCAGGTTCGTCGCTGCGCCACCGGCGGCGGTGTCTGGTCGGGTAGCGCAGGTGCACGACGAGCGCGTCGAGGTCGTCGGCGAGGCATTTGGCGGCGGCGGTGTAGCCGCCGCCGTCGAGCTCGTCGACCAGCGCCTGGAGCCGTTGCTTTCCGTCGCGTTCGTCGGTGGCGTCGTCGAGCGCCTGCCAGTAGGCCTGACGGACGCGTTCGCGCTCGCGTTCGGGCAGCTTGGCGAGCAGGTTGCGGACGCGGTGGACGGCGCAGTGCTGGCGGTCCGAGGCGGGCCAGCACTGCTCGACCGCCTTGATCAGCCCGGGCGCGCCGTCGGCGACGATCAAGTAGCGGCGCTCCGAGCCCGCGGGCGATCAGGTCGCGGCCGAGCGCGAGCCAGTCCTCGTGCGACTCGCGCATCCCGAGCATCACCGACAGCAGCACCCGCTCGCCCTGCTCGGTGAAGCCCCAGGCGACCAGCACGCCCTCCTTGGGCCCGTTCGGGCGGACCGGGAGGAAGATCGCGTCGAGAAACAGCGCCGCCAGCTGGACCTCGTAGAGGTCGCGGCGCTTGAACTGCTCGAAGCGCTCCCGCAGCTCGGTGCAGATGCGCGAGGCGGTCGTCTTCGACAGCTTCCCGAGCCCCGCCTTCTCACACAGCGACTCGATGTCGCGCATCGACAGCCCGCGCACGAACGCGCCGATCATCATCGCCCGCAACGGCTCGGTGCGCAAGATCTTCGTGCTGCACGGAAACAGCTTCGAGACGAACGGCTCGGCGGCCTCCCTGACCTGCGGGATCTCGACCTCAAGCTCCCCCTCGAGCGTCTGCACCCTGCGGGGACGAAAGCCGTTACGAAGCCCCGAGTCATAGTTGTGCAGCCCACGCTGATACGCCGGCCGGCGCTCGTAGCGTGCCCTGCCCAGCCAGGCGTCGAACTCGTCCTCAACGGCGCGCTGGATGATCAGACGCCCAGCGAGCTTCGCCAGCTCCGAGAGCGACTCCCTCGGGTTCTCGCCGACCCCTACGGCGAGCAACCGATCGATCTGTTCCTCTATCTCCGCCGACGGCGGTACGGTACGTCTCACGGCGTAGGTCCTCCTTCAATCGTCTTTGCGGGACTTGAGGGAACCTACGCCGTCGCCTTGACGGCACCGGAGCTATTTACAGCGCCTCTGGGACGCCACCGGCGGTGGGCTCACGCTCGCTTCCGTCAGCAATTGCGGAAGCGCGGACGTCGTCGTCCGTCACGACCGCTGGTCGTTCGGTGCGAGCGTCAGTTCAAGGCAGGGGAGAGTGCCGCAGTCAGGCGAAAGGAGAAGCACGACCGCGACGTCACCGGCGTCCCCCGTCGCATGGAACTCGACAGCGACGGCGCTGCTACTGCCTTTCCGCAGACAGGAGTGAGGCGGGAGCCGACCGTGCACTGGCGTTCGCGACCCTCCTCCGGAGCAGACATGCACTGCGCGCGCTCGCGGCGCCCCGCTCACCGCGCATTCGAGAGCGCGGACTGCCCGCTGAGAGTGGCGCCAGTCCACAAATCTGGGCACATCGGCCCGCCCGTCGGGCCGTTCAGCGGCTCGCCCGCGGGCGTGGCCCCGACCACTCCGCGAAGTGCGAGCTGGCGGCGTCGCGGCATTACAGCCGCGACGCCGACTGCGTCCGATGCCGCGGGCTTCGGACGGCGCCCCGCTACCGCGAGTCAGCCGGCTCGCGGCGTCCGGGGAGCTATCCGACTACTGGTCCTGCTTCGATTGCTGCTCGCCGTCTTTGGACTCGGGCGCCTCCTTCGGAAAGCCGCCCTCGGTCTCCGTGTCCGGCTCGCCGGGCTTCGGATCCTTCTCGTCGGCCTCGTCGGGCCGGTCCTGCGTGGATTCGCTCATGCGGCTCGTCTACCCGGCACCGATGCGAATAGTCCGTTGGGGGGCGGCGGCCACGCTTCTGCTCCGAGGCAGCAGCCGTAGCGGTGATGATGGAGTTGCCCCGGTTTCGACGACGCTTGGACGCTTCCGGTCGTAAGCCGGAGAAAGTGAGGTTCGGGTGCCGAGAACGAGGCCGCCGTATCCGGAGGAGTTTCGTCGCGAGGCGATCAGGCTCGCCTTGCTGGGCGACAAGCCGCAGCGTCAGCTGGCCAGCGATCTGGGGATCTCCGACGTCACGTTGCGCAACTGGCTCAGGCAGGAGCGGGCCGAGCGCGAGGAGCTTAAGCGGCTGCGTGACGAGAACGCGAGGCTGCGGATGGAGCGGGAGATCCTCTCAAAGGCGGCCGTCTTCTTCGCGAAAGAGGACGGGCGATAGGCGAGGTGTTCTCGTTCATCGCCGCGGAGAAGACCAACTATCCCGTCGCCGTGATGTGCCGCGTGTTCGGTTTGAACCGCACCGGCTTCCACGACTGGGAGCGCCGGGCGCCGTCCGATCGCGCGCTCCAGGATACTTGGCTGACGGAGAGGATCAGGCAGATCCACGACGCCAGCCGCGGCGTGTACGGGGCGCCACGCATCCACGCCGAGCTGCGGATGGAGCACAACATCCGGGTCGGGCGCATCCGAGGTGCTCCAGCTCACGGCTGCGTCTGGGCGGCGCTCGACCAGACCCCCGCCCTGGCTGCCACGCCGGCGCGCGAAGCGCCACGCGGCCAAACCCTGTGTTCCTCAGCACGCCGCCCGCTCGACGCCCGCCGACGCTTGGAGCGCGTCGTCGCCGAGCGCCTGGCGCCCGCTGAACTAGACGCCGGCTCATCGACGAGGCGCACCTGCGAGGCCAGGGGAGCAGGATCTCTTTCCCCTACTTCCAGCTGCCCTCTGCCGGGCGATGCTCGAGCGCGCCGGCTTCGGCGACGACGTCGCCGCTGTGGACGGCGGGAGGCCGGTTTCCGATCGCTTCCTCGACGCGCTTGTCGGGATTGGCGACCCTGGGGAGGTTTGCGCCTCGGTGCTTCGCTACCGCGACGGTCGGGCCACCTCGGCATCGAGAGGATCTGGCCGACTCGCCGCGGGTCGTAAGGGCTGGACTCCCCGTCTCCTGACGGGGCTGGACCGTCCAGCAGCTCGAGGAAGCGGCGGAGACGGTGGCAGAGACCATCGAGCGCTTCAGGACGTTGCCAAGGGAGTCGGTCGAGTGTTGGACCGCTGTCCCGCCTACGCTGACCCTCACTGCTTTCGGATGATGTCGGCCTCGAGCGCCGAGTGGTCGCTCAGGCCCTCGTGGCGCCAGGCGTGGTGGTAGATGCAGGCCGTTGGCCACAACTCGGCCGAGGTGAACAGGTGGTCGAGGCGCCAGCCGCCGCCATGGCCCGAGATGCGTTGCCATGTCCAGCTCGGCTCGCGCGATCCGTAGCCGTGGAGGGAGCGATAGGCGTCGCGGTAGCCGAGGTCTCGCAACCCCGGGACGACGCCGAGCTCGGCCTCGTCCCACACGGGTCCGCGCTCGGGCCGCAGGCGCCCGCGTGAGTCTCTGGCGAAGGAGACCACCGCGCCGCTCTCGAGCTCGCGGCGCGGAGTATTGAGATCGCCGCACACAACGCGGGGCATCCTCGGGGCGAGCTGGAGCCCGGCGCGAATGGCCTGAAGCGTGTGCGCCTTCGCCCAGCCGTTGGCCGCGTTGGGGACATGGAGACAGTGGACCTCGACTGGGCCGATGGCGCCGTCGGCCAGCGCGGCCAAGGCGGTCTCGGCCCAGGGGACCGGCAGCGTCGCGGACGGGCCGCGCAGGGCCGCTCTCGATCCCAGCAGCACGCCGCTGCGGCGGCGCGACGCCGGGGCGCGGGCGGGGTCGGCGCTGTCCAGCGACGCCCGGACGTGGGGAAGCCCGATCCGTTCCAGCAGCACCCGCCAGAGCGGAAGCGTCAGCTTGGTGACCTCCTGAAGCGCCACCACGTCGGGCTCGCGACTCGCCAGCGCGGCGGCCTGCTCGGCCAGCCGCGACGAGCGACGAGCCACGTTCCACGTGACGACCCTCATCAGGAGTTCCCTCCGCTACGCGAAAACGGCCAGAGGAGCAGAACAGCCGCCGAAGAAGCAGCCGACCCCAGGGACCCCCGCTCAGCTCTGCCGCATCTCGCGGGTCGCGGCCGCGAACGTCTTGACGACGTACAGCACCGAGAGCACGAAGAAGGCTGCCCCGAGCAGAGCACGCACCTGCTCCGAGTCCAACGGTGCGCGCCGTGCCACCGGCTCCGCTATCCCGTCCGCAACCTTCTCGCGCCAGCCCTGCAGGCCCGCCTGTCCCAACCTTGTCGCCGTGGCCATGTTTGCGCCCTCTCCTGTTCGCTGTTCTCGCCTCGGCCCCCAATACCCCACCTCCCACCACGTACACCCCGCCGGCGTAGGCAAAGTCGTGCGCCGATCGCAATTGCCCTGAGCGAAGTCCTCGCGCTCGCGTGTGTGTTCCGCGAGCTACCGCTCGCCGGGCGGCTTGGGCGCCATCCCTGTCGGCGCTTCTGCCGTCTGGCGTTGGCGGCGCACCGTCGGGAGTCCGACACGCTTCCACCCAAGTGAGCGCCGGTCGAACGCGTCTGGCGCAGACAGGGCGCCCGTCGAGGAATGCCGCTCGCTCAGGCGGCGGCTGCGGCCGTCTCCAGCCGGTTGAGCGCGCGCCGCAGCAGGCGCGAGACGTGCATCTGCGAGTAGCCGATCCGCTCGCCGATCTCGCGCTGGGTGAGGTCGCTCGTGAAGCGCAGCTCGAGCACCCGGCGCTCACCGTCCGGCAGCGCCTTCCAGGAGCTGGCGATCGCGTCGCGACTCTCGACGAGCTCGTAGGCGGGGTCCTCGCCGCCGATCAGGTCGAGGAGCGGCGCGGCCTCGTCGTCGTCGCGGGCGGTGGGCGCGTCGAGCGACGCCGCCTCGTAGCTGGCGGCCGCCTCCTGCGCCTCGAGCACCTCCTCCACGGCCCAGCCGAGGGCGGCGGCCACCTCGCGCACCCTCGGCGAGCGGCCGAGCTTCTTCGAGAGCGCGTCGGTCTCGCGGCTCACCGCCAGCGTCCGCTCCTGGAGGCCGCGCGGCACGCGTAGGGCCCAGCCCTTGTCGCGGAAATGGCGCTTGAGCTCGCCGAGGATGGTGGGGGCGGCGTAGCTCGTGAACTTGGTGCCGCGATCGGGCTCGAACCGATCGATGGCCTTGATCAGGCCCGAGGCTGGCGACCTGTAGCAGGTCGTCGAACGGCTCGTCGGTGTACGTGTAGCGAAGCGCGAGGTCCCGCGCCAGCGGCAGAAACCGCTCCGCGAGCTCCTCGCGCGCGGCGAGGTCGCGCTGCTGGTGATACCTGACGAACAGGCGCCGCTCGATCTCCCAGACTGCGGCGCGGTCAGGTGCGGTGCGGCGAGGAATGCGGGGTTGGGCTCGCCGAAGCGAGGACTACTGCGGTCATGGGTTGGACCTCCGTCGTTAGTTGAGCTGACAAAGGTCCGCGACGGGGCCGGGCGTCGGCCGCGCTTCGTCCCCTCTTGGTCACCTGTCTCGGCGCCAGACCCAGCGGCCTCAATGCCACACGAACCTCGCCCCGAAAGACCGGTCAGTCTTGTACCACAGGAAGACCGGTCTGTCTACTACGCTATGCTCGGCCGATGGCCGGCAACCTCCCGCCCGCCTCCCGCGTGAGTCCCGTCCGCGACCGCATCCTGGAGGCCTCCTACGAGCTGTTCTCGCGGCGTGGTATCCGGGCGGTGGGAGTCGACGAGCTGATCGAGCGCGCCGGGGTCGCCAAGGCGTCGCTCTACCGCCACTTTCCCTCCAAGGACGACCTTGTGGTCGCCTTTCTCGAACGCCGCGAGCAGCGCTGGACCAACGGGTGGGTCGAGAGGGAGGCTCGACGGCGTGGCTCCGGCCCGGAGGACCAGCTGCTCGCCATCTTCGAGGCGTTCGACGAGTGGTTCCGCCGCGAGGACTTCGAGGCGTGTTCGTTCATCAACGTGCTGCTCGAACTGGGGCCCAGGCACCCGGCGGGGAGCGCCAGCGTGCGGCATCTCGAGAACATCCGCTCGATCGTCCGAGGCCTCGCCGAGCAAGCCGGGCTCCGCGACCCCGGCGTCCTTCGCTCACTCCTGGCACATCCTCATGAAGGGATCGATCATCGCGGCCGCCGAGGGCGACGTGGATGCCGCGCAGCGAGCCCAGTCGATGGCCCGCCGCCTGATCGACGACCACCGCTGACGCCCCGCACCGAGGGCCTAACGGTCACGGGGCCGAGCTCCGCGCTCCGCCTCCGCCGCCGGCGGCCCCTGGGGGTAGGTGGTGGCACGGCCGCCCGGGCGAGCTGCGGCGAAGGCCGGCGCGGCCGGCAGCCGCTGCCGCGCCACCGGGCAGTGGCAACCGCCGCCGAGCCACCGCGCCGGGAGACCAGCTGCGCCTACACGCACTTCCCGCAGAGGTGAAGCTTGCGCCGCCTCTAGCTCACTCGGCTGTGGTGTGCCAGGTCTGTCTGTTTACGCCTCGCGGCGGTGGGCAGGAGGGCACGGTCGGGCGGACGCGGCGAGGACTCGTGACGTTTCCCCGGGCTTGCACAGCGAGAAGCGCTGGCGCGGATGCCCTCGAACACCGTCCGCCTCGGTACTTCGAAATCAACTCAAGAACCGGGGAGGTTCTTCAATGGCTACCACAGGTGCCACCGGTGGCGATCTCGCCACCTCGCGGGTGGACGTCGGGCGCGCTGTCCGTCGGCTGGCGACGGAGACGAAGCAGGCGTGCAAGACGACCGAGTTCTGGGCGATGGTTGGCCTGATCGTCGCGATCTTGATTAGTGCCGCGGTGATCAATGGGGGCGACAACGGCACGGACGAGTTCATCGCTCGCCAGGCCTGGCTCTACGTCCCGATTCTCGGCGCGGGCTACTTCATCTCGCGCGGGCTTGCCAAGTCCGGAAGGCCATGAGCCGTCAGCGATGACCCCGGCGAGCGTGACAGTCGCGGCAGCGGGGGCGACCGCGACGGAGTCCGCTAGCGACCGTCCTCCCGGCGGCGGCCCGGCCACGGGCTCTTGGTCTACGGCCGGGCCGCCCCGAGGCGATGCCGGTTTTAAGGAGGCATAGACATGACTGACAGTGCCCAGACGGGCAGCACCGAAGGTGGCAATGGGGTCGCCGGGAAGACGCACGACAAGGCCAAAAGGGTCGCCTCGCAGGCCCACGACAAGGCGCGCGAGACGGCCGGCCAGGCGCGCGGGCGGGTACGAGACGAGGTCGACCAGCGCTCCACACGATTGGGCGATCAGCTCAGCTCGAGTGCCAGCGACGCGCGTTCGGTCGCAGAGCAGCTGCGCAATCAGGGCAAGCAGACGCCGGCGCGCTATGTCGAGCGCGCAATCAGGCAGGACATAGAGCAGACCCGGAGCGCATGGGTGACACCGTGGAGGCCCTGGGTCACAAAACGGACGTGACCGGCCGGGCCAAGGAGGCGATCTCCGACCGCGTCGACTCCCGCAAGGGGAAAGTCTCCGGCGTCGGGTCGACGATCTCAGACTCCACCCCGGATGGCACTGACGTGAAGGAGGGCGCCCGCAAGGCCGCGGGGATCGGCCAGGAGAACCCGCTCGGGCTCGCGCTCGGCGCCGTCGCGGTGGGCTTCGTCGCGGGCCTGCTCATCCCCGCCACCCGCGTGGAGGACGAGAAGCTCGGGCCGATGGCCGACCAGGTCAAGGACAAGGCCAAAGCGACCGGCGAGGAGGCCGTCGAACGCGGTAAGGAGGTCGCCCAGCAGGCGGCACAAAGCGCCAAGGAGACCGCGCAGCAGGCCGGCCAGGAACACGCCGAAGGCCTGAAGGACAGCGCACAGAAGGCGCAGGAGCCCCGCCAGCAAGCCGGCACGACCACCTGATCGCAGGGCGCGCCGGCCGGCCTACACGCGCCGGCCGGCCCCCGCCCGCCCGCCTTGTCGAGGCCTCGCCCAGGTCTCGCTAGCCCTCTGCTTCACCCTGCGAGCGGCGGCCGCCACGCTATCCCGTGCCCGGTGGCGCGCGCGGCGAGGACGTTGAGCGCCGCGCCAGCCGGCTCGGGCGGAAGGGCGCTAGTCCTGGTAGGCGAGCAGCCTGATGCGCTCGTAGGCGGGAATCTCGGTGGTCGCCGGCGCGTCCTTCGACTCGCGCGGCACGGCCACCACGTTGACCGTGACCTGCTCGCCGGTTGTGCGCTTGAGCGCGTCGGTGACGGTGACGGTGCGGGTGTGGGTGGCGAGCGGGTGCGGCGGTCTGAGGTCGAACTCGTCGCTAGTGCGATCCTCGGGGGCGCAGTGGCCGGCGTCGCCGTAGCAGCCACCGTGGCCGAACACGGTGAAGCTGCCCGCATAACCCTTCTCGATGTCGCGTCGGGTGTCAGCGCCGGCGCGCGGATTGTCGAGGAAGATGCGCGCCTCGTAGGAGGGACCCGAGTGATCGACGCCGTAGAAGACGAGGTCCGCGCGGGTGATGTCCTCGCGGTCGACAGCCAGGTCGAGCGGCTGCGAGCGGAAGCGTCTCATCGCCTCGTCTCCACCACGGAGGACGAGCTGGCCACCGCGTAGTCGTAGCCGAGCGCCGTGACGTCGAGTGTCTGACGTACGGTCATGCGAAACGGCGGAAGCGCCTCGTCCAGGATCGCGCGCGGGGGTCGGGCGCCTGGGTGGCGCAGCTGCCAGAGCCGCCAAAGGCGGTCGCACATCGTGTGGTGGGCCCAGAAAATCGGGTCGAAGGCGGCGAACGGCACCATCGCCATGTGTCCCCCGGTCCATACGTGGACACGGTTGTGGAGGTCCTCGAGCGCGGCGGTGAAGTCGAGGAAGTCGCGCAGCTCGAGCACCTGACGCACCTCGGCTGGGGTAGGCAGGAGTGAGGGATCGCCGGGTTCGCGCCGGGTGCGCCGCCCGACCGTCATCCCGGCGCTGCGTCCCTGGTCGAGCGCGAGCCGCGGCACCTCTGCCGAGAAGAGCGGGTTAGCCCGACCCGCGACCCGGCGGCCGGCGAAAGCCTCGGGCACGCTGGCCGGCCGCTGCGGACCCGCGCGCCAGTCCCACCAGCTCAACATCGCGTCGGGCACCCGGTCGCGCAGCGCCCGCTCGAAGAAATAGAGATAGGCACGGTGCCAGGGCAGAAAGTAGGGGGTCCCGTGCGCGTTGTCACAGCCGATCGGCAGCGGCAGCCCGTGGATCCCAGCCTGATAGCCGTAGCCACGATCGTCAGCGATGCCGTAGAGGGCCTCGAACGCCTCGCGCAGCAGCTCGAGCTGGCCGGGCGTAAGCCGGTCGGCGTTGCGCCGAAAACGCACCGGTGCCACGGGAGCCTGGGCGCGCGGCGTTCCGGTACTCATCTCGACGGCGAGGCTAACTCGAGCGCTAGCTGACTGTCAGCCGCGGGCATCGGAACTGACGTACGCGCTAACAGGCCGGCTCTCGCGGGCTCGCGGTCTAGCTGCTTGTTGTATTCGCGGTCCATGATCGTCTCCTACCCGGGCGTGGGGGCGAGATGCCGCGCAAGGTGAGCCTGGGGCGAGCCGCTCGCTCCTCGAGCTGTAGCGCATCGCCCATGAGCCAGAGCATCGGTGGCCATAGGCCGACGAATAGCGCCCGCCGCTCCGCGTTGCCGCGCTCCTCCTGGTCGACCGTCTTGGCGCGGATCCAGAGGGCGATGCAGAGGTAGATGGCGCCGAGAGAGCCGGCGTGCAGGTGCCAGCCGCGCAACCCCGTGTCGCTGAGGGCCTTAGTAAGCATGCCGGTCTGGTACCCCGCGGCCGGCGCGCGCATGCACCGCCACGGGCGTGGGTAGGGGGCATCTGTGGCCCGCCCCAGGACACTGCCTCCTCTCCGCACTCGGCGGCTGCCCTTCGCGCGGTCGATGGCGACGGCCGCTCGCTGGCCGGTTGGCGTGGCGCTTACATCGTGGCGCTACATGTGGCGCACCACGCCGATCAACCGGTCGGAGCGACCCGGCTCCTGGCCGGAGGACGCACCGCCACCATTGCCGGACGGCGTCGTGGACGAGCAGGTGCAGCGTCTGCGGGACGGGACCGGTCCGCTGTTTCATCGCCGCTATCTCGCGCTCATCCGCGGCGCGCTGGTCTCGCCCGAGGAGCTGATGGCGGGCCTGCAACGGAATCCTGACTGCGCGGCGCCGACCGAGTTCGCCACTTTCAAGAAGACGGCGGGCAATGCGGACAGTATGCGTCCCGGCGACGAGTACGTGGTTCGCATGCCGGGGCCGTGGGATGGGCCCGTGCGCGTCGTCGAGGTTTCTCCGCGCTGCTTCGGCCTGATGACGCTGGAGGGTCACCTCGAGGCAGGCCAAATCGCCTTCCGCGCCAGTGGCGGCGACGGTCGGATCGAGTTCGAGATCGAGTCCTGGGCCCGCAGCGGCGACCGTCTGTCCGACTTGCTCTATGACCGCCTGCGAATGTCGAAGGAGGTCCAGCTGCACATGTGGACCTCGTTCCTCGAGCGCGTGATCCGGCTGTCGGGCGGGACGCGCGCCGGCGGGCTGCGGATCGACACCCGCCGAGTAGAAGAGGTGCCCAGTGCTGATTGATCGGCTGCTGAGGCGGCCGAGCGACCCAAGGAGGACGCTCGCCGAGCTACGCGCCCGCAAGATCAACTTCGATCTCTCGCGGCGGGCGGAGTACACACCGGAGAACGGCTGGTACGCGGACGACGTGCGCCACGCGCTGCCGTCCGAGCCGCCCGGCGATCCCGTGCGGGCCGGGAGCTGGGACACGGCCCGGCGGATCGCCCGCAACTACGACTTCGCCGAGCCGTCAATCGTCCAGGGCGTCTTCGACCCAGACGAGCCGCTCGAGGACCGCACCATGCTGCTGGTGCTGCACTTCCACTCGCTCCGCATCCACGTCGGTGTGCGCGTCGGCGACGTCTACGACGACGACCGCGAGCTCGACGGACGCCCCGGCCGGCTCTTCGGCTGGAACTATCGGACCCTCGAGGGACACGTCGAGCAGGGTCAGATGGATTGGCAGGTCTGGAAGTTCCCCGACAGCGGCGAAGTGCTCTTCCGCATCCACTCGTTTTCGCGCCCGGCCCGCGGCAGAAACCCCCTGGTGCGAATCGGCTTCCGGCTGTTCGGACGCAAGGAGCAGCTGCGCTTCCTGAAGCTGACCGCGGAACGCATGGCGCGTTCGACAGAGGAGCAGACCGGCCGGAAGCCCGCCGCCGAGGAGGAACACGAGGCGGCTCCACCGCCCGGCTGAGACTGAGACCCCGAGGTCGCCCCGAGGCGAGGAGGCCAGGCGAGGGGGTTCTTGCGATGTTTACCCCGGGATGGTGCGGGGACGGGGAGAGTAGCTGGGTGGACGCGGCGCGGACTCGCGACGTGGCTCTGCTAGGCCCAACCGCAGAAGCGCCGGCGCGGATGTGGCATTCGCCGTGAGCGGTACTTCTCCGGAACTCAGCACCTCTACCTTGGAGCACTTTTGATGAGTAAGCAACAGAAGCAGAAGATCGCGCAGTACTTGAACGAGGCCCACGCCTCAGAGCTGGCGTTGGTGCGCCAGTTGCAGGCACAGATCGCGATGACCCCGAGGGGCGGCTACCGCGACGATCTAGAGACCCATCTGCAGGAGACCCGTCGCCACGCCGAGCGCCTCGAGCGCCGCTTGGGCGAGCTGGGGCAGGGCAGCAACCCGCTGCAGGTCGGGTTGGGCGCCGTCCAGTCCGTTCTCGGGCAGGCTCTGGCGCTGACTAAGACCCCGCTCGATCTGGTTCGGGGCAGCGGCGGCGAGGAAAAGGTGCTCAAGAACGCCAAGGACTCGTGCGCGGCCGAGGCGCAGGAGATCGCAACCTACACCGCCTTGGCCCGGCTCGCGCGCACCGCGGGCGACGACAAGACCCAGCGGCTCGCAAATTCGGTGTTGAGAGACGAGCGGCGGATGCTCGACCGCCTGTTGAAGGAGATACCGCGCCTCACCGACGCCGTGGCGCAGGCGGAATTCGCTGGTGAGGGCTCCTACGACGTGACCCAGACGGGCGCCGTCGACATGATGGGTGAGGTGAGCAGAACTGCGAAGCGCACCGCTCGCCGGGGCACCGGACAGGCCAAGCGGACGGCCCGCCAGGCGCGCAAGGTGCCGGGGGTGGCGCGCGCCGAGGGCACGGTCAAGGGGGCCGTGGCCTCGGAGTCGGACCTGGCGATCCCGAACTACGATTCGCTCAGCGCGGACGAGCTTCAGGACAAGCTCTCCGACCTCTCCCAGGTCGACCTGGCCAAGGTCGATGCCTACGAGCGCAAGAATCAGAACCGCTCCACCGTCACCAGCCGGATCGACTCGCTGCGCGCGGCCGAGCCGTGGCCCGGGTACGACGAGCTTGGTGTGGACGAAGTCCGCGCCGTGCTCTCCGAGGGCGACGAGCGCCGGATCAAGGATGTGCGCGCCTACGAGCGCCAGCACAAGAACCGGGCCGGCGTCCTCCAGGCCACCGAACGCCAACCCAGCAACGCGTGAGAACCGTTCGAGCCAAGCAGAATGGGGCCCGAGAGGAAGGGGCCGGGTGTCCTCGACGCTCGCCGTCTGGATGATGTAGCCGCCCTAGGTGATGGTTCATCGCCGGTAAGTAACCTTTGCGAGCGAAAACGGCCCTGCTGGAGGCGCCGTTTCGGCTGCGGACAGACGAGGGCCGCAAGTGCCGTCCTGGGTATAAAGCGTGGCCAGATGAACAGACCGGAAGGCGAGCGGCTGGCGGCGGTTTCAGACGCGGTCGTTCGGATCTTGAGCGATTCCTACGGGCGTGGCCCGACCAAGGCGAAGACATACTTGGTCGACGACTACGTCTTCACCGTTATGGAGGACATCCTCACCACGGTCGAGCACACCCTTGTCGAACACGGGCGGGAGGACCTCGTGCGGACGGTCCGGCTCACCTACCAGGAGCTCGTCGCGGACCGCTTCAAGGAGGCCGTGGCCGACGCGATCGGACGCCGTGTCGTCACTTACCACAGCCAGGTGACGTTCCATCCGCCGATGGCGTTCGAGATCTTCGTCCTCGAGCCCCAGAACCAACAGGGCTAGTAGGCCGGGTCCGCCTGCCGTCCCCGGAGGTCCGCCAGGCGGCTCCGGCCGCTGCCACTCGGCTACCCGGGCACCGTGTCGGGAAGCTCGCCGCGCGCCGCCCGCTCCGACAGGACGACCTCAGCGGGCCCGGGTGGATGTGGCGGGCCATCCGCCGGCGATTCATGGCCGGTCTGAGCTAGCGGCCCCCGGAGAGATGTCGGGGCGAAGGTGCGTCAATGCCGCGACCGGCGCCCGTGCGTTGGGGCCTCTTCATATGTCGAGACGGCGGCGCGGGCTCTCGGGCAACTCGAGCGTCTCGAGGAACCGCAGCCCGCCCAGGCCGAACATGTCGCTGGAGGGGCGCTTGACCCCCCGCTTGGCCAGGATCGCCCCAGACGCTGGTTGGCGAGCCGGCGGCGGCGGTCTTTAGTGGCCTCGGTGACGGCGGCGGTTGTCACGCGGGCTCCGGCTCATCGACGATGCTGAGCCGCTCGCCGGAGCGCGTGAGAGTGAAGACGCGGTTGGATGTGCCCCGCGGTCGTACGACCACGACGTCGAACGCCTCGGCCCGCCCGCGCGCATCGGGCCTCAGGATCGTCCGCAGGCCTGCCAGGTCGAGGAAGGCGAGCCCTCGTAGGTCAAAGACGACGCGCCTCGGCGCGGGCGCTTGGCAGAGTCGGTCGAGCGCGTGCTCGACGGCCCCGACGCCTGCCAGGTCGAAGTCGCCCGTGAGCCGCAGGCGCAAGGTACTGTCCGATTCCTCGACGGCCCGTGTCAAGGGGCTCGCGTCTGGCATCGCGCGGCTCGACTCGGGCGTGCCGCTCTTTGCTAGTCCGCTTTGTCGGCTTGGAGGACGAACACCTCGACGGCGAGGTCGGGGTCGATGTGGTTCTGGCTCATGAAGGCGATCACCTTGCGATCGAGCTGCCGTTCGACGATTGCTACGAGGTCGTCACGCATGACGACTTGGTAGTCGTGGCGGAGTTGCAAGACCCGATCGGAGTGGCCGTTGTCGACGAGTTTGCGCTCGCCTTTGGTGAGCGTGTCCGCCAGCAGGACGGTTACTACGTCGTCGTTGATCAGGGTCTTCGCCTTGGTCGGTCCTCGACCGGTGTACTCGTGCAGTAGCTGAACCGCCGCGGTCGAGATCATCGGGCCGGGGCCTTCTCGCTGATCGTGCAGTTGGGTTAGTTGGGACACCTTCCGTCCGCTTCACTCAGCCGGGGTGTGCACCACGAGAGGGAGAGGAAGCGCAGGAGTCCCAATGGCAGCGTCTAGGCGGTCTGGCTCGGCCGCGCAGATCATTGGCGACCCTCCCCACAAGCCACGGATCGACTCCGGGAACGTCGCAAATTCCGCGGCTTCTCGATACGCAGCCGGCGTGCGCTTCCTCCAAACGGGAACCCGACCTCCGGGAGGCGGGCCGTCCAAATGCCAGCGATCGCGCACATGATCTGTCAAAGCTGCGGCGCTCACAGCGAGGGCCCGGCCACCGCGAATTGGTCTTCGGCAACTCGCTGTCGGTGTGGAGGCATGCGCCAGGTCGTACGGATCGTGCGGCATCCATGGGGGGCAGCCTCGGCGTCTCCGGAAGAGCTCGAGCGCAGCTTCCAGGAGCGGGCAGACGATGAGACGTTGACCCCGGTCCCCAGGGCGCAGTAGACCGCGGAGCCTGCAAATCGACACCGGGCCAGCGATGTCGCGCGCGAACGTGGACCTGTGCGGCCGTCTGCCCGAGCCGCGCTTCGACCGCCACGACAGTCCCCTGTGGCTCCGAGAAGCGGTTGCCCTAACCGAGGGCGGGAGGTTTTGGCAGCGCAATCCGGGTACCCAGGCGGCATGGCATCCTCCCAGTCCAGCGAGCCTCCCGCAGCGGGCGAGCGGTCTTTAACGGAACCGGAATCGAAGCTCACCTCACGCGAGGCTCGCCAACGGGAGCGCGAAGCTCGGCGGCGTGAGCGGCAGGGGGGGATGCTGCCCGGCCGAGAGCGGCGCCGCACCAAGCTCGAGCGCGCCACGATGCGGCTGGTCGCCACCGGCGGGATCATCGGCATCGCCGTGCTCCTGGGCGCCGTGCTCGTCGGCCAGGACGTCGCCGGTTGGATCGTCGGCCTCGTGATCGGTCTGACCTCGGTGATCCTCGCAGCGCTGCTCTGGTCGTCGCGGCAGCTGTAGTCGCCCCTTGCGGGCGCTCGACCACGGGTGCGCCAGTCGCGCGAGGGGCAGAAACATGCTGCGGCAGCGAAGCCGGAGGTTTGTGTCCGCCATGTCCGCCCTTCGCCATCGACGTCCCGCCATGCGATGTTTCGGCGGCCATGGAAGCGATTGAGGCCACGCTCGCGGCCACCCGAGCGGCTACGCGTGACCGAGGGGACCGTGCGCCGCTGGGCCGCGGACGGCACGATCCCCGCGATTCAGCTGGGCGGCGCCGGCACGCACTTGAGGATCCCGGCCGCCGCGCTCGAGTGCTCACTCTCGTCCAGGGGCGCAAGGAAACCTGAGGTGCTGCGGCGGAGCGTGTTCGAGTGACCGGGGTCGACGCGCAGCTCGCTCGGCCGCGCTCGCTCAAGCTCATCGCCGCTGAAGGGATGGTGACCCTGATCCGGCCGTTGGACGTCCGCTACCGCGACGGGACCGAGGAGCGGCTGCTGCCAAACCGCCACCGCTTGCGCCGGAGCACGAGCTCGTGGTCCAGGCCCCGGAGGACTTCAGGCTGTGCATGCCGAAGGGCGACCGCACCGACGCGCCCGAGCGGTTCCGCGCGGCGCTGCGCGCCGCCGACCGTGGCGTGGCCCGCCAGCTCGCGGAGGCCCGCGGCGAGCCCCTGCCCGCCAGTCCGCCGACCTCCACGGGAGACGAGCCGTGGCGGCTTTAGCCGCTCCCGTCGCCAAGCCCGGCGGCGCTAGGCCGTCGGACATCGCTCACATTGGAGTCCCGGACAACGGTTCGCGACGCGCGCTGTGCGGCGCCCCGGTGCGCGGCGTGCCCGCGCCGCCCGGCGTCGGCGAGTGCGTCGTCTGCACCGAGCTGTGGAGAGCTTGCTCAACTCTCGGGCAGGCTCCGGGTGACCGGTGGGGCGGGGTCTGAACGGTGGTCGCGCGCTCTCGGCCGTCGCGCCTGCCCGGGAGATCATCGGTGAACAAGCGCCGGGCGGGACGCCTCAGGATACCTGCGAGCGGGCGCGCTGGTTGGCGAACCGCCCGTCGGGTAACGGGCCGAAGAGGTTGGACTCGTGAGGCCGAGACTGAGACGGGAAGGCGGAAAGGGCATGCCGGAGCGGCCGGCGGCCATCGCGGAGCTCAGGGCCCGGCAGCGGAAGCGCGTCGCCGCGATCCGCAAGCTGAACGCCCGCTACGCGGGCCAGGCGTTCCCGCAGCACGCGGCCGAGAAGTGGAACCGGCTCAGCCGCGAGCTGGACGAGACAGAGGAGCTCATCACCGAGCTCCGAGCCCGCTGCCAGCGGCATCATCGCGAAGCTTGACGACACCACGGGCAGGGGATACCCGGGTCGCCGTGACCAACTCTCCGACGCGCCACGCGCGTCTACTAATCGGCGAAGAAAGTTCTCGCCGTGTGTTTGCTTCCGCTTTGAGGCTTGCTGTTTCGATCTGTGGCGTCGGTGACGTCCGACGCTGAGGAGAAGGTCCCGACCGGGCGGCGAGCTGACTCTCTTTGAGGCTGTCGACCCGTCGGGTCTGATCTCCTTTTGTTGTGTCGCTCGTCGCCGGTCGGGGATGTTCGGCGTGACTTGATAGGAGCGTGGCAGCGCCCTCAGCAAGTCGTGTCCGTTGGACGTCCAGCATCCGCAAAGCAGAAAGGATGTGGACGAGGCCCATGATCGTGCTCGGGGCGGACACCCACAAGAGCTCGCACACGATCGCCGCCGTCGATGGCGCGACCGGCGAGCTGCTCAGCGATAAGACGATCGGAGTCGGAGTTCGCGGCTTCGCGGCGCTGTTGACCTGGGCGCGCGGTCTCGCCGGTGGACGGGTCTGGGCACTGGAGGATTGCCGCCATGTCTCCGGCGCGCTGGAGCGGTTCTTGATCGCGCGCGGTGAGCGCGTGGTTCGGATCTCGACACGGCTGATGGCCGGCACGCGGCGCTCGAGCCGCGAGCGTGGCAAGAGCGACCAGATAGACGCGATCGCCGTCGCCCGGGCCGCGCTGGCCGCGGGAATCGACACACTGCCGACGGCGGCGCTGGCCGGCCCGCAGCTCGACCTGCGGCTGCTGGTCGACCACCGCGAGCGACTCGTCAGGACGCGGGTGGCGCTCAACAGCACGCTGCAGTGGAACCTCCACGACCTCTGGCCCGAGCTGACGTTGCCGGGCGGCGCGTTGTTCTCGAAGAAGTGGACGATCAAGATCGCCCGGCGCCTGGCGCGCGCCGAGCAGACGATGCGCGTCCGGATCGCCCGCGACGAGCTGCGGCGGCGGCGCGAACTCACCACCACGATCAAGGCGCTCGAAGCCGAGATCACAGAGCTAGTGACCGCGATCGCGCCCCAACTGGTCGCCGAGCCGGGCTGCGGCCCGCTGACCGCCGCCAAGCTCGTCGGCGAGATCGCCGGCGCCGACCGCTTCGGCTCAGACGCCAAGCTCGCCAGAGCCGCCGGCATCGCACCGATCCCCGTCAGCTCCCGACGCACCGACCGCCACCGCCTCGACCGCGGCGGCAACCGCCAGATCAACGCAGCCATCCACCGCATCGCCGTCACCCGCGCCCGCCGCGACCCGCACACGCACGACTACATCGCGCGCAAGAAGGCCGAAGGCAAGACCAACCGCGACGCCATCCGCTGCCTCAAACGCCACATCGCCCGCCGCGTCGGGAACCTCCTGCGCACCCCCATCCCGATCACAGGCAAAGCACCCACGCAATCAATCTCTTGACATAGATGGCATGTCGAGGGACCCCCTCGGCTCAGGCGCGGAGGATCTCCGCGTTGATGTCAAAGACGGAGCTTGAGGAGGCCCCGATGACGATCGTAGTTGGACTCGACGTGCACCGCGAGCAGATCACCTTCGACGCGCTTGATACCCAGACCGGCGAGGTCCGCTGCGGCCGGATTCGGCCCCGCCGACCGGCAGAACTTCCGGCGCTTTCTGCGCCGCTTCGATGGCGAGTCGGTCGAGGCGGCGCTCGAGGCCACCACCGGTTGGCGCTTCATCGTGGAAGAGCTGCAGGCGGCCGGCGCCGTCGCGCACCTGGCCGAGCCGGCCGAGACGCGCAGCCGCCGGCGTCACGGCGGCGTCGCCTGCACGGGGATCAGCTCGGTGATTCGATCGACCTGCGCCTGCTGGCGGATCGAGATCGCCTCCTCGTCTCCCAGTATCCAGGCCCGGTTGTAGACGGCGTTGCCGGGGTCGTCCTCATAGCCGGGCTGCACGCTCAGGAAGTAGTCCTCGAGTGGCTCCGGCAGATTCGCCGCGTCGTCGGACAGCAGGAGCGGCGCGAACACGCCGCGGGTCGCCAGGGACGCCGCCGCTCCCGCGTCGAGCGGCCTGGACAGGTTCGCCACGGTGAAGTTGTAGCCGGGAACGGCGACGCCCCAGCCGAAGTCACCCTTCTGGTAGCGGGCGAAGGCGATGGCGTTCTCGACCGCCGTCGGGCCCTCGATTCGGTTGACCGAGCGGGCCAGCCCCTCGCTCTCGAGCAGGTCGGCCACCCGCTCCGAGATGATCCGCTCCGGCCCGAGCAGATAGACGTTCGGCCGCTCGTGGGCCGCGAGGGCCTTGCGGACGGGCGCCGGGATCACCGTTTCCTTGACCGGCAGCGCGGCATCACCGGAGCGCGCCGCCCAGGCCGCCGCGGGCATTGCCCATTCGGCGCTGTCGGCCGAATACAGCACGACGTCGCCCGAGGGCCGCCCGCGGGCGGCCGAGAAGAAGCGGTCGATCGCGGCGGCGCGCTCGAAGGGGTCGCCGCCCTCGACGAGTGCGGTCCTGACGCCCTCGGGGCGTGCCACGTCGGACCCGAGCCGGATCACCTGGGCGTCCCTCGAGAGGTCGGAGCCGCTGGGTTCGAGCCGATCGAGCGTCTGCTCCGTGGCGTCCGGCAGCTCGTCCCCGTCCGAGAGCAGGAGCGGCGCACCGATCGGCGGCCCCGCGAGGACGGAGGCCGCGATGCAGCGTGACCCAATCGTCCTGGTCGACGAGCGCGACCGCGGTCGGCCGCTCGCCGTCGCCGGGGGCGGGATACAGGATGTCGGCCACCGCGGCGGCGTCGGCAGCGGCGTCGCTTCCCCCGACCCGAAGCGTGTTGCGCGTGGCCGCGGTCGGGGGCACGACCTCCTCCTCCGCCGGCTCGTCTGCGGCCGGCACGCCGGGTTGCGGTGGCTGGGTCTCCTCGTCGCCGAGGTTGCAGCCAACCAACGTGAGGGCGAGCAGGAGCAGCGGTACGGCAAGCCTGGCCAAAGCGCGGGGCACGATAGCTGGATGCCCGCGGTCTCCCGTCGGCTCTGGGCGCAGTGTCGCGGATCGTCGGCGGTGGGGGTATGATTGACTGGTCAGTCAACAGCCGCGAGCCGCCTTCGACGGTCGCGGCGGGCGGAGGCGAAGCACAATGGATTTCAGGCTCACCGACGAGCAGCTCGAGTTCCAGCGGACGTGTCGCGCCTTCGCCCGCGAGGTCATCCGGCCGCTCGCGGAGAAGTACGACCGCGAGGAGGCGGTTCCGTGGGAGGCGATCAGGGCCGCGCGTAAGTGGGGCCTCCATGGACTGGAGCACCTGCAGCGCATGGGGGGCGACGGGGACGGCGTGCTCGCCTGCATCTACGGCGAGGAGCTTCACTGGGGCTGCGCGGGCATCGCGCTCGCCATCCAGGGCGGGTCGCTCGCCGCGGCGGGAATCGCGAGTTCCGGCACCCCCGAGCAGATCGCGCGCTGGGTGCCCGAATGCTTCGGCACCGGCGACGAGATCAAGCTCGGCGCCTACGCCGTCACCGAGTCGGGTGCGGGCTCCGACGTTCGTTCGCTGCGCACCACCGCGCGGCAGGAGGGCGACGAGTGGGTGCTTAACGGCACCAAGGTCTTCATCACCAACGGCGGGATCGCGGACGTCACCGTCGTGGTCGCGACCGTGGATCCCGAGCTGGGCCATCGCGGCCACGCGTCGTTCGTGGTACCGAAGGGCACCCCGGGGCTGTCGATGGGGAAGAAGGAGTCGAAGCTGGGCATTCGCGCCTCGCAGACCTCCGAGGTCGTGCTCCAGGACTGCCGAGTGCCGATGGAGTACCTCCTCGGCGGCTATGACAAGCTCCAGAAGAGGCTCGAGCGCGCCCGCTCCGGCCAATCGACCGGCCGCTCCTCGAACGCGCTCGCGACCTTCGAGGTGACCCGCCCATTTGTGGGCGCCTCCGCGCTGGGCATCGCGCAGGCGGCCTACGAGTGGACGCTCGAGTACCTCGAGGACCGGTCCGAGGACGGCGTGCCGCTGCTCGAGCAGCAACGCGTTCAGCAGGTGCTCGCCGACGTGGCGACGGAGATCGAGGCCGCCCGCCTCCTCGTCTGGCGCGCCGGTTGGATGGGCCGCAACGGAATCCCCATGACCGGCGGACAGGGCTCGATGTCGAAGCTCAAGGCGGGCGACGTGACGATGTGGGTCACCACCACGCTCATGGACCTCGTCGGCCCCTACGCCCAGACCACGGGCTGCCCGCTGGAGAAGTGGTTCCGGGACGCGAAGATCTACCAGATCTTCGAGGGCACTGCCCAGGTCCAGCGACTCGTGATCTCGCGCATGCAGCGGGCCGAGTACCAGCGCCGCCTGGACGAGGCTGCCGAGCAGCTCGCCGGCGTCTAGGCCGGGGGCGCCCTTCGGCGGTTCTCCCCGAGAGGTCTCCGCCGGCCGCTCGGCCGGGTCGAGGCGCGCTCGTCGTATCCTCGTGGCGGTGATCGCTCCCATCGCTCACGTGGGGGGTGGCGTCTTCGAGCCGTTGCAGGTGCTGCCTCCGCTGGCGGCGCTCGGTGCGTACGCGATGCGCGCACGCACGCTCGCCCGGCAGGGTCGCCCCGTGCCGCCGGCGAGGGCGGCAGCGTTCGCGCTGGGCATCGCGCTCATCATCGCCGGCCTCACCACGCCGGTGGCCCACATCGGCGAGGAGCTCGTCTTTGCCCACATGGCGCAGCACCTGCTGATGGCCGACCTCGGTGCGCTGTTCCTGGTGGTGGGGCTGACGGGCCCGATCCTGCAGCCGCTGCTCGCCACCCGCGTGGCTCACAGCCTGCGCGTACTGGCGCATCCCGTCGTGGCGTTCGCCCTCTGGGCGGTGGACCTCTACGTCTGGCACCTGCCGGCCCTCTACGAGGCGTCGATCAGCTCGCCGCCGGTGCACGCGCTGCAGCACGCCACGTTCGTGTTCTTCGGGGTCACGATGTGGTTTGCGCTGCTCGGTCCGCTGCCGCAGCCGGAGTGGTTCGGCAACGGGGCCAAGCTGCTCTACATCGTCGGTGTGCGTCTGACCGGCGCGCTGCTCGCGAACGTCTTCATCTGGTCGGAGAGCGTCTTCTACCCCGCGTATCGCGGCGGGCAGGTCGAGTGGGACATCTCGCCGCTGGCGGACCAGGGCATCGCCGGCACGATCATGATGCTCGAGGGCAGCATCGTGACGGTCGTGCTGCTGGGCTGGCTCTTCCTGAAGACGGCGCGCGAGTCCGAGGAGCGCCAGGAGCTCGTCGAGTTTGCGACCGCACACGGGGTGGACCTGAGCGAGCGACGCGCCGCCCGGGCGGTCGGGGCCGGCCGGGGAGAGGAGCTGCGAAGGCGACTGGACCGGTCGGCGGCCGGCGGCAGCGCGGGCTGAGCCCGCGCGGCGGCTCCGATCACGCGGCGGGGGGCTCGGTCGTGCGCGCCGCCGCCAGCTCGCGCACCCGAACGGCATGCCGCTCGTTCAGCTCCGCACCCAGGCGAAGGAACCGAATCACGGCCTCGAGCTCCTTGTCCGATAGGTCCTCGACGAGCTGCGCTCCCTCCGCGCCCATCGGCATGTAGGCGACCTCGGCGAATCGAGCGACCTGATCGGTCGGCTGAACGATCACTCGTCGCCGGTCCTCGGGGTCGCGGGTCCGCTTGACGAAGCCCATCCGCTCCAGCCGGTCGACCGCGGTGGTCACGGCCGCCGGGCTGAGATCGACGGCGCGCGCCAACTCGCCGGCCGAGATCCCTCCACTCAGGTCGATGATGTCGAGGCAGCGCCCATCGGTGCTGTTCACACCGATCAGCCGGAAGAAGGCGTCGTCCATCTTGTCGACGGCGATCTGATAGGCGCGATTCACCTGGATCAGCTCCTGCAGGAGCCGATCGCGGCGCTTGCCGGGCCCCGCCGGCTGCGATCCCTTCGCCTCTCGTCGGGCGCGCATTGCCTTCTCTAGTTCATTTGACATTCGAAACTTCTGATGATTGAATACTTCGAGTGTTGAAGGAATCCTAGCCCAAAACGGGCGGTTCCACAAGGAGATACCAGGTGATCTGGACGAGGAGTCTCAACGACATGACCAACGCAATCGAGGCCGAGGGCCTCATCAAGAACTACGGCGACGTGCGCGCGCTCGACGGCCTCTCGTTCTCGGTCGAGGAGGGGACCGTGTTCGGCCTGCTCGGCCCGAACGGCGCCGGCAAGTCGACGACGGTGAAGGTGCTCACGACGCTCGCACGCTCCGACGAGGGCAAGGCGAGCGTGGCGGGCCACGACGTGCTCCGGGAGCCGAGCCAGGTGCGTCGCTCGATCGGCGTGGTGGCCCAGCGCTCCGGCGTGGACCGCGACCTGACCGGCCGCGAGAACGTGAGGCTGCAGGGCCACCTGCAGGGCATGCGCGGGCGCGAGCTCGACCGCAGGGTCGACGAGCTCCTCGAGCAGCTCGGCCTGGCGGATGCGGCCCGTCGCGTGGCCCGCACCTACTCGGGCGGGATGCAGCGGCGGCTGGACATCGCCATGGGCCTTGTGCACGGGCCGCGGGTGCTGTTCCTCGACGAGCCCACCACCGGGCTAGACCCCGAGGTTCGCGCGGCCATGTGGCAGGAGATCGAGCGTCTGAAGGCCGACGAGGGCCTGACGATCCTGCTCACGACCCACTACATGGAGGAGGCCGACCAGCTCGCCTCGCAGGTGGCGATCGTCGACCGCGGCCGCGTGGTGGCCGAGGGATCTCCGGCGGAGCTCAAGGCGAGCCTTGACGGCGAGGCGGTGCACGTCGAGCTCGACGGCGCGAACGTGAACGGCAACGTGGACGCGGCGCTCCGGGGCGTCCCCGGCCTGCGCGACGTGCTGGTGGAGGGCCGTGCCCTGCACGCACGCGTCGACGACGGCGCGCGCGCCGTCCCCGCCGTGCTTGCGGCGCTCGACTCCCACTCCGTCCCGGTCGCAATGGTCACCGTGGCGCGGCCGTCGCTGGACGACGTCTATCTCCGCTATGCGGGGCGTTCCTTTGCCGAAGCCGACAAGACCGACCAGAAGGAGGAAAACGAATGACGGCCCTAGCCGACACCTGGGCGCTCACGGTGCGCGACCTGTTGCGCCTGTGGCGCCAGCCCTGGTTCATCGCCATCGTCCTGGTGCAGCCCGTGATCTGGCTGCTCCTGTTCGGTGAGCTGTTCCAGCGGGTGGTCGACATCCCCGGTTTCGAGGGAGGCGACTACAAGCAGTACCTCGTGCCCGGCGTGCTCGTCATGACCGCGTTCTTCTCGAGCGGATGGAACGGGATGTCGACGATCGAGGACCTCGAGCGCGGCGTGACCGACCGGTTCCTCGTGACGCCGGCCAGGCGCTGGCCGCTGATCGTCGGTCGCCTTGGCCAGAACGCCGCACAGGTCCTGATCCAGTCCGTGGTCATCGTGGCGATGGCGCTCGCGATCGGAGTGTCGTTCGACGGCGGCGTGTTCGGCGTGGCCGCGATGGTGGTGGCCGCGCTCCTGCTCGGCACCGCCTTCGCTGCGCTCTCGAACGCCTTGGCGTTGGTGGCGCGACAGGAGGAGAGCCTGATCGGAGCGGTCACGTTCCTCCAGCTGCCGCTCACCTTCCTCTCGACCGCCTTCATGCAGGAGGAGCTGATCCCGGGTTGGGTGGCGACGGTTGCCGAGTACAACCCGGTCAACTGGGCGGTCGTGGCCGGGCGCGAGGCTAGCCCAGGCGGGCACCGACTGGGGCGCCGTGGTCGGCTACTGCGGTCTGCTGGCGGCGTTCGCCGTGGCGTGCACGATGCTCGCCACCCGCGCCTTCCGCGCATACCAGAGCTCCGTATAGCCGGATCGAGCGGGCCGGGCGTACCCCGAGGCGTAGCCTCTGGATGGTGCGCCCGGCCTCCCTAACGGTCCTCGCGCTGGCGCTTGCGACGCTCGGCGGCTGTGACCTTTCGTCGTCGGACGAGACCGAGCGGTCGCGGCCGGCGGCGCGGGACGAGCGCCCGGCGTTCTCCTACGAGGCTCGGGTCATCCGCGGCTGGCTGCTGGCCCTCGAGCGGCGGGACTACGCCGGCGCGGCCTACTACTTCGCGCCCGGCGCGATCATCGACCAAGGTCGCCCCTACCGGCTGCAGGACGAGTCCGCGGCGCGGATCTTCAACGCCTCGCTTCCCTGCCGCGCCGACCTGATCGACCTGGACGACGAGGACGGCAAGGTGCTCGCGTCCTTCCGCCTGCGCCGCGGCCCGGGCGGGGAGTGCAGCGGCATCGTCAGGGTCCGCTACACGATCCGCAAGGGGAAGTTCACGGAGTGGCGTCAGCTGCCATCGGAGGAGGCGCCGCCGCGCGAAACGGTCTGACCACCGCCCAGAGCTCTGGCGCAGCTAGTCGCCGGCCCGCCCGGCCTCGATCCGCTCCCTCTCCGCCAGTCGGCTGTCGCGCCGAAGCTGAGCCTCGCGGGCGCGACGCTCCTCGACCGGGTTGTCCGGTCGCACCGGCGGCACCTCGGTCGGTCGGCCCTCGTCGTCGAGCGCGACCATCGTGAGGTAGGCGCTGCACGTGTGCACGATCTCCCCGCTGCGGATGTCCTCGGACTCGACCCGGACGCCGACCTCCATCGAGGTGCGCCAGGCGGCGTTCACCGTCGCCTTCAGACGTCACGAGCTGACCGACGAAGACCGGGTGCAGGAAGGTCATGCGGTCCATCGCCGCGGTCACCGCTGCCGGCCGGAGTGACGCACGGCGGCGATCCCAGCCACCTCGTCGCAGAGGTGCATGATCACCCCGCCGTGCACGTTCCCTCCGAGGTTGGCATCGCCGATCCCCATCCAGCGGCTCAGGACGGAGCTCGACGCGGAAGGCGGTCGCGGTTCCACCGCGCCGGTAGTCTAGGTTTCTCGTACCGACCATCGAGCGTGAAGGAGGCGCGGCATGCCAGGGCTTGGCGGTCGCTTTTCAACTGTCATCAAGTCCAAGATCTCGAGGATGCTCGACAGAGCCGAGGATCCGTCCGAGACGCTGGACTACGGCTACCAGAAGCAGGTCGAGCTGCTTCAGAACGTCAAGAAGGGCATCGCCGACGTCGTCACCTCGAAGAAGCGGCTCCAGATGCAGTCCTCGAAGCTCGAGCAGCAGGTGGTCAAGCTCGACACGCAGGCCCGGCAGGCGCTGTCGCAGGGCCGCGAGGACCTGGCCCGCGCCGCGCTCGAGCGCAAGACGGTTGCGCAGACCGAGCTCCAGTCGCTGGATCAGCAGGTCACGGAGCTCGAGGGGCAGCAGGAGCAGCTAACGGAGAACGAGAAGAAGCTGCGCACGAAGATCGAGGCCTTCCGGACGAAGAAGGAGGTCATCAAGGCCCAGTACTCCGCCGCCGAGGCCCAGGTCAAGATCTCGGAGGCCGCCACCGGCGTGGGCGAGCAGATGGCGGACGTGGGACTGGCGATTCAGCGCGCCGAGGACAAGACCGAGCAGATGAAGGCTCGGGCGGGGGCGGTCGAGGAGCTCGAGGCCGCCGGCACCTTCGACGACATCACGCAGCTTGGCCCGCCGCAAGACGAAATCGACCGCGAGCTGGCGCAGCTCGGCGCCGGGACGCAAGTGGACGACGAGCTGGCCAAGATGAAGGCCGAGCTGGGCCCGGGCGGGGGTGACGCGCCGGCGCTCGGGAAGGGCGAGAAGGAGGGCTCGGCCTGATGATCGTGCGCGTCTCGGGTGAGGGCCAGTTCCGCCTGCCCGACGAGGACGCCGATCGCCTGAACGAGCTGGACAACCGCGCCGTCGCGGCGGTCGAGCAGGGCGACGAGACCGGCTTCCACGAGCTCTGGTCTCAGATGCTCGAGCTGGTCGCGAGCGACGGCAACGCGCTGGACGACGACGAGCTGGTCGGGTCTGACGTCATCCTGCCTCCGCGCGACATCTCCTTCGCGGAAGCCAGGGGCGAGTTCACCGGCGATGGCCTGATCCCTGACTGACCATGGACGAGGACGCCTTCAACCTGTCGGTACGGAAGTTCCTGAAGAAGCTCGGCGTCACGGCGCAGCGCGAGATCGAGCTCGGGGTCCGCAACCAGATCGAGCAGGGGCGGCTCGAGGGAGAGGAGACGCTCGAAGCGCGGGCGACCGTCCGCGTGGAGGGCCTCGAGGAGGAGATCGTCATAGGCGGCCAGATCGCCCTCTCGGACGACCGCTAGACGGCGGCGGGGTCGGCTCGCGTCGACGGCGCCTGGGTTTGGGGTCCGACTACCCCAACCGAGTTGGTTTGTGAGCCTAATCCGGTGCAATCGCTCTGGCGCGATTGAAAGGGGTTGCCCGGTCTGGTGGTGTGGTGCCGGCGCACGCGAGCAGTGTCTCGCGAGGGCGCCCGGACTCGTCGGCTCCCATGGGAGCCGGTGCCTCGATTCGCGGACTGGAGAGGTTGCCGTGACCCGTTCCGATGCCCACCGTACCCCCACCATAGCTGTGCTCGCGCTGATGGCCGGGCTGGCCCTGCTGTGGCTTGCGGCGCCGGCCGCGCTGGCCCAGGTCAGCTTCACCGGCCCGACCAACTTCGATGCCGGCGACTTGCCCTCCTCGGTCGCGGTGGGCGACTTCGACGGCGACTCCGACCCCGACCTTGCGGTCGCCAACCGCGACTCCGACGACGTCTCGGTGCTGCTCGGCGCCGCCGGCGGGAGCTTCGACGCAGCCGATCAGCTTCGCCGCCGGCGACCCCCAATCGGTCGCGGTGGGCGACTTCAACGGCGACTCCGACCCCGATTTGGCGGTCGCCAACTTCAGCTCCGACAGCGTCCCGGTGCTGCTTGGCGGCGCCGGTGGCAGCTTCGGCGCGGCGACCGACTTCGCCGCCGGCAACGGGCCCGTCTCGGTCGCGGTGGGCGAGTTCAACGGCGACTCCGACCCGGACCTGGCCGTCGCCAACACCCTCTCCGACACCGTCTCGGTGCTGCTCGGCGGCCCCGGCGGGAGCTTCGGCGCGGCGACCGACTTCGACGCCGGCGACACTGCCCTCCTCGGTCGCGGTGGGCGACTTCAACGGCGACTCCGACCCCGACCTGGCGGTCGCCAACTTCAACTCCGACGACGTCTCGGTGCTGCTGGGCGGCCCCGGCGGGATCTTCGGCGCGGCGACCGACTTCGCCGCCGGCAACGGGCCCTCACTCGGTCGCGGTGGGCGACTTCAACGGCGACTCCGACCCCGACCTGGCGGTCGCCATCGCGTCCGACGCTCCGGCGACGTCTCGGTGCTGCTCGGCGGCGCGGGCGGCAGCTTCGGCGCGGCCGACCGACTTCGCCGCCGGCGTCGCGGCCCGTCTCGGTCGCGGTGGGCGACTTCAACGGCGACTCCGACTCCGACCTGGCGGTCGCCAACTCGGCTCCGACCAACGTCTCGGTGCTGCTCGGCGGCACCGGCGGCAGCTTCGGTGCGGCGACCGACTTCGCCGCCGGCATCGGGCCCGTCTCGGTCGCGGTGGGCGACTTCAACGGCGACTCCGACCCCGACCTGGTGGTCGCCAACGCGCTCTCGAACAACGTCTCGGTGCTGCTCAACAGCACCAACCGGGCGCCGACGGCGGTCGACGATGCGTACGCGACCGATGAGGACGCGCCGCTGACCCTCGCGGCCCCCGGGGTGCTGGGCAACGACACAGACCCCGACGGCGACGCGCTGGCCGCGGCCCTGGTGTCCGGCCCGAGCCACGGCACGCTCATGCTCAACCCCGACGGCTCGTTCACCTACACGCCGGCCGCGGACTACAACGGCCCCGATTCGTTCATCTATAGGGCCAGCGACGGCAGGCTCGGCTCCGACACCGCCACGGTGTCGCTCACCGTAGCCCCGGTCAACGACGCGCCGACGGTACGCGTGGCGGCGGGCGGCGGCTGCGGCGGCGACGACCGCTCGGGCACGCTCAACCTGACCGTGGCCGACGTCGACAACTTGGCGGCGAGTCTGACGCTGAGCGGCGTCTCGAGCAACGAGGAGCTGGTCCCCGACCCGAGCTTCGGCGGCGCCGGCGCCGGTCGCACCCTGACTGTGGCCGGGGTCTCCCGGCGCGCCGGCAGCGCGACGCTCACCGTCACCGTGTCCGACGGCGCGGCGACCGGCGCGGTGACCGTCACGGTGCGCGTGGGCGGCAACGGCGACGACACGCTCACCGGTGCCGGCGGGGCCGACGTGCTCTTCGGCCAGAATGGCGACGACGCTCTCGGCGGCGGCGACGGCAACGACCTGCTGTGCGGCGGCAACGGCGACGACGTGCTGAACGGCGGCGCCGGCGGCGACACCATGGCCGGCGGCAGGGGCAACGACCGGCTGACCGGCGGCGGCGGCGCCGACCGCTTCAGCGGCGGCTCCAGCACCGACGTCGCCACCGACCTCAGCGCCGCGGACGGCGACACCCAGGACGGCACCATCCCCTAGCGCCTGACGATCGCCTTCGCCGGCGCGCTCACCGCGGTCACCTGGCTTCCACTGAGCCCGGCAAACCCGCTTTGATCGCGGGAGGATTGCGGCGGCTCCCAGCGAAAAGGAGTGGGCAGATGAACGGCGACTATCCCGTGCAGTTCGCTGTCGACTACCCGGACCGCGACCTCGACCGCCTGACGACGGCATTCCGCATCTTCACGATCATCCCGATAGCCATCGTCCTGAACAGCATCGGCGGCTACTACTCGGGCGGCGGCTACGACGCAGATCCCGACACCGCCACGATCGCCATCGGCGGAACCGGCCTGCTGTTCATACCGCCGCTGCTCATGATCCTCTTCCGAGAGAAGTACCCGCGCTGGTGGTTCGACTGGAACCGCGAGCTGCTGCGCTTCATCAATCGCGTCGGGATCTATCTCGCGTTGATGAACGACCGCTACCCCTCGACCGACGAGCAGCAGTCGGTTCTACTCGACTTCCCCCATCCCGACCCGAAGAGCGACCTCAACCGCTGGCTTCCGCTCGTGAAGTGGTTCCTGGCGATCCCCCACTACATCGTGCTGGCCTTCCTCTACATCGCGGTGTTCTTCGTGGTGATCGCAGCCTGGTTCGTGATCCTCTTCACGGGCCGCTACCCGCGCGGCATGTTCGACTTCGTCGAGGGCGTGATCCGCTGGCACAACCGCGTGGTGGGCTACGCGTTCATCCTCGTGACCGATCAGTACCCGCCGTTCAGGCTGCGGGAGCCCGGCCCGCCTCCGGCCGCCCCGGCCGCGTCGTAGGGCGCGGCCGAGCCGCGGGCCGCTTCGCGCGCGCCGCTCGCCGGCCGGCCGGGGCGAATCCTCACGCGTTCGACCTTTTGTTGCTTTATGCAGCAAAAGGTCGAACGCGTCGGCTCCGGCGGCCACCGGGCCGGCCCGAACGCCCCGCGCAACCACCCTCCCCACCCAGCCCCGGCCCCGACCGCGCAACCGCAAACCGGCCGCCGAAACAGGCGCCCCGGGTGTGCCCGGCACGGCGGTCGCGGCTTCCGGCGGGCCCGACGGGCCGATCACTCGTCCCCGTCGCGATGCTCCTTCGGCTGCCAGAAGGCGATCTCTCCGGCGGTGGGCGTGGCGACGACGCTGCGCCAGCCCGCAGGGCCCTCGCGGGGCTCCATGAGGACCGACGCGCCGAGCCGGCGGGCCAGCTCGGTGCTCTCGGTGATGTCGGCGACCTCGACGTACGGGAGCCAGACCGGCCGCGGGGTCTCGCACTCGACTACGCCGCCACCGAAACCACCACCCAGCTCGAGCGCCCAGTACGTGCCGGGCCGCGCGTCCACCCGCTCCGGGCGCCAGCCGCAGAGCAGGCCGTAGAACGCGCATGCGCGCGGGAGGTCGCCGGTGTGCAGCTCCAGGTGGACGACTGGATCGCGGGAAGCGGGCATCATCTCCTGCCCAAAAGACCCACGTGTACCGCCAAACTAATCGGTGAGGAGCACGACCCAGAGCTTGCGGTGGGCGCGCAGGAGCGTGACCATGAGGTCCAGCACTGGGACGGAACCTGGCCCGTGGCCCCACAGTTCGACAAGGAAGACGCATCTCGCTCGGCCGGTCCGCGGCCCTCCGGACTGTGGGGGGCCATGCGGCTGGGCGCCGCAATCGGAGCGGCAGCCCTGCGCCCGGCGGCGGGCGCTGCTCGGCTCGGGCGGCGGGCCGCGGCACAGGCCGTCGACGGCGTGACGCTCGCGACCGCCGACCTGGTGCTGAACTCGAGGGCGGCGGGCGAGGTCGTCGACCGGCTGGCGGACAGCCCGCTCTTCGAGCGAGCGGTGAGTCGAGCCCTGGCCGGGCCGCTGGTCGAGGCCGTCAGCCGGGACGTGGTCCGCTACGCGGTCCTGGACCGCGTGGCGGAGACGATCCTCGAGGGCGACGCGCTCGAGTCCGTGCTCGACCGGGTGGACTCCGCCGAGGTGCCACGCCGCGTGGTCGATCGCATGCTCGTCGACGGCATCGTCGAGCAGACGACCGCCCGCATGCTCGAGGGGCCCGAGCTCGAACGGGCGGTCGAGACGGCTCTCGACAGCGCGGCGGCGGAACGGCTCGTCGGACGGGTGATCGACAGCCGTCTGCTCGACGAGGCGGTGCGCCGGCTCCTGGAAAGCGAGGAGCTCTGGCTCCTGGTAGAGGAGATCGCGCGCAGCCCCGCCGTGAGCGACGCGATCACCCAGCAGAGCATGGGATTCGCCGACCAGGTGGCCGGCGGAATGCGCGCGGGATCCAGGCGCGCCGACGTCTGGCTCGAGCGGGCGGCGCGTCGCGCGCTGCGCCGCGGCGCCGCCAAGGACGTGCCAGACGAGCCCGCCGCGCCGGGAGTTCCCCCACCGTGAGCGGGCTAGCGGATCGTCCACCCGCCGCCGCCCGGGCGACGCCGCGCGCGCAGGTCGTCGCCACGCGAGTCCACGGGGAGCCGGCGCCGCCTCGGCTCGAATACCAGGGCCTCGTCACCCGAGGCATCGCGTTCGCCATGGATGCCGCCGTGGTCAACCTCGTCGGGGTCGTCGCGGCCACCGCCGCCGCGCTCATCGTGTCGGCCCTTTCCCTGCCCGACAGCCTGGACACGGCGCTCGTCGCATTGGGCGCCTGGCTCTTCCTGCTCTGGAGCGCCGCCTACTTCGTGATCTTCTGGTCATCGACCGGCCAGACGCCTGGGCAACCGCGTGATGCGGATCCGGGTGGTGCGCGCGAAGGATGGCGGCGCGCTGCGACCGTGGCGGGCGCTGCTGCGACTCATCGGGGTGGTGCTGGCGGCGCTGCCGCTGTTCCTCGGGTTCCTCCCGATCCTGATAAGCGAACGCCGCCGCGGGCTACAGGACGTGATCGGGGGCACCGTGGTGGTCGGTGTCGCGGACGCGCCTGCGGCGGAATCCCCTGCAAGTCAAGCGCGTCGCTGATCGGGCGCCGTACGCGTCGGCGGTGCCGGTACCGTGAGACGGGTGCGAATAGCGACCTGGAACGTCAACTCGGTGAAGCAGCGCGTGCCGCGGCTGCTGCCTTGGCTGGACGAGCGGCGGCCGGACGTGGTCTGCCTGCAGGAGACCAAGCTCTCAGACGACGACTTCTTCGAGCTGCTCGGCGACGAGCTCGCCGAACGCGGCTTTGCCGTTGCGGCTCACGGCGAGGCGACGTGGAACGGTGTGGCCATCCTCTCGCGTGTGGGGCTGGACGACGTTGTGGCGGGAATCGCCGGCGCGCCGGGCTTCCCCGGTCCCGAGTCCCGGGCCGTGTCCGCTACCTGCGGCGGGATCCGGGTGGTGTCGGTGTACGTACCGAACGGGCGAGTGCCGGACTCTGAGCACTACGAGTACAAGCTCGCGTGGCTGGCTTCCCTGCGGGGGATGGTCGCCGCCGGCCCGGAGGCGACGGTCGTATGCGGCGACATGAACATCGCCCCGACCGACGACGACGTGTTCGATCCCGACGCCTACATCGGCCAGACCCACGTAACAGCGCCCGAGCGGGCGGCGTTGGCCGAGCTGCAGGAGCTCGGCCTCCGTGACGTCGTGCGCGATCGCTGGCCAAACGAGCGGGTGTTCACCTACTGGGACTACCGGGCGGGAATGTTCCCTAAGGACCTCGGGATGCGGATCGATCTGGTGCTGGCCGGCGGGCAGGTCGCGAGCCGTGTCAAGGCGGCGTGGGTGGACCGGCAGGCCCGCAAGGGCAGCGGGCCGAGCGACCACGCGCCGGTGATCGTCGACCTGGACGAGGCGCCGGACGGGGACATCGGCCCGGTCGTGCCGCCGCCCTCCGCTCCGGTGACGACGCGCGGCGCGGCCAAGCTGCCGCAGTCGCCGTAACGGCCCGGCGGCCGCTACCGCGGGCGGTCGCGGTCGCGCGAGGGCTGAACGCGCTTCGGCTCTCCCGGCATCTTCGGGTAGTCGGGCGGGTACGGCATGTCGCCCCGTCCCTCGGCGGCGTCGCGCTCGTACATGTCCAGCAGCGGCTGCAGCGAGTGGAAGGCATCGTCGATCGCGGCGTGACGATCGCCGACCTCGGCGAAGCGCGCGGGCATGGTCGCGACGGTGAAGTGCTCGGGCTCGACCTCGGGCAGCTCGTCCCACGTTAGGGGCGCGGAGACCGGCGCGCCCGGCTTCGGCCGGACGCTGTAGGCCGAGGCAATCGTGCGATCGCGAGCGTTCTGGTTGTAGTCGATGAAGATGCGCTCGCCACGCTCCTCCTTCCACCACTTGGTCGTGACCTGGGCCGGTAGGCGCCGCTCGAGCTCACGCCCGAAGGCGATCGCGGCGTGGCGGACGTCGGTGAACGTCCAGCGGGGCTCGACCCGGACGTAGATGTGGACACCCCGGCCTCCGGAGGTCTTCGGGAAGCCCGTGAAGCCAAGCTCGTCCAAGAGCACGCGCGCCTCGGCGGCGACGCGCACCGCGTCCACGAAGTCCGTGCCGGGCTGCGGGTCGAGGTCGATGCGCAGCTCGTCCGGATGGTCGACGTCGTCGCTGCGAACCGGCCACGGATGAAACGTGATCGTGCCCATCTGGGCCGCCCAGCCGACGACGGCCACCTCGGTGGGACAGACCTCATCCGCGTGGCGACCCGACGGGAACTCGATCCGGGCGGTCTCCACGTAGTCCGGGGCTCCCTTCGGGATGCGCTTCTGGTAGAAGGCGTCGCCCCCGCCCTTCTCGCGCGTCGAGACGACGATGCCCGGGTGAACACCCTTCGGCCAGCGCTCGAGCGTGGTCGGCCGCCTCCCGAGCGCGCGCATGATGCCGTCCCCAACCGCGAGGTAGTACCTGACGACGTCGAGCTTGGTGACCGCGCCCGAGCGCTCGGTCGACGGGAAGATCACGCGATCGGGGCTCGACACGCGCAAATCGCGCCCCCCGGCGTCGACGATCGTGGCCTCGGACGTGGTCATGCGCGGAGCTCAACGGTAACGACGAGCGGCCACGGGCGCGGCTCGCAGGGGAGCGGTGCGCTGCATCAGCCGACGGGCGTGAACTCGATCCCCCAGGCGCTCGTGAAGGACCCGCCGGGCTCAAGGCGGACCAGCGCCTCTCCCGTCCTGAACGCGTTCGGAGGGCAGGTCATGGGCTCGACGGCGAGGCTGCGCCGGTTGACGTCGGGAAGCGGGTCGCCGGTGAACAGCATCAGGTACGCGTAGGACTCGTCGACCCAGAGGGTCAGCGTGCTCCTCCCTGCGGGGTCACGGAGCACGACTCGCGCGATCCCGTCGCCTTCGCGCTCGAGGTCGGTGAAGGCGTTGTCGAGCCTGGTCGTGGCGATCGGCCTCGGCTGAAGGAAGTCGTATTCGGTGCCCTCGACCCCTCGTGAGCGGACGGGGATGCCGCGCTCGTCCGACATCATGACGGTGCGCCCGGGCGCGCGCAGGATCACCGAGTCGACCGACCGAGCTCCGACCGCCAGGTACGGATGCGCCCCGCACCCGTACGGACAGGCTGCGGCTCCGACGTTCGTCGCCGTCGTCGTCACCCGCAGGCCCTCGGCGGAGATCAGGTACTCGATGGTGACGGCAAGCGAGAACGGGTAGCCGGGCTGGGGGTGGATCACGTGCCGCATCACGACCCGGTGCGGCTCGCGCTCGCTGACGGTCCAGGCCGCCCAGCGCACGAGGCCGTGGATCGCGTCCTGCTCCTCCAGGTCGTTGATCGGGAGCTGATGCCGCCTCCCCTCGAACTCGTAGCTTCCGTCCTGGATCCGGTTCGGCCACGGGAGCAGCACCTGCCCTCGGCCGGAGGGGCTCATCACGTCGACCGGATATCCGTCGAGGAGCTCGCGGCCGCCCGCGGAGTACGTTCGGAGGCCGCCTCCGACCTCCACGACGACGGCACGCTGCTCATCGAGCGTGAGCTCGATCTGCTCGCCGGAGGGGGCGATCACGGGAGCACGACCACCTCGTCGACCAGCCCGAGGCCCTCCGGGCGATGCGTGATGAGGAGCACCGACCGGTCGCCGGCCGCGGAGAGGACGTCCTCCATCAGCTCCTCGGCCGTCGGCGGGTCGAGGTGCGCGGTCGGCTCGTCGAGCACCAGGACGGGAGCGTCGGCGAGCAGCGCTCGGGCGAGCACCAGCCGCTGCCTCTGTCCCCCCGAGAGCTCACGGCCGAGCTCGCCCACGAGCGTGTCCGCGCCGTCCGGTAGATCGCTGACCCAGTTCCAGAGCCGCGCGCGACGAAGCGCCTGCTCGATGTCGGCGTCGCTCGCCTCGGGGCGGGCGAGGCGCACGTTCTCGCGGATGCTGGTGGAGAACAGGTGCGAGTCCTGGCCGGCCACGGCGATCAAGCGGCGGACGTCATCCTGGCGGTAGTCGCGCAGGTCCCTCCCACCGAGAGTGACGCGCCCGCGCTCCGGGTCGAGGAAGCGAAGCAGCAGGTTCACGACCGTCGTCTTCCCCGCCCCGCTCGCGCCCAGGAGCGCGATGCGTCGCCCGGGCTCGAGTCGCAGGCTGACGCCGTCGAGGGCCGGGGCCTCCTCCGACCGGTAGCGCGCACGCACGTCCTCGAGCGCGACGGAGAAGGGCGGGGACGGTGGCGGCGCCGGCTCTGCGGGATCGACCACTGCGGGCTCGCGATCCATCAGGTCGAGGATGCGCCGCCCGGCGCCGAGCGTGGCCGGCAGCTCGCGGGCGACGCCCGAGAGCGGCTGCACCGCCTCGAAGGAGGCGAGCGCGAGCAGGGCGAGCATCGCGATCAGCACTCGGTCGAGGTCGCCGGCGGCGTGGGCGCCGACGGCGAGCGCGAGCACCGCCGGCCACGGTCACGCCGGCCACCACCAGCCCGACCGCCTCGGCGAGGCCGCCCACCACGGCGTCGCGGCGGCCGATTCGCATGAGCGCGTGGTCCGCGGCGCGCACGCGCGCGAGCGCGGCGCCCTCGCCCCCGTAGGCCGCGAGCTCCGGCGCCGCGCCCAGCAGCTCCACGAGATCGGTCGAGAGCCGGCCGCGGGCCGGCGCCTGCCGCCGCCTCGCCCCGGTCACGAGGTGGCCGGCGAGCGCCGGCGCGGCGACGCCGCCGGCGAGCAGCCCCGCCGCGAGGACGAGCGCCGCGACGGGCAGGAAGGCGGCGGCCGCGCCGACCGAGATCGCGCCGGCGAGGAGGGCGACGAGCGGCGGTAGGACGCCGCGCAGGTGCAGGTCCTGGAGCGCGTCCACGTCGGCGACCATCCGCGAGAGCAGGTCTCCCTTGGCGTACCCCTCGAGCTGCGTGGGCGCCAGCGGCTCGATCCGCTCGTAGACCCGGGTCCGGACGCGGCCGAGCGCGCGCAGCGCGAGATCGTGCGAGGCGAGCCGCTCGAGGTAGCGGGCCAGCGGCCGGGCGATCCCGAAGAAGCGCACGGCGACGATCGCCGTCAGCAGCGAGAGGATCGCCGGCTGTTCGGCCGCTCGCGTGATGAGGTAGCCGGCCGTCGCCATCAGCCCCACCCCGAAGGCCACCGTGAGCGCCCCGAGGCAGGCGCAAAGGACGAGCGCGCCTGCGCGGGACCCCCGCCAGCGCGAGCAGCCGTCGCAGGGTCGCCGTCACGCGACCTCCAGCGCCGGCTCTTCGATCGCCTGCCCCTGCTCGAGGCGGACCACCCGGTCCGCTCGCCGAGCGAGCTCGGGGCGATGCGCGATCAGCAGGACCGTACGGCCGGCGCAGTGCCCGCTCGACGGCCTTCGCCACGATCTCGGCGCTGTCCGGGTCGAGGTCGGCCGTGGGCTCGTCGAGGATGAGCAGCGGCGCGTCGCGGAGGAGGGCCCGGGCGAGCCCGATCCGGCGGCGCTCGCCCGCGGAGAGCGGCCGGCCGCCGTCGCCGACGAGTGTCTCGTATCCGCGGGGCAGCGCCTCTATGAAGGGCGCGGCGCCGGCGAGCGCCGCCGCCCGCCGCACCTGAAGCTGCGACGCGGCGGTGTCGCCGAGCCGGATGTTGTCGGCCAGCGTCCCTCGGAGGAGCGTGGGGTGCTGCGGCACCCAGGCGACGAGCCGCCGCCAGGCGTCCGTCCCGCAGCCGGCGAGGTCGACGCCGCCGACGCTGATGCGTCCGGCGGTCGGCTCGAGCAGGCGCACGAGCAGCATCGCGATCGTGCTCTTGCCGGCCCCGCTGTCGCCGACGAGCGCCACCGTCTCGCCGGGCGAGAGCTCGAGGTCGAGCCCGTCGAGGACCGGTCCCGGCCGGGCGGGATAGGCGAAGCTGACGCGCTCGAGCCGCACGGGCGCGTCGGCGGGGCTCGGCGCGATGCGCGGACCACCGGACCGGACCGCGGGCGGCGCCTCGAGCAGGTCGAGGATCCGCGCCGCGACGGCGAGTCCGTCCGCGCTGGCGTGGAACTCGGCGCCGAGCCGGCGCAGCGGCAGGTACAGCTCGGGTGCCAGGACGAGCACGGTCAGGCCGGCCTCGAGGCCGAGCCCGCCGCCGACGAGCCGCACGCCCACGGTGACCGCCACGAGCGCGACGCCCAAGGTGGCGGCCAGCTCGAGCACCGATCCCGACAGGAAGCTGACGCGCAACGTGCCCATCGTCGCCCGGCGGTAGCGCTCGCTGACCTCGGCGATCCGCGCCGCCTGTGCGCGGCCGCGGTTGCACGCCCGCAGCGTCGGCAGCCCGCGCACGACGTCGAGGAAGTGGGTTGAGAGGAGCCGGAGCTCCTGCCAGCGCGCCCGGGTGCGCTGCTCGGTGTAGAGGCCGATCAGCCACATGAACACCGGCACGAGCGGCAGGGTCAGCAGCATGATCAGCGCCGACTCGAGGTCGACGGGAGCGACCCAGAGCAGCACGGCGACCGGCACCACGCAGGCGAGCACGACCTGGGGCAGGTAGCGCGCGAAGTAGGCCTCGAGCGCGTCGACGCCCTGGACGGCGGCGGTGGCGATCTCGCCTCCCTCGGCGCGGTCGAGCGCGGCGGGCTGGGTGCGCAGCCGGCGCTCCACGAGTGCGAGCCGCAGCTCGGAGAGCACGGTCGAGGCCGCGCGACGCCCGGCGACCTCGAACGACCACGCGAGCGCGCCGCGCCCGGCGAAGACGACTGCGAGCAGGACGATGTCCCCCGAGACGTCCGCCGAGCGAGGCGCCGTCGAACGCCCGCGCGACGATGCGGGCGAGCAGGGTCGCCTGCAGCAGCACCAGCAGCGCGGTGGCCAGCCCGATGGCGGTGTCGGCTCCCAGCAGGATCCGCGCGGACCGCGCTCGGCGGAGGAGGCGCGGGTCGAGGGCGCGCACGGGACTCAGGGCGCCGGCGGCTCGCCGGGCTTGGGAGCGAGCGCGTCGAGCGGGTTGGCCCCGGGCGTCTCACCCGCGATCCGGGCCCGGAAGACGTAGTACGTCCACGCCTGATAGAGGAGCACGACCGGTGTGAGGATCAGCGCGGCGATCGTCATCACCTTGAGCGCGTAGTGCGAGGACGCGGCGTTCGAGATGGTCAGGCTGTTGGCGAAGTCCGGGTGGGAGACGAGCACGCGCGGGTAGAGGCCGGTGAAGATGGTCGCGACCACGGCGAGGGTTCCGAGCGCCGTCATGACGAATGCCCAGCCGCTGCGCCGCATGAAGACGAAGGCCACCGCCAGCAGCAGCACCGCGATGCCGAGCGCCGCCGGCAGCACGGGCGGGAAGACGTCCTTGTCGTTGCGATCGACGGCGACGGCGACCGTCCAGACGAGCAGGCCGCCGGCGCCGACCGTCGCGGGCACCGCGAGCCGGCGGGCCGCGTGGGCCGCCCGCTCGCACAGCTCGCCCGTCGTGCGCAGCGTCAGGTACGTGGCCCCGTGGAACGCGAACAGCAGCACCACCACGAGGCCGGCGAAGACCGTGTAGGGGCTGAACAGGTCCCAGAAGTCGCCGGCGTAGTTGTTGTCCCCGTCCAGCGGGACGCCGTTCAGGAAGTTCGCGAGGGCGACCCCCCAGATGAACGCGGCGCCGACGCTGCCGACCGTGTTGGCCCATTGCCAGGTGGCCCGCCAGCGCGGATCGTCGCTCCTCTCGCGCCACTCGAACGAGACCACCCGGACGATCAGGAGGACGAGGACGAGCAGCAGGGCGATGTAGAAGCCCGAGAACGCCGTCGCGTACCACTCCGGGAAGGCCGCGAACGTCGCGGCGCCGGCCACAACCAGCCAGACCTCGTTGCCGTCCCAGACGGGGCCGATCGACTCGAACATCGCCCGTCGGTCGCGCTCGCCACGCGGCAGGAACGGCAGCAGCGCGCCGACGCCGAAGTCGAATCCCTCGAGCAGGAAGTAGCCGCCCCAGAAGACGGCGATCAGGAGGAACCAGAGCTCCGGGAGGCTCATGCCTAGTAACCGGGTGCGGTCAGCGCGGCGTCCCGAGCGCCGCCGCTCGGCTCGGGCGGATCGATGCGCGCGTAGCGCCGCATGAGGATGAAGTCGACGATCCCGAGCGCCACGTAGAGCGTGGCGAACACCCCGATGCTCGTCGCGATCGTCGCGCTGCCGACGTTCGGCGAGTGGGCCCCATCGGTCTTCAGCAGGTCCTGCACGATCCACGGCTGTCGGCCCATCTCGGTCAGAATCCAGCCGGCGACGGCGGCGAGGAAGGGGAACGCCGTCGTGACGACGGCCGTCCAGAGGAACCAGCGGGCTGTCTCGAGCTTTCGCCGTCGGTACAGGTAGGCGCCGACGACGGCGACGAGGGCCATCAGAGTGCCGAGGTAGGCCATCACCCGCATCGCCCAGTAGACCGTCTCGACCGACGGTATGTAGTTCCCCGGTCCGAACCTCCTCTCGGCGTCGGCCTGGAGCTGGTTCATGCCCTCGACCTTGGCGTTGAACGAGCCGGCGGCGAGGAACGACAGCAGCCTGGGAATCTCGATCGCGAAGCTCGGGTCCTGGTCCTGCTTCGAGAAGCCGCCGATCTGGAAGGCCGAGAAGCTCGCCGGCTGCTCGGTGTCCCAGAGCGTCTCCGTCGCGGCGATCTTCATCGACTGAGCGCTGGTGACCGCCTCGCCGAAGCGGCTGCCGACCGTGAGGTTCGCGATTGTCGCGGGAACGGCGACGATCAACGCCAGCGCGGCGGCCTTGCGGAACAGCTCGATGTTGCGGCGGCGCAGGATGTGCCAGCAGGCGACGCCCAGCACGACTATCGAGGCCGTCGTAAGCCCGGCGAGGATGGTGTGCAGGAAGGCGCGCAGGGCGAAGGAGTTCGACAGCAGCGCCCCGACGTCGGTCAGCTCGGCCTTCCCGCCCACGATCTTGTAGCCCACGGGGTGCTGCATCCACGAGTTCGCGACGAGGATGAAGTACGCCGACAGCCAGGTGCCGAGCGCCACGATCCAGATGGTCGCCAGGTGGAGCCGAGGCGAGAGCCGGTTCCAGCCGAAGATCCAGAGCCCGAGGAAGGTCGCCTCCAGGAAGAAGGCGGCGAGGCCCTCGATCGCCAGCGGCGCGCCGAAGACGTCGCCGACGAACTCCGAGTAGACGGACCAGTTCATTCCGAACTGGAACTCCTGAACGAGCCCGGTCGCGACGCCGATCGCGAAGTTGATCAAGAGCAGCGTGCCGAAGAAGCGCGTCAGCCGCAGCCAGTGCTCGTCGCCCTTGCGGTGCCAGAGCGTTTGCATCACCGCCACCAGCGGCGCCAGGCCCAGCGTCAACGGGACGAAGATGAAGTGGTAGATCGACGTCATCCCGAACTGGATGCGCGCGAGGTCGACCGTGTCGAGGGCAATCGGGGTCGCGGCGTCGGTCATCGAGCGGATTCGGCGTGGCCCGGCGACCGCTCGACGGTGGCGAGCTCCCCCTCGATCAGGGCGCTCTGGCGCCCACTGACCGGTGCCTCGCGCCGCATGCCGCAAGCGTCATGTTCGGTCCAGCGAGTGCGCTGCGGAAGTCGTGCCGCGGTGCTCATGTGGGAGCCATCCCGTCGGGCGGGTCGGCGGATTCTCGGCTCTGGTCCTCTGCCGCGCATCATCCGAATCGGGTGATTCGCGCCGGCGTGCTCTGTGGATCTGTGAGGATCGGATTACCAACCGCGCGAATTCGCATACACCAAGGCCGCCGAGAAAGCCCTGGTCATGGCCGATCAGCTCGGCTGGACGGTCGTAAGCACGCGCTTCAACCCGCCGACGCCACGAAACATGGCACGCCCGTGCAACGGACGATTTACGCCGCGACGGCCCGCTTCGAGAATGTCGGTCACATGAGCGAACCTGCTGAGCATCCGCCGGTGAGCTCGGATTCCCCGGCGCCGAACTGAACGCGCGCGCCCGGCAGGCGCTGCACGAGGCGCGTACCGAAGCGGTCCTCGTTCTGGCGGTTGACGTGGCGCTGTTGGGGGCCCCCCGGGCATCGAGACAACCGCCAATCTGCTCGGCCGCAGATTTCGCTGGGTGGCGATCAACTGATCCCCGGTGCTGCGACCGCGGCCCCGGGCTGACGTTCTCTAGATGAGGTCGGTCTCAACCTCGATGCGGCCCGACTTGGCCGCGTCCGCGAGCATGCCGTAGTCGAGCTCGTTCTGGTCTGCATAGCGCTCTGAGAACTCGGCGATCGCCCGGTCGAAGGTCTTGCCCTTGCCGAGGTAGGACCCGATCGCGATCCGGTCGCCGGACCGCGCGTGGGCTCGGGCAAGCGTCCAGCCGCAGACCCGACCGTAGATCGCCAGTCCCTCCGGCGGCAGGGTCTCGATCTCGACCGATCGCTTCCCGTCCCAGAGCTGGCGGACGTAGAAGTCTCGTTTGCCGCCGTCGAAAGCCAGGGCTGGGAGCCAGCCGAGGAGGATGTCGCTCGAGGCCTGCATCAGCCACTGGCCCTCGACCACCCGCTCGCCGTGGTTTCCGAACTCGCTCTCGCCGACGTAGGGCTCGAGCACCGAGGCCTCCGCCTCCTTGGCCTGCAGGAAGAGTGGATCCTGCCCGTCGCGGCCCATCATCAGCACCACCCAGGCGCGCGTTCCGACGCTGCCGACCCCGACCACCTTGCGCGCCATCTCGACGAACCGGTAGCTGTCGAACAGGTGGCGACGGTCGCCCTTGAGACTCTCGCGGTAACGGCCGAGCATCTCGAGGATCCGCTCCTCGAGCTCGTGGGCCTCCTCGGAGACGAGCTCCCGGGCGGGGACCAGCAGCGGCGGGTCGCTGATGATTCGCGGCTCACCATCGACCACACGAACAAGGCGATCGAACGCTCTGAGGCTGTTCTTCTTGCCGGCCTTCTTGACGTCCTTCCTCGCCTCCTTCATCGCCTTGGCGGTGGCCACCTTGGCCAGGTCGGCGAGGAGGGTGTCGACGTCGAGGCGCGAGTACCAGACGTCGAGGTTCCGCATCGCGGCGAACTCGCGCATCGCCTCACGGTAGGAGCGGACCGTGCGGAGGACCGCAACGCGAGTCTCCTTAGGGGTGAAGTCGCGGTCGCGCCCGGCGATCGCGAAGCTCGCCGCAAGGCGCTTGACATCCCACTCCCAGGGCCCCGGAAGCGTCTCGTCGAAGTCGTTGAGGCTGAACACCAGCCGCCGGTCCGGGGCGGCGAAGACGCCGAAGTTCGAGAGGTGGGCATCGCCGCATGCCTGGACCCGCAGCCCGGACTCGGGGGTCTTCGCGAGGTCCATCGCCATGATCGCCGCCGCGCCGCGAAAGAACGCGAACGGCGAGGCGAGCATCCGCCCGTAGCGGATCGGCACCAGCTCTTGGACACGGCTCTTGGCCTGATCCTCGAGCACCTTGACCGGATCTCGCCGGCGCGCCGGCGGCTCCCATTCGCCGTGGCTCGAGCGCGGAACCTTCTCCCGCGCCGCCTTGCCGGCGGCCGCGCGCTCCTCTAGGGAGGCGGTGTCCACGAGCGGAGGCTTGGTGGGCGCGGAGGGCATGGCCTCTTGGTTCGTCGGCTAGGACGTTGTCCTTCCCCGTGGTTTACGCCTCTGACATTAACCCCAGTTCGGCCCCAGGGCGACTGCCCAGATCGGCCCCAGGGCGACTGCCGAGTCGAGTAGGGCAGACCGCGTGAGCGAGATTCTTGGCGTGGGCCCGCTTCGCCTTCCCAGCGATGGGCTCGGGATGATCTTCGAAAGCGAGGGGAGGCCCTCGTCTGCCTCGGATGCTCACTGATCTGCTGGCGGCGCATGCACGGCGACGCACTGCCGACGTCCGCCGCTCCTATGCCTATGAAAGGGGCGTCCGCGAGCAAATCGCCCGTTAGCGGCCGTTTCAGGTGAACAGGCGCGCCGTCCCCTTGACGACGAGGTAGCCGCCGAGAACGAGCGAGCCCGACACGAGGATGGCGTGCTCGTGGCGACGGACCCAGGCCGTCGCCGCGTCGAGATAAGCGAGGGGCGCACCGGGGCGCACCACCGCCAGCACGAGCGACGCGAGAGGGACCAGGAACCAGAGGGCGTCGTAGATCGCGACCTGCAGGGCGGCGTCCACGGGGGCAGGCCGTTCGGAGGCGATCGCGTTGAGCGCCGCCAGGTAGATGAGCCCGGGTAGATGCGTGCCTATCCCGGCGGCGGCGGCGTCGCGGGCGGAGGGGTTGCGCAGGCGCCGGCCGAACCGCGAGCCCACAGCTGTTGCCGACGGGCTCGAGCTGCGCCGACGCGTGGGTTGAACCCAACCCCGTTGCAGACCGGCCGCGAACCCGAGCGCCGCCGCACCGACGGCGACGTCGAGCACGGCCGTGAACGTCGACCCCCCGACAGCCACGTTGGCACCGTGGAAGACCCCGACCACTACCAGCCCGATCGCCCAGCTCGAGGCAACGCCTGCGGCGGTGAAGAAGAGCAGTAGCCGCTGTGGCTTGGGCGTTTTGAGCAACGCCAGGACCGCCGCTAGGCTCGTCCCGGGCCGTAGGCCGCTGAACAACCCGAGGACCAGCGCCTCGAGATTCATCGCACGCGGCTCGGCGAGCGGCGGCACCGGTCGTCGATGGACTGGTCGTTGCGACTCATGGACGCAGCGGAGCGTCGACCAGTCACCCACCAAACCCGCGCACCCCGGCGCGCGTCGTCATATGAGGCGTTGCGGCCGTGGCAGACCTGCCCTTCGGGTTCCACGTGCAGTCGATGCCGGGCGCAGGCGAAAAGTCCGGATGCCAGGATCCCCGCGATGACGCAAGTGTCCTAGACGGCGAGGCCGAGCGAGCAATACTGCTCGGCGTCTCCGGCGTTGCCACAGTTCCGCATTCGCGAAACGGGCGAGCGTGTCGCTCCGACGAAACCAGCGCCCTCCGGCGCCTCACCGCGCCCTCACTATCGAGTTGGACGAAAGGCGGCATTCCCGCGTCGCATGGAACGCGGCAGTCCATCTTGGGCGGGACCGCTCACGTTGGTGGCGCTCGGTTAGCGTTGGCAGGGGAAGCCGGATTGTTCCGGAATATGCTCCGGTCGTGAACTGGGCGAAGATCCTGCCGATGGCGTTCGTGATGATCGCCGGTCCGCAGATCCTGAGCGCCATTTTCCTCGCGACGAGCGAGAACTGGCACCGCAACTCGGCCGCCTACATCGCCGGTGCGGCCCTGTCCATAACCGCGTTCGTCACGGTCGCGTTCTTCGTGGGCTCGGGCCTCTCCGACGCCGGGGCGTCGCACGACACGCTTGACGTCGTGGTCCTGGTCCTTCTCGTGGCGGCGGCGCTCTACAAATTCATCAGGCGCAAGCAATCGGAGCCGCCGAAATGGATGGGCAAGCTGGAGACGGCGAGACCGAGGTTCTCGTTCAGGCTCGGCTTCCTGCTGCTGGGCGTGTTCCCGACCGACATCCTCACCTCGTAGGCCGTCGGCACCTATCTGTCAAACCACGGTGATCCGTGGTGGCACTTGCTTCCTTTCGTGCTGCTCACCCTGCTCTTGCTGGCGCTACCGGCGCTCCTGCTGCTGCTGTTCGGTCAACGGGCGCAGGGGTTCCTGCCGAAGGCGCGCGATTAGATGGATACGCACTCGTGGGTCGTCAGTGAGATCGTGATCGCGTTCTTCATCGTCATCGCCGCCAACAGCCTGGCCGGGTAGCAGCGCGCGGGAATTCTCAGACGCGGACCTGGATCTCGCCGTCTTGCTCGCGGGGGTCGTAGGTGGCGAGCGGCGCGCTCGCCGGCCCACGCAGAACGGCGCCGGTCATGACGTCGAACTGCGAGCCGTCGTAGTGGCACGTGAGTGTGGTGCACGACGAGCGCGAGCAGTTCACATAGGGCGTGATCGAGGAGATGGCGCCGGCCCGGGTTCGCCAGCGGACGATGTCGCACATCGAGATCAGCTGCTCCCGTCGCGCGAAGGCGAGCGCGTCCGGGACCGAGCGACCCGACCGCAGCGGGCGACGAGCAAGCGAGGTTCTCTAGCATTCGGCTCGCTATCTCGGGGCGCGAAAGCATGCGATCGGTGTGCGATCGTCCGGACTCGCGGCATAGCGCGGAATCGGGCCGTGTGGATCCCCGAAGCCGCCACATTCAGGCGCGGACTGAGCGCTAGCCGGGCGACGGGTCTAGCGGAAACCGCTGCAAATCGGCGGCGTCGTCGAGGATTGAGCAGGGTGAGGGCTTCGAAGGGCCAGGTGGCGATCGCAGAAGCGGTGAAGTGGGTCGAGCCGAAGGCTGCCAGCCGGTCCAGCCAAGGGCTGCTAGCGACCGGGGCTGGCCCGCCGTCGCGCATCACCCGATGCGGGTGAAGCCGGAAGGTTCGTGCAGGATGAGAGTGCGTCGCGATGAAGCGATCGCTGGTGATCGTGCTCCTGCAGGACTGGACCACTCACACCATGACGGTCATCGGACGGGCTCGGCGGGCGCCGGCGACTCCCGCTCGACGCTCGCGAGCTCGCCCTCGATCAGAGCG
>CAWEXB010000012.1:0-183732 GCA_963812915.1 uncultured Thermoleophilaceae bacterium | reverse complement strand
CGTTCCGACACTGATCTCAGCGCGCGGCCGGACTACTGCAACCATCGGCGAAAGGAGGCGTGCGCCGCCTGCGTCACCGGTCCCGCGCCTCGGTGCCGAGTTGCATGGATAACCACAGCGCGACGGCGGCGGAGGCCAAGGTCGCCGGACGGCTCCTGTTAGGCGTGGCTGGCGGAAAACCCTTGGCGATCTCCGGAGCCGTCGTCTCGGCCGCGTAAACAATCGAGGCGAGGTCCGCTCTGGCGACTCGGTGCTCGTCCTGCCTGGTTGCCCGTTACCCGGCCCAGGCGCCGTCTGAAGTCCGGTACCGGTCCCCCTCGGAGCGACCCTTTCCCGACAGCCACAGGCGAAGGAAGCAGGGCGCCGCGTCGGTCCGACCCGCCGCGCCCGAACCGGCGCTGCGGTCCCAGTACCGTTCGGCGTGAAAGGTCGAGGCGATGCCGCTGCCGAGACGCCTGGCGAAGTTCAATCGTGTCGTGACGAACCGCGTTCTCGGGCCGCTCGCTCGATACCTGCCTGGGTTCGCAATCGTCTCGCACGTCGGGCGCCGTTCGGGGCACACCTATCGGACGCCGGTCAACATCTTCAGGCGCGGGGACGGCTACGTGATCGCCCTGACGTACGGCCCGGACAGTGAATGGGTGCGCAATGTCCTGGCAGCCGGCGGCGCCGACATCGAGACCCGCGGCCGGCGCCTTCACGTCGTCGATCCCGAGGTGGCGCGCGACCCGGCCCGGTCCTTGGTGCCCAAGCCCGTCCGCGTCCCCCTACGACTGGCAAACGTCGATGAGTTCATGCTGCTCAAGCGCGCCGACGCCGATTCTTGAACGCGGTCCCGACACGGCGGACCGAGGCCGCCGGTCGAGTTGCGTTGAGAGCTACTTCTTCGAGCGCCCGGCCGAGCGCCGCGCCGCGGTCCCACGGGTTGAGCCGGCGCTGCGGGCCGTGGTCGTGCGCTTGCCCCGCGCGGCCAGCTGGACCTCGTCGAGGTCGTTGGCGATCCGCCGGCGCGTGCGGCCGAGATTCTTGCGCGCGTCGCGGAGCGTCCTGTCGAGGTCTTTCAGCAGGTCGCGCGAGCCGCGCGACATCTCCGAGCGCAGGTCTTTCAGCGCCGCCTGGGCGGCCTCGATCGAATCGTTCAGTCGGCCGAGCGCGTCGGGCCCGCCGCCCGCCGCAGCGCGTTGACGGGTCGCGGGGCGCCGCGTCTGGGTCTTCCGCTCCGCCACCTCTCACCCCCTGGCTCGGGTGTATCCGAAGGCTTGAGCCTACGCCTGATCTCGGCCGCCTGCGGCCGATCCAACTCGTAGGAAGGCTGCGCTGCGGCCAGCCGCAACGAGCGGGCCGCTGGCGACCCCGGGGGAGGCGGGTGCGGCGATGCGCAGGCGACGCCGGGCCATGGATGAAGTTTTGGGCGAGCCGCGGTCCCAGCCGGGTCCCGTACGGTCCGAGCGGGTAAGGGGAAGCGAGGCACGCCCGTAGGCGCTCTGCGGTCGCGCGGCGCCGCTTCGGCTCCTGGCGGCCGGACCTCGAAGCCGCGGTCGCGCTCGGCGACTCACCGGCCGACGTAGTCCACGTGCCACCACTCGTTGGGGCCGTGCAGCTTCGACCAGCCGTACTTCCAGCCGAGCTGGTCGATCACCGAGCGCATCTCGGGCGTCTCGACGTCGACCGCGGTCCCCAGCTCGTGCGAGGAGCCGCCGGGCGGGTTGGCCGGCGCGCCGTGGCCCGCGCGGAAGGTCTCGTAGAGCTCGGCCTGCTGCTCGTATGTCCGGTAGGCCGAGAGCGGGCCGCCCGGGTAGATGTCGATCCCGTAGGCACTCAGGGCCTCCGCCCGCATCGCGTTCCAGGCGTCCGCGGCGGCGGGAACGAGATGGAGTTCGCCGTACGGCGAGGGCACGTGGCCCATCCCGGGCGCGGGCGCGACCGTCGTCGGCGAGATCGTCGAGTTGTCGCCCGCCGGAGCGCCGGCGCTCGCCGACGACCCGGCGCGGGCGACCGGCGCGACGGCGGGCCCGCCCGCGGCGAGCGCCGCCTCGCCCTCCCGGACCGTCGGCACGTAGACGGTCGTCCCCGCGACGAGTAGCCCATCCTCCGGCAGGCCGTTGTAGACGGCGACGGTACGGGTCGTCAGGTTGTTCGCGCTGGAGATCGACCACAGCGTCTCCCCCGGCAGGACGGTATGGGGCACCGCGGCGAGCGAGGCCGAGCTCGCCAGCAGCGCGCCGGCGATCGAGCAGGCCAGCGACGTCGCGATGGCCCTCCGCAACAAGAACTCTCCCCTCGGCCGAAGCGTGCCTCCGTTCCCCCTTTCGCTCGCGCGGGCGGCCTCCCCTTCGCGGCCCTCTTCCTGCAACCTTCCGCCCACCGGCGGCGGCGACCAAGCGCTCCGCCGCCGCGGCCCGGCCAGGGCGGGCGCGTGGCTCTGATCATCCCCGGCGTGCAGAAGCAGCGCGCGAGGAGGCCGGAGCTCCGAGCGCGGGCGAGCCTCCGGCGCCTCCCAAGGACTGAGGCGCCCGGGTCCTCGAGCCGGTCATCCGAGCCTTCCGGCGCTCACGTTTCATCGACTACGAGAGCGACAGCGCGAAGCGGAGCGGCGCGGACCGGTGGCTTGGACGAGCCGCGAGCGCGCCAGCCGGGCGAGCCTGGACGACCGCAATCCGGACAAACGGGGGCGCGCCTCGGCCAGCGCGTCTGATTTCCCAGTCGTGCGAGGCGAAAGCCCTCGCCGATCCAGTGCGCGCTCTCGCATCCACGTCGAATCGCGGAAGGTCGTCGCCCTGGCGCCAGGCCCATGACCGTCGCCGCACTCGCCCTGTCGGCGGCGTGGCGTTCTGAGAGACTCGCGTTGCGGCGGAGTCCCAGGAAGTGGCGGCCTCTGATCCACAGCTCGGTCAGGACGTGCAGCGCCGGCGGGTGGGCGCGATGCTGGGCTCGATCGGCAGCGCGCTGGAGTGGTACGACTTCACGCTGTACGTCTATCTGGCGCCGGTCCTCGCCGATCTGTTCTTCCCGTCGTCGGACCCGCTGGACGGTCTGCTCGCGACGTACGGGGTGTTCGCGGCCGGGTTCCTGATGCGCCCGTTGGGGGCGGTTTTCTTCGGCAACCTCGGCGACACGCGCGGGCGCAAGGCGGCGCTGACCTATTCGGTGGTGATGATGAGCATCGCGATGGTGCTCATCGGGCTGCTGCCGACGCACGCGCTCGATCGGCGTCGCGGCGCCCATCGCCCTGGCGCTCCTGCGCATGGTGCAGGGCTTCTCGGTGGGCGGGGAGTCGTCGGGGACGTACGTGCTCATGTTCGAGACCGCGCGCCGCGACCGGCGCGGTTTGGGCGCGGCGCTGGCCGCCAGCATGGCGAGCCTCGGGGTCATGCTCGCCGCCCTGCTGGTGACGATCATGCACGCCGTCCTGAACACCCAGCAGACCGACGACTACGGCTGGCGAATCCTGTTCTTCGTCGGCGCCGGGATCGGCCTGGTCGCGTTGATCATGCGACTGCGTATGGCCGAGACGCCCAGCTTCGCCGCCGCCCGCGAGGCCGGCGAGGTGTCCGCGCTGCCGATCAAGCGGGTCCTGCGCCACCACCGCCGCGCGATCGCCCAGGTGTTCGCGCTCACCGCCTACACGGGGATCGTCTGGTGGCTGGCCTTCACCTACGTGCCCAGCTACCTCCAGGATCCGATCGGGACGACGCCCGAGGTGGCCACGCTGGGAGCGACCCTCGCGACGATCCTCTACGCGGTGGCGATCCCGTTCTCCGGGCTGCTGTCGGACCACGTAGGGCGAAGAACGGTGATGGCCGCGGGCGCGCTTCTCACGCTGGCACTCGCTTATCCCGTCTTCACGCTGCTGGACGACGCGACCGCGGCCGCCACGATCGCCGGTCAGCTCATTCTCATGGTCCTCGTGCTGCTCTACATCGGGCCCTGGGCGTCGGCCATCAGCGAGTTGTTCCCGACCGCCACCCGCTACACCGGCGTGGCCATCGGATTCCAACTGGCCATGGCGATCTTCGGGGGGACCGCGGCGCTCGTGGCCACCCTGCTGATCAAGATCACGGGCGACAACCTGGCTCCGGCCTTCTACCTCATCGGCGCCTCGCCGCTGATCCTCGTTGTGCTGGCCCGGATCCCCGAGACCTACCGCGCCGACATCGACTGAGCGACGCCCGGAAGTCGGGCGCCGCGCGCGCCGGCGTTCCCGACCTGTGGACGAGGCTGCGCACCTCGCGCACGCCCGCCACCTTGCTCGTCTTCGCGACCCGCTCGCCGACGACCTCGGTTTCGACCTGGCCGCGCAACTCGAGCACTCCTTCGACCGTGTTCACGTCAACGCGCCTTCGGCGCAGCCGGGGGCCGGAAGATTTCGGTCTCGACCTCGCGCGTCAGCGTGATGTCGTCGAGCTCGCCCGGCCCGCGGCCCCCGCTCGGCGCGGCCTCGTTGGCCACGCCCATGGCGATCCCGCCCGCGTACCGGGCCGTACGCTCCGCCTCGCTCGGCTTGCGGCGAACGCCGCTCACGCGGCTGGCCGGCGGGTTCGGGCCGTGGTACGAACTGGTGCTCGCGACGCTGGCGGAGCTCTCCGACGAGCAGCGGGCCGACGTGCTGGCAGCAACGGCGCGGCGGTTCTACCGGCTGCCGGCCGACCCGGCGTCAGGACCGCCGGACCACGATCACGTCGAGCGCGCCTCGCCTCCGCCGCGCGGCGTCGCCAGCGACCACCCCCATCCGACCGCGTCCCGCGACGGCAACGGCCTCGCCAGCGAAAAACCCCGGCCCGCCCACGAAGCCACCGCCGCAGTCAATCGGCGCGAGCTCCGCGCGCCGGTCGCACGGTGCTGACGCTGAGCGCACCCTGGCGGGCGCCGCCCAAGCTCTGAACGGCCGGAGGGACCGGAGCGCCGGACGGCGCGCCGAGGCTGCACCGTTCGTCGACAAGCAACACTGACACCGTCCGCGCTTGCTCGTCGGGGCATGAAAATGGCGCCCTGAAGGCTCTGTCCGGCCCCGTGCGTACGGTCGGGTGATCCGGGACAGGGGCCTTCTGGGAGAACGCAGACGGCACGTCGCCGAGCCCCTTGATTTTCATCGGTCGTCCGCAGCGGCAGCCCACGGGTGTCCGGCGGGAATGTCGCCTTCACGCGAACGCGGAACAATGGCGCGTGAGTCATCCTGAGCACACCCTTCGCACGCAGGGTGCGGTGTCGGAGGTGCGACGCGAAGCTTGAGTCGATCGCGTCCATCGCCTGCTGCGGCGCCGTCACGCACCCAGCCTATGCGGTCAACGGCGGCCACGGTCGGGCTCGGGCGCGACCTCGGGCTTGCGGGCGACGCGGGTCATCGCGGGTAGCCGACGGCTGCGGATCGTGAGCGCGAGCGCGCCGACGGCGAGCGCTCCCGCGGCCAGTCCGTAGGCGAGGTCGGCGTCCCCGGCCTCGAGCAGCAACCCGCCGAGGATGGGCCCGACCGCGTAGCCGGCCGCGTAGGCCAGGTTCTGGACACCGTAGGCGAGTCCCCGCTCGCGGCCGGGGAATGCCTCGTCGAGCCACGGCACCGCCGCCACCATCATGAGGCTGAAGCCGGCGCCGTAGATACCAAGCGCCACCGCGGTGCCGCCGACCCCGGGCAGGACCGCGAGCGCCACCATCGAGACCCCCGTCGCCGCGAGTCCCACGATCGCGGGGCCGCGCCGGCCGCGCCGGTCGCCCCAGCGGCCGCCGAAGGGCGACACGGCCGCGTCGACCGCGATCGAGGCCCCGAACAGCAGCCCGATCGCGGAGCTCGAGAGCCCGAGGCGGGCGTCGAGGTCGAGCGGCGCCACCACCTCGACGTAGCCGAGCAAGAGGCTGCTGCCGAGAATGATCGCCGCCGCCCAGGCGCCGAGCCCCGACCGCGTCGTGCGGATGACCGCCGGCAGAGCGGGCATGGCCGAGGCGGTCCGCGGTTCCTCGCGCGGCAGGGCGGCGAGCGCCGCGAACAGGAGCGCGAGCGCGAGGCCGCAGAAGATCAGAAACGGGGCCTCGAACGAGAGCAGGTCGGCGGTCACCCCGCCGAGGGCCGGACCGGCGATTGAGCCGCGCTGGTTGCGCCGAGGGCGACCCCCAGCGCCTCGCCGCGTCGTCCTGGTGGTGCGGTGTCGGATACCAGTGCCAGAGCGGCGATCCAGCTCGCCGCCGAGCCGACCCCCTGAACGGCACGAGCGGCGATCAGGACGCCGATCGAGCCGGAGATCGCGACCAGGACCGAGCCGACGGCGACGAACAGGAGCCCGGCGACCAGCAGGGTCCGACGGCCGACGGTGTCGGCCGCGCGTCCGAAGGGCAGCGAGAGCAGCGCGATCGGGACGGCGTAGGCCGCGAGCGCCAGCCCGAGCGCGGCGTCACCGGCGCCCGTGCGCTGCTCGATGTCGGGCAGCAGCGGGGCGATCAGCCCGAGCAGCGCCGAGTCGATCGTCACCGCCCCAACGGCGATCGCGACGATCGCGCGCCGGCGCGGAGGGGCTGAGTCGGGCGGCAAGGGCCCCAAACGCGCTTCCAGTCTTATGCCGTGTCGGTCGTCCGCCGCCAGCGCGCCGTGTAGCGGCTGAGGAGCCAGGCGATCGGGACCAGGCCGAGCCAGGTGATCCTCGCCGCGGTCGGCGAGATCAGGTAGGCGACCGGCACCGAGGCGGCGAAGACGACCGCGCCCGCGAGCGCGTTGACGACGAAGGACGAGACCTCACCCGGGCTGGGCGCGGTGCTGAGTAGATTGCGGCGAACGGCGACCACGTAGACGAGGGTGTGAAGCAGGGACGCGGCGACGACGTTGACGGCCATGATCACGGTCGGCAGGGGCAGGTCTTCGACGCCGGGGTCGCCGACCGCCCGGGTACTGAACGGCAGCAACACGATCGCGGCGATCAGGAACAGGTTGACGACGATGGCGGTGTAGTCGATCGCCGCGAACGAGGCGATCAGCCGATGGTGCTGGAGCCAGTAGCTCGCTATCACCGCGAAGGCGATCGCGAAGGCGACGAACTGCGCACCGACGGCGTCGTCGAGCGCTCCGAGGCTGGAAAACGCCACGCGCGGGTGGTCGACATCGAGCGTGGTCACGAGCAAGGTCAGGGCGAGCGCGAACGTCGCGTCGACGAATCCAATCGCGCGGTCGAACTCGCTTTGGTCGCGCGAGTAGCGCGGCGAGCGGCCCCTCAAGTCTGCCTCCGTCGCACTCGACGGAAGTAAATCCGATCAGTCGGCGGCCCGCCCGCCCGCTCGGCCTCGCGCAGCTCGATCAGGCGGACCTTGCCCGTCAGCGACATCGAAGCGTCGAGGGATATCGAGTTCCCCCAACCGACTCGGCGCACCCGGAGGAACGACACGTCCTCAACGTAGGTGCTTAGCCGGTCCCGCCGAGTTGCGATTCAGCAGCATCACTCGGAGACCAGTGCTGGCAGCGACCAGACGAGCCGGGTCCGGGGGCCAGCCATCGATCGGATCAAAATGACCGCGATCGGGCCGGAACCATCGTCGTGAAGGGGGCGCTCGACGCCGGCGAAACGGCCGGCAAGCGAGATGACCGTTTGCTCACGGTAGCGGGTGCCACGCTGAGGTGCCCGCTTGGGACGAGGAGCAGGCGGCTTCGGCACGCGATCGGTGCCTGCGTCAGTGCTGCAATTGTGGAAAACCAGTTCTCTCAGCCCAGGCCAGCGGGCTGTCCCCTCGAACGCCGCCCCGGCGCATTTCGACCCCAGTCTTGAGTCGACACGTTCGCGCCTAGCGCGGCGCTACCTGTTCCCGCCGGCGCTGCTCCAACTCGCGCCGGTAGGCCCCGATCACTCCCCGCCGAGCCGAAGGGGGTTGCGGCGGATGAACGCGAGGTAGTCGTTGCGTGCTCGAGCTGGTCGGGCGGCGCGTTGCGGGCCGGCTTTGAGAGCAGGTCGTCGATGTTGGCGTGCAGCCCAGGTCGGCGTGAATGTGGGCGGGGTCGAGGAAGTCGAGTCCGTGGGGTCTGCCGTCCCCTCGATCAGCCCGGTCTGCGGCTTCCAGCCGGCGGTGAGCGAGGCGAGCTGTCGGTCGGTCGAGGGATCGCAGCGCGCCCACCGCCCCTGAATGTAGGCGGCGGCGTAGATGAAGTCCTAGCTCGACCGTCGGCGGTCGAGCGCGGCGGTCGTGAGCGGGGCGAGCGCACCTCCCAGGACCGCCCCCGCGACCACGTCGATGGGATAGTGGACGCCGGTATGTACGCGCGAGTAGGCGACCAGCGCGGCGAACGCCTGGAGCGGGATTCCGGCGGGAGGGAGGTCGTGAGCGACGCCCGAGGCAAACGCGAAGGCCGCGGCGGCGTGACCGGACGGGAACGACGTCGAGCGCGGCATCTCGACGTGGCGGGCGACAGGCACGTCGTACGCCGTGCGATCGGGGCGGCGCCGGCGTCGCGACGGCTTGAGTATCAGGTTCACGACGCCGGAGGTGACGGCGATCGAGGCCAGCCCGCTGACGGCGGAGCGGCGGCCACGCGCGCCGGTCGTCGACAGGAGACCCGCGACGCCGACCCAGAGCTTCGACTGATCGGCGGCGCGCGAGAGCGCCGCGAAGCCGCGGTCGAGCGTAGGCGTCGGGCTCGCCGAGATCGCCGCGTAGACGGCGACGTCGAGCGCTCGGATCTCGCGCAGCCAACGCGGGGTAGCCGCGTCTGCTGTGGAGGCCGGCGGCGGCGGCGCCGGCTCGGGTCCGAGGCGCTGTGAGGGCTTCGGGCCCGGCATCGCGGGCCGATGGTACTTCGCCGGTGGGCGGGATGAGGGACGGTGCACGACTACCGTCGGCGATGCCGACGATGCCAATCCAGGCCACGCTCGGGCACGATTTGGTCCCCGCGCCTTGCCGTAGATGACTGCACGCCCTCAAAGCGCGCCCTCGGACGCCTTCGCCGCGATCGAGCAGGATGCGCCGGCGGCGGCGTCCTGGCACGCGCTGGAGACGGCCGACGCGCTCACCACCGTCCGCGCAGGCCCAGGAGGACTGGCAGGCGCCGAGGCGGCGAAGCGCCTGCGGGAGCTCGGCGCGAACCGGATCGCGCCGGAGACCCGCGAGCCGCTCTGGCGCGAGCTGGTGGAGCCGCTGACCGAGCCGCTGATTCTGCTCCTGATGGCCGTCGGCGTTCTCTCCGCGGTCTTCGGCGAGCTGCGCGACGGGATCGCGATCTTCATCATCATCGGCTTGGTCGCAGCGGTCGAGGCGGGGACCGAGCTGCGCGCGCGGCGTGCCCTCACGGGTTTGAGCGCCCTCTCTGCGCCACGCGCCCGCGTCCTCCGCGACGGCGCCCTGCTCGAGGTGCCGGTCGAGGAGGTCGTGCCCGGAGACGTCCTCTCGCTCGCGGTCGGCGACGTCGTGCCCGCCGACTGCCGCATCGTCGACGCCCACCAGCTCGCACTCGACGAGTCGACGCTCACGGGCGAGCCGCAGCCGGCTACGAAGGGGGTCGTCCGCGTCCCCGAGGAGACGCCGCTCGCCGAGCGTTCGTCGATGGTCTTCGCCGGCACGGTCGTGGTCGCGGGCGAGGGGCGCGGGCTCGTCGTCGAAACGGGGACGGCGACCGAGCTGGGCCGGCTCGGACGGATGACCGCCGAGGAGCGCGCGCCACGCACGCCGCTCCAGCGAACGGTCGCCGAGCTCGCCCGCTACGTCCTGGTGCTCGCGGTGGCCGCGAGCGTCCTCGTACCGCTGATCGGCGTCCTCCGCGGCCAGCCTTTCACCGACATGCTGCTCGCCGGCCTCACCCTCGCGTTCGCCACCGTCCCCGAGGAGCTGCCGCTTCTGGTGACCCTTCTGCTTGCGGTGGGCGGCTACCGCCTCGCCCGCCGCGGCGCGCTCCTTCGCAATCTGCGGGCGGCGGAGACGCTCGGCGGCGTGACCGAGGTCGTGACGGACAAGACGGGCACGCTGACCGAAAATCGCCTGCGGCTCGTCCGCATCGAGGGCCGCCGGGAGGCAGTGCTAAAGGTCGCGCTCGCGAGCCAAGCGACGACAAACGCGCAGGCGCAGGTAGGCGACCCGCTCGGGCTGGAGCTCGCCGCCGCCGCGCACCGTGAGGGCGTCCCCTGGCTGGGGGAGGAGGTCTCGCTCTTCCCCTTCGACCCCGAGCGCAAGCGTATGAGCCGCGTCTGGCGCGACGGTCACAGCCTGCACGTGGCCGCCAAGGGCGCGCCGGAATCGATCCTCACGGTCGCGAGAGGAAACGCGGAGCATCTCGCGCAGGCGCAGGAGCTCGCCGACCGGCTCGCGAACGAGGGGCTGCGCGTGGTCGCCTTCGCCGCGCGCGAGGCTGACACGGTGCCGGTGAGCGCCGAGGACGCCGAGCAGAGCCTCCACCTGCTCGGCTTCGCCGCTTTCGACGACCCCCTTCGTCCCGGTGTTCCCGCGGCGATCGAAGCACTCACCGGCGCCGGGGTGAGGACGATGATCGTCACCGGCGACCACCCGCGCACGGCAGCCGCAGTCGCCGCCCGCGCCGGACTCGACGGCGTCGAGGTACGCCTCGGCGGCGCGAACCTGGCGAAGCTGAGCGACGATGAGATCAGCCGCGACCTCATCGGTCGGGTGCTCGTAGCACGCGCGACACCCGTGGACAAGCTGCGCATCGTGCGGGCGCTTCAGCGTCGCGGCGAGGTCGTCGCCGTCACCGGCGACGGCGTCAATGACGCACCTGCGCTCGCTGCCGCCGACGTCGGCATCGCCATGGGCAAGCGCGGCACCGACCTCGCCCGCGAGACCGCCGACCTGGTCGTCACCGACGACGCCTTCCCCACGATCGAGGCCGCGATCGAGGGCGGCCGCGCGATTGGCTCCCGGCTTCGTCGTGCGGTCGCGTTCTACCTCGGCGCCAAGGCGGCGCTCGTCGCCGTGGTGGCGCTCCCCCTCGCACTTGGCTTCGCGGCGCCGTTCCGCCCCGTGCAGATCGTGATCCTCGAGCTGTTCATGGACCTCGGCCCCTCGGTCGCCTTCGTCTCCGAACCGAGCGCGCCCGGCGCGATGCGCCAACCGCCGCGCAACCCCGCGCGCCGCTTCCTCGACCGCGACGAGCTCGGGGCGATCCTCCTCACCGCCGCCTCGCTGTCCGTCGCCGTCGCCCTCGCCTTCTTCCTCGTCCGCCGCGACGGCGCCGAGTATGGGGCGGCCGCAGCGATCGCCACCTGGCTCCTAGGTCACGTCGGTGTCGCCTGGGCGCTTCGCGCCCAACCCTTCCTCCCACCGCGCGAGAACGTCTTCTTCCCTCTCTGGGCGGTGCTCGCCGGGACAGCGGCCGTCCTCCTCACTGCCTCTCCGCTCGCCGGCCTACTCGGACTCTCGACGCTTCCGGCCGGCCGGTGGCCCCTCGTGATCGCCTGTGCTCTACTCGCCGCCACGCTCGCGGCCGTCGCCCGACGCGCAACCGGCCTCGGCTCGAGGCTGTGACGTGCTAGAGCACGTTCCCGTCGCGGCGCTCACTCGTCGATGCTGATCTCGAACCAGACGCGAGTGCCGCTCGTGGTGGGCACGACACCCCAGCGAGTGGCGATCCGATCGACCAGGAGCAGGCCCCAACCGCCCGGCTCGTCCCCACTGGAGCGTTCGGGATCCGGTGTGAAGCCGGTGCCCCCGTCGATCACCGCCAGACGGAGGAGGTCTGAGCGCCGTCGAAGTTCGACGCGCAGCCGCCGGTCGGCTCCCATGCGGGCGTGGCGCCATGCGTTGGCAACCAACTCGGTCACCAAGAGCAGGACATCGTCACGGACGGCGGCGGGCACGAGGCCGTCGCCGGCGAGCACCACCTGCCTGGCCGCGAAGGCCGCGCCGCGGTCGTTCTTCAGCAGCAGGTCGAAGCCATCGGTTCCGCCGGGCACGTGACCCCGGCCGTTGATGTGGTGCTTGTCCCGCGAGGACGTCGACATTCTCGGCTCCGGACGCTGCTCTGACCGATGAAGGCCCGCGTCACGCCGGCCAAGTGCTGGAGCCGGAATAGCGCTCGCCGTTTGCTAGGGCGAAGCGACCTCGCAGCCTACCATCTATTAGAATCGACTGTTCTCGAGAAACGATGAGCTATCGCGAGACACACCATCTGCGCGTGCTGATCGCCAACGAGCGAAAAGATCGGTTGGCTCTCGTAGCACCGATCGTCGCCTCACTTGGGCATGAGGTGATCGCGCGCGAGATCGAGGTCGACGACGTCGGGCCTGTGACCGCCAGGGAGCGACCCGACGTTGCGCTGGTGGGCTTGGGGGAGAGCTCCGAGCACGCCCTCGGCCTGATCGAAAAGATCGTCCAGGAGGCCGCCTGCCCAGTGATCGTGCTCATCCACGCTCCCGATCCCGACTTCATCACGGAGGCGTCGAAGCGGGGCATCTTCGCCTACATCAGCGATGGCGAGGCGGCGGACTGGCAGAGCTCGATCGACATCGTCTTGCGCCGCTTCGCCGAGTACCACGACCTGGAGGGGGCATTCGGGCGTCGGGCCGTAACGGAGCGGGCCAAGGGCATTCTCATGGAGCGTCACGCGGTCGACGAGGCGACGGCCTTCGACATGCTGCGCGAGCACTCACGCGCCGCCAACCGGAAGTTGGTCGACATCGCCTCGGCGGTGGTCGACGGCCACTCGCTGCTGCCGAAGCAGACCGAGAGTCCTCCAGCCTGAGCGTCAGGCGCCGTCCGGAGCTGCCGCGCCGGCGGCGGCGCGCCGCGTCGAGCTCCGTCGCGCGGCCCAGATGATCAGCACGATCCCGCCGGCCAGGAGCAGGAGTCCTCCCGCGAGCAGTCCGATACCGACGCCCAAGAACCAGCCGACCTTTGCCGCCACGTCGGCGTCGACGACCACGCGCCGCGCACCGTCGGCGTTCATGGCCACCACGGACCAGCGTCCACCCTCGACCTCCCAGCTCACCGCCTGCCGTCCTGGCCCCTCCGCGGAGGCGACCCAGAACCGTTCCGCCGAGGGCGGGCGCGGAGGAGCGCCGCCCCGGCTTGGCAGGTAGCGGGGTGAGCCGTCGGAGAAATCCTCGACCTCGGCACGGCCCACGCCCTGCAGGTAGGCGTCGACCTCCCGCTCGGGGGCGATGCCGACGAAGACCGGGCCACCACCCGGCCGCTCGGCTCTGATGCGGACGGTTCCGAGCACGTCCTCGGGAACAAAGTCGGCGGGGTCGCTTCCAAGGTCGATGTCCTCGACAGTGAGCGCGTAGGTAGCGGTGGACAGCCGTTCGGTGTCTGAGCTGTAGTAGCCGTCATCGTCGCGGGCAAACGCGTGAGCGAGGACGAGCGCCAACCCGCCGAGCAGGAGCGCGAAGCCGATGAGCGCGGCGAGGCTCCCGAACACCACCGCCACCACGCGCCCGGCATTCCAGCCGAGCTTCTCGCCGGAGGGAGGAGGGACCGCGGGAGGAGGAGCCGGGCTGGGGGGAGTTGCCGTCGGAGTAGTCATTCGCTATGCCGGAAGCGGCTCGGGCTTCGGCTCGTCAGGGGTGCCTGGCTCGTCCGGGGCCGGGGGCTCCCCGGGGTCGAGGGGCGGCGGTGCGGCGTCGCGCTCGGCACCGATGCGCGGAAGCCAGTCGAGCCAGCTCGGCAGGTACCAGTTCCAGTCGCCGAGCACCTTCATCGACGCCGGCAGCAGGACGCCCCGGATGATCGTCGCGTCGATCAGGACCGCCGCGGCCAGCCCGAGCCCGAGCTCCTTGAAGTCGAGGAAGGCCAGCGTGACGAAGACCAGGAACACGCCCACCATGACGACGGCGGCGCTGGTCACGGTCCCGGCGGTGGTCGAGATCCCCTGCTTGACGGCCTCATCGGTCGACATTCCGCGCTCCCAGAGCTCCCGCACGCGGGAGAGGATGAAAACGTGGTAGTCCATCGAGAGCCCGAACAGGACCACGAACAGGAACAGCGGCAGCCAGTTCGTCACCCCGCCGTTCGAGGTGAAGCCGAGCAGCGACTCCAGGTTGCCCTTCTGGAAGACCAGCACGAGGACGCCGTAGGCGGCTCCGACCGAGAGCAGGTTGAGGATGATCGTCACTCCCGGGATCACGATCGAGCGGAAGGTGACCAGCATCAGCAGGAAGGCGAGTCCGAACACGAACGCGAAGATCAGCGGCAGCCTGCTGCTCAGCTGACTGGCGAAGTCCTCCGAACCGGCAGCATCGCCGCTGACGTTGACGCTGGCCCCCTCGACCCCGCCGACCGTCGCCGGGATGATCTGGTCGCGGAGCTCGCTGAGGGCGTTGGTGGACGCGGCGTCCGTGCCGTTGCCGCGGGTCGGGACGTTGATCTGCGCGACCGTGCCGTCGTCGCTGTAGATGACCTCGGTCCCGGGCTTGAAGGCATCCGAAGCCTTGACCTCGTCCTGGAGGTCGGCGATGCCGGCCGCGGTGGCGCCGGAGCGCACGTCGTCGGCCTCGACGACCACGGTCGCGGTGACGCCTTCGGTCGGGAACACTTCCTTGACCTTGTTGTAGGTCACGATGACGGGCAGGTCCTGCGGCAGCTCGTCGATATCGCTGGTGACGCTCTTCATCTGGAGGGCCGGAATCGCCAGCGCCACCAGGAGGCCCCCTGCGACGACGATCGAAAGGACTGGGCGACGCATGACACGGCCGGTCAGCGCGGTCCAGAAGCGCGACTGGCCCGCCGGGCGGCGCCGGCGGCCGAGCACCGGAATGCGACCCTTCTCGATGCGATCACCGAGCCAAGACAGGATCGCCGGCAGCACCGTCAGCGAGGCGAACATTGCGATCGCCACCACGACGATCGTCCCCTGGGCAAAGGAGATGAAGGTCTTGTCGCCGCTGATGAACATGCCCGCCATCGCGACGATCACGGTCGCGCCGGAGATCAGGACGGCCCGCCCGGAGGTCGCGGCGGCGGCCTCGAGCGCGGAGCGCTCGCCGCGACCGGCCGCGCGCTCCTCGCGCTCCCGTCGCACGTAGAAGAGCGAGTAGTCGACACCGACAGCAAGGCCCATCAGCAGGATGACCGCCGAGAGCTCCCCCGCGGCGGGGAAGACGTAGCTTGTGATCGCGACCACGCCGAGGGCGGCCATCACGGACGTGAGCCCGATCAGCAGCGGCACTCCGGCCGCCACCAGCGTGCCGAAGGTGATGACGAGGATGATCAGCGTGATCGGCAGGGAGAGCATTCCCGCCTTCGCGAGGTCGTCCTTGATGACCTTGTCGATGGCCTTGTTGGCGCTGGCGCCGCCGAACTGCTCGATGTCGAAGTTCGGATGATCGGCCTGGACGGCGGCGACCGCCGCGAGCGTGGGATCGACTCGATCCTTCGCCTCCGTTGAATCACCGGCGATCTCGAAGTTCACGAGGGCGGCGTGGCCGTCGGCCGAGACCTCACCGTCGCCGGTCAGCGGCGACTCCACGTTCCTGACGTACTGGACCTCGGAGAGGCGGCCGGTCACGTCCTCGACCGCCGCTCGGAACTCGGGATCCCTGATGGTCAGCTCGTCGCTCTGAACGAACACGACCTCCTCGACCGGCCTGAGCCCGGCGCGGTCGAGGGCCTGCTCGGCTTCGCGGGATTCACCCGAGAACTCATCGATGTCGGAGATGAGTTTCGAGCCGATCAGGTTGTTGCCGACAAAGAAGGCGACGAGGACGAACGCAAGCCACCCGAAGATGGCCTTCTTGCGATGCTGACCGCTCCAGCGGGCCATCCGTGCCGCCAGGTTGTGTGCCGGAGGCCGCGGCGGGGTGGCCGCGCCGTTTCCGGAGGTGTCGGGCTGGTCCGGCTCCGGCTCGTGCTGGATGATGCGCGTCTTCATCGCTGTGCCTTTCGGCTGCGGGAACTCGCCCAACCTCTCACCCAGGTGCCCGCCGCGAAAGGCGGGATACTGGCCGTTCGGGGGGACGGTTTTCTGGTGTCTTGTCGCTACGCGGGGCCCGGCTGTGGGGCCAGAGCCGGCGCTCGCGCCGGGGAGCGAGCCCGCAGGGCGACGAGGACCGCGGCCATGAACAGGACCAGGCCGATGGGTCCGAACGGCGGCGGGTGCATGGCCACGAGAGGCGCCGACAGGGCGAGCAGAATCGGGACCGCGATGGGCGCGCCCGCGTGGCGGTAGAGAGCGATCCCAGCCGCCACGGCTGCGACCAACAAGGCGACGGTGCCGATGCCGTTCAAGATGCCGGGGTCGGCGAGGAGCGTGCTCTCGTTGAAGTCTTGGATCAGCTGGGCACCCGTCGCCGTTTCTGATTCCGGCAGTGCATTCACTTCATTGGCGAGGATGCCGTTGCCAAGCCCCACCAGCACCTCGTAGGCGCCGTAGAAGACGACGAACGGCGCGAGTGCGATCCGGCTGACCAGCGCCGCGCGGCCGGTGACGCCGCGCAGAAGCAGGAAGACCACACCGGCCATCAGGGGAATGAAGAGCATCGTCCCGAGGTGGACCGTCAGCCAGGCCGTGACGTCGTCCTTCACGATCGGGTAGTACTCGTCCCCGTCGCCGGTCGGGTGGAAGAGGAGCAGGACCGCCCAGAGGAGCGGCACCCCGATCAGGAACGCGACCTCCGGAACGCTGAAGGCCCGGCGCGCTGGCACGGACCCTGACGCGGTTTCAGTGACGGGCGTGCTCATCTCTGTTCCTCTCTGCGTTCAGGGGCTCGTCCAAAATCCCATCCCCAGCGGCCGCGCGAAAGGCGGGATACTGGCCGCCCGGGGGCCGGTTTTCTGGTGTCTTCCCGCTTCGCTCGCCTCAGGAGCGCAGGACCATCAGCACAGCGAGCACCCGCCGCGATTCGCTTCCGGTCGACGGCAGCCCTAGCTTGCCGAAGATGCTCGAGACGTACTTCTCGACGGCGCGGAGTGTGATCACGAGCGCGTCCGCGATCCCCTGATTGGAGCTGCCGGTGGCCATCAGCTCGAGCACCTCGCGCTCGCGTGGTGTCAGCTGAGCGAGCGGATCGTCGCTTCGCCGCCTCTCGAGCAGAGTGGAGACGATGATCGGGTCGATCGCCGAACCACCCTGGGCGACCCGTCGCACCGCCGCCACGAACTCGTCGACGTCGCTGATGCGGTCCTTCAGCAGATACCCGACTCCCTCCGCCGAGTCAGCGAGCAGCTTCATCGCCAAGCCGAGCTCGACGTACTGCGACAACACGAGCACTCCCACCGAGGGATGGTTCGCGCGGATCTCGAGAGCGGCACGCAGGCCCTCGTCGTTGTAGGTCGGGGGCAATCGAATGTCCACGATCGCGGCGTCCAGGTCGTGGCTGTTCACCTTGCGGATGAGGTCCTCAGCATCCCCGCACTGGGCGACCACGTCGAACCCGGCGTCGCGGAGGAGGCGCACGACTCCCTCGCGCAGCAGGACGGAGTCCTCGGCGAGCGCTACGCGCATGGCATCTCCGCTCTGACGCGCGTCCCGCCCCCGCGCGGGGTCCAGACGCGGAGGCGGCCGTCGAGCGCCTCGACGCGGTCGGCCAGGCCCCGCAGGCCGGTGCCCCGCTCGCTGTCGGCGCCCCCGACCCCGTCGTCGACGACCTCGACGACGATCTCCCCGTTCCTCCGAGCGACCTCCACGGTGGCGGACGACGCCTGTGCGTGCTTGCCGATGTTCGCAAGGCTCTCGCAGACGACGTAGTACGCGGCCACCTCGAGCCGCTCGTGGACTCGGTCCTCGACCTCCACGGTCAGCCGGACGGGCACAGGGGCGCGCGCGGCGAGCGACTCCAGGGCCACCGCCAGCCCGTGCCCGCTGACCACCGCCGGATGGATGCCGCGCGCGACACCGCGAAGCTCCTCGAGGGAGAGCGCGATCTCACGCCTCGCCCGATCGAGGCCGGCCTTCGCGTCGGGGTTGGGGCCCAGGCGCTCCTCGAGCCGGCGGAGGTCCAGCGAGAGGGCGATGAGCCGCTGCTGCGCGCCGTCGTGAAGGTTGCGCTCGAGTCGCTGCCGCTCCTTCTGGCCGGCCTCGATGACGCGTCCCCGCGATCCCCGTAGCTCTTCGAGACCAGCCCTGAGCTCTGCGTGCAGGCGGCCGTTTTCGAGCGCGATACCGGCCGCGGCGCTGACGGCATCGAGCAGCTCGCGCTCGTCGTCCAGCGAGCGGTCGTGCAGCAGCGCCGCGACATGCGCCCCGTCGCGGTCGATGAAGGTCGTCGCCCTTCCGGACCCCGGTCCGGGCAGCTCGACCGGCCGGCCATCCAGGTCGGCCCAGGTCTCGAACTGCGGCACCCAGTATGCGAGCGTCAGCGACGGATCGCTAAGGGCGCGCGCAAAGGCGCGGGGGAGATCCTCCGGCGAGGGATCCGCGCGCAACTCGACCACCAGATCGCCGACCGCCGAGCGAGCGAGACGCGCATCCAGGAGGCCGAGCAGGAAGGCGAACGGTGCGAGCCCGATCACCCCGAAGGTGATTCGGCGGATCGTCTCGAAGGCGGGCAGCTCGAATGCGCCCGCCACCAGGAGGACCGCGATCGCCACGAGTCCGAGCGCGAAGGAATCGACCAGCAGCGCAACGGAGCGTCGGCGCGGACGGCCTGATCCACGCCTGCGGGCGGCGAGCAGTGCGACCCCGGCGAGGGCGAGCGCACTCAGCGTGAGCAGCTGAACATCCTGCACGGTGTTGGCCGCGGCGGGCTGGACGGTGACCGCGAGCAGGTTGTCGGCCCCTACGCCACCGAGCATCATCTTGGCGGCCTGCATGCCCACCGCCGCCGCGTACGCCACCGCGACGGCGACCAGCTCCGTGCGCCGCTCCAGGCGGCCGCTCGGGAACGCGAGGAACACGTGCAGGAAGACCGCCACCGGGATCAGGTCGAAGGCCAGCCCGATGGTGTACGGGACCATCTCGTTCGCCCATTGCAAGCTCGACAGGAACGTGACGAAGCCCGCCGCGATCATCAGCGGCCCGAAGCGGCTGTCGGGCCGTCGCCACCAGGCGATCAGCCCGGCGAGGATGTACGGAAGCGTGATCCAGTCGATCAGCGCCGCCTGCAGGCCCGGCTCGACCACATGGTCGCTCGCGAACGCGAGCCAGACCGAGCACGCAGCCGCGGCGCAGCCGGCAACCGCTATCGCCCAGAGAACGTAGGGCCGGGGCGGCTGGGCGGTGCCCCTAGCGCCATTCCACGGCGGCGCGGAGGCGGCCATGATCTCCTCCTGAGCGGTTGCCGTCAGATCCGAACGGGACCTCTCAAGCGCGACCGCGAGTCCACCCACACCCAAACGGAGGGGATGAGAGGTGGCGTCCAATGGCAGCGTACCCCCGCAGTGGCCCCGGTGTCCACCGCGCCGGGCGGCGAGAAGTCCGGAGAGCTTCGACGGTGCGGCTAGTAGCGGAGCACCGCTAGCGGTCGGCTTGGCCTACGGAGTGGGGCGGTTCAGCAGTTGCGAGTGGCGCCTGGCCGCCGCGGCGCGACGCGCGTCTTCCCGCCTCTGCTCATAGGCTTCCCGTTGCTTCTTGCCGGCCTTCCGTGCTTCGGCGTTGCGAGAAGCTACGCGCTCGACGTCCTCCTTCCAGGCCTGCTCGCCGCGGGTCGAAGAATTCCAGCTGGACTGCTCGTCCTGCTCGGACATGCACACCATCCTTGCGGCTCCCCGGGGGCATACACCACCGGGGGGCACAGGGAGCACAACACCCGAGGGCGGAGACGGCTGGAAGGAGGATACTCCGGATCGAGCGGCGTCCTGGAAGCGCGGCAGCGACGCCGCTCTCGCCGCTGGCTAGGACAGGGGCCGGACGTTGACCGCCTTCGGTCCCTTATCTCCGGCCTCGGCGTCGTAGGAGACCTTGGCGCCCTCGGCGAGTGACTTGAAGCCGTCGCCGGCGATGCCGGTGTGATGGACGAACAAATCCTTGCCCGCCTCGTCGGGCGTGACGAAGCCGAAGCCCTTGTCGTCGTTGAACCACTTCACGGTTCCGGTGGCCATTGCTGATACCTCCACTGATCGTGTGCTGCGTACGCGGAGGATGCTCGAGGCAACGACTACCGGGCGCTGGCACTAGGTCGCCGAGCAAGAACTCGGCTTCGAACACCGGTGACGGTAGCACGACGACGCCCGCCGTACACGTTCACCGAGCCCTGGAGACAGAGGAGTGGCTCGCCGCCCCCCAAGCCGGGGCTGGCAGCTCCGGTCGCCGCGACGCTACTCGTCCCCTGGCCGAACGGTCACGACCTGCGCCGCGTTGACTGCCAACGGTTCGCCGGTCTCGGGTTGTCTCAGCAGCGCGAGGGTGCCGGCGCTGCTGCGCGCCGCGTTCTCGAGTTCCTTGATCGTCTCCTCGACGCTCCCCTCGACCTCCAGCTGGTCGCCGGTGGCCAGAAGCAGCTTCGTCGTCGCCATTGAGCTGCTGACTCTACCTCCGCAACCCCGCCCCCTTGCGGGCCCATGACCGTGTTACGGTCTCAGAGGTTTGGACTTCCGCCTGCTGGGCCCACTCGAGGTCATCGGCGATGGTGGGGTCGCGCTCTCGATTGGAACGGGCCGGCGGCGTGCCCTGCTGGCCTTGCTGATCCTCCGGGCGAACGAGTTGGTCGCGAGCGATCGGCTGGTTGACGAGCTGTGGGGGGAGTCGCCGCCGCGCGACGGCGCAGAAGATGCTTCACAACCAGGTGGCGGCCTTGCGGCAGGCGCTTGGTCGAAACGGGCGGCTCGAGACGCAAGGGAGGGCGTACCGGCTCAATGTCCGCCCCGGAGAGCGGGATGTCGATCGCTTCGAGGAGCTCGTGGCGAGCGGTCGGGCCCAGCTCGAGGCCGATCCGGATGGCGCGGCAGAGAAGCTCCGGCAGGCGCTCGAGCTCTGGCGCGGGCCTGCGCTCTCCGACCTTGCCTATGAGGCGTTTGTGCAGCCCGAGATCGCGCGCCTGGAGGAGCGGCGCTGGGCGGCATTCGAGGCGCGGGTCGATGCGGAGCTTGCGCTCGGCAGACACGCGGACTTGATCTCCGAGCTCGAGGCCGCCGTGGCCGAGCAGCCGCTTCGGGAGCATCTGCACGGCCAGCTGATGCTGGCCCTGTACCGCTGCGGCCGCCAGGCCGAGGCGCTCGAGGCCTTCCGCGCTGCGCGCAGCACGCTGGTCGAGGAGATCGGCGTCGAGCCGGGCGCGAAGCTCCGCGCGCTGCACGAGGCGATCCTCGCGCAGGACCCGGCGCTCGATGCACCGCCCGGCCCGGACGAGCTGCCGGCGGCACTCGATGGTGGCTCGCCGATACTGGCGGGCCGGGATCGGGAGCTGGCCGAGTTGGTCGCGCTGCTGGCCGACGCCTGCGAGGGGCGCGGCGGCGTCGTGCTCGTCTCCGGCCCGAGCGGCATCGGAAAGACCCGTCTTGCGGCCGAGCTGGCTCGGGAGGCGCTGCGGCGGCGGATGGCCGTCCGCTACACCGACGCACGCACGCCGCCCGCCGACGCGCTCGCGGCCGTGCGGGATGTGGAGGATCGCGAACGCCCGACCCTGCTCATCCTCGACGACGCCGACGAGCAGAGCGCTGAAGCGCTCGATGGCGCGGCTGCGGTCGCCGGCGACAGCGCGCACAGGCGACTGCTGCTCCTCGTGCTGCATCGCGAGCGCGAGCCGTCGGCGAGGTCCGAGGCGGGGCACGTGCTCGAGCTGGGTCCGCTCGGTGAGGAGGCCATTGCGGAGATAGCGGGGCTCTACCTGCCCGCCGGGGTCGAGTCCGTCCCGATCGCGGCCCTCGCGGCGGAAAGCGGTGGCATCCCTCGTGCCGTTCATCGCGCGGCGGAGGAATGGGCACGAGCACAGGCCTCGCGGGAGGCCGGAGCGAGCGCCGACCGGGCCGCCATCGAGCGCGGTGAGCTGCGCTCCGCCGAGGCCGATCTGTCCGGCGACCTGCTCGCTCTCCGGACGGTCGACGAGCGCGGCCGGCTCTACCGAGGTGAGGAGGACGCCGCGCCCGCTGCCGGCGGTGTGCCCCTTCCTCGGCCTCGCCACCTTCGATGCCGAACACGCGGAGTACTTCTTCGGTCGCGAGCGGCTCGTGGCCGAACTGGTCGCCCGGCTCGTGGGCTCACCCCTCCTTGCCGTGGTCGGCCCCTCCGGCAGCGGGAAGTCCTCGGTGGTCCGGGCGGGCCTGCTGCCGGCGCTCGCGGCCGGCGTGCTGCCCGGATCCGAGCGCTGGCGTCGGGGGCTCATGCGCCCTGGCGAGCATCCGCTGGAAGCGCTCCAGTGGGTCCTGCCGGAGCGCGGCGAGCGGGCGGTGCTCGTCGTCGACCAGTTCGAGGAGGTGTTCACGCTCTGCCGCGACGAGCATGAGCGGACCGACTTCCTGGACGCGCTCGTGGCCCTGACGGAGGACAGCGACCGGCACGTTCAGGTGGTGGTGGCCGTGCGCGCCGACTTCTACGGTCGCTGCGCGGCGCACGACCGCCTGGCACGACTCGTCGGGGCGAACCAGGTGCTTGTCGGCCCGATGCAACGCGACGAGCTGCGCAGGGCCATCGTCGAGCCGGCGCGCCGGGTCGGGCTCAGGGTCGAGCCGTCGCTGACGGACGCCCTGATTGCCGATGTGCTCGACGAGCCGGGCGGCCTGCCACTCCTATCCGCCGCACTGCTCGAGCAGTGGCGCGAGCGCGACGGCCGCGTGATGCGCCGAGCCGCGTACGAGCGCACCGGCGGCGTGCGCGGCGCGGTGGGCCGCCTCGCCGAGGCCACCTACACGCGGCTGTCCGAGCCCGAGCGCATCGCCGCGCGGCGCATCCTGCTGCGGCTGGCCGACGCGGGGGAGCAGGAGTCCGCCTTCGTGCGCCGTCGGGTGCCGCTGGAGGAGCTCGACGCAGAGCGCGACGAGCACACCGCGGCCGCGCTGGCGGCCCTCACTGACAGCCGGCTCGTGACCGCGGATGAGGGGACACTCGAGGTTGCGCACGAGGCGCTGCTGCGGGAGTGGCCCCGCCTGCGCGGCTGGCTCGAGGAAGACGCCGAGGGGCGCCGCCTGCACCAGCACCTCATCCACGCGGCAAGCGAGTGGCGGGCGGGCGGCCGCGACCCCGGCGAGCTATACCGCGGCGCACGGCTCGCCTCGACGCTCGACTGGGCCGCGGCCCACGAGGGCGACCTCAACGAACTCGAACGCGGCTTCCTGGATGAGAGCCGTGCCGAGGCCGAGCGCGAAGCCGAGCATCAGCGCCGGGCGAACCGCCGGCTGCGTGCGGTGCTGGCCGGTCTCGCCGCCCTGCTCGCGCTCGCGCTCGTGGCGGGCATCGTGGCGCTCAACCAGCGCGGCGAGGCCCGCGACGCCGCACTGGCCCTGGACGCCCAGCGTCTTCAGCGTCGAGGCGCTCAAGCACGCCGCGCCTCGACGAGGCGCTCCTCCTGCACCCGGGCGGCGGTGGAGCTCGACGAGTCCCCCGCCACCCGCGGCAGCCTGCTGTCGGTGCTCCTGCGCGCCCCGGCGGCGGTGGGCGTCGTCAACCACGGCTGGCCGATGTTCGCGGCGGCTGTCAGCCCGGACGGGAGCTTGATGGCCACCGGCGACGAGCGCGGCGCCGTCACCGTCTACGACGCCGCCACCAGGCGCCCGCTCGGCCCGCCCTATCGGATCGAGGGCGGTCTGATCCAGAACGTTCGCTTCTCGCCTGACGGCCAGACGGTTGCGATGAGCTCGATGGACCCGGAGAACCGGGACCACAACGGGATCGTCGACCTGATCGATGCACGTACCCTGGAGCGCAAGCTGCGGGTGAGAGTGCCTCCGCTCCCCGGACCGCCATCGTGGGTGGCTGTAGACATCGTGTTCCCGCCGAGCGGCAGCGACCTCCTCGTTCGGCTGACCCACGGCGCAGGGCCGGACGGCCCGGTATCGCCCGTGTATCGGGTCGACGGGAAGACAGGGGCGGTCACGGATCAGGTGCGTGTGGGGCAACACGCGTCCTCCTTCCACGCGTCGGAGACGGCCGATCGCGAGCGTTTCTTCCTGACCAGCCTGCGGGAGAATCGGACGTGGGAGCTCGACCCCGAGCCGCTGCGCGTAGTGCGCTCCTGGCCGGTCGGGGACTCCGCGGGGGCGGTCAGTCCCGATGGGCGGAGCTTCGCCCTGGGCTCCGAGGCAGGCCGAGTCCGGCTGCTCGATCTGGACTCCGGGCAGATTCGGCGGCTCCGAGGCCGCCACGAAGGCCCCGTGTTCCGGATGAGGTTCACGCCCGACGGCCGGACGCTCGTGACCTCCGGCCAGCAGGGACAGCTCTTCGCGTGGGACGCCGAGCGCGGGAGAATCGCGCAGCGCTTCGAAGGCCACACCGGCGGCATCGAGGGGCTCGACATAACCGGTGACGGACGCACGCTGATCACCGCGTCGGACGACACTCGCGCGATCCTCTGGGACCTCGTCGGCGACCGGCGACTCGATCGGCGCTTCGCCGTCGGGCGGCGCTTCGACGCCTTCCAGACCGCGAGAGGGATCGCGGTCAGCCCCGACGGCCGCACGCTCGCCCTCACGCACAGCGACGGCGCGGTCGACCTGATCAACACCCGGACCCTGCGGCGACGGGCAAGCGCTGCGCGCGATCGACGGCATGGCCCTCTCGGTCGACTTCAGCCCCGACGGGCGCCTGCTCGCGGTTACCGGCGAAGGCGCGCGCCTCACACTGTGGAACGCGCGGACGCTGGCGCCGGCTGGCGAGCTCAAGGGGATGCGGGGCGTTTCCCAGGCGCTCGCGTTCTCGCCCGACGGCAAGCTACTCGGCGGCCGGCGAGGTAGATATCCGTGAGCCGCGGCCACTGCGGGTGTGGGACGTGCGCCGGAGGACGCTCACCGCGTTTCGCGGCCGAACCGCAGCCAACCTGATCGCGTTCAGCCCGAACGGCGAGCTGATCGCGGCTGCGGCGACCGAGCGCGGCACGGACGTACGCGACGTGCGTACTGGCAGGCTCGTCAAGCGCCTAGGGATCGGCGATCTCGCGGGCGAGGGCGACTTCTCGCGCTCCGTGGCGTTCTCGCCTGACGGCGACCTCCTCTTCGTCGGGCAGTACAACGGCACGGGGCGCCTGTTCTCGACCGAGACCTGGAAGCAGGTCGGCCGGCTCGCTGGAGGCTCAGACGGCGCGCATCACCTTCCCGGAGTTCTCGCCGGACGGGCGCACGCTGATCACCGCCGCCGCCGACGGCACGGTGGTGCTCTGGGACGTGGCCACGCAGAAGCAGATCGGGTCGCCGCTTGCGCTCGAGCCGAACACGTGGGTCTCCGCCGCGCTGAGTCCGGACGGCTCGCGCCTGTACGCGATCTCTACCAGCGGCGAGGGGATCAGCTTCGACATGTCGCCCGAGGCCTGGAAGCGCCACGCCTGCCTGGTCGCCGGGCGCGAGCTCAGCCCGGCGGAGTGGGAGGAAGCTCTGCCCGACCGGCCCTACCAGTCGGTCTGCCCGGGCGGCTGACCAGCATTACGAGCGCAGTTACCGGCGATGAGCGGAGCGTGAGCGGCCGGTTACCGGGCGGGCGCACGCTGCTGTCGATCGACCGCAACCCGCGGTCGCCGACAGAAAGGAGCGGAGATGTTCTCCGCCGCATACAAGACGCGCCTTGCCACCGCCATGGCCGGCGCGGCCCTCGCGAGCGCGCTGGTCGTGTCCGGCGCCTCCGCGGATCCGCACGCCATTGACGCCCACAACAGGGCGGTCAATCCGCCGCCAGTGGCGTCGCCCCAGGACCTGCGTATGCCGGACACCCGCGACCAGGCGGAGGGATACAGCCCGACGCTCGAGTCGCAGCCAGTCGCCGACGAGCCGTCGTCCCCAAGCGGATTCGACTGGGTTTCGGCCGCGATCGGAGCGGTCGCAGCCGCCGCACTGTCGCTCCTGCTGGTGGCGACCCTCGGCCTGCGCCGGCCCGCGGCACGGCGTGCGGCAAGCGCCTGAGTGGGTGAGGCAGATGACCGCACGACGCACACGGAGCGCCGCCCTCCTGCTGGCCGGGGCGGCGCTTCTCGCGATCGCCGCGTCCACGCCTGCTCGGGCGGATACGGTGACCGATTGGAACCAGCAGGCGACCGACGCGCTGATCGTGACCGCGGGGCAGGGGCCGACCGTGTCGGTGCTCCATCTGGCGATGGTGCACGGCGCGGTCTACGACGCCGTGAACGCGATCGACGGTCGGCACGAGCCCTACCTGGGGGCGCCGCGGGCGCGGAGCTGGTACTCAAAGGACGCGGCTGCCGCGACGGCCGCGTACCGGGTGCTCGTGAGCATCGTCCCCGCGCAGCAGGCCGCGCTCGAGGCCCGATATCAGGCGAGCCTGGCAGCCATTCCGGAAGGGAAGGCGAAGGCCGGCGGCATCGCCGTCGGCGAGGCCAGCGCCGCGCAGATGATCGCGGCGAGGACCGGCGACGGCCGCTTTGGGCCGTTCAGGTTCCTCGTCGGGTCCGAGCCGGGGCGGTGGCGGCCGGTGCTGCCGGCGTTCCTGAATGACCCGAACGCCTGGGTCGCCCAGGTAAGGCCGTTCCTGATCGACAGCACGGCCCAATTCCGCTCCGACGGGCCGAACGCGCTCGACAGCAAGCGCTACGCCCGCGAGTTCGCCGAGGTCAAGTCGATCGGCTCGCTGAACTCGACCACGCGTACCGCGGACCAGACCGACATGGCCCGCTTCTGGGCCGAGAACGCGCTGGCGATGTGGAGCCGTGTCTTCCGGCAGCTGTCGGCCGACCATTCCCTCGGCACCGCGGAGAACTCTCGCTTCTTCGCGATGATGTACCTAACGGCGGCGGACGCCGCCATCAGCTGTTGGGACGACAAGGCGCACTGGGGGTTCTGGCGCCCAATCACGGCGATCCGCGAGGCCGAGACCGACGGGAACCCGAGGACGGAGGCGGACGCCGACTGGCTCCCGCTGCTCGCCACGCCGCCGTACCCGGATCATCCCTCCGGGCATGGGTGCGTAAGCGGCTCGATCGTGGAGTCGCTGCGCGACTTCTTCGGCACCGATTGGGCCGAGTTCAGCGAGACCAGCGCAACCTCCGGCACGACGAGGAGCTTCACCCGCTTCTCACAGGCGATCGAGGAGATCATCGAGGCCCGCGTCTACTCCGGAATCCACTTCCGGAGCGCCGACGAGCAGGGCGCGCGGATCGGAAAGCAGGTGGCGCGCTGGCGGGAGCGGCACTATTTCGATCCCGTCAGATGCCGGTAGGAATCGTCGGGCGGGCCGTCGTGATGCGGCCCGCCCGCTGCCCCTCCAGAGCAATAAGGTACCGCCTAGAGGCTGGCCAGTTTTTCTTTGCTTCCACCCCGTCGCCGTCTGGATGGCCTAGCGGTTGACGGCCCTGGCGAAGTATGACTTGCCGGCCCGCACGAGGACCCGCCTGCCGTTGCCGTAGTCGTGAACCTGCACGATCCCCTCGCGCACGACGGTGAGCGTGCCATTGCAGCGGTCCACCGTCAGCCACTTGGTTCCGCGCACGGCCGCCGACGAGTACCCGCCGCGGGTGCGGAAGTCGCCGCCGCTCGAGCTCCCCCAGAGCCTGCGTCTGCGGGCCGACGCCTCGGCCTTTGGCGATGCGCGGCTCGCGGTTGCGCCGCAGTCGAGACTCCCGCGCAGTGTTAGAAGAATCTCGCCGTCGTCCACCTGGCGGACACGGAAGGTCCCGGCCCGGAAGTTGCCAACCTGGCGCTTCTTGCGCCGTTTCCCGATGACCCGGACGCGCCCCCTGGTGCTGTTGATCACGCTAGCGAGCGGCAGGTTCGCGGTGCCGGTGATCTGGGCGACGCTGCCACCGGCACTACCCCCCTCCGACGGCGCTACGCCGCCGACCGCCTCTGGCACACGCACGATCACCTCGCCCGAGAGCTGGCTCATGTTGATCGACTCGTTCGCCACCGCGGGGGCCACGCGGCTGACGGTCTCACCACCGTAGCTGATGTTGTCGACAGTCACGGGGAATCCGCCCGGGTGGAGCCAGCCGCTGTCGTTGATGAGCTCGACGCCGGTCACCGGTGCGCCGGAATGGCAGGCCACGACCTCAGCGTAGGTCTGTTGTGTGCGGACGCCGCAGCTGCCGCCGCGCGTCTCCCAGTCGCTCGACGCGCCGTCGACGAATGACCATTGGCCCGCAGAAAGCACCAACGGGCGCAACTCGGCGAGGTCTTCGCCGCCGAACCGGATCACGAGCCGGAGCGAGCCTCCGCTCGCGCCCGTCGTCGACACCTTGAACAAGAAGCTCGGTGGCTCTGCCGGAGGCGTGGCCGGCACGCCGGAGAAGATCGCGCGTGCGGAATCGTCGAGGTCAGTCGACGATGTGGCGTTCACGAAGAGCCGTATCGATTGCTGGTCGGCTGCACCAGGAGGCGCGTCCGCATCGGCGACCCAGCCCGCGGTGGCGTCTCCAGTAGTGAGGAACGTGCTGAACTTGAACTGGGCGTTCGCTGGTGCCGCGGCAGCGAGCCCCGCACCGACTACCAGAACCGCGATCAGCGATCCCCTCCCGATTCCCCGCTTCTGAGCGGCAGCGGAGCGATCCGACACAGTTCCCCCGATCGTCGAGCCCATGACACGTAAACGGCCGGTGGGTGAACGCGTGAACCGGGCCGTAGAACCACCCTAGACGCACGCATCGCCTTTTCGCAAGCGCGGTACCCGTCGCCTGGCTCCACTTAGGTGCACCACCGGCTGCGGTGCACGATCCGACGCCCTTTGTCGAACAGCCCTTCGGTGGCTACGCCCAGCTGGCCGAGGCCTGGCGCCGGCCTGCGTAAGGACCGCCATCGACGCGGCGCCCCAGAGGTCAAGCGGCACTTGCGTCGGCGGCCACGGGGCTGTTACGGTCTCCTCGGAACTCGCGGAGGAGGTGGGAGTGTCCCGACGGCAACTTGTGGATGCCTACGTCGACGGGAGGATCAGTCGCCGAGTTTTTGCCAAGCGGCTCGTGGCGACCGGGGTGTCGGCGGGCGCGGCCGCGAGCTACGCCGCGGCGCTCGCGCCGACGGCGAGCGCGTCCGGGCGTGAGACGTGCCTCAGAGACTTCTACGAGGACTTCTATGAGGCGCAGGTGAGGTTCAAGAGGGAGAAAGACCCGAAGAGGTTCGCGGAGGATGTCCGAATGGCCGCCAAGGACCTCGCCCGGTGCCTGCGCAAGGACGTCGTCCCAGCCCGGCACCGCAGGGACGACGACTGACTTAGCGCGCGGATCCCCGCGCCGCGTTCCGGCGTGCGGTGTAGCTGCTCGCGAAGACCGCGTCCGCTTGGCGTCGAAGCCTTAGCTCGGCCCGTCCCCGAGCGGAGGATCTCGTACCAGGCGCCGACCCAGGACGCCGCGGCCGCGAGCAGGATCAGCGGGTAGACGCGTCGGTAGGTCGGAAGAAGCTGCGGCCCCCAGCGCTTGACGTTTTGCGTAGTCGTTCGAAGGCGGCGGCGGATGTACCCCCGCAGGAGCGCGGGACGCGCGAGGCCGCCCAGAACGCCGCCACGCTCGCGATGATCGTCTAGAAGGATCCGTCCCATTCCACGGCCCCGGATGAAGTGCTGGCGAAGGAGCCGCGGGACGGTGCGGCACGGGCTGTTGTGGACATAGGTGACGCCCCGGGCGCGATACGCCCGGTATCCACGCCGCGTCAGCTCATGGTTGACGACGGTGTCCTCTCCGCTGCGCATGTCCTCCGGAAAGCCCCCGAGCTCGAGCAGAAGCTCGCGGGCGTAGGAGCATGTCGCCGGCGGACCGGCCAGCTTCCCGGACGGCCGGCCGGGCAGCCGGAGCGAGTGGTCGAGAAGATACGTCGCCCAGCCGGCCCGTGTGAACGTCCCGTTCAAGACGGTCCCGGTGACGAGCTGGTGGCCGAGCAGATGGGCGCGCATGCGCGCGGCAAGGCTGCCCTTCGGCAGCTCGACGTGCGAGCCCGGAAAGGAGATGTAGTCACCGCGGGCGACCCGAAGGCCGGCGTTCCTGGCCTCCCCCGGAAGCGCCGGTCGCGGGAGCTCCACCAGCGTCACCTGAGGCAAACGCTCGCGTACGATCGCCGCGGTCCGATCGGACCCGCTCGTGACGACGATGACCTCGAATGGCTCCGGGCACTCCTGTTCCACGACCGCTCTGACGACGCGCTCGATCCGCGTCTCGTCGTCGCGGGAGATGATGATGGCGGAGAGCAGTGGCCCGTCGAGCTCGAGCTCTTCGAGCACGGCCTCGCTGACATCCGTGAGCAGCACAGGCAGGCCGGGGTCTCTCCGCTCCCAGCGCACTGCCGGGCCGGAGACCAGGATATTGCGATAGCTGGACTGGAAGGCGTTCTCCGGATCCGCCTCTCGGTACTTATCGAGCCGCGCCAGGCGCCGCTCGGCGGTCAGGCCGCCGACGTGCTGGATGCGAACAGTCGTTCGCAGCCACCGCTCCGGCGGGATCGACGTGGGGACGGGCGGTGCATGCAGCCGACGCCGCGGGAACACCTGGCCCAGCTCAAACGCGAAGAGCCGGTACGCCCACAGAGACGATGGACCGTGATGCTCGAGGTCCTCGAGCATCCGGAAGACCCGGAAGCCGTAAGCGAAGCCGGGCACGGCGTCACCCTCGAGAAACTCGCGCAGCGCCAGCGCATCGTCGGCGTCGAGGCGCTCGTCCGCGTCGAGCGAGAGAATCCAGTCAGGGTCGAGGCCCGCCGCGGCCTCGAGCAGCCAGTTGCGGTTCGCGCCGTCGTCCCAGCCGGTATAGGTGGTGCGCGGCCGGTTCGCGAGTACAACCTGAACCAGCGGGTGCGCCTCGAGCAGCTCGCGCGTTCGATCTCCGCTGCCGTCGTCGAGTGCGACGATCGCATCGGCAAACCGCTCGGCGGCGGCGAGGTACTCGGGCAGGTCGGACTGACAGTTCCGCGCCGGCAGCAGGCAGACGAGCTTCTGGCGGTTCACGGCTCGACGATGACCGGCAGGCCCGGCGGGCGCGGCCGCCAGCGCAAAAGCTCCCGCGGCGAGGCGTTCAGGCCACCGAAGTCGGTGGGGCCGCCAGGGTCCGCCTGCCCGTACTTGGCGAGGCGAGCAAGCCGACGACGCTCGCTGCTCGCCCCGAAGTGCTTGACACGGATCGTCGTTCGGATCCACGCCCGCCGCGGGATGCTTGTCGGGACGGGGTTGAAGTGGAGCCGGCGGGTCGGAAAGACCTGACCCTGCTCGTAGGCGAAGAGGCGGTAGATCCAGTAGCCGCCGCCCTCGCAGGCGTCCTCGCCCCACATGCGCACGTGTTGTAGTCCGTACGCGCATCCTGGAAGAGCGTCGCCATCGAGGAACTCGCGGAGGGCGTGCGCGTCGCCCTCGTCGATCCGCTCGTCCGCATCGAGGGAGAGGATCCAATCCGGCCGAAGCTTGGCCGCGGCCGTGAGCAACCGGTTCCTGTTGGCCCCGTCGTCCCAAGCCCGGTAGCCGCGACGTCGGGGATTGGTGAGGAGGATCTTGACCAGTGGGCTGGCGGCGAGCAGGTCACGCGTTTCGTCGGCGCTGCCGTCATCGAGCGCAACGATCGCGTCGCAGACTCCCGCCGCCGAGGCGAGGTAGTCGGGAATGTCCTCAGCCGCATCGCGCACCGGGAGCAGGCAGACGACGCCGCTCCCGCCGCTCCACGTCCGGTTCGCTCGTGAACCACCGGCGTCTGTGCGGCGGCCCTGCGCCTGGTTGCGACGTCCCTTCGTCATAGCCGCTCCTCAGCCGAGGATCGGGTCGATGTCGAGGTTCCCGCGCACCGAGGCGATAAGCGTAAAGGTCTCGATCGCTGAGCACCCGCTCTCGCTCAGCCGGTCGTGCCGACGGGGTGGCGGCGTGGCAACCTGCACCCCCACCGATGGGTGCCACCGCCGACTCACGATTGCCTCCGCAGCGTGCCGGCAGGTCGCCGGCTGGACCGCCGATGCCTGGCGGGAGGGCAGGGCTGAAGATCTTGCCCGAGCTCGACCGAATCCACGCCCGGATGCTGCAGCTCGGCTGGCCCACCCTGATCGCCCAGGGGCTTCGAACGATTCACGATCAGATTCGGCTCTACGCGAAGGGCCGTACCTTCGACGATTTCCGGGATCACCTCAATGGCGAGGTTGCCAGGGGCTCGCTGGCGGCGGATATCGCCGACCGCTGGATCGCTCACTTCAACCCCGCGCAGGGGGGCCACGCGATGCCACGCGGAGAACCGGGCCCCGTGACCCGTACCCTCCAGAGCCGTCATCTGCAAGGGGAAGCCGCTGACGTGGTGCATGCCCAGTTGGGATGGAACGCGCCGCCCGAGTTCTGGGAGGACTTACGAGCCGCCGCGGAGGCGGAGGGCTTGCGAATCGGCCCTCCCTCTTACGATGTCGCCCACGTCCAAAGGCCGAATTAGCGGACCTCGGCGGCGCCTCCGGAGCGCGCACGGCGCGGTCGGATGCGTGACGCGTGACCGTCGGGATCTCCCCCACAGTCGGCGGGTCGGCCCTCCAGCGAGTTGGGCGGCTCGGTCGCGTCGATCTCCAGCCGGGGGTTGCTGCTCACGCGGTCCGGATTCAAGGGCGGCGGCCTGACGGTGCCATGGGGAATCTCCGTTGACGGCGACGACAACGTCTGGGTCGTGCTTGCAGCTGGCCGCGTTCCGGCTCGTATCGGAGTTGCCTGGATCGTCGTGGAACTTTGGCGGCAACGTTCCCGCGGGTTGACCGCCGCACGTGAGCGCATGGGTGATCTCCCCGGCGCCGTAAGCGGTGCGTCGCCGCTTCGCGAGGAGGTCGTTCTTCCACAACAAAAGGGAGAGGCCGTTACCCGCTCCTCTCCACATCCAATTTATACCGCCCAGGGGGCTTGAAACAAGCCCCGGGGTGTGCCGCATAATCGCCGGCCGCAAGCCAGAACCCACGGAAACGGGAGGGGCGAAATGCGTGTGTTGTTGGCGACGTATCGGGCCGGAGGGTGGCGATGACCGAGCATGCGGTGGTGATCGCCGGAGGAGGTCCGACGGGGATGATGTTGGCGGCCGAGTTGGCGGTGGCGAAGGTCGATGTCGCGATCGTGGAGCGGCGCGCCAGCCAGGACCTCGCCGGCTCGCGCGCAGGCGGTCTGCACTCACGCACCATCGAGGTTCTCGATCAGCGTGGAATCGCTGATCGGTTCCTGTCGGAGGGGCAGGTGGCTCAGGTCCAAGGTTTCGCCTGGATCCCCTTGGTCATCAGCGACTTTCCCACTCGGCACAACTATGGGCTCGGGCTGTGGCAGAACCACATCGAGCGCATACTGGCCGGCTGGGTCGGCGAGCTGGCGGTGCCGACCTATCGCGGACGTGAAGTGACGGGCTTCGCGCAGGACGACACCGGCGTCGACGTCCAGGTGTCCGATGGCTCGCCGCTGCGAGCGGAGTATCTCGTCGGGTGTGACGGAGGACGCAGCCTGATCCGCAAGGCGGCCGGCATCGAGTTCCCGGGGTGGGATCCGACGACGAGCCAGCTGATCGCCGAGGTCGAGCTGGCCGAGGAGCCGGAATGGGGCACCCGCCGCGACGCCCTCGGCATCCATGCCTTCGGCAGGCTGGAGGATGGGAAGCCGGTGCGGGTCATGGTGACCGAACAGCACCTCGGAGCCGCGAGCGAGCCCACCCTGCGCGATCTCAGCGAGGCGCTCATCGCCGTCTACGGGACCGATTATGGGGTCCACAGCCCCACCTCGATCTCCAGGTTCACAGACATGACCCGGCAGGCCGCGGCCTATCGCGACAAACGGGTTCTGCTCGCCGGCGACGCAGCGCACGTGCATTACCCGACGGGTGGACAGGGCCTCAACACCGGTGTGCAGGATGCGGTGAACCTGGGCTGGAAGCTGGCCCAGGTGGTCAAGCAGACGTCGCCGGACAGCCTCCTGGATACGTACCACGCCGAGCGCCACCCGGTCGCTGCCCGCGTGTTGCGCAACACGATGGCGCAGACCGTGCTCCTGCGCCCCGGCGAGCGCATCGAGGCGTTGCGCGACACCATGTCCGAGCTGCTCGGCATGGACGAGCCGCGCAAACGACTCGCCGCGATGATCTCTGGGCTGGACATTCACTACGACCTGGGCGAGGGGCACCCGCTGCTCGGACGCCGCATGCCCGACCTCGATCTGATCACCGCCGACGGCCCGCTGCGGGTGTTCACCCTGCTGCACGATGCCCGGCCGGTGCTGCTCAACCTCGGTGAGCCCGGCGGCTTCGACATCACACCGTGGGTGGATCGGGTTCAGATGATCGACGCCAAATATGTTGGTCCGTGGGAGCTTCCGGTACTTGGTGCGGTCACTGCTCCCGCTGCCGTGTTGATCCGGCCCGATGGATATGTCGGCTGGTTTGGAGAGCCGGCCGACCCGGGCCTGCCCGACGCGCTCACCAGCTGGTTCGGACCGCCGACTGCGACGTAGCGCACCGCCTTCCAAGGTCTCGAAGAAGCGTCGGCCGCTCCTAAGCTGTTCCAGCCGCCGGACCTCGGCGCCCGCGAACGGTTCGTCGGCCACGTCCGCCAAGGCCGCGCCCCGCCACAGCGCGAGCGCCTCGCGCACCTCGCCGTTGGGCGAGCCGGCGCGCACTGCCGCACCCATCAGGCGCTCGAAACGGGCCGCGTCGACCTGATCGGCGGCAAGCTGGAGCTCGTAGCCGCGCCCGCGAGTGACGATCTCCGCCTCGCATCCATCGAGCAGCTTGCGCAGATGGGACACGTAGAGCTGCACGAGCTTGTGCGCGCTGCGCGGCGCCCGCTCGTCCCAGAGACCGTCGATCAATCGATCAGTCGAGACGGTGCGGTTGACCTGCAGCGCAAGCATCACCAGCACGGCGCGCTGCTGTGGCGGACCGAGCGTTACGGGCCGGTCGTCGAGGCTCACCTCGATGGGCCCGAGGAGTCCAATGTGGATGCTCTTGATAACGCGAGCGCCGGCGAGGCCGCTCGCGCCGCGTGCATCTCTCCCATCGGCAACCCGCTCCTCGAGTCGCGTCTCCGCCATGACGCACGTGGCCATCCACGATGCGCTGAACGCAATCGACTCTCGCTCTGAGCCCTATGCCTTCGATGGCAAGGCGAAACGAGGAACGTCTCCCGATGTCGCATCGCTGGTGCTGAAACGGTTCTTCGGCACCGACCACATCGGCTTCGAAGCCGCCCAAGAGAACGGGCTCTCGCGCATCCTCGTCGGCTTCCACTTCCGAAAGGCTGTCGAAGAGGGAATCGACCACGGCAGCAAGATCGGCGAACGGGCCGTCGACCGGTACCTGCGGCCAGAGCGGAGACGCTCCGACCACGACGGATACGGAGGCCAGGCGCCGGTGGTTTCCTGGGCGCTCGGGCGTTTCCGAGCGGTGACGGTTGCATCGCCCGAACGGCGGCCGGTCCACGCTGAACGTCCAGCTACGAGGCTGGGTCCAGGACGAAACCGGGGCGCCACCAGAGACGCCCCGGTCAGCGGCTCAAGGCCGCTCTGATGAGTCCATTCCTAACGAGAGGAACGAACAAATGAAGAGGATAGTCCTTGCCGCTCTCGCCACGATGGCGCTGGCCGCGCCGGCCGCCGCGTTGCCCATGGCGAGCGAGACGCCGGGCACGGCTGCGGCGCGGAAGCAGGTCGAGATCTAGGCGACGTCGCGGGAGCACGTTGAGATCGTTCGTCGGACGTTCGAGAGCTCCGACCGCCGTGACCGTACCGGTGGTGTCGCCGCACTCGAGAAGCTCGTGGACCATCCGCTAGATGGCGCTTCGCTAGCGGCGCCCCGAGCGTGGCGACGTCCAAGAGCGTGTGGCGCCGTTTAGTCGCCCCGGAGGCCCTCCTGCTAATGCGCCTCCTCGATGTCCTTCTCAGTGCCGAGTATCGACACGGTTGACATGTCGGCGCCCGAGCTGTCAGCAATAGCACGGAGACACTGGGCGATCAAATTCAGGCGGCCCTCGATCGCGATCAGCGCCGCTGTGTGCGCTTCCCCCGAAGAGGTGTCGCGGTCGTAGAGTTTCGCGACCACGGCGTAGCCATCCGCAACCTCACTGGCGTGGTCGTAACCGTTCTGGTGCTTGTGCTCGCTCCCGTTTCCTGCGGGTAGATTCCAGCGGCGTCCGTTAGATCGGACTCCGGCGGGGCCGGCGGACAGATGCGGTTCTTTCCCGTCCTCGGTAGGCGCCCTGCGCAGTTGCAGGCGAACGCCGGGAAGCTCAGAGGCGGCGAGGCCACGTCGAGGGCCGTAGGCGCGGCGAGAAGGGCGATGAGGGCGTCTCCTCATGGGAGACCTCCTTAATGCGGGGCGTGCCCGCCGTGGTGGTTGCTCGCGGCTCCGCGACCGTGGTGGTGCGAGTCCGTTAATACGTTATCACATATCCGTTACGTGGATCAAGGACTGGCCTGTGGCGCGTCAGTCGCGGCGCTGCCACCAGATCTTGAGGTGGAAGGCGGGCGAGGCGTCGAACGCGATCCGCTTGTGGGCGACGTACTCGCCAAGGCCGGCGGGTCCGAGCTCGCGGCCGGCGCCGCTCTGCTCGCAGTCGGCGAACACGAGGCTCGGCGCCTTGCCGCTGCACTGCAGCGAGACGCGCTTGAGCGTGCCGGCCGCCGAGGCCATGACCCGCCGGCTTGCAAAGCGAACGGGCCTCCCGATTGGGGGGCCCGTTCGTCGCTGTCTGTCCGGGTGAGGGGCTAGTGGCCGATGCCCCTGCTGCCTTCCTCGGGGCCGCCGTCGCTGCGGGTACTCGGCGATAGCGGCGAGGTGAGCGGACTGCGGGTGCCTTCGTCGGGGCCGCCGTCGTAGCGGGTTGCGGGTGCCTGCGGCGCGGTGAGGGGACCGCGGGTGCCTTCGTCGGGGCCGCCGTCGTAGCGCACGCCTGGCGCTTCCTTGATCGAGTTGGCGTCGAACGTCGCCGGCGCCGAGGGCCGGGTGAGCGCGGCGGTGCCCTCTTCGGGGCCGCCGTCGTAGCGGACGCCCGGCCGGAGGGCGGGGACGACGCTGCGGGTGCCCTCCTCGGGGCCGCCGTCGTAGCGGGTTGTGCCCGCCGGGCTGGGGGTGTTAGCCGGCGTCGCCGAGCCGGCGATCGTGACGGGGTCGTCGTCGGTGGCGAGGATCACGACGGCGGCGGTGAGGCCGGCGACGGCGATCATCGCGACGGCGAGCAGCGCTCGCAGGTGGTTGTAGTGGGAGCGGAGTACGACTGCGGGGTGCTGGCTGGCGATTGCTTTGCCCATGATTGCCTCCTATCGGGGGGCGGCTACTCGGCGCCTCGCCCGGTTGTGTTGTTGGTGGACCTCGGCGCCGATAGTGCACGGGCGTGGAGCTGGCGGCTCCGCGACTACGGTGCGAGCGCCCTTAATACGTTATCACATATCCGTTACATGGATCGAAGCTCGGCCCGTGGCGCGTCAGTCGCGCCGCTGCCACCAGGTCTTGAGGTGGAAGGCGGGCGAGGCGTCGAACGCGATCCGCTTGTGGGCGACGTACTCGCCAAGGCCGGCGAGCCCGAGCTCGCGGCCGGCGCCGCTCTGCTTCCAGCCGCCGAACGGCGTTTCGGGCTGGCGCAGGTAGTGCGTGTTGACCCAGACGTCGCCGGCCTCGAGCCGGCGGCTGACGCGCAGCGCGCGGTTGACGTCGGTCGTCCAGACCGACGCGGCCAGCCCGTAGCGGACGCCGTTGGCCAGCGCGACGGCCTCGTCCTCGCCGTCGGCGGCGAACACGCAGACGACCGGGCCGAACACCTCCTCACTGGCGACAGCGGCGTCCGCGGGCAGGCCGGCGACGATCGTTGGCGCGACGTGCAGGCCGTCGACCTCGCCGCCCGACACGACGGTCCCGCCCGCGGGCGCGATCGTCTCGAGCAAGCGGCGCACGCGGGCGACGTGGCGCTGCGAGACGAGCGGCCCGATCAGCGTCCCGGGGTCGAGCGGATCGCCGACGGGCATCGACTCCGCGCGGGCCGCGAGCCGGGCGACGAACTCGTCGTACAGCGGCCGCTCGACGATGATCCGCGTCGCCGCGGTGCACGACTGGCCGCCGTACAGGAACGCGCCGTACGAGAGCGCGTCGAGCGCCTTGTCGAGCTCGCAGTCGGCGAACACGAGGCTCGGCGCCTTGCCGCTGCACTGCAGCGAGACGCGCTTGAGCGTGCCGGCCGCCGAGGCCATGACCCGCCGGCCGGTCGCCGTCGAGCCGGTGAACGAGACCATGTCGACGCCGGGATGGGCGGCGAGCGCGCTGCCGGTCGGGTCGCCCGGGCCGTGGACGAGGTTGACGACTCCCGGCGGCAGAAGGGGCAGGTCCTCGAGCAGCCCGATCAGCGCGTCGGTCGACGCCGGCGTCTCCTCGGACGGCTTGACGATCGCGGTGCAGCCCGCCGCGAGCGCCGCGCCGAGCTTGCGCACGGCGAGGTCGACGGGGTCGTTCCAAGGAATGATGAGCGCGCACACGCCCACCGGGCCCGGGACGGTGATGTCGAGGATGTGAGCGGGCGACGCTCCCGTCACCTCGCCCTCGATCGCGCGCGCGGCCCCGGCGAAGTAGCGGCACTTGTCGGCTGCGCCGCGGACCTCGCGGTCGAGCGCGAGCCGGTAGGGCTTGCCCATCTCCGCCGCGATCAGGCGCGCCAGCTCCTCGGCGCGGTCGTCGAGCCGGCGGCCGAGCTCGAGCAACACGTCGGCCCGGCCGGCGGCGCGGCGCTCGCGCCAGTCGCTGCGCTCGTACGCGTGCTGCGCCGCCGCCACCGCGCGATCGACGATCTCCGGGCTTGCGATCGGGGCGCGCGCGAGCACCGAGCCGTCGCGGGTCGAGCGCGACTCGAACGTCTCGCCCTCGCGGCTGCGGCTGCCGCCGATCAGGTGTCGCGCCTCGAAGATCAGGCAAGCACCTCTATGACCGCCGCAAGCCCCGCCTCGAGATCATCCTCCTCGATCACGAGCGCCGGCGAGAGCTTGACGACCGAGCCGTGGCGACCGCCGCGCCCCACGATCACGCCGCGCTCGCGCAGCGCCCGCATGGCCGCCGCGCAGCGCTCCGGGGCGGGAGCGCGGCCGTCGCGATCGGCCACCAACTCGACGCCGACGAACAGCCCGCGGCCGCGCACGTCGCCGACGTGGTCCGCCCCAGCCAGCCCCGCCTGGAGCGTCGCGAGCGCATGCGCGCCGAGCCGCGCCGAGCGCTCGGCCAGCCGCTCCTCGACGACGACGTCGAGCGCCGCCACGCCCGCGGCCGCGTTGAGCGCGTTGGCGAGGAACGTGGAGGTGAACGCGTCGGGCTCCCACGTGGTCATCACGTCCGTCGTGCCGAGCACGGCCGCGAGCGCGAGGCCGCCGCCGATCCCCTTGCCGACGGTCATCAGGTCGGGGACGACGCCCTCGTGCTCGCACGCCCACATCCGCCCGGTGCGGCCGAGCCCGCACTGGATCTCGTCGAACAGCAGCAGCGCGCCGGCCTCGTCGGCGAGCCGTCGCAGCCCGGCCAGGAAGCCCGGGGGTGGGATCACGACGCCGCCGTTGCCCTGGATCGGCTCGAACACGATGCAGGCCGGCCGGTCGAGGCCCGACGCCGGATCGGTCAGCAGCTGCTCGAGCAGGCCGAGCACGAGCTGCCCCGGATCGGCGCCGCCCGTCCACGGCGACCGGTAGGGGTCCGGGTAGGGCAGGAACTGGCCGCCGGCGGGGACGCGCAGCTGCTCGCGGTAGGCGCTCTTGCCGGCCAGGCCGACCGTGCCGACGCTGCGCCCGAGGTAGGTGCCCGAGAAGCTGATCACCTGCCGGCGGCCGGTCGCGGCGCGCGCGAGTTGGATCGCCAGCTCGTTCGCGGCCGCGCCCGTCACCGCGAGCAGCACGCGGTCAAGGCCCGTCGGGGCGAGCGCGACGAGCCGCTCGTAGAGCTCGGCGCGCACGGCCGCGGGAGCGGCGGACGGGCAGTGCGTCATCAGCTGCGCCTGCTCGACGATCGCCGCGGTCACGCGCGGATGGCAGTAGCCGACGCTGGCGGCCGCGAAGCCGGCGTAGAGGTCGAGGTAGCGGCGCCCGTCGGCGTCCCAGATCCAGCTTCCGGCGGTGCGCGCCCACACCAGCGGCTCAGGCTCGGAGAACGTGCGCATGCCGCTGCCCTCCAGCGCCCGGATGCGATCGCGGATCGCAGCCGACGCGGAGCGGCCTTCTGCGCTCAAACGAGTACCCGGCCGTCCGCGACGACGACGTCGCCGTCGATCGTGACCGTGACGTCGAAGAGCATGCCGTCGAGGTGGATCGCTGACTCCACCACGCCACCGTATCCGCCGGCGTTGTCGCCGAGCGCGAAGTGGGCCGTTCCCTCGCGCTTCTTGGTCTCGGTGATGTCGTCGCTCACGCGGGCGGCCGGGTTGAGCCCGATCCCCAGCTCGCCGATGTTCCGCGCCCCGCGGACCCCGTCGACGAGCGCGCGCAGGCGCGCCGCGTCGCGGCCGCCGTCGATCGCGACCGCCTCGCCGTCGCGCGCCGTGATCCGGATCGGCTCGCCGATGGCGCGGAGGTCGGTCACGACGCGCTCGAAGACGATCGTGCCGTTGGCCGTCCCTTCCAGCGGCGGAAACGACACCTCGCCGCCGGGTAACGCGGAGATCTCGCCCGGCTCGCGGACGATCGCCGTGTACCACCCGCGCGGCTCGCGCCCGCCGCGGTTCACGGTGATGTCCGACCCCGCGGGCGAGGTCACGCGCACCCAGGTACCGGCGCGCAGGCGCGCGGCGAGCCGTTCGGCCACCTTCCTGATCTCGCCGTAGTCGGCGGCCATTGCCCCATTGGTCCAGGCCTCGATGTCCACCGGGGCGTTGAAGCAGCCGCGCGTCCCGGCGGCCCGCGCGCGGCCCGTCGCGTTGGTGTGGTAGATCGACCGGGCCGTTATGCACAGGCAGACGTCGGCCTCGACCATCGCCGCGACCACCGGCGCCGGCGGCTCATCGCCGCTGGTCCCGCGCGTCGCGATCCGGATCTGCGCCGGGTCGGTTCCGGCTGCGCGCGCAGCCCGCATGATCGCCTCGGACAAGCGTGGAGCGACGGCCGCGTCGGTGACGAGCAGGAACTTCTCGCCGGGCCGCGTGCCAAGGTACTCGGCGACGACGCGCCGCGTCACCTCGCCGAGCTTCGGTCCGCTAACGCGCGGGGCGACGGTCATCAGACCTGGTATGTTATCACAAATATCAATGCGAGCCCCAGCGATGACACCGGAGACAGCGGCGAGTCGGGCGATCCGCGCCGCGGATCCCGCCCTCTCGAGGAGCCTGCGCTACCACCGGCCGCGCGGGCCGCTCTGCGGACGCGGCTACTGTGGCCAATGCCAGATTGCCACGGCCGCCGGGACGGTGCTCGCATGTCAGGTCGCGTCGCATCATCATGGCGCACCGCCCGGTCGCCTTCGCGTGCTCGGCCGCGTCGTCGAGCGCCGCACGCCCTGGTTCTGGGAGCGGCGCCTGTTACGGCCGCGGCGCCTGCGCCGCTTCATGCTGCACGCGCTTCGCTACATCTCGTCCGCGCCGCCGCTGGCCCCTCCGCCGCCGCGCCGGCCCGTGCGCGCGTACGAGGAGCTCGATGCGCATACGGTGGTGGTCGGGGCCGGTGGCGATCGCCCTGGAGCGTTCGTCATCGAGCCCGCGCGGGGCGACACCGTGGTGGGCGTGTACCCGGGGCGGACCCTGACGCTGCTCCGCGGCGATCGCATGCTCACCCTGCGCTTCGAGCTGCTTGTGCTGGACACGGGCAGCTACGAGCGGCTGCCGCCGATCCCGGGCAACGACCTGCCCGGCGTGGTCGGCCTGGCCGCGGCTGAGCGCTACGGCGACCAGGGAGCCCTACGACGCGGGGTGAAGGTGGCCGTCTGGGCGGCGCCGGACCGGTTCGCGCGCGCGAGGGAGCTGGCCGCCCGCCACGGGCTGGCGCTCGTCTGGCTCCACGATGTCGCGCCAGGCGCGATCGCGGGCAATCGCAACGTCGAAGCGGTGATCACCGACCGCCGGATCGCCTGTGACCTGTTCATCGTCGGCGTGCGCCAGCCCGCGATCGAGCTCGCGCTGCAGGCCGGCGCGACGGCGAAGCTCAGTGGCGACGGGCTTCCCATCATGGCGTTGAGCGATACGCCGCCGTGGCTGGAGCTGGTGGGCGAGGCCGCCGCGAGCAGCTCCGGGGTGCCCGACGTCGTGGCCGCGGATGACGCGCTGGCGTGCGCGTGCGCGGACGTGCGCGTGTCCGACCTGAAGGCGTGCGTGGCCCAGGGCTTCGCGCATCCCGAGCTGGTCAAGCGCCGGACCGGCGCGATGACGGGTTTCTGCCAGGGCAAGCTCTGCGCGGCGGCCGTTCTGGCCGTGTTGCGCGAGCAGGGCGTGGAGCCGGCGCCGACGCGCGCGCGCCCGCTCGCCCGGCCCATCGCGCTCGAGGAGCTCGCGGCCGATGCATAGCGTGATGGTCGGCGGCGGGATCGCAGGACTCGCGCTGGCGGTCGAGCTGAGCCGGCTCGGCGGGCGGTCCACGATCGTCGAGGCGCGCTACCCGGGCGCGGGCAACTCGGCGCGCAATGTCGGGCGGGTCCGGCGCATGCAGCTCACCGCCGACCTGACGGAGTTTTCCTGCCGCGCGTCCGACAAGTGGACGCGCGTCGACGCGGTCACAGGCGGCCGCAACCCGCTGCTCTACCCGACCCGCTACGTGTGGGCGCTTTACGGCGACGACGAGCGCGCGATCGTCGAGCCGCTGCAGCCGATGTGGGACGAGCACGACGCCCGCGCGCGTGTCGTGGACGCGAGCGCCGTGCTCGACGCCGTGCCAGTGCTGCAGGGCGGTGAGCCGCCGGTGGGCGGCGTGATCGGCGACGCTGCGATCGTCGATCACGACGCTGCCTTGCACGCGTACTACCTGTCCGCGCGCGACGCGGGTGTGCGGTTCGAGATCGGCGAGCCGGTGACCGGCGTCGCGACCGAGGGCGGACGCGCATGCGGCGCGGTGCTGCGCAGCGGGCGTACCGTGCCGGGCGACGTCGTGGTCAACGCCGCCGGGGGAAGGTCGTCGGAGATCGCCGAGCTCGGCGGCGTTGAGCTCCCGAACCGGCCGATCAGGCGCGAGGCCCTGGTGACCGAGCCGCGCCGGCCGTTCATGAGTGCCGCGGTCACGTTCTACCGGCCCCAGGAGGGCTGGTTCAACCAGACGCTGCGCGGCGAGCTGGTCGCCGGCGTCACAGACCCGGACGAGCAGTTCGGCATGACCGAGGAGTCCAGCCCCAGGTTCCTTGGCCGGACCGCGCGCCTGCTGCTCGAGAAGGCGCCGCGGCTCGCCGGGCTGCGCGCGATCCGGCAGTGGGCGGGCGTCTACGACACGACCCCGGACAAGCGGCCGCTGGTCGGCGAGCATGGGCGGCTGCCGGGCTTCTTCGCCATGTGCGGCTGGTCGGGCAGGGGGATGCTGCTCGCGCCCTTCGCGGCCGAGCTACTCGCGCGCGAGATCGCCGGGCACGGTCGCGACACGCTGCTGGCGCCGTTCGCCCCTGACCGCTTCGCGGGGCGGTCCGCATCAGTCACCGCGGCGGGCGACTACTACGGCGGATACATGCGATGAGCCGCCGCGTGGTCATCGTGGGTGGCGGCATCGTCGGCTGTGCAACCGCGTACTTCGCCGCCAGGGAAGGACTCGACGTGACGCTGCTCGAGCGCGAGCACGTCGGCTACGGCGCCTCGGGACGCAACCCGGGCTTCGTGTGGCTGCACTGCCGCAACCCCGGATTCCCGCTCGAGATCGCGCGCGCCGGACGCCGGCTCTACCCCGAGCTGCTCGACGAGCTGCCCGAGCCTTTCGAGTTCCGCGCGGAGGGCGGCGTGATCTTCTTCAACACGCCCGAGCAGGGCCGTGTCTTCGAGGAATTCGTGGCGGCGCGCCGTCGCGACAGCCTCGACGTGGAACTGGTCGACGGTGCCGTCGTGCGCAGGCTCGTGCCGCCGATCCGCGCCGATGTTCTCGGGGCCAGCTACTGCGCGGAGGACGCCCAGATCGATGCGCCCGCGGTCGTGCGGGCGCTGGCCGCGGGCGCGCGGGCGGAGGGCGCGCAACTGCGGGAGGGCGCGACCGTCACGGGGCTGCTGAGGTCCGGCGACGACGTCGTGGGCGTCAGCACCGACGCAGGCGACGTGCGCGGCGACGCCGTGGTGATCGCCGCCGGCGCGTGGAGCACGGCGCTGCTCGCCGCGGCCGGCGTCCATGTGGCGATCGGCGCCGAGCGGCTCCAGCTGATCGCGACGGAGCCGCTGCCGTTGCGGATCGGGCCGCTCGTGTACGGGCCGCTTGCGAGCAAGCAATACCGGCTGTTTCGGGAGCTGCCCTCATGGGACGCAGAGCTGTTCCGTGCAGGCTACGAGTCCGCGCGCGGCATCGAGCTCCTGCACCTGCTGGCGCAGCGTCCCGACGGCCAAGTCCTGCTCGGCTGCGCGATGGATTACCCCGCGCAGCTGGACTCGCGCCCGACGCTCGCGGGCATCGGGGCGATAGCCGAGGCGATCGCGACCGACTACCCGGGGCTCGCGGACGCGCCGATCGATCGCGTCTGGGCCGGCCTGCTGCCGTACACGAGCGACACGATGCCCGTCATCGACGAGGCCGAGCCCGGGCTGTTCGTGGCCTCCGGCCACGTCTATGGCAACGCCGCGGGGCCGATGACCGGGCGGCTGATCGCGCAGCTACTGCAGGGCAGGCCGCCCGAGATCGACCTCTCCGAGTGCCGCCTCGGGCGCCCGCTGGAGCCCACCGAGGCCGGGGTCCCGGTGCGGTGGTGAGCGCGACGACTTACACATCCAAGGCGCTCGACCCGGCGGCGGACGCGGCGTTCGAGGACGGGCTGCAGACGGCGCGCGCCCGCTCCGGCGAGCACCGGCTCCTCGTCGGCGGGCACTGGCGGCCCGGGCGGGGCGAGCCCTTCGAGGAGGTCAACCCGGCGCACGCCGACGAGGTGCTCGGCAGTTTCGCCTCGGCGTCGGACGAGGACGTGGCCGATGCCGTGAGCGCGGCGCACCGTGCCCAGCGCGACTGGGCGCGACGCCCGATCGCGGAGCGGGTCGCGTTGCTGGCGCGCGTCGGCGAGCAGATCGCGCAGCATGCCGGCGAGCTCGCCGCGACGCTCACGCTCGAGGTGGGCAAGAACCGCGTCGAGTCGATGGGCGAGGTCGACGAGGCCCTCGAGCTGATCCGCTACTACGGTGCGCAGGCCGCCGACGGCTTCGAGCTCCCGCTCGCGTCGGCGCGGCCGGCCGAGCGCAACTCCTCGGTGATGCGGCCGTTCGGCGTCTTCGGCGTGATCGCGCCGTTCAACTTCCCGCTCGCGCTGGTGCTCGGGCCCACCGTCGCAGCGCTGCTCACGGGCAACGCCGTTGTCGCCAAGCCCTCGCCGACCACGTCGCGCGCGGGCGTCCGGCTGGCCGAGATGATGCTCGAGGCCGGCCTTCCCCCCGGCGTCTTCAACGTAGTGACGGGCGGTGACGCGACGGGGCGCGCGCTCGTCGCCGCGCCGGGTCTGGACGGGGTCGTGTTCACCGGCTCCTACGCGGTCGGGCGGCGGATCGCGGCGCGGTTCCTCGCCGGCGCCGGCTTCGCGCGTCCCTGCATCGTCGAGATGGGCGGTAAGAACCCGGCGATCGTCACGCGGACGGCGGACCTCGAGAAGGCCGCGGCGGGGATCAGCCGCTCGGCCTGGGGGCTCAGCGGGCAGAAGTGCTCGGCCTGCTCGCGCGTGCTGATCGAGGAGACGGTGCACGACGACCTCGTCGCCCGCCTGATCGCGAGCGGCGCCGAGTGGCGGCCTGCCGATCCGGCCGAGCCCGGCTGTGCGCTGGGCCCCGTCCACACCGCGGCGGCGCGCGATCGGTTCCGGCGCGCCGCTGCGGATGCGCGGCGCGACGGCGACGTCGTCCTGGGCGGCGGCGACGCGCGCGAGGGCCTGCGGCAGCGGGGGCATTTCGTGGAGCCCACGATCGTCACCGACCTCCCGGCTGACCACCGCCTGATCCGCGACGAGCTGTTCGTGCCGCTGCTCGTGGTCGAGCGCGTGCCGTCGCTCGGGGCCGCGCTCGCGCGCGCCAACGACCAGGTGTACGGGTTGACGGCCGGGCTGTTCAGCGAGGACGACACGGAGGTCGCCGCGTTCCTGGAGCGGATCCAGGCGGGCACGCTGTTCGTCAATCGCGCGGCCGGCGCGACCAGCGGAGGCTGGCCGGGACAGCAGAGCTATGCCGGCTGGAAGGGCTCCGGCTCGACCAACCGCGGCGGCCTGGGGCCCCGCTACGTTGCCCAGTTCCTGCGGGAGCAGGGCAGGAACGTCGTCGAAGACTGAAATCCATGCCGACCATCACCCCCCGACCCCTGACCAAGAGCGAGTTCGCCTACCAGGAGCTGCGCCGCCGCATCGTCGACGCGAAGCTCGCGCCCGGCACCCGCCTGCTCCTGCGCCCCCTGGCCGAGGAGCTCGGCCTGAGCGTGATGCCGGTCCGCGACGCGCTGCGCATGCTGGAGGCGGACGGGCTGGTCACGCTCGAGAGCCACCGCGGCGCGACGGTCACCCAGATCCCGCGCGAGGAGGTCCTGGAGATCATCGGCATGCGCTTGTGGCTGGAGATCCTCGCCGTGCGCGAGGCGGTGCCGCTGCACACACCGGCGTCGCTGAAGCGGGTCGAGAAGTCCCTGGCCCAAGCGGAGCAGGCGATGGAGGCGGGCGACGGCCGCGCCTACACGCGCGCCAACCGCGCGCTGCACGAGGCGATCGAGGCGCCGGCGCCGGAGCCGATCCGGGAGCTCGTGCGTGACCTCTGGGAGCGGCTGTGGCAGACGCGGCGGCGCACGGCCCTGTTCGAGGTGCTGCCCCACCGCATCCCCGAGGCGCAGCGCGAGCACCGCGCGATCGTGAAGGGGATCCGCGCAGGCGACCCCGAGGCCGCCGGCGCGGCGATGGAGCGCCATCGCGAGTCGACGCTCGCCGCCTGGCCCGAAGCGCTGGGTATGCAAGGCTAGGTGACGCGCCTAGGGACGTTCCGAACGCGGTGAGGGATAGGTCCGGGCCTGCCGGCGAAGCGGCTCATCGGTCCGCGTCGATGTCGTCGGGCGGGTCGTACCAGCGCACCCGCTCGCCGAGGCGGGAACGCATCCGCCACCGGCGCGACTTGGGCTCGGCATCGAGCGCTTCCGCGAGCGCGTCGACGGCCGCGCCGATGCCGGCCCGCGCATGCCCGTCGAGCGGCACGGCGGGCAGGTGCTCGCGCGCCCGCGCGAGGTTGAGCGTCGCGGTGTGATGCAGCCCCCAGTCGCGAGCGCACACGCGCGCGATGTGCGCCGCGTTGACCATTGCGCCGTCGCGCGCGCCGATCCGGTGCGTCTGGAGCAGCGCGTAGATGTCGTGCCGATCCTTGGCGTTGAGCTCGACGATCTGCAGCTTGGTGAGCAGCAGTTCGGCGAGCGGCAGCGTCACGGGCTCGAGCAGCAGGCGCTCGCCGATCGGGATCGTGTGGCACATTGCGAAGTCGCGCACGAAGACGTCGACCTGCCTGCCGTTCGCGTTGTCGTGGAAGAGCAGCCGGCGGGCGCCCTCCAAGCGGTTGAAGGCCTCGTCGGGCCGGTAGCCGCACGCGCTCAGCAGCGCGACGACCTCGCCCGCGGCCCCAGCGCGTGCGACGAGGTCGATGTCGATCGGCGTGCGGCGCAGCGCCGCATGCAGGCGGTCGCCGGCGCGCAACATGATCGCGGCACCGCCGAGGAGGCGCACCGGGGCGTCGCGAGCGGCGGCGGCGTCCGTCAGCCGGCGCGCCTCCTCGAGCACGTCGGCGCAGATCATCCGGTCGTGAACGCGTAGTCCGCCACGCCGCGCTCGGGCGACACCTTCACGAGAACGCCGCGCAGAACGCCTGACCAGTAGTCGCTGCCGGGGTTGAAGCAGACGGTACGGCCCAGCCGGGCGCGGCCGCGGCTCTCGTGCGCGTGGCCGTGCAGCGAGGCGACCGGCTGCGCCCGCTCGATCGCGGCGCGCACGGCGTGGCTGCCGACCGAGCACATCAGCATGTCGCCGGCAGCGGTGTACCGGACGCGCCGATCCGCATCCAGCGCGGGCGCCAGATCCAGCTGCGTGCCATACGGCGGCACGTGGAGGTTGAAGATGCCCTCACCCGGACGCTCCAGCATCGCGATCAGCTCGTCGAGCCGCGCGGCATAGGCCCGCTCGGTCACCTCGCGCGGGCTGTCCCAGGGCGTGGGCGTCGAGTCGCCGTAGGAGATCATCGGCAACCAGTCGTCCAACCACGCCACCGTCGCGTCCGCCGCGCGCAGCCGCTCGCCGCCGGCCAGCGCCGCGTCGATCTCGTTGGCGTCGTCGTTGCCCGGGATCGCGAACCCCTGGACGCCATCGGCGAGCCGATCGTCGGCGAGCCGCACCCACGCCCGCACGCGCTCGGCGGCGAGGCGGATCAAGAGCGCCTCGGTCGCGGCGTCGTCCGCGAAGATCGTGGCCGCCTCGTCGCGCTCGGCCAGCCAGGCGTAGCCGCCGGCGTCGGCCACCCCGCGGACGAACGCGTCGAGCTCCGCGGTGGTCGCGAGCTCATGGTCGGTGTCGCGCCAGCGTGCGACGTGCCCGTGGGGCGCGGGATGCACGGGGACGACCACCTTCCCGGTTATGTCGCCACCCATGATCAGCGTGTCCGCGCCGTACACGCGGCCGGCGTTGAGGAACTTGCGAAAGCACGCCTCCGACCCGTGCATGTCGGTGGCGAAGAACAGCAGCCGGTCACGCGCCATCTCACTCCGGCGGCAGCTGCGCGTACGCGGCGCTGAGGCGGATCCCGCGGGAGCGGCGCCAGGCCGACACGGCGAAGAACGCCGCGAACGGCACTAGGAACTGCGCCGACGTCAGCGCGAGTTGCCTGGTCGTGTTGAGCGCGAGGGCGTCGACCGACAGCGCGAAGTAGAGCGCGGCGCCCCAGTAGAGCAGCCCGACGACGCCACACGCGGCCACGACAGGCACGCGGGCGATCCGCCGATCCCACCCCGCCTTGGCCAGCAGCGCTCGCGCGGACGGCTTGAATCCCGCGACGATCGCGGCGATCGAGACGACGCCGAACACGCACGCATACGCCAGGAACGGCGTCAGGTAGGTAAACCAGTCCCGCCAGTAGGCGATCAGGAACAGCTCCGCGATCACGGCGACGGTGAGCGTCGCCGCGAGCGGGGCGTTCGTGCGCGGGTGGACCTCAGAGAGCTTCGCGGGCACGAGGCGCTCCATCGACCACGCGAACATCGCGCGCGTCGCGATGATCATCGCGCTCGGCAGCCAGAAGAAGCTCCAGACCACCAGCCCGATGGCCACGACCGCCAGCAAGACCGGGTTGTCGACCAGCGCGCTCGCCCACGTGACGAACGTCGGGTCGAGCGGCAGGATCTCCGCGTACGTGTCGCTGTTGTAATTCATCCACGCCGCCGACTTGTTGAACGCGAGCGTGACCGGGATCGCGATCGCGGCGAGGAGCAGCATCACGACCGCGGTGTACGCGAACGTGCCGCCGACGGTGCCGACGGCCTGCGTCCTGCGCGGCGATCGCACCTCTCCCGCGATGTACGTGGACGCAAAGGCGACCAGCCAGGTGATGGCGACGATGCCAAGCGTGTCGCGGAACGTCACGCCACCGGGCATGCCGGCCGCCTCTGCGCCGGAGACGAGATCCTGGAAGGCGGTCGGCGAGCCGCCGGCCGACGCGGCGAGCTTGTCAAGTCCCGACGAGAAGTCGCTCTCGCTCGACAGGACGAAGACGCCCATCAGCACCGCCAAGGTGACGACGCCGACCGCGAGGCTGATCGTCTGGAAGCGGAAGTAGGCGCGGAGGCCGCCGGAGTTGATCAGCACGCAGAGCGCGACGCAGAGCGTGCCGAGGATGAAGCCGGCGTCGGGGGTCGCCAGCGAGCCGCTCCAGTCGCCGAGCGTGGCGCTGCCGGTCGAGGCACTGAACGCGGCCAGCACGGGGGCCAGCACGAGGTTGGCGATCCAGAAGCCGCCGATGCCGATCCAGAAGCACTGCGACAACGCCGCCGCGACGCTGCATCCGAAGCCGATCGCGGGATGCAGCGTCCGGCTCACGTACACGTACTCGCCACCCGAGCGGGGAAACGACGACGAGAACGCGGCCAGCACCACCGCGAAGACCGCCGTGCCCATGCCCGCAACCGCGAGGCTGAGGAACAGGTTGCTCCGCGGGAACACCCCCGGAGTGATCCAGAACGTGAACCAGATGTAAGTGAGCCCGATGTTGGCGAAGTTCAGGACGAGCACGCGCCACGGGGTCCCGAGTCGCACGAGCCCGGTGGCGCGCCGGCTGAACACCTCGCCCGGCGGCGCGACCGGTGCAGGTGCCGTCCAGCTCATCCGTTGCGCTCGCCTGTATCCGTGATGATGCGAAGCTACGGCTGCCGCCAGCCGGGTGTCAAGCGGTCTGCATCCACGCGAGCGTGCACAGACACCTGCACAGGCGCTGCGAACGACCATCAGCTAGCGTCCGCACGGCTACTGAGGTCGCGCCTGCTTTCGAATGAAGGCGGCGGTGCATGTGCGAGGAGGCGGCCGGCACGCCTGATTCGAGCGGCCAATTGCGGCGTCCGAGCGTTTGCGTCTTTCGGGACTCTTTTTGGAGCGCCCCAGCGCAAATGGCGGAGGTCAGACAACCCCTAATTTGCAGGTCTTTCATGGGCGCGGCTGGGTTCGAACCAGCGACCTCTCGCGTGTGAGGCGAGCGCTCTCCCGCTGAGCTACGCGCCCGCGGGCGGATGCAGTCTAGCTTTCGCGATGTGCGGCGTACTCGCCGCTGTCGCGATCTGCCTGGCGCTGGCTGCGCCGGCCGCCGCGGCGCCTCCGCGGTCGATCGCGGAGGCGCCAATTCGCACGGTGAATGCCGGGCAGGGGAAGATCGGCTATCGCTCGGTGGGGGAGGGCAAGCCGCTCGTGCTGATCATGGGCCTGTCGGGGACCATGGACGCCTGGCCGCCCGGCTTCGTCGACGCGCTCGCGGCGCGCCGGCGGGTGATCACCTTCGACAACGAGGGCATCCGGCGGACCACGCTCGGCCGCGGCGCGCTGACGATCGGGCGCATGGCAGATGACGCGGCCTCGCTCATTCGCGCGCTGAAGCTTCGCCGGGCGGACGTGCTGGGCTGGTCGATGGGCGGGATGATCGCCCAGTCCCTGGCGCGCCAACACCCGAGGCGGGTGCGCCGTCTCGTGCTATGCGCCACCGCGCCGGGGGACGGCCGAGCGACGCCGCCGGCGCCCGACGTCCTCGCCCAGTTCGCAGCCGGGACGGCCGATGTATTCCAACTGCTCTTCCCGCCCGGCCATGAGTCGGCGGCCCGGGCCTACATCCGGGCGATCGGCTCGTACCCGAATTCGAGCCCCGCCGCGCCGCCCGCAGTCACCCGCGCGCAGTTCGGCGCCAGCGCCAACTGGCTCGCCGGCGCCGACCGGTCGGGCCGTCCGCTGAGCCGGCTCAGCCTGCCCGTCCTCGTGGGTGGCGGAGCGCTCGATCGGCTGCTGCCCGTGGCGAACCAACGCTATCTCGCGGCCGCACTGCCGAACGCCCGCCTCCGCGTCTATCCGGACGCGGCGCACGGGTTCATCGTGCAACACCAGCGCGAGCTCACGCCAGTGGTCGATCGCTTCCTGCGGGCGAAGGCGCCGCGCCCTCGGACTCGCAGTCGATAACGGCGATACTGCGCCGATCGCGGCTCGAAGGTACTCGTACGGCCCGCGCCGGGACCAGTTCGGGGAGCTGACGGCTCCTGCGAGCGGCGACCGGTCGTGGCCCGTTGCGGTCCTGATCCATGGCGGGTTCTGGCGAGCGCGCTACCGCCTGCGGCTCGAGGATCCGCTCGTAGGCGACCTCGCGGCGCGCGGCTGGGCGGTCTGGAACCTCGAGTACCGGCGGCTCGGCCTGCGCAGCCGCGGCGGCTGGCCCGCGACCTTCGAGGACGTGGCGGCCGGAATCGATCATCTCGGCACGCTCGACGAGCCGCTCGACCTCGCGCGTGTAGTCGGCATCGGCCACTCCGCCGGCGGCCACCTCGCCCTCTGGGCCGGGGCGCGCCGAGGGCTGCCGGCGGGCGCGCCGGGCGCCGAGCCGAGGGTGCGGCTCGCCGGCGCCGTCGCGCAGGGTGGCGTGGTCGATCTGCGCGAGGCGGCGCGGCTCGGACTGTCCCGCCGGGCGGCCGAGAAGCTGCTCGACGGGCCGCCGACGAAATGGCCCGCGCGCTACGACCTCGCGTCGCCCCTGGAGCGACTCCCGCTCGGCATACCGCAACTGCTGGTGCACGGGGACGCCGACGACGTCGTGCCGATTGCCCTCGCCCGGGGCTATGCGGACCGCGCCGCATACGCCGATGACCAATGCGAGCTGGTGGAGCTCGCGGGCTGCGGGCACGACGAGCATCTCGATCCTGGAACCCCGGCGTGGGCGGCCGTCGTGCGCTGGCTGGAGGAGCGGTGATCCCTCGCCACCGCGCAGAGCACCTGGACCGGTCCGACCCGCTCGCCTCCTTCCGAGACCGGTTCGTGATCGACGACCCGGAGACGATCTACCTCGACGGCAACTCGCTCGGGCGTCTGCCGGTGGCCACGCGCGAGTCGATCGGAGCGCTCGTGGACGGGTGGGGCTCGCGGCTCGTCCGGGGCTGGCACGACTGGATCGACCTCCCCGAGCGGGTGGGTGACGAGCTGGCACGGGCTGCCCTCGGCGCACGCCCCGGGGAGGTGATCGTCTCCGACTCCACCACTGTGAATCTCTTCAAGCTCGCCTCGGCGGCGCTCGACGTCGCGGACCACGCCCGCGCGATCGTCACCGACGCGCACAACTTCCCCACCGACCGGTACGTGCTCGAGGGCCTCGCGCGCCAGCGCGGCCTCGAGCTGCGGCTGTTCGAGCCGGACCCCGTCGAGGGACCGCAGCTCGAGGACGTGGCGAGGGCGTGCGCGGGGGGCGACGTGGGACTCGTATGCCTGTCGCACGTCGGCTACCGCTCGGGGGCCCTGGCGGACGTCGAGGCCATTACGCGCGAGGCCGGCGCGCGGGTGCTATGGGACCTCTCGCATTCGGTGGGCGTCGTGCCGATCGAGCTGACCGAATGGGGCGTGGAGCTGGCGGTCGGCTGCACCTACAAGTACCTGAACGCCGGGCCGGGCGCGCCCGCGTTCCTCTACGTGCGCGAGGAGCTGCAGGAGGAGCTCCAGACTCCCATATGGGGCTGGTTCGGCCAGCGCGAGCAGTTCGCGATGGAGCGCTCCTACGACCCCGAGCCCGGCATCCGCGGCTTCCTGGCGGGAACGCCCCCGATCCTCGACCTCACCGCGGTCCGGGTCGGCGTCGAGCTCGTCGCGGACGCCGGGGTCGCGTCCCTCCGCAAGAAGGCCATGACGCTCACGGACTTGATCGTCGAGCTCCACGACGACTGGCTCGCGCCCCTGGGGTTCGAGCTCGCCTCCCCGCGCGACGCGGAGCGCCGGGGCGCGCACGTCTCGCTCCGCCACGGCGAAGCCTGGCCGATCTCACGGGCCATGATCGGGCGCGCCCGCGTGATCCCGGACTTCCGCGGCCCGGACTCGATCCGGCTGGGGGTGCCGCCGCTCTACACCCGCGCGGTCGACGTGTGGGACGCGCTCGACCGGCTGCGCGGGCTCGTCGAACGCGGCGAGCAGCGGGACGTGGACGCCAGCCCGCAACGCGTCACCTAAAGGGCCACGATGGCGTCGATCTCCACGTCCGCGCCCCGCGGCAGAGCCGCGACGCCGACCGCCACGCGCGCGGGCGGATCGTCCAGCTCGAAGAAACCGCCGTACGCTTCGTTGACGCGCTCGAAATCGCCCATGTCGGCCAGATAGATAGTGCAGCGGACCGCCTGGGAGAGCGAGGTGCCGGCGGCGTCGCACACGGCGCTCAGGTTCTCGAGACAGCGCCGCGTCTGCCCGGCCACGTCCTCCTTGACGAGCTCCCGGGTGGACGGGTCGAGCCCGATCTGGCCCGAGCAGAACAGCAGGCTGGCAGTGCGGATCGCCTGCGAATAAGAACCGATCGCCGCGGGGGCGAGGTTGGTTGAGACGGACGTACGCAGGGCCATGAGACTCCTTCCGGTCGAGTAGGACGACGAAGGCTATGCTTCGCGATGGACCGTGCTAGGCGGGGAGGTAGCGGTGCCCTGTCACCCGCAATCCGCTCTAGCGGGGCTGAATCCCCGTCCGAGGGGCTTCGGCTTTCGGGGCCAGTACGCCGGACAGAGGCGTCGATGGCCGGGTCCCGCGCGGCGGGCGCTCGCGAACCAGGTCAGATCCGGGAGGAAGCAGCCTTAAGCGATACCGTCCGTGCGCCGCGGATCAGCCTGGCCGGAGCCGATGGCCGGCGGGCACGCCCGGGGGCCGGCTTCGAAGGCGGGTGCACGGTCCACTCTCGAGCCCGAGCGGGATGGGAAGATCGCAGTACATGAGTGGTTCATCGACCACCACCGTGCCGTCGCCGCCGCCCGCGGCGACTGACCTCGAGACGCTCCAGGCCATCGAGCGACGTGTGCTGTGGCTGGCGACGGCGATCGTGCACTACGCAAATCGCGTGCGCGAGAACCGCTCCGGCGTGAAGGTGGGCGGCCACCAGGCGTCGAGCGCGTCGATGGTCAGCCTGATGACCGCGCTCTGGTTCAGCGAGCTGCGCGCCGATGACCGGGTCTCGGTCAAGCCGCATGCCTCGCCGGCGCTGCACGCGATCAACTACCTGCTCGGCCGGCTGGAGCCGCGGTACCTCGAGTCGCTGCGGGCCTTCGGTGGGCTCCAGAGCTACCCGAGCCGGACGAAGGACCCGGACCCGGTCGACTACTCGACCGGCTCCGTCGGCATCGGGGCGACGGCGCCGATTTGGGGGGCGATCGCGCGCCGCTATCTCGACCATCATCGCTTCGAGGCGCCGCCGATGGGTCGCCAGATCGCGCTGCTCGGCGACGCCGAGCTCGATGAAGGCGCGGTATGGGAGGCGATCGCCGATCCCGAGCGTCGCGAAGCTGGGCGAGGTGCTCTGGGTCGTCGACCTCAACCGGCAGTCTCTCGACCGGGTCGTACCGGACATCGCCTTCGGCCGCCTGGCCGGCATGTTCGAGGCCGCCGGCTGGCAGTGCATAACGGTCAAGTACGGCCGTCGTCTCGAGGACCTGTTCGAACGTGCGGGCGGCCGCGAGCTGAAGCGGCGCATCGACGAGATGCCGAACGAGGAGTATCAGCGGCTGCTGCGCGCCGAGCCGGACGAGCTGCGCGAGCGGCTGCCGGGACGCGGCCGCAAGCTCGCGAAGCTGGTCGGCGAGCTCGAGGACGGCGAGCTGCGCGCCGCCTTCCGCGATCTGGGCGGTCACGATCTCGGAAAGCTCATCGAGGCCTATCGGGCGGTGGAGCACGATCGGCCAACCGTGATCTTCGCCTACACGATCAAGGGCTGGTCGCTGCCGATCGAGGGTCATCCTGAGAACCACTCGGCACTCCTCACGAAGGAGCAGTTCGCGGAGCTGGGAGCCCAGCTCGACGCGGACCCCGACGACCCGTGGGCAGCCTTCCCTCCGGACAGCCCGGAGGCCGAGCTGTGCGCGGCGGCTGCAGCGGCGCTCGCCCGGGACGAGCCGGTTCCGCGCGAGCCGCCGCGCGTGCCGCCGGCACTCGGACGCGAGCACCGCGGCCGCGAGTCGACCCAGCAGGCCTTCGGCCGCTTCTTCGTGGACCTCGTGCACGACGCCCCCGAGGTGGCCGAGCGCGTAGTGACCGTCAGCCCCGACGTCGCCTCCTCCACCAACCTCGGCGGCTGGATCAACAAGGCCGAGATCTGGTCGGTCGGCGAGCGGCGCGACTGGTTCGCCGACGATCGCCAAACCCTCGTGCACTGGCACGAGACGCTGAGCGGCCGCCACATCGAGCTCGGCATCGCGGAGACCAACCTCGTCGGGCTCCTCGGCGAGCTGGGAGTGACCTGGAGCCGCTACGGGCAACCGCTACTGCCGATAGGGACGATCTACGACCCCTTCGTGGGGCGCGCGCTCGAGCCGTGGTCGTTCGGAATGTATGCCGGCGGGCAGTCGATCCTGGTCGGCACTCCCTCGGGGGTCTCGCTCGCGCCGGAGGGGGGCGCACACCAGTCGATCGTCACGCCGTCGATCGGGATCGGCCAACCCGGGTGCACGTTCTGGGAGCCGGCGTTCGGCCAGGACCTCGAGTGGACTCTGCTGCACGCGCTGTCGCGGCTGGGCCGTCCGGACGGCGAGTCGGCCTACTTCCGGCTTTCGACGCGGCCGATAGACCAAGGGCTCGCCCCCGCCGAGCACCGGCGCGAGCTGGCGCTGGCCGGCGGCTATCCGCTCAGGCGCGCACGCGGGCTGCCGCGGGTGACGCTCGTGGGCATGGGCGCGGTGATCCCCGAGGTGCTCGAGGCGGCTGCGGTGCTCGGCGACCAGACCGAGGCCATCTGCGTGACGAGCGCGGACCTCCTCTTCCGCGCCTTCCGTGCCCGCGCGGCCCTCGGCGAGGACGAGAGCTCGATCCTCGACGAGCTCCTGCCGGCAGAGCGCGCCGCCCCGATGGTCACCGTGCTCGACGGAGCCCCGAACGCACTCGCCTTCCTCGCCGCGGTCAACGGGGTGCCGCTAACGCCCCTCGGCGTCACGCGCTTCGGCCAGTCGGGCGACCTCGAGGACGTGTACCGCCACCATGGGATCGACGCGGAGACCGTGGTCGGGGCCGCGCTGGACCTGCTCTAGAGCCGAACATCCGCGGCGGCGGGAACCACAACCGCCGGCCGTCCGCCCCGCCACTAGCATGGGAGCGACCGATGCTCTCCCTCTACCGCCGCCACCGCCCCCGCACCTTCGACGAGGTGGTCGGCCAAGAGCACATCGTCCGCACGCTGCGCAACGCGATCGCGCTCGACAAGGTCCACCACGCGTACCTATTCGTCGGCTCGCGCGGTACCGGCAAGACCTCGATGGCGAAGCTGCTGTCCTGCGCCCTGAACGCCGAGGGCGAGCCGACCCCCGACTTCGATCCTGGCGCTCCGTCGGCCCGGGCGATCCTGACGGGCACCTCGCTCGACGTGGTCGAGATGGATGCCGCCTCCCACAACTCCGTCGATGACATCCGCGAGCTGCGCGAGAACGTGGCGCTGGCGCCGATGCAGGGGCGGAAGCGCGTCTACATCCTCGACGAGGCGCACATGCTGACGACGCAGGCCTGGAACGCGTTCCTGAAGACGCTCGAGGAGCCACCCGCGCACGTCGTCTTCGTGCTCGCTACGACGGAGGCCCACAAGGTCCCGCCCACGATCGTCGATCGCTGCCACCGCTTCGACTTCCATCGCCCATCGATAGAGCAGATCGCGGGCGTGCTGCGGCGGGTGGCCGCCGAGGACGAGATCGAGATCCCCGACCCCGCCGTCGGGATGATCGCCCGCGCCGCCACGGGCAGCTTCCGCGACGCGCTCGGAACCCTCGAGCAGCTCGTCACCTACGGCGGGCGGCAGGTGAAGCTCGAGGACGTGCTGGACATCCTCGGCGTCGCGGACGCCGAGATGGTGCTCGAGGCGGGGGAGGCGCTCGCGCAGCGCGATCCGAAGGCTGCGCTCCTGTCGGTCCAGCGCCTGTCGGACTCGGGCCGCGACTTCACCCAGTTCATGCGCGACCTCACGGCTCACCTGCGCCACCTCTTCGTGGTGCAGACGCTCGGCGAGGTGCCCGAGTCGTTCTCGGTCACAGCCGAGCACACGGACCGCCTCGCCTCCCAGGCCGAGCGCTTCACGCAGGGGGAGATCCTGCGGGCCATCGACTCTCTGGCCGCGGCGATCGCGGCGGTCAAGGACGGCTCCGAGCCACGCATCCAGCTCGAGATGGCGCTGCTGAAGGCAACCCAGCCACAGGCGGATCTCTCGCTCCAGGCGCTGATGTTCCGGATCGAGCAGATCGAGGGCCGGCTTGGCGCGACCGCCCCGGCGCCGGCCCCCGGCGACGGGGCGCAGGCGACCGAGACCGGCTCCGCGTCCGCCTCGGGCGGAGCCGGCGGGCAGGCCGCTCCGCACCGCGCGGCGGGCGGCGAGCGCGCTCCGCTGGGCGCGCCCGTGGCCGCCGCCGTGGCCGCCGAGCCTGAAGAGGAGCCGGCGGCGGCGCTCGAGCTCGAGCAGGTCCAGGAGCTTTGGCCGGCCGTGGCCGAGGCGGTCGCCGAGCAGAACGGCATGCTCGGGGCGGCGTTGGCGGCCGCGCGGCCGGTGGCCGTCGAGGGCGACCGGCTCACCGTGGCCTTCCCCTCCGACGCAGCCTTCGTCAAGAAGAAGGCGGAGGCGGGCCGAGAGCTGATCCAGGGAGCGCTGCGCGGCCTCACGGGCCGCGCGCCGGTGCTCGCCTTCGAGCTGAGCGACACCGCCGCGGGCGCCGGTCGGACCACGCTGGAGGAGGCCGAGCTGATCGAGCGCCTGCGCACCGAGTTCGGCGGCGGAAGAAGTCTTCGACGAGTAGGAGCTAGCGATGGCCAAGCAGCCGAACCTCAATCAGATGATGCGCCAGGTCCAGCAGATGCAGGCCGAGATGGTGAAGGCGCAGGAGGAGCTCAAGAACGAGGTCGTGGAGGCGAGCGCGGGCGGCGGCATGGTCACCGTGAAGATCAGCGGCGACCTCGAGCTGAGAGAGCTCCGAATCGACCCGGAGGCCGTCGACCCCGAGGACGTCGAGCTGCTCCAGGACATGGTCCAAGCGGCGGTGAACGAGGCGATCCGCTCCGCGCAGGAGCTCGCGGCGAGCAAGATGGGCGCGGCCACCGGCGGCCTGGGCGGTCCGGGCGGCCTGGGCGGCCTGGGGCTGCCGGGTCTCTGAGCCCGAACCGACCGACCCCGGAGATACGCTTGCCGGTCTGTTCGCAGCGCCGGTCAACCGTCTGATCACCGAGCTCGCGCGCCTGCCCGGCGTCGGGCAGCGCACCGCGCAGCGGCTCGCGTTCCACGTCCTCAGCGCGTCCGACGAGGAGGCGCTCGCGCTGGCCGACGCCATCCGCGAGGTCAAGGAGACCGTCGGCCACTGCGAGGTCTGCTTCAACCTCGCCACCGAGGCCACCTGCCGCATCTGCCAGGACGAGCGCCGCGAGGCGACGACGATCTGCGTAGTCGAGCAGCCGAGCGACCTGATCCCGATCGAGCGCTCGGGGGAGTTCCACGGCCGCTATCACGTGCTCGGTGGAGCGCTGTCGCCGATCGACGGCGTCGACCCGGAGGATCTCCACATGTCGGAGTTGCTGGGTCGGGTCGACAACGGCGCGGCGGTGCGTGAGGTGGTGATCGCCACGAACGCGACGACGACGGGCGAGGCCACGGCGCTGCACCTAGCGGAAGCCCTGCACGAGCGGGCGCCGGAGGTCGCGGTCACCCGCCTCGCGAGCGGCCTCCCGGTGGGCTCGGACCTCGAGTACGCCGACGAGATCACGCTTGGCCGCGCACTGCGCGGCCGCCAGGCTCTCTGATGCGCGTCACCACCAGCGGCGCTCGAGCGGGCTGCTCGGTGCCGCCCGTTTCGTCGAGCGCGTCGAGCGCGGCCATGTCCTCGTCGGGCAGCGTGAAGTCGAAGATCTGGGCGTTCTCCTCGATTCGTTCGCGGTGCGTCGACTTCGCGACGACGACGAGGTCTCGCTGCACGGCCCAGCGTAGAAGCACCTGTGCCGGCGTGCGCCCCGCGCGGTTCGCGATTTGCCGCACACGCTCATCCGATAGATGCCGGCCCGTGCCGAGCGGGCTGTAGGCCTCGAGCGCCACGCCCCGCTCCTCACACGCCTCGAGCAGGCTCCGCCGGTGCTTGAACGGGCTGAACTGCACCTGGTTCACCACCGGCGGGGTCTCGGCGACCGACAGCACCTCGTCGAGCTCGCTCACGCCGAAGTTCGAGACGCCGATCGAGCGCGCGTAGCCGCCCTCAAGTGCGCGTTCCATCCCGGACCAGGCCCAGGTCGGCCCGCCCTGCGGCCAGTGGATGATGTAGAGGTCCACCTGGTCGACGCCCAGCCGTTCCAGGCTCCGCTCGGCCTCGGCCTCCGCGTCCTCCCGCGACGGATTGAACTTGGTGGTGACGAAGACCTCTTCGCGCGGCACGCCGCTGTCGTGCAAGGCGCGGCCGACGCTCTCCTCGTTGCCGTAGGCCTGCGCAGTGTCGACGTGGCGGTAGCCGAGCTCGAGCGCCCAGCGCACCGCGTTCTCGCACTCCGGCCCGTTCGGGACCTGCCAGACGCCGAGGCCGAGGAGAGGGATCTCGTTGCCGTCGGCGAGTACGCGCGCGCGTCCATCTTCGGTCACTGCTCCGGCTGTCACGGCGGCTCCTCGACTCGGGGGAAGCGGTGTCCCGAGGGTAACGACGCGCGAGACGGGGGCCCGGCAAGCGGCCGAGTGTGGTCTGCGAGTCTTAGATAAGTGCCCTCCGAGCGACGTCCCGCGATCCTGGCTGTCGATGACGAGCCCGCGGTGCTGGGCGCGGTCGCCAGGGACCTGCGCCGCGGCTTTGGAGAGCGCTACCGGATCCTGAGGGCGGGCTCGGGCGCGGAGGCGCTCGACGTGCTGGGAGAGCTGCGCGCCCGCGGCGACCAGGCGGCCATGCTGATCGCGGACCAGCGCATGCCGGGGATGTCGGGCACCGACTACCTGGTCCAGGCCCGCACCCTGGTGCCCGACGCCAAGCGCGTGCTGCTGACCGCCTATGCCGACACCGAGGCGGCGATTGCCGCCATCAACGATGTGGCGCTCGACTACTACCTGCTGAAGCCGTGGGACCCGCCCGAGGAGGAGCTGTATCCGGTCGTCGAGGACCTGCTCGGGACCTGGGAGGCGGGCGCATCCCTCGAGGCGGGCGGAGTGCGAATCGTCGGCCACCGCTTCTCCAGGGACACGCACGACCTGCGTGACTTCCTGGCGCGCAACCGGGTTCCCGCTCGCTGGATGGACGTGGAGCGCGACGGCGAGGCGCGCGAGCTGCTTCAGGTCGTCGGGGTCGAGGAGGACCGTCTCCCGGTCGCGCTCCTGGAGGACGGTTCGGTCCTGGAGCGGCCGACGGTGCTCGAGCTGGCCGAGCGCCTGGGCGTCGCCGGCCAGCCCGCGGAGGACCACTACGACCTGGTGATCGTGGGGGGCGGGCCTGCGGGCCTCGCCGCGGCGGTCTATGGGGCGTCCGAGGGGCTGCGCACCGTGATGGTCGAGCGCGAGGCGCCCGGCGGCCAGGCGGGCCAGTCGAGCCTGATCGAGAACTACCTGGGCTTCCCGGCGGGGCTGAGCGGCTCTGACCTGGCGCGTCGCGCGACCGACCAGGCCCGACGGCTCGGCGCCGAGCTGCTGACCGTGCAGGACGCCGTTGGCCTGCGCGCCGAGGGCGCCGGCAGGATCGTGGACCTGAGCGGAGGCGGCGAGCTGAGCGCCAACTGCGTGCTTGTGGCGTCGGGCGTCTCCTACCGTCAGCACGCCGCGCCGGGCTTCGCCGAGCTGACCGGCGCGGGCGTGTACTACGGGGCGGCCTTGGCCGAAGCGCGCTCCTGCGAGAACCAGCGCGTCGCGATCGTCGGCGGAGCGAACTCCGCCGGCCAGGGGGCGGTTTACTTCAGCGAGTTCGCGGACAGCGTCACGATGCTCGTCCGCGCCCCCACGCTCGCGCGATCGATGTCTCACTACCTGATCGAGCAGCTGGACGCCCTGCCGAACGTCACCGTGCGCACGGAGACCGTCGCCATCGCCGCCGAGGGTTCGGACGGCCGGCTGCGGCGGCTGCGCGTCCGCGGGCCCGACGGCGAGTCGGCCCTCGATGTGGACGCGTGCTTCGTGTTCATCGGCGCCTCCCCCCGCACCGACTGGCTCGAAGGTGTGGTTGCGCGCGATGAGCGCGGGTTCATCCTGGCGGGTACCGACGTCCAGACGAACGGGTGGCCGCTGGGGCGCGACCCCTATCCGCTCGAGACGAGTGTGCCGGGCGTGTTCGTCGCGGGCGATGTGCGCGCCCGCTCGATCAAGCGCGTGGCCAGCGCGGTCGGGGAGGGGTCGATGGCGGTCTCGCTGATCCACGAGTATCTGGCGAACGTATGAGCGAGCCCGTGACGCTGGCCGAGCTGCGGGGCGTCGACCTCTTCGACGACATCGACGACGATCAGCTCGCCGAGTGGGTCGCCGTCGCCGGCGTGGAGTCGCTCGAGCCGGGGGGCCTGATCTTCGAGCAGGGGGTGGAGCCGCCGGGGCTGAAGCTGCTCCTCGAGGGAGAGGCGATAGTCGTTCTCGTCGAGGGGGAGCGCACGGAGCCGGTCGGGACGTCAGTTTGCGCCGACGTGGATCGGGGCGATCGCCGTGCTGACCGGCGGGCCGCTGGGAGTGCGCATGAAGGCCGAGACGCCCTGCCGGGTGGCGCTCGTTGAGGCCGACGACTTCCGCCGCTTGGTGTTCTCGCAGCCGCCGGTGCACCGGCGTGTCATGGGGCAGGTCGCGCCCGTGATGAGCCGGATCACCGAGATGGAGCAGAACCGCGAGCGGCTGGCTTCGCTGGGCACGATGGCCGCGGGCCTGGCGCACGAGCTGAACAATCCGGCCGCGGCGGCCCGCCGCGCCGCCGCGCAGATGGAGGAGGCGCTCGACGTGATCGCGTCGACTGTCGGCCGCTTCGTTGACTCCGGCATCGAGCGGGAGGACGCACACGGGTTGGTCCTGCTCCAGCGGGAGGCGCTGGCCGGTGCAGAGAAGCGCACGGCGCTGGACACCCTCGACGCGGCGGACGCCGAGGAGGAGCTGCTCGCCCGTTTCGAGGAGCTGGGAGTACCGGAGCCGTGGCGGATCGCGGAGCCGCTGTCTGCGGCGGGCGTGGACCGCGCCTGGGTCGATCGGGTGGCCGCGCTGGCAGGGTCGGCCACCGACGCGGCCGTCGCCTGGGTCGCGGCGACGCTGACCGCGCGCGGCCTCGCCGGCGAGCTGCAGGAGTCGACGAAGCGCATGTCGGACCTGGTCGGCGCCGTCAAGTCGTACGCCTACATGGACCGAGGCGATCTCGTCGAGGTCGACCTGCACGAGGGCCTCGAGACGACGCTGGCGGTCCTCGGGCACCGGCTCAAGCACACGGAGATCGAGGTCGTCCGCCGGTATGACAAGGACCTGCCGAAGCTGACCGTGCGCGGCTCCGAGCTCAACCAGGTCTGGACCAACCTGCTCGACAACGCGATCGACGCGCTCGACGGGCGGGGCACGATCACCATCACCACGAGCCGCGAGGCGGGCGGCGCGCGGGTGGACGTCACCGACGACGGTCCCGGCATCCCGCCGGAGATCCGCGAGCGCGTATTCGACTCGTTCTTCACGACCAAGGACGTCGGCCACGGGATTGGCCTCGGCCTGGCGACCGCGCACCGCATCGTCGTCGACCGCCACAACGGGACGATCACGGTGGACTCCGACCCGGGCGCGACCAGCTTCCACGTCTGGCTGCCACTCACTCAAACCTGACTATCGTTCAGCGCCGTGCCCGGAGCCGGCGCTCAGACCCTGGTGATGAAGTTCGGCGGGACCTCGGTGGCCGACGCCGAGCGCATCAAACGCGCCGCCCGCCGAATCGTGCATGGCGCGCGCGAGGGCAACAGCGTGGTGGCCGTCCTGTCGGCGCGCGGCAAGCACACCGATGAGCTGGTCTCCCTCGCCCATGAGGTCTCTCCCCGGCCCCACCCGCGGGAGATGGACATGCTGCTCTCGACCGGCGAGCGCGTGTCCTGCGCCCTGGCGGCGATGGTCATCAACGACCTCGGCAAGGAGGCGATCTCGCTCACCGGCTCGCAGGCCGGCATCGTCACCGACAGCGGTCACACGAAGGCGCGCATCCTCGAGGTCAAGGCCCACCGCATTCGAGCGGCGCTCGACGACGGCAAGATCGTGCTGGTCGCCGGCTTCCAGGGCGTGTCGCAGACCTCGCTCGACGTGACCACCCTCGGCCGCGGCGGTTCGGACACCACCGCCGTGGCCCTGGCCGCCGCCCTCGGCGCCGAGGTCTGCGAGATCTACACCGACGTCGCGGGCGTATTCAGCGCCGACCCGCGTATCGTGCGCGAGGCCCGCAAGCTCCCGATCGTCACCTTCGAGGAGATGCTCGAGATGTCGGCCAGCGGCGCGGGTGTCCTGCAGCTCCGCTCCGTCGAGTACGCGCGCAACCACGGGGTCGCGATCCATTGCCGATCGAGCTTCGAGGACGGACCCGGTACCTTCGTTGTCGACGAGGACCAGACCATGGAACGACCGCTTGTCACAGCCGTCACCCACTCGACCGCCGAGGCCCGCGTCACCCTGACCGGGCTGCCGGACGAGCCCGGCATCGCCGCCGCGGTCATGGGGGCGCTCACCGCAGCGAACGTCAACGTGGACATGATCATCCAGAACGAGGCTCAGACCGACGGCCACCTGGCCGACATGTCGTTCACCGTCCCGCGCGACGATCTCGACGCCGCCCGCGAGTCGCTGGGGCGGCTCCGGGACGAGCTCGGCTTCGGCGAGATCCAGAGCGACGAGCGGATGGGGAAGGTCTCCGTGGTCGGCGCTGGAATGAAGAGCCATCCCGGCGTCGCCTTCACGACCTTCAAGGCGCTGGGGGACGCCGGCGTGAACATCGAGATGATCTCCACCTCGCCGATCAAGATCTCCTGCGTGGTGCGCGAGGAGAAGGTCGCGACGGCGGTCCGCGAGCTGCACACCGCGTTCGGGCTCGGCGCCGACGCCGTGCTTCCCGAGGACGTGGCGGGCGTGCACCGTCCGAAGGTCGCCTAGAGATGCGAGTCGCCGTCGTCGGCGCCACCGGGGCCGTGGGCTCCACGATGCTCGGGGTCATGCGGGAGCGCAGCTTCCCCGTGGACGAGGTCGTCGCCTTCGCGTCCGAGCGCTCCGCCGGCCGCACGATCGACTGGGGTGACGTCGATCTGACGGTCGAGCCGCTCGGGGAGGATTCGATTGAGGGGTTCGACCTGGCGCTCTTCTCCGCCGGCTCGGCCGTGAGCGCCGAGTGGGCTCCGCGGTTTGCCGCGGCGGGCGCGGTGGTTGTCGACAACTCCTCGCACTGGCGGATGAACGAAGACGTTCCGCTCGTGGTCTCGGAGGTGAACCCGGAGGCGCTCGACGAACACAGGGGTCTCGTGGCCAACCCCAACTGCACCACCATGCAGACCGTCATGGCACTGGGGCCGATCCTGCGCGCGGCGGGGATCGAGCGCGTTGTGATGTCGACCTACCAGGCGGTGTCGGGCACGGGCCAGCGGGCCGTCGACGAGCTGCACCGCCAGGCGGAGGCCGTCATCGAGGCGCAGGAGCTGCCCGCGCCCGTCGTCTACCCGCACCAGATCGCCTTCAACGTCCTGCCGCAGGTCGAGACGTTCAAGGACGGGGACGACTACACGACCGAGGAGCGCAAATGCATGGCCGAGACGCGCAAGATCCTCGGCCGCGACGACGTGGCCGTATCGGCGACCTGCGCGCGCGTGCCCGTGTACACGGGGCACTCGGTGTCGGCCAACGTCCAGACCCGGGAGCCGTTGTCGCCGGACGAGTGCCGCGAGCTGCTCGCCGCGGCGCCGGGCGTGGTCGTGGTGGACGACCCGGCGAACGCCCTCTATCCAACCGCGATCGACGTGGCGGGCCGGGACGATGTGCTCGTCGGCCGCATCCGCCGCGATCCCTCCCACGAGCGCTGCCTAAACCTCTGGATCGTGGGGAACAACCTGCGCAAGGGCGCCGCGACCAACGCGGTGCAGGTCGCCGAGCTGCTGAACGTGCGCGGGCTGCTGCGAAGCGCGCGGGCCGCCTAGCGCCGGGCGAACCCACGTGTCGCCTCTGGTGAGAGAATGTGGCGGCGATGGCCCCCGGCCGCAAGCGCAAGCTCCGACTGATCGCGGCGCTGACAGCGGTGGTCGTCCTCGCCGCCGCGCTCGTCTACACGAGCTTCTCCGCCTCGAGCGAGACGCGATCGCCGAGCGACCTGTTGGCCTCGGCGGAGCCGGGTGAGACCTACGAGCTGACGGGGCGAGTCGAGCCGGGGTACGTTCGCCGCGGAGGCACCCTGCATTTCCGTGTGCGCGATCGCCGCGGCGGAGGGTCGGTGCCGGTCCGTTACGCGGGCGTCGTGCCCGACCCTTTCCAGGGCCGGCCGCGAGGTGATCGTCGAGGTTCGCAAGGAGGGCCAGGGATTCCTGGGCGCGCGCGACTCGCTCGTGACCAAGTGCCCGTCCAAGTTCACGAAGAAGGAGAGCTGAGCTCGGACCCGGCCTCGCCGCGGGAGTCGGGCCGGGACGCCCGCGGTCGTAGGCCGCTCCCGCTCAGGGGCGCCGTCGGCCGGATCCAGCCTGTCGGCGCGGCCGGCGGTTGGGGGCGCGCCACCGGCGAGCGGCGCCGAGCACCGGCGGCTGCCGCACAGGTTGACGATGAGCGGCACCAGGTAGGCCGCCAGGCTGAAGCCCTCGTCGTCCGGCAGGGCCAGGACGGCCGGGCCGAAGCGGTCCACCAGCGCGTCCTTGATCTGCTCCTTGGTCCGGCCGCGCCTGATCTCGCGCCGGATGAACGCGCGCTCGCGCTCGGCCACCGGCGCGTTGGAGAGGTTGAGCGCCGTCTCCGCACTCGAGGCACATGACCTCGTCCTCGATGTCCGGCAGCGAGGCCCGCGGCGTCGGCGGCCGCGGCGCCGCCGACAGCACGAGCGCGAGCACAGCGCCGCACGCCAGCGCGAGGCCGCGCCTCACGTGCCCTCCGCGAGCAGCGGCGACAGCGCCGTTGTCGAGCCACTGCTGGTCGACCGGGCCGCGGCGAGCGGCCGCGATCCTCCCCTGGCGGTCGACCACGAAGGTCTCCGGGAAGCCCAGGGTGGCGTAGTCCTCGGCGTACTCGCCGTCGCGGTCCCGCACGCTCGGGAAGGTCAGGCCGAAGCGGTCGGGCGAGCTCGAGCGCATCCTCCGGGATGTCCTTGTAGTTGACGCCCAGCACCGTGGCGCCGCGGCCCTCGATGCGCCGCTGCGTGCGCTCGAGCAGCGGCAGCTCGTCGATGCAGGGCGGGCACCACGAGGCCCAGAAGTTCAGCACCACCACCTTGCCCCTGTAGTCGGCCAGGGACAGCTCGCCCGCGCCCCCGAGCACCGGCAGGGACGAGTTGGGCGCCTCGATGCGCTCGCCACGGGACACGGCGTCGTCGATCGACGTGTCCCTGCCCTGGGAGGCGACGCCGTAGGCGAGAAGGCCCACGAGCGCCGCGGCGGCGGCGATGACGGCCAAGGGCAAGCCGCGACGCACAGCCAAATGGTAGTTCCCCCTGTCCAGTCCGCCTCGCGCTTTCGGGTTGCGCCGGAGCATGCGGGCGGGGATACTGCGCTGGTGCTGCTGGCCGGCCGCGCGCTGCTGATCCTTGCTCTTGCGATCGCGCTCTACGGGATCGTCGCCTCGCTCTACGGCGCCCGGACGCGCAACGTCGCGTCCGGCGCGGTCGCGACGGGCGCGCCTGGATCGCCTCGGGCCGCCGCGCGGTGTACGCGCTCACCGGCACCTCTGCGGTCTCCTTCGCGATGCTCGAGGCTGGCCTTCCTGCGCTCGGACTTCTCCTTCGAGCTGGTCGCCACGCACTCCTCGACCACGACGCCGGCCTTCTACCGCGCGACCGCGGTCTGGTCCTCTCAGGAGGGGTCGCTGCTGCTGTGGGTGGTGCTGCTCAGCGGCTGGTCGAGCGCGATCTTGTTCATCACGCGCCGGCGCGCGCGCGAGATCGCCCCCTACGCCACCGCCGTCCTGCTCGGGCTCGCGCGCCTTCTTCTGCGGCCTGCTCGTCTTCCTCGAGAGCCCGTTCGCCCGGCTCAGCCCGGCGCCGGTGGAGGGCACCGGGCTGAACCCGCTCCTCCGCCACCCGAGCATGATGATCCACCCGCCGATGCTCTACTCGGGGTACACGCTGTTCACGGTGCCGTTCGCGTTCGCCGTCGGCGCGCTCGTGACCCGGCGCCTCGGGCCGAGTGGATCCGCACTACCCGCCCGTTCGCGCTCGCCGCCTGGCTGTGCCTGGGGATCGGCGATCGTGCTCGGCGCGCGCTGGTCCTACGCCGAGCTGGGCTGGGGCGGGTACTGGGCCTGGGACGGCGGCGAGAACGCCGCGCTGATGCCGTGGCTCACCGGCACCGCCTTCCTGCACTCGGTGATGATCCAGGAGCGGCGCGGGATGCTGAAGGTCTGGAACGTCTCGCTGGTGCTGGCGCACCGGCATCCTCGCGATCCTCGGGACCTTCCTCGTGCGCTCGGGGATCCTCGAGTCGATCCACGCCTTCGGCGCCTCGACGCTCGGGCTCCCCTTCCTCGTCCTGATCGTGTCTCATGGTCGCGGGCTCGATCGCGCTCGTGGTGATCGCGCGCCCGATAGCTGCGGTCCGAGCACCGGCTCGACTCGCTGCTCTCGCGCGAGGCGGTCTTCCTGCTCAACAACCTCGTGCTCGTCGCGCTCTGCTTCGTCATCTTCTGGGGCACCTTCTTCCCGCTGATCTCCGAGGCGATCACCGGGACCCAGGCGTCCGTCGGGCCGCCCTGGTTCGGGCGCTACGTCGTCCCGCTCGCGCTCGTGCTCACGCTGCTGTCGGGGCTCGGGCCGGTGCTTCGCCTGGCGGCGCGCCACCGCGGCCAACCTGGGCGGGTCGCTGCTCGTGCCGGTCGGCGTCGGCGGTCGAGCTGGTGGTGCTGCTCGCGCCCGGGCGACGGGGCGCGCCGGCCCGCTCGCGCTGATCATGTTCTGCCTGGCCGCCTTCGTGCTCGCCGTGGTGGGCCAGGAGTTCTGGCGCGGCGTGCGGGCGCGGCGGGCGATGACGGACGACTCGGTGCCGCGGGCGCTCGTCGTCGCTCGTACGGCGCAACCGCCGCCGCTACGGCGGCTACATCGTCCACGCCGGGATCGCCCTGCTGTTCGTGGGCATCGCCGCCTCCACCGCCTTCCAGGAGGTGCGCGACGTGCGCCTCGCGCCCGGCGAGCGGCGCGCGGTGGAGCGGCTACGAGCTCGACCTATCGTCCGGCCCGACCGCCAGCTCGACGTGCGCCGCGAACGGCTCGCTCGAGAAGATCGACCTCGGCGCCGAGCTGCGGGTGCGCCGCGGCGGCGGCGAGCCCGTGACGCTGCGCCCGGAGCGCAGCTACTTCGCGGCCAACGATCCCGAGCCTCGGGGCCGTCTCGCGCTACTTCGAGGGCGAGGCGACCAGCGAGGTCGGCCTGGACACGCGGTCTGCGGCGTGATCTCTGGACCGTCGTCTCGCCCGACATCGCGGAACCTGCGTGGCGATCGCCGGCGAGGGGATGCGGTCTTCGAGCGGCGCGACGCGCTGCCGGCGGCCGAGCGCTAGGCCGCCCTCGGGAGGCGCTTCGCCGCTCGTCGCGCCTCTATCGGCAGCGACACGGCGCCGGCCACGCTTCCGGGTGCTGGTCTCACCGCTGGTCACCTGGATCTGGCTCGGCGCGCTGGTCGTCTTCGCGGGCGGGCTGATCGCGCTCTGGCCGGCGCCGGCAGGACGCCCGGCGCCGGCGACGCGCGGCGTACGCGGCGCGAGTCGCCCGGGAGCTCAGCCGCGCCTGAGGCGCGCCGATCGCGGCCGCCGGATGGAGGTCCTGATCGTCGTGGTGGCTGTGGTCGTGCGCCGTGGCGGTGATCGCCGCGCCCGCTGCGGGCCAGCGCGCGGTCGCGGAGGCCGGCCCGCGGGCTCGCCCGAGCGCGCCGAGCTCGAGGCCGCCAAGGAGGCCAAGTACCGCGAGATCCGCGAAGCCGAGCTCGACTACCGCACCGGCAAGCTCTCGCGGGAGGACTGGCGGGCGCTCGACTGCGGAGCTGAGGGCCGAGGCGATCGAGCTGCTGCGCCGCCTCGACGCGCTCGGCCGATCCGCCTGACGCGCGGTAGCCCGAGGAGTTTTCATACCGCTCGCCAAACGGTCGGGGGGTTAGCGTCGTTCGATCCTTCTTGGCATGCAGCCCGGCATGCGCAACCAGTATGGCCCGACTAGCTCGTCTCGTGGCCGAGTCGTCGTGATCGGTCGTTGCTGCGCTCGCGTTGACGGCGCCGGCCTCGGCGCGGCGGCAGTTCTCCGCGCCGACGTACTCCAGCCCGATCACGATGTCGGCCGACGGCCGGCTGATCTGGGTCGTCAACCCGGGCGGCGACCACGTCGTCGGTGATCGACGCCCGGTCGCAACCGTGCATCAGGCGGATCAACGTCGGCGACGAGCCCGAGGGCGTGGCGGTCGACCCGAACAACCGCTACGCGTATGTGGCCAACGCGGCGGAGGGCACGGTCACGTGATCCGGATCAGGAACGCCGAAGCCCGCGCAGCTTCAGGGCCGGCGTCGACCGGGGACCGGGCAGCAACGGGCATGTTCTTCACCGGCGCCGAGCCGTGGAACATCGTCGCCTCCACTGACGGCCGGCGCGTCTACGTCGCCAACAGCAGCCAGGACACGCATCACGGTCATCGACGCAACCCGGCGCGAGAACACGGCGGGCGGAGCCGATCAGGCCCGAGGTGCTCGGCTACGTGGCGCTGCGCGGCAGCGCCTGCAGCCGAGACGCCAACTTCCACTTCCAGCCGCGCGGCCTGGCGGTGACGCAAGAACAGCAAGCAAGCTGTTCGTCACGAGCTTCTTCTCGTTCCAGCGGCCGGGGTTCCGGCAGGTCAACGACAGGGCCGGCAAGGGGACGTCGTCTGCCGCGTCAACATCAACACGCAGCTCGAAGCAGGATCAGCGGAGCGACGGCCGTCGTGCCCGGGATCACGCTATCGCCGCCGCGGACACCGGCTTCGCGCTCGACTTCACCGCGACACGTGCGACCCTGGCGTTCTGGCCGAACCAGATGCAGAGCATCGTGATCCGCGGCGGCCAGGCCTTCCTGCCCAACATCGCCGCCTCGCCCGAGGGCCCGCAGCGCTTCAACACTCGCACGAAGGCGTTCGTGAACGTCATCAACGGCGATCAACGGCGGCAGCCAGAGCGACGCCAGCAACGGCAATTCCTCAACCTGCACCTCGGCGCCCGCACGCCCGGCCGGCAAGAAGAAGCTCTTCTTCGCAACCCCTGGGCGATCGGGTTCACCATCAGCGCGGCAGCGGAGCCGGCCTACGCCGTCTCCGCCGGCAGCGACCTTCTGGTAAGCTGAACGTCGCGGGAACGGCACGCTAGCTTCACCGGCGGGCCGACGACCACGCGCTACATCGACCTCAACGATCCCGCCAACCCGGCCACGAGCGGCGACAACGCGGGTAAGAACCCGCAGGGGATCGTGGTCAACAAGCAGGGCACGCGGCGCCTGGGTCAACAACTTCGTCTCGCGCAACGTCACGAAGGTCAACCTCCAGAACGACACCGGTGATCGGGACCATCCGCTATCGCGGCGCTGCCGGCTCCCGGGCTCGGTGGACGAGATCGTCGCGGTCGGCGCCGAGATGTTCTTCGCGATCGCGCGGCGTCTTCAACCGCCCGCCGGGAACACCGTCGACCAGCGAGCGGCTCTCCAGCGAGGGCTGGCAGATCCTGCGCGAGCTGCCACTTCGAGGGCCTCACCGACAGCGTCGTCTGGTCCTTCGGCACCGGCCCGCGCCAGTCGCTCCCGCTCAACGCGACCTTCAACCCGAACGACCGCAACCAGCAGCAGATCCTCAACTACTCGGCGATCCTCGACGAGGTCGAGGACTTCGACTAACATCCGCAACGTCTCCGGGCCCGGGCCGCTGCGCCGCGCCGCCCTACCCGTGCACGCCCCTGCCGCCGCGGCCGCCAGCACGTTCGACCCCAACCACGGCCTGATCATCGGCGACAACGGCGACATCAACCTGGCGCCCTGCGTGATCAACGCGATCCCGCAAGGCGAACGCGGACCGCCAGCAGATGACCGTGACGCTGCCGGGCAGCAACACCGCGGTGCCGGCGCAGACCGCGATGAGGGAGTGGGTGCGCGTTCGCCGTCCGCACGCCGGACGGCCCGTTACACGCAGCGGCGCTCGGCGCAACCGCCTGTCCGCGCGACAGGTGCGTGCCGGGTCAGCGCGCTCTTCACCCAGGCGGGCTGCGCGGCCTGCCACGGGACCACCCTCTTCAGCAACTCGATCAAGGACTCACGTCGCCGCCCGCCGGCCGCGCCGGTCGTCACCGAACGACCGCGCACCCGGCTCCGCCGCCGCGGGCAACCCGGTCGGCCGCGCCGTACGTCTTCAAGTTCCTGCACCAACATCGGATCCTTCAACCTCGGCGTGCCCGGCGCGGGCAACCCGATCGGCAACAACATCGGCGCCACCGAGTTGACCACGCGCGCGGCTTCACGCGGTGGCCCCGCAGACGACGCCGCCGCTCGACGGGCTCGGGCGCGACTACAACGGCGACGGCAGGGGGAACGGCTTCGCCATCCCGTCGTGCTCGGCATCGACGCCGTCGCCGCCCTTCTACCACAACGGCGCGTGCGAGACGCTCGCCTGCGTGCTCAGCAACGTCCAGGCGCCGCACCTCCACCCCGGCGGAGCCCCGGTTCGCGCCCGACGCGCTCACGAAGCGCCGGACCGGGCGCGGTCATCGCGTTCCGGAGGTCGCTCGACTGAGGTGACTCGCGGTGCCCGCGCTGCCGCTTGACGAGGCGGGCAAGTACGTGGCCGGCGCCTACGTGGTCTTCCTCACGCTGATCCTCGTCTACGTGGCGATCATCGGCAACGAAGATCGCCCGCCTCGAACGGTAGCTGTCGGAGCTGTCGAAGGACGATCCAGGTCGCCGCCGACACGGCCAGCCGGTCTCCGCCCCGCAGCGCCGCGGCGGCGCGGTCGTGGCGCGCCTGCTCCGCGGAGAACGAGGCGCGCTGGGAGTCCCTGTCGAACGCCGACAGCGAGCGCCTTCAGGCGATGGCGCAGGAGGTGGCGTCGCGGCTCCTGCACGAGCCGACCTCACGCCTGGAAACGGCCCGCGGCGAGAGCTCGTTCCAGTATGTACGGACGCTGCGAGAGCTGTTCGGGCTCAGGCCCGACGACCTGCGCGGCACCATCTAGGCCGCGGCCGCCGCCAGCCCCTCCACCTTGCGCCGCACCTCGGCCGTCGAGACCACGTGCTTGCCCATCCCGAGCTCCTTGGGCTCCAGGCCGAGCGCCAGGCCGACCATCTGCGGCAGGTGCAACACGGGTATGCCGAGATCACGCTCGACGAACTTGGTCGCGGCGGGCTGCTGCAGGTCGAGGTTCAGGTGGCACAGCGGGCAGGGAGTGACGAGGCAGTCAGCCCCGGCGTCGATCGCGTCGGCCAGATGGCGGCCCGCCTGCCGCAGCGACGTCGTGCGGTTCATCGTGATCACCGGGAAGCCGCAGCACTTGCGCGCTCCCGCGTACTGCACCGCCTCCGCGCCGAGGGCCTCGATCAGCATGTCGAGGTAGACGTCGCGCTCGGGATGCTCGGCGAAGCCGAGTCGCTTGGACGGCCGCACGATGTAGCAGCCGTAGAAGGGCGCGATCCGCAGGCCGGACAGCGGCCGCCGCACCCGTTCGCGCACGGCGTCGAGCCCGATCTCCTCGACCAGGATCCAGAGGAAGTTCTTGTTCCACCACGAGCCTCCCGACTCGTATGACAGGCCCTCCGGGGCGAGGTGGGAGTTGACCTCGGCGCGGTAGCCGCCGCTCGCGTCGAGGCGCTCCTGGCACTCCGACTGGGCGCCCTGGCAGGTCGAGCAGATGTTCATCATTCCCGCCGCTCCCTCGACGGTCTGAGCCATCGCGAACGTGCGGGCGTTGAGCGTGTCCACCAGCTCTTGGTTGTGCTCGGCGATCACGCCGGCGCCGCAGCAGTTCGCGCGGTCGAGCTCGACCAGCTCGAGATCGAGGAGCGGGGCCACCTTGGCGGTCGAGCCGTGCAGCTCCGGCGTGAAGCCGCGCGACACGCAGCCCGGCCAGTAGGCGAGCTTCATGCTGCGTCCTCGCTCTGTTCGCCGACGATGTACAGGTTCAGCTCGATGCGCTCTCCGTGGGACTCGACCTCCTTGAAGATGCGCCGCACCTGCTTCTGGTCCGGAAGCTTGGGGTGGACCAGCGCCTTCTTGGGGCTGACCTTGCCCGAGCGCAGGCCCCGTAGCGCCGTGGGCAGGTTCTCGGTCATCTGCCGGGCGCCGGACGGCCGCAGCTGGCCCTTGGCCAGCGAGCCGTCCCCGAACGAGCGGGGCAGCAGCTGCGCCTCGAAGAGCGTGCCCCACTTCTCGACGATCTTCACGAACGCCTTCTCGTGGCCGTAGCCGTTGTTCGAGTCCTTTATCCCGAAGTCGTCTGTGGCGCGGCGGCGCAGCCGCATGATCTGGTCCATCGGCGCGACGTCCTTCGGGCAGACCTCCACGCAGGCGAAGCAGTGGGTGCAGTCGTAGATTCCGTGCGGATCCTCGGCAAGGTCCCTGAGGCGGGCCTCCTGCTCGCCGTCGCGCGGGTCGCCGACGAAGCGGTAGGCCTTGGCCAACGCCGCCGGGCCGATGAAGTCCGGGTCGACCTCCATCGAGAGGCAGGCGGAGACGCAAACGCCGCAGTGGATGCAGGCCATGGCCTGGGTGACGTCGAGCATCGCCTCGGCGGGCACCGTGTACTCGCGTCCCTCGGGCGGCTCCTCGGCCGGCAGCAGCCAGGGCACGACGCGCTGGACCTTCTTCCAGTGGACGGCCTCCATGTCCGTGATCAGATCCTTGATCACCGGCATGTTGCCCATCGGCTCGACCGTGATCGCGCCGTCACGTGCCCCCGCGGCGGCGTCCCCGAGCTTGGTGTTGCAGGCCAGCCGCGAGCGGCCGTTGATGCGCACGCCGCACGAGCCGCAGATGGCGGCGCGGCAGGAGCAGCGGATGCCGATCGAGGCGTCCTCGCGGTCCTTCACCTGGAGCACGCCGTCCAGCACCGAGCGCTCGGGCGGAAGCTCGGACGTGTAGTCGGCCCAGTAGGCGGCCTCGCCGGACTCGGGGTCGAAGCGGCGGATCTTCAGCTCATATTCCGGCATCTCAATAGGTCCGTTCCTCGGGCTGCCACTGGGTGAGCGTCACCTCGGAATAGCTGATCTCCGGCTCTCCACCATTCGGCAGGACGTTGATGTGCCTGAGCCAGTCCTCGTCGTTGCGCTCCGGATAGTCGGTGCGGTACTGGGCGCCGCGGCTCTCCTTGCGCTCGATCGCGGAGACCACCGTGCACTCCGCGTTGTCCAGCATGAAGTCCAGCTCGAGGGCGCCCAGGACATCCTGGTTGAAGACGGTGCCCTTGTCGTCTATGGCTACGTCTCGAGCCTCCTCCTTGAGCCGCCGCACGGTCTCGAGCGCGATGCGCAGACCATCCTCGTCGCGGAACACGGCCACGTACTTGTCCATCGTCTCGCCCAGCTCGGCCCTGAGCTGGGACAGTCGGCGCTCGCCGCTGGCCCGGCTCACCACGGCGCCGATCATGTGCTCCTCGTCTTGCAGCCTGGAGCGAGCGGGCTCGGGCATCGGCACGGCCCGCACCGTACGGGCAGCGTGCTCACCGGCGCGGCGGCCGAACACGAGCGTGTCGAGCAGTGAATTGGCGCCGAGCCGGTTGCCGCCGTGCACCGACACGCAGGCGCACTCACCGGCGGCGTAGAGGCCGGGAATCGGCGTCTCGCCGTAAACGTCGGTCTTGATCCCGCCCATCACGTAGTGATTGCCCGGCTTTACGTGGATCGGCTCGCGCGTGATGTCCACGCCGGCGAAGTCTCGGCCCACGTTCACGATCTCCCGCAGGGCCTCGTGAATGCGCTTGCGCGGCACCACCGTGATGTCGAGCGCGATCGTGCCGTCCGGGAATCCGCGGCCCGCGTCGATCTCGGTCTGCTCGGCGCGCGAGACCACGTCACGCGATGCCAGCTCCATCTTGTTGGGCGCGTACTTCTCCATGAATCGCTCGCCCTCGGCGTTGAAGAGCTGCGCGCCCTCGCCGCGCGCGCCCTCGGTGATGAGCAGCCCGAGCCCCGCCAGCGTGGTGGGGTGATACTGGATCATCTCCATGTCCATGAGCGGGGCGCCGATGCGATAGGCCATGGCGATCCCGTCGCCGGTGCAGATGAGTGCGTTCGTGCTCGGGTCGTAGATCTGGCCGTTGCCGCCGGTGGCGAGGATCACCGCCTTGGCCGCGAACGGCTCCATGGAGCCGTCACGAATGTTGCGGGTGACGGCGCCGGCGATGCGGCCGTCCTCGTCCTGCACGAGCGAGGTCGTGAACCACTCCTCGTAGCGGTAGACCTCCTCGTGCTTCAGCAGCTGCTCGTAGAGCACGTGCAGGATCGCCTGGCCGGTGATGTCGGCCACGTAGTAGGTGCGCGCGGCGGAGGCGCCGCCGAAGGCGCGCTTGCCGAGCCGACCTTCCTCGTTTCGGTGGAAGGTCACACCGAGGTGCTCCAGGTCGAGGAGCTCTCCCGGGGCCTCGCGGCACATGATCTCGATGGCGTCCTGGTCGCCCAGGTAGTCCGAGCCCTTGACCGTGTCGAACGCGTGCGACTCCCACGAGTCCTCCGGGTCGAGCGCGGCGTTTATCCCACCCTGGGCCGCGTTCGAATGGGACCGGACCGGGTGGACCTTGGAGATGATCCCCACCGATGCGCCCTCACTCGCCGCGGCGAGGGCGGCGCGCTGACCGGCCAGGCCGGCTCCTATGACGAGGACGTCGTGCTGAGGCATCTGCGGGCGGGTGGGCCGATTCTATGGAATGTGCGGACAGCGGCCGATTAGTTCCGGCGCTTCGCCCTGTCCACTACAACGGAACCCGCCATGGAGGAGGTATGAAGTGCTGCTGGAGAACAAGAGCGCCGTCATCTACGGAGGCGGCGGCGCCATCGGCGGTGCGGTCGCGCGTGCGTTCGCCCGGGAGGGGGCGAGGGTCCATCTCGCCGGGCGCACCTTGGAGCGTCTCGAGGCGGTGGCCGACGAGATCCGCTCCGCGGGGGGCGCGGCCGAGACGGCGGAGGTGGACGCGCTGGACGAGACGGCGGTCGACCGCCACGCCGACGCCGTCGCCGCGGAGGCGGGAGGGATCGACATCTCCTTCAACCTGATCACCCACCCGCACACCCATGGGATCCCGCTCGCCGAGATGGCGGTCGACGATTTCATGGCGCCCGTGGAGACCGCCGCGCGGACGACCTTCCTGACCGCGAGGGCGGCCGCGCGCCACATGATCCCGAAGCGCTCGGGGGTGATCCTCGCCTTCGGCGGCCCCGGCGACCGCAGCGGCCCGCTCCGCGACTACTTTCTGGGAGGCACGCAGGTCGCATTCGACGCGATCGAGACGATCCGGCGGCAGCTCTCCGTCGAGCTGGGCCCACACGGAATCCGCGTCGTCACGCTCGCCAGCGGGGGCGTGCCCGAGACCCTCCCGGATGGCTTCGAGGGGCGTGACGCCATCGTCAAGCTGATCGAGGGCCAGTCGCTGCTGGGGCGGGCCGCGACGCTCGAGGACGTGGGGAACGCGGCCGCCTTTGCCGCGTCCGATTGGGCCCGCAGCATGACGGCGGCGATCGTGAACGTCAGCTGCGGGGCGCTGATGGACTAGCGCGCCCGTCTGTGGCGCGCAGGCCGCACACTAAGCGGTGACCGCCCCGCGCAGCGCGCGGCGCAGGGCCTCTACCGTCACGATTCCGCGCAGCACGCCGTCGCGGTCGACCGCCATGATCGCGCCGAGGCGGGCCAGGCCCTCCTGGCCGAGCAGGGCGTCGAGCGGCTCCTCGAGGCCCACCCGCAGGCCGCTGCCCACCTCGTCCCGGGCCATGACCGACGCGACGGGGCGCGACGGACGCACCTGCTCCGGGACGCTCCCTACGGCCTCGTGCGAGACCACGCCCACGAGGTGGCCGTCCGCGTCCACGACGGGGAACCAGGGCCAGCGATATCGCAGGAAGAACTCGTTCTCGGCGCGTTCGAGGTCGAGGGTCTCGGGGATCGCCACCGGCTCGGCGTCCATGACGTCGGCCACCCGCAGGTGCTCGATGCGGCCGGCGAACGTGGCCTGCGTCTCGGCCGAACGCGCCGCCCGCGCGAGGAAGTAGCCGATGAACGCGATCCAGACGCCGGTGATCTCGTAACCGGTGAAGAGCAGCGCCACTCCCCCGGCCACCATCAGCCAGCCTACGCCGCGCCCCAGCCGCGCGGCGAAGCGGGTGGCCCGGTTGCGGTCGCCGGTGCGCCACCAGGCGATCGCCCGGGCGATACGGCCGCCGTCGAGGGGGAAGCCCGGGATCAGGTTGAACACCAGGACGAGCAAATTGATCGAGGCGAGGTAGCCGAGCACCGCTGTGCTTGCCCCGCGGACGCCGCCCTCGTTGAACTGCGAGCTCTCGAGCACCTGGTCGGCATTCGAGATGGCTACGCCCAACCCGAAGCAGATGGCCACGATCGCGAGCGTGACGAGCGGGCCGGCGATCGCGACCCTGAACTCGACGCCGGGGGAGTCGGTGTCGCGTCCGAGCTTCGCCACGCCGCCCAACATCCACAGATCGATGCCCTCGATCGGGATGCCGTTGCGAATGGCGACCCACGCGTGACCGAGCTCGTGCAGCACGATCGAGAGGAAGAACGCCAGCGCGCTCACCGTCGCGAGCACGAACGCGTTGGAGCCGGGGGCGACGTCCTCGTAGTAGCCCGTGAGCGACCAGATGATCAGGAATAGGACGATGAACCAGGTCACGTCCACGCCGATTCGGATCCCGAAGACGCGCGCGAGCTGGAGGGTGGTGCCGCCGAGCATTTGTCCAGGTGATGGTGGCAGGTCGTGCCAAGGCGTAGGCCTCGAGGCAAACGGAGACAAGGAGGCCATGGCCTCCAGATGGTGGACCCTGCTGGCCGTCTGCCTGTCCATCTTCATGCTGCTGCTCGACATCACTGTCGTGAATGTCGCCCTCCCGGACATCCGGCGCGAGCTGGGGGCGAGCTTCACCGACCTGCAGTGGGTGGTCGACGCGTACGCGCTGGGACTCGCCGGGCTGATGCTGGCCATGGGCTCGCTGGCCGACCTGCTCGGCCGGCGCCGGATCTTTGTCATCGGGCTCGGGCTGTTCGTGCTCGCCTCGCTGATCTGCGGTCTCTCGACCACGCCGACGATGCTGAACCTGTTCCGGGGGGTGCAGGGCATCGGCGGGGCGATGATGTTCGCTACATCGCTCGCCCTCATCGCGCAGGAGTTCCCCCCGAACGAGCGCGGCACCGCCTTTGGCCTCTGGGGCGCCACCACCGGGTTCGCGGTGGCGGTCGGGCCGCTGGTGGGTGGGGCGCTCACCGAGGGTCTCGGCTGGGAGTGGATCTTCTTCGTCAACGTGCCGATCGGGCTCGCAACGGCCGCTATGACGCTGGCGCGGGTGCCGAAATCGGAGCTCGACCCGAGCGCCAGGATCGACTACGTCGGCCTGGTCACCTTCAGCGGCGCGCTCTTTTGCCTCGTGCTTGCGCTCATCCGCGGAAACGACGAGGGCTGGGGGGGCGGGTTCATCGTCGGCCTGTTCGTGGCCACCGTCCTCCTGCTGGTCGTGTTCATCGTGACCGAGCTGCGCATCGCGCAGCCAATGCTGGACCTGAGCCTGTTCCGAAAGCCGGCCTTCACCGGGGCTCAGATCGTGGCCTTCTCGCTGCACGCGTCGATATTCGCGATGTTCCTCTACCTGACCCTCTACCTCCAGAACATCCTGAGCTATTCGCCCTTCGAGGCGGGCCTGCGGTTCCTGCCGATCTCCCTGCTGGCGTTCATCGCCGCGCCGATTGCGGGGAAGCTCGCGGAGCGGCTTCCGGTGCGCGGGTTCCTCGGCGGGGGCCTCGTCCTCGTCGGCTGCGCCCTGTTGCTCATGGGGGGCATCGATCCCTCGGATGGCTGGACCACGCTGCTCCCCGGCTTCATCTTGGCCGGAGTGGGAATCGGCTTCGTCAACCCAGCACTTGCAACAACCGCGGTCGGCGTCGTCGAGCCGCGGCGAAGCGGCGCCGCGTCAGGGATCAACGGCACCTTCCGACAGGTCGGCACGGCCACTGGAATAGCGGGCCTGGGCGCACTCTTCCAGGCCAAAATCACCGACGAGCTTGGCGCGGCGCTCGCCCGCCTGCCGCTGCCGCCCGGAGCCGAGGACCGGCTTTCGGAGGCGGTGAACTCGGGGGCGGTGGAGAGCGCGGCGCGCGCGGCCCCGCCCGCGGCCCGCGACACGCTGGTCGTGGCGGCTCAGCGCGCGTTCATCGACGGTCTGAACGAGATCCTGATCGTGGGCGCCGTGGTCGCCTTCGTCGGCGGCATTCTCGCCTTAGCGCTCGTGCGCCGGCGCGACTTCGTGGCGCAGCCCGGCGGACGCCCGGCGGAGGCTTCCGCCTGACCGGAGCGGCCTTGGCCAAGGCCCGCCTTGGAAGAATGCGCCGCTCACCTGCAGAGAAAGGACAGTCTTGACTCATCGGGTCACCTTCATCCCGGGCGACGGCACCGGGCCCGAGATCGCCGAGGCGACGAGGCGCGTGCTCGAGGCCACGGGCGTCGAGTTCGACTGGGACTTCCAGGACGCCGGGATAGACGTCTACGAGCGGGAGGGCAACCCGCTGCCCGACCGCACGCTCGCCTCGATCCGCGAGCACGGCGTCGCCATCAAGGGACCGACCACAACACCGGTGGGCTCGGGCCATCGCTCGATCAACGTCGCCCTGCGCAAGGAGTTCGACCTCTACGCCTGCATTCGCCCGTGCAAGGCCTATGAGGGCGTACGCACGCGCTTTCCCGAGACCGACGTCGTGATCGTGCGCGAGAACACCGAGGACCTGTACGCCGGGATCGAGTTCGAGAGAGGATCCGAGGAGGTCGAGAGGCTGCGCGACTTCCTGGCCAACGAGCTCGACTCGCCGACGCGCGACGAGTCCGGTATCTCGATCAAGCCGATCTCGGTCTTCGGCTCGGAGCGAATCGTCGAGGCGGCCTTCGCCTACGCGAAGGACAACGGTCGCCGGAAGGTAACCGCCGCCCACAAGGCCAACATCATGAAGTTCTCCGACGGCCTGTTCCTCGAGGTGGCGCGCCGGGTGGCCGAACGTCACCCGGAGGTGGAGTTCGAGGACCGGATAATCGACAACCTCTGCAACCAGCTGGTATCGCGCCCGGAGGAGTACGACGTGGTCGTGTTGCCGAACCTCTACGGCGACATCGTGTCCGACCTCGGCGCCGGGATGATCGGCGGTCTCGGGCTCGCGCCCGGCGCCAACATCGGAACCAGCGGGGCGATCTTCGAGGCCACCCACGGCTCGGCGCCCAAGTACAAGGGTCAGAACAAGGTGAACCCGACGGCGCTGCTGCTCTCGGGAGTCCTGATGTTGCGTCACCTGAACGAGACGGAGGCGGCGGACCGGATGCAGCGCGGGATCGCCGAGGTGATCCGGAAGGGCGACAAGGTCACCTACGACCTAAAACCCACGCGTGACGATCCCTCGGCTGTGGGTACCAGTGAGTTCGCCGACGCAGTTATCGAGGAGATGCGATGACCGTTGTAACCGTTACGGGCGCCGCCGGCCAGATCGGGTATGCGTTGCTGTTCCGCATCGCGAGCGGGCAGATGCTGGGTCCGGAGACGCCCGTGCATCTGAACCTGCTGGAGATCCCCGACGCGGTGAAGGCCGCCGAGGGCACCGCGATGGAGCTCGACGACTGCGCCTTCCCACTTCTCCGAGGGATCGACATCCACGATGACCCGAACCAGGCCTTCGACGGGACGGAGGTGGCCCTGCTCGTGGGTGCGCGTCCCCGCACCAAGGGGATGGAGCGCTCGGACCTGCTCGAAGCCAACGGCGGAATCTTCAAGCCACAGGGGGAGGCGATCGCCGCGCACGCCGACGACTCGGTGCGGGTGCTGGTCGTCGGCAATCCCGCCAACACCAACGCGTTGATCGCGATGTCGAACGCCTCGGGGATGCCACGCGAGCGGTTCACCGCGATGACGCGGCTAGACCACAACCGCGCCCTCGCGCAACTTGCGAAGAAGGCCGGCTGCCTGGTTTCCGACATCACTCACATGGGGGTGTGGGGCAATCACTCGCCCACGATGTACCCCGACCTCTTCAACGCGCGGGTGAAGGGTCGGATTGCGGCGGAGGTCGTGAACGACCAGGACTGGCTCGAGAACGACTTCATCCCGACGGTGGGCAAGCGCGGCGCGGCCATCATCGAGGCGCGTGGCGCCTCGAGCGCCGCCTCCGCCGCCAACGCGGCGATCGACCACGTGCACGACTGGGTGCTCGGGACGTCGGAGGACGACTGGGTCTCCATGGCGGTGCCCTCGGACGGCTCATACGGGGTGGATGAGGGACTGATCTCATCCTTCCCGTGCCGCTGCTCCGACGCGAACTGGGAGATCGTCCAGGGGCTCGAGCTGAACGACTTCTCGCAGTCGAAGCTCGAGGTAACGGTGAACGAGTTGAAGGAGGAGCGCGACGCCGTGAGGGGGCTCGGCCTCGTCTAGGCCGGGTGCCAGCCCCGGTCGCGCTTTCTCACCTGGCCCTCGGCCTCGAGCGCGGGCATCACTCGATACAGGTAGTTCGCCTTGATCTTCATGGCGTCGGCCATCTCACCGATGGTGATGCCGGGCCGGGCGCGGACCAGCTCGAGGGCCTGCTTCGAACGCGTGCCCGTTCCGCGTGGCCGGCCCCGGCGGCCGCTCGCACGGCGCCGCCGGGTGGGCGCCGTCCCGCCGCCCACGCCCGCGAGCGCGGCGGCCGCCTTCTCGAGCCGCTGATACTCGTCCACCAGCGGGCGAAGCTCGCGCATACGCGCGTCTATCTCGTTGCGTTTTTCATCCAGAAAGTCAGCCATTAACGGTTACTCTACTAGTGACTTCAATCGCTGCAAAGTTGCGTCCAACTCCTTCGCGGTCACACGCGCGAGTGTGCGACCGGCGAGGCGGCCGAACGGACCCCCGGGCAGCACGTACTCGTTCACGTAAGAGAAGCGTGTGCCCTCGCCGTTTGGGGAGAACCGGTACTCGACCCGCGCGTGCGTGGTCACCGGGCCCCTGCCCTCCCACACAACCCGGGCCTGCGGCTCGTTCTCGACGACGGTCCAGCGGACCTTGAACCTCCGCCCCGCGAGCCGGAGCCACTGGGTGAGCTTCGATCCCCGCTCGAGGCGGGCGGGTGGGTCACCCTCCAGTCCGGAGTGGATCGTGACCCAATCGTCCAAGCGCGAGGGGTCCATCACGAGCTCGTAGACGCGCTCGGGCGGTGCGGCCAGTTCGACGGTGCGCTCGACCTTCATCGCGCCCCAAGGGGCTCCAGGGACTCCCATTCCCGAAGCGCGTGCTCCACGGCGCGCTCGAAGCTGCGCGGTCGGAAGCCGTATAGGCGCGGAGCCTCGTCGGCGTCGCGAGGCAGGACGTCCGACTCGAGGCTCTCCATCAGGGGGCGCACGAGCTCGACCGGCTGGCCGCTCACCGCCGCCACGATCGCGCTCGCCGGGGGCGTCAGCGAGGCGGACAGCTCCAGCGGGAGGCGCCCGACGCCCATCGCCTCGGCGATCCGCTCGATCATCTCGCCGTACGTCATCAGGTCCGGCCCGCAGACGTCGAGCGATCGCCCGGCCGCCGCGGGCGTCTGCGGCGTCCTTGCGAGGAACTCGATCATGTCGCGTTCGTCGATCGGCTGGGTGCGGTTCGATCGCCAGCGCGGCAGCGGCAGCACGCGCAGGCGCTCCACCAGCCGCACCAGGACGCGAAAGGAGGGCGAGCCGGCCCCGACGACGATGGAGGCGCGCAGGGCGGTTGACCGCGGCACGGCGTCGAGCAGGATCCTCTCGACCTCGAGGCGCGAGCCGAGATGCGGCGACGGGACTCCAGCCGGCGCCATGCCGCCGAGGTAGACGATCCGCTCCAGGCCCGCCGCGGCCGTCGCGCGGCCGAAGGCCTCGGCGGCGCGCCGGTCGCGGCCGGCGAAGTGGTCGCCCCCGGCTGCCGGCTCCATCGAATGCACGAGGTAGTACGCGGTCCGGCAGCCCTCGAGTGCGCCAGCCAGCCCCTCCCCCGTGAGGACGTCGCCGCGCCGCACCTCGACTCCGGGCAGCCGCTCCACCCGCTCGGGGACGCGGGCGAGCGCCCGCACGCGCCGACCCTCGCCGGCGAGGCGCCGCAGGAGGCGGCCGCCCACGTAACCGCTGGCTCCGGTGATCAGCTCCATCGATCGAATCCTTCCCGATCCGCGCGCCCCGCCGTCGGCGGAAGTTCGCCCCCCTCGAAAAACCGCTAGGAGCGGGCGCTCCCGCGAAGACCCTGCAATGTGCGGCGAAAGGAAAAACGAGCGATTTGCGACAAGGGGCCTGGAACGGCGCCGGGCGGTAGTGCAGGATCCGGAGCCGTGCCGAAGCCGAAGCCCGTCCGCTGCGAGGACTGCTACTTCCACCAGAGAGGCCTCTGCGCCCTCGACCTCGGCAAGCCCTGCACGACCTTCCGCCCGGCCGAGCGCGGCCTGGCCCCGGAGCGCCAGCTCGCCTTCGTGTTCCGGACGGCGCGCACCACGGCGGCCTACGCATTCCCCGAGCCGCACGCATAGTAGCTGCGTAGTGCTCGCCGCCGAGCACTGGAAACGGCGCAGATCCGCCGGATAGTCTGCCTTTTACATGCGGCTCACAATCCTCGGCAAGTCGCCGTCCTGGCAGGACGCCGGGGGCGCGTGCTCCGGCTATCTCATCGAGGAGGAGGGCACCGCCATCCTCGTCGACTGCGGGAACGGCGTGTTCGCCAAGCTGCGCCAGCGGATCGACTACGTGGACGTCGACGCCGTCGTGATCTCGCATCTGCACGCCGACCACTTCCTGGACCTCGTTCCCTACTCCTACGCGCTTACGTACGCGCCGCGCCAGCAGCCGGTGCCGGTCGACCGCTGGCCGGGTACCGACAACCCCGCCCGACCCCACCTTCACGCACCGCCCGGGGCGCGAGCGACGTTCCGGCGGGTCGTCGGCGCTTGGGGCAACGAGGACCTGATCGAGAACGCCTTCCATCTTCAGGAGTACGACGGCGGGAGCGCGCTCCAGATCGGGCCGGTGCGGGTTAAGTTCACGCCCGTTCCGCACTTCACCGAGACCTACGCGATGTGCATCAGCTCTCGGAACGGCTCCGGCCGGATCGTCTATGGGGCCGACTGCAGCCCGACCGACGCCCTCACGAACTTCGGGAGCAAGGCCGAGCTCATGCTCGTGGAGGCGACCCTGCCCCGGCCCGAGCGCACCGGGACTCGCGGCCATCTCACCCCGGCCGAGGCCGGCCAGCAGGCGCGCGACGCAGGGGCCAGGCGGTTGCTGCTCGTCCACATCTCGGACGAGCTCGACGCGGAGTGGGCGCGCGCCGAGGCGGCGAGCACGTTCGGCGGGGCCGTGGACGTGGCGCGCGAGGGCGAGGTCTACGAGGTGTAGCCGAGCGCCTTGGCCACCTGGCCGCGGCCACGGTGCAGGCGGCTCATGATCGTTCCCTCGCGCGTGTCGAGGGCGCGTGCGGCCTCCCGGTAGCTGAGCCCGGCCAGATCGACGGCCGCCACGGCCTCGCGATAGGGCACGGGCAGGGCGGCCACGGCGGACAGCACCTCGCGCGAGGCGACCACGGCCTCCGGAGCCAGGCCCGGACGCGGCTCCGCGAGCTCCTCGTGCTCGCCGAGGTCGGCGAACCTGGGCCGGCGGCTCTCCGCCCGGTATCGGGAGTAGAAGGTGTTGCGGAGCACCCGGAGGAGGTAGCCGACGTCGTCGTCTGAGCGGAGCAAACGCGGCCGGCGAAGCACGGCGACGAATGTCTCCTGTACGAGGTCCTCGGCGTCGGCGTGCGAGCCGCAGAGGCCGAGGGCGGCACGGTAGAGGCGGTCGATGTGGTCTCCGAGGCGCGCGGGGTCGAGCTCTCGCCCGGGAGAGGAAGTGTGTTCGATGACGGCTGTTGCGCTCACGCCAAGGAGCATCTGGCATGCCAGGGCCCGGCGGTATGGGGGGAATCCCTAAACCGCTCTGGGGGGCTCCCAGCTCGGGGCTAGAGCTTGCCCTGCGCCCGCCAGCCGGCGAGGTCGATCAGGACGCCGGGCGCCACGCCCCGGCCCGAGAGAATGCACGTGAGGCCGTCGCGCTCCCAGGTGACGATGAGGCGACCGCGATCGCTCACATAGCGGAGGGGTGCGCCCGCGCGCGACGCGGAGGCGGCGCCGTCGGGTGGGTCGATCCGGTCGCCCGATACGACCGTGTAGCCGATCCGCCGCCCTTGCTTCTCGTAGAAGACCGTCACGGCGTCGCGCCCGTCGATCCTGTCGCGGCGCACGCCGGTCGCGGTCCAGCCGAACTCCTCGGCCCAGTCGGGGAGGGGCAGGCCGAAGGCGCGGGCGACGAGCAGGTCGGGGCGACCGGGACGCGGCGCCGGCCCGGAGGACGGGCGCTCGGCGAGCTCGGAGGCCTCGACGACCGTCGGGGCGCCGGCGCCATCGGGGAGAACCAGCCCGATGGCCAGTGCGCATGCCGCCGCGGCGCCCGCGAGCGCGCCGCCGAGCGCCAGGCGCCTGCGGGGCTTCGGGCGGCGAGCGCGTTCGCGCTCCGCCTCGATGCGCTCACGCAGACCCGCCGGGGCCGCGACGTCGGTCGAGCGCAGGGCTTCGACCCCCAGTCGCTGTCGCTCGAGCTCGGCGCGCAGCTCGGGCTCGCTCGCCAGCCGCTCCTCCAGTCGCCGCCGGCGGCGGCCGGAGAGAGTGCCGTCGGCGAGCGCTGTGAGCTCGGAGTGTTCGGGGTCGTCGGGACGGGTCATCGCGGATCGCTCCTCACATGCAAGGACGTGCGATCGGGCCCCGCTATTCCAGGCGGTGGTCCCGCCGTTATCCTCGGACCGTGGCCTCACAGCGCGATCTCTTCGCGAACTTCGAGCGCATGCGGCGCGAGATCGACGAGCTGTTCGGCGACGTGTTCGAGCGCCAGACCGGGCTCCGTGGCCGCGGCTTCTCGCCCTCGGTCGACGTCTACTACACCGACAATCCGCCGCGGGCGGTGGTGAAGGCCGAGCTGGCCGGCGTCGACATTCAGGACGTGGCTCTGGAGATCCGCGGCCGCCAGCTCCTCATCGCGGGCGAGCGTCGTCCCGCGGAGGCCGCCGGCCGCCTCTACCAGCAGATCGAGATCGAGCACGGTCCCTTCCGTCGCCTGGTCGAGCTGGGCGCCGAGGTGGTTCCGGACGCGGCGCGGGCCTCCTACGAGGACGGCATCCTCGAGGTGGAGATCCCGCTCGCGCGCCCGGACCGGTCGGCGCGGCGGGTGCCCATCGAGGACGGATGAGCATTCACATCCCATCGGCGGACGGCGAGCCCCGGGAGGCCACCGTCCGCACGACCCTCCCCGAGTCCCTGCCGATCCTGCCGCTGCGCGACAGCGTGCCATTCCCCGAGACGCTCACCCCGCTCGCGATCGGCCAGGAGCGCTCGGTCAGGCTCGTCAACGACGTGCTCGCCGGCAACCGGATGCTGGCCATGGCCGCGTCCAAGAACCCCGAGACCGAGAACCCGACGCCCGAGGACCTCTATCGGGTGGGCGTCGCCGGGGTGGTCGCCCGCATGTTGAAGGTGCCCGACGGCACGCTGCGCATCCTGGTTCACGGCGCCCAGCGCGTCCGGATCGTCGATTTCATCGACACGGACCCATACTTCATCGCCCGCATCGAGGAGGCGCCGGACGAGCTCGAGCCCGCGCCCGAGCTCGAGGCGCTCCACCGCAACGTGCAGGCGACGTTCTCGCGCATCATCCAGGAGGTTCCCTACCTGCCGGAGGAGCTCCAGCTCGCGGTGACCAACCTCGACGATCCCTCGGAGCTGGCGCACGTGATCGCCGGCGCGCTGCGGATCAAGACGGAGGAGAAGCAGCAGCTGCTCGAGGAGGTGAACGTCGCCCGCCGCCTCCGGCTCTTGTCGGAGATCCTCGCCCGCGAGCTCGAGCTGGTCGAGATCGGCTCGAGGATCCAGACTCAGGTCCAGTCCGAGATGGAGAAGGGCCAGCGCGAGTACTTCCTTCGCCAGCAGCTGAAGGCGATCCAGGAGGAGCTGGGCGAGGTCGACGAGACGCAGGCGGAGGCGCAGGAGCTGCGCCAGGAGCTCGAGCAGGCGGGACTTCCCGAGCACGCCTGGAAGCAGGCCGAGCGCGAGCTCGCGCGTTTCGAGCGGCTGCCGCCTCAGTCAGCCGAGCACGGGGTGATCCGCTCCTACCTCGAGTGGATCGCCTCGCTTCCGTGGTCCAAGTCGACCGAGGACAACCTCGATCTGGGGCACGCGCGCGAGACCCTGGACCGCGACCACTACGACATCGAGAACGTCAAGGACCGGATCCTCGAGTTCCTCGCGGTGCGCAAGCTGAAGCCGGACGCGCGCAGCTCGATTCTCTGCTTCGTCGGTCCCCCCGGCGTCGGCAAGACGTCGCTCGGACGATCGATCGCCGAGGCCATGGGTCGCTCCTTCGAGCGCATCTCGGTGGGCGGCGTGCGCGACGAGTCGGAGATCCGCGGACACCGCCGGACCTACATCGGCGCCTTGCCCGGGACGATCATCCGCGCGCTGCGCGACGCCGGCTCGAACAACCCGGTGCTGATGATCGACGAGATCGACAAGATGGGAGCGGATTTCCGCGGCGACCCTGCCAGCGCGATGCTCGAGGTGCTCGACCCCGAGCAGAACTCGACCTTCCGCGACCACTACCTCGACCTGCCGTTCGACCTATCGAACGCCTTCTTCATCTGCACCGCGAACCTGCTCGACACGGTGCCGCCGGCGCTGCGCGACCGCATGGAGATCATCGAGCTCGCCGGCTACACGCACGAGGAGAAGCGCGAGATCGCGAAGCGCTACCTGGTTCCGCGCCAGATGGAGCGCAACGGCTTGGGGCGCTCGAAGATCCAGTTCACCGACGAGGCGCTGGACGTGATCATCGACGGCTACACGCGCGAGGCGGGCGTGCGCAACCTCGAACGCCAGATCGGCGCCGTCTGCCGCAAGGTGGCGAGGGAGTTTGCCGAGGGCACTCGCCGCTCCAAGCGCACGATCCGCGCGAACACGGTGATCGACCTGCTCGGAAAGCGTCGCTTCCAGCCCGACGTGAAGCGGCGCACCGGCGAGCCGGGGGTCGCGACCGGCCTGGCCTGGACGCCGGTCGGCGGCGACGTGCTGTTCGTCGAGGCCACCGCCTACCCCGGCGACGGCAAGCTCCAGATCACGGGACAGCTCGGCGACGTGATGAGGGAGTCGGCCGAGGCGGCACTCTCGTACGTGAAGAACGCCGTAGCGTCGCTCGACGGCAACGTCCCAGACGACTGGTTTCGCACCCACGACCTGCACGTCCACGTGCCGGCCGGCGCGACCCCGAAGGACGGCCCCAGCGCCGGCATAACGATGGCCACGGCGCTCGCCTCGCGCCTGACGGGTCGCCCGGTGCGCGCCGACACCGCGATGACCGGCGAGATCACCCTCACCGGCCAGGTGCTCCCGATCGGCGGTCTCAAGGAGAAGGCGCTCGCCGCCCAGCGGGCGGGGATCAACCGTCTGATCATCCCAAGCGCAAACGAGCCGGACATCGACGACATCCCGGAGCACCTCCGCAAGCGCATGAAGTTCACCCTCGTCGACAGCGTCGACGAGGTACTCGAGGCCGCGCTCGAGAAGCCCGCCCGTCGCCGTCGTGTCACTGCCGCTGCCGCCGCGGCCGGGTAGAGTGTTCGCAGCCGACAGCGGATCGAGGAGACCAATGGCACCTAAGAAGAAGGCAGCGCAGGCCGGAGCCGGAGCGTTCGCCGCGGGCAAGGCGATCCGCTCGAACCCCTACGTACAGCGGGTCATGGAGGACCCGGAGTTGCGCGAGAACCTCCGCAGCGCCTTCGAGTCTGCGCGCAAGGCGTACACGCGGATGTCGAACAGCAAGGGGCCCGTGAAGGCCGTGACCGAGGACAAGAAGGTGCAGCGCGAGCTCAAGGAGGCGGCAAGCTCGCTGAAGGACGCCGCCGACTCGCTGCGCGGCAAAAAGAAGAAGAAGCGTCGCAAGGGTCGCGTGCTGCTCGTCGCGGTCGTCGGGGCCGGCTTGGCTCTCGCCCTCAGCGAGGGCCTGCGCAAGAAGGTCCTCGACACGCTCTTCGGCGCCGAGGAGGAGTTCGAGTACACCGCGAGCACGACGCCCGAGCCGCCCGCCGGCGCGAGCTCGAGCGAGAGCGAGAGCGAGCCCGTCGGCACCAGCTAGGCGCGACGGCGAGCGCGTGATGTGAAGGGGCGCCCTTTTTGGGCGCTCTTTCGTTTGGGCGGCTGCGCCCCGGGAACGCATTTATGAGATGCGACGTTGGTACCTGCTTCTGGCGGTGCCCTTCTTGGGTCTGCTCTATCCGCCGCTGTACGCGACGGAGGACCCCGAGCTGCTCGGGTTCCCCTTCTTCTACTGGTACCAGTTCGCCTGGGTCCCGCTCACCGCCGGCCTGACCTACTTCGTCTATCGGAGGACGCGTACCCGTGAGCCCGCCGCGAGGCGTCCCACCGAGAGGTTCCGGCGAACATGAGCTTCGAGGTCGACGGCGTCGCCATTGCGGTCTTCTGCGCGCTGTTCCTGCTCGTGACGGTGCTCGGTTTCGTCGCCGCTCGCTGGAAGCGTGGCGACCTCGCACAGCTGGACGAGTGGGGCCTCGGCGGCAGGCGCTTCGGCACGGTGATCACCTGGTTCCTGTTGGGCGGCGACCTGTTCACGGCCTACACCTTCATCGCGGTGCCGGCTCTGGTATGGGCCGTCGGCGCCGGCGGGCTCTTCGCGCTCCCGTACACGGTCCTGGTCTTCCCGCTGGCCTTCCTCGTCATGCCGCGCCTCTGGTCCGTGGCCTCGAAGCACCGCTACGTGACCGCCGCCGACTTCGTCAAGGGGCGCTACTCGAGCCGCGGGCTCGCCACCGCGATTGCGTTCACCGGCCTGCTCGCCACGATGCCCTACATCGCGCTTCAGCTGGTGGGGATCCAGGTGGTGCTCGAGGGCCTGGGCATCCAAGGCGAGTGGCCGCTGATCATCGCCTTTGCGGTCCTGGCCGCCTACACGTATACGAGCGGCCTGCGCGCCCCGGCGTTGATCGCGGTCGTAAAGGACACGCTGATCTACGCCACCGTGATCGTGGCGATCATCTACATCCCGTCGCAGCTCGGTGGCTGGGACAACATCTTCGGCGCCGCCTCAGAGGCGCTCCCCGAGCGCGACGAGCCCGGTGCGCTCGTTCCGGGCACACCCGACGCCCAGGTCGCGTACGCCTCGCTCGCACTCGGCTCGGCCATGGCGCTGTTCCTGTACCCGCACGCGCTCACGGCGGTCCTCAGCTCGCGCTCCCAAGACGTCGTGCGCCGCAACATGTCGCTGCTGCCCGCGTGGACACTCCTGCTCGGCCTCATGGCGCTGCTCGGCTACATGGCGATCGCGGCGGGGCTGGCGGTGACCGAGCCGAACCACGCGGTGCCCGCGCTGTTCGTCGACATGTTCCCGTCCTGGTTCCTAGGCGTCGCCTTCGCCGCGATCGCGATCGGAGCGCTGGTACCGGCGGCGGTCATGTCGATCGCGGCCGCCAACCTGTTCACACGCAACGTATGGAAGGAGTTCGTGCGGGCGGACGCCTCGGATCGCGAGGAGGCGCAGGTGGCAAAGATCGTCTCTCTGATCGTCAAGGTCGGCGCTCTCGTGTTCATCATCTTCCTGCCGACGCAGTACGCGATCGACCTACAGCTGCTCGGCGGCGTGTGGATGCTTCAGACCCTTCCGGCCGTGATCATCGCCTTGTACACGCGCTGGTTCCACCGCTGGGGCCTCCTGGCGGGCTGGCTCGTCGGCATGGTCGTCGGCACCTGGATCGCCAGCTCCCAGGATTTCGCCCCGGTGTGGGAGGTGCCGGTGCTCGGCGTGACCGCGTACACCGGGCTCGTGGCGCTGGCGCTCAACCTGGTCGTGGCGGCGCTGATCACGCTCGTCCTCGGCCGGCGCGGACGTGCCGACCGCCTGGACGAGACCCGCCCCGACGAGTACGACGAGATCGTGGAGACGCGCGAGCCGGCGCCGACGGTCGGCGCCGGGGTCACGTAGCGGTACCCTGCACGTCCGCGACGGGAGATCGCTTCTGGCTGGCCGGCCAGCTAGACTCGCGGCCGCGATGGAAGCCTCACTGGCCCCGCCGAGCAGGCTCGAGGGCGACAAGGCCCAGCGAATCATCGCCGCGATGCGGGCCAGCGTCGCCACCCGCGGAGCGGCCGGGTCGACCTTCGACCACGTGGCGCGCGAGGCGGGAGTCTCGCGCGGCCTCCTCCACTACTACTTCGGCTCAAAGGAACGCCTGCTCGTGGAGGTGGTGCGCCAGGATTGCGACCACCGTATCCGGGCGATGGACGAGCGGCTGGCGGGCGCGGCCAGCGTCGACGAGGTCATGCAGGCGCTCGTCATCGGACTCGAGGAGTTCCTCGGCGAGCCCAGCAGCCAGGCCGTCATCTACGAGATGCTCAGCGCCTCCCGCCACTCGGAGGAGATCCGCGCCGAGCTTGCGGAGCTGTATCGGCGCTGGCGCGACCACATGGCCGTTGCGCTGCGCGAGAAGGAGCGCTCGGGCGTGGTCACCCTCCAGGCAGCGCCCGAGGCGGTGGCCTCGATGCTGTTGGCCCTCGGCGACGGCTTCGGGATCCAGGTGATCACGGACCCTGATTGGGACCGGGACGCCGCCTTCGGGCTCGGGCTGCGACTTGCGCGGCAGATGCTCGGCGCCGGTTAGTACTCAGAGGCCTCCCGCCGCGAGCCGGCGCTCGAGCTCGGCCCCGAGCTCGTCGATCGCCACCCGCTCCTGCTCCAGCGTGTCGCGATCGCGCAGCGTGACGGTGCGGTCCTCGAGTGTCTGGCCGTCGACCGTGACGCCCCACGGCGTGCCGATCTCGTCCTGGCGACGATAGCGGCGCCCGATCGAGCCGCCATCGTCGTACTCGGCCGGAATCCGCCCGCGCAGGCCAATGTAGATCTCGCGCGCCAGCTCCGGCATGCCGCCGCGGCTCACGAGCGGCAGTACGGCCACCTTGACCGGGGCCAGCTGCGGGTGGAGGCGCAGCACCGTCCGCTGGCGGCCCTCCACCTCCTCCTCGCGGTAGCCGTCGCACAGCAGCGCGAGAATCGTCCGGCCCACCCCGCCGGCGGGCTCGACCACGTGTGGGACGTAGCGCTCCTGCGTCGCGGTGTCGACGTACTCGAGCTTCTCGCCCGAATACTTGGCGTGCTGGGTCAGGTCGAAGTCGCCCCGGTTCGCGATCCCCTCCAGCTCGGACCATCCGATGGGGTAGAGGTACTCGATGTCGCTCGTCGCGCTCGAGTAGTGCGAGAGCTCCTCGGGGCCGTGCGCGCGGAGCCGTAGCTTCTGCGCGTCGAGGCCAAGCCGCTCGTACCACGCCATCCGCTCCCGCAGCCAGTACTGGTGCCAGCGCTCCGCCTCGTCGGGCGGCACGAAGTACTCCATCTCCATCTGCTCGAACTCGAGCGTGCGGAAGATGAAGTTGCCGGGGGTGATCTCGTTGCGGAACGACTTTCCCACCTGCGCGATGCCAAAGGGCGGCTTGCGCCGCGCGTATTGGAGCGTGGCCTTGAAATCGAGGAAGATTCCCTGCGCGGTCTCGGGACGCAGGAAGACGGTGGACGCGGAGTCCTTCACGGGCCCGATCGTCGTCTCGAACATCAGGTTGAACTCGCGCGGGTCGGTCAGGTCGCAGTCGGGGTGGTCGCCCGGAAGCTTCGACGGCGCCCTGCCGCAGCGGACCTCGGGGTGGCCGCCCTGGCCGGATCGCTCCTCCTCGATGTGGTCGGCGCGGAAGCGCCGCTTGCAGGTCCTGCAGTCCACGAGCGGGTCGGTGAAGCCCTCGAGGTGCCCGGACGCCTCCCAGGCCCGGGGATGCTGGATGATCGCCGAGTCGAGCGCCACGATGTCCTCGCGCTCCTGGATCATCGCCTTCCACCACTGGGCGATGACGTTGTTCTTCAGGAGGACGCCGTAGTGCCCGTAGTCATACGTGTTGGCGATCCCGCCGTAGATCTCGGAGGCGGAGAAGATGAAGCCGCGCCGCTTGCAGAGGGCGACGATCTTGTCCATGGTGACCACCGGCGGGCAGCCTATAGATGGTTGGTTCCGGCTCCGCGTGCGTCCGGGGGCGCGGCGATCCGGGACCAGCCACCTACAACGCCGGTATTTCCGCGCTTTCGTGGACCGGCCGTGCACTTCTCCACCGGGAGTTCGGGTACGGTGGCCGGGATGATCGGCACCGCGCTGCGTCCGATCGGCCATCTCGCCGCCTGGCTCGTCTGGCATACCACGCGGGTATCGCTCCTCAGCGACCTCGAGCGGCCGCACCCGCCGCATAGGGCCTAGCCGAGGCTACGGGATTTGGCACTCCTATACTGGGAGTGCCATGCCGATCTACGAGTATCGCTGCGAGCGGGGTCACACCTTCGAGGTGATGCAGCGCATGACCGACGATCCGCTCACCAGCTGCTCGACGTGTGAGGCGCCCGTTCAGCGCGTCTTTCACCCGGTGGCCGTCCACTTCAAGGGCTCGGGCTTCTACAGCACCGACTACGGGAAGCAGGCGGGCGCGTCGAACACTTCGGACGCTTCGTCGAAGTCGGAGACCAAGGCGGAGTCGAGGTCGGAGTCGAAGGACTCGTCGAAGTCGTCATCGTCGTCCGAGTCTTCCTCCTCCTCGGACTAGAGGGCCTCCTGACGGCTGCGGCCCACTAACCGCCACGCGGCGTCCTCGGCCGTTGTCAGTCGACGCACTAGTCGCCCTCGAGCAGCTTCCGCACGGCGTCCTGTTTGGCGCCGTCGGAGACGAAGAGGTTGCTGCCATTGATGCAGCAACCCGCCTCCAGAACCTCGGTGTCGTTCGAATTGCCGGTGGCGAGGTCGGTGAAGAGGGCCATGAGCCCGGGGCCCCTCATGTCGGACTTGAGCGCCCGCGGCGCCTGCCAGCTCACCCAGGGCAGCCGGAAGAAGGTGGACGGCGAGGTGACCTTGTCGCCCATGGCGCGCAGCACCTCCTGCTGGCGGGCGGCCCGGGCGCGGTCGTCCTCGCCGGCCGCGCAGGAGTTCTTCCGCACCCGCGCGTATCCGAGCGCCCGAGCTCCGTTCAGGTCGTTCTCGCCCTTCGGGAAGTTGATTCCCTTCCAGAAGTTGTCGAAGGGGGGCGAGCAGATCCGGGTCTTGTTGTTCACGGTGATTCCGCCGAGTGCGTCGACCAGTTCGGGGAAATCCTCGAAGTCGACCTCGACCAGGTGATTGATCTCGAGCCCGTTGCCCAGGAACGACTCGACGGTCTCGATCGTGAGCGCCGGCCCGCCGAGCGCATATGCCGCGTTGATCTTCTGCGTCCCGTGACCGGGTATCTCCGCCTCGATGTCGCGCGGAATGGAGAGCTTCCGCACGCTGCCCAGGCCGGCGTGGATGAGCATGATCGTGTCGGCGCGCGAGGGACCCTGCTGTGACTCGTCGATCGACTCGCCCGTGCGAGCGTCGGAGCCGAGCACGAGAATCGTGCTGCCGGTCAGGAGGTTGCCCGTGCTGGAGAGCGCCCGCTCGGCCTCCGCGGACACCCCCTCCTGAGTCTGGGCGCTGACCAGGAACAGGACGAGGGATAGAACCACCCAGCCCACCACGGCGAGCGCGATCCACTTGAGCACTCTGCCGGGCGTGACCGCTCGCCGCTCGCCCGGCTTGCGATCCTCGCCGCGCACGCGCGACAGCCGTCGACGCAGCGCTTCGAGGTCGGTCCTGCGTGCCAGCGGCCGCCGGCGCGAGCGGTAGACCTTGTATTCGGGAGGGCCGGGCTTCGGCTTGTTCACCCCCCTCTGTATATCTACCGGCCATGCCGCCAAGGCGCGTGATCGGGATCGACGCGGGGGGAACGAAGCTTCTAGGGGGCGTCGTAGACGAGCAGCTGGTGGTGCATCATCGCGTTCACAGGCTGTGGCGCGGAGCCGATCGAAGCGAGACGCTCGACATCTTCATCGAGGCCGTCGACGAGGTGCGCGCCGCCGCGCCGGACGTCGAGGCGATCGGCTTCGGCATTCCCTCGCTGGTCGAGTGGGAGACGGGCGTCTCGCGTTGGTCCAACCACCTGCCGCTCGCCGACGTCCCCTTTCGCGACCTGATGAGCGAGCGCCTAGGTCTGCCCGTGGTCGTGGACAACGACGCCAACATGGCGCTGCTGGCCGAGCACCGCAGCGGCGCGGCACGCGACGCCCGACACGCGGTGCTGGTGGCGCTCGGCACCGGGATCGGCAGCGGGCTGCTCCTGGACGGCCGCATCTACCGCGGCGCGACCGGGGTCGGTGCGGAGCTGGGGCACATCGTGCTCGATCTACACGGTCCGGACTGCCCGAGCAACTGCCCTGGGCGGGGATGCCTCGAGGCGTTCGTGTCGGGGAACGCGATCGGTCGGGAGGGGGCCCGACTGGCCCGCGAGCGTCCCGAAACCGTCCTCGGGAGGCGGCTGGCGGCGGGGCGCGAGATCTCCGGCGGCCTCGTCACGGAGCTGGGGCACGACGGGGACCAGACCGCTCGCCTGGCGTTGGCCGAGGTCGGCCGACGGCTTGGCGCGGCGCTGACCGGGATCGTGAACGCCCTCAACCCCGAGGTGATCGTGATCGGGGGCGGCGCGGTCGCCGCCGGCGAGTTGCTGCTCGGGCCGGCGCGCTCGGTCGTCGCGGAGCGGGCGCTGCCGCCCGCCCGCGAGGTCGTGCGGATCGTCCCGACACACTTCGGCGACGAGTCGGGGATGCTGGGTGCGGCGCTGCTTGCGCTCGAGGCGACTTGACCGGCCGGCTCGTCATCTGCCCGACGCCGATCGGGAACCTCGAGGACGTGACGCTGCGCGTCCTCTCAGCGCTCCGTGAGGCGGACGTTGTGGCCTGCGAGGACACGCGAAGGACGCGGGTGCTCCTCGACCGCTACGGCGTGAAGGCGCGGCTCGTCTCCTATCACGAGCACAACGAGAAGGGGCGGGCCTCCGAGCTCGTGCGCCGGATGCGCGAGGGGGCGGTGGTCGCGCTCGTCTCAGACGCCGGTATGCCGCTCATCTCCGATCCAGGCTTCCTCCTGGTGCGGGGCTGCGTGGCAGCCGGACTGCCGGTGGAGGTTCTGCCGGGTCCATCCGCGGCGATCACCGCGCTCGTCGCGTCCGGCCTGCCGGCGGACGAGTGGCACTTCCATGGCTTCCTCCCGCGCAAGAAGGGCGAGCTCCGCAGGGTGCTCACGGAAGCGGGCGGCACGCTCGTGGCCTTCGAGTCCCCGCGCCGCGTGCCGGCGACGCTCGCGTTGCTCGCGGACCTCGATCCCCAGCGCGAGGTCGCCGTGTGCCGCGAGCTCACGAAGGCCCACGAGGAGATCGTCCGCGGGAGCGCCGCCGACCTCGCCGCTCGCTATGCCGGAGCGCCACCGAAGGGGGAGGTCGTGCTGGTGCTGGGCCCGCCGGCTGCTCCGGACGACGGCGCCGGCGAGCCCGCCGGCCTCGACGCCCTCCGTCGCCTCGTCGACGCCGGCGCCCACCCCCGCAAGGCGGCCGCGGTGGTGGCGGAGCTGACCGGCGGAAGCGCCAACGCCCTCTACCGTGCGCTGACCGCGGGGCGGTAGGCGGCGAGGAATGTGCTGACTCCGGCGTCGGCGTAGCGGTTGAGCTCGGTGGCGGTGGGAAGCTCGTCGTCGCCGTGGAACATGGCGTCGTTGAGGGGGGCCGACATGATCAGCCAGTTGAGGTGCTCGGCGGCGAGCTGGGGGTCGTCGAGTTGAAGTACTCCGCGGGCGGCCAGCCGCTCGATCGCGGTCGCCAGCGCGGCGATGGTGCGTCCCGGACCGCGCTCGTAGAAGGTGCGGCCGAGTTCGGGGAAGCGGCCCGCTTCGCCGATCACCAGTCGCCGTAGCTGCAGCAACCGGGGTTGCATGACGGCCGCGAGCTGGCGGCGAGCGAGGTCGCGTAGGTCGGCCTCCACGTCGCCGCTGTCCTTGAGGCTGCAGCACCTCGTCGTAGACGGGGTCGCTGACCTGGTCGACGGTGTTGGTGACGATCTGGGTGAAGAGCCGCTGCTTGTCCGCGAAGTGCTTGTAGACCGTCTGCTTCGAGACGGCGGCGCGCGCTGCGATCTCGTCCATGCTCGTGCCCAGGTAGCCGGCGCGCAGGAACACCTCGGTCGCCGCGTCGAGGATGTCCCTGCGCTTGCGGCTGGAGCGGCCTTCCTCCGGGCCGTCGGTGGATGCGCTGCTTGGGCGGGGCGGAGTGCTCACGAGGTGGGTCTCCGCCGGCAATGGTACTGGACAGTTCAGTACCCACTGACGGCGGACGTACGAGCCGCCCTGCGGCCGGTCGACGCAGGGCCCACGACCTCCGGCGTCGTGATCGCAACGGGGACGCTCGGCACCGCCACGGGGACGCACGAGACCGCCACGGGACGCTCAGCACTGCCACCGAGACGCACGGGACCGTTACAAACGCGCACAGAAGCGCGACGACGCTCACCCTCCTCGCCGGATCGCATTTACGGTCACGGCCATGCGCCTCTGTCTCGCCGCCGCCGCCGCCTTCGTAGCCCTCCTCGCGCTCGCGGGACCCGCGCGCGCCGAATGGATCTGGCCGCTCAGTGGCGGCGTGATCACGACATACCGCAACGGCGATGATCCGTATGCGGGTGGGCAGCATCGCGGCATCGACATTGCGGGCCCGGTCGGGGCCCGCGTGGTGGCGGCTGCAGGCGGCGAGGTTCGCTTCGCCGGTACGGCGGGCTCGTCCGGTCTCACCGTGAGCGTTCGCACCAGCGACGGCTTCGATACCTCCTACCTCCACCTCTCGTCGGTCTCGGTCCGCGAGGGCGAGTTCGTTTCCTCGGGCCACGCCCTCGGCGCGGTCGGCACGACGGGGTCTCGTTCCGCATCGGAACCGCACCTCCACTTCGGCGTCCGCGACGCTGGGACCCCCCACGCCTACCGCAACCCGCTCGATTTCCTCCCGCCGCTCCAGGTGCCCACGCCCGAAGCGCCGCGGCCGGGGCCGAGTCCCGTCCCGGCGCCGACCCCGCCGGCGCCGGCGCCGGCTCCGGTGGGCGAGGGTGCCCCGCGTCGCGTCCCGGCCGGCGGGCGCGCCCCGCACCGCGTCCCGGCCGGCGACCGCGCCCCGCACCGGGTCCCGGCCGGCGAACGCGTGCCCCGCCGGGTGCCGGCGGGCGGCAGGTCGCCCCGTCGCGTCCCGGCATTAGAGCGCGGGCCCCGTGGTGTCCCCGTGGGCGGCCGAGTGCCAGGGCGCGTGCCGGTCGGCGGACGAGCGCCGCATCATGCTCCGGTGGGCGACCTCGCGCCGCACCCGGAGCCGGCCGAGCGGCGCATCCCCGCGCTCAGACCCTCCCCGGGTGGCGTCCCGCTCGAGGGACACGCCTCGCGTCGGGCCCCTTCCGGGAGCGAAGTTCAGTGGTCTGCGCCTGAGGCGCGTTCGCTCGGGCGCACACTCGAAGGATCGCCGCCGCGCCGGTCCCAGCCGGGTGGACTCCCGGACGGGGTGCGCGGCCCGGCCACCGCGCCTGGGCGCTCGGGTGCCGGTCCCGACGTCGGCTGGATCCTCGCCTGCGTGGGGCTGCTGCTCGCCGCGGCCCTCCTCGGCCTGACCGAGGACGGCCGCAAGGCGTCGCGAACCGGACGTGGCTACGTCCTTCGCCTTCTGCGTCCCCTGACCGGTCGCTCCGGGTAACCCTTAACCTGGATCCACCGATCCTGCCGGCGTTTCCGCACCGGATTGCCGTCGCCAGGCGCCACCGGCTCCCTCGCGAGGGTTCACCCTCGCTCCGGTCGCCGGCGGCCCCTGTCTCGGCCCCCGGCGCGGAAACGCATGACAGTCTCGGTGGATCCAGGCTTGAAGGTCCGCGCTGCAAATGGGACGCCGCGCCGACCCCCGTACTGCAGGGCCTCCCCGAGCCCACGCCGCCGGCCTTCCAACGCAACGGGCCCGCCGTGCCCCAGTAGCATCGAAAGTCGATGCCCTACTACGTCACAACGCCCATCTACTACGTGAACGGCGAGCCCCACCTTGGGCACGCTTACACGACCATTGCCGCCGACGTCCTCGCGCGGCACATGCGGCAGCGTGGCGAGGAGGTCTTCTTCCTCACGGGTACGGACGAGCACGGCGAGCCGGTCACCCAGGAGGCCGAGAGGCTCGGTATCACCCCGCGCGAGCTGGGCGACCGCAATGCGGGGCGCTTCAAGGAGCTCGCCGCGCGGTTGAACGCGACCAACGACTTCTTCATCCGCACCACCGATCCGGAGCACGCGCAGGTGGTCGCCGAGGTCGTGCAGCGCATCCGCGACAACGGCCACGTCTACGAGGGCACCTACGAGGGCTGGTACTGCCCCCGCTGCGCGGACTTCAAGACGGAGTCGGAGCTCGAGGACGGCAACCGCTGTCCCATCCACAAGATCGTGCTCGAGCTGGAGCGCGAGGACAACTGGTTCTTCAGGCTGTCCTCGTTTCAGGAGCCGCTGGAGCGTCTCTACGCCGAGCGGCCCGACTTCGTCATTCCGCAGAACCGCTACAACGAGGCGCTCTCCTTCATCAGGAGCGGCCTGCGCGATCTGTCGCTCAGCCGGGCCCGGCTGAAGTGGGGAGTGCCGGTGCCGTGGGACCCCAGCCAGGTCATCTACGTGTGGATCGACGCGCTCCTCAACTACTACTCGGCGCTCTCTTACGCGCGCGAGGGCGAGGACCTGACCGATCGTTTCTGGCCGGCCACGGTCCATCTCATCGGCAAGGACATCCTCAAGTTCCACGCCGTCATCTGGCCGGCGATGCTGATGGCAGCGGACATCGAGGTTCCGCGCCGCGTGGGGATACACGGCTTTCTGCTGCTCGGCGAGCACAAGATGTCGAAGTCGCTGGGGAACGTGATCGAGCCGTTCCAGGTGGCCGACATCTACGGCGCCGACGCGCTGCGCTTCTACGTGCTGCGCGAGGTGACGTTTGGTTCCGACGGCGAGGTCTCGCCGGAGGGTTTCGAGACCCGCTACACGACCGAGCTGGCGAACGAATACGGCAACCTCGCGAACCGCACGCTCGCGATGATCGAGCGCTACCGCGACGGCGTGGTGCCAACGCCAGCGTCAAGCGCGACCCCCCTTGCGACCGAATTCGACGGTCTCGCCGAAGCGGTCCGCGAGCGGCTGGACGGGCTCGAGCTCACGGCGGCGCTCGACGAGATCTGGCGCCGGATCAAGCGACTGAACCGCTACGTGCAGGAAGAGGAGCCGTGGCAGCTGGCGAAGGACGAGGCCCAGGCCGAGCGGCTCGACGAGATCCTGTACACGGTGGCCGAGGGCCTGCGCGTGGTCTCCGTGTTGCTGCATCCGTTCATGCCGGAGTCGGCGGAGCGGCTGCTCGCCGCGCTCGGCCGCGAGGACCTGTCGCTCGAGCTCGCGCGCTTCGGGGCCGTGTCGGGCGGCGCCACGATCGGCGAGCTCGGCCAGCTCTTCCCGCGGATCGAGGCCGAAGCGCCGGCAGCCTGATGGTCCGCAGCGGTGCGGCGAGCGCACCGCGGCCTTCCGCGTCGTGATCGATACCCACTGCCACCTCGATGCCTGCGAGCCGCCCGACGGTCTGCTGGTGGAACGCGCCCGCGAGGCCGGCGTAACCCGGATGGCCACCGTCGGAACGGACGGACCCTCAATCGAGCGCGCGCTCGGCGCGGCGCACGCGCACGACCAGGTGGTGGCGATCGTCGGCCGGCATCCGCACGAGACCACCGGCTTCGACGCCGCCGTTCTCGAGGAGATCGAGCGAGCCGCGGCCGACCAACGCGCGCGGGCGATTGGCGAGACCGGCCTCGACTACTACCGCGACCACGCCCCGCGGGCCGACCAGCGGCGCGCCTTCGAGGCCCAGCTCGAGCTGGCGGGTCGGCTCGGGCTCCCGGTGGCGATCCACACCCGCGCGGCCGAGGAGGACACTTTCGCAATGCTGCGCGAACACGCGGCGGGCATCCCGGCGGTGATCATGCACTGCTTCTCCTCGCCGAGTCGGATCGCCGAGTGCGTCGAGCGACGGTATCTGTGCTCGTTCGCCGGCAACGTCACCTATCCGAAGGCGACCGACCTCCAGCGAGCCGCCCGTGAAGTGCCCGCCGAGCTGCTGCTCGTCGAGACCGACTCGCCATACCTTGCGCCCCAGCCCCTGCGTGGGAAACCGAACGAGCCCGCGAACGTGCCGCACACGGCGCGATTCGTCGCCCGGCTGCGAGACGTCTCATACGAGGAGCTCGAGCGCACGGTCGAATCGAACGCCGCGCGGGTGTTCGCGTGGTGAGCCACGAGCCACGGCAGGCCAGCCTCAGGCGCCTGCGCCGCTACGGCATCCGCCCGAACCGCGAGCTCGGCCAGAACTTCCTGATCGACGACAACATCCTCGGTGTGATCGGTCGCGCGGCCCAGCTGGGGCCCGACGACGTAGTGCTCGAGGTGGGGGGCGGATTGGGCGTGCTGTCCGAGTACATCGCGCCGCGGGTATTGCACCTTCACGTGGTGGAGATGGACCGCTCGCTCGAGGAGCCGCTCCGAGAGGCCCTCCAGCCGTTCGCGAACGCGACGCTCCATCTTGCGGACGCCGTCAAGCTCGACCTCGCGGCGCTAGAGCCGGCGCCCCGCAAGATGGTTGCGAACCTGCCCTACGGGGTGGCGGCCACCGTGTTGCTGAAGTCGGTTGCCGAGCTGCCCGACGCCGAGATCTGGGTCGCGATGCTCCAGCGCGAGGTGGCCGACCGACTCGGCGCCGTGCCCGGGAGCAAGAGCTACGGCGCGACCTCGGTACTGGCGCAACTGTCCTGCGAGGTGCGCCTCCTGCGCCGGGTCCCGCCCACGGTCTTCCATCCACAGCCGAACGTCGAGTCGGCTCTCCTCGTGATGCGCCGTGTGGCGCCGGCGCCGCCTCCCGAGGTGAACGCCCTCGTGCACGCCGCCTTCGCCCACCGTCGCAAGGCCCTCGCCGGGTCCCTGGCGCTCGCGCCCGGCGCCGCGGCCGACATCCGCGACGCCGCCCGCTCCGCGCTGGAGCGCATGGGTCGGCCGGCCGACTCCCGCGCCGAGCGGCTCGCCCCCCCGGATTGGAAGGTGCTCGCCGGACTGCTCGGACCGGAGCGCCTCGCCGGTCTCCGCCCGCGGTGAATCGGCCGTCGCCTGACGCCGTGCTCCACGAGTGCGCTTACGCGAAGCTCAACCTGGCGCTCCAGGTCGGGCGGCCGCGCGAGGACGGCATGCATCCGCTCTGCTCGCTCTTCGCCTCGCTCGATCTGGCGGACGAGGTGCAGGCCGGGTCGAGCGACCTTCGCGCCGACAGCGTGGAGTGCCCCGGCGTCGAAGGCCCCAACCTCGCGCTAGCCGCGCTGCGTGCCCTCCGCGTGCGCGTCGGCGCGGCGCTTCCGCCGGTCCGCGTGCGGATCAAGAAGCGCATCCCGGTCGCGGCCGGCCTCGGCGGCGGCAGCGCCGACGCGGCAGCCGTCCTGAGACTCGCCAACCGAATCGCGAGCGAGCCGCTCGACGGCACCGAGCTACGCGAGCTCGCCGCGAGCCTGGGCTCCGACGTTCCGAGCCAGGTGGCCCCGCGCCACGCTCTCGTCCAGGGGACCGGAGAGCTCGTCGAGCCCGTCGACCTCCCCCCGCTCGCCGCGCTGCTGATCCCGGCCCCGAAGGGGCTGTCCACGCGATCGGTCTACTCCCAGCTGGACCGCATGGGCGGCGGTCGCAAGCGTCTCGATCCCGCGACGCTCCGTCGCCTGGCCGTCGCCGCGCCCGCCGAGCTGGCCGGCGCCGTCGAGAACGACCTCCAGCCCGCGGCCCTCGCGCTGCGCCCCGAGCTCAGCGGGACACTCGAGGCGATCCGCGCCGCCGGCGCGCTCGGGGTCGCCGTGAGCGGCTCCGGCCCCACCTGCTTCGGCCTGTTCGAGGACCGCGGCGCGGCCGAGCGGGCCGCGGTCTCGCTCCCCGGCGCCCTGGTGACCGAGCTCCGCGGCGGCTGACGGTCACCGCGGCGCCTTCCCGGGCGCGGCGCCCGGCTCGTCACGCGGAACGGCTCCCGGCCGCACGTCAGGGCGAAATGGCGCCTACAGTCACCCGCGATGTCCGCCTACGAGATCCTCGCCGCGGTCGCGGCCCTGCTGGTGGTGGCGTACGTCGTCTGGCGATGGCGCCGACTCAGCGTCGAGCGCAAGGGGATCGGGATCCTCATCGCCGCCGCGCTCGGCGTGTACGCCAGCGGGGTGCTCTCAGCGCTGCCCGACCCGAAACAGGCCATAGAGGACATCGCCGAGGCTCTAGGCCGCTGGACCTATGTCCTCGTGGGGGCGTTGGCGTTCCTCGAGACCGGGGCCTTCGTCGGCCTGGTCGCCCCGGGCGAGACCGTCGTGATCGCGGGTGGCGTCGTCGCGGGCGAGGGCACGATCCAGCTGGTGCCGCTGATCGGCCTCGTCTGGATCTGCGCCGTGCTGGGCGACACCACCAGCTTCTACATCGGTCGGCGCCTCGGCCGCGGTTTCCTCGAGCGTCACGGCCCGCGCGTGAAGATCACGCACGAGCGGCTGGAGCAGGTCGAGCGCTACTTCGATCGCCACGGCGGCAAGACGATCCTGATCGGCCGGTTCATCGGACTGGTCCGCGCCCTCGCGCCGTTCATCGCCGGCTCCTCCGGGCTCCCCTACCGGCGCTTCGTCCCCTACAGCATCGTCGGAACCGGCCTGTGGGCGACCACCTTCTGCGTCCTCGGCTACCTCTTCTGGCGCTCGTTCGACAGGGTCGTGGACATCGCCGGCCAGGCGGTTTTCGGCTTCGGCGTGACGGTCGGCCTGATCGTGGGGATCGTGGTGGTGTACAAGCGGCGTCACGAGATTCGCGACTGGCTGCTCGCGCACGAGCGGCACCCGCTCGTGCGCCCGCTGTTTGCGATCGGGCGGCCCGTCTATCGGATATTGCGACCGGTGGTGCGCGCGGTGGCGCCGGAGGTCCGCTTCCTCTGGAATCGCGTTACCCCCGGCCAGCTCGGGCTGGAGTTGACGACGGCGCTGGCCGTCGCCGGCGTCGGCATCTTCGTCTTCGTGCTGTATCTGGTCGTTCTGGGCGACAACCTGTCTCCGACCCCGCTCGACACCGAGACGCTCGACCTCGTGGACCGTCTGCGCGCGCAGGCCGCAGTCGACATCGCGAAGGTGGTCAGCGCGCTCGGCGCCCTGCCAACGGTCGCGACTCTCGTTGCGGTCACGGCGATAGTGCTCGCCGTCCGGGGGCGGATCGCGGAGCTGATCGTTCTGGTCGCAGGCCTGGGCCTCGTCTACGCCGCGGTCCACATCGCCAAGGATGCGGTTGACCGGCCGCGGCCCGCGGGTCCGCTCGTCGAGACCGCGCTCGCGTCATATCCGAGCGGCCACGCGGCATACGCCACCGCCTGGATCGCCGTGGCCGTCCTCTTGAGGCGGCGCCTGGGGCTGGCCAGCGCCGCGCTCGTCACCGGCGGGATAGCGATCGCGGCGGCCGTCGGGCTCTCCCGCATCTACCTACGCGCTCACTACTGGTCCGACGTCGCGGGCGGGTGGGGGCTAGGCGTCGGGATCTTCGGGTTCCTGACGGCGATCGCGCTGATCGTCGTCCACATCCGCCACAATGGCGGCGAGCGTGCGTCGGAGCCGGAGGTCCCCGTCGCGCGCGCGAAACGATGACCAACCTGGATCTCTCCAGCACCGAGATCGCGATAGCGCTGGCGGGCGGCCTCGTCGTCGCCTGTCATGTCTTCCTGATCCTCATGCCGGCCTGGCGCTGCTACGGGCGCGTCTGGGAGAAAATCGCCGCCAGCTTCATGACGCTCTTCATCCTCGGCACGCTGCTCGGGATTGGGGCGGCAATCGGGCTCGCCGTCGTCTGGACATACGACCAGTACGCCTGATGAGAGCCTGCGCTCGATCTCGATCCCGCCCGACGCACGCGAACCTGCGCCCGGGTGTGTCCTCGGCCTCGCCGATGCCTCCGGCATCGACCGTGGCCTGCGCCCTTGCCGTGCTCGGTGCTTGCTCGTCGGGTCGGCGCCGATATCTCGTTCGGACCTCCTGATGCCGAGGGCCCGCTCGCACGCGACCGGCCCCACGGAGGCGGCCGCCGAACCTCGCTCGCTTCAGAACCCCGAGGCGCGCAACTCCTCGGCCGGTCAGCGCTCCTTTCTGGACGCCCTCGACGAGGTCTCCGACGCCGTCGAGGCGGGCGCGGGCCTGCCCGCCGTCACGAGGGCGGCGGGTCGCGCGCTCGACGCCAGCGTGATCGTGCTCGACGCGTCGAGCAGCGTGCTGGCCGTGGCCTGTTCGTCCCCCGAGGACGAGCGCGCCGTCATGGCGGGCGAGGGCGGTGCCGAGACCGTCGAGTTGCTCGTGGCCGACACCGCCGTCGGCCAGCTCCGCTACCGCTCCCACGGCGAGCCCCCGCCTCCCTCGCTGCTGCGGTTGGTTCGAAACCTGATCGCCCTCGAGGTCGACCGGGCGAAGGCTCCCCAGCGGGCGAGCGAGGCTGCGGTGGGCGATTTTCTCGAGGCCCTGTTCGCACGCCGCATAACCGACCGCGCGAACATCGCCGCCCGCGCGGCCGAGCTCGGCTGCGACCTCTCCGGCGGGGCCGGGGTGATCGTCGTGCGGGCACGCCCACAGCAGCCGGAGGAGGGCGACTGGCGAGCCCGCGTGCTGACGATCGCGGAACGTGGGGCCCGCGCGGTCGAGCGCGAGACGCTCGCCGCCCTGGCCGAGGCCGGCTGGTCGCGGCTCGGGAACGGTCCGAACGACGCCGCCGACAGGCGGGCCGAGCGCGAGCTGCTCATCCTCACCCCAGGTCTCGACGCCGCCGCGGCGCGGCGCACCGCCACCGCGGTCCTGCGGGAGCTCGAGGCGAACCTCCCGAACTACACGCTGACCGTCGCCCGGAGCCGCCACGCCGGCGACCCCGTGGACCTGCACCGCGCCGGGGCCGAGGCGCTGCTCGCCGCCAACGTCGCCGAGGCCCGCGGCGTAGCTGAGCTCTCCTTCGAGGAGACCGGCGCCTACCGCCTGTTGCTCCCGGCGGTGAGCGAGGACCCCACCGAGCTCGAGGGCTTCTACGACGAGACGGTCTCACCCCTCGTCGGCTACGACGAGCAGTACGAGACCGAGCTCGTCCGGACGCTCGAAACCTTCCTCGACTCGGATGGCAACGTTGCGAGGACGGCCGAGAAGCTCTTCACGCACCGCCACACCATTCGCTACCGCCTGGAGCGGGTACGGGAGCTGACGTCGCTGGACGTCTCCTCGACCGACGGCCGCGAGCGCCTCTCCCTCGGCCTCAAGGCGATGCGGGTGCTCGGCATCGTCCCACCCGGAGGCCCGGCCCACGAGAAGGGCGCGGAGGCGGGCAGGGTGCCGAGGGAGGCGAAGGACCGCTAGAGCTATCGGCGCTCGCGGCGGATCAAGCCGCGGCCCTCGTGCCAGGACTCGATGACGAGGTGATCGGGCGGGTCGCCGAGGCCGGTGACGACGAGCTCTGTGATGTCCAGTCGAAACAGATGCGCTTCACCGGGCGGCGACTCCTCGCCCCAAATAGCGGCCTTGCGCTCAGGGTCCGTGATCTCTTCGACCCGCCCAGCGACCTTGGCGTCCGCCGTCCACTCGGCCGGGTCCCCCGACCCGCTGTGCAGCGCGAACCGGGGGTCGCGCTCGAGGTCGAGTGCCTTGACGGCCTTCCACATGCTCCCCAGCCACATCTCCCCGTCGGCGAACTGCACCTCCGTGCCGCTGATGCGCGGCGACCCGTCCCGCCGGAGGGTGGCGAGCGTCTTGTGCTTGAACGCGTCGAAGATCCCGCGGGCGCGTGCGGCGAGCTCCGGGGCCTCGGCCTCGGCCTGGCTCCAGCTGGGCACGGCCGACACGCTACCCAAGGGCTCCCCGCTTCGAATCATGCTGCCCGCTCGCGCTGCTCGGTCTCGATTTCGTACGCGCGGATCCACTTACGGATCGCGTTGTCCGACACCCCGTAGCGGCGCCCGGTAGCGGAGAACCCGAGCGCGTGGACCTCCCGAAGGAGCTGCGGATATGGCGGTCGATCGACTTTACGAGCATCCGGACGCGGAATTCCCGCGCGATCCCACCGCCGTCCGCACCGTCGAGAGCAGTAGCGCTGATTCGCGTACTTCGGGCGGAATGTGACGCCGCAGCGGATGCATTCCCGCTCGGCCCGAACGAGCCGCCGGGTCTTCGCGCAATGAGTCTCCAGCGTCGCCGCGCAGTTGGGACAAACGATGCGCAGATTCTCGAGGCGGTTGTCGTCTGAGACCCCACTGACGTGGTCGAGGATCATGCCCATGACGTGTCCGTGCCAGACCTCGCCCTGTCCGCAGAGCTCGCACGTCGGCCGCTTGAGTCCGGCGTCGTATAGGCGCTCCTTCAGGTGATTTCGTGCAAAGGTCGAGTGCTCGACGAGGATTTCCTCGAGCGGCCGGCGTCGTTGAAGCCCGGATCCGCGGACGGCGTTGTACGGGTCAAAATGGTCCGCTGCGATCCCCCACAGCGCGGAGTGCTTCCTGAGGACTTGGATTGCGCCGCCCGTACGGCACATGCCGAGTCGCCGCAACGCCTCTGACCAAGACCGGGAGGCAGCGATTGCAAGGCGCGCCTCGTCTTTCGAGTAACGTGGTTCGCGTGACACGAACACATGTTTGCCTATCTACCGGACGGAAGATCTGGGGAGGGAGGACTCGAACCCACCTCCTGAGCATCCAAAGTGCTCCGTGCTCGCCTGTTACACCACTCCCCAAGTGGCTCTGAGAGCATAGGCCGAGAATGCGGTCAGGGCATGCGCGGCGCTACGCTCCGAGACCCATGCCCCAGCCCTTCACGGCCCTCATCATGGCCGCCGGCCAGGGGACGCGGATGCGGTCGAGCACTCCGAAGGTGCTTCATCCCGTCTGCGGCAAGCCCATGGTCGAGTGGGTGGTCGATGCCGCGCGCCGGTCGGGCGCGGCGAGGGTCGTGTGCGTTGTCCGGCCGGGCGACGGCGTGGCGGAGGGACTCCCGGAGGGGGTCGAGGTCGCCGAGCAGCACGAGGGCGAGGGGACCGGCGCGGCCGTGCTCGCCGCGCGAGCGACCGTCGTCGACGGGCCGGTGGCGATCCTCTCCGGGGACCATCCGCTCGTCACGCCGACGCACGTCGCCGAGCTGCTCGCCGAACACGAGGCGCAGCGAGCGACCGCGACGATCCTCACAACCGATCAACTCGACCCGACCGGGTACGGGCGGATCGTCCGGGGCCAGGACGGCGCCGTCGAGCGCATCGTCGAGACCAAGTACGCCGAGGGTGTCCCGGCGGCCGAGCTCGCCATCCGCGAGGTGAACCTCGGCACCTATGTCTTCGAGGCGAGCGCGCTGTTTCCGGCTCTCGACGACGTCCAGCTCGAGAACGGCGAGCGCTACCTCACGGGCGCCTTCCCGCTGATCAGCGAACGCGGCGGCAGGGTCGTGACCCAGCTGACGCCCGACGCAGCCATCGCGCTCGGGGTCAACGACCGGGCCGGCCTCATGGCGGCCGAGGAGCTGGCCCAGCGGCGCATCCTCGAGCGCCATGCGATGGAGGGGGTGACATTCCTCCAGCCCGAGACCACCCGCGTGGAGGCGGACGTGACGATCGGTCCGGACACGACGGTCGGCCCGGGAACCAGCCTGCTCGGCGCCACCGCGGTCGGGGGGGCGTGTGAGATCGGTCCCCACACCACCATGCGCGACACGCGAATCGCAGACGGCGCGCGGGTCGTGCACTCGTATCTCGTCGAGGCGGAGGTCGGGCAAAGTGCGCTGGTGGGTCCATTCGCGTACCTCCGGCCGGGCAGCGTCATCCACGAGGGCGCCAAGGTGGGCACTTTCGTCGAGGTGAAGAACTCCGACATCGGCCCGGGCGCGAAGGTGCCCCATCTCTCGTACATCGGCGACACCGACGTCGGCGAGAAGGCCAACCTCGGCGCCAGCACCATCACCGCGAACTACGACGGGCGCAGGAAGCACCGCACCAAGCTCGGAAAGAGCGTGAAGACCGGCGTTCACACGTCGCTCGTCGCCCCGATCGACGTCGGGGATCGGGCGTACACTGGGGCCGGTTCGACGATCACCGACGACGTCCCGGAGGGCGCCCTCGGGATCTCTCGGGCGAAGCAGAGGAACGTAGAGGGTTACGCGGACCATGTAGAGGAGGACTCGAAGTGAGCAAGCCTCTTGAGACCGTCACGGCGCCCTCGCCCAGGACCAGCATCTCGGCCGGCTATGAGAAGAGGCTCATGGTGACCTCGGGGCGGGCGAGCCGCGAGCTCGGGGCCAAGATCGCCGATCGGCTCGGCCTCGACCTGACGGACGCCGGTATCAAGACGTTCCCCGACGGCGAGGTGTACTGCCGCTACGCGGAGTCGATTCGGGGCGCGGACCTCTTCATCGTCCAGTCGATCTGCGGGTCGGAGCGCGAGGGGCTCACCGTCAACGACGCGCTGATGGAGCTCCTCGTCATGGTGCACGCAGCGAAGCACGCATCGGCGCACCGGATCATCGCGGTCACGCCGTGGTACGGCTATTCGCGCCAGGACAAGAAATCGGCACCACGCGAGCCGATCTCGGCCCGCCTGGTCGCGGAGCTGCTCGAGGTCGCGGGGATCGACCGGCTCGTCACGATGGATCTGCACGCCGGCCAGGTCCAGGGCTTCTTCTCGAAGACGGTCGACCACATGACCGCGATGCCGATCCTCACCCAGTTCGTCCAGGACCGCCTCGCGGGCGAGGACCTCGTGATCATCGCCCCCGACGCCGGCCGCGTGAAGCTCGTGCGCAACTTCGCCCGCAAGGTCGGCGCCCCTTATGCGCTGATGGAGAAGGAGCGGCCCGCGCAAGGCGTCGCGGAGATCGGGCGTGTGATCGGCGACGTGAAGGGCAAGGCTGCCGTGATCGTCGACGACATCATCGCCACCGGGGGCACGCTCAACGCCGCGGCGCAGACCGTGCTGGACGAGGGCGCCACGAAGGTCTTCGCCGTGGCGACCCACGGCCTCTTCTCCGGGGACGCCTACGAGGCTCTCAGCGAGGGCCCGCTGTCGGGGATCGTGGTCACCGACACCATCCCGCTCCGCGAGGGCGCACCCGATCTGATCCGGCAGCTGACCTGCGCGGACATCCTCGAGGACTCGATCCGGCGCATCTTCAGCGACGACTCGGTCTCCGAGATCTTCGCCGGCGAGAACCAGCTCTTCTAGTCCCGGGCCGCGCCCGGACGCCTCAGCCCGGCCCGGCCGGGCGGGACTCAGATTTCCCGCGCCGCGAAGCTCCGCGCCCGCTTCTCGCCTCGGGACTCGAAATAGGCCCGCTCCTGCTCGCCGAGCGGCGTCGCCGGGGGATCGGCAAACCACCACTCGCGACCGATCCGGTACCAGTTGCGGGTGGCGCCCAGCTGACCCAGCACGGCCAGTACGCCCGACTCCATGCGACGGCCCATCAGCTCGTTAGCGGGCAGGTTCTCACGCCGCATCAGGCGGTAGAAGGACGAGCGGGGATCGGATACGGCCGCGATCGCCTCCATGACCCGCGTGGAGTCCACGGTCACGTCCCGGTCCTCCATGTACCAGCCGCCGATGGTACGCACGTGCTCCATCAGGAGCTCGGCGTCGACCTTCTGCGGATCTCGCAGGAAGCCGAGGTCGTGCAGAGCCACGCGCAGCTCCTCGGGATCGTCGTCGAAGACGGCCTGGAGCGCGGCTATCTCCAGCTCGATCTGGTCCTTGTCGAGGTGCTTGGTCATGCCGAAGTCGAGGAACGCCACGGCGCCGTCGTCCATCAGCAGGTAGTTGCCGGGATGGGCGTCGGCGTTGAAATGCTGGAGGTGATAGATCGAGCCGAAACAGAAGCGGAAGACGATCTCGCCGAACCTGTCGCGCTCGGCCTGCGGGAGCCGCTTCACCTCCTCGAAGCCCGCGCCGTCGACCCACTCGCTCACCAGCACCCGGCCGGTCGACAGCCGCGTCACCACGTCGGGCACGCGGATGAACGGGTGCCCCCGGTACCCGCGGGAGAACGCACGCTGGTTCTGGGCCTCGAGCTCGTAGTCGAGCTCCTCCATCACCCGCTCCTTCAGCTCCTCGGCGGCCGCCTTCGCGTCGAGTCCCGGGGCGAGGGCCTTCGCCATCCGGAAGATGAGGCCGGCGTTCTGCATGTCCGCGGCGATCGCCTTCGCGACCCCCGGGTACTGCACCTTCACCGCGACGCGTCGACCGTCGCACATGACCGCGCGGTGCACCTGCCCGATCGAGGCCGCGGCGGCCGCCTCGTGCTCGAAGTCCTGGAAGAGCTCCTCGACCGGCTCTTCCCACTCCTCGTCGAGAACGGAGCGCACCTTCTCCCACGGCATCGGCGGCGCCGTAGTGCGAAGCGTGGCGAGCCGCTCCTGGTAGAGCTCGCGGTACTCGGGCGGAAGGAACTCCGTGTCGATGAAGGAGGCGAGCTGGCCGATCTTGAGCGCCGCTCCCTTCATCCGGCCGAGCGTGTCCACCATCTGCTCCGCCGCCTCGAGGTGACGGTGCTCGAGCGCCTCGGCGGCCTCCTCGCGCGAGCGGGCGAGGTTGGCCGCGCGCGTGCCGGCATAGCGGGCTCCCTGCGTTCCGACCACCGTGCCCACCTGCGCCGTGCGGCGGAACCTTCCGGTGGGGATCGAGCTGTCGCTGTTTCGCGCCACCCACCGGGCAGGATAGGCATCCCTCGCTACACTGGCCAGCCGTCATGGCGGACAGCAGGCGACCTACCCTCACGGTCGAGGAGCGACTCGAGCGCGGCACCCGCGCCACGAAGCGGCTGCGCCGCCAGGGACTTGTCCCCGGCGTGGTGTACGGCGGCGGCGACGGCGAGTCCACCTCGTTCAAGGTCGACGCCCGCGTGCTGCGCCAGGTGCTGGTCGACGGCTCTGCGCTGATCGATCTGAAGATCGACGGCGGCAAGGTGCGCCCGGTGATCGTGAAGGATCAGCAGCTCCATCCCGTCCGCGACCAGCCGCTTCACATCGATCTGCTCGAAGTCCGCCTCGACGAGAAGATCGAAGCGCCGGTAGCCGTCCACGTGGAGGGCGTCGAGGAGTCGCCGGGCGTGAAGGAGGGCGGCGTGCTCGAGCAGGTCACCCACCAGCTCAACATCGAGGCCCTCCCAACCGACATCCCCGACGCGATCGTGGTCGACATGTCCGGCATGGAGATCGCGGCAACGATGCACCTGTCGGAGGTCCCCGCTCCCCAAGGGGTGACCTTCCTCGACGATCCGGAGGAGACGATCATCGCGACGATCGTCGTGCCCACCGAGATCGAGGAGCCCGAGGAGATCGAGGAGGAAACCGAGCTGGTCGGCGAGGAGGTGCCCGAGGGCGAGGAGGCGCCGGCCGAGGAGGGCGAGGCGCCGGCCGAGGCCGCCGAGGAGGGCGAGGAGTCCTGAGCCTCTTCCGCCGGCGCTCTGGCGACGGCGGCGGCAAGGTCGATTGGCTCGTCGTCGGGCTCGGCAATCCCGGCGACCGCTACGCCCGTACCCGCCACAACGTGGGCTTCGAGGTGGCGGCGCTCGCGGCGGAGCGCTGGGGTCTGTCGCGCGCGAAGAAGAAGTACGGCGGTCTGTACACCGACGGCCGGGCCGGCCCCGGAGGACCGCGCGTCGCCGTGCTTCTGCCCCAGACCTACATGAACGAGTCCGGCGGTTCCGTGAGCCCGGCGCGCGGGGCGCTCGGCGTGCCGCTCGACCGCGTGGTCGCGATCCACGATGAGATCGACCTGCCCTTCGGTCGCATCGAGACCCGCCTCGACGGGGGGCTCGCGGGACACAACGGCCTGAAGTCGCTGAAGCAGGGGCTCGGGAGCGCGGACTTCCGCCGCATCCGCGTGGGTGTGGGACGGCCCGACACCACCGACCCCGAGATCGTCTCCGCGCACGTGCTCGGCCGGTTCAGCGAGCCGCCCGACGATGTTCGCGCGCTCGTCGAGCAGGCCGCCGACGAGCTCGACCGCCTGGTCACGGGGCCCGGGTAGGATCACCCGCTCGTGGCGACGATCGAGGAGAGGCTGGCCGAGCTGGGGCTCGAGCTGCCGGCGCCGCTGGTGGCGCCGCCGGGGGTGGAGCTTCCCTTCGAGCTCGTGCGTGTGAGCGGAGGGCACGCCTACATCTCCGGTCACGTGGCGATGGACGGCAGCGAGGTGCTGTTCCAGGGCAAGGTAGGTGCGGACGTGACGGTCGAGCAGGCGGCAACAGGCGGCGCGGGCCACGGGCCTGTCGATGCTCACCGCGCTCAAGCAGGAGCTGGGGGACCTCGACCGCGTCGTTCGCTGGGTAAAGGCGCTGGGGCTCGTGAACTGCGCGCCCGGCTTCAACCAGACGCCCGCCGTGATCAACGGCTTCACCAACTTGATCATCGACCTCTGGGGACCGGAGAGCGGGTGCCCACGCGCGCTCCGCGATCGGCGTCGCCGAGCTGCCCTTCGACGCACCGGTCGAGATCGAGGCGATCGTCGAGGTCGCCTGAGCCTCAAACCACGTCCCGGCGCTCCTCCAGCTCGGCCCCGACCAGGCCGAGCACCAGCGCCCAGCCGGCCAGCACGAGCCCGGCCGCCAGCGGTTCGAGCGCATCCTCGATCGGCGCGGCGGTCAGCGCGCTCTGGCTTCCGCCGATGGTGTAGGCGGCTACTTCCGACGAGACCACTCCCAGCACCGGCTCGAGCACGAACAGGTAGATGAGGGTGCCGACCACCGCGGCGACCTGGTTGCGGACGATCGCCCCGATCCCCACTCCGATCGCCCCGGAGAGCGCGGACACCGCGACGCCTTCGCCCAGCAGCGCGAGATAGTCGCCGGCATCGAGCAGATCGAGGGGTGCGTCCCGCGCCGACAGCCACGGAACGGCGACCGCGAACGTCGCGAGCACGGCCGCCAGGCCGAGGAGCGCTCCGGTGAGGGAGTAAGCGATCACCTTCGCGCCGAGGAGGCGCCGGCGGTCGGGCGATGCGAGAAGCGAAGAGGTGATCGTTCCGTGCCGGTGCTCGCCGGTGGTGGCGACGATGCCCAGCACGAGCAGCAACGCCGAGGCGATGCCGGCGCCCGACAGCGCCTCCTCGAGGTCTTCCTTCGTGCGAAGGTCGACGTTGGCGGAGTTGGCCGCCACCACCCCAAGGGTGAGCAGGACGATCGCGGCGAGGAAGCCATAGGCCGTCCTGGTACTGCGCAGCTTCAGGAACTCGGCGCCGACGAGGGCGGTCATGACGGCGCCGACCCCTCTCCGGTGAGCTCGAAGAAGACGTCCTCGAGCGAGGCCGATCGCTCGCGCAGACCATGGATCGCAACGCCCTCGCTTAGGGCCAGGTCGCCGACGGCGGCGGCATCCGCGCCGGTCACGACCAGCGTATGGTCGCCGCTTCGCTCCACACCGAAGCCCCGCGAACGGAGGGCCGCCGCCAGTCGCTCCGCGCCGGGGCTGCGCACCTCCACGGCGCCACCCCGGCCCGCGATCAGCTCGGCGATCGGGCCCTCCGCCACCACCCGCCCGCGGGCGATCACGATCACCGCGTCGGCGGTCTGCGCCATCTCGGCGAGCACGTGACTCGACACGAGCACGGTGCGGCCCTGCGATGCGTACCAGCGCAGGAAGTCACGCAGCCAGCGGATCCCCTGTGGATCGAGCCCGTTGGCGGGCTCGTCGAGGATGAGGATCCGGGGGTCGCCGAGCAGGGCGGTCGCCAGCGCCAGCCGCTGGCGCATTCCGAGCGAGTATTGGCCGGCACGGCGGCCCGCGGCGTTCTGTAGAGCCACGATCTCGAGCGTCTCGTCGGCCCGCGAGTCGGGGATCCGCGCGGCGCGCGCGACGGCGCGAAGGTGGTCGCGGGCGCGACGGCCGGGGTGGAAGCCGGAGCGCTCCAGCACCGCGCCCACGGTGCGCGCGGGATCGTCGAGCGCCCGGTAGGGCCGACCGTCGATCGTGGCGGTTCCGCTGGTTGGGTGGGCAAGGCCCAGGATCATCCGCAGCGTCGTGGTCTTGCCCGCGCCGTTCGGCCCCAGGAACCCCGTGACCATCCCCGGCTCGACGTCGAAGCTCACGCCGTCCACGGCGGCCACGTTGCCGAAGCGCTTCCTGAGGGATCGGACCTCGATTGCCGCCATGGGCCGGTTTCTACCCCACGCGGGCGCCGCATAGACTGGACTACAGGCCGCGCGGCGCCCCGGGCGGCCGCTGCGCATGCTCCGCCAACTGCTCACATACGCTCACGAGGACCGCTCGGTCGCGGCGCTCGCCCAGGCCGCGCGAGCCGAGCCGCAGCGCGCGTTCGTCTCGGCCAGCCTCCGCCCCTACCTGCTCGCCTCGCTCATCGATGCGGAGCCGGGGCGGCCGGCCCTGGTGGTGGCCGGTGACGACCGCGCCGCGCGCGACCTCGCCGCCGATCTCAGGGCCTTCCTGGCGCCTCGCGCCGTCCGCTTCTACCCCGCTCGCGGCACGCGCTACGCGTCGCACCTGGCGCCGCCGCCCCACCTCGTGGGGCTTCGGATAGCGGCGCTCGACGCGCTCCTGGGCGGCGATGCCGCGGTGCTCGTGACGTCCGCGGTCGCGCTCGCCGAGAAGGTGCCCGATCCCGATCTGCGGCCACACGGCTTCGAGATCGAGCGGGGCGGCCTGCTCGACCTCGACGAGGTGGCGGACCGTCTCGTCGCCGGGGGCTACGAGCGCGTGGACCAGGTGGAGGAGCGGGGGCAGTTCGCGATCCGCGGGGACATCCTCGACGTGTACCCCGCCACGGAGGAGCGGGCCGTGCGCTGCGAGCTCTTCGACATCGAGGTGGAGCGCCTCACCTGGTTCTCCACCTTCACGCAGCGTTCGCTCGAGGAGGCCGAGCGGGTGGAGATCGCCCCCGCCGCCGAGCTGGCGCCGGAGCATCGCGAGCTCGCGGAGATCGCGGCGAGCGTCGAGGAGTCGGAGCGCCCGGACGTGGCCGACGTCCTGCCCGTGGATCGCTTCCGCGAGCTGCTCGCGCTGGTGCCCACCGATGCGCTGGTCGCCGTGGCCGCGGAGGAGGAGCTGGCGCCCGCTCTCCGTGACTACTGGGAGGACGTGACCGTGAGCTTCCACGACGAGGACGCGCATCACCTCTACGTGAAGCCGGAGGAGCTCGAGGCGACGCTGGATCGGCGCGCGGCGCTGCGGCTGTCGAGCATCTCGCAGGACCAGCCGCACGAGTTCCGCGCCCAGTCCGCGGACAGCGCCGCGCGCTCGCTGCGCGACGCCGAGCCCGAGCTCGAGAAGCTGGTGCGATCGGGTTACCGAACGTTCGTCGCCTGGGCGCGGCGCGGTGAGGCAGAGCGCGCCCAGCTGAACCTCGCCCGCGTGCAGGCCGGGTTCCTGGACGGCCGGCGGGCGCCGACCGAGGCCGGGGTGCTCTTTGCCCACGCGAGCCTGCGCGACGGTTTCGTCGCGCCCTCGCTCAAGCTCGCGGTGCTGCCCGAGCATCGCCTGCTGCGACGGCGGAGGGTGGAGCGGCCGGCCGGGCCGGGCCCGGGCACGATCGCTTCGTTCACCGAGCTGCGCGCGGGCGCGCCGGTGGTGCACGAGGACCACGGGATCGCGCGCTTCGCGGGCTTCGAGACCAAGACCGTGGCTGGGGTCACGCGCGACTACCTCGAGCTCGAGTTCAGGGACGGCGACCGCGTCTTCGTGCCGAGCGACCAGCTGCACAAGATCAGCCGATACGTGGGCGCCGACGCCGCCGATCCGCCGCTGTCGAAGCTCGGCGGAAAGCAGTGGGAGCAGATGAAGATGCGCGCCCGGCGGGCGGCGCAGGCGCTCGCGGGCGAGCTGATCAACCTCTACGCGGAGCGCCGTCGCCGGGCGGGCCACGCCTTCGCCCGGGACGGCGACTGGCAGCTCGAGTTCGAGGAACGCTTCGCATACCGCGAGACTCCCGACCAGCTCGAGACGATCGAGGCCGTGCGCGCCGACATGGAGGAGGCGCGCCCGATGGACCGTCTGATCTGCGGCGACGTGGGCTACGGCAAGACCGAGGTGGCTCTGCGCGCCGCGTTCAAGGCGGCGGTGGACGGCAAGCAGGTGATGTTCCTGGTCCCGACGACCGTGCTCGCGCAGCAGCACTACGGGACGTTCACCGAGCGCATGCGCGACTACCCGCTGCGGATCGAGATGGCCTCGCGCTTCCGCTCCCAGAGGGAGGTGCGCGAGGTGCTCGCGGACTTCACCGCGGGCAAGGTCGACATCCTGATCGGCACGCACCGGCTGCTCTCGCGCGACGTGCGGCCGAAGGACCTCGGCCTCCTGATCGTCGACGAGGAGCAGCGCTTCGGCGTGAAGCAGAAGGAGCTGCTGCGCCAGCTGCGCCTGAGGGTGGACGTGCTCTCACTTTCCGCGACGCCGATCCCCCGGACGCTCCAGATGTCGCTCGCCGGGCTGCGCGACATCTCCGTGATAGAGACGCCCCCGGAGGGCCGCCGCCCGGTCAAGACCTACGTGGGCGAGTACGACGAGGAGCTCGTACGGGGTGCGATCGCCCGCGAGCTGGTACGCGGCGGCCAGGCCTTCTTCCTGCACAACCGGGTGGAGACGATCGACGAGACCGCCGAGCGGGTGCGCGCCCTGGCGCCCGACGCGCGCGTTGCGGTCGCCCACGGCCAGATGGCCGAGGGCAGCCTCGAGACCGTGATGCTCGACTTCCTGCGCGGCGAGGCGGACGTGCTCGTGTGCACGACGATCGTCGAGTCCGGGCTCGACATCCCGAGCGCGAACACGCTGATCGTGGAGCAAGCTGACGAGCTCGGCCTTGCCCAGATGTACCAGATCCGCGGGCGGGTGGGCCGGTCGCGAGAGCGCGCCTACGCCTACCTGCTCTACCCCTCCGCCGCCGCTCTCTCCGAGGAGGCGAGCAAGCGGCTCGCCACGCTGTCGGACTACACGGAGCTCGGCTCCGGCTTCAGGATCGCGATGCGCGACCTCGAGATCCGTGGCGCCGGGAACCTACTCGGCGACGAGCAGTCCGGCCACGTGGCGGCCGTCGGCTTCGAGCTGTACGTATCGATGCTCGACGAGGCGGTGCGCCTGCTCTCGGGCGATTCGGCCGACGAGACCACCGAGCCGGTGCGGATGGACCTCCCCGTGGACGCCTACGTCCCGGGCGACTACGTGCCTTACGAGGCCGCCAAGATCGAGGTCCACCGCCGCATCGCCGGCGCGCGCGAGGTCGCACAGCTGATCATGCTGCGCGACGAGCTCGCCGACCGCTTCGGCCCGATCCCGGACCCGCTGGAGAACCTGATCCGCCTCCAGGACGCCCGCATCAAGCTCGGCCGCGCGGGCGCCCGGTCGGTGGACTTCCGCGGCGGACGGCTCTCGGTCGCGCCGATCGAGCTCGACTCGCGCGGCTCGAGGGCCCTGCGCGAACGGATTCCGGAGGCGCTCTACGAGTCCGGTCGCTCGACCGTTCGCGTACGCCTGCCGGACGGGCCGGCCGAGCGCTTCCGGGCCGTCGTGGCCGCCGCAGAGGCGATCCTGGAGCTTGCCAGCGAGCCGTAGCGGGACCGAAATCTCTTCCGCTACCCTTCGCCACCGCGCCGGCCCCGTCCGGCTTACGTCGGCGCCGTGTTACCTCAGCTCACGACCAGCTACCAGACATTGCTTTGATGAGACACGCCTCGCTCAAGATGCTCTTCGCCCTCGCCGTCACCGGCCTCGGCGCCGCCGTCGTATCCGGATGCGGTAACGACGTCCCGCCCAACGCCGTCGCCACGGTCGGCGACTCGGTCATCACCGAGGACGAGTTCGACAAGTGGCTGAACACTGCCTCGGCCGGCCAGCAATCGCCGGGGGGCGCAACCGCCGCCCCGGACCCGCCCGACTTCCAGAAGTGCGTCGCGGCGAAGAAGAAGCAGCCTGTGCCCAAGGGCCAGGAGCAGCCGAGCGACTCCCAGCTCAAGAAGCAGTGCGAGCAGGAGTTCGACCAGCTGAAGACCGAGGTGATGCAGTTCCTGATCCAGGCCGAGTGGGTGCAGCAGGAGGCCGAAGCGCAGGGCGTCAAGGTCACCGACAAGCAGATCACGCGCTCATTCGAGGACCAGAAGAAGCAGGCCTTCCCGAACGACAAGGCGTACCAGCAGTTCCTCGAGCAGTCCGGCATGAGCGAGGAGGACATCCTCTTCCGCGTAAGGCTCGACCAGCTCCAGCAGAAGCTGACCCAGAAGGTCACCGAGGACTCGAAGAATGTCTCCAACACCGAGGTCGAGGAGTACTACGACAAGAACAAGGAGCGGTTCGCCCAGCCGGAGCGGCGCGACCTGCTCGTAGTCCTGACCAAGACGAAGGCCAGGGCCGAGCAGGCCAAGAGGGCGCTCGACGACGGCCAGAGCTGGAGGCAGGTCGTGAGGCGGTACTCGATCGACGAGGCCTCCAAGGCCCAGGGCGGGAAGCTGCCCGCGGTTTCGCAGGGTCAGAACGAGAAGGCGCTCGACGACGCGATCTTCGCGGCCGAGAAGGGCGAGGTCGAGGGCCCGGTGAAGACCCAGTTCGGGTGGGAGGTCTTCGAGGTGACCAAGATCACCGAGGCCTCCCAGCAGACGCTCGACGAGTCGAAGGAGACGATCCGGAACCTGCTCCGCTCGCAGGGCCAGCAGAAGGCTCTCGACCAGTTCATCAAGGATTTCCGCGAGGACTACAAGGACGAGACGGACTGCGCGGATGACTACCGGGTGGCGGAGTGCAAGAACGCTCCGAAGGAGTCGACGGAGACAGGCCCGGCGCCGGGCGGCGCCTCCGGGCGGCCAGCCGCAGGCCCCGCAGGCGCCGCCGCAACCGCAGCAGCCGCAGCCGGAGGCGCCCTCGCAGCAGACTCCCCAAGAGCCCTAGATGACTGATCTCGCGACCGCGCTCCTGCGGCTCGACGAGATCACGCGAAGGCTGCGGCGGGAATGCCCCTGGGACCGCGAGCAGGACGAGCGCTCGATCGTGCCACACACGGTCGAGGAGGCGTACGAGCTCGCGGATGCGGCGCATACGGGCGACGACGCCAAGCTGTTGGACGAGCTCGGCGACGTGTTGTTCCAGGTCTACTTCCTGGCGCTCCTGCTCGAGGAGCGCGACCGGGGCGACCTCGCGACGGTGGCGGAGCACTGCCGGGCGAAGCTGATCCGCCGCCACCCGCACGTGTTCGGCGAACGGGCGGCCGAGACCGCGGGCGACGTGGTCCGAAACTGGAACGAGATCAAGCGCGAGGAGGAGCGGGGCGGCGAGATCTTCGGGCCGATCCCCGAGACGCTCCCCTCGACCCTGTACGCGAAGAAGGTGCTAAAGCGGGCGGAGAGCGCCGGTTTCCGGTGGAATGCGGACGGTGACGACCCCGGACAGCGCCTGTTCTCGGCCGTTCGCGAGGCCATCGACGCCGGAGTCGATCCCGAGCTCGCGTTGCGGCGAGCGGCGGACCGTTTCAGGGAACGGGTAGAGGAGGAAGGGTGAGCGACATCGAGCTCGTTCACGCGCGGCAGATCCTCGACAGCCGCGGCAACCCCACCGTGGAGGTCGATCTCGTGCTCCGGTCCGGCGCCGCCGGGCGCGCGGCCGTCCCCTCGGGCGCGTCGACCGGCGAGTTCGAGGCCGTCGAGCTGCGCGACGGGGGAGACGCCTGGGGCGGCAAGGGGGTCGCGAAGGCCGTCCACAACGTGAACGCCGAGCTCGCCGAGGCGGTTCGGGGGATCGACGCGGCGGATCAGGAGGCGGTCGACCGCGCGATGCTCGACCTCGACGGCACGCCCAACAAGGGCCGGCTCGGCGCCAACGCGATCCTCGGCGTGTCGCTGGCGGCCGCCAAGGCGGCCGCCGCCGAGGCGGGGCTGCCCCTGTGGCGCTACCTGGGCGGCGAGGCCGCCCATGTGTTGCCGGTTCCGATGATGAACGTGCTGAACGGCGGCGCCCACGCCGACAACAAGGTCGACTTCCAGGAGTTCATGGTCGTGCCCGTGGGTGCGGGCTCCTACTCCGAGGCGCTGCGGACCGGCGCCGAGATCTTCCACGCGCTGAAGCGAACCCTCCACGAGCGCGGGCTCGCAACCGCCGTCGGCGACGAGGGCGGCTTCGCGCCGGACCTTTCCTCGAACGAGGCCGCCCTCGAGGCGCTGATGGCGGGCATCGAGGCCGCCCGCTACCGGCCCGGCGAGGACGTGGCGATCGCGCTCGACCCGGCCACCAGCGAGATTCACCACGATGACGCCTACGTCCTCGAGCACGAGGGCCGCACGCTCTCGCCCGCGGAGATGGCGGACTACTGGGCCGAGATGGCGGGCCGCTACCCGATCGTGTCGATCGAGGACGGCATGGACGAAGAGGACTGGGACGGTTGGCACGCGCTGACGGAGCGAATTGGCGACCGCGTGCAGCTCGTCGGCGACGACCTGTTCGTCACGAACACCGATCGCCTCCGTCGCGGAATCGACTCCGGGGTCGCCAACTCGATCCTCGTGAAGGTCAACCAGATCGGGACGCTGACCGAGACGCTGGACGCCGTTCGCACGGCTCAGGAAGCCGGCTACACGGCGGTCATGTCCCACCGCTCCGGCGAGACGGAGGACACCACGATCGCCGACCTCGCGGTGGCCACGGGGTGCGGTCAGATCAAGACGGGAGCCCCCTCGCGCTCGGACCGCGTCGCGAAGTACAACCAGCTCCTGCGCATCGAGGAGGCGCTCGGGGCGGACGCGTCCTATCCGGGCCGGGCGGCCTTCCGGGCCTAGGACTCGCCCGCCTCTCTCGCATAACCAGCAGGAGGCGGCGTCCGCGCGGCGAAGGCGCGGTGGATGCCCCGCCGTCGCCGCTCAGGGATCCGCTGGGACCGCGTCGGGCGCTGCGCGCTTCTCACCACGCTCGTGGTGATCCTGCTGCTCTATATCTCCCCCGCGAAGCACTGGATCCAGCAGTCGCGCACCGCCGGCGCCCAGCAGGACGAGCTGGGCGAGCTGGCCGACGAGAACAAGGAGCTGAAGCGCAAGGTGCGCGCGCTGCGCGATCCCGGCGCCCTCGAGCGCGAGGCGCGACGGCTCGGCATGGTGCGCCAGGGCGAACGCGCGTACGTCATCGAAAATCTGCCCTGACGAGCCGCCGCGGCCGCTAGCCTCTCGGGGCTCATGGCCTACGCCGTCGAGAACGCCCTCTACCAGTGGCGGGAGGGAGAGCGTCGTGTCGCCGCGACGCCCGAGCCCGCCCGGGCGGACCTACACGGTGCCACCGACGCGGTCGTCGAGGAGCTCCGCCGCCGCCTCGGCTCGAGCTTCGTGCTGGACGAGCTGGCCGACTTCTACGCTGAGGGAACGGACTGGGCGATCGAGCTTGCGCGGCGCCACCGGGCGGGCACCGACGCCGTGGCCGTGGTGGACGCGGCGTTCAACCGCTACGCCCGTGAGTCCAGGAACTACGCGGGCGGCGTGGCCCGCGAAAGACACGAACGCCCGTAGCCGGCCGGCGACGGAAGCTCGTCAGTCGTCGTCCTCGTCGCCATTCCCGTCGGCTTCTTCACCGGCGCGGCTGATCACGATCCGATCGGGCTCAACCGTCACGGTGACGGGTCGATGACCGGCCCAATGCTCGGCGTACACGGGATCGTCCTGGACGGCTGGGTCTAGCCAGAGCCCGTAGCCCTCCTCGCCGTGGTCGAAGGTGCCCTCGAGCCCCTTCGGCCGGCGCCGCCGGCCGCGGCCGCCGCGGCGCCCCCGGCGGCGGCGGCGAGGCCTGTCCTCGCCCTGCTCGTCCTCATCCTCGTCTTCCTCGGCCTCTTCCTCCTCGGCCTCTTCCTCCTCGGCCTGGAGCTCTGCCTCGAGCGCAGCGGCCACGAGGGCGTCGTCCTCCGCCCGCAGGTCCTGCTCTTCGCCGCCGTCGGCGCCCGCGCCGAAAGCGTCGCCGTCGCCATCGCCGGCGGCGTCCGCCGGAGCGAGATCGTGCTCGCGCTTGAACGCGCGGATGTCACCCACCGAGACCTCCAGCTGATGGGCGATCCAGGCGTCGGTGCGGCCCTGCCGGACCCAGGTCCGGATCTGGTTCAGCTGGGGCTTCAGCGATCGCCGTGCCAACGGGCGCCGGAGACTACCAATAGCCATTCCCATTGCACCGATGGGGAAAGGCTGCTTTAGTGGGTGGCAAGTCCGTCCTTGGCAGGGGAGGCGCCAGCGTGTTGGTTCTCACACGCAAGTCGAATCAGAGCATCATGATCGGCGAAGGGATCGAGGTCTCGGTGCTGTCGATCATGGGCGACAAGGTAAGAATCGGGATCGAGGCGCCGCGCGCCGTTCCGATCCTACGCAGGGAGGTATACGTCGAGCAGCAGCGGGCTGAGCGCCGGGCGTCGGTTCAGGCCGGTTTAGCCGGCGATCATTGCGAGCGTCTGAAACATGACGATCGTCACGATCACCGCCGTCGCGACGATCGACAGGGCAAGGAGAGCGAAGCGCATCCTGCCCAGCTTGCGGCGCCGATCGACGCGGCGGGAGCGCGTCCGCTGAACGGCGCGCTTGCGCAGCCGCTCGCGGAGCGCGATCGACTGGGCGGCCTCCTCTCGAAACGCCTCTTCGAACTGCGCGAGCGACTGCCGCATTCTCATCGCCGGCGGAAGGCTACCAGCGTTATGCGGCAGCAGGACGCGGCTACGCAGCCGCAGGCTCACGCGCCGCCTCGCCGTATACGCGCACGAACCGAAGGTAGTTGTCGGCGATCTGACGGGCGGCGTCCTCGCGCTCGAGCTCGCCGTCGATGGAGCCCTTCAGCGCGTCCCACCAGATCGTTCTGCCGATGGCGAAGCCGGCGTAGCCCTCCACCGGGGCCCCCTGCCGCAGCCAGTGCTCGACCTTCGCGTCGTCGGCGCCGCGTCCGAGCACGACGCAGATCACGCCGTCGCGGCCGTCGCTGCGGCACGTCTGGGCGATCCTCGCGCAGTCCTCCTGCGTGTCGATGCCCTCGATCTTCCACACGTCCGCCTCCACGCCGGCGTCCTGGAGCTCGACGATCGTGCGACGCATGAGCTCGGGACGAAGCTCGGCGTCGTAGCGGTCGGAGTCGCCGCCCACGGATTCGAGCTGCGCGTCCTCCGGAGGCACAAGGAGCTCGAAGAGGAACTTTCGGTCGTGCTCGTGGAGCCAGTCGGCGAGGCGCTTGAGGCGCCCCGCCTGACGCGAGTTCATCTCCGCGTCGCCATCCGGGTTGTAGCGCACGAGCACCTTCGAGAATTCGGGATCGAACTCCTCGATGTGGGCGCCGAAGTCGTCGCCGTACTCGAAGTCGAACTCGTGCTGGCCGGACTTCTCGACCGGCATGGCGAGAATCAGCCCGCGCTCCTTCGCCTGGGCGGGAATGCCCTTGGGAGCTCCGAACTGTTCGTCCACGAGGCAGCCGGTGACGCCGGGCTCGGCGCCCTCCTCGGATGCCTTGAGCAGGCCCTCGAAGATGAGGTGCTTGGCGTCCGCGATCATGTCTGTCTGCTCGGGCGTGGGGTCGCCCTGGATGCCGAACAGCTTCTTCTGGAACGACCCGCGATGGTCGAACGCCAGGATGTAGAGCTTGCCGTCGTAGCCGAGTGCCATCCGATCTCCTTGTCTGCGGGCACGTGCTTTATACCCCTTTCGCGCCCACCCCCCGGATACGATCCGAACGTGGAGCACCGCTTCACGGGCCCCTCCTACACCCTCGGGATCGAGGAGGAGCTGATGATCGTCGACAACGAGACGCTCGATCTCTCAAATTCGATCGAGGGCCTGCTCGACGACCTGAGCGAGATCACCACGGAGGGGGAGGTGAAGCCAGAGCTGATGGAGTCGGTGTGCGAAATCGCCACCACTCCCACCGCCAACGCGGCCGAGGCCGGCGCTCAGCTGAGGGCGCTTCGGCGCCAGGTCCAGCAGGTGGCGGCGCAGCGCGGCCTCGCGATCGGATCGGCTGGAACCCACCCGTTTGCGATGTGGGAGGACCAGCGGATCGTGGCGCGACCTCGTTACCGCGACCTCGTCTCCGGCCTCCAGTTCGTCGCCCGGCAGGAGATCATCTTCGGCATCCACGTGCACGTGGGGATCGACGACCCGAACAAGGCGATCCACGTCACCAACGGCATGCGGGTGCACCTTCCCCTGCTGCTCTCGCTCTCCGCCAACTCGCCGTTCTGGCGCGGCGACTCCACCGGGCTCGACTCCACCCGAACGCCGATCTTCAGGACCTTTCCGCGGGTCGGCATCCCGCCCCGCTACGACAACTTCGAGGACTGGCGCAAGCGGATCGAGTTCATGGTGAGGGCCAAGGCGATCGGCGACTACACGTATCTGTGGTACGACGTGCGTCCCCACCCCAACTTCGGGACCGTCGAGATTCGCGTCATGGACTCGCAGACGCGCGTGGAGCACACCCTCGCCCTCGCCGCTCTGATCCAGGCGATGGTGAAGGAGCTGGCGGAGCACTACGAGGCCGGCAAGAGGCTCTCCCGCTACCCCTACGAGATGCTCGACGAGAACAAGTGGCTGGCCGCGCGCCACGGGCTCGACGGGCAGCTCGTGGACCTTCCGAAGACGGATCGGGTGCCCGTGGTCGACCTCGCGCGACGCCTGATCAAGCGGCTGCGCCCCCACGCCGAGGAGCTCGGCTCGGCCACCGAGCTCGAGGGCCTCGAGGAGATTCTGGAGAACGGCGACGGAGCGTCCCGTCAGCTCGTCGTCTACGAGGCCAATCACGACCTGAGGGAGGTCGTGCGGGAGATCCTCGACGCTACCGTGCCCGAACCGGCCGAGACGCCAGGCGAGTAGGGTGCGCGGCCGAGTACCCTGAGAGAGCCGTGTCGCAGCCGGACCTGTTCGTCGTTTGCAAGAACTGCGGGTCGGAAGTCAGCCCGTACGTGACCGAGTGCCCGTATTGCGGGCAGCGGGTACGCAAGCGCGCGCCAAAGATCGACCGCGGTCGGGGTGCCGCTCCGCCGAAGCGGCGGCGGCGGGCGAAGCTCCCACGGCTGCGCGCCGAGGAGATTGCGGGTATTGCGCCGGACATCCGCCCCTATGCGACCTTCGCGTTGATCCTGGCCTGCATCGCGACCAGCCTCGTGTACGCCGCGGATCCGAGCATCGACCTCGGGTGGGTGCCCGTGCCGTTCAACGACGAGGTGTGGCGCTTCTTCGCGACTCCCTTCCTCCACACCGACCAGCTCGGCTACGCGTTGGTGGCGCTGGTGGCGGTGGGAATCTTCGGCACGATGCTGGAGCGGCGCTTCGGGCCGCTCCCGGTGATAGCGATCTTCGTGCTGGCCGGCGCCGCCGGAGCCGCGCTGGCGGTGGTGCTCGAGGTTCCGCCGCTGCTCGCCGACCGCCCCCTCTATGTGGTCTTCGGCGCCAACGGCGCGGCGCTGGGGCTGCTCTGTGCCTGGCTCGTCGACGACCGCATGGCCGCACGCCGCGGCGAGGACCGCGAGAACGACCTGATCGGGGTCTACGTGATCGCGGCGGTGCTGGTAGGGCTCTCGCTGACGACCGAGGAGGCGAACATCGCCGCCGCGCTCGGTGGCGCGGTGGTCGGAGCGCTACTCGGCTTGGCGCTGCCGTTGTTCACGCGCAAGACGCGGTACTAGGCGCCGTAAGATCCCGCCGATGTTCACGGACGAGCAGGTGGAGGCCGCGGTCCGCGCGCTGTCCGACCCGGAGCGCTTCTCCGGCGCCGAACGGCGCCTCGCGGCCCTGGCCCCTCAGCTGCAGCGGGTGCTGGCCCACGCGCTACAGGAGGGCGGCTGGTTCGGGGAGGCCCACAGTTCGCAGGTGCGCGCCGCCGCCGCCGAGCCCGACGAGGGAGAGCGCGCGTCCCGCATAGACACCCTCCTCGCCGAGGAGACCCGCATGGGGATGCTGATCGGAGTGGCGGTGGGCTGGGAGCTCGCCCGTGAACTGGATGACAGAGAACCCGAATCCGGAGGAGTCTGACCGTGGAGATCCGCTTCCTGGGCCACGCCTGCTTCGAGCTGACGGAAGGCGACACGCGCGTGCTCGTGGACCCCTTTCTCACCGGCAACCCCAAGGCCGCCGCGGCGGCCTCCGAGGTCGAGCCGACGCACATCTTCCTCACCCACGGCCACCCCGACCACTGGGGCGACGTCGTAGACATCGCGAAGCGCACCGGCGCCCCGTGCGTAGCGATCGCCGAGCTCACTGCTGAGCTGGGCCAACACGGAGTCGAGAACACGACGGACCCCAATCTGGGCGGCACCGTCGAGTTCGACGGCGGCTGGGTCCGCCTCGTGCCCGCCTGGCACACCTCCACAACCCCCGGCGGCACGGTCAACACGCCCGCCGGCCTGGTGATCAACCTTGGCGGCAAGATCGTCTACCACCTCGGCGACACCGCGCTCTTCTCGGACCTGCGACTGGTGGGCGAGCGCGACTCTCTCGACGCCGCGCTGGTGTGCATCGGCGGCCACTACACGATGGATCGCCACGACGCGGCGGTCGCAGCCGAGCTGATCGCCGCTCGCACGATCATCCCGTGCCACTACGACACGTTCCCGCTGATCGAGACCGACGCGCCGGCGTTCAAGTCGGACGTGGAGTCGCGCACGAGCGGCGAGGCCCGTGTGTCGACCACCGTTGAGATCCTTCAGCCGGGCGAGACCTTCTCGGTCTAGGAGGACCCGCCGCCGCGGCGACTGACGGTCTGCCACCGCTCGGGTGATTACCGTGTGTCCATGGCCCTCGCCCGTATCTTCCCGAACAGCCCGCTGATCGGAGCCTGCCTGCTCGCTCTCGCGCTGGCCGTCGGTGCCTGCGGCGACGACGACGAGGAGCGCGCCGAGAGGACCGCGACCTCGCCCTCCACGGCTCCCACGGAGACCACCACGACGGAGGAGACCGTTCCGGAGGAGACCGAGACCGAGTCGGAGACCGAGACCGAGTCGCGAGAACCGAGACCGAGTCGGAGAACGAGACCCAGACCGCGCCCGGCGCGTCGCCCGAAGACCAACCAGGCGGCGCGGGCGACGAGGAGCCGGCCCGTACCCTGGCGTTGTTCACCGGAGAGGGCGGGAGGATCACGCCGCGCGTCGTGCGCGTGCCCGCGTTCATCTCGATCAGGGTGGAGCTCCGCTCGGCCGACGGGCAGGAGTACGGTCTCTTGTTCGTCAACGAGACGAGCAGGGTCAGCATGAGGATCAGCGGCGCGCTCGGCTCGACCTCGTCCACGATCGACGGCCTGCGCCCGGGCCAGGCCATCATCGGAAAGCCGGTCGGAACCGGTACCCGCGTCCGCATCGAGGCCACGGCCGAGCCCGGCCCGTGACGGCGGCATCGGCCGCGGGCGGCCGGCTCGGAAATGCAACCCTTCACATATGGACGAAGCACGCGCACGCGAGCTCCTTTCGAGTCAGCGCCGGCGGATCGAGCGATCGCTCGCCGACGTGGCGCGAACGGACGACACCGAGCTTTCAAATCTCGACCAGCACCCGGCGGACCAGGCCACGGACCTCTACGACGACGAGCTCGACGAGGGGCTGGCCGATCGGCTGCGCGAGGAGCTCGAGGCGGTGAAGCGGGCCGAGCGGCGGCTCGAGGAGGGCCGCTACGGGGTCTCGATAGAAAGCGGCGAGCCGATCCCCGATGCGCGGCTGGAGGCGATTCCCTGGGCGGAGCGGACCGCTCAGGAGCAGGAGCGCTACGAGCATCGTGGCTGAGAACCCGATCCTCGACCGAATCGACGCGCTCGTGAGCGAGGAGCATCGTCTGTGGTCCGCCTCGGAGCAGGGACGGCTGGACGACGAGGGTCACCGCCGGCTCGAGGCGATCCGGGGTGAGCTCGATCGATGCTGGGATCTCCTGCGCCGGCGCCGCGCCAACCCGGACGCACCGGAGACGCCGCCGCGGGTGCCTGAGCCCCCCAACGAGTTCGAGGGCCCAGACCCGGAGCCCCCACACCTGGAGCACGGCGTGCACACGGATGAGCCCGCGCCCGATCCGGACATTCCGCGCGACATTCCTTAGAGTCGATCCGACTTGGCTGGCCAGCCAGCCATCCGCTACGCTGGCCGCTACCCGCCTCCCAATACACAGACGCGAGAGGAGCGAGCTGCGGTGAGCGACCACGTCATCCAGCGGACCGAGCGCGAGGACTTCCAGGCCACCAGCGATCCGGCTTTGCTCGAGTCCGCGGACCGCGGCGAGGTGAACCTCCTCAGCTACGAGCAGCTCTACAACCTATGGGAGCGCCAGCAGTGGGCGACCCAGGACATCGACTTCGCCCGGGATCGGGTCGACTGGCACGAGCGGATCCCGCCGGAGGAGCGCTTCCAGCGCATGTACGGGCTCAGCTCGTTCTTCATCGGCGAGCAGCGGGTGGCCGAGGAGCTGGGTCCCATGATGCGTGCCGCGCCCAGCGAGGAGATGCGCATCTTCCTCTGCACGCAGATCGCCGACGAGGCGCGCCACGTGCGCTTCTTCAACCGCTTCTACAACGAGGTCGGCGTGCTCGAATCGAACAACCTTCAAGACCGCCTCGCCGAGACGAGTGAGCACCTCAATCCTCAGTTCCACGTGCTCTTCGACGAGATGCTGACGAGCCGCGTCGACCGCCTCGCCCGACACCCCGACGACCTCGAGACGCTGGTGGAGGCGATCACCCTCTACCACATGATCATCGAGGGGATGCTCGCCCTGACCGGCCAGCACTTCATCATCGAGTACAACGAGGAGCAGGGCACGCTGCCCGGCTTCGTCGAGGGCTTCAACAACATCGCGCGCGACGAGCACCGGCACGTGGCCTTCGGGGCCCGCTTCCTGCGCGAGATGGCGGAGAAGGACCCGGTGTACGGTGACGCGATCCAGCGAACGCTGGTCGAGTGCGGTCCCGCTGCGGACGGCGTACTGACCCCCCAGTGGTACGTCGAGGGCGAGACCGAGCTGTTCGGCGGCGTCACGCCGGACGAGACGCGCGCCTTCGCGATGAAGTGCCTTGAGCGCCGACTCAAGGTGATCGGCCTGGCGCCGGTGGCCTGATCAGGGCCGCTCGCGCCGGAGCGCTCAGGAGATCCGCCTTCCGAGCGGGACCTCGGCGTCGGGGTGCAGCAGGATGACGCGACCCTCCTCGTCGGGCGCGCCGAGCACGAGCACCTCCGAGACGAACGGCCCGATCTGGCGCGGCGAGAAGTTGACCACGGCGACGACCAGCCGCCCCTCCAGCTCCTCGCGCGAATAGTTCGTGATCTGTGCCGACGCGCGCTTCTCGCCCACCTCGGGTCCAAAGTCGATCCAGATCTTCCAGGCCGGCTTGCGTGCCTCCGGGAACTCCTCCGCCCGGATCACGCGGCCCACCCGCATGTCGATCTTCAGGAAGTCGTCGAAGCTGGCCTCTTCCATCGCGGAGCCAGGCTACCGGCCCCGAACGCGCTCGAGGCTAAAGGCCGGGCGCGGGCGGGGGAGGCGGTGGGACGGGTGTGGCTGGTACGGGCTCGCCCGCGGCTGGGGCGGGCGGGGGCGTCGGGGCCGGTGCCGGTATCGCACCGGGCGCGGGCTGTGCGGTCGGCTGGGCGGGCTCGCCGGGCGGCGGGGCCGGGATCGCCTCGATCTCTTCGCGCGGCGGGAGGGTGACCGTAGAGCTCTCCTCCTGGTTTGGCGCGTGCGCCGGGTGGGTTGAGGACGGAGGCCCAGCGGGGATCTCGGACACGGCCGGCTCCGGGGCGGCGCCTATCGGCTTCACCTTGGCGGGCGCGGAGGCCGTCTTTCCCGGCTCGGGCTTCGGCTCCCGCGGGGCCGGCTGCTGGAGCGGCTTCGCCGGAGCGGGGGCCGGCGCGGCCACGGGAGCGGCCGGCGGGGGGGCCACCGCGACCTGAGTTGTGGCGGGAGCGACGGGCGGGCGCTCGCTGGCGGCGTGCTTGACCTCGACCGCTCCGGCGGTGACGATCGCGGCCGCGGCCATGCCGGCGGCGGCCTTGGAGGCGATGGTCGAGACGCCCGCCGAGACCGCGCCGCCGGCGGTGATGCCGCCGGCCGTGGCTGCGGCTCCGGCAGCTCCGGCTCCTGCCGCTCCGGCGCCGGCCGCTCCGGCGCCGGCCGCGGCGCCGCCGCCCGACGAGGCCGCCGCGCTCGCGGCCCCGCTGGCACCGAGCTTCGCGATCCACAGCTTCTTCAGGAAGATCAAGGGGCCGATCGGGTAGATCGCTGCCAGCGCCCTGCTCGTGTGGCGGAGCTCGACTCGGAAGGTCCGGCAGCGGTCGCAGGCCTTCAGGTGGCGGCGGACCGGAGCCGAGCTCTTCGCGATTCCCTCGGCCACCTGCCCCAGCTCGAGCCGCACCTCCTCGCACGTCAGCAGCCGCGCCTCCGACGCCTCGGCGAGCGAGACTCGCGCGCGTACCAGAAGGGACTTCACGCTCGGGACCGTCGTGTCCATCGCCTCGGCGATCTGGTCGTACGAGAGGGCGTCGATCTCTCTCAGCAGCAGGGCTGTGCGCTGGGTCTCCGGCAGCTCCTGCACGTCGGCCACGATGTGCCGGAACTCCTCGCGCCTGTGAACGGTGTCGGCCGTGGTGATGCCCCCGTCACGCTCGAAGACGTCCATCGAGTCCTGGCCGGCCGCCTGGGGACGGCGCAAGTGATTCAGGCAGCGGTTGCGCGCGATCCGGTAGAGCCACGGCCGCGCGTTGATCGGTCGGTCGTCGGCGCAGATCGCGTTGAACGACGCCGCGAAGACCTCCTGGAGCACGTCCTCCGCATCCTCCTGGGACCCCAGCATGTGGCGGCAGAACGCCAGCAGCCGCGGCTGGTAGCGCTGAACGAGCGCCTCGAACGCGCCGTGATGCCCGCGCCGGACGAGAGCGATCAGCTTCTCGTCGCCCTGGAGGCGCAAGAGCGGCGATCGCCCTGCCAGCGCCGGCAACCGCGCCGTCTGTTGAAGAGCGGATGCTTCCACGTGGAAAAGGCCGTAGCGATGGCCTCCGACCCGCTGACACCGTAGCAAGGGGAAAGTTGCGCGGTCCTACACTTGGCGGGCCCGGGTAGGCGAAATGGCATAGCCCGCGTGCTTAAACCACGCTGCTCGCAAGAGCGTTGTGGGTTCGAATCCCACCCCGGGCATCGCAGTCGGGTATACACCCCTCGAGTGAGGATCCTCTTCATCCCGATAAGCATCCTGGGCGGTCTGGTCGCCGGCGCCCTGGCGCGAAAGGCCTTCGACCGGATCTGGGCGCTGTTCGACGAGGAGGCGCCGCCCGACTCGAAGGACCGGGACATCGCCTGGACGAAGCTCGCACTCGCCGCGGTGCTCCAGGGCGCGATCTTCCGGCTGATCAAGGAGGTCTCGGATCACTACAGCCGGCGCGCCTTCTATCGCACCACCGGCAAGTGGCCGGGGGAGAAGAAGCCGAAGCCGGAATGAAGGCGCGGCAGGCTCGGTAGCGCAAGGGCGTCGGTTGGGCGCGAAATGTTCGCGCTGTCGCAGTTTCGAATGCATACTGGGCATGTGGTAGCGGTCACGCACGAAATGCGATGCCTGCTCCGCGAACGCGGGATTGATCGCCGGATGCACGCCGTCATTCAACTTGGCCCAATGCTCGATGCCTGGTTCGCGCGCGCCTAAAGCGAACGCGTGAACCTGCCGAGGTAAGAAGCGTGTCCCCCTTCAACTCCCTGCGTCGCGAGACGCGGGCGGTGGGCGTCCGCGTGCTCGCAGGCATGGCGGTCTTTTCCACGCTCGCGCTCATGCTGATCGCGGCGACGGCGGTCGGACCGCTCGCGAAGGCGGACGCCACCCAGACCGGGGCCCCGGCACAGGGCGCCGATCCGGCCCTGGCGCCGGAGCCCGTGTTGGGTGCGGAGGTCGCCGCGGAGCCGGCGGCGGCGCCGGCGCCCGAGCCGGCGGCCGCGCCCGAGCCGGCGGCCGCGCCCGCGCCGGAGCCGGCGGCCGCGCCCGCAGCCGGAGCCGGCGGCCGCGTCCGAGCCCGAGCCGGCGGCCGCGCCCGAGCCCGCGCCGGCGGCCGCGTCCGCGTCCGAGCCGGCGGCGGCCGCGTCCGAGCCCTCGATCCCACCCGCCGAGCGGCAGCCGCCCGAGACGGAACGCGCGGAGGAGTCGGGAGACGGGCCGCCTGCCGAGCGTGATGCCCGCGCTCAGGAGCCAGCCGAGGACTCGCGGTCAGGCGACGAATCCGAGGAAGACAGCGAGGCGCCCGGCCGGAGAATCCGCGGCGAGGCGCCCATCGGCGAAGAGCCCCAGCGCGGGGAGCTCGAACGCGCCGAGTCGGAAGAGGACGAGGAGTCCGCGGCGGAGTCAGAACGAGGCGAAGGGCCTGCTCGCTGGGATCGCGGAGAGGGCCCTGGCAACGGTTGGGCGCGCGGACAAGGCCCCGCCACGCGGCGGCGTCCGAATCTGATCGGCGGCCTTCGGCGGCGGCGAGGAGACGGCGACCCTGGACGGTGCCGCGCCGACCTTCCTTGGCGCCCTTTCGATCGCGCCGACGCAAGCCCGCGCCGCCCGTCTCCGTCGTGCTGCCCACGGACAGTGCATCCCCGGCGGCCCCCGTTCCGCCGTGCCGGCGGCGCCGTCGCCGACCGACCGGCCGGGCCACCGGGACCGGGACGGCAAGGCCGGCAGCGACGGCAGCTGCGGCACGGCGGCGGCTCCCCGGCGGCAGCGGCGGCAGCGACGGCCCCGGCGGCACTGGCGGCACTGGCGGCTCGGTCGGCACGAGGCCCGGCACGACGCCCGGAGCCGGCACGGGCACCGGCAGCGGCACCGACGTCGCAGAAGGGTTCGTGCCCGCACCGGCGGCCGACGCCGATGCGTTCAGCGACCCCATCGGACTGTCCCAGGGCGGCGGCGACGGCAGCGCGAACCGGGGCGATGAGCGGGTTACCGACGACGAGCCGGGCCAGGGCGCGGCCTCGATCGTCCGCAGGCCGCTGGAGGTCGTGAACGACGTCCCCGACGCGCTCAAGTACGCCCTCGCCGCTCTCGGGGCCCTGTCGGTCATGCTCGCCGTCGGCTACTTCCTGGCGGCCATGCGGGCGCGCTCGCTCGGACGTCAGCGTCGCGAGCTGCTCCAGGAGGTCGGCCTGCTCCAGAGCGCGCTTCTGCCGCCCGTGCCGGACAAGCTGGGCTCGCTGCGCACGTCGGTCGCCTACCGGCCGGCCGACGGCCCCGGAGCGGGCGGCGACTTCTACGACGTGCTGCCCTTGGCGGCGGGAAGCGTCGGTTTCATCCTCGGCGACGTCTCGGGCCACGGCCGCGGGGCGCTCGCCCGCACAGCCTTCATGCGCTACACGCTGCGCGCATACCTCGAGGCAGGCCTCGAGCCGCGCGCGGCCCTCCAGGTAGCCGGACGCGTGATCGACGAGAACCTCGGCGGCGACTTCGCCACCGTGCTGCTCGCTGTGCACGATCCGGAGACGGGCTCGCTGACGTACGCGACCGCCGGGCACCCGGCGCCGATCGTCGTCGGCCCGGAAACCCACGATCCCGTGACGGCGGGCTCCTCACCGCCGATCGGGGTCGGGGTTCCAACGGGCTTGAGACAGACGACGGTGCCACTGGTGCCCGGCGCGGTCGCGTGCCTCTTCACCGACGGCCTGATGGATGCCCGCGTGGCCGGCGGCGTCCTCGGTCGCGGGCGGCTCGAGGACCTGCTCCGCGAGCTCGGCGACCATGCCACTGCGCGCGAGCTCATCCAGCAGGTGTCGAATGAGTCCCGGGTCCTCTCGGACGACATCGCCGCAGTGGTCGTTTCTCCGGCGGACGGCGCTCTGACCGTCCCGCGGCCCCGGACCGAGCAGTTGGAGCTCAGCGCCCGTGAGCTCGAGGGTCCGATCGCGCAGCGGTTCCTCGCATCCTGCGGCGTCTCGCGGGCCGACGCCGACGCGGCCGTCGAGAGCGCGCGAGTGCTCGCCGGCACCTCCGGCGCCGCGATCCTCGACGTGGTCTTCGGCGACACCCCGCGAGTGGAAGTGCTACCGCGCGACGTGGACAGCATCGAGGCCGCGTCGCGTCGCGCGTCGACCCCTTAGTTGCGAGAGTCGACAGCCGGACGAAGCAGCTAGGCGATGGTCGCGATGGCCTCGGTCACCGCCTCCGGGCGGTCCTCCACGAGGAAGTGACCCGCATCCTCGAGCTCGACGGTGCGCGCCGCGGGAAAGAGCTCGCGCCACTGGTCCAGGAAGACCGGCTGGAACACCCGGTCGCGCAGGCCCCACACCAGAAGCACGGGCACTTCGAGGTCGGTCAGCCGCTCGTGGATCGAACCCATTAGCGGGGCGCTTCGGTCCCGTTCAGTGAGCGGAATCTCGCGCTGGAATGCGAGGATCCCGGCCCGCGACCAGTAGTCCGGGAAGGGGGCGCGGTAGGCCTCCATCATCACGGGGTCTATGTCGCGCTGCGCCATCCCGCCGGGGATCGACTCGACGAACAGATTGCCGCCGAGAGCAAGGATCTCGCCGAGGCCCTCGGTCCTGAACTCGCGAAGGAACGGCGGCAGGAAGCTCGGCAGCTCCCAGGCCCAGGTGTTCATGAGGACCAGCGCGCGCAGCCGGTCCCGACGTTCGAGCAGGGCCCCCAGCCCGATCGGTCCGCCCCAGTCGTGCGCGACGAGCACGACGTCGCGGAGATCGAGGGCATCGACCAGTGCGAGTGCGTTGTCGACGTGCGTCTGCAACGAGTAGACGGCCAGGTGCGGTGGCTTGTCGGAGCGGCCGAAGCCCATGTGGTCGATGGCCACGCAGCGATGGCCGCGCTCCGAGAGGTCGGCGATCTGGCGTCGCCACAGGTAGCTCCACGTTGGATTGCCATGTGCGAAGAACAGCGGCCGTCCGTCTCGCGGACCCTCGTCCACGTAGTGGAGGCGAACGGCGTCGGCACGCAGGTAACGCGGCTTGAAGGGAAAGGTTCCATCGAAGTCGCCGTCGAGGCTTCCCTCCATCGGAGTACGGCCTTATACCCAATCGAGTAGGCTCGCGAGCCCGCCGTGTCGACCGAGGCCCAGACACCGCACCGGACCGCCCTTCACGGTGGCCGTCTCGTCGCGAAGCGCCTGAAGGCGCACGGCGTGTCGAAGCTGTTCACGCTCTCGGGCGGCCACCTGTGGTCGATCTACGACGGCTGCCGCGAGGAGGGCATCGACATCGTCGACACCCGCCACGAGCAGTCGGCGGCGTTTGCGGCCGAGGGCTGGGCGAAGGCCACCCGCGAGCCGGGAGTGTGCGCGCTGACCGCGGGGCCGGGCGTGACGAATGGAATGAGCGCACTGGCGTCGGCCCTCCAGAACGGGTCGCCGATGCTCGCGCTCGGGGGCCGCGCTCCGGCTGCCCGCTGGGGGATGGGATCGCTCCAGGAGATCGATCACGTGCCCTTCGTCGCCCCCGTCACGAAGCTGGCGCGCACCGCGGCCACGACCGCAGACATCCCCGGCCTCGTCGACGACGCCCTCCGGGTCTGCCTCGAGGCCCCGACCGGCCCGACCTTCCTGGACTTCCCGTTGGATCAGGTCTTCATGGAATCGGATGTGGAGGCCGATCTGCCCGCGGCCGAGCCCGTGCCGGTGCCGACAGCCGACGGCGGCGAGCTCGACCGCGCCGCCGAGCTGCTCCGCGCAGCATCGAAGCCCGTCGTGATGGCCGGCACCGGGCTCTACTGGGCTCACGGCGAGCAGGCGGTCCGGAGCTTGTGCGGGGAGCTTCAGATCCCCGTGTTCCTCAACGGCCTGGCACGCGGATGCGTGCCGGCCGACCATCCGATGTTCTTCTCGCGCGCGCGAGGGGCCGCCTTGAAGAGCGCCGACGTCGCGCTCGTGGTCGGCGTGCCGATGGACTTCCGGCTCGGGTTCGGCGCCTCGTTCGGGGACGAGACCCAGATCGTCGCCATCGACTCCGCGCGGCCCGCGCGCGCCCACCCACGCGCGGTCGCGGCCGAGCTCTATGGCGGTGTCGCGGATACGCTGGATGCGCTCCGCTCGGCGTCGGCGGCGGCCGCGAGCGCTCCGGCTGGATCGCCGAGCTGCGCGAGATCGAGAACGAGAAGCGAGCCGCCGAACAGGAAGACTTCGTCGACGACCGCGCCCCGCTCCACCCCATGAGGGTGTACCACGAGCTAGGCCAGGTGCTCGACCGGGACGCCGTCGTGATAGGCGACGGCGGCGACTTCGTCTCCTTCGCCGGCCGGGTGATCGACACCTTCGAGCCCGGCTGCTGGATGGACCCCGGACCGTATGGCTGTCTCGGGGCGGGGCCCGGGTTCGCGCTTGCGGCCAAGCTCGCACGGCCGGAGCGGCAGGTCTGCCTGCTCCTTGGCGACGGGGCGTTCGGCTTTTCGGGACTCGAGTTCGACACGTTCGTTCGTCACGGGGTTCCGGTAGTGGGCGTGATGGGCAACAACGGCATCTGGGCGCTCGAGAAGCACCCGATGGAGTCCATCTACGGCTACTCGGTGGCCGCCGACCTCCAGGCCGGCTGTCGCTACGACGAGATCGTCCGTACGCTCGGGGGCCACGGCGAGTTGGTGGAGCGGCCCGAGGACCTCCGCCCCGCGCTAGAGCGGGCGTTCAGCTCCGGCCAGCCCGCGCTCGTGAACGTCCTCACGGACCCAAGCGTCGTCTACCCACGGAAGGCGAACCTGGCCTGAAGCTCCGTCGAGACGCGAAACCGCCCGCGTCACGCGGGCGGTTCCGAAAAACGGCCCTATCAGGACGGGCAGGGGTACGTGCCATGAAAGGGCCTTGCGGTTCGGACGGCGGGAGGCGCCGATACGATGCGGCTTCGCCCGAACCTATGTACCGGGTGAAGGTCGACGGGTTAGCCGCACGACAACTTCGCCCAGCGCTCCCAACTATAAACCAGATGGACCCCGAGCGGAAGGGGCCCGAGCGAGACCTCGCCGTTCCGGTTTCCTCCTTACGCTCCGTCTTCCGCGGCGAGCGCGGCGCCATGGAGAATGTCCGCCTCGCTGATCTCGACGCCGCCCAGTCCGAAGCCACGAATCGACTCCACCAGGATCGCCGCACCCGCGACGATGCTCGGGGCGCGGTCCGGATGGAGCCCGGTCACCCGGCGCCGCTGGTCGAGCGGCAGCGCGGCGAGCATCGTGAGGATGCGCCGACAGGAGGCGAGGTCGAGCCGGTAGCCGTGCACCCGGTCCGGGTCGTAGGGGTCGAGCTCTTGGTCGATTGCGGCGAGCGTGGTGGCGGTGCCGGCGACGGCGATGCCGTGCTCGGTCGGCTCGCGAACCTCAGCCGGCACCTCCTCCTTCACGATCCGCTCGGCGTCGGCGGAGAGAGCGGCGACCTCCTCCCGCGCGGGCGGGTCGTGGGCGAGGTAGCGCTCCGTGTGCCGCACCGATCCCATGCGCGTGGAGACGTAGAAGTCCGGGTCCTCCCGCGGCCGGCCCGCCACGTACTCGGTGCTGCCGCCGCCGATGTCGACGACCATCGTGGACTCGTCGTCGTTTCGCCCGGCGGTGGCGCCGAGAAAGGTCAGTCGAGCCTCCCGGTCGCCGGAGATGGTGCGAGCGTCGATGCCGAACCGCTCCTGCACCTGCTCGCGGTAGGCCGGCCCGTTCTCGGCGTCACGCATCGCGCTCGTGGCCACCGCCACCACCCGCTCGACACCGAGCCGGCCGATCACCTCCCGATAGCCCGCCAGCGCCTCGTCCACCCTGCCCATCGCGGCATCGGACAGCCGCCCGGTCGCATCGACCCCCTCCCCGAACCGGGTAACGACGGTCCGCCGCTCGAGCTCGGCGACGGCGCCGTCCTCGACGTCCGCGACGAGCAGGCGCGTGGAGTTCGTTCCAAGGTCGACCACGCCGATCCGGGGCACCGCCGGCACGCTACACGCATCTCAATCGCGCCGACCGCCAAGCCTCGACCCGGGGTTGACGCTCGGAGCGGGCTTGCTAGATTCGTACATCCACGCCGCGGGGTGGAGCAGTCAGGTAGCTCGTCGGGCTCATAACCCGAAGGTCGCGGGTTCGAATCCCGCCCCCGCTATGTCCTTTTGAGCGACGCTTGAGACCTCCTCCGGGAGGTCTTCGGCGTTCTCGAGGGCGTCCGCGATGGCCTCGGTGATGGTGGCGGAGATCTCGATGCGCCGGTTGGGCTTGTCGTAGGTGATCTGGAGGCAGAAGGCCTCGAAATCGACGGGAATCTCCTGGGCCGCGAGTTCCCGCGACGTTGCGTGAGATCCGACAACGGCGCTTCAGGCCACCAGACGATACTGCTGCGTGATGCGAGCGTCGCTCCGAGGGACATATCGGGCCGCCGACTCGACACCCGCGCCGAAATCGCGCTGAGCAGGGAAATCAACGTTTCAATGAGAACCGGCTCGAGGCCCTGAAATCATGCAATCCGGCTGCGCGGTTGCGTGAGGGCAACCGAGCCCGAGGGAGGGTCGCGGGAGGGCTCGGAGGCCTAGTCGGGCAACGGCGGCGGCCTTCCGGCCATCGGAACAGGGCGGGGCGGGCTCCTGGCTTCGTCCCACGGGAGCAGTCTCGACCTGCGCTCCTCCTCCTCGTCCATCTCAGTAGCGCGCCGCGGCCGGCGCGCATTGCACTGCTCCCATGTCGTTGCGGCGGGAGCGGTCTGGCCGACACAGGAGATGCCGGTCGGTCGGAGTTGGGGGCTCGTGGGGACGCGACGCGGCTCGCGCGCGGCCAACCCGCATTTGCGAAGGGTCCGCCGAGAGTCCCCGAAGCTGCCCGGCGCGGTACCTCAGTTGGGTGCCGGGCGGCGTTCGGGTGGGTTGCGGCGTGGGTCGGCCTGGGGTATGTTCGGCCGTGGCGCTGCCCCGGCCCGCGTTTGGAGTCGCAACCGATGCGTTCGGTGCCCTCTCCATATCGTCCACTTTCCCGCCGCGTCGTGGGGATCGGCTCGGTCCAACCGGGGGCCGAATCGGCTCGCCGCCGGTCGGTCGTGGTGCGGACCAGAGGAGGACCCATGAAGAGGTTGATCTTGGTCCTGACCGCCGCGTTCTGCGTGGCGCTACCGGCCCCGGCGGCGGCTGGCAGGCTCGACCAGTGGTGACCCGGAGCATGGTTGCATCGCCGCGACGCTCCACGCTCGGGAAAGGCGTGCTGCTGCTCGCGTTGGCGGCCCTGTCGGTGCTGCTTGCGCTTCCCTCGGCGGCGCCTGCCGGGGTGCGCGTATCCACCCTCGACTGGGCCCCCTGTCCCGATCAGGGGCGCTTTGACTGTGCGACCGCGAGGGTGCCGCTGGACTACCGCAATCCGGGCGGCTCCCGGATTCGACTCGCGGTGATCAGGCATCCGGCGACGCAGCCTTCGCGGCGAATCGGGACGGCGTTCTTCAACCCGGGTGGACCGGCGGCCGCCAAGCCGCTGTTCCCCGCGGTCGTCGAGGGGCTGCTGGCTCCGGTGCGCGAGCGCTTCGACGTGATCAGCTGGGATCCCCGCGGCCTGGGAGAGAGCACCGCGGTCAAGTGCTTTGCCTCCCAGGCCGACGAGGATCGTTTCTTCGCCGGCGTCGGCAAACCGGCGGTGTCGTTCCCCGTCGGCGCGCTCGAGATGTCCCGCTGGATTGAGCGCTATAGAGCCTTCGGCCAGCGCTGTCTGCAACGAAGCGGCAATCTCATGCGGCACATCACGACCGCCGAGTCGGCGAGGGACATGGACCTGCTGCGCCGGGCTGTCGGTGCTCGGCAGGTGACCTTCCTCGGAGGCTCCTGGGGCACGTTCCTGGGAGCCACCTACGCCAACATGTTCCCGCGCCGCGTTCGCGCCATGGCGCTCTCCGCGATCATCGATCCCGTTGCCTGGGTGAACCCCGGCCCCGACGTGCTCACCGACCCGGCGGCGTTTGCGCCCACGTACCTTCGCCAGCTGACCGATCTGAGCGCGCGCAAGACGCTCGACGCCTTCCTGGACCTGTGCGGGCTCCAGCCGGTCGCTCGGTGCGCCTTCTCGGCCGGCAGCGCCGCGGCCACGCGAGCGAAGTTCGACGCCCTGCTGCAACGACTCGAGTCCAACCCGTCGGGCGCGAGCGTCACGTACGGCGACTTCGTGGGCACGGTGGTCAACGGCCTCTACGTGTCGGCCGGTTGGAGCGAGCTGGCGAGGAAGATGCAGAACGTGTGGACGACGGGGTCCACTGACGGCGTGGCCGCAGAGGCCCCGTTCCCCGATCTCGGCGGGGTGTTCGGGATCAACTGCACCGACAGCCCGAACCCGGGACCCGACGCCTTCCCCCGGTTCGACCCGGTGACCTTCGGGCGAGCCGGCGCCCCCGGCCGCTTCTGGCTATGGGCGACCGAGCTGTGCTCGACATGGCCGGTCACGGCCCCGGCCCGCTACACCGGGCCATGGGATCGCCCCACCGCGAGCCCGGTGCTGGTCATCAACACCACGCACGACCCCGCGACCTCATACGAGGCCGCCGTCGCGCTGTCCCAGGAGCTGGCCCGCGGTCGCCTGCTCACCGTCGACGGCTACGGACATGGCACCAAGTCGGCCTGCATGGACCTTCACGTCGTTCGCTACCTCATCGACGGGATCCTGCCGCCACTGGGAGCGAGGTGCCCGGGCGAGCAGCCGTTCAGCCCCGCCGACTGACACGAGCGGTCCTGCGCCGCCCCTCGCCGCCACCGCCGCGCTGTCGCTTCCCATGCGACTCGACACTCAGGCGCGAGACTGGCGACTGAAACCGGCCCGCTCCTCCTTTCGCATGTCGTTGCGGGAGTCCCGGCAGAAGCTGAGATCACTGCCGGAATGGGCAGCGTTCAGGCGGCCACGCGATATTCCTGGACGACCCGAGCGTCGCTCCAAGGGACATATCGGGCCGCCGACCGGACACCCGCGCCGAAATCGCGCTGAGCAGGGAAAATCGGGTGGGCGATGAAAGGCCGACACGGGCATGAGCCACATTGGCTTTCGCTGCGTTCTCAACGCGTAGCGGCCGGACGGGATCGGCACCAACGCCGTGCTATCAGGAGCGCACCGAGACGCGCTAACTTCGTCCACCGTGGCAGAGATCCGGCCACCGGCCGCGGGCTCCGGGGCGGAGACGCGCGGGCCAGCCGAGCCCGTCCGTCTGAGTGCGGATGAGACCGAGCGCGTGCGCACGCGGGTACGCCTGATGGTGCAGATCGCCTCTCAGATCGGCGAGTACCGGTCGGGCCTGGCCGTCGCAGCCAAACGGCTCACCCCGCCCGAGGCCGCCATCATCGCGGACCTCGAACGGCACGGCCTCGACGTGCCGCAGCTTCGTGACGTGCTGTGCGGCGCTCACGTCCTGGTCGATGAGCCCGAGCTATACGAAGGGTGGCGCTTTCCGAAGAGCCGCGAACGGCTGTCGAGCCATCACAAGACGATGGACAAGGGCCGTTTTCCGGACATGGGGCTGAAGGGGCCGCTCGTGCGGGAGAAGCTTCACGGCCGTACGCAGGCGGGCACCTGGGTTCAGTTGGAGAAGACGCCCGCCGCGATCGGCCACGGCTTTCACTTCCCGACGCTCGCCGACGTCCAGCATGTCTGGGACTACATTGTCTACCGCGTGACCAAGAGCAATGTCGGGCCCTGGGGCCTGTCGAAGGCGACTGAGCGCCGGCCGATGTACCTCTCCCCGAGCCTCGGGGCCACGGTGCCGCTGCCCGCGGCGGCGGAGGCAGAGCTGACGGGCGCACTCGAGCGGATCGAGGAGGCGGACGACGTGACGTCCGCGTCCCCGGACCTGGCCCCGCGGTTCCCGCCGCCCGACCGCGCGAACACGCTGGACGAGTTGGTCTTCGTCCCGGGCACCCGTGGTGGGCGGGGCCTCTTCGGGGCCTCCGGGGTCTACGTCATCGAGTCACCCTCGACCGCTGCCAGGGAGGTGCTGACGGCGGCGCAGGCGCCCCCGCAGTGGACGCTGCCGGCGCCGGGGCATACCCGCGCGGGCACGGCGCGGGTCGGTGATCGCGAGCTCCGGTTCGCTGTGCGTCGCGTCCGGGTCGAGGAGCAGGAGGAGCGCACGTGAACCGGGCGGGGCCGTCGGGCGACGCCGAGATCCCGAAGGGCCTCGTCGAGGCCGTCGTGGGGCTCGTCGGCACCGGCCCAGTGCCGCTCGGCGGGTACACCCTCGCGGAGATCGATGCGGTCAGCGGCATCGTCCAGTTCCTCGAGCGCGAGCCGCCGGCGGAGCTGGTCGCCGAGGCGGTCCGGTCGCTCGCAGCTCGCAGCCTGATCACGACCTCGGCGGGCTCCGATCAGGTTCAGGTGCGGGGGGACCTCGGCATTGCGCTGGCCTTTCAGCACCGCGCGCAGACCGTGCTCGACGCACGCGTGACCGGAACGGAGCCCGACCAGCCGTGGCGCTTTGTGCTGATGCCGCAGCCGGAGGGTGTCACGCTCGAGGTGCTTATCGACGCGCTCGGGATCCACTTCTACTCGCTGCGCGCGACACAGGACACCATGGACCGGCTGTGGCAGCGCCTCCCCTCGGGCGACCGCGGGCCTGGGGACGCCGACGCGGACCCCGTACTCGCCTCCAGCCCGCACACGGCGCTCATCAGCGTGAGTCACTGGGAGGACGACGGCACGCGGGAGACGCACGACGTCGTGCTGGCCCGGGACGGGGAGCTGTGCCACGTCTTCCTGCGCGACGCCGATGAGCCGTCGCGACTCGTGGCGCAGGGACTGGACGGCGACGAGTGGCGCGATCTCGTCACGCGGCTCGCCGTTCCGCCCGCGGCGGCATGAGTCTCCAGCGTCAGGTGAACCAGCGCGGCTGGGCGGCGCGCACAGCGGCGATGGCGTGCCGAACGCGGTCGTCGGCCGCTGCTCGAGCGGCGAGCACGGTGGCGTCGTCGTGCCATGGGTCGGCAATCCCCCCGCTCTCGCCAGCGAGCCCCTCGAGGACGCCTAGGAGGCAGAACGGGTTGTAGATCGGGCTGTAGCCCCCTTCGGTGCTGACCACGAGTCGGCCACAGGTGAGCTCGTCAGCCAGGTGAGCGACGCGCTCGGCGAGCGTCCGGAAGCCCGCTGCGGAGACCAGCATCCGGCCGGTCGGGTCGAAGACCGACGCGTCCTGGCCGGCCGCGACCATGATCAGCTCGGGCCTAAAGCCATGCACGATCGGCACGACGATCTCGTCGAACGCCAGGCGGTAGCCGGCGTCCGTGGTCGCGGGCGGCAGCGGCACGTTGACCGTGCTGCCCTCCGCGCCGGATCCTCCGGTCGCGCGCAGCGCTCCCGCGTGGGCGGGATACCAGTCCCGTTGGTGCAGGGAGATGGCCAGGACCTCGTCGCGGTCCCAGAAGATACGTTCGGCGCCGTTTGCGACGTGCACGTCCCAGTCGATGATCGCCACGCGCTGAACGCCACGGGCGCGGGCGTGTTCCACTCCGCACGCCAGATTGTTCAAGTAGGTCGAGGCGATGGCCCGATCTGGCTCGGCATGGTGCCCGGCCGGACGAGCGTGCACGAGCGCCCTTTGAATGCGGCCGTCGAGGACCGCGTCGACGGCGGCCAGCACGCCACCGACGGTCAGCCGTGCCGCCTCCCAGGTGGCTGGAGTCACGGGTGCGTGCTCGCCGTCCCACGGGCCGCCCGCGCTGGCTGCGCGCAGACGGTCGAGGTACTCCGCCGTATGAACCGCGAGCAGCGCCTCGTCCGGCGCTGGAACGGGCGAGATGCGCGTGAGCACGCTGCCCAGCGCGCTGCGTTCGATGAGGTCGTGCGCCTGGGCGGTGAGCACAGCCTGGGCCACGTTCGCGGTACCCAACGGGAAGCCCTGGCCCGCGACCTGAACTGTCGCAGGCGGCGGGTCGTGGGCGAGGACCCGCGGTGAGTACACGTAACCGAGCACGACTGCACCATCCTGACGACCGCCCATGATGCGGGCTGAAATCTCCGAGGACGCCCGCCGCTAGCCGTGAGCTGCTGAACGAGGGGGTCGGTGGCGTCGGCCCCGGTGGCGATACTGCTCGGGTGCGGTATTACCCGGAGCTGCCGGCCCAGCGCAGCCGGGCGATTCTCGCCGACGTCGTCGTCGTCGCACTCGTGGCGTTCTTCGCCTGGCTCGGGGTCACCGTCAACGACACCTTCGACGATCTCGCCAGCCTCGGCCGAGGCGTCCAGGAAGCCGGCAACTCCGTCCAGGGCGGCTTCGAGGAGGCCGGTGGGGTGGTCGCGGACGTCCCGATCGTCGGTGGGGCGCTCGACGATGCGTTCAGCGAGGTTGGCGCCCAGACCGGCGGCAACACTGCGGAGCTGGGCGAGCGTGGCGAGTCGGCCGTCGAGGACACGGCGCGCCTGCTCGGCTGGGTGACCTTCGCGCTGCCAACGCTCGTCGTCCTCCTCTGGGCCGTGCCGAGACGAGTCGTGCGCGTGCGCCGGCTCACCGCCGCCGGACGGGTGCTCGGCGATGCGCGCAGCGCCGAGCGCCGGCAGCTGCTGGCGATGCGCGCCGCCTTCGGACTCCCGTACGAGACGCTGCTCTCGCACACCCCCGACCCGGTCGGCGCGCTCGCCGACGGGGATTACGAGCCGCTCTTGGCTGCGCTGTTCGAGGACGCGGGTCTGCGTCCCCCTGTTCGCCGCCTACCTGACCGAGCCGGCCGATTAGGCGCCGGACGCGCTCAGTTCTTGTCCTAGAGCCTGTAGCGGTACTCGACCATTGCGTACCCCGAGATTGGATCGTCGAATTGGTTGCCGATCGGAAGCCAGCCCACGCGCTCGTAGAAGCGTCGCGCGCGAGCTTGGCCGGCCGGCACGAATAGCCGCAGCTCGGTGAAGCCGCGCTCGCGCGCCACGTCTAAAAGCCGCGCGGTGCAGGTCTCCCGCGAGCCCGGCGGCCCAGAAGTCGCGGCTAACGAAGAAGTGGCGAATGTGCCTAAGCGCAGGGTCGTCGTTGGGATGGAGCGTTTGCCCGGCCGGGAGTACCGTGATCTGGCCGACGACCTCGTCTTTGGATTCCGCGAGAACGCAATACACGTCCTCGTTGGCGAGCGATTCGAACCCCTCCTCGTCGATCTCCTCCAGAGACGGCGCGATCCAGCCCGGCGGCGCGACCGCCGCATAGTCTCCGAGGGCCTCGAATACGGCTCTGGCCAAGGTGGGCTGTCAGCGACGGTTGCTCGGCGGAAACGGATCGAGTCGTCGTAGCGCCGATCCCTCCCGCGTCCGGAATGCGAGTCCGCAGGCCCGCTCTTATGCCGCAAGCCGGTACTCCTGCCGTATCCGAGCGTCGCTCGAAGGGACATATCGGGCCCCCGCTATGTCCCTTTGAGCGACGCTTGAGACCTCCTCCGGGAGGTCTCGCGCGTTCTCGAGGGCGTCCGCGATAGCCTCGGTGATGGTGGCGGAGATCTCGATGCGCCGGTTGAGCTTGTCGTAGGTGATCTGGAGGCAGAAGGCCTCGAACACCTGGCGGCTTCAGTTGCTTGGGTGCGTGCCGGAGGGCGTCGCCCAGATCGGGCAGCCGCGCGAGCAGCGCGGAGGGGTCCTCGAGGCCGCAGATCGGCCGAGGCCGGGGAGAGCGCCCGGAGCTCGATTTCGGCGGCTTCCTTGGCTCTGCGGAGCTTCTCGATGCGGTTGGAGACGAGCTGTGGCTCGACTCCCTGTTCGAGCGCCTCGATCTGCTTGCCGATCCGGTGGTCGAGGTCGGCTATCTCGTCACGCCGCCGCTTCTGGGTTCCGTCGGCGGTCTTGGCGGCGGCCTTCTGGTGGGCGCAGTTGGCGGGCGAGCTTGTCGAGCCGCATGGGTCCGAAGATGCGCTCGCAGAATGAAGCGCTCGACGAGCGGGAGTAGGGCGTCCTCGCGGAGCGAGAGCAACTGTCCGTGCCCCTCGATCTGGTCGGCGGCGACCTTGCCGTAGCTGCGGCCGTAGTCGCAGGTCATGTAGGTGTGCTGCTTGCGGCTGCGGCCGTACATCGCGAGCGGCTGGTGACCCGAGGAGCAGCGGACCATGCCGGTGAAGAGGTAGGTCTTCGAGCCGCGGCGGCCGTTGCTGCGGGGGCGCTGTCTGAACCGCTCCTGGGCCCTTGCGAACTGCTCGTCCGAGACGAGCGGATCCGGGCCGGAACGAGCGGGTAGAAACCTCCTTGTCGGCCGGTGGCTTGTGCGAGATGATCGGAGCTGCCCGAACCCAAACCCGGGAGGTGCTTGCTTGGAAGGCACCAGGAACTTTGCGGCCCGCGCGGGCCGCTGGAGCGCCCGTCACAGTGCTAAGGCGATCGTCGGGTGGCTCGTTTTCGTCGTCCTCGCGGTGGTCGTCGGCGGCTCGGTTGGCACCAAGTCGCTCGAGGACGAGGAATCGGGCGTCGGCGAGTCGCGCGAGGCCGTCGGGTGCTCGCCGACGCGTTCTCGGAGAACGCGGAGGAGACGGTGCTGATCCAGAGCGAGGACGTGGGCGCCGAGGATCCGGCCTTCCGCGCAGTCGTCGTCGATGTCGCCAGGCGGCTCGAGTCGACCCCAAACGTGGTCGACGTTGAGAGCCCGTACCGAGGACTCCAGTGATGCAGCCTCAGGGTCGGAGAATGTTGAAAAAGGCACGCATGGGGCGCCACCCTGTCATGGGCTCTTTTGCGGTCATTGCGCTGGGTGCGGCGATGCTCGTTGTGGCGACGCCCGGATCCGCCTCCCCGGCGCTGACCGCGGCCCCGAACGCGGTGTTCGCGCCGTGCGGGCCGACGGCCGGCCCAGGCGCACGCTGCGGAACGGTCGCCGTGCCACTCGATCGCGTGCGACCCTCGGCGGGAACGATCGCGATCGCGTTTCAGTTCTATCCCGCGACCGACACATCGCAGCCGGCGGTAAGCACGATCGTGTCCTCCAGTGGAGGACCCGGGATATCGAACCTCTCCGACGTCAGGCTCTGGCGTGCCAAGTTGCAGCCGCTGTTGAGTCGTTTTAACTTCCTGGCGATCGATCACCGGGGAATTGGTGCCTCCGCGGCGATCAACTGTCCGGCGTTGCAGCATGTGCGGGGCAACCAGGTCACCGCGGCCAGGAAGTGCGGCGCTCAACTGGGCACGACGGCCTACCGCTACGGGTCAGGGGATGTGGCCGACGACGTCGACGCGGTCCGTCAGGCACTGCACCTCGACAAGATCGACTACTACGGGTCTTCCTATGGCCCCGTCGATGTACGCGCCTACGCCTTCCGTCACCCCGACCGTCTACGATCGGCGGTCCTCGATTCGCCCTATGGCTCTCGTGATGCGGCGTTCTCGCGGACCCTCCCCACCGCGATGGCCCGCATCGCCCGCCTGGTCTGCCGACGCTCACCCAGCTGTGCAGCGTCCAACCCGGCGCCTCAGGCGACGCTGACCCGGTTGGTCCAGCGGGTCCGGCGCGACCCGGTGCGCGGGTCCGGCCGCGACGCCGACGGCAAAGCGCACCGTCTGATCGTCGACGAGAAAGCGTTGCTCGGCATCCTCTACAACAACTACTTCTCTGATCCGGCGTTCCTGAACCAAGGCGAAATCTTCGCGGCCGCCACGGCTCTGCGCGACGGTGACACAGTCCCGCTCCTGCGGCTGGCTGCGGAAAGCCCATCACCGACAGACTTCGGAGACCCGACCGGCAACACGTCGGTTGGAGCTGACTACGCCGTGTTCTGCGCAGACTCCAACTTCCCCTGGGACAAGAACGCCCCGGAAGCCACCCGGGAGGCGCAGTACCAGGCCGCCCTGAATGCGCTGCCCGACAACGCCAGCGCGCCCTTTTCGATCACCACCTGGGCCCGGTTCATCGCCAGCCAACCCGTGCTACTCGTCCCCGGTGGCGACGCCTGCGTGCCGTGGCCGAAACCGACCCGACCCGAACCCCCGTTCCCCGTCAATCAGCCGTTCCCCGCGAACATTCCCGCCCTGCTGCTCGGCGGCGGCCTGGACTACCTCGACATCAAGGCCGAACGATCGCTGATACCGCTGTTTCCCAGCGGCACCTTCGTCGATGTAGCGAGCGCCGGCCACATCACCACCTTCTGGAACCCATGCGCCCAAGCGATCGCCTTACATTTCCTCGCGACGCTACAGACCGGCGACACCTCATGCGCTGCCAACCCCCTGGGAGCCATGGGCAACCCGTTCGGCAGCGCAACCGGCAAGCTGCAGCTCCAAGGCGCCGGCAAGTTCCCGACCCGCGCGAATGACGCCGTCCCCGCACGAGAGGATCCCGGCCGCGATCTCGACACCTCACGCCTCGATGCCCAGGTGGCGAACGTCGCCTGGCTGACCGTCGTAGACGCGGTGTACCGGCTGCCCCGCATGACGGGGAACACCGGCCGCGGCCTGCGCGGCGGCAGCTACGCCGTCACAAAGAGCACAGCCGCAACCACCATCACCTACCGCCAAGCGCAATTCACCGACGACGTCCAGATCAGCGGCCGGGCCACCGTCGACTCCGACAACAGGCTCGAAGCAACCGTTACCGTCAACGGCCCAGACGGTGAAAACGGCACCCTCACCATCGACGCGACCCTATGGGACCCGGCCCAACCCACCGCCGCGCTCCGCGGCCAACTCCGTCACCACGACATCGCGTTCACCACTCAGACGCGGTGAGGGACGGAACCTACGGCGGCGCATACACGATGTCGAACGAAGCGTCATCGAACCGCCTCGCCTCCGCGCTTGCGTGCACGAGCGGAAACTCGACATCGGCCTCGGCCATGAGGTGAGGCATCCCGGTGCGCGAGCAACCGGGGCTTCACCTGCGTGCCTTCCTGGGCGAAGCCACGGCGCGGGGCGCATGAAACTCTGAGCGTCATTCCACTAACGCTCGATCCCGAAGACTTCGTGTCGGCGCGGCGTGTGGACAACCGCTACCTCGCGGTCGAGCTGAACGACCTGCGGCTGGAAGTCAAGCGCGATCTGCAGCGCCCACCATCTTGAGGATGCCGTCGGAGTCATGTCTGATGGGGCGGCGGGTCTCTGGCTATCCGACCAGGACGGGCGGATCCTCGTTTGTCGCGCGAAAGCAGCAGCGCGCAAGCACTGCGCCGCCCGGTTCGATGGCGGCCTGCCTCGATATGACGCGCGGAGTCGAACGCACTACCCCTTTTCGGGCGCGTTGTCGCGCTACCGGAGTGACCAGGACTCGAGCGGATAGGGGAGGCGGGCGTGCAAGTCTCCAGCTTTCCGCGCTCTGGTCGTTTCCGGGCTTTCCGGCTTCTTCAAGATCCACTCCATCGCCTTAAAAGGGGTAGATCGTCATCGGGATGAGCATCGCGGCGATGAGAATGCCAAGGAGCCACCTGGCCGAGGTGCTGAACGCGCGGCTGTGTGAGAGAGTCGCTGGCGATGGGCTCGGGCGGCCGACGTTGGTGGATCCTCGTGGCGATGACCGGGACGCTCTCGATGATCCTGCTCGACCAGACCGTCGTCAGCGTCGCGCTGCCCACGATCCAGCGCGATCTCGACACCACCCAGACGGAGCTCCAGTGGGTGGTGAACGCCTACCTGCTGTCGCTCGCCGCGCTCGTCGCGGTCGGCGGGCGGCTGGCCGACATGTTCAATCGCGTCGGCGTGCTGATCATCGGCATCGTGCTGTTCGTCGGCTCGTCGGCGGCCTGTGGCCTGGCGCAGTCCGAGACGTTCCTGATCGCAGCGCGCGCGCTCCAGGGGGTGGGCGCCGCGCTGATGCTCCCGCCGACCGGCGCAATCGTGATCAACACGTTCCCTCTGGCCGAGCGGGGCAAGGCGATGGGGGTCTACGCCGGGATCTCGATGATCTTCCTGTCGCTGGGCCCGCTCGTTGGCGGCCTGTGCACGGAGTACCTGAGCTGGCGCTGGGTCTTCTGGATCAACCTGCCGCTGGGCGCCACGACGATCGTCATGATCCGTCGCACTCGGCCGGACGGGCATGTGCCGCCTGGCCAGCGGCTCGACGTGCCGGGCTTGTTCACGCTGGTGCCCGGCCTCGCCGCCATCGTGCTCGGGCTGATGCAGAGCAACACTTGGGGCTGGGGGTCGCCGGCCACCATCCTGCTGCTCGCCGGCGGCGTGCTCCTGATGGTCGCCTTCGTCGCCTTGGAGACGCGCGTGCGGAGCCCGCTGGTTCAGTTGCGTCTGTTCCTGACCCGCAACTTCCGCGGCGACACGCTCGTTCTCTTCTGCATCCAGTTCGGCCTGACCGGGATCACGGTCTTCGGGGCGATCTACGCGCAGGATCTGCTCGGGTTCAGCCCGGTCGAGGCGGGCCTGGCGCTGCTCCCGCTGACGATTCCCGTGCTGATCGTCGCGCCGCTCTCGGGGCGCCTGTACGACCGCGTCGGTCCGCGCGCCCCGGTCACGGTCGGCATGATCCTGGCCGGCGCGAGCCTGTTCTGGATGGCGGCCGTGCAACACGAGTTCAGCTACGGGTTGCTCGTGCCTGGCTACGTCGCGGCGGGCGTCGGCATCGCGCTGGTGATGAGCCCCAGCAATACCGACGCCATGAACGCCGCACCTTCGGCGCTGCGCGGTGAGGCCTCAGGGGTGGTTCAGACCGTGCGCCAAGTGGGGGGCACCGTAGGGCTCGCCGTCGTGGGGACGATCGTGGCGACGGTCCAGCACGACCGCCTGACCGATTTCCTGCTCGGGATCGGTGAGCCGGCAAACCAGGTGCCGAAGCTCGAGGGCCTCCTCGCTCAGGAGACTGAGACCAAGCAGGCGGTGGCGGCCGGGATCCCGCGCGCCGAGCAGCAGCAGCTTCTCGAGGGCGCGCGCGACGCGATCACCGACGGTATCTCGGTTGCATACTGGGCCTGCGGCGGGGTGATGGTGGCGGCCGCCGTCGGCGCCTGGATGATCCTGCGCCGGGGCGAGTACGCGGAGAAGGGCCCACCGGCACATCCAGTGCCGCCGCACCCTCCCGAGCCCAAGCGGCTCGCGGGCCGATTGTAGACTCCGAGCTCTTCGGCATCGAGAACAACAGACCCAAAAGATCATCAAGTCGGTGGCTCCCAAGGGCGAGACGGCCGGCCACATCTGGGACGTGATCGGTCATCCGTGTCGATTTCTTGCCCGCGGCCCCCATCCTGCCGCTCGAACCATGTATGACGCGCTCTGGCAGGACCTGCGGCGCAACAGCACGGATGCCGACCTGATGGATGTCGACTACAACATCCGTGAGGCGGAGTACGCGCTCAAGCATCTGCCCGACTGGCTGAAGATCGAGCATGTGCCGACCCCGGTGGTGATGCAGCCGGCCCACGTGCGTGTGCGCCGCGAACCGCTGGGCGTGTCGTTGATCATCGGCGCCTGGAACGAGCCGTACATGCTGACGCTGGCGCCGCTCGTCGCGGCGGTCGCGGCCGGCAACACCGCGGTCATCAAGCCGTCGGAGATCGCCGAGGCGTGCGCCGAGGTGCTGGCGGAGATCGTGCCGAAGTACCTCGATACGGAGGCTTTTGCGGTCGTCCAGGGTGGGGTGCCGAGACGACGGCGCTGCTGGCTCAGAAGTGGGACATGATCTTCTTCACCGGCAGTCCGGGGGTTGGGAAGATCGTGCACCAGGCCGCGGCCCAGCACCTGACGCCGGCGGTGCTCGAGCTCGGAGGCAAGAACCCGACGATCGTTCATTCGTCGGCCGACGTGAGGACGGCGGCGCGGCGGATCGCGTTCGGGCGCTACGCCAACTCCGGACACATCTGCACGGCGCCCGACCACGTGCGCGTCTGGCCTGAGGTCAAGGACGAGCTCGTCGCGCAGCTAGGTGAGGCGATCCACGAGTTCTACGGCGACGATCCCAAGCAGAGCCCGGACTACGGGCGGGTCATCAACCAGAGGAACTTCGACCGGCTCGCCGCGTTCCTCGACAACGGCACGGTTGCCGTCGGGGGCGAGAGCGATCCCGAGGAGCGGTACATCGCTCCGACCGTGCTCGTCGACGTCCCGGTCGAGTCGCCGATCATGCAGGACGAGGTCTTCGGTCCGGTCCTGCCGGTGCTCGAGATCGACTCGATCGAGGCGGTGATCGACTGGGTCAACGAGCGCCCGCGGCCGCTCGGGCTGTATGTGTTCGCCGATGACGAGGACGTCGTCGAGCGCATCCTTGGGGCGACTGACTCCGGCGACGCCTGCGTGAACGACTGCGCGGTCCATCCGCTGATCCCGGAGCTGCCGTTCGGAGGAGTGCGGAACTCCGGCATGGGCAAGTACCACGGCCGCTGGGGCTTCAAGCGTTCACCAACGCCCGTGGCGTGCTGTACCACAGCGCGAAGATCGACCCGGGCGTCAAGTACCCGCCGTATTCCGACCACAAGTTCGAGCGCAAAGTCATCGAGAGACTTATGTAGGGCTGGAGGTAGGCGTGGCGAGTAACGGGTTCGACTACGACGTCATCGTGATCGGCTCCGGCTTCGGTGGGAGCGTGGCGGCGTTGCGCGCGGTGGAGAAGGGCTACCGGGTCGGTGTGATGGAGGCCGGCAAGCGCTGGCTTGACGAGGACATCCCGAAGACGAGCTGGGACATCCGCAAGTTCGTGTGGCAGCCCGAGCTTGAGATGTTCGGTGTCCAGCGGGTGGAGTTCCTCGACGACGTGCTGGTGCTTTGCGGGGCCGGCGTCGGCGGCGGGTCGCACGTTTACGGCAACACGCTGTACGTGCCGCCGAAGACGTTCTTCGATGCCCCCGAGTGGGCCGGCATCACCGACTGGGCCGGCGAGCTCGCACCCTGCATCGACCAGGCTAGCCGCATGCTCGGCGTGGTGCGGGTGCCGTACATGGACACAGAGGTCGACCGGCTGATGCGCGACGTCGCGACCGACATGGGCGTCGGGGACTCGTACAACCGGGCGCCGGTCGGTGTCTATTTCGGCGAGCCGGGTGTCGAGGCCGAGGACCCGTACTTCGGCGGTGAGGGGCCGCGGCGAACGGGGTGCATCAGCTGCGGCAACTGCATGATCGGCTGCGGCCAGAACGCCAAGAACAAGCTGACCGTCAACTACCTGTATCTCGCCGAGAAGCACGGCGCCGTGGTCCACGAGCTGCACGAGGTGCACGAGGTCACGCCGCTCGAGGGCGGCGGGTTCGAGGTCGTCGCCCGCCACCCCGGCTTGATCGGGCGCGCCGAGCACAGGCACCACCACACGGCCGAGCACGTGATTGTCAGCGCGCACGCCTACGGCTCGGCGAAGCTGTTGCACCACCTGAAGCACACGGGCACGCTCCCCGGCCTGTCCGACCAGCTCGGCCAGCGCGCGCGCACGAACTCCGAGCAGCTGCTCCTGATCACGCGGCCCTATGGGAAGTGGAAGCACGATCCCGAGCAGCTGCACATCACGCCCGGGTCGGTGTCGATCACCTCGGGCGTGTGGCCAGACCCCGAAACGAGCATCGAGCCTGTCTACTACGGCGTCGGCAGCGACCTGATGACCCTCCTGACCACCTACCACCAGCACGGCGAGCAGCAGCACGCGACTCTCGGCTGGCTGAAAGAGCTCGTCGAGCACCCCGGAAAGGTGCTCGGCTCGCTGGATGCCCGGCACTGGTCGGAGCGCATGGCGACCATGCTCTGCATGCAGACCACCGACACCTCGATCGAGCTCTACTGGCACGACGGCATGCTGCGCAGCCGCCACGGGAGCGGCACACCGCCCTCGGTCCACATCCCGGTCGTCGAGGAGTTCGCCGACCGGCTGGCCAAGAAGATGGACGCCGACCAACACGCGCCGGCCTTCGAGGCGCTCGACCGCACCGCCTCGGCGCACTTCATCGGTGGGATCCCGATCGCCGAGAACGCGGACGGCGGCGTCGTCGACCCCTACCAGCGGGCGTTCGGGCAGCCCGGCCTCCACGTGATGGATGGCAGCGTGATGCCCGCCAACCCGGGCGTGAACCCTTCGCTGCTGATCACCGCGCTCGCCGAACGGGCGATGTCGCTGTGGCCGAACAAGGGCGACACGGACTCACGGCCGCCGATCGGTTCCGGCTACGAACGACTCGAAGCCGTCATGCCCCACCGCCCGATCGTCCCCGCCGGCGCGCCGGGCGAGCTCCGCCTCGACGCCAAGGCCGACGACATCATCCCCGAATACCCCTACTGAGCATGAGCACGACAACCACGGAATTCCGCACGCTCGACACCTCCGACCGCCTGCCCGAGGGGTACGTGAACGCGTACTACCTCAAGGACCTCAAGCGCCGGGTCGCGGTCGCGCGCGTCGACGGCGAGCTCCACGCCGTGGACGACCTCTGCACACACGAGGCATGCCCGCTGTCCTCCGGCCTGCTCACCGGCACCACGCTGATGTGCCAGTGCCACGGCTCGCAGTTCGACATCGCCACCGGGGCCGTACTGCGCGGACCGGCCACCGACCCACTCCGGACCTACGAGGCGCGCGAGGTCGACGGCGAGATTCAGGTCCGGGCGTGAGGACGCGACGAGGACGAGCGACGACTGGGAGGACGACCTCTAGATGAGCGAGAAGCAGCCGAACATCGTGTTCTTCTTCTGGGACAACCTAGGGTGGGGCGAGGTTGGGTGCTATGGCGGTGGAGTGCTGCGCGGCGCGCCGACGCCGCGGACACGGGGATCCGCCAGGCGCGGGCCAAGACCGACCGGCTCGATGCGCGGACGCTGGCCAGGCTGTTGTGGGCCGGCGAGCTCGATGCGGTCTGGACGCCCGATGAGCAGACCAGGGTATTGCGGCGGCGGCTGTCGCGCCGGCTACAGCTGGTGCGGGCGCGCTCGCGCGCCAAGAACGAGACCCACGCGGTCTTGATGCGCCGGGCTTAGGGGCAGGCCACCGTTCTCGGACCTGTTCGCCGTTAAGGCGCGCGAGTGGCTGGCGGGGCTCGAGCTGCCGGTCGAGGAGGCGGAGACGGTCGCGGCGTGTCACGCCACGTCGAGTTCCTGGACCGGGAGATCGCCGCGGTCGACGCGTTGATCGCCGAGCAGGCGCTCGGGTCCGAGCAGGCGCGGCGGCTGATGACGGTGCCGGGCGTCAACGTGATCTGCGCCCAGACGTTCCTGGCCGTGGTCGGCGACATCCGCCGCTTCCCCACATCGCGCCGGCTGGTCGGCTACCTCGGCCGGGTCTGTCCGATGTTCTGTGTGGGGTCGGGGTGACCGACGCAGCCTGATGCCGCGGTCCGTGAGCCGCGAAGCCCGTAGGGCGAGCGAGGAGCGGGCTGCGGCGGTGGCCGGGAGAGGAAGCCCTGTGACCCACACCGACAAGCAGCCCGTTCGTCCCGAGCGCTCCGGCGGCGTGGGCGTGGACGGGCCTCCTGAGGAGGTCGTCGATCGCCTCGCGGGCCTGTTGCCGCGGGAGGAGCTCGAGGACGCCCTGGAGGGGCTGGACCCGGACCAGATCAGCGGCCCGGGCGGCCTGTTGACGCGGTTGGCCGGCCGAGTGATCGAGACCGCTCTGGGGGCCGAGCTGTCTGACCATCTGGGCTATCCGCCCGGGCAGTCGCCGCCCGGCGACGCCGGCAACGTTCGCAACGGCGCTACGCCGAAGACGCTGCAGACCGAGCTCGGCCCGGTCGGGATCCGGACCCCGCGCGACCGCGCCGGCAGCTTCGAGCCCCGGCCGGTCCGCAAGCTCCAGACCCGCCTGGCCGGCCTCGACGAGCGCGTCTTGGACCTCTACGCGGGCGGCATGTCGGTCCGGGACATCGCCGCCCACCTGTCCGGCCTCTACGGCACAGAGATCGGCCGCGACACGATCAGCCGCGTCACCGACGCCGTGCTCGAGGACGTCCAGGCGTGGCGCACGAGGCCGCTTGAGGCGGTCTACCCGATCGTCTACTTCGACGCGATGATGGTCAAGGTCCGCGAGGACCGCTCGGTCCGCACCCGCGCCTGCTTTCTCGCCGTCGGCGTCACCGTCGAGGGCGACCGCGAGGCGCTCGGCATCTGGTGGCAGGACAACGAGGGCGCCAAGTTCTGGCTCGCCGTCCTCAACGACCTCCACCGCCGCGGCGTCCGAGACGTCCTGATCGCCAGCGTCGACGGCCTGGCCGGCTTCCCCGAAGCGATCGAGGCCGTCTTCCCCAAGGCCTGGGTGCAGACCTGCATCGTCCACCAGATCAGGAGCTCGCTGCGCTACGTGCCCTACAAGGACCGCCGCAAGGTCGCCGCCGCGCTCAGGCCGATCTATACCGCCCCCAACGCCGAGGCCGCCGAGACCGAGCTCGAGCGCTTCGACGAGACCTGGGGCGAGCGCTACCCGATGATCGCCCAAGCCTGGCGGCGCGACTGGTTGCGATAGAAGAGCTCGCTGAAGTTCCACATGCGTCCTGCTACGCCACCGCCGCCGCCGCCTGCCGGGCGGTCTCGGAGTCGGGGCCGATGACGCTGGGGACCGGCATCGTCGGCGGCTGGTGTGCGCCATACGGCGTGGCTTCGGCATCGATCATTCGTGAAGCCGCGGAATGGCGTGGTCAGTTCACGCCGCCGCTGCGCCGAATGGCATGGAGAGCCCGCACTGCCAACACCGCCGAGGCGACGGTGCCGGCGGCTCCAGGAATCGACATCCCTCGTTTGGTCAGTGGCGGTGTGCCGCGCGCCCAGAGGTTCGAGGCGCCCGAGAACAGGGCCGCCGCGAGGATCCCGTAGACGAGGCGGTTGACGCTGCGGTCGAGCATGTCGAGACGCACCGGTACGTCGAGGTCGCCGCTCCGCACCGCCTCTAGGATCGCGGCGATGTCGCGCGGCGCCTGCTGGAGCAGCCGGTCCCAGTCGTGTCCGGTTCGGCGGGCGCGGCGCAGCATCCGCTCCGGCGAGACGCGCTTCTTCACGAGCTGGTCGGTGTAGCCCTCGATCGCTTCTTGGATACGCAGCTCAGCGCCGGCGAGCGACAAGTTGCCCTGGAGCTGGATCAGCGTCTTTCCGAGCATCGCGACGTCAGGTGGCATCCGCAGCCGATGCTCGCGCACGATGCGCGTGACGTCCGAGACCGCGGCCGCCACGTCCAGGTTCTCAATCCCCGACGAGCCGTGTGTGTCGAGCCAGTCCGACAGGTCGAGCCGAAACGCGTCGAGGTCCAGCTGCGGCGGCGCGGTGACGATGTCGAGCAACCCGTCCGCGACGTCGCCGCGGTCGCCCATCGCCGCCGCGAGGATGAAAGCGCCAAGCTGGTCCTCGAGAGCCTGGTCGATGCGCCCGACCTCGCCCCAATCAAGAATCCCGTAGCGCAGGCCCTCGGCGGTCGCAACGACCAGGATGTTGCCGGGGTGCGGATCGGCATGGAATAGGCCGTCGCGGAAGATCATGTCCAGAAAGATCCGCGCCGCTCGCAACCCGAACGCGTGCCGGTCGATGGAGTCGTCGTTCGCCACGACCGAGAGCGACTGACCGTGGAGCCGTGACATCGTGAGCACCCGCGGCCCGGACAGCTCCGTATACGGCTTCGGGATGATCACGTCTTCCTCGGCATCAAAGTTCGCACGCGCCCGCGCGAGCGTATGGGCCTCACGCACGAGGTCGAGTTCCGCGAGCACCGTCCGTCGCAGCTGCTGGATCACGCCGCGCGGACGGTAGAGCGCCATCGATTCATCCTGCTCCTGCACGACGACAGCGAGCGCGTCGAGGATGTCGAAGTCCGCCGCCACCGTGCCGTAGATGTCGGCGTGCTGGACCTTCACGATCACCTCGGTGCCATCGTGCAACACGGCCGGATGCGCCTGCGCGACCGACGCCGATGCCAGCGGGCGGAAGTCGAATGTCGCGAACGCCTGCTCGACCGGCATGCCGAGGTCGCCCTCGACGGTGGCGCGCACGGCGTCTTCAGAGTCGGCGGGACACGCGGTCTGCAACGACCTGAGATCGGCCGCCACATCCGGACCGACCAGGTCGATCCGGGTGCTCAAGACCTGGCCGATCTTGATGAACGTCGGCCCGAGTCGAGAGAGCGCTTCCCGCAGCCGCTCACCGTCGGTCATCGGCTCGCCCGGCTGCTGGAGAGCTGACGGCAGGAAGTCCGCCAACCGCGTGCGAACCGTTCCGTCGATCATGTGGGCAATGCCGTACCGACCGAAGACGGCCAGGATCTCCTCCACACGGGAGCGATGCCTGAGCAGCGTTCGGCTAGGCGCGTGAGGCGTGGGCATCGCAGAATCACACTACTCCTGGGATCGCCCTCGGCCAGAGACTCCGCGTATCCACTCATGTTGATCTGACCCGGCGGGTTCGCTACGCTCTCTCGCCTCAGATCGACTTGTTTGGATATGAGCACCTCCCTTCCCATCCTTCCCGGCCCGGCCGCCTCATCGTGTTGCGCGCCGGCGGTCGGGCTCGATCCGGGCCTTGACGCCGGCCGGATCGCCGCCGTGGCTAAGGCGCTGTCCGAGCCGCTGCGCGTGAATATCCTCGACGTGCTGCGCCGCAGCGAGGTGCCCGTCTGCCAGTGCGAGCTGGTGCCGCTGTTCGAGATCCCGCAGTCAACGCTGTCCCATCACCTCGCAAAGCTCGTCGACGCCGGGCTGGTGGCGGTCGAGCGCCGCCACAAGTGGGCCGACTACTCCGTCCCCTCCGACGCCCTCGAGGAGCTGACCGCATGGCTGAACTGAGCACCCCTGAGACCTCGTCCTCCTGTTGCGCGCGCGTCGAGCGGGCCACCTGCTGTGAGCCCGCGGACAATGGTGCGTGCTGTGAGACCAGCGCCGCCGGCGGCAGCTGCGGCTGCGCCGCCGGGCAGAGCGTCGAGGCGGACATCCGCGAGACCGTCCGCGCCCGCTACGCCGCCGCGGCGACTGCCGTGGCCGAGAGCACCCAATCTGGCTGCTGCGGAGCACCGGACGCGATCGCTGGCTGCGGGCCGGACATCACTTCAACCGACAAACACGGCAACGAGGTCTTCGGAGCCACCCTCTACGACGACGCGGACGACCCAGCCCTCAAACCCGCGGTGGAGGCGTCGCTCGGCTGCGGCGTGCCGACCGCGGTCGCCGACCTGCACGATGGCGAGACCGTGCTCGACCTCGGCTCCGGCGCCGGCGCCGACGTGTTGATCTCCGCCCAGAGGGTCGGGCCGACGGGCGAGGCGATCGGGCTCGACATGACCGACGAGATGCTCGACCTCGCTCGCACCAACGCCAGCGAAGCCGGCACCGAGAACGCTCGAATTCATCAAGGGCTACATGGAGGACATCCCGCTGCCGGACGCCTCCGTGGACGTGGTGATCTCCAACTGCGTAATCAACCTTGCCGCCGACAAGCGCAGCGAGCGCAGAGTCGCTCAAATGGCCGCTAGCGGTCTAACTAATCGCGACATTGCACAAGCGCTGTTCGTGACACCAAAGACGGTCGAGTGGCACCTTGGCCAAACGTACCGGAAGCTGAACGTCTCCTCGCGTAGGCAGTTACCACGCATAATGTCGCAGCCAAACGCCGACGTCGGATCGCCTCGCGTGTCGCAGGCGCAATGACGCAGCATCAGAAATGGCGGCGGCCATGTCAGTTAGGTCGCTGGCAATCAGATGATTTCTACGGTACCGGCGCCGAATCGAATTGGCGTGACTGACGGTCGGCGCGCGGCGAGCCTGTGACTTCAGCAATCGGGCACGCTCGGCCATTGGATAGTGGGCAGCCCCGATGAGCCAAGTACTCTGGCCAGATGGCTATGCGCCAGCGGAGGCTTCGGTCTACGTCGTGAACACGCGCACTGTTGTTGCGAGTCCAGGGGAAGTGTGGGTGTGGCTGGCGCGCCCCGAGTGCTGGCCAAGGTACTATGCGAATGCCCGCTTCATCCGCCACCTTTCTGGGCCGTGGCCTAACCTTGAGGTTGGAAGCCGGTTCCGCTGGGTCACCTTCGGCACGGTGGTCACGAGTGTTGTTACTGAATGCCAGCCACCCGCCCGTCTGGCGTGGACGTGGCGGGGGATAGGTGCACGAGGACATCATGGTTGGGTGATTGTGCCAGGACGTGATGGCTGCCGCATCATTACAGAGGAGACTGTCCAGGGGACTCTGCCAAGACTGCTGCACCGCTTAGTGCGGCCGGTAATGGCTTATTACCATCAGCGCTGGCTCGACGGTTTAGCTGACATTTCTCAGCAGCGTGACTTGTGTGGCGGAGGGAAACAGGGTACAACCGGGCCGAGCGGCTCATGACCGTGCATCCTCTGGGCGGCTGCCCCATGGGCCGCGACCCACATGAAGGCGTCGTCGACCCCTACGGACGGGTCTTCGGTTACCCAGACCTCTACGTAAGCGACGGCTCAGTCATGCCGGGATCAGTCGGACCGAACCCCGCGCTCACTATCGCGGCGTTCGCCGAGCGCTGCGCCGATCGGATCGTTCGCGAAGAGGTGGTCGGCGATGGCTGAGCCGAACATAGTCGAGCGGCGTCCTCGTCGGTCGTTGATTCTCGCCGGCGGCGGCGTCAAGGTCGCCTTTCAAGCCGGCGTGGTGCAGGTGCTCCTAGACGAGGCCGAAGGCCTCGAATTTGACCACGTGGATGGCGCCAGCGGCGGCTCGTTCAACCTCGCGATGCTCTGCCAAGGTCTGAGTGGCCGACGGATCGCCGACAACTGGCGGCGCTTCCGCCCGCTCCGAATTGTCCAGCCGAATCCCGGTTTCCTACTCGGGGAGTCGATCGGGCGCCTCGAGCACCTCCGCGACCGCGTGTTCCCGGACTGGGGACTCGACTTCAATGCGATCCGGGAGTCGACGCTGGACGCGACCTTCAACATCTACGACTTCACGCGCCATGAGCTCATCGTGGTTGAGCCCGCCGACATGACGCCCGACCTACTGCTCGCCTGTGTCTCGCTGCCGATGTGGTTCCCGCCCGTGCGTCAGCGAGGCGAAGTCCTGATCGATCCGGTGTACATCACCGACGCGAACCTCGAGGAGGCGATCCACCGAGGGGCGGACGAGCTCTGGGTCATCTGGACGGTGTCGCGGCGGGGCCGGTGGCGGCGGGGCTTCGTCAACCAGTACTTCCAGACCATCGAGACCGCGGCCTATGGCCACTTCAAGCGGACCCTCGAGCGCATCGAGGCCAGCAACTGCGCGCTCGCCGCGGGTGGCCACGGGGAATACGACCGCCCTATAACCGTCCGCACTCTCTACGCCGAGATCCCGCTGCACTACATCCTCAACGTCTCGCGTGCGCCGTTCCAGCGGGCGGTCGAGCTCGGCGTGAAGGCCGGGCGCGACTGGTGCCGCCAGATTGGCATCCCGCTGCGCGCGGCGGAAGACGTACGGTGGGCCGATACCTCCTCCGTAGCTTTCACCGAGGAGATGGCGGGTGCAGTGGCGCCCGGGGAGGAGGACCCCGACCGCGGCTACCACCGCGGGCGCGCGGACGGCTCCCGCTTCAAGTTTCACCTCACCATCGACATCGAAGATGTCGACCATATGCTCAAAGACCCCAGCCATGAGGCTCCGGCGTGGGGGTGGGTTGAGGCTCCACAGCTCGGCGGCCGGCTGCCAGTCGAGCAGGGCACCTTCAACCTCTTCGTGAACGTCGGCGACCCACGCAACAAGGAGATGCGCTACCGGCTGTTCTTCCGGGACTCTGTCGGACGCAAGCTCACGCTCGCCGGCGTCAAGCACATCCGAGACGATCCCGGGGCCGACGTCTGGACCGACACGACGACGCTCTACGTTCGCCTGCTCGGGGGTCACGCCGACGAGGGCGACGACGCCGGCATCGTAGGGGCCGGCATTCTGCGAATTTCGCCGCTCGCGTTCGCGCGCCAGCTCACGACGTTCGAGGGTAGTGGGCCCGGCCCGCTTGGAGGCGTCCGCGCGTTGATGCGCTTCGGCTGGGCGTTCGCCGGCGATCTCATCAAGGTGTACGGCACCCGCGCCGTCCGGGCAGCGGGATGAGCATCGGGGGTGACGACCTGGAGACGCGCGTCGAGGGCTGACGGAGGTCGTGCTGCCGGTCGAGCGGCTGTGGAACCTGTTTGCCGACGCCGAATTGTGGCCACGTCCAACCCCTGCCAGCAGACAGGCAGCGCGAACTACACAGTTGGTCTCGACCCAGCCGCTGGCAATCGAATCCGGCGCCGCAAAGCCTCGGGGCTGAGGCCGAGAGTTGGCCGCACACGGCTGGCGCGGCTGAGTGCGCGCGGATCGACATAGGGAGGAGTGAGGAGAACCGGCCAAGTCTGCCAACCAGCCGGGAGTCTTAGAAGCGCCGGCCACGTTACTCAGACTCGACGGCTGTCGCGAACCTAAGGCACCGGAATCGCCCCCGAGAGCTGCGCGGGCGGCGGCAATGGGCGCAGCCGGGGAGTGGGGGTGCAAGCTTCCACGCTCGTAGCTGCGCGAGTAGCTGGCGACCTCCACTTCGCTGTGACAGATCCAGACGCGGTGGCGGTCTGCGCGCAACAGAACGCGCTGATGAACGAGCGCCATCGGCACAGGGTAAAACGCGCCGCGGTAGCGCAGGTAGGGATCTAGCCGGACGCGCGACTCACGCACGCAGGCGGAGTCAAAGCGCTGCGGCGGCAACGGTCGCCGGGCCTGACGCTCCTCGGCGAGCCGCTCGCAATCGGCCACTGGGGCGGCCGCTTGATCTGGCAGCTCGCGGATTCAGTCAAGCTGCGTCTCGCCTGGAAGCCGACCACGGGGCTCGATCGAAGCACGCTCACGCTCGCTGTTCCTTTCGTCCGGCGATGTACAGGCGCGCGAGCGTCCCGCCGAAGAAGCGCACGAAGCGCCACGCAATGACTGGCAGATCGAGAGGGCGCCCCGGGCCGACGGGCCGCATCGACGCGACCAGCCGTGCTACCTCGCCGATGCCGAGCCGCAGTCGCCCCGAGCCAGCCGGCGACGCTGCGTCGCCGGGCTCCAGCCGGACCCTGAGCCTCGTGGTCGCGTGCCAGAAGTCGAGCACGCGGCGGCCGCCCACGTCCTTGACGCCCCTCAGCGTCCAATCGCGCCCGGCCGCGTCGTGGAACGGCAGCGTGTACGTCATCTCCCGTGTCAAGGCGTCGCGTCCGGCGAGGAACAGGTGGAAGGAGCCCCCCTCGACCGGCGCGCCGCCCTCACCCGTGAGCCCCGCGACCTCAACGGTGCCGGCGGCATTGCCGGCGTGCGAGGGCTTGGCGACGAAGGCCGGCAGGTCGGGGACCGAGATCGTCACGGTGAACGCGGCCGCGCGCTCCGATCCATCGAGCGTGACCGTGCCGCTCATCGTCTCTCGCCAGCGAATGCCGCCCCCGGCCGCGGCCGGAGCCGCCGTGCCCGAGGCGGGGATCGAGACGCGGTCCTCCGGCGGGGCGATCCGCGGCGCGTCCGCCATCTCCGGCGCCCGCCAGCGCCCCTTCCCGGGCATACGCCTGATCGTCGCTTCTATGCAACGCTCGGCCACGGCGGCGATCGTATGCGACGGGTTTACCCCGACGGCGCCGGGGACGACGGCCCCGTCCAGCACGTGCAGGCCCGGGTAGTCGAACACCCGCCCGTCTGCATCCACCACGCCGTTGGCGGGGCTCGAGCCCATATGGCAACCGCCGAGGTTGTGAGGAGCGGAGGGCTGGCCGAGCACGCTCCAGTTCTGCAGCAGCTCGAGACGGCCCCCGAGCTCGGCGATCAGCTCACGACACGCGGCCGTTTCGGTGGAGTAGAGCGTCAGGTTCGAGGGAGTGTCCCAGCGCACGCGGAGGCGATGATGGGGGCCGGCCAGCTCGATGGTCCCGTCCGAGCTGTCGTTGCCCATTACCAGCAGGACCACTGTCGTGTCGCCCTCCTCCTGTAGCAGTGAGGTGATCGGGTGGCGCTCGTACCGCAGTTCGTTTCGCCCGATCCGGGCCACACGGGCGGGGTGGGTGAACGGCAGGAGCCGGGCGAGCCGGGTCGAGTAGCCGCCGTCCTCGACGATGAGCCGGAAGCGACGGCCGTCCTGTTCGCGGTCGTGCACGCATGCCGTGGTGATCGTCGGGCCGTGTGTGGCCCCGAACGGCTCCGACGGGTTCAGGCCGAGAGCGAGGAAGTCGCCGTTCGCGGAGTAGCCGCGGCCCAGCTTGGCCGAGAGTCGCGGCAGCGTCCGGTGCTGGTCGCGGCAGCGCAGCAGGAACTCGGTGCTGTTGACGGATCCCAGGCATAGGATCACCTGGTCCGCCGACACCGTCGCGTCTGCGCCGCCCTCGGCGTGGTCGCGGTAGCGAAGCTGGAATCGACCGTCCTCGGGCGCGAGCCAGGTCACCTCCGCCTCGGTGGCCACGTCGGCCCCATGCTGCTCGGCAATGTGCAGGTAGTTGAAGTCGAGCGTGTTCTTCGCGCCGATGTTGCAGCCGATGTCGCAGTCGCCACAGTGCAGGCAGCCCGACTGCAGTGCGCCGAACTTGTTCGGCGCCGGAGCCTCCCCCGCCCCCTCGAAGCGCACGGCGAGGTTGGGACGGAATGACTGCGCCTCCCGGCCGAGGCGGCTCACCGCCGCCTCCATCTGACGCGTCTTCGACGGCAACTGCTCGGTGCCGGGATCCTTGGCCACCGGCTCGATGTCGAGCATGTACGCGACCAAGTCGTAATAGGCGTCCAGGGAGGCGCGCGAGTATCCGACCGGCCAGCCCGTGTCGAACACGTCCGCAGGCGGGCGTATCTGCACGTTGGCGTAGATCAGCGACCCGCCGCCATAACCCGCACCCTGAACGATGAGCACGTCGTTGAACGGCCGGATGTCGTACGGCCCGCCGTAGTGCCAGTGCAGCAGGTCGGCGCGCACCGTGGGGCGTGGAAAGCCGCCGAGCGGGAAACGCCGGCCCCGCTCGAGCACGCCTACGTCGACCCCGGCTTGGGCGAGGCGACACGCGGCCACCGCTCCGCCGAACCCGCTGCCGACGACGATCGCCTCGTACGAGTCCTTCCCGAGAATCATCGGGCCGAGCGCGAGCCTACCATCAGCGGCCCATCGCCGGCCTCGACGTAATGCAACCTTGCAATGCCGGCCTCGACGTAGTCCTCCCGAAGTCGGCCGGAAGGCTCGACCTCGGTTGGGTCAGGAAACAGGCCACCCGCGGCGCTGTCGGCTGTCGGCGGTTTGAGCCCGGTCCTCAATCAGTCCTCAACCTTGCGGCCGCTCCAAAGTCGCGCGAGAGTAGACAGACTGGCCCCTCCAAGAAGGAGTCCCGAAATGGCGACTAACACCGCCGCCGCTCTCGTCTCCGACCCGTTCCGTTCCGCCTTCCGCGGCGAGCTGATCGAGCCGGGGGACCCCGGCTACGACGAGGCGCGTGCGGTCTACAACGGGATGATCGACCGCCGGCCGCGACTGATAGCTCGCTGCGCGGACGTCGCCGACGTGATTGCGGCCGTCGGCCTCGCCGGCGAGAACGGCTCGCCGCTCGCCGTGCGCGGCGGCGGTCACAACGCCGGCGGGCTCGGCGTCTGGGACGACGCGATCGTGATCGACCTCTCCGGCCGGCGCGGCGTTCGGGTCGATCCGGCCGCCCGCACGCGTGCGGGTCGAGGGCGGCGCGACCTGGGGCGACGTCGACCACGCCGCCCATCCGTTCGGCCTGACGGTGCCGAGCGGCTTCGTCTCGACCACCGGCGTCGGCGGCCTCACGCTCGGCGGCGGGCTCGGCTACCTGACCCGGAGATTCGGCTTCACGATCGACAACCTTCTGTCGGCCGACGTGGTGCTTGCTGACGGCTCGGTGGTGACCACCGATGCCGATGAGCATCCCGATCTCTACTGGGCGATCCGGGGCGGTGGCGGCAACTTCGGCGTCGTGACCTCGTTCGAGTTCCAAGGCTGCGAGGTGCGCGACGTTGTCGGCGGGCCGACCCTCTTCCCGCTCGACCGGGGCGCCGAGATCCTGAGCTTCTACGACCGCTTCATCGCCGACGCCCCCGAGGAGCTCAGCGGCTGCTTCGCTTTCCTGACCGTGCCGCCGATCGACGCCTTCCCGTCCGAACTGCACATGCAGAAGGTATGTGGCGTCGTGTGGTGCTACACGGGCCCCAGCGAGCAGGCCGACGAGGCGTTCGCCCCGGTGCGCGAGCTCGAGCCCGTGGTCGACGGCCTCGCCGAGATGCCGTTCCCCGCGCTTCAGAGCGCGTTCGACCCGCTACTCCCGCCCGGCATGCAGTGGTACTTGCGGACGGACTTCGTCGACGAGCTGACCGACGACGCGATCGCGGTCCACGTAGAGCATGCGGAGCGGATGCCGCCCGGGCTCTCGACGATGCATCTCTACCCCATCGACGGCGCGGCGCACCAGGTCGACGCGCAGGCCACAGCGCTGGCGTACCGCCGATCGCGTTACGGGCAGGTGATCGCGGGCGTCGACCCCGACCCCGCGAACGCCGAGGCGATCAGCGCCTGGGCGAAGGCGTACCACGATGCGCTGCACCCGTACTCGGCCGGGGGCGGGTACGTGAACATGATGATGCACGACGAGGGCGAGGAGCGCGTGCGCGCAAGCTACGGTGACAACTACGACCGCCTCGTAGAGGTCAAGCGCCGCTACGACCCCGGCAACCTGTTCCGCGTAAACCAGAACATCGCTCTTTAGGCGGCTCGCCGGGGAATGGCAGCGGCCTACGCGGACGCCGCTCCGAACCGCACTGCGAGGGGACTTGCGGACCCCGGTTCGCCACAGTCTCGGCCTCCTGCTCCAGGAACGCGGTGGGTCGCGCGCCGTCCCCGGATTGGGGTAGTTGACGGACCCTCACCGGCAGTCGTATGGTCGCTTCACCGTATCCAGCACGGAAGGAGTCCGGCCATGCAGCTTCGCCGCCGGCCTGATAAGAAGCCAACCGGCTACGTCGGCGACCATGCCGACAAGCTGAGTCGTATCCCTCGGCTCCCCCACGACGAGGATGAACGGCCGCGCCGCGAGGACAGGGAGTACGGACAGACCATCTTCACGCGGCCGCCCGTGCCGCTGCCCCGTTTCCTCAGGGGCGGCAGGAAGCGGCAGGGCGGCTAGACTGTTGACCGCCGGCTGCGCAGCGCCGTCGCTCAGCCCGGCGGGTCTCCCCGGCCGCACTGCAGCACCAAGCGTCAAGCGCTGAGCACTTGATCCAACACGTGTCATTCGAAGTCAAGCCGGACCAGCTCGACGCCTGCATCCAGTTCTACGAGCGGCTCGGGTTCCAGCGCGTGACCGCGCCGAAGAAGCTTGCCCACTTCGTCACCTGGCTCGAGTGCGACGGCGACCAAATACATCTGCTTCAGCTGCCCGAGACCTCACACATGAACGCGGGGCACGCGGCGGTGCCGCTGGGCGACGACTACGACGCGACGCAGACACGCCTTCGAGACGCGGGCCACCAAGTCGACGACGCCGAGGAGCAGTGGGGCTCGCCGCGTTCCTTCGTCCGTGACCCGGCGGGGAACCTCGTCGAGCTGATGAGGTTCGCGCCGCCGCCCCAGCTGTAGCCGGTCCAGCACGAGGTTCGGCCGGCCCCAACTTTCGAGCGGCTTTCCGGGCCGGAGCGTGACCGAACCGAGACCTCCGAATCATCGAGGAACTGGCGGGCTGCCATCCTCCCCGGCGAGGAGCAGGTGCGCAGCCGCCAGTGCTCCTTCTCGACGACCCAGTTGCGGCGAGATGCTTGCTCTTCCATGGCGACGACGTTCGAGGCGGGCCGCACGGTCGTGCGCGTGGCCGGGCGATTGGCGCGGGCTGTGCTCTCGGCCACATCTCGGGCCGGACCGCGGCCCGTCGTCGAGTGCCCCCTGTCTGGCGGGGTGCGGGCAGGAGAACGGCGGTCGGCCAGCGAAGTTGGCTGACGTGCTCGCCGTCCCCTCCGATCAAGATGCGCAGGCGGCTGCGCGCGCGTGAGCAGTTGATCGCGGGCTGGCTCGACCTCGGCTCGGCCGCGACCGCCGAGCTGACCGCGGCCGCCGGCTTCGATGCCGTGATCGTCGACCTCGAGCACGGCGCCGGGGACGAGGCAGCAGCACGCGGGCAGATCGCGGCCGCGGGCGGGCCAGTGCTCGTGCGAACCCCCGATGGCGGCACTCAGTCCGGGCGGATGCTCGATGCCGGCGCCGCGGGCGTGATCTTTCCGCGGGCCACGTCGGTTGACGAGGCGCGCGACCTGGCGCAGGCGGTCCGCTACGCGGGCTCGCGCGGCGTCTCCCCGTTCGCGAGGAGCAACCGCTGGGGCGCCGGCGACGGTGCATGGCGCGAGGAGGCCGACGCCCGCGTCGCCTGCCTGATCCAGATCGAGCGTGCGACGGCGCTTGACGAGGTTGACGCGATCGCCGCGCTCGACGACGTGGACGCGCTCTACATGGGCCCCGCCGACCTCTCCAACGATCTAGGGCTGCCGCCCGACTTGGAACATCCCAAGCTGTTTGCGGCCGCCGAGCGCATCGGCCGGGCCGCCGCCGATCACAGCAAGACGGCGGCGATCCACCTACCGGCCCCCGACCGGGCGCGGGACGTGCGCTCGATCGGCTTCTCTTTCCTCTCGTGCAGCTTCGAGAGCCAGCTGCTCCGCGTCGCGTCCGAGCGGACCGTCGCCGCGCTGCGTCCCGTCGTAGATCGACCTCCCGTAGGCCCATAGGACGACGGGCTCCGCCACCAGGTCTTCGTCCGGAAGGCACATGGTTAGGCACTTGCTCCGCAACGACTCGGAAGCGGGGAGCCCGAACGGAGCACGCGCCGTGGTCTCCGCCTCCGACGACGTGACGGGCCTTCTCCTCAGGGGCCCCGTGGCAAGGCAGCCTCTGGACGAACGAACTCCTTGATCACCGCTCGGAGCCGGTGCCGCCAAACATCGGCGGAAGCTGGGTTGGCGTCGTGATCGCACGCTTGACCACTGAGCGCTCCAGCGCGGACACGGCTGCCCCCGCGGGATAGCGCTCGTCTCCCCCGCGCCCACGGGACGCCTGCTCGGACCGACGAGCAGGCGCGCCGGTTGCCAGTCCTACTTCTCGACGAACGCGAGAGCGACGCCCGAGCCGATTCGCGTGCCGGCGGGCGTGCGGATCTCGTCCATGGGGGAGGGAGTGCCGGCCGCTGTCCCGATGTGGTGTCCATCGGGCTGAAGGCGACCGCGTAACTTGCCGCGCCGGCTGAGCGGCCTCGCATTCGTCATCGAGCTCCAGACCCGTGTTGGGCTCATCTCGTTTGCGGAGGCGTGGTAGCGCCGCCGGGGCTGAAGGCGACCCCGACGAAGCTGTCATGTTCCCGGCTCACCTGAGAGCGAGGGCGACCGCCGGCCTGGCCCACGCCTCCATTTGACCGGGCCCGACCGGTCCGGCTAGCCTGGGCGTGTGAGTACCGGCACGCCGCGTGCTCAGGCGCCCGCGTCTGCCGTGCGCTTCCGGCGCAACGTGGACCGGCTGACCGCCGGCCAGCTGCGAAACCTGCGGGCGGCCTTCGAGGCGATGTACGGGCTGGCGGACGATCGCGGTTACGTCCACCACGCCGGGGTCCATGGTCTGCCGTTGCCGATCGGCTGCGACAACGCGCACGGCACCCCGTACTTCCTGCCCTGGCACCGGGCGTACCTGTACTTCTTCGAGCGCGCCCTGCGCGATCGCGGTGGGGCGCGCCGTGCTGGCCTGGTGGGATTGGCGCACTGGGCCGGAGCGCCCGGCGCAGGTGCCGCAGGCGTTTCGCGCGCGGACCGTGGACGGGCAGGGAAACCCGCTCCACTCGGCGCGGGTGTCTCGGCTTGCGCTGGAGCAGGGCCGGCGGGCGGGCCTGCAGGTGGCGGCCCGCACGCGGCGCGAACCGGGCGACGCCGCGCTGCTTCCGCGGGCGGAGGAGGTGCGGGAGGTGCTCGCGTTGCGTGACTTCTTGGACTTCTCGTCTGCGCTCGAGGGCCTGCACGACCGGGTGCACGTCTGGGTCGGTGGGCATATGAGCCTGATCCCGTTCGCGGCGTTCGACCCGGTCTTCTGGGCCCACCACACGATGGTGGATCGCCTCTGGCGTCTGTGGCAGCTGCGCCACCCCGGCGCCCGGCCGCCGCGTGCGATCCTCGACGAGGCGCTGCCGCCTTCTTGGTCTTGTCAGGACTTGAGGGAACCTACGCCGTGCCCTCGATGGGCCCGGCTATTTACAGCAGTTGCGGGAGTGCGCCCAGAGTTGGAGGTGGTCGATTGAGATGACCTGATCCACATAAGCTCGTCGCCGCCGGCCGGTGAAAGTCCGGTCCGGGTAGCTGCCAGGAGGCCCGGTAGCAGGCCGGCGGCTCGGCCTGGAGACGGGCCGGGTCGAAGCCCGGCGTCGAAGAGCCCTGCTGGGGGAGCGACCGAGCGGTCCGTAGCATCAAGCGAAGCCTGCCGCGCCGTTATGCTGCCCGCCGCTTGCGGCGGGGGAGAGGGAGAGCCGAGCCGCGTCTCTCACGGCGAAGGCCATGGAAGGGGTGCAGAGCCTGGATTGCAGCCCCGAAGAACTCCCCGGCGTAGGGGGCTCGGAACGCTCGGAGGGTGGCGGCGGGAACTGGGGAGGCCCTCCCCGGCCCGGCGCCTGCGGAGCGCGCCGGAGCGGCGCCGGTCGATAACCGCAGACCGGGAAACGGCTCGGCGAGCCGGGAGGGAGTCGGAGGCGGCCGTAGTACCGCTTGAGCCCGCGAGACAACACAACTCGGGGTGAGGGAAGGGCCGCTGCTTCGTCTGTGCGTCACGTGCAGGGAGAGGTTCGGCGAGTGCCCACTATGGCTATTGCCGCCGCGAAAGACAGGACCCGAGAACTGCAACGAACGCTCTACCGGGCGGCCAAGGCCGATCCCCGGCGACGCTTCCACGCGCTCCACGACAAGGTCCACCGCAGGGACGTCCTGGAGCGGGCGTGGCGGCAGGTGCGCGCCAACCGCGGCGCGGCCGGCATCGACCGGCAGACCATCGAGCAGGTCGAGCGCTATGGCGTGGCCAGGCTGCTCGACGAGCTCGAGGCGGACCTTCGGGCAGGTGACTACCGCGTGCTCCCGGCGCGACGGGTGTTTATCCCGAAGCCCGGTTCGGGGGAGCGGCGGCCGCTGTCGATCCCGGCGGTCCGCGACCGCGTCGTGCAGGCGGCCGTGAAGATCGTCATCGAGCCGATCTTCGAGGCCGACTTTCAGCCCTGCTCGTTCGGCTTTCGGCCGCGGCGGGCGGCGCACGACGCCCTCCAGGTGCTGATCGATGAGTGCTGGCGGGGCAGGCGGTGGGTCGTCGAGACGGACATCGCCTCGTGCTTCGAGGAGATCCCGCACGACCGGTTGATGCAGGCGATCGAGGACCGGATCTGTGACCGCAGGCTCCTGCGGCTGCTGCGCGCGATGCTGCGCGCGGGGGTGATGGAGGAGGGCGCGGTCAGGCGCAGCGACACGGGCACGCCGCAGGGCGGGGTGATCTCGCCCTTGCTCGCGAACGTCTACCTCGACCGGCTCGACCGGGACTGGCAGACGGGCGGCTGCGGGACGCTGGTGCGCTACGCAGACGATCTGGTGGTGATGTGTGGCTCCGAGCGGGACGCCCGCCGCGCCCTTGCGGCGCTGCGGGCGCTGCTGGCCGAGCTCGGGCTCCGGCCCAAGGAGGCCAAGACGCGGATCGTCCACCTGCGGGAAGGGGGCGAGGGCTTTGACTTCCTCGGCTTCCACCACCGCTGGGTGCGCGGCCGCACCCCGCGCTCGCGCCACCTCACCTTCCTCGCTCGCTGGCCCTCGCGCCAGGCGATGCAGCACGCCCGCGATCGGGTGCGTGAGCTGACCGATCGTCGGCGGCTGCTGGTTCCGGTGGAGGAGGTCGTGCAGGACGTGAACCGCTTCCTGCGCGGCTGGGCGGGCTACTTCCGCTACGGGAACTCGGCCCGCCACCTCGCCCTGGTGAGGACTCACGCGACCGGCCGGCTCGCGCTCCTCGTGGCCAAACGCCACCGGCGGGCGCGGTCCTATGGCTGGCGGGCGGTCGTCTACCGCTCGCCCGATCGCTACGGCCTCATCGACCTCAGCGGCAGCGTCGTCGCGCCGCGGCCCAACCGGCCGTGGCGGGAGAAGCCGAATGCCGGCGGTGAAGGACGTCGGTGAGCCGGGTGCGGGAGAACCGCATGCCCGGTTCGATGAGGCGGCGGGAGGAATCCGGCACCAATGGCCTCAGGGCCCCACGGTGCTGGCGCCTCCCGCCGACCCTACCGCCACCCGGCGGGCGCCCGAGAGTGCCGCAAGCAGGCGGAAGCGATAGCGGCTCGGCGCGTCAGGCCGCTGGCTGCTTCGCTGCTGCCCGGCTTGGAAGGGGGGAGTGATGGGCAGCTCAGTGGCGAGCGGGATGGGGTCCCCCAGGCGGACTCCTTGCGGTATCCCCATATGGAGCCTACGGTGGAGATCTGGCCCCCACCACGGCTTCCCCTGGCCGCGAGGCACTGTGCGATGGACGTCCCGGCGCACGTAAGCGCCAAAGCCACAACGTGAAGGAGTGACGAGCGACATGACCAAGAAACAAGGAGCTGCCTTGGCGACGGGGCTCGTCGCCGTCGTGCTGATCGGCGTGACCGTGCTGCCGTCGGCGGCACAGGAGCCACCACCGCCGCCCATCGCCACCGAGTTCCTGACCGGCCGCGCCGTGTTCACCGACGCCGTGGATGCCAAGTTCAAGGTCAAGCGCCCTGGTGAGGGAGCCACGGTCGTGAATTCCAAGGACGCGTCGCGCACCCTCGTGGCGCGGTTCACCGTGCAGCCCGGAGCCCAGTTCCCCTGGCACACCCACCCTGGTCCCGTGATCGTCAACGTTACCCAGGGTGAGCTGGTCTACGTGCCCGCCGACGACTGCTCGCAACGCGTATACCCGGCGGGGACCGCGTTCGTCGACCCCGGTCACGGCCACGTCCACACCGCCTTCAACCGGACGAGCCAGCCGACCGTCCTCGTCGCAACGTTCTACGAAGCGCCCGCGGAGGGCCCGCTGCTCATCCCCGCCCCGACGCCCGCCGGGTGCACGATCTAGCCGTCGGGCCGCCCACGACAGGGTTCGCTAAAGCAACCGATGGGAGCGTGACCACGCTGCCGCTTCGAGGCAGGAGCGGCACTGCCGCTGGCAGGCGAAAGCAGCAGCTGCGCCTGCGGGTTACGGCTCGTCCGGCGCCTGGGCTGCCGGGGCAGCTCCATTGAGGCGCGGAGGCCGACGAGCGGCGTGTCGGGAACCCGCACCAGTCCACGGACCGGACGGTCGAGGTCGAACGTGATCAGAAGCAGCATGGAGACGAACCCGGCCGCCAGAACGACCGTGACCACGCCGCGCCCGAGGATCGTGAGGTACAGGGCGAGCAGGCCGAGGGCGACCGCGGCACCCACCACCTCGACCACGAGAACCGCGTTGGGGACGCGGTTGTTGAGCGCGGACACCTGCACGGTCTGCATGTCGATCATCTCGTTGAGCGTCTCGACATAGAGCCGCGGCGCGCTATCGGTGGGCGAGCGGGCGAGCGCCTCGCCGGCGAGTCGCCAGAGCGAGCGCTGCAGGCGCCCACCGTCCGCGATCGCGTCGCGTGCGGCCGCACTACCCGGGATCGATTCCGACAAGAGGATGATGGAGTCCGTGTAGCGCACGAGATCCTCGAGCGAGCGCGTGCGGATCGGCTCCCGCAGCGTCTGGGCGCGCAGGTACGTCGTGCCGATCGCGTTCGCTTCGTCGACGACCGCTGCCCGCCGGGTGTCGTAGCGCCCGACGGCCAGCGTGAGGCCGAACGCGAGGATGAGCCCGACGAGACCGGCAAGCGCCGCCTGAACAACGCCGAACGGCTCGCGCAGGCTATCGACGTGCGCGCGCAGGCGGCGCCCCGCGACGATCCCCAGGAGCGTCGTCCCGAGCACCGCCCCGAAGAGAATCAGGGCGAGCTCGAGGCTGCTCAGCCGGAAGAACAACATCGGCGACTCCCTCGAGCAACGTCGCGCACCGCATCCCGCAGCGCCTGCGACTCGCGCCGAAGCATCAACAGCGCCGACATCATCGCCGTCAGGTTTCGCGCCAACGCCGGCTACTCCTCCGCACTGACGTCATCGTCAGTGAGTCCCTGACGAACGCCAGCAGGTATGCGGCCGCGAGCGCGGTCCGGGTCCGTGTCGCGCGCGAGCACGGCGCGCTCCTGGTGGAGATCGTCGACGACGGCCGCGGTGGCGCCCACCCCGCGGCCGGCACTGGACTGCATGGATTGGCCGACCGGATCGACGCCCTCGGAGGGCGCTTCGAGGTCGACAGCCCGCCCGGGGACGGGACCCGCGTCAGCGCGCGCTTGCCGCTCGCTGCCGTCGGCTGACATACGCTTGCGCTATGCGGCGATGCGCATAGGCTCGTGCTCGGTATGTCCGTCGCGTGACAGCGACGGCGCGTCCGTCGTGGAGCGAAAGCGCCGCGGCTGCACCGTCGAACTGGCCAATGAGAACGCAGCCGACCAGCGGCTGCTTCGACTCTCTGGTCGAGGGCAGCCGTTGGTGGCGAGACGTCTACGCTGGGCCGAGTGCCTTGGCCTTGATGCGCTCGAACTCGTCCTGGTTGATAGCGCCGGACTCGAGCAGCTTGTGGGCTGACTCGATTTCTGCGGCCGGGCCTGCTGAGCGGGCGGCCTCGCGCACGCGCTCGTCGAACGCCTGCTCGGCTTGCTGGACGTCCTTGGTCTGCCGTTCGGCCATTCCGCCGTGGTTGGCGATCAAGTAGACGAGCACACCGAGGTACGGGAGAACGATGATGAAGATCACCCACAGCGCCTTGGCGAATCCGCTGGTGTCCCGGCGGCGGAAGATGTCCATGAAGCACGTGATCGCGAGCCAGATCCACAGGATGAATGCCATGAAGATCAGCGTCGACCAGAGGACTTCCAAGAATGGATAGTCCGCGGCTAGCGGAGGGGTCATCGAATCTCCTTACGATCGGTTGAGGTCAGCGTAACCCGACCTAAGGACGTCGATCCGCCCTACCAGCCCACCACGTCCGCGCCGCCCTCGTGAGTGAGTCGCGCGCCGAAGCGGATCAGCGCCGGATGTGAAGCGATCTTGCCGGCCACGAGCGCCGCGGCCTGGTGGAAGGTCGTCGCGCGTTCGATCAGGCCGCATCGGCGTCCTTGCAAGCCGGCGGCGACGTAGACGGACGGCGGACGCAGTGCCAGCTCAGTTGGCGTCCTCGGGACAAGGGATGATCCGCCGTGATGCCAGCAGGCGCGGATGTGTCCGGGCAGGGATCGGGGGCGCAGGCCGGCGCAACGGTGGTGCTGACGACCCTCGCCGCCGGCCAGTTTCTGATGACGCTCGACACGTCGGTTATGAACGTCGCGATTGCGACCGTCGCCGAGGATGTCGGTACGGACGTGACCGGGATCCAGACCGCGATCACGCTCTACACGCTCGTGATGGCGACCCTGATGATCACCGGCGGCAAGGTCGGTGCCCTGGTCGGCCGAAAGCGGGCGTTTGGCGTCGGTTGCGTGATCTACGGCGCGGGCTCGTTCACGACCGCGATCTCGCCGTCGCTGCCCGTCCTGCTGGTCGGGTGGTCGCTTCTCGAAGGCATCGGCGCTGCACTGATCCTGCCGGCGATCGTCGCGCTGGTCGCTGCCAACTTTCGCCCCGAGGGCCGGCCGCGCGCCTATGGCCTGGTGATGGCGGCTGGGGCGGTGGCCGTCGCCGTCGGGCCGCTCATCGGCGGGCTCTTCACCACCTACCTCAGCTGGCGCCTGGTGTTCGCCGGCGAGGTGCTGATCGTGCTGGCGATCCTCGTGCTGATCCGACGGATAGAGGACGAGCCCCCTGGGCAGCCCCCCCGGATCGATCTCATCGGCGTCGTGCTGTCGGCGGCCGGCCTCGGCCTCGCGGTGTTCGGGGTGCTGCGCTCGAGCGTTTGGGGCTGGGTCGCGCCTAAGCCCGACGCCCCGGAGCTGTTCGGCCTCTCCGCGACGCTGTGGCTCATCCTCGGCGGCCTGTTCCTGCTCTGGCTGTTCTACGAGTGGGAATCGCGGCTCGAGCAACGCGGCGAAGAGCCACTAGTGCGCCCGACGATGCTGCAGAACGCCCAGCTGGTCGGCGGTCTGCGGATGTTCTTCTTCCAGTACTTCGTCCAGTCGGGCGTCTTCTTCGTCGTGCCGCTGTTTCTGTCGGTCTCGCTGGGGCTCTCGGCGATCGACACCGGGGTGCGCCTACTTCCGCTCTCGGTGACGCTGCTGATCGCGGCTGTCGGGATCCCGCGATTCCGCCCGAACGCCAATCCACGCCGCGTCGTGCGGCTCGCGCTGTTCGCCATGTTCGCCGGGACGGTCGTACTGCTGGCCGCCATAAACGAGGACGCCTCAGCCGAGATCGTCACGCTGCCGCTGTTGCTGCTGGGCCTTGGGATCGGCGCATTGGCTTCCCAGCTTGGCGCCGTCACCGTCTCGGCCGTGCCGGACGAGCTGAGCCCCGAGGTCGGCGGCCTCCAAAACACCGCGACCAACATCGGTGCGTCGCTGGGAACCGCGCTGGCGGGCTCGGTGCTGATCGCCAGCCTGACGGCGACGCTTCTGGCGGGTATCCAACAGAACCCGGCCGTCCCGCCCGAGGTCAGCCGCCAGGCGGATGTGCGGCTGTCCAGCGGCGTCCCATTCGTCTCCGACGCCGACCTCGAGTCCGCGCTCGAGCAGGCCGGCGTTACCGGCGAAACGGCCGCGGCGATCGGGGACGAGAACGCGACGGCCCGGCTACGCGCGCTGCAAACCGCGCTTGCGGTCATCGCCATCGTGGCGGCGGCGGCGCTGTTCTTCTCCGGTCGCATCCCGACGCGACAGCCGGGCTCGGCCCCCGCCGGCGCCGAACATGGGTCACCTGATGTCGACCGCCTCGAGGCGTGAGGAGGTGTCCCTGCGCCGTGTGAGTCACTATCTGGCTGTTCTGCGTCCCGCCGTGGCTGCGACGACACATGCCAATGACCGCTGAGCCCGCCACCTCTCCGATGGGTGAGACGGGAGGGTCGAGGGCGGAGTGGGCGCGCGTTGCGGAGCGGATCGGCAATGCCTTCGGCCTCGTCCTCCTGCTGTTGGTCGCGACGTACGTGCTGGCGTCGCTGACCTCGTTCGTAGGCTGGAGCGCCGTGGCAGTTTTGGCTTTGGGATGCGCAGCCGCCGCGGTCGGGTTGGCCAGCGCTGGCGCCCGGACGGCGATCGTTCGCTTCGCCGTCGCTCTGGCGGCCGGGTCGGTCACCCTCGCTGTTCTTGCGGAGCTCTCGGGTGAGCGCGCGTTGCTCGCGGTCGCGGCACTCACGCAGGCTCTGCTCCTCGCCTCGGCGGCAGCGGCCGTGCTACGCGCCGTCCTCAGCGCTTTGGAGGTCAGCTTCCGGACCATCCTGGGAGCGATCAGCGTCTACATGATCTTCGGTCTGCTCTTCGCATCCCTCTATGTCGCGATCGACCGGCTGCAGGCAGGGCCGTTCTTCAGCAGCGGAGAGCCCCAAACGGGCGATTTCATCTTCTTCAGCTTCACCACGCTGACCACGACGGGCTACGGAAATCTCGTTCCCGACGGACAGCCGGGGAAGATGTTCGCCGGACTGGAGATGCTGCTCGGACAGATCTTCCTGGTCACGCTGATCGCGGGCCTGGTCAGCCTGTGGCGGCCGCGTCGCCGGAGTGACGGCCCCGGCTTGTCCAATGACGCGAAGCCTTGAGCGTGCTCATGTCATCGAAGCGCCGTAAACAAGGAGGAAGCAGATGAGCGACCTGGTCGCGATCGCCTATCCGGACGAGGCAGCGGTCACGCGCGCCACGGCCAACCTTGCTGAGGCCATCCGCGAGGGGCTGATAGAAGTCGAGGACGTGGTCGTCATCGTCCGGGACGAGGACGGCACCGTCGACGTCCGGCAGGGCAGCACTGGCGTCGGGGCGGCCGCAGTCGGCGGTGCCATGTGGGGCGGCCTGATCGGACTGATTTTCCTGGCGCCCCTGTTGGGCATGGCCGTGGGCGCGCTGGCGGGCGGTGCGGCTTGGAAGAGCACATTCGGCGAGGCAGGTGTTGCAGAGAGCTTCGTGGACGAACTGCGCGAGAGCCTTACGCCAGGCAGCGCCGCCCTGGTGCTGCTCGTCCGCGAGATGGCCCCGACAAGATTCTCCCGCAGATTCGCGAGCATGGACGCGTCATCCAGACTTCGCTCAGCGACAAGGTCGAAGCACAGCTCGCCGCGGCGCTGGCGGCGGCGAGCGCCGGAAGAGACTAACCGATGGGCTTCCACATCCGCGATCTCGCAGACGCAAAGGCCCGCTGCCGCCAAGTCACCGAAGGGGGCGTGCCGCCGGCCTACGAGGCTGCTCAACGGGTTCCGCATGGTCCGGACTGCTGCTTCCGTGCCGCCGCTGCCATCCGCCCTTTCGGCCCCGGTAGGTCGCTCGATACGGCGCGACTCGGCGATTACCGTGGAGCGCGCGACGCGCTTCAGGATCACGAACGATTTGCGACCCACTGCATGGCACGCGAAGCCGGCGAGCGCCACCCGCGAGCATAATCCGCGCGCCGGATCGGGACTGCTGACCGTTGGGATGCTGCTGCTCGTCCCGATCGTCCCGCGTGCGCACTCTGGCTGGGCGCTCGTCATTCCGCTGATGATCGCCGGGGCGGGACTGGGCCTGCTGTGTCTCAGCTCAACAACTACACCTCTCGCCGATCTCCGATCAGCGCGTGAGCGAGGCTGCCGGCGTCAACTCCGCCGCGGGTTTCCTTCGGGTTGTCGTTCGGGCTCGCGTTCGCCGGAGCCATCATGCTCGCAACGCTCTTGATCACATTCACCCAGATGGCTCAGGACAGCACCATGCCGGCCAGCTCCAGGAGCAGGTCAGGCCCAGGCGCTCGAAGACGACGCGGAGGTGTTGAGCAACAGCTAGCTCCAGAAGCGGCTCGCCGATCAGCCGGCGGAGATCCAAGCCGAGATCATCCGCATCAACACCGACGCACGGCCGCTCGCCCTGCAGGTCGCGCTGCTCGTCCCGATCCTCGCCGGCCTGCTGCGGCTCTCAACGGGTTCCGCATGGTGCGCCGACCCGACCCCGGTCCATCGGGCGGCGCAGAGATGGCCCTCGCCTGACGAGAGGCCGACGCGGGACGATCCGCGACGGCCACCTGGCCACCAGCGCACGCGCCCACACTGCCGCAATGCGCGCGCGAGCGGGGCGTCTCAGACGACCTTCGGCAGACGCCTACCTAGGACGACGGCCGGGCTTGCGCCGACCTGCGATCGGTTCCGGCGGCAGTCCTCCCTTTGTGGGGGAACCCTATTAACCGTCGCTCCCCCGTCGGGGAGAGGCCGTACCAGGGTTCAGGCCGCCAGCCCGTACTCCCGCCCTATCCGAGCGTCGCTCGAAGAGACATATCGGGCCCCCGCTACTCAGAGAGGCCCGCAAATGCGGGCTTTTCCTCGTGAAGGGCTCGGTGTGAAGGGAGCGCCGTGGTTCCAATGGGCTCCAATTTCTCCGCCTCGTGTGGGGGTGCCGTCCTGGCGGCCTTCACGATCGGATGTGTGAGCACACGTCTCCTGACGGCGGCCGAGGTGGCGTCGATGCTGGGCGTGCCGAGGTCCTGGGTCTACGAGCAGTCGCGCCGGGAACTGATCCCCACGGTGCCGCTCGGCCGCTACCGGCCGTTTCGCGAAGAGGCGATCGCGAGGATGATCGAGCAGCTCGAGCAGGGAGCCGCCGGTCGCGGCCACTGACGCGCCGATCCGGCGAGGGGACGAGTTGAAATGGCTCGGCGTAGTTACGCGAGCGGTTCGCTGATCGCTCGCGCGGACGCGAGCGGGGCGGAGACGTGGTACGGACTCTGGCGTACTGGGGGGGCGGCGCGTGAAGCGCGCGCTTGGGCCCAGCGAGCGCCTGGCTCGCGCGACGGTCTGACGCGCGCTCAGGCTGGAGCCGATCGTCGGGGCGCGCACCTTGAAGTGCATGCCGCCGCGGTCGAACTCGATGTCGTTGTGCTTGGCGAGCGTGTCGGCGAGGGCGTGTAGGCGGGCGGCGGCGTCCTCGCGGCTGCCGCTCCTTCTCGCTGATTTCCATCAGGTCCATTCGGGCCTCCTTGGTGTTGACATTGCGGGTTTCTGTTCGCGGCCGCGGGCGATTCGCGCCAGCTCGACCACGCCCGCCCACATGCCCTCGGGAGCCGTGGCCGAGGGCGAGGCGCCCGGGTGCTTGCGCGCGATCCGCACGCGCAGGACGCCGGGCCGAATGCGAAACCGCAGCGGCGGGTCGAGCATGAGCGCCTCGCCGTCGATTCCGGCGGGGACGGGCGGTCGGCGTCGACCTCGAAGCCCGGCGCCGACCACTCGCGCCACGGGCCGCTGCAACGACCGGCCGCTCTCGCCGCGCCCTGAGGGCGCGCCGATGACCGTGATCCCGAGCAGGCCGTCGTCGATCCGCGGGCGCGTGCCCGAGCCGACGGCGCGGCCGAGCCGGTAGCGGTTGTTGGAGACGAGCACCAGCGCACCCGCGTGGTGCTCGTGCCCGCCCGGGCCGGTCCAGCGCATGTCGAGCTCGCCGCCGCCGGGGCCGAGCACGTCCGGCACGGTGTCGAGCAGCGTGCGCAGCTTCGCGTCGCGATAGCCCTCTCGCTGGACGGCCTCGGCGTAGAGCCCGAGCGAGACGTTGTTGACGAACACGCGCCCGTTGACCTCGGCAAGGTCCACGGTGCGCTCGCCGCCGTCGACGAACGCGTCGAGGGCGCCGACGACGTCGTCGCGGTCGACGCCGAGGTCGAGCGCGAAGTGGTTGCGCGTACCGGCGGGCATGCACGCGTACGGCAGCCCGCGCTCGGCCGCGACCGCCGCGACGATCGCCTGCGAGCCGTCGCCGCCGGCCATCGCGAGCCCGTCGGCGCCGCGCTCCACCGCCCCGCGAACGAGCTTCTCGAGGTCGTCGCCGGGCTTGAGCTCGATCGGCTCGATCCCGCGCGCGCGTGCCTCGGCGGCGAGCGAGAAGCGCTCCGCCTTGCCGCCGCCCGAGCGCGGATTGAAGAAGAGCACCGGCTGGCGCGGCGCCGCCGCGCTCGGGCAGATCCACGTGGACGGCGAGCGTGGCACGCGCGGCCGCCAGCGACACCAGCAGCCCCGCCACGACCAGCAGCTCGACGAGCGGCGTCCCTCCGCCCACGAGCAGCACCACGGCACCGGCGAGCGCCAGCCCGGCGACCGCCAGCCCCGCCACGCGCGCAACCCCGCGCCGCAGCACGCCGTACCAGGCCGACGCGCCGGCGACCACCACACAGCCCAGCAGGACCAAGCCGCGCGGGAACTCGCTCACCGCCACAGCGACAGCGAGCGCGAGCGTGGCCGCCCCCACCACCAGCGCGACGATGGCCGCGAGCTGCCGCCTCATAGGATCCACCTCCTTGAGCACCAATGTCGAACCGCGGCCCGCCGCGCCGGCCGCGCTGGATCGAGGACGCCGAGCGCGTGGATCTCGCGATCTACGCCGCCATCGCCCGCACCCCGACGCCGACGCTCGACGTCGCGATGAGCCGCCTCTCGCGCGCCGCCGACTACTCGCGCCTCTCCTTGACCTCCGCCGCGCTGCTCGCACTCGCCGGCGGAAGGACCGGCCGCCGCGCGGCCGCCCAGGGGCTCGCTTCGCTCGGGGTCACCGCGACCGTGGTCAACGTCGCCGTCAAGCCGCTCGCACGCCGGCGACGCCCCGACCGCCTGGCGGGCGACGTCCCGCTCGCGCGCCACGTGCGGATGCCGAGCTCGCGCTCGTTTCCCTCCGGCCACTCCGCCGCCGCCTTCGCGTTCGCGACCGGCGTCGGCCACGTATCGCCGGCGGCCGCCGTCCCGCTGCGCGCGCTCGCCGCCCTGGTCGCCTACTCGCGCGTCCACACCGGCGTGCACTACCCCGCCGACGTGCTGGCCGGCGCCCTGATCGGCACCGCACTGGCGCAGCTCACGACACACGTAGTCGCCCGCCGCCGGCGCCGCCACGCTGCCCGCGACTCGTGGCCGCCGTAAGCGGTAAGGCCGTATCGGGACCATGGCGACAATCCTGCAACCGCACAAACGACCAGTCATCGCCCCGATGGGATGAAA
>CAWEXB010000011.1:0-240592 GCA_963812915.1 uncultured Thermoleophilaceae bacterium | reverse complement strand
ACCATGTAGTCGAACGTGCTCTCGCTGATGAAGTACTTGAAGTTGAGGCGGAACCACCCGGACTTCAGTCCCTCGAGGCCCGCCGCGACCTTCGTGGCAGCCTGCCGAGCGCTGTCCTCGTCGATTCCCGAGAGTCGCTGTGCATACGGGCCCGCGCAGAAGCATCCGCCCCGGGCCTGAATGCCGAACAAGTCATTGAGCAGTGAGACGACGAAGTGGGGGTGCAGCATCCCCCGCCCGTGGCGGAGCCCGCCGAGATGATCGAGAGTCGGGCGAGATCGGGGTTCCCGGCGATCTCGATGTTGGGATTGGCTTGCCAGGAGGAGATTGCGCGGCGTACCAAATCGTCCTCGCGCCTGTGGATCGTGTCCGGTCCCACCGATTCCTTGAGCTGAAAGACGAGGCCCGCGCGAATTGAGTCGACGATCGCGGGAGTGCCGGCCTCCTCTCGGTCCTCGATCGCGTCGTGATAGGCATGGTCCGAGATCGAGACGAACGTGACCGTGCCGCCGCCCGGCATGGTGGGGATCCGATTGCCGAAGAGCCTTCGCTTGGCCACCAGCACGCCTGGCGTGCCCGGCCCGCCGATGAACTTATGGGGCGAGAGGAAGACCGCATCCTTGTAGGCGAGGTGTCCATCCCCGCCGCCCGCATCGGGATTCATCTCGATCTTGAGATACGGCCCGGCGGCGGCGTAGTCCCACAGCGAGAGGGCGCCGAAGCGGTGCAGCAGCGTGGCGACCGCGAGCGTGTCGGTGATGACCCCCGAGACGTTCGAGGCGGCCGAGAAGCTGCCGATCTTGAGCCGTCGATCGGAGAAGCGCTCGAGCTGCTCGCGGAGCTCCTGGAGGTCGAGCCGGCCGTCGGCATCCTCGCCTATCACGACCAGATCGGCGATCGACTCCCGCCACGGCAGCTCGTTCGAGTGGTGCTCATAGGGCCCCACGAACACGACCGGCCTATCGGCGTCCGAGACCGGCCCGGAGGTCCCGCGGATCCCGAGCACCCGGGTCAGCTTGTCGATTGCGCCGGTTGCTCCCGAGCCGCAGAAGAGGACGACGTCGTCGTCGCCGCCGCCGACCGCGGTGTGAATGATCCGGCGGGCGTCTTCTCGGAGGCGCATGGTCTGCAGGCCGGTCGCGGATGACTCCGTGTGGGTGTTGGCGTACAGCGGCAGCACCTCGTTGCGGATGAAGTCTTCGATGAAGCTGAGGGCGCGCCCCGACGCGGTGTAGTCGGCATAGACGAGGCGCTTCGGCCCAAAGGGTCCGTACAGCAGGACGTCGTCCCCGATCACCGAACGGCGGACGAGGTCGACCAGTGCGTCGCGACGCTCGGGGCCGAATCGCGGGACGCCGACGGGGTCGAGGACCTCGGCGGACTCGCCGGACGCCCGGAGACCCTTGTCGATGGCGTGCCGGGCGCGTGCCGCGTCCATCCTGCTCTGTGCGGCGATGAGATTACGGTTGATCGCCTGCCAGATTCGCGTGCCGACAGACGGATCCTCGGCGGCGAGCGCGTCGAGATCCTCGGCGTGCAGCTCGAGGATGACGGCGTCTTCGTGCGCGCTGCAGCTTGCGCTCCGGGGTCCACGATCGACGAGGGCGATCTCCCCCACCACCTTGCCTGGACCCAGGGTCGCGAGGCGCGCGGTGCCCCGGGAGCGCGAGACGGTGACGTCGATCGTGCCCTCGGCGATGACGAAGCACCAACCGCCGTCCTCGCCCTCTCGGATTACGACCTCCGCGGCGGGCACGGCCCGTTCCCGGAGCCGCCGAAGCACGCGCCGAAGCTCCTCTTCGGTGAAGGCCGAGAAGAAGGACGAGTCCTGTAGGAGCTTCATCCGCTCCGGACGCGGGGGGAAGGTCGGCGGGGAAGGTCGAGGCCCAGGTGCGGAGACCTGACCCCCGGGTGGGCCGGTCGCTCCGTCCGCAAGCGCCGCGGTTGCCTCGCGCACTCGCGCGCACAGCTCCAGCGCCAGGCGTCGCAGCACCTTGGCGGCGAGCACACCCGCCATCGAGCGGATGAGGTCGAAGTCGCCGGTCTCCAGGTACCAGCCCACCACCGGCTCGAGAGCGGTCCCGGTCCCGGAACGCGGCCAGCTCCCGTTCAAAGCCATCTCGCCCAACGAGTCGCCCGTCCCGGCGGTTCTCACCAGTACCAGTTCCTCGTCCATGCGGATCTGCACCGCGATCCGTCCCCGCGCGATCAGGTAGAGCCGATCGGCGATCTCGCCCTCTCGGAAGAGCACCTCCCCGGACCGGACCTCGAATGGACGCAACAGCGCCGCCACCTGGGCCTGCTCGGAAGGGTCGAGGTCCGCCAAGAGACGCGTGCCGGCGATGACCCTCTCTCGCGTGACGTCCATGGCCGCTCCTAATCGCGCAGGGCCTCGGGCGAGACGATCAGCTCGCCAATCCGCCGTCAAGCGCTGCCCCGCTTCGATGGAGGCTCAGCAGGCCGGGCTGTGCAAAGCCGCTCAGTGGGCCCGCCGCGCCCCGCCGCCGGTCAGAATCACACTCTCCGGACGAAGGGACGCACATGTGTCGTGTCCTCGCATACGTCGGCGAACCCGTCGACCTGGAGGATCTGCTCTACAGGACCGACTGCTCGCTGCTGCACCAGGTCTACGACCCGCAACTGATGTCGTTCCTCAACCTCGCCGGGTTCGGCATGATGGCGTGGGACGAACGCTCACATCAGCCGAGGGTTCCGTTCGTCTACAAGACGGCCGAGATTCCGACCTACGACCGGAACCTCCGCTCCCTTTCGGGCAAGCTGCGCCCCACCTCGCTGGTTGCGCACATCCGTGGCGTGACGCACAGCGAGCGAGAGGTCGTCGGGCAGTACAACCTCCACCCCTTCCGGTGGGGCGACGGGCCCCTCGCGCTCGCACAGAACGGCACCCTCAGCGCGTTCGCGACGATGCGCTATGACCTTCTGCCCTACATCCGGCCCGAGCTCGCCAGCCAGATCGAGGGGACGACCGACACCGAGTGGCTCTACGCGCTCGTCCTGTCCCAGTTGCCCGCCGGCGCGGCGGACCTGACCGCCGAGGATTACGAGCGCGCGCTGGTGGCCGCGCTCGAGCTCATCCGCGAGGTCCGGGTGCGGCGCAAGATCGCCGATTCCTCGGCCCTCAATCTGGTGGTCTGCGACGGGCGGTGTCTGGTAGCCACGCGCTTCACATACGACTACGGCTGGTACGAGGAGGACCTCCCGTCGCCCGCGCAGCGCTTCAAGTTCGTCTCGCTGTGGTTCACGTCCGGGAGCGGATATCGTCGGGTCGGCGACGAATGGGCGATGGGCGGCGGCGAGCACGACCGCTCGCTGCTGCTGAGCTCCGAGCCCCTGACGTCCGACGCCTCTACCTGGGTCGAGGTGCCGGAGTATTCGATGCTCACCGCGTGGACCGAGGATCGCGTGTTGCGCCTCCGCACGCAGGATCTGGACCTGTGAGCGAGATCTCTCATCTGAGCGAGCGTCGCCGGGTGCGCGCGGACATCGAGGGAACGCTGGCCGCCAGTTCCTTGTTCAGCGACCTCGACCATGCAGAACTGGCGGAAGTTGCACGCCTGGCCGAGCCCTTTGGCCTGCCGGCTGGCGACCTGCTCTTCCGGCAGGGCGACCGGGCCGAGCAACTCTACGTCCTCGAAGCGGGACGCCTCGAGATCGTCGCCCGCCTGCCGGGTGACCGGGAGATGCTCCTCTCGCAGGTCGGTGCGGGTGACGTTCTTGGCGAGCTGTCGCTCGTCGCAGGCGGTACGCGCACCGCCTCGGCCCGTGCGGTCGAGACAACCCGCGGGCTGCTCATAAGCCGGGACGCGTTCGGGCGCCTGCGAACGAGCCTACGGCCGACCGGCGCCGCAGTGATGCGCCGCCTCAGCCGAGTCGTGTACGCGCGGCTGCGCGCGCGCTGCGACTCGCTCGCCGGGGATACCTTCCCGGCCGCGGAGGTCGACGACCCGGGTGGCGCCCGCGCCCTGCAGCCCGATGACCTCGTCCACATGTCCCGCCTGGATTTCTTCGCCCACTTCGGAAGGCTCCTCCCCGAGGTCGCGTCACGGGGCGCACGACTGGAGGTGGAGCGCGGGACGGTGCTGGTCGGCGCCGGCAGCCACCCCGATCGGTTCCTTGTGACCCTTCGTGGCGCGGTGGAGGCCGCGATCGAATTGGGAGCGACCCGCCGGCGCCTGCGGCTTGCCGGCCCCGGGCGCGCCCCGGTCTACCTCGGGCTACTGGACGACGCCCCGAGCCCGGTGGTGTGCCGCGCGCGTGAGAGGGCACACCTCTTCGCGATGTCGCGAACGGACTTCGCGGCGCTGATGGACGGCCACGACGAGGCTTCGCGCGCCTTCGTCGACGCCGTGACCCAGGACCTCGTCGGCTACCTCACACAGGCCGAGCGGCGCCAAGCGACGATTCTCGCCGTCCGACCCTGACTAGGAGCGCACCGGCGCCGCGCCCTTGCGCTTCGCCTCGATGTCCGCGAGCTGATCGTCCACCCAGTCGCCGGGGTTGCGCGCGGTGACGATCCGCTGCAGCCCCTGGGCGCGCCACGAGCGCTCCTCCGCCGACATCGTCAGTGCCCGGTGGATCGCGTCGGCCTGCTCCTGGACGTCGAACGGGTTGACGGACAGGGCGAACTCGGCCAGCTCCTCGTGGGCGCCGGTGTTCTCGCTGAGAAGCGAGACCCCGTTGCGCTCGTTGACGAGCGGACCCTCCTTCGCGATGAGGTTCATCCCGTCGAACATCGCGTTGACCATCAGGAGGTCGTAGTGCTTGTAGGCGGCGATCGCCTCCTCGAGGTTCTCGCGCAGCCGCAGCTCGATCGGCATCCAGTCCGTGGTGCCGTGACGGTGATTCACGACGGCCACCAGCGCCTCTATGCGCTCGAGGTACTCGGCGTACTCGGGCACGTCCTGGCGCGACGGGATCAGGTGCGCGATGAAGGTGACCTGCTCCTTGAAATCCGGATGCTGCTCCAGGAAGAGGTCGAAGGCGGTGAAGCCGCGGAGTATGTTCTTGGACAGGTCGGCGCGGTCTACGCGCAGGATCAGGTGCTCGCGCCGGCGGCGCAGGATCTCGCGTTCGTACTCGTGGACCTCGGGCCGCTGCGCGGTTCGCCGAAACGTCTCCGCCGAGATCGGCAACGGGTAGGAGCGAACCCAGACGTCGCGCCCGTCGAACTTCACCACGCCCGCCTCTTCGTCCACGTCGAGGTCGAACAGCTCGTGGCAGCAGAGCAGGAAGTTCCGCCGGTAGGAGCGCGTATGGAAGGCGATGATGTCGTTCGCGAGGATGCCCTCGTAGAGGTCCTCCCTCATGTCGGCGGGGAGGACGCGCCAGGCGTCGGGCTGGGTCCACGGGATGTGGACGAAGTGGTGGAGAAAGAGGTCCGCGCGCTCGCGGCGGATGAACTTGGGCGCCACGTAGAGGTGGTAGTCGTGGAGCATCACGACCGCCTCGTCGCGTTCCGCCACCTCCTCCAGCACGGCGCGGGCGAGATCCTCGTTGACGGAGCAGTAGCCGTGCTCGTACGCCTCGACCTCGTGGCGACGTATATCCGGCGCGTTCGAGAGATCCCACAGGTAGTGCTGGATGAACCAGAGAAGCGGGTTGGCCATGACGTTGTAGAAGCGGTCGTACGCCTCGGCGTCGCTCTCCACCAGCTTCACGCGGTAGCGCGCGTCGTCGAGCTCGACGTCGAAGCTGCCGCCGTCGTGCCTGCGGCTCATCTCCACGTCCTCCTCGGTCATCGCCGACGCGACCCAAACGGCGTCGCGATGGTGAACCAGCCCCATGAGGGCGGTCACGAGGCCGCCGCCTCCTCGCTGGGCCTCGCCCCCCTGGAAAGTCGCGGGCCCGCGGTTCGAGACGAGGATGAACGGGACCTCCCCGGTCATCGGTGATCCCGAAAGATCCGAAGCCAGTCGCGCAACAGACGCGGGGTGAGGAAGTGCTTCCGGACGTGCTCCTTGCCCGAGCGCCCGAGCCGCTTGCCGAGGTCGGGCTCGCGGAGGATCCGCAGCGAGCGATCGGCGCACTCCTCGGGCGAGGAGACGAGGAAGCCGGTTTGGCCGTCCTGCACTTGCAGCGGAATGCCCCCCACCGCGCCACCGATGAAGGGCCGCGCCTTCCAGAGCGCCTCGGACACCGTGAGCCCGAAGCCCTCGCGGGTCGACTTCTGGATCACCACGTCCGCCTGCGACTGGAACGCGTTGACCTCGATCGCGCCGACGTTGTTGAGGTTGTTGAGGATGTGGATGTCCGGGTCGGCGTCGGCGTAGGCCATTGTCGAGTTGAAGAACTCCCAGCCCTCGGGATCGTCGGTCGCCATCGAGCCGACGAGCGCCAGCTGAACCTCCGGCATCTCCTCGATCACCTTGCGGTAGGCGTCGATTACTCCCATCGGATCTTTCCAGGGGTCGAAGCGCGAGACCTGGCACATGAGCGGCCGGTCGACGTCGATGCCGAACTGGTCGCAGACGAACGCGGCGTCCTCAGGCGAGAGCGCCATGTTCTTCGGCGACAGCGGGTCGATCGCCGGCGGGCAGATGTGCACGCCGTCGAGCCCGCCGTCCACGCCGCGCGGCACGTACTGGTCGACGTGCCACACGGACGCGTCGTACTCCTTGATGAACGGCACCATACGGGCTATCACGTCGGGATTCGGGCGTCGAGAGATCGATGTGGCAGCGCCAGACCCAGGTCCCCGCCTTGTCCGGCACGTGTCTCTTGATCGCCGCCGGCTGCGGGTCGTGGACGATGATGACGTCCCAGTCACCGTCGATCTCCGTCGCGTTCAGCGCGTTGTAGCGCTCGTAGATCTCCCACTCCTCGTCCGAGAGCGAATCGGGGTTGCCCTGGAGCGCGTTGTGGAGGCGCTTTGTGGCGTTGTAGAACTCCTCGCGGCCGAGCATCACCTGCCACTCCGCCTCGATTCCCACGTCGTTCATGAGCGGGATGAGCGTGTACAGGATCTCCGCGACGCCACCGCCGAATGCGGTGGCCGACAGGTGCAGCACCCGGAGGCCATTGAGGTCTTCCACGAGATCCCTGATCTCCTGGATGAGTGGCCGGCCGGCGAGGTGGGTGTAGTCGGCCAGGCTCTTGTGGCCTACGGAAACCGGCTGCAGCACGACGCGGCAGCCTACCCGGCGCGCACGGAGAGGTACTTCACGAGCCGCGTGCGTTCGCCGGCGAATCCCGACTCGTCCACCGTCGCGTCGATGATCGCTCGGCTCAGCTCCCGCTCCACCTCCGCCACGGGGCTCGGCGGGCCCTTCGAGCTCCATGACGAGACGGTCGTCGCTCAAGCGGAAGGCGAAGTTGACGCGGCTCTCGTCGTCAATCGGGCGAGCATCGTCGACGAAGTCGTTCGCCGCCTCGGTGATGGCCAGCTTGAGGTCGGCGACCTCCTCGTGCGACAGCGGCGTTAGCCGGCATACGGCCGACAGCGCAAGGCGAGCCAGGACGAGATAGTCGGGCCTGGCCGGGATGGTCAGCGAAACGTCGCGACTCTCGGTGGCGCCTGGCTCTACCACGTCTGGAACCTACCCGGAAACGCGGCGGATGCCAGCATCGCGCGGGCGCGCCCGCTGCCTCATTCCACCGATCCGGCCGGCCGGCGCCCGAGCGTCACCTTCGACCGCCCGGCGCTCCCCGTCGCGGAGGAACTGGAGCCTCACGTCTGTCGCCGGCGCTCTTCGAGCTGATCACGTCGGCGAGGTCCTTGTGGAGGGTCAGGCGCTTGCCGTCGACCGCGACGATCACGTCGCCGCCGGTGGGGACCGGCCGCCCCTGGAACGTGATCTCGTCGTCGCCGGCCTTGATGTCCGCGTCCTCGGCCGGGCTGTCCTTCTCCACCTCTTGGACCAGGGCGCCGGCGCCTACGTCGAGGTCGAGCCGTTCGGCGAGCTGCGGATACAGCACCTGGCTGCCGACCCCGAGATAGCCGTAGTCCACCCGGCCGTGCTGGCGCAGCTCGCGCAGCGAGCGCCGGACCGCGTCGACCGGAACCGCGAAGCCGACCCCCTCGGCGCCGCCGGATCGCGACCTGATCTGGGCGTTGATCCCGATCACCCGGCCGCGCGCGTCGAGCAGCGGCCCGCCGGAGTTGCCGGGGTTGATCGCCGCGTCCGTTTGGATGGCGTCGCCGATCTGGAAGCGGGTGAGCGACTGGATGCTGCGGTCCAGGGCGGAGATCACGCCGACCGAGAGCGACTGCGATTGCTGCTCCCCGAACGGGCTGCCTATGGCGGCGACGGGCTCGCCCACCTCGATCGTGTCCGGCACGCCCAACGGCAGGGGCGTCAGCTTCAGGCCCTCGGGATCCACCTTGAGGAGCGCCACGTCGGCGTTCGGGTCGGTGCCGACGATCTCCGCCGCGACGCGGTCGCCGTCGAGGAACGTGACGTAGATCTCGCTGGCTCGCTTGGTGCCGGAGACGTCCTCCATTGTGACGACGTGGGCGTTCGTGGCGATGTAGCCCCCCCGTCCACCACGAAACCCGAGCCCTGGCCGGCCTCTCCCTGGTCCTCGAGCGGGTTGGCCCCGCCTTCGAAGACCGAGGTGATCGTCACCACTCCGGGCGACAGGCGCTTGTAGATCTGCGTCCGGATCGAAGCCGCCGTCCTTGCCGATGCCCTCGACCACCTGGACGCGGGTGGTCGTGACCTCGCGCGGCGCGCCCGAGCCCGCTTCCTCGTTCTCGTCCCCGCCGCTGTCGCAGCCGCTCGCGGCGAGCGCCAGGGCCGCGGCCAAGGCGGCCGCCCGCCTCACCGGAGCCCGATCCGTCCGACGGCAGCGCGAGCGTGAACGCGGTGCTGCCCGGTCGCGACGCCAGCACGATCCGGCCCTCCATCCTCTCGGCGAGCTCGCGCGCGATGGCGAGGCCGAGCCCGGCCCCACGGGCGGCGTCGCCGGTGTAGAAGCGCTCGAACGCCTTCGCGCGGGCCGGCTCGGGGAGGCCCGGGCCCGTGTCGGCCACCGTGAGCTCGGCGGCCCCATTGATGCGGTCTGCCCTCACGGTGACGTCTGTCCCCTCCGGGGTGTGCCGGAGCGCGTTGTCGAGCAGGATACGCATGATCTGCGCGACCCGTCCGCGGTCGCAGCGTGCCAGGGGCCCTCGTCCGGCAGCAGAACGTGCAGGTCGGTGCTGTGTTCGGCGAGTGCGGGCCGGAACTCGCCAAGCACCGTGCGAGCAAGCTCGGCGAGGTCGACCGGCTCGCTCTCGAGCTCGATGGAGCCGGCGTCGAGGCGCGAGAGGTCGAGCAGATCGACCGATAGCTTCTGGAGCCGGGCGACCTGTCCGCTCATCGTGTCGAGGAACTCGCGCCGCGTCTCCTCGTCGAGGTCCTCGTCCTGGAGGAGCTCAACGAAGCCGCCCAGCGAGAAGATGGGCGTGCGAAGCTCGTGCGACGCCGTGGCGATGAACTCCTTGCGGGCCACGTCGACCTCGCGCAACTGCGCCTGCATGGCGTTGAACGTGCGGGTGAGCTGTCCGAGCTCGTCCTCGGAGTCCACGGGAAGCGGGTCCTTGAAGTGACCCCGCGCAACCCCAGCGGCCGCCACCTCGACCGTCCGGACGCGCCGCGCCAGCTGGCGCGCGACGAGATAGCCGCCGGCCAACGCGATGAGGAGCGCCGCCAGGGAGGCGAGCAGCACGCGGCCGCGAATGAACGCGACGGTCTCCTCGACCTCCTCGAAGTCGCGTGAGTACAGCGCCACTCGCTCCGGCTCGCCGCGGAGCAGCAGCGGCTGTGCCACCAGGCCGACGTCCTGGCCCAGGAACCTGTCGAAGCCGATCTGGGGGCGGCGCGTGCGGACGGCGCGCCGCAGCAGCTCGACATCGCGTGGAAACGCTCGCTGCTGCGGCGGAGTCGCTGGCCGGGTAGAAGAGCAGGTTGCGCGCGTCGCCCTGCGGTCCCTGGATCGCCTCGTCCCAGGTGAACAGGGTCACCCGCGCCTCCGCGGCCTCGGCCACGGCCCGCACCCTGCGGTCGAGCTTCCGCTCGGACAGTCTCACCCGACAGCAGCCCCTCGAGCTCGGGCTTGTAGTACCTCGCAACCAGCTCGAGGTCGTCCAGCCGCCGCTCCTCCAGGTTCGACTCGGGCTGGGTGACGACGGTGAAGTAGAGGACCCCGAACGCCGTTGCCGTGATGGCGAAGAAGAGCAGGGCGATCTTGTTCCGGAGCGAGCGAAAGGGTCTCATCGGTCGCGAAAGCGATACCCCACGCCCCGCACGGTCAGGATCAGCTCGGGATGCTTGGGCTCGCGCTCGAGCTTCTCCCTCAGGTGTCGGATGTGTACGTCGATCGTGCGCGGGTCGCGGTAGGCGGCGTCGCCCCAGACGCGCTCCAGCAGCATGGTACGGCTGAACACGCGCCCCGGATTGCGCGCCAGCGCGGCGAGGATCTCGAACTCCACGTAGGTGAGCCGCACCGCCTCGCCCCGCGCCTGCACCTGTCGCTTCTCGAAGTCGACGCGTAGGTCGCCGGCCTCGATCGGCTCCTCGAACTGCTCATCGGTGGCCGCGAGGGCGGCCCGGCGAAGCACCGCCTTCACCCGGCTGCGGAACTCGCGCACGGAGAACGGCTTCGTGATGTAGTCGTCCGCGCCGAGCTCCAGGCCGAGCACCTTGTCGATCTCCTCGGTCTTCGCGGTGAGCATGATGATCGGGACCGTGCTGCGAGCGCGGATCTGGCGGCAGACGTCCAGGCCGTCGATCTTCGGGAGCATCACGTCGAGCACGACCAGGTCGAAGCTGTCCTCGCGCAGCCGGTCGAGCGCCTCCTTGCCGTCCAGCGCCGGGACGACGTCGTAGCCCTCCTTGCGAAGCGGATAGGTCAGCAGCTTCTGCACCGACACCTCGTCATCGACGAGCAGATCCTGGGTGCAGAGGCCGTCACCTTCGGAATTGTAGGTTGGGGTCGTCGTGATCGAGCCGCGTATCTACAGAGCGGCGTTCGTGCCGGCGCTGCTGGCGCTCGTGCTGACCATGTTCTCGTTCGAGAGCAGGCCGCGCGCCGCTACCGCAGGGCCTGGCCGCCGACGTGCTCTTCGACGGCCGCCAAGCCGCCCAGCTCGCGGCCGACATCGCCGAGGATCAACCCGACCGCCGGGCCGGTCGGCCCGGCGACCGCGCGACGGCAGCTCTGGTCGCCGAGAGCTTCCGCCAGCGGGGCTTCCGGGTCGAGCGCCAGCGCTTCAGCCATGCCGGCCGCGATCTGGAGAACGTGATCGCCCGGCGGGCGGGCCGCTCGCGGAGCCAGATCGTGATCGTCGCCGCGCGCGATGCCGCGGTCGTGCCCGAGGCGCCCGGGCAGCGCCGCCGACACCGCCGCCCTGCTCCAGCTGGCCCGCGTCTTCCAGGGGCGGGCCGCGCGCAAGACGCTGGTGCTCGCCTCGGTGGACGGCTCCACGCTCGGAGAGGTTGGCACCGCCAAGCTCGTCGACGAGCTCGGTCCGGAGGGGCTCATCGACGCCGTGCTCGTGGTGTCGGACCTGGGCTCGCGGACGCGCCACGGCTCGTTCGTCCAGGCCTGGTCGAACAACCCGGACCGGGCCGGCATCGGGCTCGCACGCACCGTTGCGGAGTCGATCCGCCAGGAGCTCGACCAACCCGTCGAGGGGACGGGCGTGCTGGGCCAGCTCGCGCACCTGTCGTTCCCGATCGGCATCGGCCCGCAGGGCGTGCTGCTGGAGGACGGCTTCGACTCGGTACGCATCTCGGGCAGCGGCGACCTGCCACCCGAGGGGGAGGGCCCCGTGGATGCCGTCGACGAGGACCGCCTCGGCACGCTCGGCCGCGCGACCCTGCGAACGGTGACCGCGATCGACCAGGACGGCCGCCCCGAGCACGGGCCCGAGAGCTACGTCCTGGCCGTGAGCCAGGTGCTGCCCGGCTGGGTGCTGGCGCTGCTCGGCGGCACGCTGCTGCTGCCCGTGCTGGTGGCGTCGGTCGATGCCTTCGCCCGGGCCCGCCGCCGCCAGCTCCCCGTCGTGCCGTGGCTTCGCTGGGTCGGCGCCTGGACGGCGCCCTTCCTCGGCGGCTTCGCGCTCGCCGAGCTGCTCGCGCTCACCGGGGCGACTCCCACGCCCCCGCCGGCGCCGGTCCCGCCGGCGAGACCTGCCGCTCGACGGCCCGGCCCTGGCGGTGCTGGGTGGGGTGGCCGCGGCGATGGCCCTGGCGTTCGCGCTCGCGCGGCTGTCTCGCCGCACGGCCCGATCCCTCTCTGAGAATGCCGGTCGAGCCCGGTGCGGGGATCGCCCTCGCGCTGGCCCTGAGCGTAGCCGCGCTGCTCCTGTGGCTGGTGAATCCCTACGCGGGCCTGCTCGCCGCGCCGGCGGCCCACCTGTGGATGCTCGCCGTGCTCATGCGGCCGGTGCCGCGGCGCCGTACGCGGATCGTGATGATCGTGCTGGGCCTCGTGCCGGCGCTCCTGGTGACGCTCTACTACCTCGTGACGTTGTCGATGGACCCCCTCGAGGGAGCCTGGTACCTGCTGCTGCTCGTCACGGGCCACAGCGTCGGCCTCGTGACCACCCTGGTGGCCTGCGTGATGCTTGGTGTGCTCGGCGGGACGATCGAGATTGCCATGCGCGTGCCGGACGAGCCGAACGAGGTGGAGCGGCGCGAGCCGGGTCCGCCCGTCTATGGGCCGGGCGCCCACGCCGGGCGCGGGGCGCTCGGTGGGACGGAGTCCGCCCTGCGGCGGTAGCGGCTCGGGCGCGGTGGTCGGCCGGCCGGGCTCGGTGGGAGGAGCACTGTGTCACCTAGGGGGTCGTATGTGCCCCCTAAGTGACGCACTGGCCGGAGGTCGGTGGCGCCGCCGGCGCGCGCGACCTACCCGTGCTCGTAGCCGCTCAGGCCCTCGACCGGCCCGTCCGGCCCAAGGAACACAACCCCGCTCCCCTCCGCGACCTCGCCGATCCAGGTGAGCGGCGCCGCCCCCTCGGCGTCGGCGCGGCGCCCCGGGGGGACCGTAACCAGAAGCTCGTAGTCATCCCCGCCGCTGACCGCCGCCTCCGCCGTGACGCCCGGCGCGACCGGCACGTCGGCGAGGCGAATCCGCAACTCGACGCCACTGCGCTCGGCCACGTGGCCGGCATCCGTGGCGAGCCCGTCGCTCACGTCGATCATCGCGGTGGCGCCCGCCGCGGCCAGGGCGCGCCCCTCCGCCAACCGCGGCTCGGGACACAGGTGCCTCGGATGAGCTCGGCGGGCTCGCGCTCTCCGCGCTCCAGCAGCAGGCGGCCGGCCTCGGAGCCCCCGAGCTCGCCGGTCACTCCCACGAGATCGCCCGGCCGAGCGCCGTCCCGCCCCACGAGCTCGTCCTCCCGGTCGGCCCAGCCGGTCACCGCGACGGTCACGATCAGCGCGGGCCCACGCACGACGTCGCCGCCCGGCGATCGTCGTGGCGCAGGTCTGCGCCAGCGCCTCCATGCCGCGGACCAGCTCGAGCGGATCGTCGAAGTCGCGCGGACACACGAGGGACACGTAGGCCTCGCCCGGTTCTGCGCCCATCGCGGCCAGGTCCGACAGGGCGGTGGCCAGCGCGCGATGGCCGATCTGAGCCGGGGAGTGTGTGGAGCGCGCGAAATGCACTCCCTCCACGATCGTGTCGATCGACGTGATCGCGAGGGCACGAGCGCGCACGACCGCCGCGTCGTCGCCCGTCCAGCGCACCAGCCGGCCGCTGCGATCGGCCAGCGCGGACTCGATGGCCCGGATCAGAGCGAGCTCGCGCACGGCTACAGTCTCGCCCGTGGAGGGGCGACGCGTCGACGACTCGCCAACGCTGCTCGAGCGCGCAGGCTCCGCGGCGGCGGGCATCTCGTCGCTCGGCCCGAAGTCCACCAAGGCGCGGCTCGCCTTGCAGTGGGGCATCGCGGCGCTGATCTTCGGCTCCCTGATCTTCTTCGTCGTCCGGCAGTGGAACGACCTGCCGGACTTCGACTGGCACTTCCAGCCCGGGTGGCTCGCCCTCGCCGGCCTGGCGGCCTTCCTCTTCTACGCCGGCCAGTGCGAGCTGTGGCGGGGGATCCTGCACGCGCTGGGCGAGGACCTACCAGCGCGACCCGCCAGGGCGATCTGGGGGAAGTCGATTCTCGCCCGCTACGTCCCCACGAACGCGCTGATGGTCGTCGGCCGGGTCGTCATGGCCGAGCGCGAGGGCGTGACCAAGCGCGTGTGCCTGGCGAGCATCGTGTACGAGCTCGGCCTTGGGTTCGGTACCGCGGTGATGGTGGGCGCCTACTTCGTCATCGAGCTGCCCGAGCTGCAGGACCAGCCCGCCCGCTTCGGCGTGCTCGCTCTGATCCCGGCGGTGCTCGCGGTGCTTCATCCGCGGGTCTTCCACCCGCTCGCGAACTTCCTCCTCCGAAAGCTCGGTCGCGACCCGCTTCCGAGGCCGCTTTCGTTCAGGCGGGTGCTCGAGTTCGCGGCCGGATATACCGGCTGCTGGGCTCTCATCGGGGTGGCCGTCTACGCCTTCTCCAGGGCCCTCCACCCGGTCGACGCCTCAGACTTCCTCTATATCGCCGCGGCCTACCCGGTCGCGTTCTGCGTGGCGGTGCTCACCTTCATCGTGCCGAGCGGCCTGGGCACCCGCGACGCGGCCTTGGCGATCGCCATATCGGCGGTGCTGCCGAACGCGGTGGCGACGGCGATCGCGGTTGCGTTCCGCATCTTCCAGACGCTGATCGAGCTGCTCTACGTGGGGCTGGTGACGGCGCTGAACCGGGTGCGCTGAGTCTCGGCCCTATTCGTCGGGTGCCTCGACGCCGCCCACCTCTCCCCCTACGGCCGGCGGGGACGGCGGCGTGGGGGTGGGGACCGGGACGGGGGCGACGTCCTCGGGCGCCGGCACCTCGGGGGCCTGCACCTCGGGCGCCTCCTGCGGCGGCGCCTCGTAGTACTGCTGCTCGTAGCCGCCGTCATCGGTGCCGTAGTCCGTGGTCCCCCCGGTCGAGGGGTCGGAGTAGTAGTAGTCGCCTCCACTCGTGTCGCCGCCGCTGCTCGCGTACTCGCCGTCGAACGGCGTGGCCTGGAACGGTTCCTGCGGCAGCGGGAAATCGCTGCAGTCGTCGCCCTTGGCTAGGTCCATGAAGGCGGTCCAGATCGACGTGGGCGTTCCTCCGCCCTGCTCGCCGGTCGAGATCAGCGCGTCCGGGTATCCCCACCACACGGCGGTGGAGAGGTGGGGCGTGTAGCCGACGAACCATGCGTCGTTGTGGTTGTCGGTCGTGCCGGTCTTGCCGGCCGCCGGACAGCCGAGGCTGCTCGCGGTGCGGCCGGTGCCGCTCTGGACATTCGCCTCGAGGATGCGGGTCACCTCGTACGCCTGACCGTCGGTGAGCACGCGCTTGCCCTTCGGCCTCGACAGCTTGTCGGAGTTCCCGTCGGGGAACACGACCTTGCGGATCGCCGTGGGGCGGTGGCGTATGCCGCCGGCCGCGAGCGTCGCGTAGGCCGTCGCCATCTCGAGGGGCGAGACGCCGAGCCTCAGGCCTCCGAGCCCCTCCGCCGGGTAGCAGTCGAGCTTGGTCTGGATCCCCATCAGCTTCGCCGTCCGGCAGACCTTCTCGGGGCCTAGGTCCAGGATCAGCTGGGCGTAGACCGTGTTGTCCGACGCGAGCGTCGCGCTGTAGAGGCTCATCGAGCCGCGGTAGGACCCGTCGTAGGTCTTCACCTGCCACGGCCCGTACCGATCGTCGTTGATGTTGAGCGGCTTCGACACGTACGAGGTGCCGTCGGGATCGACCCCGTTGCGGACTGCCGCGGTCAGCACGAACGTCTTGAACGCCGAGCCCGGCTGGCGGTGCCCCTGGGCGGCGAGGTTGAACCTGCGGTCCTGGTACGTACCGCTCGACGCCATCGCCTTGATCTCCCCGTTCGACGGATCGACGGACACGATCGCGGACTCGGGACCCCCCTCGAACACATAGCCGTTGATGGCGCCCCTGGCGGCCTCCTGGAGCCCGGGCCGGATGGTGGTGTGGATCTTCAGCCCCCCTCGGCGCACGACGCCCACGCTGTACTTCTCGATCAGCTGCTCCTGCACGTAGTCGAAGAAGTAGGGCTCGCGGCGCTGGACGTAGCGGGTGCCGTGCCTCAGCCCGAGCCCCTTCTGGGAGGCCTCGTCCGCCTCAGCCCGTGTGAGGAGGCCGTTCTCGACCATCTTGTCGAGGACGTCGTTGCGACGCTCGATTGCGGCCGTCGGGTTGCGGAAGGGGTTGTACTGCGAGGGCGCCTGCGGCAGCCCCGCCAGCAGCGCGGCCTCGTGCAGCTTGAGCCGGCTTGCGTGCTTGCTGAAGAAGGTGACGGCCGCGGCCTCCACCCCGACCGCGGTCCGGCCTCCGACGGTCCCGTAGGGCACCGAGTTCAGGTATTGGTCGAGGATCCAGGTCTTGGACCGCTTCTCCTCGAGCTCCGACGCGAGCTTGGCCTCGCGGATCTTCCGCTGGAAGTTTCGCTGCGGGTCCTTGATGTAGAGGGCCCGCACCAGCTGCTGAGTGATGGTGGAGCCGCCCTCCACGGTCTCCCCCGACTCGAGGTTGCGGATGCCGGCGCGGACGATGGCGTTGATGTCGACCCCGTCGTGCCGGTAAAAGCGTTCGTCCTCGATGGCCACGGTCGCCCGGCGCATGTCGACCGGTATGTCGCCGAACGGGATCACCCGCCGCAGGATGTCCGATTGCACGAAGCCGAGCCGCGAGCCGTCGGCGGCGTAGACGACCGAGATCTCGCCCTTGTCCTCGGCCTTGAGCTCGCTCAGGTCGGGCGCCGAGGCAGCGATGGCGAGCACGTAGCCCGCCGCCGAGCAGAGGGCGATGACGATGATCGTGGCGACCACGCCCAAGCCGAGCAGTACGTTGCTGCGCGCGCCGTGGCGCCTTCGCCTCCTGGACTGTCGCTGTCGATGAGTCATCGGAGAGCGTCCCGGGTGCTAGGAGGCCTCGACGGAGGATAGACCGTGCTCACGCAAGCTACGCAGCCAGCGCCGGCGGAGGTCCGCGGCGATCTTTCCGCGCTCGCCCGGCGACTGAGTCCAGGTTGTGGCGCTCAGGCGCACCCCCTCCTTGTCCACCTCGGCCACCGTCGCCTCGATCCCCTCCTCCTCGTCGGCGATCAGCTCGAGCGCTCGGTCGAGGTCGGCGTCGGGCGGGAGCCACACGGACACCTCCACCTGAAGTCGCGGGTCCACGACGGTGTGGTTCTGGATCGAGCTCGCTGCAAGCCGTTCGTTCGGGACCACGAGACGGCGGCCGTCGTCCTGTCGGATGTAGGTGTAGCTCAGCTTCATGTCCTCCACCTCGCCGCTGTCGCCCTCGAACGTGACGAGGTCGCCAATGCGGATCGGCTGGGTAATTGCCAAGAGGATCCCCGCGATGACGTTGGCGAGCGTCTGCCGGGCGGCAAAGCCGATCACCAGGCCGAGCACTGCGGAGGAGGCGAGGATGCCGGTGGCGATGCTGCGGACCGAGTCGAACTGGCTCAGAGCTACTGCGATTCCGATCACGATGATCAGCGCGAAGATCAGCCGGCGGAGGAGCCGCAGGCGGGTGATCGCGACGGGCGAGAGCTCGCCGCCCGCCACCGCCACGCTCAGCCTCTTTCCCCGGCGGGACAGGACCCGGTCCACAACCTCGGCCAGCACGAACGCGGTCACGACGGAGGCGCCGGCCACGATCCAGTCGCTCGTGCTGACCGCTGTGTAGAACTCGGCTCCCGGCATGGCGTATGAGGCTACCCCCGCGGCTGCTCGCTGGATCGCCGCAGCCCGCGGCTCAGAGGCCCTGCGCGCCGCCTGGCGCGTGACCTGGACGACGCGCGCTCTGGTGATGGTGGTGGCGATCTTCGCCGCGCTCTCCTTCGGTCCTGCGACGGGGGGCCTCGCGCGCGAGAACGCCCGCAAGTTCGACGCGCCGGCGCTTACTCATTCCGTCGCGGAGCCGCTGCTCGCGCCGCTGGCGCGCTGGGACGCCGTCTGGTACCTCCGGATTGCCGACTCCGGCTACGGCGACAGCGCCCCGCGGGCGGCCTTCTTCCCGCTCTACCCGCTGCTGGTCCGCTCCGCCGCCGCCCCCGCCGGCGGCTCCGAGGCCGCACTCCTGATCGCCTCGTACGCCGTGGCCCTCGGCGCGTTCCTGGGCGCGCTGGTCCTCCTCTACCGACTGGCGTCGCTGGAGCTCGGTCGCCGCTTCGCGTCGCCGACGCTGCTCCTGCTCGCCGTCTTCCCCGCGGCGGTCTATTTCGGTGCGCCCTACTCCGAGAGCCTGTTCCTGCTCGTATCCGTCGGCGCCTTCTACGCGGCGCGCACGGAACAGTGGGCCTGGGCGGGGGCGTGCGCGGCGGCGGCCTCGGCCACCCGCAGCGCCGGGCTCGTCCTGCTCGTGCCGCTGGCGATGCTCTGGTGGAGCTCGCGCGGCCGGCGCCCGCGGGACGCCGCCTGGCTCCTCCTCGCACCGCTCGGCGTTCTGGCCTACTCGGCGTGGCTCGGTCTCGTGGAGGGAGACGCGCTTCGGTTCCTGGACGTCCAGGACGCCTGGTCGCGTGAGCTCGCCGTGCCGCTCAGTGGCGCATGGGACGGGTTCACCGCCGCCGTCGACGGCCTGCGTCAGCTGGCCTCGGGCAAGCGCTCCCCGGTCTACTTCGAGCAGGCCGCGGGTGACCCGTTCCGAATCGCGGCGCTCAACCTGATGCTCTTCGGCTCGCTCGTCTTCGCCCTCGTCGCCTGCGTCGGTGTCTTCCGGCGGCTTCCCAGGGCGTACGGAGTTTGGGTCGCGGTCGCGCTCGTGTTGCCGCTGTCCTTCCCCGTGAAGCCCCAGCCGCTGATGTCCCTGCCGCGCTTCCTGGCTGTGCTCTTTCCGATCTTCATGTGGCTCGCGGTGGTCGCGGAAGAGCGACGAATCACGCCGCACGTGGCGGCCGCTTCCGCCGTCGGGCTGGGCCTGTTCACGGCGCAGTTCGCGACCTGGCACTGGATCTCATGAGCCCCGTGAGCACCGTCCTGCTCGACGCGCTCGGCACGCTCGTCGAGCTTCAGGCGCCCGCACCCCGGCTCCGGGCGCGGCTGGGCGAGGTCGGGTTCGAGGTAAGCGAGGAGCGCGCGGCGGCCGGGATCCGCGCGGAGATCGCCTACTACCTGGCCCACCACCTCGAGGGCCGGGATCCCGACTCGCTCGAGGACCTCCGCGACCGCTGCGCCGCGGTGATGATGGAGGCGCTCGACCTCGACGGGCTCGACCACGAGACCGCACGGCGAGCTCTGCTGGGCGCGCTCGAGTTCCGTCCGTACGAGGACGTGACCCCGGCGCTCCGCGAGCTGCGGGCTCAGGGGCACGGGCTCGTGGTGGTGAGCAATTGGGACTGCGCGCTGCCGGACTGGCTCGGCCAGTCGGGTCTGCTCGAGCTGGTGGATGGCGTCGTCACCTCCGCGGAAGTGGGGGCCGCAAAGCCGGATGCTCGGGTGTTCCGGCGCGCGCTCGAGCTTGCCGGCGTGGAGGCGGGCGAGGCCGTTCACGTCGGCGACTCGCCGGACACCGACGTGGAGGGCGCGCGCTCCGCCGGGATCCGCGCCGTGCTCGTCCAACGCGACGGCGAGCCTCCTCCGGGCGTGGAGTCCATTCGCTCACTTGGCGAGCTCGCGCCCCTACTCTGAGGTGTTCCGATGGAGCAGATCACGACCCCGCCGCCCCCGGCTGAGAGGCCGGAGCTCCCCGAGGGCCTCGCGCCGCGCTGGCCCGTCTGGTACGCCTGGGTCGGGTTCGTCGTGGCGCTGGTCGGGACGCTGATCGCCGTCGGGATCGTCGCGGTGGCAACGGGCGCCAGCGCCGACGACGAGAACCCCACCTTCACCGTCGTCGCCACGCTGATGCAGAGCCTCATCTTCATCGGGACGGCCGTGTTGTTCGCGTCCTTTACACGCAAGCCGGCGCCGTGGCAATTCGGCCTTCGCCGCACGCGGCTGTGGCCGGCCGTCGGGTGGGCGGCGCTGGGTCTCTTCTCGTTCTACCTGTTCGCGGCCGTGTACACGGCGGCCGTCCAGCCGGACGCCGAGCAGACCGTCGCGCAGGACCTCGGCGCCGACGAGGGAACCTTCGGGCTCATTGCCGCGGGCTTCATGGTCGTGTGCGTGGCCCCGGTGGCGGAGGAGTTCTTCTTTCGGGGGTTCTTCTACCGGGCGCTGCGGTCACGGTTCTCGATACTTGCCGCCGCGGCCATCGACGGTGGGCTGTTCGGGCTCATCCACTTCAGCGGCTCGGGGACCGACGGGCTGCTCATCCTGCCGCCGCTCGCTGCGCTCGGCTTCATGTTCTGCCTGGTGTACGAGAAGACCGGCTCGCTCTACCCCGTGATCGCCCTCCACGGCCTCAACAACGCGCTCGCATTCGGCATCCAGGCCGAGGGCTGGGGGGTATCGGCGGTGTTCGGCCCTCTGGTGCTGCTCGGTTGTCTGTTGGTCCCACGGCTGACGCCGACGGCACCTCACCCGCGAGCTCCGGCCCAGGCTCGCGCTTAACCGCTCAGCCCCGGGACGGCAAGCGGCGCTTCATCCGTGCGCTTCGGCCCGAACTCATGGCATAGTGGCCACACACATGGCCGCTCGCCGCCTGGTGCCCGTCGCACTCGTCATGCTCGCTCTTCCGGCCGCGGCCGCCCAGGCGCAGACCCCCGTTCCGCCCGCTCCGATCCCGCCCGCACCCACGGTTCCGCCGGTTCCGCCGGTTCCGCCGGTTCCGCCGGTTCCGCCTGCGACGCCGGTGGCGGGCGAGGCCACCTTCAAGCTGGCGGGCGGCATGCCGGCGGGAAAGGTGCGTTACTACGCACCGAAGCAGCAGGTGGTGGTGCGCGGCCGGGTCAAGCCGGCCGTCGCAGGCGAGGTGGTGGCGCTGCGAGTGGCCCGGCGCGGCAAGGGGAGGAAACGAATCAGGAGCTCGGTCAGGCCGGACGGGCGCTTCACCTTCCGCTTCACGGTCGGGAACCCAGGCCGGCTGCGGCTGGCGCTGAGACACGCGGGCAGCGCGAATCAGGCGGCGTTCCGCGCGCCTGCAAGGCGGATCGAGGTGGTGCGCTGGCGCGCAGGGCTGGGCGCCGGCGGTGTGCATGTGCTGCTGCTCCAGCGCGCGCTCATGCGGCTCGGATTCGCCACGCCCGTAACCGGCCGATTCGACGCTCTCACCGCCAACGCCGTGAACGCCTTCCGTAAGACGAACCGGATGGGCGCCACCGGCTACGCCAGCTCGAGGGTGTACGCGATGCTTCTGCGCCGCCAGGGCGCGTTCCAGCTGCGCCATCGGCGCCCCGGCAAGCACGTGGAGTTCGACTGGTCGCGCCAGGTGCTCGTGCTGGCCGAGCGCGGCCGGCCCTATCGCGTCTATCACACGTCGTCGGGCGCCCCCGCCACGCCCACCGTGTTCGGGACCTACCGCTTCTACCTCAGGACGCCGGGCACCAATGCCAAGGGCATGGTGCACTCCTCCTACTTCATTCGCGGCTACGCCATCCACGGCTACGCCTCGGTCCCGAACTACCCCGCCAGCCACGGATGTCTCCGAGTGCCGATCCCGAACGCGGCCTCGATCTTCGACTGGATCGACCTCGGCGACACGATCTACAGCTACCGGTAGCGGCTCCCGTTCCCGCGCGCTACGGTTCGCGGCACACGATGAGGCGGTTTGAATCGGTGCTGGCGTCGGACGCCGACCGGGACGCGGTCACCGACCGCCTGCGCGACGCCGCCGGTGACGGCAGGCTTCAGCCCGAGGAGCTCGAGGAGCGGGTGGATGCCGCGCTGCGCGCACGCACGTACGGCGAGCTTCGGCGGCTGGTCGCCGACCTTCCCCGCGACGGCAAAGAGCCATGGCTTCGCCCGCGGATGCCCACCGACCGGCTTGCGCGATCCGCCCTAGTCGGGGGCGGGCTGGCCGCTGCGGTCCTGCTGGCCGTCGTACTGGTCGCCTTGGTCGTCCTGCTCGTGCTGGCGGTCGCGGCTTTGGCCGCCGCTTGGTGGGCCGCCGTGGTGATCCTCTGGCTCGTCCGCTCCCGTTCGCGGCGCCTCGCCAGGGGCCCCATGTGGCGCCACCAGGCGCGGGCCCGCCACATCCGCCGGCCGCGAACGACCGGCTTTCTCTAGCGGCGGCTCCAGACGCTCGCTCGGCGAGCGCGCGCAGAAATGCAGAGGCCCCGCGCGTTCCCTGCGCGGGGCCCCTTGCCCCCTGGCTGACGGCCGCCTCCCGGCCGTCGACCGTTCCCGTCCTAAGGCGTGGCTGGGGCTGCAGGCGCCGCGGCCGGCTCAGGCCGGCGCGGCCGGCGCCGCGGGCTCGGCCGGTGCGACGGGCTCCGCGGGAGGTGCGGCCTGCTCGACGGGTGGCGCGACCGGCTCAGCTGGCTCCGGCGGGGCCGCCTGCTCGACCGGAGCGGGCTCGACCGGAGCGGGCTCGACCGGAGCGGCCGGCTCCACCGGGGCCGCCTGCTCGACCGGTGCCGCAACGGGCTCCACCGGCGGCGCAACGGGCTCCACCGGCGCCGCGGGCTGGACCGGGACGACCGGCTCGACGGGAGCGACCGGCGCCACGGGCGCGGCCGGAGCGACCGGCGCCACGGGGGCGGCCGGAGTGACCGGCGCCACGGGAGCGGCCGGTGCCACGGGCGCGGCCGGAGTGACCGGCGCCACCTGCTCGACCGGCGCGACCGGAGTGACCGGCACGGCCGGCTCGACCGGCGCGGCCGGCTCGACCGGCGCGACCGGCTGGACCGTCGGAGCCGCCTGCTCCACAGGCGTCAGAGGCTCCGGCCCACCGTACGCGGTCGCCTGCTCGGCGGCGACGCCCGGCTGCACGCCTGCGGCGGCGATCGTCTCGTACCCGCTCGTGCTCGTGGTCGAGCCGCCGCGGGCCGTTTCGGCGATCACTGCCGAGCCGCGCTTCACCGATGTCGAACCGACTCGCGCGATCGCTCCTCCGGCCTTGCCCGCCGCCGTCCGCCTCGCCGCGGCCGTCCTGCCGCCGATCGCGGCCGAGGCCGAGGCGCCGGTGGGCGCGGATGCCCCATTGAGATAGCCCTGCGGGTCGCGCGCCGCGCCATTCACCCGCGTCTCGAAGTGGAGGTGCGGTCCGGTGCAGTTGCCGGTGCAGCCAACGTAGCCGATCACCTGGCCCTGCTGCACTTGCGTACCGGCAGCCACTGCGAATCGCGACATGTGCGCGTAGCAGGTCGAGAAGCTGCTCGAGTGAGTGATGCAGACGATGTTCCCGTAGCCGCTCTGTTGGCCGGCCACCGTGACCGTGCCGCACGCGGCGGCGCGGATTGCAGTGCCGGCCGGGGCGGAGATGTCGACGCCCTCGTGCATCCGGCCCCAGCGCATCCCGTAAGGAGAGCTCAAGGAGCCGTCGACGGGATTCGTGAGCGTTGAGGAGCAGCTACCCGAAGGCGGCGGCGTGGTCTCGGAAACCGGTTTGGTCACGGCAGGGGTCTCCTTGCGGACCGAGTCGTCCTGTCACCGGTCGTGCCACCGGAGCGCTCGCCGCCCGCTGAGCGGTCGTCACCGCCGCTGGGTGCGACGGACTGGTCGCCGGCGGCGGTTTTCTCGCCCGAGTCGCCGGCGCCGGCGTCGCCCGAGTCCCTGGTGGCGGTGTTGCCCGAGTCGGGGGACTGAGCGTCGGCGTTACCCGCGCTGCTGGCCTTGGCCGCGGCGCCATCCCCCACAGAGCCCCAGCCCTTCTCGATGGCCGCGCCCGCTGGGGTCGCCCCGGCCTGGACGTCGAACTGCCGCCCGGCCTGGACGAGCTTCTGCTCGAGCCGCTGCTTCACCTGCGCCGAGGCGTCACCGCCAACCGGCGCGTTGGGGCCGGAGCCGAACAAGGCCCCCCAGGTGGCGGGACCGACGATGCCGTCGACCTGAAGATTCGAAGAACTTTGGAACTTCCGCACCGCGCCGTCGGTCGCCGGACCGAAGATGCCGTCCGCGCTCACTCCGAGCGCGCGCTGTACGTGCGCGACGAGATCGCCCTGGCTTCCGAGCATCAGAGGCAGGCCCCCGTCGCGTACCTCGATCGCCCTGTTGGCGGGCGACGCGGCAGCGACCGAAGCGTTCCCGCTGCCGATGAGCAGAGCGGCCGCAAGCGGCGCGCTGGGTCCGGCGACGACGGCCGTGGCGAGCGCGGCGGATACGTGCTTCTTGCGAACGCTCTCACGCCTTGCCTTTGGCGCGAGTGCTCGCCGATACCTGGAGCGCTCCAGCGAGCGCTCCCAGATCTCGGCCGAAGCCAGATCCCTCAGGGCCGTGGTCACCGTCATGTCCCCTTCCGTTCGGGCCTACGGGGTTAGCTGACGGGCTCGCGCTGGAAGATGCGCTAATGCGGCTCTCAGGGCCGCGAATTCGCCCCCGGCGGCTCTTCGGCCGCCTATGGTTCCCCCGTTCCCCACGCCATAGCGCGGGGACTCGGCGCTTGACTTGCCTCCTGCAAACAACCCCATGCAAGGGAAGTTGCGGCGGGGACAGTATCGGATTTGCGGGGAGTTTCAACCCATAACCCGTGAAAAAAGGCTTGCCGAGGACTACCATCGGGTCCCCAGCATGGGTGAGGCGCGCCAACGACTCATCGCCGAGCTGCGCGAGCACGCGGTGGTCGTGGGCGAGGTCACGCTCACCAGCGGGCTCAAGGCGCGAGTACTACGTCGACGCGAAACGGGCGATTCTGCGCCCGGTCGGGTTCCGTGCCCTCGGTGAGTTGGTGGCGGCTGAGGCCGAGCGGGTCGGCGCAACGGCCGTGGGCGGCATGACGATGGGAGCGGACCCGGTGGCCTGCGCCGCACTGGCCGCCGGTGCGACCGTGAAGGCGTTCTTCGTCCGCAAGGACCGCAAGCAGCACGGCCTCCAGCGGTGGATCGAGGGGCCCGAGCTCGAGCCCGGAGAGCGCTGTCTGATCGTCGAGGACGTCGTGACGACCGGTGGCTCCACCTTGCGGGCGATAGAGAGGGTGCGAGAGGAGGGGCTCGAGATCGTCGGGGTCGTCAGCGTGCTCGACCGGCTCGCGGGCGGCGCCGAGGCCATCCGCGCCGCGACGAACGGGGCTCCCTACGCGCCCCTCACCACGATCGACGACGTCTATCCGGAGCGCCCCGACGCCCCGTCCTGAGCGGCGTGAGCAAGCCAGCCGTCGATCAGCCGGCGGGCGATGGTGAAGGCCGGCGGGAGAAGGACTGCGCCACGGCCCGCCGCGGCGTCCTCGACCTCGTGGGGCTCGAACCAGCGCACGTCGGCGAGCTCGACGTCGTTCGGTCGCGGTTCGCCACCGTCCGCGACGGCGTGGAAGCCGACCATCAACGAGCTGGGGAAGGGCCAGGGCTGCGACGCGAGGTAGGACGCGGATACAACCTCCACGCCCGCCTCCTCCCGGATTTCGCGGCGCACGGCGTCCTCGAGGCTCTCTCCCGGCTCGACGAAGCCCGCGAGGACCGAGTAGCGCCCCTCGGGCCACCTGGCCTTTCGCCCCAGCAGCAGCCGCGCGCCGTCCGTCACGCGGACGATGACAACCGGATCGGTGCGCGGGAAGTGGTGCGCGCCGCACGCGGGACAGTGGCGCTCGTGGCCTGCGTCGCGTGCTTGTGTCGGTCGCCCGCAGTTGGCGCAGAACCGATGCCGGCGGTGCCAGCCCAGCAGTGACGCCGCGTAGGCGGCGAGGGCGGCTTCGTCGGCCGGCAGCTCGGTGGCCGCCTCACGCAGGCCCGCGGGCGCGCCGCGGGCAGGCCCCTCGTCGCCCAGGTCGGTCGCGAACAGTGGGACGCCTCCGGCGAGGCCGAGGAAGACCGCGCTGTCACCCGGCGGCACCAGCAGCAGCCGCCCGTCCTCCATCCACACGCCCCGCGGCGACAGCAGCAGCGTGCGCGCGGCGGGCTCCTCCCTCCGCGCCTCCACCCACTCGGGTCGCCGCCGCTCGGCGACGGCGCGGTCGAGGCCCGCGCCGGCGAAGGTCATCGGGGCGCTCACCATCCGGGTCAGGCTACCGCCGGCGATCCCGCCTCCGAGATCAACCGGGCCGAGCACCTCCCCCAACCGCTCCGTGTGAGCCAGGCCTCATACGCTGGAGCCTTCGACGTGGATGAGCGGCCGAACAAGCCGGCTGGGCCGATGGATCGCCGCCCTGCTCACGCAGAGGCCACCCGGCGCCGCCGCGCCGCCGCGCGGGTGCGCGAGCGTGGCAGCGTTCTGCTGGAGGAGGCCGCCGAGCGTTCCCGACCGCGGATCGTCGGTGAGCGCCTCAAGGCGAACGCGCTCTGGTTCGCGCAGGCGGCTCTGGCCACGTCACTTGCGTGGTTCATCGCGAAGGAGGGCTTCGGCCACCCTCGACCCGTGTTCGCTCCGGTGGTGGCGCTGATCGGGGTGAGCGCCACGCTCGGCCGGCGTCGCCGCTACGCGCTCGAGATGGTGATCGGCGTGGCGCTCGGGATCGGCATCGCCGACGCGCTTGTGGTGGCGATCGGGGACGGCCCGATCCAGGTCGGCGCCATCGTGGCTGGGGCGATGGCCGCGGCCGTGGCGCTGGGCGGTGGCGCCATCCTCGTGAGCGAGGCCGCCGTGTCGGCGCTGCTCGTCGTCACCGTTCAGCCGCCGGGGAGCGGGCTCTCCGGCGCCCGCTTCCTAGACTCCCTGCTCGGCGGTGTGCTGGCGCTGATCGTGACGGCGCTGCTGCCCGCGAATCCCGCGGCCACCGCACGGCGCGCGGCCGCGCCTCTCCTGACGGAGCTAGCCGGGACGCTCGACGACGTCGCGCTGGCGCTCGAGCACGGCGACGCCGACCTCGCCGACCGTGCGTTGACGCGCGCTCGTGCCATCGACGCCGATCCGCTCGCGGAGAGCGTCGCGGCGGGCGAGGAGATGCTCCGCCTGTCCCCGTTCGCGCGCCGCGCCCGCGCCCGCTTTGGCCGCTACGAACGCGCGGCGACTCAGCTCGAAGCGACCCTGGTCAGCGTGCACACGCTCAGTCGGGCCTCGGTCCCCGCGCTGCGGCTCGGCGCTCACATCCCGGAGGCCGTCCCGACGGCCGTACGCGACCTCGCGGAGACCGTTCGCACCCTCGACCGCTACTTCGAGCACCCCGAGGAGGAGCCGCCGGTGAGCGAGCATGCTCTGCGCGCCGCCGCGCGGGCGACGCTCGTCCTGGAGGTGACCTCGAACCTGCAGGTGAGCGTGATCGTCGGACAGGTTCGCGCGGCGGCGGTCGACCTCCTGCGCAGCTGGGGTCTCGAGCGTGAGGAGGCGGAGGAGATCGTCCGCGACGCGGCGGCATCGATGGCCGCGGGGGAAAGCGCGGACGCCACTGGCGCCTGAGACCCGCCCGCCCCGCTCGCGGTGTAACGTCGGCCGAGGTTCGGGGACCCAGCCTGCATGAGCGAGAGCACGACCATCACTCCTGGCCCGAGCGAGAGCGATACAGCTTCGAAGGACTTCCGGCCGATCGCCGACTACGGCCTGCTGGCCGACTGCAACTCCGCGGCGCTCGTCGACCGCTACGGCTCGATCGACTGGCTCTGCCTGCCGCGGTACGACAGCGCCTCGATCTTCGCCCGCATCCTCGACCCCGCGGCTGGGCACTGGTCCATTCGCCCGCGCGGGCCGTTCTCGACCGAGCGTCGTTACCTCCCGGGCACGCTCGTGATCGAGACCACGTTCACGACGGACACGGGTGTCGTTCGGCTGACCGACGCGATGGCCTTCGCCCCCGGCCAGCGCGGCCACGATCTCGGCTACGACGCGCCGCACGAGGTGCTGCGCTCGGTCGGAGTGCGCCTCCGGGAGCGTCGAGCTCGAGATGGAGCAGGCGGTGCGGCCCGAGTACGGCCTCTACCGCCCGCTCATCCGGCTGCTCGACGACGGCGCGCGCAAGTTCGGCGGCACCAGCCCGCTGCGCCTCCGGACCGGCGTGCCGCTCGAGGTCGACGGCGAGTCGACGATTCGCGCCTCGTTCACGCTCGGCGGCGGGGAGCGCGCCGGCTTTGCGCTGCGCTGGCTGCCGCTCGAGGCCCGGACGCAGCCCGAGCCCACGCCGGCGGACGAGGTGGCCGAGCGAATCGCCGACACGGCCGAGGCGTGGCGGTCCTGGGAGGCCGACCACGACATCTACGAGGGCCCGCACAGGGACGTCGTTCGTCACAGCTCGCGCGTGCTGAAGGGCCTCACCTACCGGCCGACGGGCGCGATCGTGGCGGCCCCTACGACGTCGCTGCCCGAGACGGTCGGCGGCGAGCGCAACTGGGACTACCGCTTCTCCTGGATCCGCGACTCGAGCCTCACGCTCGAGGCGCTCTACGTCGGCGCCTGCTCGGACGAGGCGGAGGACTTCGTCTCGTTCATGACCAGCTCGGCGGGCGGCCGGGCCGGCCAGGGGTCGCTGCAGATCATGTACGGAATCGCCGGCGAGCACGACCTCACGGAGCGTGAGCTGCCGCACCTGAGGGGCTGGCGCGACTCGCGGCCGGCGCGCGTGGGCAACGGCGCCTGGGGCCAGACACAGCTCGACGTCTACGGCGAGCTGCTCAACTCGATCTGGCTCTACCGCGAGAAGCTGGGCGAGCTGCACCCCGAGATCCAGGCGTTCGTGGCGGACCTCGCGGACACCGCCGCGCGGCGCTGGAAGGAGACCGGCCAGGGCATGTGGGAGATGCGCGGCGAGCCGCGCCACCACCTGGCCTCCAAGGTCCTGTGCTGGGTCGCCCTGGATCGGGCGGTCCGGCTCGCTCCGCGGCTGGGCATGCACGCCAAGGTCGAGGAGTGGAGCGCGGCGCGTGACGAGATCCGCGCCGCCGTGCTCGAGCGCGGCTGGAGCGAATCGCGGCGCGCCTTCGCCCAGTCGTTCGACTCCGACGAGCTGGACGCTTCGCAGCTCTTGATGCCGATACTCGGCTTCCTGCCCGCCACCGACGAGCGCATGCGCTCTACGATCGAGGCGATCGCCGCCGACCTCACCGAGGACGGGCTCGTGCTCCGCTACCGCACGGACGAGGGGCGAGGGCGCCGACGGCCTCAGCGGCGAGGAGGGCACGTTCGTGATCTGCTCGTTCTGGCTCGTCTCGTGCCTCGCCAAGGCCGGCGAGGTCGACCGTGCCGAGAAGCTGTTCGACAGCCTCGTGGCCTATGCCAACGACCTCGGACTGCTGGCCGAGGAGATCGACACGAAGAACGACGAGCTGCTCGGCAACTTCCCCCAGGCCTTCAGCCATATCGGCCTGATCACCGCCGCGTACGAGATCGACAAGGCCCGGGGGACGACCCGGTAGCGAACCTCGGCCCCTCCATTGGGTGGGGGCTGGTAGTCGCGCTGAGCCTTCTGGCCGGTGCCGTCGCCGCGGCTCGGGTCCGGTTGTCGGAGCGCGTCGCTGCCACCCTCACCGTCTTTGGCGGCGGTGTGCTGTTCGCGGCGGTCGCGCTCGAGCTCGTCCCGGAGGCGGACGCCCAGGCCGGCGTGGCCCTCACCGCGGCCGGTCTGGCCGCGGGCACCGCGCTCTATGTCGGCGCCGATGCGTGGGTCGACCGCAACGCGGAGCGCAGCGAGACGCGGCGCATGATGCATGCCGCCGCCGTCGGGCACCGCATGGAAATGCCCGCCGAGCTTGCTCGCGGCGAGTCCATCGCGGCGGGCATCTTCATCGACGGCGTGCCCGAGTCGGTGGCCCTGGTCTGACCATCGCCGAGGGCGAGGTCGGAGCTGCACTGCTCGCCGGCATCCTGGTCGGCAACCTGACGGAGTCCTACGGCGCGGCGCAGCCGATCATCGCCGGCGGGCGCACGCCCGGCTTCGCGATCCGGCTGCTCGGCGGCATCGGCCTCATGCTCGCTCTGGCCACCGTGCTCGGGGGCACCGTGCTGGCCGACGCCTCCCCGGAGCTGATCGGCACCGCGCAGGCGATCGCGGCGGGCGCGGTGCTGGCGGTCATCACGATCGCAGTGGTTCCGCATGCCTTCGAGGAGGTGAGTCGCCTGGTGGCGACCGCAACCGTGGCGGGCTTCGCGGCCGGCTACCTGCTGAGCTGAGGCGCGCGTAACGGCTCGTGGGCGAACCGGACTAGCCCACTAGTGAGCTACTGGTTCTGGGGCCGCCCCTCCCCGGAGCAGCTATGGGCGGATCTCGCGGAGCTCTTCGCGGAGACGAAGGCCGACTTCGACGCCACCACCGCCGAGGCCCGCGCCGCCTGGAGGGAGCAGCAGGCGCCGGCTCACGCCTGACTGACAGCCGCGTCCGCGAAGTCGCTCGCCGAGCGATGGATTCCGGAACCCCACCGGATCTCTATTGAAAACACGGCGACTGGAGGCGGACATGAACTCGACGAGAGGCGCGAGGGGCTGGGTCATCGCCCTGACCGGCATCGGGTCCTTGATGGCGGCGCTCGACACGCTGGTGGTGTCGACGGCGCTGAACACGATCCGGCTCGACCTGGGCGCCTCGGTCGAGCAGCTCGAGTGGACGGTGAACGCCTACAACCTGAGCTTCGCCGTGTTGCTCATCCCCGCGGCGGCGCTGGGCGACCGATACGGGCGACGGCGGCTCTACGCCGCGGGCCTCGTGCTGTTCACGGCGGCGTCGGCGGCCTGCGCGGTTGCGCCCAGCGTCGGCTGGTTGATCGGGGCGCGCGCCGTCCAGGGGTTCGGCGCGGCGCTGCTGCTGACGCTGGCCCTGGCGCTCCTGAGCGCGGCGTTCCCGCCGGAGCGGCGGGGAGCGGCGATCGGGATCTTCAGCGCGATAACCGGGATCTCGGTTGCCAGCGGCCCCCTAGTCGGCGGCGCCGTGGTCGAGGGCATCGACTGGGAGTGGATCTTCTGGCTCAACGTCCCGATCGGACTGCTCGCCGCCCCGCTCGTGCTGACGAGGATGAGGGAGAGCTTCGGGTCGGACACCGGTCTCGACATCGGTGGGCTCGCGCTCGTGACGGGCGGCGCCTTCGGAATCGTGTGGGGACTCGTGCGCGGGAACGCGGCCGGCTGGGACAGCCTCGAAGTGGTCGGGACGCTCGCGGCGGGGGTTCTGTTGGTAGCGGCCTTCATCGCCTGGGAGCTGCGCGCGCGGGAGCCGATGCTGCCGATGGGCTTCTTCCGCTCTCGGGCGTTCACCGGCGGGAATGCGGCGATCTTCTTCACGTTCGCATCGCTGTTCACCGGCGTCTTCTTCTTCGCGCAGCTGCTCCAGACCGTGCTCGGCTACGGACCGCTCGACGCGGGGCTCCGGCTGCTTCCCTGGACCGCCACCTTCATCACCGTGGCGCCCATCGTGGGCAACCTCGTCGACCGAATCGGCGAGCGGCCGTTCATGGTCGGTGGGCTGCTCCTCCAGGCGGTTGGGCTGGCATGGATCGCCGTGATTGCCGAGCCGGACATGGCGTACGGTGAGCTCGTGGCCCCGCTGATCGTCGCGGGCGTCGGCGTCTCGATGGCGATCCCCTCCGGGCAGAACTCCGTCCTCGGGTCGGTCGCACTCGAGGCGGTCGGGAAGGCGGCGGGCGCCAACAGCATGATGCGCGAGCTCGGCGGCGTGTTTGGAATCGCGGTGGCAGTGGCGGTGTTCGCCGGCGCCGGCGGTTACGTGTCGGCGGCCGCGTTCACCGACGGGTTCGCGGCGGCGATCGGCGTCGCGGCGGCGCTCTCGCTTGCCGGCGCGGTCGCCGGCCTGGCGCTGCCCGGCCACAGGGAAGCGACCGAGCGCGGGCTCGCGCGCGCGGCCCCGGCGCTCGAGGCCGAAGGCGGAAACTGAGGACTGAAGGAGGTCACGCAATGAAACAGGTCATGGTCCGCTACAAGGTCAAGCCCGACCGGGCACAGGAGAACGAGGAGCTCGTCCGCGCCGTGTACGAGGAGCTGCGCCGCACCAGGCCCGAAGGGCTTCGCTATGCGACGTTTCGGCTGGACGACAACGTCAGCTTCGTTCACCTCGCGTCGATCGAGACCGAGGACGGGCACAACCCGTTGTCGGAGGTGAGGGCGTTCGGACGGTTCCAGGAGAACATCGGCGACCGCTGCGACGAGGCGCCGGCCGCCACCGCGCTCAGCGAGGTCGGCTCCTTCCGTCTCTTCGATGGCTAGCCCCGTCGTCCATCTCGAGCTGCACACCGGCGATCTGACGCGTGCCAGCGCCTTCTACTCGCGGCTTCTGGACTGGCGCCCGGAGCGGATCGAGGTTCACTCCGGCTCCTATCACGCGTTCGAGCTCGGCGCCGGTTTCGGTGGCGGCATCGTCGAGTGCGGCACCGCGCGGCCGGTGTGGCTCCCGTACGTGGAGGTCGACGAGATCGGGGAAGCCACAGGGACGGCGCGCCGGCTCGGGGCCTCGGTGCTGCTGGAACCCCGCGAGGGCCCGGCGGGTTGGCGCAGCGTCGTCGGCACGCCCGAGGGCGGCGAGATAGCCCTCTGGCAGCCGAAGGGCCGGCGTGACGGGTGAGGTGGGCCGGGTGAGCGAGCGAGAGCAGCTCGAGGCCGCCCGAGGGGGCGACGAGGAGGCATTCGGCAGGCTCGTGGCGCCGCACCGCACCGAGCTGCACGCCCACTGTTACCGGATGCTCGGCTCGGTCCCGGACGCCGAGGACGCCCTCCAAGAGGCGCTGCTCGGCGCCTGGCGTGGGCTTCCGCGGTTCGAGGGCCGAAGCTCGTTTCGCTCGTGGCTCTACCGGATCGCCACCAACGCCTGCCTGAAGGCGATCGAGCGGCGACCGCGGCGAGTGCTACCGATCGATTACGGCCCGGCGGCCGATCCCCACGACCGGCCCGACGAACCGCTCGCCGAATCGGTCTGGGTGCAGCCCTACCCGGACGAGGCGCTGGGGCTCGCGGACGGGCTCGCGGGGCCCGACGCCCGCTACGAGCAGCGCGAGAGCGTCGAGCTGGCCTTCGTTGCGGCACTGCAGCATCTGCCGGCGCGGCAGCGGGCCGTGCTGATCCTTCGGGAGGTGCTCGGCTTCTCGGGCGGCGAGGTGGCCGAGGCGCTCGACACCACGCCGGCGTCGGTGTACAGCGCGCTCCAGCGCGCGCACAAGACGGTCGACGAGCGGCTCCCGGAGCGAAGCCAGCAGGACACGCTGCGATCGCTCGGCGATGAGCGCGTCCGCCGCATCGTGGCGGACTACGTGGACGCCTGGGAGCGCGGCGACGTGGATGCGGTCGTCGCCATGCTGGCCGAGGACGCCACCATCGCGATGCCCCCGGCGCCGAGCTGGTACGGGGGCCGTGAGGCTGTCGCGACGTTCCTGAGGGCCCGGCCCTTCGCTTCGAAGGAGCGCTGGCGCCTCCTTCCGACCCGCGCGAACGGGCAGCTGGCATTCGGTCACTACATCTGGGACCCCGGGCGGGGGCGGTTCGCGCCGCACGGTGTCAACGTGATCACCCTGCGCGGTGCCAGTATCGGGGAGATCATCGCCTTCCGCACTCCCAACCCCTTTGAGTACTTCGGTCTGCCCGACGAGGTCGAGCCGTAGGTGGCGGAGCTCTCGGTACGCTCCGCGACGGTCGCGGACGCCGAGACCATCGGGCGGCTTCTCCACGACTTCAACAGCGAGTTCGGCGAGCCCACGCCCGGGCCGCGGGCTCTTGCCGAGCGCTTCCGGGAGCTCCTGGCCGGCGACGAGACCATGGTGCTCCTCGGCGGGGACGGGCCGCATGGCCTGGCGGTGCTCCGATTCCGCCCGGGAATCTGGACGGGCGCGCTCGAGTGCTACCTGGCGGAGCTCTACGTCGTCCCCGAGCGAAGGGGCCACGGGCTCGGGCGGGCGCTGATGGAAGCCGCCATCGAGCTCGCTCGCCAGAACGGCGCCGACCACATGGACCTCGGTACCAGCGAGGACGACGTGGCGGCGCGCGCCCTCTACGAGAGTCTGGGCTTCAGCAATCGCGAAGGCAAGCCCGACGGCCCGATCAACTACTTCTACGAGCGAGAGCTGTGAGCCCGCCCAGACTGGCTGCCGCAGCGCGAACTTGGGAGGTTGTCGTTGATGGAGAGGCACTACCTCCCGAGTTCTGCGGCGGCGACGTCCGTCGGGAGGTTCTTGTCGGGAACGCAGCCCCCTGGCCCGCCCGAGCTCACCAGTGCGCGACGCGCGACGGCTAGCGACGGCCGTTCAGGAGCTCGTACGCGAGGCCGGAGCTCGCCGCGTAGACCACGTGGTGGAAGGCATCGATCGCAATCTCCTCCTTCGGCCAGAAGACGACGGGGGGCGCGATCTCGAGCGCAGGGAGGGTGACCTGGGCGGCGCCGTAGATCGCGGCGCAGTGCGCGGCCGTCGCGGCCCTCGGCGACATGCCGGTGGCGGCGAGCAGGCCGCGGACGACGCCCCAACCGGTGCCATAGCCCCAGTGCGACATGTAGTCCAGCGTCGACCGATGCCGTTACGCCGCGCGCTCCTGATCCTGTCGGCCCCATGCGGACGAAGCCCGCGAACCTGGCCCGCGCGATCTACGGCTACATTCTCGCGACGTCGCTGGTCGCGGCGTTCAGTGAGGACGACGACCTCTCGACGACCGAGGTCGCGGTCTACGTGTTCGTGACCGGGCTCGTGTTCTGGCTGGCACACGTCTACGCGAGCCTGCTCGGGGAGCGCTACGCCGCCGGCCGGCGGCTCACGCGCTCCGAGATCGGAGACGAGTTCTACGCCGAGTGGCCATTGGTCCAGGCGTTCATCCCGTCCATCGCCGTGCTCCTGCTGGGCACGATCGGACTGCTGTCTGACGACACCGCGGTCTGGCTCGCGATCGCGGTCGGCCTGGCCGCCCTGCTGCTATGGAGTCTCGAGATCGGTCGCCGCGAGCGGCTGTCTCCACTGGAGCTCGCCGCAATGGGGCTCGTCAACGGCCTGTTCGGCGCGGCGGTCGTCGTACTGAAGGTGGTCGTTCACTAGTCCGGCCGCCGGAGACCTCCAGCGGCCGGAACCCAAGCGAGCCCAGAGTCCCCGCTACTCCGACGACCAGGGCGTCTGGAAGCTCGGGAACAGCGTCAACCCGCCGTCAACGAACAGGGTCTGACCGGTGATATAGGCGGCGTCGTCGCTGGCGAGGAACGCGGTGACCCCGGCCATCTCGTCGGCCGTTCCGGCGCGCCGCATCGGGATGTGCTCCTCGACCTGCGCCCGCTTCTCGGGGTCGTCGACCCAGGCGCGGTTGATCGGGGTGATCGTGGCGCCGGGCCCCACGCCGTTCACGCGGATGCCGCGCCCCGCGTACTCGAGCGCGAGGGTGCGAGTGAGGTTCTGCATCCCGCCCTTGCTGACCGAATAGCCGAGGTAGTCGGGCTTCGGGATCAGCTGGTGGACGCTCGAGACGTTCACGATCGAGCCCGGCTTGTCCTCGTCGAGCCAGTGTCGGATCGCCTCGCGGGCGCACATGAAGGCGCCGCGCAGGTTCACCGCGAGGACCTTGTCGAAGTCGTCGCTCGAGAGCTCGTTGCTTGGACGCGAGATCTGGATGCCCGCGTTGTTGACGAGGACGTCGATGCCGCCGAGCTGGCCCACGGCTTCCGCGACCATCCGCACCACCTCGTCCTCGTTCGAGACGTCGGCGCCGACCAGGACGTCGCGCACCCCCTCGCGCTGGACCTTCGCGACGCAGGCCTGCACCTGCTCCTCGGTGTCGGCGGCCTCCTCGGGCCGGCGCAGGTAGTTGATCGCGACGTTCGCGCCGTACTCCGCGAACCGCACCGCGATCGCCTGACCGATCCCCGAGCTGCCGCCGGTGACCAGCACGTTCTTTCCCTCGAGGCCCTGGAGGGCCCTCGTGCGCGGGCTCTCGGTTGGCGTGGCCTGTGGCATGCGTTGACTCCTTCTAGGTTGCTGGGCTACACAGGGGTAGTCGAGGCGAGCGGAGCGCCGTTACACGCCGGCGCCGCTAACTGCTCGTCCAAGACCTGAAGGTCGCGAGCAGGCCGTCACGGGCAGACCGCGGCAACCGCTCCGGCGGCAGGTCCCCGAGCACGGCGATCGTCGTGCGCATCTGGTCGAGGTAGACGCCGCAGTCCTTGCAGGACGAGATGTGCCGCTCGAACGCGGCGCGTTCAGGCGGCGCAAGCGCGTCGTCGAGATACTCGGTAACGAGCTCCACCAGCTCCTTGCACGTCGGTTCCGGTTGCGCGGCCACTCGCAGGACTAGTGTGCCACCGCTCGGCGCGCGTTACACCAGCAGGCGTGACCGTCAGCTCGGCCGCGTCGTAGTAGCGCTCCAGCGCCGCGCGCACCTTGGTTCGGGCGCGATGCAGCAGCACGCGCTGGTTTCCCTCGCTGATCTCGAGCGCGTCGCATACCTCGCCCGAGGGCCAGCCCTCGACGTCCCGCAGCGTCACGACCGTCCGCTGCGCGTCCGGCAGCTCCTCGATCGCCGCCGTCACCACCTCGCGGGTCTCCGCCGAGACAAGCCCTGCTCCGGTGTCTCCCACGGCGTGGGCCCGAGCGCCCAGTGGTCCGGATAGCGCTCGTGGTCGCTCGGGAGGAAGCGATCGGGATCGAGCGGCTCCCCGTCGTCGTCGGCGAGCGACGAGAACGGCCCGATGCGTCTTTCGCGCGCCCCGCGCGTGACCGCGGTGTTGGTGAGGATCCGGAAGATCCAGGTCTTCAGGGAGGAACGTCCCTCGAAGCGGTCGAGTCCCCGGACCACCCCCCAGCCAGGTCTCCTGCACGACCTCCTCGGCGACGGCGCGGCTCGAGATGTAGCCCATCGCCACGCGCAGCAGCGAGGAGCCCAGATCGTCGATCAGCGCGGCGAAGGCGCGCTCGTCGCCTCGCTTCAGAGCGGCGACCAGCTTCACGGTCAGTCGCTCTGCATTCACGCTCACCACTTCGAGGCCGAGCTCGTGGAGGCGGTCGAGCACGGCGTCCAGCCGCTCCCGATCGCCGTTACCGCTCAGCACAGTCTGACCGGCCCTCCGCTGCAGCTCCAGCTCGCCGAACGCGGAGCCCAGCCTCTCGCTGAGCCGACCGCGAACCACGACGCGATAGCGCTGTCGCTGGGCGTTCGAGTCCTCCATGGCGCAACCGTCCCACGAGCCAGCGTGGCCTGTCTTCACCCGCGGAGCGGTTCACCCGAGGGTGATCTTCTGGCCACCTTCCGCTTCTAGAGCACACCCAGATCCCGCGCGCGGGCAACCGCCTCGTCGCGAGTGCCCACGCCCAGCTTGCGATAGATGCCGCGAGCGTGAGTCTTCACGGTGTTGAGCGAGACATATAGCGTGGAGCGCGATCTCCCGCTGCGAGAGCTCGCTCGGCAAGAGTCGAAGCACGGCCATCTCCCGGCTCGGTCAGCTCGTCGGGCAGCACGTCGCCGTCCGCGGCTCGGCGCGGGGACGCGAGGTGGAGTTGGCGCTCCGCTCCGGGCCAGCATGCTCGCGCAGGATGCCGGGGTCGGGGCAGCGCTCGACGACCGCACGGGCCTCGGCCGCGAGCGCGGTGGCGCCCTTTGGATCTCCCTGTAGCCGGCGGCCCTCGGCCCGCGACAGCAGGGAGTAGGCGATCTCGATCGCCGCCACGCCGCGCTGGGAGAGCTCGGTCGCGCGTTCGATCTCGTCGTCCGCCTCCGCCAGCTTGCCCTTCTGCTCGAGCGCTCGGCCGTGTACGACGCGCGCCATGGCTGTGGCCCAGTGCTCCGCCAGGCTGCGCTCGTCCGCTAGCTGCAGCGCCGCCTGCGCGATGCGGTCGGCCTCCTGGAGATCGCCCGCCTCGGCGCTGATCGCCGCGAGGCCGCCGGAGGCGTGCACAACCGCCAGGTGGTTGCCCGCCGACCTACCCTCCTCCACCGCGTCCGTAAGCTCGTCCGCCGCCTCGGCAGCGTGCCCGCTCCAAAACAGGGCGATTCCGAGCACGGGGCAGCCGACCGGCCGCCACGGCGTCTTGCCCCGTTCCACCGAGCGCCGGCCGGCCTCGACCGCTCGGCGGACGTCGCCGCCCATATAACGGTGGATCTCGTTGAGGCTCGCCACCCCGGACTCGAGCTCTTTGTCGGCATCGCCGTCGCCGTCGAGCACGGACTCCGCGGTCTCGATCCAGCGGCCGACCTCGTCGAGCCGCCCGGTGTTGACGGCGATCCAGGCCTTCGTCAGGGACAGGCTGGGATCGCCGCGCACGGCATCGTCACCCAACGCGTCGAGCCAGCCCGCGACGGTGGTGATACGCCCCCGCTGCAGGTAGTCGTACCAGTGACCTGTGATTAGGCGGCTGGCCTCGGCGACGTCGCCGCCGGCCGTCGCGTGATGGATGGCCTCGGGGACGAGGCCCCGCGCGCCGTACCAGGCGCAGGCCCGGCGGTGAAGGCCCGCGACCAGCTCTGGCCAGGTCCGCGCGAGCTCGTGGCGGAGCAGCTCGGCGAAGAGGTTGTGGTAGCGATACCACTCCCGCTTCGTGTCGAGCGGGAGCAGGAACAGGCCCAGCCGCTCGAAGTCGTCGAGGCGCGCCGCCGAGTGCTCGGCGCCCGTGACCGCGTCGCAGAGCGGTCCGCACAGGCGCCCGAGGATCGAGGTCCGCAGCAGGAAGTCGCGGATGGCGTCGGTCTGACCGTCGAGCATCTCGAAGCCCAGGTAATCGACGGTCGGGCGGTCGTCGCCGGCGAACGACGCGATGAAGGCGTGCGCGTCGGGGTGGCCCGCCAGCGACAGGGCGGCCAGCTGCAGCCCCGCCGCCCAGCCCTCGGTCCGACCCTGCAGCCGCACGATGTCGGCGTCGTCGAGGCCGAGCTCGAGCGCGCCGTTTAGCAATGCCGTGGCCTCGTCGTCGGTGAACCGAAGGTCGGGCGCGCGGATCTCGACGATCTCGCGCCGGACCCGGAGCCGCCCGAGCGGCAACCCGGCGGCTCGGAGCGGCTGGCGATTCGCCAGCTGAACCGAGCCCGGGAGGTGATCGAGGAGGAATGCGAGCGATTCGTTGACCTTCGAGTTGACGATCAAGTGATGGTCGTCGAGCACGAGCACGAGGTGCCGAGGAAGCGCCACGAGCTCGTTGATGAGCGACGGGAGCACGACCTCCGTGAGGCTGGCGGGACCCGCGAGCAAGCCGAGCGGCCGCTCTCCGATGCCGGGCTCGACCGTGCGGAGCGCCCCGATCACGCCCTCCCAGAAGCGAACCGGGTCGTTGTCCTCGGTGTCGAGCGAGAGCCAGGCGAAGGGGCGCTCCTCCGCAGGCGTCGCCCGCCACTCGCTGAGTAGGGTCGTCTTTCCCGACCCGGCCGGCGCGTGGATCAGAGCCAGGCGCGCATCGCCGGCCGCGAGGATCCGCGCGACCAGGCGGTCGCGGCTCACGAGCCCCTTGCGTGCGCGGGGAGCCTGCAGTTTGGTTTCGGTGAGCACGGCTCCGGAGGGAAGGATGCTGCGCTCCTTTCGAGTCCCGGCGCTGACTCTACCGCTCGGCCGGGTTCGAGCGCTTTCACTCGATTCGGCATGATCTCGTCCATGAGCCCCGACCGCTACCAGGCGGTCCTCGCCCCGGTACCAGGTCGCGTGCCTTGACCCCGCAAGGTAGTCGCGGGGAGCCTCCGCGGTCGTGGCTGATCGACATGGACGGCGTGCTGGTGCGGGAGGAGATCGCGATCCCCGGCGCGGACGCCTTCCTGTCGCGTCTTCGCCATCACGGCCTTCCGTTTCTCGTGCTGACGAACAACTCGATCTACACGGGCCGTGACCTGGCGGCGCGACTGCGGGCGAGCGGCCTCGACGTACCCGAGGAGGCGATCTGGACGTCGGCGCTCGCGACCGCGCGGTTTCTCGAGGACCAACGCCCGGGCGGGACGGCGTTTGCGATCGGCGAGGTGGGCCTGACCACGGCGCTCCACAACGCGGGCTACACGCTGACCGAGCGCGATCCGGACTATGTCGTCCTGGGCGAGACGAGGACCTACAGCTTCGAGCGCATCACACAGGCGATCCGGCTGGTGACCCGCGGCGCGCGATTCATCGCGACGAATCCCGACCCGACCGGTCCCTCCCCTGCGGGCCCGGTGCCCGCGACCGGCGCGGCGGCGGCGCTGATCAGTCGCGCGACCGGCGCCGCGCCCTACTTCGTCGGAAAGCCGAACCCTCTGATGATTCGCTCCGCGCTCAATTCGCTGGGCGCGCATTCGGAGAGCACGACGATGATCGGCGATCGCATGGACACGGACGTCGTCGCCGGGCTCGAGGCCGGGCTCGAAACGATCCTGGTGCTCACCGGCGTCACGTCGCGCGACGAGGCCGAGCGGTTTCCATACCGCGCCTCACGGGTGGTGGACTCGATCGCGGACGTGGTGGAGCTGCTCGGTCCCTGAGGCACCAGGCGGCAGGGCATCGTCGAGCGACTCTCTCGGGGCTCGGCCCCCGTGAGCCCTCTCGCGGAGCCGCAACTGGTGGATCCCGAATTGGCTGGAGCGGTTCCTTCCCCGGCTAGACGTGGAGCGCGTCGCGACGGGCGCCGCACAAGGGACGAAGCTAGCCGCGCCCGCTTAGCGTAAGGGTCAACGTGTCGCCTCGAGGTGGGGCGGCCTGAGGATGCGGAAGCCTTTGCGGGCGGCCTTCGACCGGTTCCCGGCCAAATCGGTGGCAGTGACGCTGAGCCGGTAGGGACCTGGCTTGAGCACCTTCCTGCGGATGCGCCCGCTGAATGTGCGCCGGACGAGCCCGGTGAGCTGGCCGGGCATCAGGTAGGTGCCCTTCGCAACGTAGCGAGTGCACCTCCGGCGCGTGCGCCGCTTCGGCTCGAGGCGCAGACAGCGGCGCCCGACCCGGCGCCCAGACCTGCGAGCGTCAATCGCGATGCGGACGCGCACGGTCTCGTTGACGCGGAAGCGGAGCCGTGAGCCGCGCTTCGTCGCGGCCGCGCGCACGCTCGCGCCGGAGCGCAGCGGCCGGAACTTCGGCGGAACGAGGGCCAAGTTGGTAACGACCGGGGGTTGTGTGTCGGATATCGGCTTCACGGGCGGAGTGACGTCGTCGCCCGTCACTAGGGAAGTGGGCGGGCGCAGCGCCTTGTCGGCGTTCAGTCGACCGTTCGTGGAGACCCTGCCCACCAAGCCCGCGACACGGTCCGCGGTGTTGCGCAGAGCGGCCTTGAGCTCAGGCGGCGAGAGCGCGGGGTTCCTGGAGAGCATGAGCGCCGCCACTCCCGCGACCGCAGGTGAGGCTAGTGACGTGCCCTGGAAGAAGCGTAGACCCGCCTCGCTCGAGGGCCCGCAGCGGACGGCGACGTTGTCCACATAGACGCCGTCGTCTGTGATCGCGTCGCCGTCGGCATCGAGCCAGAACTGGACCCGCGTCGCGGCCGATCCGTCGGTGCGGAAGCGGGGCGGATCGGGGGTCGAGCGTAGGCCGGGGCCGACGGAGTCCGTGTCCAGCCGCTCGATGTCGAAGTAGCTCAGGCCATCGTCGTTCGAGGCCGCCACGCCGAAGAAGTCGCCTGGCTCCAGGCGGCGGCGACGGTCGTGGCCGACGTCGCAGAGCGTGGCGTCGGCGGGCGGGGTGAACCGCGGGCTCGTCGATGTAGTGAAGGCATTAGGGGCGTAGTTGGCGCCCGGCGAGTCGGTGACAGAGTTGGTCCGAACTGGATCACCGTGGCCCAGCCCAACCAATCCGGGGGGAGGTTCGGCGGCGTCACGCCCTGGAAGTTCTCGGTGAGCACGGGCGTCGGGTTGAGCGGGACCGACGCGCCCAGTATGTCGTCACCGGGCGCTGCCAGATCCACCGTGTTCGGCCCGAACGAGGACGTGGCCGAGAGGGCATCCTTACTGTCGGTGCTGGCCACCGCGATCACGTTTGGGTGGTCGACGGTGAGGTTGGACGGCCAATGAGGCTTGACGTCGTTGTTGTTGGCGTTGCCGGTGGCCGGGTCCTCGGTTACCCGCCGAGGTGGTGAAGAGGATTTCCGGCGAGGCCTCGATCGCCGCCTGGAGCGCCCCGTCACCGGCGCGTGGCGGGCCCCAGGAGCCGAAGCTCATGTTCACCACCTGGGCGCGTATCTGGCGGGCGTACGCCACCGCCTCGACCGCCGCCGAGGTCGATATCTCGCCGAGATCGGAAGCCGCTTGGAGCGGAAGGATCTTGACCCGCTGGGCCACGCCGGTCACGCCGAGGCCGTTCCCGCCGCGCGCCCCGATCACGCTGGCCACGAGCGTGCCGTGCTGATTGGCGTCGTCGGAGACCCGGCCATTCCTGTTGCGGAAGTCGAAGCCGTTTACGTCGTCGACCCGGCCGTTGCCGTCGTCATCCACACCCGCGCCGCCGGCCGCCTCTGCGGCGTTGACGAAGAGATTCGGAACGAGCTCTGGGTGGCGCGTGTTAACACCGGAGTCGATGACTCCGACGACGATCGTGTCGCTCCCTATCGTGGTGTCCCAGGCCTCCGGGGCGTCGATGTCGGCGTCGGGCGTCCCGGCCACCAGTGCCCCCTGGCCCGTGTTGATCCTCTGGCCCGTGTTGTTTAGGCCCCACTGCTCCCTGAACCGGGGATCGTCGGGGACTTCCTCGAGCTGATAGATCCAGTCGGGCTGTGCGAACTCCACTTCTGGCCGCCTCTGGAGGTCGGCCACCGCCGCGCTCACCGAGCGACCCGCTGGCAGCCCGAGCAACTCGGCGCGCGCGACGCCGATCGCCCTGCCGGACAGGGCGTCCACACCCCGGCGTGTGGCCGCCGCTCGGAGGCGTCGGTGGCGGGGCGGTAGCGGACGATCACGTGTCCCGGCTCGAACCGCGCGCCCGTCTGGACCGAAGGCTCCAGGACTGCCAAGGCCGGGGCGCTCGGCCCGCCGCCGCACAGCAGCGCCGCAGCGCCTGCGGCAACGATGAGCCGTCGGTGCGGCGTCCGTGTTCGCCGCCGGACCGTGTTTGTCACTGCGCCGCCGCACCTTTCTCAACAGGGAAACGGCGGTGCCTGGTGGCTCTGTAGTCAGGGTGACTGTCACTCCACCGGATCGGTGTTAACGAGCGGCGCCAGGAGCAGCCCGACCATCATGCACGCACTCACGAAGTGGCCGCAACTGATTAGCATCGAACCGATCTACGCTCTCCCCCGGCCTGTCGCCAGCGAGCAGATTGTCTAGGCGGTCAACGCAGACGCGGGCGTCAGCCAACACTGCCGACTGTCTACCGGTTAAACGCGCCACCACCAAGGCAAGGTCCTCACTGCTGAAATCCGAGCGGACTTCGCTACCTCGTTCCAGATAGACCTCTGGACCTGCATGGTCCGAATTGCGGTCTCCACCGTACGGAAGCGGTTCGCTTCGAGCATCGCGACGGCTCGTGCTCCCGGCACGCTCGCGCTCGTCTTGTTCCTCTCGCAGGCGCTCGTTCGCGAGATAGGTAATGCCTCCGCCTACGATGGCACCGCCGAGAGAAGCTGCGGCAGCGATTACCGCGGTGGTTACCTCAATGCGCATCTCAACTGTCATTCGCCGCCGCCGCCACGTGCCTATGAGCACCAGCGGTTCATCTCGGCCTTGGCGGCGCTACAATCCCTCGAGTGAAGCGTTTCAAGCGTCTGAGCGCGCGCCGGCGACTAGCGCCGCGACTCTGTATTGACCCTTCTGATCTGCTGTCGCCGCTCAACACTTAATCCTCTTTCCTTGGTGCACGCAGCCGAGCACATAAGCACCGCTCTGGCGCCTTCAACCGTTTGCGGGAAGTCAGCTAGGGAGACAATGAGTGAATAGCTCGCTCCGCTGCAGTCGCGCAGCGAGCCAGCGCTGACAGTGACGTAAAGCGTACCGCCACCAAGGGTAGTCTGGGGCAAGATCATACTGTCCGTCCGGGGGACGAACGTCAGCTCGGAAGTCGTGCCAAACGCATCGGCGAGGGTGGTCCAAATCTCACATCGGTCATTTGTGTGCGACACGCTGAACTGGATACTTGTGGCCAACTGTGGTGTATCAAACCTGAAGGTGTCGAGATCGCCCGGTTCCTCGATGGCCCCCATGTACCTCTGCTCAGGTGCAATAGGCCCGAGCGCCGTTTGGGGTGTGCCGCCCGGGTCCGGCTGAGACTGAGCGGTCGCGAACTCCGTCTGACTTCCAAGCAAGCAGCCGAGCACCAGAACAAGCAGCAAACGGTGCCTATGGAAAGCCAGGGCACACTTCCGACCTGAACAGGATGTCGCTTTCAACCTGTATACGATCCCTGATCGAAGGGGCCAGGTCAAGCCGCGCGGAAGCGCTGCGACGGGCCGCCGGGCTACCGGACTTTGGCTCAGCAGTCGCGCCGCGCCGAAATCTTGCCTACACGGTCAGTTTCGCCGCGCTTCGAAGTCGTTACGCGTGAATGACTTCGACCTCGAGAGGACTGGCTTGACGGTACAGGGCCCGGCCCGCGCCGGCCGCCGGGAGTGGATCGGCCTCGCCGTGATCGCGCTTCCGTGCCTGGTCTACGCGATGGACCTCACGGTGCTGAACCTCGCGCTGCCCGCATTGAGCGAGGACCTCCGGCCGACCAGCTCGCAGCTGTTGTGGATCGTGGACATCTACGGGTTCCTCGTCGCCGGGCTGCTGATCACCATGGGGACGCTTGGCGACCGGATCGGCCGCCGCCGGCTGCTCCTTATCGGCGCCGCCGCATTCGGCCTCGCCTCGGTGTTCGCGGCGCTGTCGACCAGCGCCGAGATGCTGATCGCGGCCCGCGCGCTGCTCGGGGTCGCGGGGGCGACGCTGGCGCCGTCGACGCTGTCGCTGATCCGCAACATGTTCGACCACCCGCGGGAGCGCACGTTCGCGATCGGTGTGTGGATCACGAGCTTCTCCGCCGGCGCGGCGGTCGGGCCGCTGATCGGCGGGCTGTTGCTCGAGCAGTTCTGGTGGGGCTCGGTGTTCCTGCCGGCGCTGCCCGTGATGGGGCTGTTGCTGGTGGTGGGGCCGCGGCTGCTGCCCGAGTACCGAGCTCCCGACGCGGGCAGGCTCGACCTGATCAGCGCGGCCGTCTCGCTCGTCGCCGTGCTGGCGGTGATCTATGGCCTAAAGCAGATCGCCCAGGACGGCGTGGGATGGACCGCGGCCCTGTCCATCGTCGCCGGGCTCGCCGTCGGCGTCGCGTTCGTGCGAAGGCAGCAAGTGCTTGCCGATCCGCTGATCGACCTGCGCCTCTTCCGGATGCCCGCGTTCAACGCGGCTCTCGCGGCCAACACGTTCGGCTTCTTCGTCAACTTCGGCATCGCCGTCTTCCTCGCCCAATACCTGCAGCTCGTTCACGGCCTGTCGCCGTTCGAGGCCGGGCTGTGGACGGTGCCCTACGCCGCTGCGTTCGTCGTCGGTGCACTCCTGACCCCCATGTTCGTGCGCCGGATCCGGCCGGGCTTCGTGATTGCGGGCGGTCTCGCGCTCGCCGGCGCCGGCTTCGCGTTGCTCGCCCAGGTCGACGCCGAGTCCGCGCTCGCCACCCTGGTGACCGGTTCCGTCGTGTTCGCCCTCGGTCTCGCCCCGGTCTACACCCTGGCGGCCGACCTGATGGTGGGGGCGGCCCCGCCCGAGCGGGCCGGTGGGGCGGCGGGGATCTCGGAGACGAGCTCCGAGTTCGGCGGTGCGCTCGGCATCGCGGTGCTCGGCGCGGTCGGCACGGCCGTCTACCGCGGCCAGATCGAGGACGGGGTCCCGGCGGGCGTCCCACCCGAGGCGGCGGACGCCGCCCGCGACACGCTCGGCGGCGCCGCGGCCGCGGGCGAGGAGCTCCCGGTGCCTGTGGCAACCGAGCTGGTGGATGCGGCCCGCGAGGCGTTCACCCAGGCGCTGCAGCTGGCCGCCACCCTGAGCGCCGCGGTCGCGATCGGCGCCGCCGCCCTCGCCGCGGTGCAGCTGCGACGCGTGCGGATGCATTCTGAGCTCGAGGAGGAGAGGGCCGTTGAGTCCGAGCGAGCGCTGGCGAGCGGCTGCAGGCCGTGTTGAGCTAGGGGGTTCGTGAAGAAACCGGCCACCATGGCCGGAAACGTGTCGAACCCCCTCCATGCCGCGCCGGCGAGCGGCTTCGCTAGGCTCGCTCTCGCGGCGCCACAACGATGCTTTACCGGCGCAGCGCCGGCGGTGCCGACCTTCGGTTTCCGATGAGCAGCGACGACAACCCCACCCGGCTGCAGGCGCTTCTGGCCGAGCAGGCTGCGCTGCGCCGAGTCGCGACCATGGTGGCCGGCTCGACCCCCGCGCCGGCCCTCTTCGGGCGCGTGTGCGAAGAGCTCGGGGAGCTGCTGGCGGTGAAGACCACCGACATGATCCGCTACGAGGACGACGGCTTCGCGACGGTGGTCGGCACCTGGACGGGGAACGACACGCCGTCGTTCCCGGTCGGCGAGCGCGTCCCGGTGGAGGGCGAGACGGTGACCGCGAAGCTCTACCGAAGCGGGCGCCCCGCGCGCGTGGACGACTACGACGATGTGGAGGGCGAGCTCGCGGGGAGGCTGCGCGAGTTCGGGATCCAGTCGGTGGTGGGAGCTCCGATCTATGTGGCCGGTCGCCTCTGGGGCGCGATCATGGTGTCCAGCGAGCTGGCGCACGCCTTCCCGGCGGGGACCGAGGTGAGGATCAGCAGCTTCGCCGAGCTGGTCACCGCGGCGCTCGCCAACGTGGATGCGCGTGAGCAGCTGGCTGCCTCGCGAGCGCGGATCGTCGAGGCCGCGGACGCCGCGCGACGACGGATCGAGCGCGATCTCCACGACGGCGCCCAGCAGCGTCTCGTCTCGCTCGCGCTGAGCCTCCGGCATCTCGAGTCGAGTTTCGAGCCGGACTCGCCGGCGTTGCGCGAGCTCGCGGTCGCGCGCGCCGAGCTCGATGCCGCACTCGAGGAGCTCCGCGAGCTCGCTCGCGGGATCCATCCCAGCATCCTCACCGACCGCGGCCTAGGTGCCGCGCTTGCGGCCGTGGCGGGCCGCTCGACGGTGCCGGTCGAGCTCGACCTCGACAGCTGCGGGAAGCTTCCGTTGTCGGTGCAGACGACCGCGTACTTCGTCGTCGCCGAAGCGCTGACGAACGCCTCCAAGCATGCCGACTCGGATCGGATCGAGGTGCGCGTTGCGGCCGGCGAAGGACACACGACGGTCGAGGTGCGCGACAACGGCGGCGGCGGTGCCCATCCCGCGCGGGGCTCGGGACTGAGCGGGCTCACCGACCGTGTCAGCGCGCTCGGCGGCACGCTCGAGATCGAGAGCCCGGTCGGCGTGGGCACGACCATCCGCGCCCGGATACCGGTCACGGCGCCAGGCGATGCGGGCCGTGAGGCCGGCGCGGACGTCGAATACGCGCGCGCCTGGTACGGGGAGCGCCCCGGGTTGGATTCGAACCAACGCCCTGCCGCTTAGGAGGCGGCCGCTCTATCCCCTGAGCTACCGGGGCTCGCCGGTGCGATGCTACCTCCGCCTCCCCGCGCATCTCGTGCAGCGATCTCTCCCTCCACGGACGTGCTCATACCGGCGTGAGTGCGCCCGAGGGGCTCGTCTCGAGCTGCGGGCGGAACAGCTCGGCCGAGGCCGCGAGCTCGTCCACCATCTCCGCGGCGTCGGCCGCCCGCTCGATTCGGCGCAGGTCGTCGGAGTGGCCGCGGGTGACCGCGAGCTTCGACGAGAACAGCTTGCAGCAGTCCTCGTCGGGGAGGATCGAGATGTCGTAGGTGCCGAGCCGGCGAGCGATGTCGACGATCTCGGCCTTGTCGCGGTCGATCAGCGGGCGGAGCAGGGGCAGTTCGGCCGCCTCCTCGACCACGGCGAGGTTTGGGAGCGTCTGCGAGGCCACCTGGCCGAGCGAATCGCCGGTTACGAGGGCGTCGGCGCCCTCCCGTCGGGCCAGCGCTGAGGCCACCTTCACCATGAGCCGGCGCTGGGAGAGGACCTGGAGACGCCCCGCCCCGGCCGTGGCGAGCCGCCGTTGGGCCGTGCCGAAGGTCACCACGAACAGGCGCGAGTCGCCCTGGAACCGGTCGAGCCGGCCGACGAGGGCGTACGCCTTGTAGATCGACTCCGGGCCGGTGAAGGGTCGGCCGCTGAAGTGAACGAAGTCGCAGCGCAGGCCGCGCTTCATCATGCGGTAGGCGGCCACGGGCGAGTCGAGCCCGCCCGACAGGAGCACCAGCGCCCGACCGCTCGTCCCCACGGGCAGTCCCCCCGCGCCGCGCAGGCGCTCGCTCGACACGAGCAGCTCGTGGTGGTCGAGCTCGACGTGAACGGTCAGGTCGGGCCGCGAGAGATCGACCTCGAGTCCGAGGCGGACCCGCACCGCCTCGCCGATCACCCGCGCCAGCTCGATCGAGCGCAGCGGGAAGCTCTTGTCTCGCCGGCGCGCCCGCACGGCGAACGTCCGCCCGGGACGACCTCGCAGGAGCGCGACCGCCGCATCGGCGCCGGCGGCGGCATCGCGCTCGCACCGTACGGCCGGCTGAACGACGCTCACTCCCGGAAGGGCGAGGCAGCGCTCGACGAGCTCCTCCTCCGGCGCCTTGCTCGTGACGAGCAGGACTCCGCCGCGGTGTCGGACGTCGAGCGGCCCCAGCTCCGCGGTGAGCCGGCGCAGGTTGCGCTCGAGCGCGGACACGAACAGGGGCCGGTTGCGCCCCTTGAGGGCGAGCTCGCCGAACTTGAGAAGAACGCACCGATCGCCGCGCAGGTCATCCATCTGCGTGAAGAAGCTAGCGCCGCTACTCGTCTTCGTACAGCGACTCACGGGCCAGCTCAGCCCCGCGGGCCCCGTAGAGGCGCACCTCGATGTAGTCGCCGGTGTAGTCGTCGAGTGACACGAGCGTGAATCGGCTCTCGACCAGCTCGCACTGGTCGGTGGTAGTGGGCCCGAGCTCGGTGGTGGCGACCGTGCCTCCCTGTACGAGCGCCACCCCCCAGACGAGCGTGATGAGGCCGCGCCGGCCTTGCGGCCCCCGCCAGTGGCCGATCTCCTGGTCGGAGAGGTCAAGCGTCCAGTCCGGGTTCTGCTCGGCGGTCTCGTCGGTGTAATCCGCGACGGCGCGGAAGTCGGCGGCCTCCGCGCCCTCGTGCTCGCGCGTGTAGGACACGTAGCCGAAAGCCTCGCCGCCGTCGCCCGTGGGCGCTGTCGCCGGAACGTAGGTGCGCCCGGCGAAGGTGCGGTCCGGAAACCAGGTGATGGCGCCGATCTCGGCCTCCGCGGCCGCCGCGAAGCGCTCGCCGAGCGCCGCCGCCCAGCGACCGTAGGGCAACGGCTCCTGCGGCGGCTCGGCGGCGAACAGGGGAACCTGGCGCGGAACTGGCGGCACGGCGCGGTGAAACTACTACGAGTGGCACCTCCGGCAAGTTCTAGACCGCACGCAATCGCTCCGCCGCATCCTCCGGAGCCAGCACGTTGAGGTGCACGCCCGTGCCGATCTCGAGGCCCGCGAGCTGGGCCAAGCGGGGCAGCAGCTCGATGCGCCAGCAGAAGCGCTCGGCGTCGCGCGGGGCGGTGCGCACCCACATGTTGAGCGGCGGCAGCGAGCCGAGCACCGCCGCGAGGCGGTTCAGCGCCTGATGCAGCATTCGCGCGCCGAGCGGACCCTCGTCGGAGAAGCGCGCCGTGGGCCGGCGTGGCACCACCTGCAGGTGAAATGGCACCCGCGCGCCGAACGGACAGAGCGCGACGGCCTCGTCGTCGATGGCCACCACACGCTCGCGACGCCGCACCTCCTCCTGCACGAGGTCCCCGAGCAGATTGCGGCCGCCCATGCGGTCGGAATAGGCGGTGAAGCGCTCGCGCTCACGGGCCACTGCCGCGGGGACGAAGGGCAGGGCGTAGAGCTGCGCGTGCGTGTGGGGAAGCGAGGCGCCCGCCTCCTTGCCCTCGTTCACGATCACGTGGACGTAGGCGGCGTCCGCGTGCACCCGCATCCGCTCACGCCAGACGGACATCGCGGTCTCGACCTGCTCCGGCGGGAGCTCGGCGAGCGAGGAGACCGGGTCGGGTGCGTTCACGATCACCTCGTGGGCGCCCAGCGCCGGGCGCGCGGTGAACAGGTCGGGCTCGCCACGGCCGGAGCCGAGCGGATCCTCGGCCGTGCCCGGCTCGCCCGGGGTGAGCGCCGGGTACAGGTTCGGCACGACGCGCACCTTCCAACCGCCGCCGTCCTCGCGGAGCGCGTAAACCTCCGGCGGGGTCTGATCCTCGTGACCGGCGGCGAAGGGATCGCGCTCGGGGTCGACCGGCGGACGCGGCTCCACGTCGAGCCACGCCCCGGGACGCGCGCCCCGCTCGCCGGCCACGATCACCTTGAGGCCGGAGAGGGGGTCGATGCGGAGCTCAGGGCTCACGAGCAAGGACCTTTTCCATCGCAACGTGCTCGATCCCCTCCTCCACGAAGCGCGTCCCGCGCTCCACGTAACCATCGCGCTCGTACAACGAGAGGGCGTAGGTCTGGGCGTGGAGCGAGATGCTGTCCGCGCCGCAGTCGCGGGCGACGCGATCGGCTTCGCCAAGAATGGCGCCGGCCACGCCTCGCCCACGCTGGTCCGGCTCCACGGCCAGCCGGCCGAGCCGCGCGACGCGACCGCGGAGGAGGAGCCGGCAGGTGCCGATCACCCGGCCGTTCTGGACCGCCACCAGATGGGTGGCCTCGTGGTCGCGGCCGTCGCGGTCGGCCTCGAGCGAGACGCCCTGCTCGCCGCAGAAGACCCGCTCGCGCAGCTCGAGCGCGGCGTCAAGCTCCTTCTGCGTGCGTACCGTCCTGATGTCCAGGATCAGCGAGCGTAGCGACCGATGTCCTCCGCCAGCTTGGCCTCGCTCGCGTACCCGCCCTGGTGGACGTAGGCGAGCTCGCCCTGCGAGTCGTAGAAAGCAGTGCTGGGGAAGGCCTGCACGGCGTTGAACACCGCCGCGACCTCCAGGCTCGGGTCCTTGTAGGAGGGGAACGGCACCGGGTAGTCGCGCAGGAACTCCATCGCATCGCCGTCGTTGTCGTTCGAGTCGACTCCGATGAACGCGACCTCCCCGGCGCGTTTCGTCGCCTGCTTCTGGAAGAAGGGGAACTCGAAGCGGCAGGGTCCGCACCAAGAGGCCCACTTGTTCACGACGACCGGGTAGCCGCGAAGCTGCTTCAACCGCTTCTCGAACGCGTCGGCGCCTCCGTCGAGAAGCTCGTTCGCCTGCGAGCCCAGTCTCGCCAGCGGGGCGGGTGCGCCCTCGAGCTGGGCGGGCTTGGCGGGTTTAGCGGCGACGCTCGGCGGCTCTTCGTCGGAGCCGCAGGCCGCGAGCGGAGCGCAGGCGCAGACGGCGATCGCGACCAGGCGGCGCACGCGGCGAAGAATGGCACACCCATTTCTCCTCGCGTGTGCTGTAATTAGGTGCACGCCGTCCGTCCCCATGGACTTGGCGTGTTCGCCGCTCGCGGGACTGTAAGGGCGGTGGGCACTGACGGGCGGACCCCGCTGACGCCGCGCTGATTCGTCGGCCGAAGCTCGGCCCGTCCCTCCCCTAACGAGAACGTCCTAACGTGGCTGAGAGAACCTCCGTGGTCGATGCCTCGCCGGTTACCGGCGAGGATCTGAAGCGCGCTCAAGAGTTTGCGCGCGAGCCGTTCGTGCTCGAAGGCGAGACGCCCGAGACCGCGCTCGCGCCGGGCAGCGGCGCGGCGCACCGCGATCGAGGACGCGCTGGCGGAGATCGCGGCGGGTCGCAGCGAGCCCTCGATCGACTGGCGGCGCAGGTACTCGTTGATGCTCGGCCTCGAGCGGCTGCTGTGCGAGGAGGAGCCGCATCTGGCGGATGGGGCCGTCCTCTCGGCCCACCAGGTCGACGCGCTCTCCGGCACGCTGATCGCCCTCACCTCGGAGGTCCAGATGGCGGGCCGCAGCAACGGAAGGGCCCCGCTCGAGGAGCTGCCCTCCGGCGAGGTCGAGATCGAGGGCGACGAGCTGATCGACGAGGAGCCGCTCGACTGGGATCCGGCCGAGGAGGCCGAGGAGGAAGCGGCCTCGGACGCCCTCGTGGACGACCCGGGCGCCCATCGTCGCTTCTGGTTCGAGCACGCCACGGGCGCCGGCAAGACGGTTGCCGCCCTCGGCTTCGTCGAGGCCTCGCGCACCGGCGGAATTCTGATCCTCACGCACCGCCGCAACCTGGTCGACCAGTTCCTCGGAGAGCTGCGTGATCGCGGCTACCGCCAGCGCATCGCCGGGCCGCTGCTGAAGAACGGGCTCGGCGAACCGCCGGCCGGCGGGGCCGTGACGGTCGAGACGTACCAGTGGTTCGTCCGCAACGCCGGCAAGGTCTCGGACGCGTACACGATCGTCATCTGCGACGAGGCGCACACCGCCCTGGGCGAGAAGACGAGCGCCGCCATCCGCCAGTGGATCGGCCCGGTCTTCATCGGCATGACGGCCACGGGCGCTCTGATCGCCCGCCACGTCACGGACCTCTTCCCCACCCAGACGTCGCGCTTCGACCTCGCGCAGGCCGCCCGGCGCGGAGTGATCGCGCCGCTTCGGTGCGTGCGCATCCCCCCGGGGGTCGGGGTCCGCTCGATCGCGAACGTGCCGCTTCGCCGCGGCGAGGTCGATCAGGACTTCGACCAGGAAGAGCTGGCCGCCCTGCTCGACCAGACGCCCTTCAACGTCGCCGTGGCCGACCTCTACAAGACGCGCTTCAAGGATCTCCCGGGAGTCGTCTACTCAGCCGGCGTGAGGCACGCACACAACGTCGCGAAGGCCTTCAAGGAGGTGGGCATCAAGGCGAAGGCCGTCTCCGGCGAGACGCCGAAGCGCGAGCTGACCCGCATCCTGTCCGCCTATGAGCGCGGCGAGGTCGATGTGCTGGTGAACGCACAGCTGCTGGCCGAGGGCTGGAACTCGCCGCGGGCGACCGTCTGCATGCATCTGGCCCCGACCGCGTCGAAGCGCGTCTACCAGCAGCGGGTGGGCCGCGTGACGCGGCGTACGCCCGGCAAGGAAGCCGGCATCATCGTCGACTTCGTGCACCCCGCCACGCCGAACGACGACCCGGTGGTGACCCTGCACTCGCTGCTCGACCGCGACGTCTACCGCGGCGGCGCCATCGTCGTCGGGCCGGTCCGTCGCGGACGCGGCCGGCGGCTGCGGGTGGAGCGGCGCGTCGTGCCGGTCACAGCGGATCCGCAGCGGCGCGCGCAGGTGTTCGAGCGCGAGCTGTGGCGGATCGCGGTCGAGCACCTGAGCTGGGGCGAGCAGCAGGCCTGGGCGATGCTGGCGGGGGCGCGCGTGGCCTCCAACAACTGGCGACGCGCCAAGGCGATGCTGCACTTCGATACGACCGGTGAGCTTCGGCGCGCCTTCCTGATCACGTGCCTGCGCCGCAATCGCAACACCCAGCTGCGCCTGAGGGCGCTCGCGGAGGTCGGCAACCTGCGCGACCCGGAGGCGTTCGACGACGCGGTCGAGATCGTCGGCGGCTGGTCCCGCGACGAGCGGCGTGAGGGCGTGAAGGTCCTGCTGCAGGCCCTCACGGAGAAGCAGATCGGTCGTCGCGACCAGGCCGCGCGCTGGCTGTGGCACCTGGCCGAGTACAGCCGCGAGGTGCATGAGGAGTACGCGGTGCAGCGTTGGCCCGAGACGAAACGCCTGCTCGGGCTGCTAGTGAACTCCGCCGGCGCCGCCCACGCACGGAACGCGCGGCGGCTGGTGCAGGCGGCGCGGAAGCAGGACCGTCGCCTCTCGGCGGCTCTGCTGGCAGCCGCGCTGGCGCACACGCCGGAGGCGCAGCAGGTGCTGGACGGAGCGCGAATGCGGATGGCGCGCAAGCCCAGCGCGCTGGCGCGGGAGCTGCTGCGCAACTTCCCGAAGGGCAAGCGCCGCCGTGGCGGCCGTCGCCGCAAGCGCAAGGGAGGTTCGGAGGAGGCCGCGACAAAGGCGCAGGAGAACGGCGCCCAGGCGGCCGGTGAGGACTCGCAGCCGGAGGAGGGCGACGAGACGCGTGACGCGGAGACCGTCGCGAGCGGGGACAAGGGTCGGGAGCGGGACGCCGCTTAGAGACTGAGCAAGGTCCTCGAGCGAACGCCTGGCGCCCGGCGAGCGATCGGGTTGGCCGACCGAGGGTCTAGCCAACCCGCTCACCCACGCGTGCCGCCCGAAACGCCTCCGCCTCCGCGTGCCTCTCGAACCGCACCAGTGTGCGTCCGCTGCTGTTCTGCACCTCGAGGCGATCGACCACCGCCGCGATGATCGGGATGCCGCGTCCGGTCGTCGAATCGATCGGTGTCGGCTCGAGCCTGCTGTCGAAGGTCCCGCAGTCGGTCACCTCCACGCGCAGCCCGCCCGGGCACGGCTCGGTGGTCAGCAGGATGCACTGGTTGGCCCAGGCCCTGCCGTGCTGGATGGCGTTGGTGAAGGCTTCGGTGGTCGCGAGCATCAGATCCCAGGTGCAATCGCCGTCGAGGCCCGCGTCCGTGGCAGCCTCGCGGACGATCGAACGGGCCACCCGCGCGCTGGCGGGAACGGCCGGAAGCCATCTCTCGTGTCTCATGAGCCGTCTCGCATTCCGGGCCCGTCCCCGCCGGTAGGCGCGGCGCGGGGGACGACTATGCCCAGAGCAATCGGTATCGCCCTCATCGAAGTTGTTCCTCCTGTGCGTGTTGCGGCTACGCAGCCGGGACGTCAGATGCCCCGGCCCGGACGGATCTGCCGGTACAGGAGCTAGCCGGGGCGCTCGAGCGGCTCGAGGAACGCCACCGAGTAGGGACGGCCCGGCAGCAGCTCGAGAAGCGCGCGGAGCGCGGGCATCGTGAGCCCGATCAGCAGGATCGCCAGCGAGGCCAAACCAGCGAAGAGGAATGCTCCGCCCGGACTCGCGGTGGCGGAGCCGGGTGCGGGCGCCCATGGTGGAGGCTCCCCGCCGCGCTGTCCGTCGCGCGGTCCGGTCGTCGGGCGACCGTCATCGGCTTGCTTCGGCGACGCCGCCGAAGGTTGCGTCGGATAGGCCACCCTGGGGATTGCACGGACATATAGGCAGCACTCGCGCTCGACACCGGAGGCGCCGGCGCCCGGGCCACGAACGGATTCACGGCCAGCATCGACGCGACGGCGCGGAAGCGCTCGAGCTCCCGGAGGAGCAGCCGCACCTCGGCGCTCCGCGCGCCGGAGCTGCGGAGCGCCGCGACCAGGCCGGCGGCCGTGACGCGCGCGCCGCGGAGCTCACTGCGGACGCGCCGCAGGAGATTCTGCAGATGCGGGCTCAGGCGGCCCGCGGCGTCGAGCCGCATCTCGAGTGCGACCAGCAGCGGAGCGATCTGCCCAAGGCTCGCGCGCAGGTCGATCAGGCGGTTCTGTGGTGGCGGCGCGCCGTCGTCGAGTCGGCGCTGCAAGTCGTCGATCTGCCCCCGCACGCTGCGGAGATCACGTCGGACGTCCGAGATGAGCTGCTCCAGGCCGTCGCCGTGCGGGTCGCCGAGGGTCGGAGGGCCGACGTCATCGAGCGCGTCCGGTTTCACGGCCGACGGGGGGGAGATGGAGGGCGCTCCGGGGTCGAGCGCCGGCCCTGTCAGTGAGTCGCCGTTGCCAGTGGACGCGGCGACCGCGGATGCCTGGTCGTCCAGCGAGTGGGAAGCCGCCAGGGGCTTCTCCTCGATTCGCTGTGCGGACGCCTCCGTTACGCCCGCGTCCGGCGCTGGCGACGGGGCCGGAGGGCCTTCCGGGGAAGTCGTTGGCGTGTCGCTCGGGCTCGGGGCGGCATCCACGACCACTTCCTGCACGGCGGCGGGCTCCGGGGGCGCGTTCAGTGGCATTGTGCCCTCCGGCGCCGCGGCCGGGGCGCCGTCGGCGGAGTCGGAGGCCGCGGGCTCGGCCGAGGGCCCCGACGTCGCGTCGGCCGGAGCGGCCGGCTCCGGCGCCGGGTTTCCGCCATCGGAGGACGAGTCGATGGACTGCGCACGCGCCTCGCCGGCTGCGAGCACAAGCACAAGACACAGCGTCGCGACTGATGCCGCGACTCGGAACGTGGTGCCTGCCATGGGCAGTAGACATCGTCGCACGATCGACGGCCTACGAGTGACCAATTTGCACAATTTGGCGATTACGCACTGATGGAGTTGCGTAAACCTCCTAACGAAGCAGGTGGATTTCCCCCGATTCCAGGGTTATTCGGCCCTCCTCGGTCACCACCACAAGGGCGCCGGACTCGTCGATTCCTGCCGCGGTGCCCTCGCCGCCTTCCCACCTCACCCTCTCGCCGCGGAGGGCGTCGCGCCCCCGCCAGGCGTCGAGCACCGCAGCCCGTGATGCGCCCAGCCAGCGATCGAGCGATGGCAGGAGCGCCCCCAGGATCGCCTCGACGTCGGTTTCGATCCCGGACAGGCGCAGCGAGGTCGCGGTCGACCGGAGCTCGGGCGGGAATTCGGCCGTTCGCACGTTGAGACCCACCCCGAGCACGGCCCAGCGCTGCTGGGGCCGCCCTTCGACAAGGATGCCGGCCAGCTTGCGGCGGTCGAGCCAGACGTCGTTCGGCCACTTGATCTCACACTCCGCGGGTAGGGCGTCGCAGATCGCCACGGCCGCGGTGAGGGGCAGGACTTCGTCCGGATCGCGGATCACGAGGGACATCAGCACGGCGGAGCGGGGCGGGGCCGTCCACGCCCGGCCCTGGCGACCTCGGCCCGCCGTCTGCTCGTCCGCGGTGACCAGCGTGCCGTGCGGGGCGCCCCCCGCGGCCAGCGCCTTTGCGCGCTCGTTGGTGGAATCGGTCAGCCGGTGGTGGACCCGCGGCGCGCCGATCATTGCGGCCGCAGGCGCACCTCGACGTCGGGGCTCAGCGCGAGCGTCGGATGCGGCGTCGCCGCGGTTGATCGCCACGGCGAGCGTGCGGTAGGCGTCCTCGTAGACGAGCAGCTCACCGGGCTTGACGTCGGCAAAGGTCTGCGCGTAGGTGGCGAGGTAGCGCTCGCCCCCGACCTCGAGCTCGACGGCGCTCCCGAGGGTGATCCGGCTCCCAGCGAGGTCGTCGTGGTCCAGGTTCAGGCCCGCGTTTCCGAAGCGATCGACTACCAGCGCGTGCGCCACGAGCTCTCCCCCTTCCCGGCGGGGCGTGGGCAGATCGACGGCGGTGAGGGCATCGGCATCGAGCGGGTCCCCGGCATCGGCGAGCTCTGCACCGGCCGCGAGGCGCGCCGCCACCGGCGCGAAGATGTCGCGACCGTGGAAGGTCGCGGAAACTGGCTCGAGCCGGTGCGGCGAGCGGGTGACGTCCACGGCCGTCTCGACGCCGCCGCAGCGCTCCCAGGCGAGGCTCAGCAGCCCGTTGTCCGGGCCGACGAGGATGCGGCCGTCCCCCGTCCGCAGCGCAACCGCGCGGCGTTCGGTTCCCACCTGGGGATCGACTACCGCAACGTGCACTCCCACCGGCATGTAGGGCAGCGTGTTCCGGAGCACGATCGCCCCCTGGCGCACCGCATAGCGGCGGATGCCATGGGTGATGTCGACGATGTGGGCGTCCTGGTCGATCGAGCGGATGACGCCGTGGCAGACACCCACGAAGTCGTCGTCGCGCCCGTAGTCGGTGAGTAGCGTGACGATCACGCCGCCGGAACCCTCCGCGTCGCGGCGTCCGATGTCAAGGCATCGACCAGGCCGTGGACGTCGTGTCGCTCGGCCTCCACCTGCACCTCGAGGCCGTGCTCGCGGGCGGTGGCGGTCGTGATCGGGCCGATCGAGACCACTCGGGCGGATTCGGGCACGCGACCCCCCGACCGCAGCAGGAAGCGGACCGTGGAGCTGGAGGTGAAGGTGACGTAGGTCGCTCGCGCGAGGGCCTCCAGCTGGGTATCGGAGAGCGGCTCCGCCACGGTGTCGTACAGGGCGACCACGTCGACCTCGGCGCCGCGATCGCGCAGCGCCTCGGGGAGCAGGTCGCGTGCCTCGGCCGCGCGGGCGATCAGCACCCGCTTTCCCTTCACGGGGACGGACGCCAGCGCCTCGACGAGCGCCTCGGCCACCGAGCGCTCGGGCACGACGTCGGCTCGGATTCCGTGCCGGGAGAGCTCGGCCGCGGTGCCGGGGCCGATGGCCGCGAAGGTGGCGCCGGCGAAGGCGCGGGCGTCCAGTCCGATGTCGTCGAGGGCGCCGAACAGCAGCCGAACGCCGTTCGGGCTCGTCAGGCAGACGAGCGCATAGCCGTCGGGGCGCCGCAATCGAACGTTTCGCGGCTCGATCCGGATCGCCGGCGTCTCCACCACGTCCGCTCCCAGCTCACGCAGCCGTGCGGCCAGGCCGCTGGCCTGAGCGCGGGCTCGCGTCACGGCCACGACCTCGCCGTGGAGGGGGCGGCGCTCGAGCCAGGCGATCGTGTCGCGCAGGGCGGCCACGGGGCCGATCACGGTCACAGCGGGCGGTCCGACTCCGGCGGCCGCCGCGCGCTCGGCGATGTCGGAGAGCGCACCGCTGACGGTGCGCTGCCCCGGCGCGGTCCCGCGCTCCACCACGGCAGCCGCCTCCGTAGGGTCGCGGCCCGCGGCCGCCAGGCGCTCCGTTACCAGCGGCAGGTTGCGCACACCCATGTACAGCACGAGCGTCCCCGGAAAGCCGGCCAGGGCCTCCCAGTCGACCGCCGACCCCGGCTTGTCGGGGTCCTCGTGCCCGGTCACGAACGCCACCGCCGAGGCCGCATCGCGGTGCGTCACGGGTATGCCGGCGTACGCCGGGGCGGCTATGCCGGCGGTCACGCCCGGCACGGCCTCGAACGGCACTCCGGCCGCCGCCAGGGCCTCCGCCTCCTCGCCACCCCGGCCGAAGACGAACGGGTCGCCGCCCTTGAGTCGCACCACCCGCTTCCCCGCCCGGGCGAGCTCCACCATGAGGTCGTTGATCTCGTCCTGGGTCATGGCCGGGTCGCCCGGCCGCTTGCCCACATATCGCAGCTCCGCGCCCTCGCGCGCGCCGTCCAGGGCGCCCGGCGGGACGAGGCGGTCGTAGAGGATCGCGTCGGCCGCGGCGATCAGCTCGAGCGACCGGCGCGTCATGAGGCCCGGGTCGCCGGGCCCGGCGCCAACCAGGTAGACGATGCCACCGCCCATGGCGGCGAAAGCTACGCCGCGGCGCGCTCGGCGGCCTCGAGCACGCTCGCGCGCCCCCGCCGCGCCCAGGCGCTCCGCGACGGCGCGACCCAACCCGGCGGGGTCGTCGGGATCGCCCTCGTGGACGTCTCGGATCCAGTGGGAGCCGTCGGGCATGCCGGCGAAGGCCGTCAGCCGCAGCGCACCGTCGTGCAGCTCGGCGTGGGCGCCCATCGGCGTGCGGCAGGTGGCGCCGAGCCCCTCGACCAGCGCTCGCTCGGCCGTCAGGCAGGTCAGGGCGGGCGGGTCGATCAGCGCCCCGGCCGCGGCCGCCACGGGCGCGTCGTCTGTGCGCGCCTCGAGCGCCAGGCATCCCTGTCCAGGCGCGGGAACGAGCTCTGGCAGCCGCACTCCCTCGGCGCCGCGGCCGAGCCGGTCGAGTCCGGCCTGCGCCAGCACCACCGCGGCGAAGTCACCCTCGGCAAGGCGGCGCAGGCGCGTGTCTACGTTGCCGCGCAGCTCGCGCACGTCGAGGTCGGGGCGCAGCGCCAGCAGCTGGGCGCGACGGCGCAGGCTGCTCGTCCCGACCGGCGCGCCGTCGGGGAGCTCCTGCAACGAGGACGCCCCACAGAGCGCGTCGAGCGCGTCCGCGCGCTCCGGCACGCCGACGATGGACAGGCCGGGGGGCAGCTCGGAGGGTACGTCCTTGGCGGAGTGCACCGCCAGGTCGACCTCGCCGGCGAGGAGCGCGTCCTCGATCTCCTTGACGAAGCGGGACTTGTCCAGCCCGGCGCCGCGGGCTCGATCCCCGGAGGTCGCGATCGGCACCAGCTCGACCTCGCCGGGGAGCCTGTCGGCCACCAGGTGGGCCTGCGCGAGGGCCAGCGCGCTGCCGCGCGTGCCGAGTCGGATCACCGACGCGAGGCTCGGCGGCGGGCGTCGAGCCGCGTGACCTGTGCGGGCTCCTCGTGCGGCGCCAGCGCGGCGTCGAGGCCGAAGAGCTCATGTAGGGCGTGCACGTAGCGGTACGAGGCCTGCTCGCCGGCGGATCCCCTGAGCCGTAGCGTCGGCTCGTGCAGAAGCCGGCTGACCACCGCCCGCGCCAGCAGCTCCACGCGCTCGCGGTCCGCCTCGGAGAGCGACTCCCAGCGCGGCTCGTTCTCCCGCAGCACGTGGGCCACGACCTCCTCCCCGCGCCGCCTCAGCGCCGAGATCGTGGGCACGACGTCGAGGCTCTCGAGCCAATCCTCGAAGCGCTCGACCTCCTCGCGCACGACCGCGCGGGCCTCGCTCGCCTCCGCCTCGCGGCCGCTCATGTTGCGAGCCACGGCCCGCTGGAGGTCGTCCATGTCGTAGAGCGCGATCTCGGGGCAGTCGCGCACGCCCGGGTCGACGTCGCGCGGCACGGCGAGGTCGATCAGTACGAGCGGCCGGTCCATCCGCAGGCCGGCGACCTGCTCCAACTCGTCGCGTCCCACGATCTGGTGCGGTGCCCCGGTGGAGCTGACGACGATGTCGGCGCGCTCGAGCTCTCGCGGCAGCTCGTCGAACGTGACCGCCCGGCCGCCGAAGCGCTGCGCCAACCCCAGCGCACGCTCATAGCGGCGGTTGGCCACGAACAGCGCCTCGACCCCACGCTCGTGCAGCGTGCGCACCGTGAGCTCGGCGTTCTCGCCGGCGCCGATCACGAGCACGTGCTTGCCGTCCAGGTCGCCGAGGAAGTCGGCGGCGAGCTGTACGGCAACGGTCGCGACGGACACATTCGTGCGCGCGATGCCGGTCTCGTGGCGCACGCGCTTGCCGGCCGCCAGCGCGTCGCGGAAGAGCCGGTTGGAGACCGGCCCCGTGACACCCTCCACCAGCGCCAGCTCGTAGGCGCGCTTCACCTGGCCCTGGATCTCGGTCTCGCCGACGATCATCGAGTCGAGTCCGGAGGTGACCGAGAACAGGTGCTCGACGGCCTCGTCCGCGCGCAGCGAGTAGATCGCCCCGAGCAGCTCGGTCGGACGCAGGCCCGCCTGGCGCGAGAGCATCGTGAGCGCCGCGCTCTCCCCCCCGGCGGGGTCGTTCGTGACCAGATACAGCTCGGTGCGGTTACAGGTGGAGAGCGCCGCCGCCTCCTGCACCGCGGCGTGTGCGGTGAGCTCGGACAGGAAGCGTGACGCGCGCCCCGGCGGCAGTGCGAGCTGCTCGCGCAGCTCGAGCGAGGCGGTCTTGTGCGAGGCGCCCAGGGCGAGGATCTCGGTGGTCATTTGTCGTCCTCGGAGGCCAGTTCGGTGAGCTCCCGTTCGATACGCGCGATCTTCGAACCGATGATCGCAACGTAGACCACCAGGAGCGTCAGGAAGACGACGTACGCGCCGGCAACGTACTTGCCCGCCTCGTCGAGGGGCAGTGCGGGCATCAGGCGGTCACCACTACGCCGCCACCGCCTCGCGCTCGGCCAGCCTACGCTTGAGCCGCTTGAGCTGCATCGAGGCGTTCTTAGAGATCAGCTCGAGCTTCCAGAGCGTCACGAACAGGAGCGCCATCGCGAGGAGCGAGACCAGGAAGGTGAGCCGCATCTCGCCGGGCAGGTTTCCCCCGGTCTGCGACAGCACCCGCGGGTGCGTGTACGCCTCCGCCATCCGCACGGCCGCGAAGTTGAGCGGCACGAAGGCGCCGGCGGCGATCGCGAACACGGACGAGTAGCGGGCCTGGCGCTCGCGGTCCTCGATCGAGAAGCGCAGCGGGTAGTAGACGCAGTAGAGCAGCACCACCACCAGGAACGAGACCAGCACCGGCTCGTCCCAGACCCACCAGTGTCCCCAGGAGGCCTTGGCCCAGATCGCGCCGGTGGCGAGCACGCCCACGCCGAGGATGATCGAGATGTGGATGGCCACGTAGGAGCGCATGTCCCAGGAGGAGTCGCCCGAGCGCAGGTGCCGGATCGCCATGATCCCGCCGGCCACGAAGCCACACAGCGACACGATCGCCATCGGCACGTGCACGTAGAAGATCTTCTGCACGAACCCCTGGTCGGCGTCGAGGGGCGCGTAGAAGAAGACGAGCGCCATCGCCGTCGCGAGCGCCACGACGGTGGCTGCGGCCAGTGGCTTGAAGCCCTTCGAGTACATCAGTCCTCGAGCAGGTAATCGAAGACTGCGACGGATAGAAGCACGAACACAACATCGTAAAGCGTGAGCAGCGCGAGCCAGCGGCCCAGGTCCTCGGGTCCCTGGTCCTGACGCAGAAGCGGCTCGGTGGCCTGCGCGCACGCGATCAGCACCGGCACGAGCAGCGGCAGGAGGAGCAGGGGAACGATCAGCTCGCGGGCGCGCGTCTCGGCGGCGAGCGCGGCCACCAGCGCTCCCACAGCCGCAATCCCCACGTCGCCGAGGGCGAGGATCGTGAGCAGCTCGGGCAAGGCGCCGCCGAGCCCGGGGCCGAGCAGCAGCAGTCCGAAGGCCGGCACCGCCACCACCTCGACCGCGACGAGGAAGAGGAATAGCGCCGCGGCCTTTGCGAGAAAGAGGGAGGTGCGGTCGACGGGAGCGAGCAGGAGCCCGTCGATGCCCCCCTGCTCGCGCTCGGCCGCAAACAGGCGGCTTACGCCGATCACCGCCGCCAGCAGCAAGGTCACCCAGAGCACGCCCGCAGCCAGCTCGCCGTCCAGCGAGTCGCGGTCGAGGCCGAAGTGGAACAGCACGTAGACGGTGAGCGTGAACAGCGTCATCGCCGGCACCGACTCCTTCGTGCGCAGCTCGAGCCGGAGGTCCTTGCGCAGGATGGTGCGGGCGGCGGCGATCACCTGTAGAGCTCCCGGGCCGCCGCCGCACCGACCTCGCCGGCGAAGACCTGGCGTCCGCCCCGGAGGCCGAGCGCCAGATCGGCCTCGGCCAACGCCCCCTCCACGTCGTGGCTGACGCAGCACCCGCGTGCGTCCCGAGCCGCGCCCGATGAGCGGCTCGAGCAGCTGGGCGGCGGCGGGATCCAGGTGCGCGCGCGGCTCGTCGAGGAGGAGCAGCGGAGGGTCGTGAAGGACGGCGCGCGCCGCCGCGAGGCGCTGCACCATGCCGCGCGAGAGGTCGCGAAGCGGTTCGTCGGCTCGTCGGTCCATCCCGACGGCGGCGAGCAGCTCCTCCACGCGTGCGCCGTCCACGCCGTGCAGGCTGGCGTGGTAGTCGAGGTTCTCGCGCCCGCTCAGGTCGCGGTAGAGGAGCGGCTCGTGGCCCAGGTACCCGACCTGCCCGGGCACCTTCCACCGCTCCCGCGGAAGCTCGGCGCTCAGCACGTGCGCCGTGCCGGCGTGCGGGCGAAGCAGCCCGGCGAGCACCCGCAGCAGGGTCGTCTTGCCGGCGCCGTTCGCGCCCAGCACGGCGAGCGTGGCGCCGCGCGGGAGCCGTACCGTGACGCCGGTCAGCGCGACCCGCTCGCCGTAACGCCGCTCGAGGCCGTCGAGCTCGATCGCGGGGTCCATGGGCGGCGAAGCCTATGCTGGACACGTGGCGCGTCTGGTGGGAATCAACCACGTGGTGCTCGAGGTCGACGACCTCGAGGAGGCGCTCGACTTCTACGGCCGCGTGTTCGAGCTCGAGTTCCGCGGACGTCTCCGCGGAATGGCCTTCCTCGACATGGGCGACCAGTTCCTGGTGCTGGCCGAGGGGCGTACGCAACCGCCCGACGGGTCGCGGCACTTCGGCCTGGTCGTGGACGACCGTGACGAGGTACGGCGTCTGGTCGAGCGGGCGGGAGTGGAGATCCTGCCCGGTCCCGGCCTCGACTTCCGCGATCCGTGGGGCAACCACGTGCAGGTGGTTCAGTACTCGGACGTCCAGTTCACGAAGGCGCCGTCGGTGCTCGGCGGGATGGGATCTGGAAGGGCTCGGCAAGTCGGACGCGGCTCTGCGGGAGCTGCGCGAGAAGGGTCTCGTCTAGGAGGCTCAGTCCCGCTCGAGCGTCGCCGCCGCGTGTTCCAGCGTCGGCTCAACGATCGGCCAGGACTGCTCGATCGCCTTGGGATTGCCCGGGAAGTTGACGATCAGCGTGCGGCCCCGTACGCCCGACACCCCGCGGGTGAGGATCCCCAGCGGGGTGTGCTCGCGGGCGTCGGTGCGGATCGCCTCGGCGTAGCCGGGTGCTTCGCGGTCGATCACGTCGCGGGTGGCCTCGGGAGTTATGTCGTCGAGCGTCAGGCCCGTGCCGCCGGTGGTGAACACGAAGCGCACCTCCTCGTGGTCGGCCAGGCGCTTCAGCGCGCCCACGATGGCCTCGCGCTCGTCGGACACCACCTCGTGGCTGACCTCGAGGCCGGCCCTCTCGCACAGCTTCACGAGCGCCGGTCCGGAGACGTCCTCGCCGTCCCCGCGCGCGAGCGAGGTGGAGACGGTGAGCACGGCCGCCCTCACGCCTAGTCGCGGCGCCAGTCGTGCCGGCCGCCCGACTTCTCGACGAGCCCGAGGTCGGTGATCTCGACGCCCCGCTCGAGGCCCTTGACCATGTCGTAGACGGTCAGCGCCGCGACCGATGCGGCAGTGAGCGCCTCCATCTCGACGCCCGTCTGGCCGCTCGTACGCGCCTCGGACTCGATCGCCACGGCGTCGTCGCCGACTTCCATCCGCACGTCGACGAACGAGAGCGGCAGCGGATGACAGAGCGGAATCAGCTCCGCCGTGCGCTTGGCCGCCTGAATGCCGGCGATCCGGGCGGTGCCGACGACGTCGCCCTTGGGGGCATCTCCGCTGCGGACGGCCGCGGCGGTCTCGGCCGACATCCGCACCACGGCGCGCGCCACGGCGCGACGGTCGGTGGTCTCCTTCCCGCCCACGTCCACCATCCGGGCGCGCCCGGCGTCGTCTAGGTGGGAAAGCTCGCCCACGGGACCCCGAGCGTAGCGAGGCGCCGGCGCGCTGAGCTCGGCCCGCGGTCCGAGGTGTCCTGCCCTAGGGCGTGGCGACTGAGTAGAGCTCAAGCCGGCGCGTGGCTCCGGCGCGCCGCGGCGATCAGGTCGCGCACGGCCTGGTCGTCGCCCCGGCGCAGAAGCTCCACCGGATCGGGCTCGCCGTTCACGATCGACTCGAAGAACGCCTTGCGGTCCTGGTAGGTGGGAAGGCTGCCCTTCGCCCAACCGCGTACCTCGTTCAGCAGCACGGCGAGCCGCGCGTATGGCTGCCCGTACTCGTCGGCGATCTCGTCGCGTATGCGTTTCGCGAGCGCCGGTGAGGCGCCGGCGGTCGAGATCGCGATGGCGAGCGGCCCGGTGCGGATGATCGCCGGCAGGATGAAGTTGCAGAGCGGCGGCACGTCCACCACGTTCACGAGCATCGCGCGCCGCTCGGCGTCCTCGTAGACGCGGATGTTGACCTCGGTGTCGCTGGTCGACGCTATGACGATGAAGACGCCCTCGAGGTCGCTCGGCCCGGCGTACTCGCGCCGCTCCCAGCGGATCGAGCCCTCGGACGCGAGCTCCCTGAGCGGCTCGATCGCCGTGGGGGCGATCAGCGTCACGTCGCCGCCGCAGGCGAGCAGTCCCTCGACCTTCTCGAGCCCGACGTCGCCGCCGCCGACCACGACGCAGCGACGGCCGCTCAGCCTCAGGCAGGCGATGTAGAAGGGCGTGTCGAGCATGCCCTGCACGCAGCTCTGGTCGCAGATCCCCCTGCGGAGCTGGCACACGCACTCCTTGCCTGCATACGCCTGAGCCGGCATCGCCTCAGAGTCTAGGCAGGCGGGGCTCCGCCCCCCGGCGTCCGGGCGCGCCGCGACGCGTCGCGCGGGGGTTCGCTGAAGTTAGTCAACCCCTCGTTGACTAACTTGTTGAACCCCCCGGCGGCACCGGCTCCGGCCGCCCTACAGCTACCGCCTGAACACGTCGCGCAGCGACTTGCCGCCCACGCGCAGCAGCGGCAGCATGCCCTGGCGCAGCGCGCCCGGCTTGTCGGCGTCCCGGCCGTAGAGCAGCTTGGCCGAGGCCCGCATGGCCTTGCCCAGCGACTCGTCGTAGGGGTGCCACCAGAAGTCGCGGGTGCGCGAGGGCTCCCACGTCACGAGCTTGATGTTCACGCACTCGTAGATGCCGAACTTCGAGTGGGAACGGCCCAGTCCGGAGTCCTTGACGCCGCCCCACGAGCAGGAGCAGGCGCCGTGGGAGTACATGTGGTCGTTCACCCACACCATCCCGGCCTGCACCCGCCGAGCGATGCGCTCACCCTTCGCGCGATTCATCGTCCAGACCGACGCCCCGAGGCCGAAGTCGGAGTCGTTGGCGAGCGCGATGGCCTCGTCCTCGGAGTCGACCGTCACGATCGGCACCACGGGGCCGAAGATCTCCTCACGCATCAGCCGCGTGTCGTGGGTGACGCCGGTGAGCACCGCGGGCGCGTAGAAGCTCGCGCTCGGATGGCCGGCCACGTCCACCGGCCCACCGCAGTGGAGGGTGGCGCCGTTCGCCACCGCGTCTTCGACGAGCTCGCGGACGGCCTCGAACTGCTCGCGCGAGACCATCGGCCCGACCTCCGTAGTCCAGTCCATCGGGTCGCCCACGCGCAGCTTTCGCGCTCCCTCCACGACGCCTTGGAGGAAGCGGTCTGCCACCTCGCGGACGACGTAGACCCGCTCGATCCCGGAACAGGTCTGGCCGGCGTTCGCGAAGCCGCCCCAGAGGCAACCCGAGATGGCATTGGCCAGGTTGGCGTCGGCACAGACGATCATCGCGTCCTTGCCGCCGAGCTCCAGCACGGAACCCTTCATGCGTCGGGCGCACTCCTCGCCCACACGGCGCCCGACCTCCACCGAGCCGGTGAAGAAGATCTTGGCCGCTGTCGACTCCACCAGGGCCTGGCCGACGGCGCCCCCGCCGTGGATCGTGCGCACGAGCCCCTCCGGCAGCCCGGCGCGCTCGAAGATCTCCTGGATCCGCTGGCCGATGAGCGGCGTGAGCGACGCCGGCTTGAGCACCACGCCGTTGCCCGCCATCAGGGCCACCGCGACCTCGCCGAACGGGATCGACCACGGATAGTTCCACGGCGCAATCACCCCCACCACGCCGAGCGGCTCGTACGTGAAGCGGGCGCGCTTCTGCTTGATGAACACGGGCAGCGGGACACGCTCGTCCTCGAGGATGCCGGGGCCGGCTTCGGCAAGCCAGCGAAGCGAGTCGATCGTCGGCACCAGCTCCATGACGTAGGACTCGTTACGAGGCTTGCCCTGCTCGCGCGTCAACAGCTCGGCGAGGTCGTCGAGCTGGTCGATGATCGCCTGTCCCGCCCGTCGCATGTAGCGCGCGCGGTCGATCAGCGGCAGCTGGGCCCAGAAGGGCTGGACGCTCGCGACGTCGTCGACCACCGACTGCACCCGGTCGGGCGTCACGGTGGGAACGGCTCCGAGGCGGGCGCCGTCGAGCGGAGCGAAAGACTCGAGCTCCGCCGCCCGATCCTCCACCGGCCTGACGGCTGCCTCCATAGCGGGGATTTTGCCTACTTTGGACCTCCCCGCGCCTTCCTGATCCGCTCGAGGCGCTCTCGCAGCTCGCGCTCCTCGCCGTGCTCGGACAGATCGAGGAAACGCTCGCCCGCGAGCTCCGCCGGCATGAGCTCCTGCTCCGAGACGCCGTCGGGGTGGTCATGCGGGTAGTCGTAGTTCTCGCCCCGCCCGAGCTTCCTGGCGCCCGGGTAGGCGGCGCTGCGGAGGTATGAGGGGGGCTCGGGCGTACCGTGCTCGCGCACCCAGGCGCGGGCGCGGCCCAGAGCCTTGATCGAGGCGTTCGACTTCGGCGCGAGCGCGAGGTAGATCGCGGCCTGCGAGAGGTTCAGGGCGCACTCCGGCAGCCCCACGTGCTCCACCGCGTGCGCCGCGGCGACCGCCACCTGGAGGGCGCGCGGATCGGCGTTGCCGACGTCCTCGCTGGCGAAGACCACCATCCGCCGCGCGATGAAGCGGGGATCCTCGCCGCCCTCGAGCATCGCGGCCAGGTAGAGCAGCGAGGCGTCGGGGTCGGAGCCGCGGGTCGCCTTGATCCAGGCGGAGATCAGGTCGTAGTGGAGGTCGCCGCCCTTGTCGTAGAGGATGGCGCTGCGCTGGAGAGCGTCCTCGGCCACGCGCACGGTCACCGCGCCGCCCGCGCCGACGGTCTCGCAGGCCAGCTCGAGGGCTGAGAGCGCCGTGCGGGCGTCGCCCGCCGCCCGCGCCGCGAGGAACTCGAGGGCCTCGTCCTCCACCTTCGGCGCCTCGGCGATCCCGCGCTCGTCGCCGAGCGAGCGCCGCAGCAGCGCGAGCACGTGCTCCTCCTCGAGCGGCCGAAGCTCGTAGATCCGGCAGCGGGAGAGCAGGGCCGAGTTCACCTCGAAGTAGGGGTTCTCGGTGGTGGCGCCCACCAGCACCACGAGAGCGTCCTCCACGGCCGGCAGGAGCGTGTCCTGCTGGGCCTTGTTGAAGCGGTGGATCTCGTCGAGGAAGAAGATCGTCCGCTCTCCGCTCGTTGTCCGGCGGTGCTCGGCCCGCTGAAGCACCTCGCGCACCTCCGCCCGTCCGGCGTTGACCGCCGATGCCTCCTCGAAGGCGGCGCGCGCGTTCACGGCGAGCAGCCGCGCGAGGGTGGTCTTGCCGGTGCCGGGCGGCCCGTAGAGGATCATCGAGTGTGGCCGGCCGTCCTCGATCGCCGTGCGGAGCGCCGAGCCACGGCCGAGCAGGTGGTCCTGGCCGACGAACTCGCCCAGCGAGGTCGGACGCATCCGGGCGGCGAGAGGCAGCTCGGCCGGGCTGACGCCGGTCCGCCCGGCTGACGATTCGTCCAGCTCGAAGAGGCGCTCCATAGTCAAAGTCTGGCAGCGAGAAAGGCCGTCACGGCCTCCGCGCAGCGAACCGGCGCGTCCTCCCAGACGAAGTGGCCGGCATCCTCGGCTACGACCAGCTCGGTGTCCGGGAGCTCGCGCTCGAAGCGGTGGGCTGCGGCCAGCGGCGCGAACGGGTCGGCCGCGCCCCAGACCAGGAGCACCGGGACCCCGAGTGCCGCAAGGCTCCCGTCGAAACGCTCGAGCTTCGCGAAGTCGCCGGAGCGGTAGAGCTCGAGCTGACCGCGGCGACGCACGGGGTCGGCGTAAGCCTTCCAGTACTCGGCGATGGCGTCGTCGTCGAGGCTCGCGCTCGACTGCCGCAGGAGGGCACCGAGCGTGTCGCGGTCTGCACCCTCCAGCAGGCGCTCGCCCGTGCCGGGCTCGCGCATCGCCTTGCCCATGCCGTGCCACTTGCCGTCGGAAAAGAAGCCGGTCGAGCTGATCACCAGCGCGTCGACGGCGTCCGGCTGCTCGCACGCCCACCAGAGGCCTATCAATCCGCCCCAGTCGTGCACCACTGGTACGCAGCGCTCGATTCCGAGCTCCCGCCGGAAGCGTTCGACGCTCTCCACATGGCGCTCCCACGTGCCGGGCGGGGCGGGCGCGGAGTCGCCGAAGCCGGCGAGGTCGGGCGCCACGGCGCGCCAGCCGGCGGCCGCGAGGGCCGGTAGCAGGTGGCGCCACATGTACGACGACTCCGGGTAGCCGTGCACGAGCAGAGCGACCGGACCGTCCGCCGGCCCGGCCTCCCTATAGGCGAGCCCCGCGGCGGTGTTCACGCGCGGGCGGGTTCCACCGCGGTCGGGCTGTCGAAGAGCTGTGCGTCAGTCACGCGTCGATCGGCCGTCGAAGACCTCGCCTCGCGGCGACCTTCTACGCTCAGCTTATGTTGATGACCGCTCCGGTGCCCGAGGAGAAGCTGCGACTCGGCGGCATGGCGCTCCGAAACGGCCTGCTCGTGCACGGCCCGACCCACTGGGCCGCGGCCGTACGGACCGACGACGGCGAGCTCCGCGTGGCGTCTGGCCGCAAGCCGGACCTCGGTGGCAGGGCCTCCGCGCGGATCCCGGGGCTGCGCGGGATCGCGAAGCTGGCCGAGGCGATGGCGGTCGTGCCGCTCGTGAAGCGTGCCCTGCCGGAGGCTCGCCTCCCGATGCAGGACTTGAAGACGCTCGGGGCCATGGGCGCCGCCGCACTCGGCGGCCAGGCGATCCGGGCGGGCACGCGAAGCAGCTCGCCGACTCCCGGCCGGGCAGGTGTCGTCGGGGAGACCGCGGTCGCGCTGCTCTCGGTCGCGCCCGCGCTGCTCGCGCTGCGCACCGGCGACCTCGCCGCCTACCACGGCGTCGAGCACAAGGCGATCGCGGGCTACGAGAAGGACGCCGACGCCGCGGACGCCGACAAGGAGCACGACCGCTGCGGGTCCCACCTCGTCGCACCGATGCTCACGGCGGCCGCGCTCGGGCAACGTCGCCGTCCGGCGGGCCGGGCTGCGCGGGCCGGCCGCCGACGCGGCGGTAGGCCTCGGCAGCGCGGCCGTGGCGGTGGAGGTGTTCGCCTGGGGCGAGCGCAACCCCGACTCGCGCCTCACCCGCCTACTGCGCATGCCCGGCCACGAGATCCAGCGCGCGATCGGCACCCGCGAGCCGACTGCGGAGCAGCTCGAGGTCGGCCGGGCGGCGCTCGAGGAGATCCTCAGGGTCGAGGGCGGGTCCTCCTAGCCCGCAGCGCCCGGCGTCGTCCTCCCTGCGCTCGGGTCTCGTCCTACCATCCCTCCATGTCAACCGAAGCTCGCCCGCGGACTCGGCTGGATCCCGGCGTCTTCCGCCTCCCCGTACAGAGGATCCGGGAGGGCTACTACACCGACGCGTACTTCAACTTCACCAAGCGGCTGTTGGAGGAGAACGGGCGGCATCCGCGGGTGACGATGCAGGTCTTCCAGCGGCATCAGTCGGTTCTCGGTGGGATCGATGAGGCAGTCGCGGTTCTGAAGCAGTGCTCGGGCCGCGCCCGGTCGAATGGCTGGGGGCCCGCCTGGGAGGAGCTCGAGGTGTGCGCCCTCTTCGAGGGTGACGAGATCGCGCCCTGGGAGACGGTCATGACGATCGAGGGCGACTACTCGCTGTTCGCCCACCTGGAGACGGTCTACCTCGGCTGCCTCGCCAGGCGCACGCTCGTGATGCGCAACGTGCGCGAGGTGGTGGAGGCGGCGAACGGGAAGCCGATCCTGTTCTTCCCCGCCCGCCACGATCACTGGCTCGTGCAGACCGGTGACGGCTGGGCGGCTCACGTGGAGGGCGCGATCGGGGTTTCGACCGAGGCGCAGGCGAGCTGGTGGGGCGGCACCGGCGTCGGCACCGTTCCGCACGGCCTGATCGCGGCCTACGGGGGCGACACCGTGGCCGCCGCGCGCGACTTCGCCGACCGCTTCGCCGACGAGATGAACGTGACCGTGCTCGTGGACTTCGAGAACGACTCCGTGCGAACCGCGCTGGAGGTGGCCGAGGCGCTCGGGGACAAGCTCTGGGGAGTGCGCCTCGACACGTCGGGCCAGATCGTGGACCGCTCGCTCTGGCACGAGATGGGCTCCTTCCCGCCGACGGGGGTCAACCCGGTGTTGGTGCAGCGGGTGCGCGAGGCTCTCGACCGGGCCGGACACCAGCGCGTGAAGATCGTGGCATCGGGAGGCTTCGACGCGGCGAGGATCCGCGAATTCGAGGAGCTGGGCGCCCCGGTCGACTCGTACGGGGTCGGCTCCGCCCTCCTTCGCGGCGAGAACGACTTCACCGCCGACGTCGTGAGGGTCGACGGTCGCGACTGCGCCAAGGTGGGACGGCGCTACATGCCCAACCCGCGGTTGGAGCGGGTGGAGTAATCGCCCGCGCATCTGGCCGGCTCAGCCCGCCCTCTAGACTCCGCGCCCGTGTTCGGGCGGATCGACCACGTCGCGATGGCCGTCGAGGATCTCGACGAGGCCGTCGCCCTGTACCAGGACCGGCTGGGGATGAACCTCCAGCACCGTGAGATCTTCGATCAGTTCGGCGTCGAGGCCGTACTGCTCGGAATCGGCGACGGCCACGTGGAGCTGCTGAAGCCGGTGAGCCCGGACAGCGGGGTGGGCCGGTTCCTCGAGCGGCGCGGCCCGGGTATGCACCACGTCGCCTATCGCACGGACGACATCGACTCGGCGCTCGAGTCGGTTCGCGCGGCGGGGCTCGTGCTGATCGACGAGCGGCCACGCAGGGGCATCCGAAACAGCCGCGTTGCATTCATGGATCCGAAGTCGACCGGCGGTGTGCTCACGGAGCTGGTCGAGCCCGCAAAGGACCACTGAGCCGAGATGCCAGACGAAGTGAAGCGGATCGACATCGGCTTCCAGGGCGGGCAGGTGCTGCTCGTTCGTGTGAAGACCGCCGAGTACGAGAGCCTGCGCACGGCGCTCGGAAACGAGAAGGCCGACCGCTGGTTCGAGCTCAAGACGGAGGACTCCGAGGTCGCGCTGGACCTCGCCCAAATCGTCTATGTAAGGCTCGACACGGAAGAGCACCGCGTCGGTTTCTGATGCGGCGCCGTGGGCGACGCGCGCGCGAGGCGCTCGCAGAGCTCATGCCATGAAGGTGGGCATCGTCGGCCTGCCCAACGCGGGCAAGTCGTCGCTCTTCAACGCGCTCACCCGGGCCGGTGCGCCGGAAGCGGGCTACCCGTTCACGACCGTCGAGCCGAACGTGGCGGTGGTCGGCGTGCCCGACGAGCGCCTCGATCGGGTGGCGGAGACGGTGGGTTCCTCACCGGTCGTCCACGAGACGATCGAGTTCCACGACATCGCCGGGCTCGTGCGGGGGGCGCACCGGGGCGAGGGCCTGGGCAACCGCTTCCTCGCGAACATCCGAGAGACGGACGCGATCCTGCACGTCGTGCGGGTCCACGACGACCCTCGGGTGGTGCACCCAGAGGGCCGCGTGGAGCCCCTCGCGGACGTCGAGGCGGTCGAGACCGAGCTGCTCTTCGCGGATCTCGAGCAGGCCGAGCGCAGGCTGGAACGCGTGGCGAGGCAGGCCAAGTCGCTCGAGAAGGAGGCGGTCGCGGAGGAGAGCTGGCTGCGCGGGGTCGTCGAGGCGCTGCGTGCGGGTCGGGGCGTCAGGTCGGTGCCGCCGCCCGACGAGGCGCCGGAGGCGCCGCTGCGCCTGGCGGCGCTCACGTCGAAGCCGGTGCTGTTCGTGGCTAACGTCGCGGAGGGCGAGTCGCCGGAGCCGCCGCCGGAGCTGGTCGAACACGCGCGGGCGAGCGGGGCGCGCGCCGCCGCGGTCAGCGCCCGGCTCGAGTCCGAGCTCGCCGAGCTCGACGACTCGGAGGCCGCGGAGATGCGCCGGGAGCTGGGCGTGAGCGAATCCGGGCTCGCCACCGTCGTCCGCGAGGCGTTCGCGCTGCTCGAGCTGATCTCGTTCTTCACCGCACACCCCGGCGCCGAGGCCCGCGCCCGCGCGATCCGCCGCGGCACTCGTGCGCGGCGGGCGGCGGGCGCGGTCCACACCGACATGGAACGCGGTTTCGTAGCGGCCGAGATAACCCCCTGGGCCGACCTGGTCGAGGCCGGCGGCTACCCGGCGGCGCGCGAGCGTGCCGTCACCCGGGTCGAGGGGCGCGACTACGTCGTCCAGGACGGCGACGTGGTCACGTTCCGCTTCACCGCCTGATCTATTTCCCCGGCCGGTAGCTCATCAGCTCCTCGCGGTCGCTCCCACCGGAGACCGAGATTGCCAGCACCGGGCCGACGTCGCGGGCGTAGAACTTGAACTCGAGGATCTTCGGCTCCAGCGGGTTGACGTCCCTGGTCATGAGCGCCTTCCTGAAGTGGCCGGCCGGCACTTCGGCCTGCTCCCTGGCGCTCACGATCCTGGCCTTGTCCTCCGCCTTGCCGGCGTAGTACTCCTGCCGATAGCTCACGCCGGCCTTCGGCTCGGCGGGCATGATGATCCCGGCCTGGGCTCCATCGACGCCCGCCTCCCATGAGCCCTTGGTCGACCTGAACTTGCCGTTCTCGTACTCCTTGGTGTCCTCGCCCAGGTACCAGAGGTTGCCCGCCGAGTCCTGCGCATACCAGTCGTAGGTGTTCTCGACCAGCTTGCCGTTCTCGGTGACCACGTCGTGGACGACCCTGGCCTTCACGCCGTTCGCGATCCGCTTCGTCTTGTTGGTGACTGTGACCACGACGCGCTGCTTCGTCCCCTCCGTATCGGTCTCGCGGTAGATCCAGCGGCTGCCCGGCTTCATCGGCCAGTACGGATTGTCGATCCTGGTCGTGAAGTCGGCAGGCTTCAGGTCCACGCGCTCGCCTCCCTTGGGAAGGGGCGGCGGGGCCGACGCCGGCGAGCCGCGCTCACCCCCACCGGTCTTGCCGCTGCTGCCGTCGGTCGCGCCGAGGGCCGCAACCGGGGCCGCCACGGCCACCAGCGCCAGCAGTGCGGCGATCCTCGTCCCAAGTCTGCTCTTTCCAAACGTCATGGCCGTCTCCGTTTCTGCGTCGGCCCGTGGTCGGGCCGCGTCGATATGACCGAAGGCTCGAGGGAGCGGCTTAGAGGAGCCTGAGAGTGGCATGAGAAGCGCGAGACGCCGCGCCGTCACGACCGCCGCAGGCGCGAGGATCGCGCGGCCCTTCAGCGGCTCAGCCTAGCCGCACCGGTGGGCCGGTCACAGAGCCCGCGCGCACGCGGTACACGCCGGGGCGCGGGAGCTCGGCGCGGTAGCGTCCATGTCGCGTCGTGCGCACGGCCGTGACCCGCCGCCAGCTCCCGCCGACACGCCGCTCGACGCGGAGCCTCCCGCCGCGCGGCGCCGGCCAGAACTCGCCCACCAGGGTGCGCGCCGCCGGCGGCCAGAACTCGCCCACGAGCGTGCGCGCCGAAGCCGCGCCGCGCCGGCTCGCCGGTCGAAGGGAGCCCGGGCGCCTCGCCGAGCTCCGCACGGAGACGATCGTGAGCCAGCTGTCGCGCAGGCCGAGGCGCGCCCGGATAGAAGGGCCCGTGATCGTGGTCGAGCCGTCCGACCCGACCACTCGGGCGCGCACCACCCGCGGCGACGCACCGCGCTGCAGCACCTCCAGCCGCTTGAAGGTCCCGCGCGCGCCGAGCGCGCGAGTGAGGGTGGCGGTCGAGACCTTCACCTGCCAGCGGTGGTACGGCGAGCCGTCGTCGTAGGGGTCGGGCACGCCCACCAGCCAGGGCTTGCTGAGCGCGCCGATGAACGAGTACTCGACGTTCTCCGTGTGCCCGCCCGAAGTGGAGAAGTAGTAGGTCACCGCGGGCACTCCGCCGTAGGTGAGGATGCTGTCGGCGGTCTGGGCGACCGCGGCGTCGCTGCGCACGCTCTCGCCGGTCACTCCGCGGTAGACCTGCGAGCGGGTATCCGGGTACTGGTCGAAGGTGCCGCTCGTCTTGCGCGTCGCGAGCGCGTAGGTACGCGCCGCAACGGCCTGGGCCTTGAGCGCCTCGAGCGGCCAGGAGGAGGGCATCTCGCCCGCCACGACGCCGCGCACGTAGCTGTCGAGATCGATCACGTTGATCGCCGTGACACCTCCGCCGTCCGGGAGCACCTCGATCGCGCCCCGGTAGAGGCCGTCCGAGATGCCGTTCAGCGCCGGCCCGAGCAGGCGCAGCGGCTCAGCCCCGCCGTCGAAGCGCACCGGCGCCGCGAAGCTCCCCACCCGCCTGCCACCGGCCGTCGCAACGCGGATTTCGGAGCCGGAGCGGCGGGCGACGTAGGTGGCGCCGGAGCGCAGCTCCGTCCCATCGACACTCGTCGCGCCTCGCACGCGGATGTAGGGATCGTTCGGCTGGAGCAGCACGCGCACCGGCCGGCCCGGCGCCTGCGTCAGAGTCGTCCCGCTGTAGTAGTGGGCGAGAATTCCCGGGTATCCGCTCCCCTGGAGCGCGAAGCCGTAGGCGCCGTACTGGCTCATGCCGATGCCGTGTCCGAAGCCGGCGCCGCGGATGACGTGGCGCACCGCGCCGTCGGCGGTGGCGGAGGCCGCAAGGGCGGCCAGCAGGGTGAGGAGGATGGTTCGACGCACGGTTCCCTAACGCGTCCAGGAGACGAAGGTAGCGGAGCCCAGTCCTCGAAGTCGATTCCAGAGCCGACCACGAGCTCCTTCACGGTGCTCGACGTTACAGTCAGAAACCCAGTGGCTACGCGGAAAGCAAGCGACGTCTTCGTGGAGTGCCTCGAGTCCGAGGGCGTGAAGCACGTGTTCGGCATCCCGGGCGAGGAGACGCTCGACCTGAACGAGTCGCTCGCCCGCTCGTCGATCGAGTTCATCCCGGTCCGCCACGAGCAGGGCGGCGGCTACATGGCGGATGTGTACGGGCGGCTGACGGGCCGCGCCGGTGTCTGCCTTGGCACGCTCGGCCCCGGCGCGCTGAACCTCACGACCGCGGTGGCGGACGCGTTCCTCGACCGCGCGCCGCTCGTGGCGCTCACGGGGCAGGGAGACCTGGAGAGCATGCACAAGGAGTCGCACCAGTACGTGGACCTGCTGCGGGTGATGCGCCCGATCACCAAGTGGAACGCCCGGCTGTCGGACCCGGCGATCATCCCGGAGGTGGTGCGCAAGGCCTTCAACGTCGCCGAACGCGAGAAGCCCGGCGCCACGCATCTCGAGCTGCCCGAGGACGTGATGGCGGCCCAGACCGACGAGGAGCCGCTCCGCCGGCGCCCCCAGGCGCGCCCCGAGCCGGCGGCGCGCGAGCTGCTGAAGGCCGCCGACCTGGTGCGGGGGGCGATCAACCCCGTCGCGCTCGCCGGGAACGGAGTCGTGCGCGGCCACGCTGCCCCGGCCCTGCAGGAGTTCGTGCGCGCCACCGGGCATCCCCGTGGCCGAGACGTTCATGGGGAAGGGCCTCCTGTCGCCCGACAACCCGAAGGCGCTCGGCACGGTCGGCCTCCAATCCGGCGACTACACGATGGCCGGCTTCGACGAGGCCGACGTGGTGCTGGCGATCGGATACGACCTCGTGGAGCACTCCCCGGAGCACTGGAACCCGAAGCGCGACAAGACGGTCATCTGCGTCGACTCGCTGCCGGCCGAGACCGACGCCTACTTCATGCCCGAGGTCGAGCTCGTGGGCGACATCTACAACATCCTCACCCGCCTCGCCGAGGAGGGCCGCCATGTCCCGCACCAGGGCGGCTCGGCGCGGCTTCGAGACCTCGTGCTCGGACGTTTCGAGCAGGCGAAGGACGACGATCACTTCCCGATGCAGCCGCCGCGAGTGCTCTACGACATCCGCCAGGCGCTCGGCCGCGAGGACATCCTGATCTCGGATGTCGGCCTGCACAAGCTGTGGATCGCCCGCATGTTCCCGGCCTACGAGCCGAACACCGTGCTGATCGCGAACGGGCTCGCCGGGATGGGCTTCGCGCTGCCGGCCGCGATCGCCGCCAAGCTGGTGCACCCGCGGCGCAACGTCGTGACCGTGAGCGGGGACGGGGGGTTTCTCATGAACTCTCAGGAGCTCGAGACCGCTATGCGCCTCCGGACGCCGTTCGTCAGCGTCATCTGGGAGAACAACTCGTACGGCTCGATCGTCTGGAAGCAGGACAAGAAGTTCGGCGCGCATTTCGGCACCGACTTCACGAACCCGGACTTCGTGAAGCTCGCCGACGGCTTCGGAATGCCGGCCTGGCGCTGCGAGTCGCCCGACGAGTTCGGCGATCGCCTACGACACGCCCTCGGCCTCGACGTGCCCTCGCTGATCGTGGTGCCGATCGACTACTCGCTCGACGTGGCGATCAGCGAGGAGCTGGGCACCGAGACGGTCGTCACCTAGCGCCCCGGGTAGTCTCAGGACAACGGGCACCGGAGGAAGAAGCATGGCTATCGCAACCGCGGAACAGACGGTCGTAGACAAGGTCCAGAAGAAGCTCTACATCGGAGGCGAGTGGCGCGATGCCTCGGGCGGCGGCACGCTCGAGGTGATCGATCCCGCGACCGAAGAGCCGCTCTGCGAGATCGCGGACGGGACGTCCGAGGACGCCATGGCGGCGCTCGACGCGGCCGTCGAGATGCAGGGCGAGTGGGCCGCCACGGCCCCCAACGATCGCGCCGGGATCCTCTGGAAGGCGTTCGAGACGCTCACCGAGCGGGCCGAAGAGCTGGCGCTCCTCATGACGCTCGAGATGGGCAAGCCGGTGGCCGAGTCGAAGGCCGAGATCATCTATGCGGCCGACTTCTTTCGCTGGTTCTCGGGCGAGGCGCTGCGAATCGACGGGAACTACAAGCAGTTCGCGAACGGCACGAGCCGCGTGCTCGTGATGAAGCAGCCGGTTGGGCCGAGCCTGATGATCACGCCGTGGAACTTCCCGATGGCGATGGGTACGCGCAAGGTCGGCCCCGCGATCGCGGCCGGCTGCACGATCGTGATGAAGCCGGCACAGCAGACGCCGCTCTCCATGCTCGCTCTCGCGCAGATCCTCGAGGAGGCCGGGCTTCCCGGGCGGGGTCTTCAACATCCTCACCACGTCCTCCTCCGGCAAGACCACCGGCCCGCTGATCGAGGACCCGCGCCTGCGCAAGCTCAGCTTCACCGGCTCCACCGAGGTCGGGCGGAAGCTGATCGCGGCGTCGGCGCAGAACGTGCTCAAGGTTTCGATGGAGCTTGGCGGCAACGCCCCCTTCCTGATCTTCGAGGACGCCGACCTCGACGCCGCCGTCGACGGCGCGCTCCTCGCGAAGATGCGCAACATCGGCGAGGCCTGCACCTCGGCCAACCGCTTCCACGTCGCCGAATCGCTGCGCGAGGAGTTCGAGCGCCGGTTGGGGGAGAGGATGGGCGGCCTCAAGATCGGGCGCGGCACCGAGGAGGACGTGCAGGTTGGGCCTTTGATCGATCAGCCCTCGCGCGAGAAGGTCGCCGAGCTGGTTCAGGACGCGTTGGCCAAGGGCGCGACGCGGGTGGTGGGTGGCGAGATCCCGGACGGGCGTGGCTACTTCTATCCGCCGACAGTTCTGGGCGACGTACCCGAGGGCGCGCGGGTTAACAAGGAGGAGATCTTCGGCCCAGTCGCGCCGGTCGGCTCCTTCGAGTCGGAGGAGGACGCGATCGCGCGCGCCAACGACACCGAGTACGGCCTCGTCGCCTACGTCTTCACGCGCGACATCAAGCGCGCCTTGCGGGTGTGCGAGGCGCTCGAGACGGGCATGGTCGGCCTGAACCAGGGCATGGTCTCGAACGCCGGCGCGCCGTTCGGGGGCGTCAAGCAGTCGGGCATCGGTCGTGAGGGCGGCAAGGAGGGCCTCGAGGAGTTCCTCGAGACGAAGTACGTCGCCGTGAACCTCTGATCTCCTGCGCTCACGCCTGGCTGCACGATGACTTGCAGGGGTTGAGCCCCGGGGGCTGATGTGGCCAGCATGTCGGCGTGCTCGGTCGGGGTATCTCGGGCGGCGCCGTCCTTGGACTCGTCGTCGCTCTCGCTTTGCCGTCGCCGGCGACGGCGGGCAGAGCAAACGTCGCCGCGCTCCAGTCGGCGCTGACGTCGCTGAACCTCTACAGGGGATTCGTCGACGGCATCCGGGGTCCGCTGACGCGGAAGGCGGTCGTCCGCTTTCAGCGGCGCCGCGGCCTGCTCGTGGACGGCATCGCCGGCCCCCAGACCCGACGCGCGCTGGGCAGCCGCGGGCGGCCACGCCTCGGCAGTCGCGTGATGAAGCTCGGCGACCACGGCTGGGACGTGGCTGCGCTGCAGTACCTGCTCCTGCGGCGCGGCTACGGACCCGGTCGGGTCGACGGCGCCTTCGGACCGCTGACTCGGGCCGCTGTTCTGCGCGCCCAGCGCGCGCTCGGGCTCGGTGCGGACGCTGTCGCCGGACCGCAGACGGTCGGTGCCCTCCGGGGCCGCAGCAGCCAGGGGAGCAGCCCGACGACCCCGGTGAGCACTCCCACCGGCCCGGTGAGCTTCCTGCGCCCGGTGTCGGGGCCGATCGGCGACGGCTTCGGCGCCCCGCGCTCGGGCGGCCGGCGCCACCAGGGGATCGACTTCCCGGTCGCCTACGGCACCCGTGTGGGGGCGGCGGGCGTGGGCACGACCATCTTCGCTACCAGCAACTACGGCGGCTACGGGAACCTCGTGGTGATCCAGCACCGGCTCGGCTACACGACCTGGTACGCCCACCTCGCGAGCATCACAACCAGCGTCGGGCAGAGCGTGGTGGGGGGCACGGAGATCGGCCGCGTAGGGTCGACCGGCTACTCGACCGGCCCCCATCTGCACTTCGAGGTCCGGCGCTACAACACGCCGATCGACCCGGTGCCGATGCTGCTGAGCACGGTCGCGGCGCGCCGGAGCGCCGAGCGCGACGAGCGCGAGCATGAGCACCTCGAGTGCAACGGCGCGTCGGCCGGTCAGAGCGGCGGGGCGCCGGCGGGCTCGACCTGGATCGCCCGCGAGCGCCTCTGCCGCAGCTGAGGGCGCGCGGCGGAGGCGGCCCGCTCAGCCCGTCGGCGCGCGTCCCACGCGCCATCGCACGCAGGTCGAGCGCCTTGTCGAGGGTCTCCTCGTCCACGCCCTTTTCGATCGCCACCTCGCGAATCGTGCGCTCCGAGGCCACGGCCTCGGTGACGATCTCGGTCGCCTTGTCGTAGCCGATGTAGGGGTTCAGGGCGGTGGCGATCGCAGGGGTCGACTCGGCGTGCCGGCGCAGCACGTCCTCGTTCGCCTCGATCCCCTCGACGCACCTGGTCGCGAGGAGGTGGCAGGCGGAGGTCAGGATTCGGATCGACTCGAAGACGTTGCGGGCCATCATCGGCACCCGCACGTTCAGCTCGAAGGCGCCCTGGCTGCCGGCCACGGTCACCGCGGTGTCGTTGCCGATCACCTGCGCGGCCACCTGCAACACGACCTCGGGAATCACCGGGTTCACCTTGCCGGGCATGATCGAGGAGCCCTTCTGCAGCTCGGGCAGCCGCAGCTCCGCCAGCCCGGTGAGCGGTCCGGAGCCCATCAGCACCAGGTCGTTCGCAATCTTCGTGAGCGACACCGCCAGGCCCTTGAGCGCCGCGTGGAGCTCCACAAGCCCGTCGCGGTTGCTCTGCGCCTCGAAGCGATCGCGTGGCGCCTCGCCGAGGCCGAGCCTCTCGCGCACGCGCTCGGCGAACTCGGGATGGGTGTTCAGCCCGGTGCCGGTGGCCGTGCCACCGAGCGGGATCTCCGACGCGCGGCCGAGGGCGTCGCGCAGGCGATCCCGCGCGAGGGTCATCTGGGCGGCATAGCCGGCGAACTCCTGGCCGAGCGTCACGGGGACGGCGTCCATCATGTGCGTTCGGCCCGACTTGACGATGTCGGCGAATTCCTCGGCCTTGCGCTGAAACGAGCTCGCGAGCCGCTCGAGCGCCGGAAGCAGCTCGGTCTGGACGCGGTCGACGGCGGCGAGGTGCACCGCGGAGGGGAAGACGTCGTTCGAGGACTGGCCCATGTTCACGTGGTCGTTGGGGTGCACGTCCTCGCCGGCGAGGCTCGCTATCACCTCGTTGGCGTTCATGTTCGACGAGGTGCCCGATCCGGTCTGGAATACGTCGATTGGGAACTGGTCGTCGTGCTCTCCGGCCGCCACCTCGTCCCCCGAACGAGCGATGCGCTCGGCGACGTCGGGATCGATCAGCCCCAGCTCGGCGTTCACCCGTGCCGCCTCGGCCTTGATGCGGCCGAGCCAATGCACCACCGGCGCCGGCAGGCGCTCCCCCGAAACTGGAAAGTTCTCCACCGCCTTGATCGTTTCGGGCCCCCAGAGCTCCTGCTGAACCGCCAACCCTACTCCTTGGTCGCTTGCCCCCGCAGGCTATCGACGCGCTGGCAAGGCGGCGCGACGCGGGTTCAGCGGGGCACGCGGCAGGGACGCGATGCGATGCAGGTTCGGATAATTTTTCGCCTCCGAAGCAGTGCATTCCCTGCGCGCCGCGGGCACCGCTACGGGTTCCGTGTTCTGATCGCTCCGGGTGACTGCTCTCATCCGGATCGACCGGTCGTGGACGGCTGCGCCCGGTGACGGGCGCCAGCGGCCGATCCGCTTCTGCTCCCGCTGCGGCCAGCCCTCGGAGGATCCTCCGGGGCGCCCGGAGCTGCGTCGGCGCGTCTGCGAGCGCTGCGGAATGGGCATGGTGCTCACCTGCCCGCGCGACGCCCTGCCCGGTGAGGCGGCCGCCTTCCTCGTCCTCACCTACGAGCTCGAGGTGAGCGCGGTGAGCGAGGCCGGGGAGAAGGTCTTCGGCCACGAGCGGCGGCTCATCGGCGCACAGTTGCTCGACCTGCTCACGAGCCCGATGGGCGACGACCAACTGATGCGGCACGCGAGCATCGCCGCCCAGCGTCCGTCCGACCCGGTCGTGATGCCCGTGCGTCTCGTCTCCGATCGGGCCCGCCGCGTGGGAACCATGGCCGCGCGGATCGCCACCTGCGGCCCGCCTCGAGCGGCGCTCCTCACGGTCGAGCCGAGCGACTTCGGCCGCCGCTGAGGCGTTCCTCAGCCGGGCCACAAGGGGCGCGAGGCAGTGCAAGAAACCCCTGCACTGGTCCGGCGCGAGGCACAAACCTCCATCAAGTTCTCGCGCCTTGTGCCGATAACTTCTGCATGAGGTTCGTAGGCGGTTCATTCGTTCTGGAAGACACTTGAGCGGCATCAGAACGAACGCGGCCTCCGAGCTGCTCGGAGTGAGCCCCAACACCCTCCGCAGCTGGGAGCGTCGCTTCGGATACCCGCGGCCGCGACGCACCCAGGGCGGTCATCGCCAGTACGACCTGGCGGAGCTCGAGGCGCTGCGCCGCGCCCTGCTCGAAACCCACAACATCTCCTCGGCAATCGAGCTGGCGCGTCAGCGAGGAGAGGGCCCGAGCTCGCCAAGCCGTCTCGTCGACGCGATCGATCATTTCGACGAGGGTGCGGCCGACCGCGTGATGGAGGAGAGCCTGGCGGTGCGCTCCGTCGAGCGCACGGTCGAGGAGGTGCTCCTGCCCGGGCTCGAGCTGGCCCACGGCCGCGAGGGCCGCGAGGCCGAGCGCGAGCTGGCCCTGCGCTGGGCGACCGGCTGGCTGCACTCCTCGCGCCGGGTAGCTCCGCCCGCCAGCCGACCGCAGGGGGTGCTGCTGTTCGACTCGAGCCCGCGGCTCGACCTGGAATCCCTGAACGTGCAGGCGCTCGAGCTCGCCCTGCGACGCGCCGGGTTCCGCACCCTCCTGCTGGCCTTCGATCTCCCACCGGAGCGAGTGGTTCGCGCGGTCCGCGCGCTCGATCCCACGGCCTTCGTCTTCTGCGGCGGGGAGGCCACCCTCAACATCGTCGGCCGCCTCGTCTACACGGTGCGCCAGGTCGGATCCGCGGCTCCGGTGTTCGAATACCGCGAGGCGATGGCCGTCACGGGCGATCACGGCATTCCCTCTCTGGGCTCGACCCCCGTGGATGCCGTCGAGCGCCTCAAGGCCTACGTGGACAGCGGCCGCATCGAGCAGGTGGTCGTGGTGCCAGAGCCGGGGCAGGCTCAGGGCCTGCGCATCTCGATGGCCGAGCGCAACTCGGCGTAGCGGGCGAAGCCGTGCGGCTGGCGGAGCCGGCCGGCGGAGGCCGGCGGCTGGCACGCACCGCCGAGCTACGCGGCCAACTTCCGGCAGAGCTCTGCCAGCGAGCGCTTCTCGCCCTCGTCGAGCGCGCCGAAGGCGCGGGCGACGCGATCCGAGTGGTCGGGGAACAGGCGCTCGACCACATCGCGCCCGGCCACGGTGAGGTCGATCGCCACGGCGCGCCGATCCTCGGCGACCCGCCGCCGGATCACGAGGCCGCGCGAGGACAGCGTGGCCGTCACCTCCGTGGCGTTGGCCTTGCTCCAGCCGAGGCGGCGGCGGAGCGTCTTCAGCTCGACCGAACCCCCCGCGGTGGTCAGCACGACCAGCGCCGAGAAGCCCGCGGCGGACACACCCTCGCGCTCCAGCTCCGCCGCGAGACGCCGCCGGACGGCCGCCTCGGCTCGCAGCAGGGCCTGGAGCGCGCGGTGGGCGAGCGGATCGCCGAGCTCGAGGAGCGACATCCCGCAGCGATCGTAGGCGTGGGATCGGACGAGGGCGGGCTGCACCCGCTCATACCTAGAATCGACGGCCCGTGCCCCGCTACCAGCCCGTAGACCCGGCCCAGTCGTTTCCCGCGCTCGAGGAGCGCGTGCTCGAGCGCTGGCGCGAGCGCGACGTGTTCCACGAATCCATCCGCCGCCGCGAGGGCGGTCCGCCGTTCATCTTCTACGAGGGTCCCCCCACCGCCAACGGGCGCCCCGGCTCGCACCACGTGTTGAGCCGCGTCTTCAAGGACGTGTTCCCCCGCTACCGGACCATGCGCGGGCACTTCGTGCCGCGCATGGGAGGCTGGGACTGCCACGGTCTGCCGGTCGAGCTCGAGATCGAGAGGGAGCTCGGGTTCACGACGAAGCACGACATCGAGCGCTACGGCGTCGCCGAGTTCAACGCCAAGTGCCGCGAGTCCGTGCTGCGCTACATCGACGAGTGGAACGAGCTGACCGAGCGGATCGGCTTCTGGCTCGATACCGATGACGCGTACTACACGCTGACGGACGACTACATCGAGTCGGTCTGGTGGTCACTGAAGCAGGTTTTCGACAAGGGCCTCCTCAACGAGGGGCACCAGGTTGTGCCCTACTGCCCGCGCTGCGGCACGGCGCTGTCGTCGCACGAGGTGGCGATGGGTTACGAGGACGTGGTCGATCCCAGCGTGTACGTGAGGTTCCCGCTGCTTGACGACCCGAGCGTCTCGCTGCTCGCCTGGACCACGATGCCCTGGACGCTCGTGCCGCACGCGGCGATCGCCGTCGACCCGGACGTGACCTACGTTCGCGCCCGGCTCGGGGACGAGCGGCTCATCCTCGCCGAGGCCCTGGTCGAGCGGGTGCTCGGGGAGGAGGCCGAAGTCGAGGAGCGAATGCCGGGCTCGGCCCTGCTGGGTCTCCGCTACGAGCCGCCCTTCCCGTACATCGGGGACTACGGACCGCGCGGTCATACCGTGCTCCCGGGGGACTTCGTGTCGGTAGAGGACGGCACCGGCGTGGTGCACACCGGCGCCGCCTTCGGCGACGACGACTTCCGCCTCGCCCAGGAGAACGGGCTCACGATCCACAATCCGGTCCGTCCCGACGGCACGTTCGACGAGCGCGCCGGCCCCTTCGCGGGGCTCGGGGTCCGCGAGGCAGACCCGAAGATCATCGAGGCGCTGCGCGACTCGGGCCGCCTGTTCCGCGCCGGCGAGTACGAGCACGCCTACCCGCATTGCTGGCGCTGCGGCACGCCGCTGATCTACTACGCCAAGACGAACTGGTACGCCCGCACGACGGAGGTCAAGGACCAGCTGCTAGCCGCCAACGAGACGATCACCTGGTACCCGGAGCACATCAAGCACGGCCGCTTCGGCAAGTGGCTCGAGAACAACGTCGACTGGGCGCTGTCGCGCGAGCGTTACTGGGGCACGCCTCTGCCGATCTGGCGCGCGGACGACGGCGAGACGATCTGCGTCGGCTCGCGGGCCGAGCTGCGGGCGCTGGGGGCGGAGGTGCCGGACGACCTGCATCGCCCGTACATCGACGAGGCGACGTTCGAGCGCGACGGGAAGACCTTCCGCCGCGTGCCCGACCTGATCGACGTCTGGTGGGACTCCGGCTGCATGCCCTTCGCCCAGTGGCACGCGCCGTCCGAAAACCAGGACGTCTTCGAGGCACGCTTCCCTGCGAACTACATCTGCGAGGGGCTCGACCAGACGCGTGGCTGGTTCTACTCGCTGCTCGCCGTGTCGACGCTGCTGTTCGGCCGCAGCTCCTACGAGACCTGCCTGTGTCTCGGCCTGATCCTCGATCCAGACGGGCAGAAGATGAGCAAGTCGCGCGGCAACGTGGTCGTCCCCTGGGACGTGATCGCGACCCACGGAGCGGACGCCTTCCGCTGGTACTACTTCACCTCCAAGCAGCCCTGGGACGGCTACCGCTTCTCGGTCGACACCGTGGGCGAGTCCGTGCGGCAATTCCTGAAGCCGCTCTGGAACATCTACGCGTTCTACGTCCTCTACGCGAATGTGAACGAGCCGGCGAGCGACGGCGAGCGCACCGATCTGGACCGCTGGATCCTCTCTCGTCTGAACGGGACGGTCGAGCGGGTGATCGAGCGGATGGAGGACTACGACACGACTTTCGCCGGGCGGGCTATCGGCGAGCTGGTCGATGACCTTTCGAACTGGTACGTGCGCCGCTCGCGCCGGCGCTTCTGGGACGGCGATCCGGGCGCGTTCGCGACGCTCCACGAGTGCCTCGTGACGATCGCCGAGCTCCTCGCCCCGCTGACGCCGTTCGTCGCGGACGAGATCTACGAGAACCTCGACTCGACCGAGCCGTCGGTGCACCTGTGCGACTTCCCGGCCCCGGCGGAGCGGGACGATGAGCTCGAGTGGCAGATGCGGGTGGCGCGCGACGCCGTCGAGCTCGGCCGGGCGGCCCGTGCGCAGGCCAAGGTCAAGGTGCGCCAACCGCTCCGCGAGGCGGTCGTAGTGGCGGCGGATCGCGAGCGCACCGCGATCGAGCGCTTCGAGGCGCTGGTGCGGGAGGAGCTGAACGTCAAGTCGCTCCGCTATGTCTCGGAGGCGGACCAGCTCGGCCGCTTCGAGTTGAAGCCGAACTACCGGGCGCTCGGCCCACGTTTTGGCAAGCAGATGCCGCAGGTGGCGGCCGCGATCGCCGCGCTCGACCCGGGCCGGCTCCGAGAGGGGGGTCGGGTGGGCGTCAACTTCGACGGCCAGGAGCACGAGATCGGCCCCGAGGACGTCCAGATCGTGCTCCAGCCACTCGAGGGCTATCAGGTCGAGCGCTCGGGGACCCACGCCGTGGCGCTCAACCTGGAGCTGGACCGCGAGCTGCGCCGGGAGGGTCTCGCACGCGAGGTGGTGCACGCGGTGCAGGCGGCGCGGCGCGACGCTGGCTTGAATGTCGAGGACCGGATCGCGCTGATCCTCGGAGGGGACCAGGAGCTGCTGGCCGCGGCCCGGGCGCACGAGGACTACGTGGCGGGCGAAACTCTGGCCACCTCGCTCGCCTACGAGGGGTCCGACGGCGCCCAGAAGGCCGAGATCGAGGGCCGGCCCCTGACGATCAACGTGACGCGCGCCTCCCCGCGCTGAGGGAGGTAGCGCTAAGCGGCCAGCGCCGGCTCGATCTCCTGGACCAGCCGGCTCTTCGGCAGCGCGCCGATGATCTGGTGTGCGACCTGACCCTGCTTGAAGAGGAGCAGCGTCGGGATCGACATCACGCCGTAGCGGGCCGCCGTCTGCGGATTGTCGTCAACGTTCAGCTTGACGATGCGCAGGTCCTCGCGCTCGCCCGCCAGCTCCTCGAGGTGCGGCTGCACGATCCGGCAGGGCCCGCACCAGGGCGCCCAGAAGTCCACCAGCACCGGCTTCTCTCCCTCGAGAACCTCGGCCTGGAAGTTCTGATCGGTCACCTCGTTGATTGCGCCTGCCACGGCTGCTCCTTGTCTCCCCGATGCGTTTAACGCGAGTCGCTATAAAAAATATAGCGCCTTGCCCGGCATCGATCCATCACCGCCGCAGGCGAAGCGCGAGCACCTTCCATACGGCTTCGAGGGCGATGGGCGGCGTCATCTTCGAGACCCCCATGCGCCTCTGACCGAACAGGATGGGCACCTCGGTCACGGTGTGCCCGGCCCGCACGGCCTTGTACGTCAGTTCGATCTGAAAACCGTACCCATTGGCGTGCACCTGGCTGAGGTCAAGACCCTCGAGCACGCGACGGTTGAAGCACTTGAACCCACCGGTGAGATCGCGCACCGGGATCCCGAGCACGAGCCGCGCGTACGCGCAGCCGCCACGGCTGATCAGACGGCGCAGGGGTCCCCAGTTCTCAACCCCGCCCCCGGTCACGTAGCGAGACCCGAGCGCGAGATCGGCGGCACCGGCAGCGGCGATGAGGCGCGGGACGTCGGCGGGATCGTGGGAGAAGTCCGCGTCCATCTCCATCACCAGGTCGGCGCCGGCGTCCAGGGCGATCTCGAAGCCGGCCAGATAGGCGCGACCGAGCCCCTGCTTACGGACGCGGTGAAGCACGCGCACCGGCGGCAGCTCGGCGGCCAGCCGGTCGGCGATCTCGCCCGTGCCGTCCGGCGAGCCGTCGTCCACGACGAGGACCGTGTGCGGCAGCCCCGTAGCCTCGAGTCGCGGCAGAACGGCCCGTACGATCGGGTCGAGGTTGTCCGCCTCGTTATAGGTCGGGAGGATGAGCCAGACGCCGGCCACGAAGCCGCGTACGCTAGTCACCTCACCATGCGCAACGGCGACATCGCGGAGGCCTTCGACGAGCTGGCGAGCCTGTACGAGCTCGACGGCGCGGTCGTCTATCGCGTCGTGGCGTATCGCAACGCGGCCAAGGCCATCCGCGAGGCGGGCGTCTCGGTGGAGGAGCTGGCACGCCAGGGTCGCGTCGAGGAGCTCGCCGGCGTGGGCAGGACGATCGCCGAGAAGATCGACGCCCTCCTAGAGACCGGCTCGATTCCATCGGCCGACAAGCTGAAGGGGCGCATCCCGTCGGGCCTCGTCGAGATCACTCGCATTCCCGGCCTCGGCCCCAAGCGCGCCCGGCAGCTGTACGACGAGCTCGGAGTGTCCTCACTCGACGATCTGCGGGAGGCGGCCGAGCAGGGACGCTTGAAGGACGTGCCGGGTTTCGGCAAGAAGGCGGAGGAGAACCTGCTGGCCGCGTTGGCGGCCGGCGCGGATGGGCGCCCCCAGACCCGTCTGCTGCTCTCGAGGGCGCTGGTGGTCGGGGAGGGGCTCGTCGCCGCGCTGCGGGAGCACCCGAGCGTAATCCGGGTCGAGCTCGCCGGCAGCGCCCGGCGCATGACCGACACCGTCAAGGACCTCGACATCGTGGCCGCTTCCAGCGACCCCGCCGCGCTGGTCGAGGTCTTCCGCGGTCTCGAGGCGGTCGACGAGGTGCAGGCCTCGGGCGAGGCCGGCGCCAGGGCGCTCACGCACTCCGGCCTTCCCGTCGATCTGCGGATCGTGCCCGAGGAGGCCTTCGGCAACCTGCTTCAGCACTTCACCGGCTCCGGCAGGCACAACGAGGCCCTCCGCACCGAGGCGGTGAGGCGCGGCCTGCACGTGAGCGAGTACGGCATCGCGGACGACGAGAGCGGCGAGTCGGTCGCCTATCGGAGCGAGCACGAGGTCTACGAGCGGCTCGGGATGCAGTTCATCCCGCCCGAGCTGCGCGAGAACCGCGGCGAGCTCGCGACCGCTCGCGAACACCGCCTACCCCAGCTGATCGAGGTCGGCGACATACGCGGCGACCTCCACATGCACACCGTGCTCTCCGACGGGCGCAACACGCTCGAGGAGATGGCGACGGCGGCACGCGAGCGCGGCTACGAGTACGTCGCGATCACCGAACACTCGGCCTCGCACGGCTTCGGCAACGACGTCCAGCCCGACGAGCTGCTCCGCCACATCGAGCGCATCAGGTCGCTCGACGTGCCGGGCCTGACCATGCTCGCTGGCACCGAGACGAACGTCCTTCCGGACGGCTCGCTCGACTACGCCGACGACCTGCTCGAGCAGCTCGACTGGGTGATCGCGAGCCTGCACACCTCCTTCCGTCTGTCGGAGAAGGAGCAGACCGGGCGCATGCTGCGCGCCATGGAGCACCCACTGGTCGACGCCATCGGACATCCGACCGGCCGGATTCTCGGCCGTCGCGAACCGTATGAGCTCGACGTCGATCGGGTGATCGAGAAGGCCGTCGAGACCGGCACCTTCCTCGAGATCAACGCCAATCCCAATCGGCGCGACCTGAACGACGTCTACGCGCGTGCGGCGGCCGACGCGGGCCTGACGCTCGTGATCGATTCGGACGCCCACGACGTCGACGAGCTCCGGCGCCACCCGCGCTACGGCGTTGCGACCGCCCGCCGCGCGTGGCTCACGGCGCCGCAGGTGGCGAACACGCGTCCCTGGCCCGAGCTCGCGCGTCTCCGCAAGCGGGGCCGCCCCCACTAGCGGACCGGCTCCGCCTCCACGGGTTCCACCCTGCGCAGGCCGGGGAGGCGCAGGAGCTTCGGCGCGCCGAACGGCGAGGTCTTGTCGAACCAGAACTCCACGCCGTCGCGGCCCTCGACCGCCGCCACCGCGGCGTGCTGGTTCCGCCACAGGAGCGCCATCAGCAGGCAGTAGCCGGTCGCGACGACCGGCACCTGTGGGAGGAAGAAGCCGATCACACCGGAGGCGACCGCCAGCACGGCGAGCGGCCACAGGCGGTTGAACATCACGGTGCCGGGCTCGAGCTCCGGCAGGGTGTTGGTGCGCCGGGCCGAGGCGAGCAGGCCGGCTATTCCGGACGTCGCCACCGGCCTGCGCCCGAGCCAGAGGCCGGCGATGGCGGCGACGACCCACCACCCCGCCGCCACGTAGACGAGCGTGTTCGTGTCCTCGCGGGTGGCGCCCACCACCGAGACGACGGCGAGCGCCGTCGCGGCGCCGCCGAAGAGCAGCACGGCCACCCGGAGGAAGTCGCGAAATCTCACCCGTCCGCGAGCGCGGTGAGCACTCGCCTGAAGCCCTCCACGCCGTCGACCACGATGTCCGCTCGCTCGACGATCGCCGCCGGACCCTCGTCCGAGCGGACCCCAACGCGTACTACCGCCTCGAGCCGGCCTTCGGCTTGCAAGGACTCGAGCGCCCCGAAGGCATCGAGGTCGGTTGCGTCGTCGCCGCCGAAGAGGGCGGAGCGCGACCCCGCCCCCTCGACGAGGGTGCGCACCGCCTGCCCCTTGTCGATCGGAACCGGTGGTCGGATCTCGAGCACCATGCGTCCCCAGTGAGTGTGGAGGCCGGCCGCCTCGGCCTCCTCGGCGATCCTCTCGAGGTGGGTGCGCGCCGCGTCCTCGTCGGGCACGCCGCGCCAGTGGAGTGCGGCGATGGCGCCCTTGTCCTCGATCCGCACCCGCAGCCTGCGCATCTCCGGCGTGTCGCGGTCCAGGGCGAACCGACGCACCCGGTCCTCCCAGCTCTTGAAGGCCTCGAGGGCGTGCGGCCGGCTCGAGCCGGGCGCGAGCAGCTCCGCGCCGTGCGAGCCGGCATAGGTGATCCCGCCCACGCCCACCAGCCGCCGCGCCTCGGTGGCCGAGCGGCCGGAGATGCAGGCGACGCAGCCGTACCGGCGCGCGAGCCTCCCGAGCAGGAGCGAGACCTCCACCGGCACGTGCGCGTCCTCGGCGCGGCGCACGATCGGGGCGAGCGTCCCGTCGATATCGCAGAAGACGGCTCCGCGCGCCGGGTCGGTGGTCAGCGGCTGCAGGGCGTCGGCGAGCGCCTGGGTTTGGGGAGCGGACACGGCCTTAGTATGCCCCGCGATGTCGGCGCGGTTGCCTCGCCTCGGCGCCATCGCCACCGCGGCGGGCGTCTTCTCGGGCCTGTTCGGGGTCGGGGGCGGGACCATCATCGTCCCCCTGCTCGTGCTCTGGTTCGGGTACTCCCAGCGGGAGGCGACGGGCACCTCGCTCGCGGCGATCGTCGTGATCGGCGCCCTGGGCGCCGCCGCTCAGGCGGTCTACGGGAACGTCGACGTCGGGCGCGGCCTGCTGATCGCGCTGCCGGGGATGGCGGGCGTGTTGGCCGGCGCGGCGATTCAGCAGCGGCTCTCGGAGCGTGCGGTCGCCGCCGCCTTCATCGTGCTGCTGCTCGGCTCCGCGGCGGTCCTCGTCTTCTAGGTGTCTAGATGACCCCACTCGACTGGATCGGCCTGCTCGTGCTGGGCTTCTGTGGGGGGATGACCGGCGGGCTCCTCGGCGTCGGCGGCGCCGTGCTCTTCGTGCCGGCCCTGGTGGTGTTCGCCGACCAGTCGCAGTTGGAGGCGGAGGCTACCTCCCTGCTCGCGATCGTCCTCGTCTCGCTCGTCGGGACCTGGCGCCAGCGCACCTACGGCAACGTGCGACTCGGCGACGGCCTCGTCATCGGCGTGCTCTCGCCGCTGGGAGTCTTGGCTGGCGTCGTGCTCGCCAACGCCGTTTCGGAGCGCACCCTCGAGCTGTGCTTCGCGGCCGTGCAGCTCCTCTTCGCCGGGCAGCTCGCGCGGAAGGTGGTCTTCCCTCGCGGCGCGCGACCCGCTAGCGTGGGGCGCGGTGGAGATCCTCGAGGTCCAGACCGAGGACCGTAACGGGCCCATACACATCTCTCTCAAGGGAGAGCTCGATCTGTCGACGGTGGGCAAGGTCCAGGACGCGCTGCGCCGGGCTGAGGCCTCCGCTCCGGCCGTCGTCGTGCTCGACCTCTCGAAGCTCACCTTTCTCGACTCCACCGGCCTGCGCTGCCTCGTCACGGCGGACGAGCGCGCGCGTGAAGAGGGCAGGAGGGTGGTGATAGTCCGCGGCCCCGATGCGGTGCAGCGGGTGTTCTCCATCACGCGGCTCGAGGAGCGGCTCGAGATGGTCGACGACGCCTCCGCGCTGGGTTAGCACGGATCTGCGCGCCGGGGCCGGCGCAAGGCTGACCCACAAGTTTCATCCCTGCCCGAAAGGGTGATATTTGAGGCAGGTTGGTTCGAGGGACGCCTTCCCGTCCGCACGGCGGTCCGGGAAGCCGACTTCCCGCAGCCAATTTAACTGCGAGGAGGTGCTCTACGGCATGGCTACTGCCGCTCTGGCGGAGGGTCCGATTGAGGCCCAATCGCCGGCGCCGCGGAAGGTCACGGACGAAGGGCTGCTCCTGCGATACCACGACGAGGGCGACCTCGAGGCCCGCGAGGAGTTGGTGCTGCGCTTCATGTCGCTGGCGCGTCAGCTCGCGTCGCGTTACCGGCATGCCGGCGAGTCGCAGGAGGATCTGGTTCAGGTCGCTTGTGTCGGCCTGCTGAAGGCGGTGGATCGCTATGACCCACTGCGAGGGGGCAGCTTCACCCGCTACGCGGTGCCGACCATGCTCGGCGAGCTCAAGCGCCACTTCCGCGACAAGGGCTGGGCGGTGCACGTGCCGCGGGCGACGCAGGAGCTCGTGATGAAGGTCACCGATGCGCTCGGCGCCCTGCCTGCGAGGCTGGGCCACTCGCCTCGGCCGCGCGACCTCGCCGCCGCCGTCGGCGCGTCGGTGGAGGACGTACTGGAGGCGATGGAGGCGGCTACCGCATATGAGGCCACTTCGCTCGATGCGCCGCGGGCTACGAGCGCCGACGACGGCGGCTGGACCTACGCCGACTCCCTGGGAGCCGACGAGCACGGATACGAGCTCGTCGAGATCGGTGAGACGCTCCGGGGAACGCTCGAGGCGCTCCCAACGCGCGAGCGGGCGATTCTCGAGCTCCGCTTCGAGCACGATATGACCCAGGCCGAGATCGCCGAGCGCGTGGGTGTCTCTCAGATGCACGTCTCCCGGCTGCTCCGGCGATCGCTCGACCGCCTATCGGCGGCCGGTGCCGCGGCGGCGTAGCATGGGGAACGTGGCCGCGGCAGATGTCACGTCCAGGCCGGAGGTGGCCGCCATGCTGGCCCGCGGAGAAGAGCGCGGGTGCGTACACCTGTCCGAGCTCCACGAGCTGGGGCAGGCCCTCGACCTTTCGGACGCCGACGTCGACGTGCTCGAGGCCTACATCGAGAGCCATGGCATCGACCTCTCGGATGACTGCGGTCGCTCGGGCGTCGAGCCGACGACGTTCCGCAACGGCGAGCTGGCAGCAGCGACCACGGACGCGCTCCAGCTCTTCCTCAACGAGATACGCCGCTACCCGCTCCTGACGGCGGTGGAGGAGGTCGAGCTGGCGAAGCGGATCGAGCAGGGCGACCTCGAGGCGAAGGAGCGGATGATCAACTCGAACCTGCGCCTGGTCGTCTCGATCGCGAAGAAGTACCAGGGCCAGGAGCTGTCGCTGCTCGATCTCATCCAGGAGGGCATCTTCGGCCTGATCCGCGCCGCCGAGAAGTTCGATTGGCGCAAGGGCTACAAGTTCTCCACTTACGCGACCTTCTGGATCCGCCAGGCGATCCAGCGCGGACTGGCGAACAAGGCGCGCACGATCCGCATTCCCGTGCACATCGGCCAGCGCGAGCGCAAGATCGCCCGCGCCGAGCGCGAGCTGCTGGCGAAGCTCGGCCGCGACCCGAGCGACGAGGAGATCGCCAGGTTGGCCGAGCTCCCGCTGCCGCAGGTCGAGGAGGTCCGCGACGCGGCACGCACCGTCACGAGCCTCGATCGTCCCGTGGGCGAGGAGGGCGAGACGGCGCTCGGCGATCTGCTGGAGGGCGGCGCGCCTCCGGTGGACGAGGAGGTCGAGGTGAGCCTGAGCGAGCAGCTCCTGCGGCGCACGATCGAGGAGCTGCCGGAACCGGAGCGCAACGTGATCCGTCTCCGCTATGGGATCAACGGCGACGATCCCCAGCCGCTCCGAGAGACCGGGCGCCGGCTCGGCCTGTCGGCCGAGCGCGTACGCCAGCTCGAGTCGAAGGCGCTCAAGCGGCTCGCCACTCGGCGCGAGCTCGAGGCCCTCCGCGAAGTCGCCTGAACGCTCCTACTCCGAGAGCTCGCCGCGGACCCGCTCGGCCACGTCGGCGTCCCGCGGCGCCGGCGGCAGCGTCACGTCCGGTGTGCGCGCGACCCCCGCGGCGGCGACGATGAGTTGCACGCCGGGAGTGAGGCGCCGTCGCGGATCGCGATCGGGATCCGGGGTGTAGCTGGACTGCTCCTCGATCAGTGCGAGGATCATGCGGCAGACGGGGGCCTGGGGCGCGTCGTTGCCCACCTCGCACGCGAGCTTCGCCAGGGCGAGCATCTCCGCGGGATCCAGCCCGCCGAGCATCTGACCGACGGCGCTCAGCAGATAGGAGTGGACCCGCTCGAGCAGTGGGTCGCGCGAGATGCGCTCGGTGCCGATTGCGGGACCGAGGTCGAGTGGCTCCTCTCGCGCCAGCAGCCGGGCGGCCTGGCCACCCAAAACCGCGCGAACCTGATCCGGCTCCAGCCCGATCTGGAGGGCATGCCGCATCGTCATCGTGGCTCCGAAGGCGGGAGGCGAGTAGGGAGCGTCGCTCGCCATCAGGATCTGTCCTGGCGGCACGAGCGCGAACACCGTCTGGAGGTCGCTCGGCAACCACCAGGACGTGTCGAAGTAGAGGTTCGGGTAGTTCTGGGCCGCGCGCCAGATCCAGGCGAGGTCGGATATGCCGGCGTGGGCGAGGATCAGCCGCATCCCCGGGTGGCGTCCGCAGGCGTCGACCGCGTCGCGGCCGAGAGCCGGAATGCCGCGGCCGGCGTGGCAGAGCACCGGCAGCCTCTCCTCGTCCGCCAGGGCGAACACATCCCGAAGCGCCGGGTGGTCGAGCGTGAAGCCCTCGGCCCGCGGGTGCAGCTTGATTCCGCGGGCGCCCGCCTCGAGGCAGCGGCGGGCCTCGGCGAGCGGGTTGTCGTGCGGGTCCAGCCGGCAGAAGGGGAAGAGGCGCCCGTCGGCGGCCGCGGTCGCATCGAGAATCATGTCGTTCGCGGCGGGATAGCCGTCCGGCTCCTGCATGGCGAACACGATCGCCCGGCCGTCGAGACGCTCCAGTGACTCCACCAGCTCTTGACGCGTGCAGCGGTAGCCGTCGGGGTCATTCGCGCCGAGGTGGGTGTGCGCGTCGAGTGGCTCGATGCCCGGCACCTCCTCTCGCAGGCGCTCGAGCCAGACGAGGATGCCGCGGTCGGGGAACACGGCGCTGACGTTACGTCAAGCCGTGCTCGAGCGCCCCCTTGACCGCGGCGTCGACGGCGTTGAGGCGATAGAGGGCCAGCGCCTCCGGCGACCGGAAGCGCTTGCCGGTCAGCGCGTCGGGCCCGTGGTGGGCCAGGAGGCAGTGCGCGACGGCGTGGAGCTTCTCGTGGGGAAAGGCCTCGAGCCGGTGCGCCCGCTCCGAGACGAGCTGCTGGCCGAGGACGAGGTGACCCACCAGGGCACCGGCCTCGCTGAGCGCGATCTCGGCGCCGAGGTCGAACTCGCGCGTCTTGCCCAGGTCGTGCAGGATCGCAGCGCAGAGAAGCAGGTCGGAGTTCAGGCGCGGGTGGAGGGAGCAGGCCTCGAGCGCGAGCGTACCCACGGCGACCGTGTGCTCGAGCAGGCCGCCGAGGTAGGCGTGATGGCCGGAGCGGGTGCAGGGAGCACGGCGGAGCTCGACGCGGAAGCTCGCGTCGCCCAGGAACGAGTCGAGGAGCGCGCGCAGGTCCGGGTCGTAGACCTCACGCGCCAAATGCTCGAGAAACCCGTCGAGCTCGTCGAGATCGCGATAGGCGACGGGCAGGAACTCGGCGGGGTCGGCGCCGGCGGAATCGGCGCGGCGGATCGTGCGCAGCTCCACCTGGAGCTCGTCCCGGAAGCGCTCGACCCGACCGGCCACCCAGACCAGATCGCCGCGCTCGAACTGACCGGCCAGGAAGTCGGCGTCGCGGAACGCGCGCGCCTGGATCGCGCCCGTGCGGTCGCGCAGCTCGACGGCGAGGTAGGGGGCGCCGCTCTTGGCGGTGAGGCGGTCCTTCCGAGTGCAGGCGAACACCCCCTCGACCTCCCCGCCGGCGCGCAGCTCGGCAATCGCCGTCCGCTGCTTCGCGAGTGTGGCCACGCGCCCAATCGTGACCGCCCGATCGGACAGCGCCGGCGATTCGGGCACTGACGCCGTGGCGCGTCGGGTACGGTGAATGCGATGAGCGACGTGATCTGGTCGGACCGACCCAAGCTGCGCGACCCGGTAATGGTCTGCGCATTCAAGGGCTGGAACGACGCCGGCGAGGCGGCGTCCGCCGCGGTGTCGTTCATCCGCGGCTCCTTCGATGCCTCCGACGTCGCCAGCATCGACCCCGAGGAGTACTACGACTTCACCGCCGTCCGGCCGACCGTGCGGCTGACCGAGGGCCGCTCACGCGAGATCGACTGGCCGGACAACACCGTTTCGGTCGCGGTGGTGCCGGGCGCGGACAGCGACCTCGTGCTGCTTCAGGGCACGGAGCCGTCCCTTCGCTGGCGGCGCTTCACCGAGAACGTGGTGACGACCGCGCGCGCGCTTCAGGTGCAGATGGTGATCACCCTCGGAGCGCTGCTCGCCGACGTTCCGCACAGTCGGCCGGTGGCGGTCAGCAGCTTCGCCTCGGACCTGTCCCTGGTGGAGCGACTCGGTTTCGAGCGCACCCGCTACGAGGGGCCGACCGGCATCGTCGGCGTCCTCCAGCACGGCTGTGCCGCCGCGGGGCTGCCTGCCGCCAGCCTGTGGGCGTCGGTGCCGCACTACGTCGCGGCGTCCCCCAATCCCAAGGTGGCGTTGGCGCTGGTGCGGGCGTTCGAGGGAACCGCCGGCGTGGCCGTGGATGCCGCGGAGCTGGAATCCGCCGCCGAGGACTACGAGCGCCAGGTGAGCGCGGCCGTCGCGAGCGACCCTGAGGTGAAGGCGTTCGTGGAGCGGCTCGAGACGGCCATGGACGAGGTCCAGGCGGAGAATCCGCCATCGGAGCAGAGCCTCCCCTCGGCCGACACGATCGCGCGCGACTTTCAACGCTTCCTGCGCCAGCAGCGAGGTCCGGACGAGCCGGGCCCTACTTCTCAGCCGCCGGACAGATGATCCGGTAGTCGCAGAGGCGGCAGACCTCGGCCGAGGGCTTCGGCTCGAAGTCCTGCTTGAGGATCCCGCCGGCGATGCCCGCGACCGTGGACTTCACCCGCTCGAGCTCCTCGTCGGAGTGCTCAACCGGCACCTTCTCGCCGGTGAGCACGTAGAGGTAGCTCTGGGCCGAGGTCTCGAGCCGCCATGACTCGCGGGCGCCCATCTGGTAGAGCGAGAGCTGCACGTCTTCGTGCAGCTCCTCCTCGGTCTTCGACTTGCCGGTCTTGTAGTCGATCAGCTCGTAGCTGCCGTCCGGACGGCGGTCCACGCGGTCGACGCGGCCTCGCAGCAGGTGCGGCCCCAGCCGGAAAGCGAAGCTGCGCTCGAACCAGACGGGCTCGGCCTCGGACTCGCGATCCTGGCGCCAGTAGCGCTCGAGCGCTTCCACGGCGCGCTCGCGGAACTGCCGCTCGTCGTCGGAGTCGCCGAAACCCGAACGCCGCCAGGAGGCCTCGAACAGGTCCATCAGCGCCGAGAGGGGACCGCCACCCTGTGAGTGAAAGCGCTCCAGCACCTGGTGCAGCACGATCCCGAAGCGCTGGTGGATCGTCGGCTCCTGGGGGATCCGGAAGACGCGCGCGAACTTGTACTTGAGTGGACAGATCCGGTAGGTGTCGATGTCGGAGGCGGACAGCATGAGGCCGCGCCCGCGGCGGGGGATGAACGGATCAAGCGAGGGCTCGGAGCCGTTCTGCGCCGCGGCCGGGCGCCTTGCCGGGTCGCGCTCGCTGTCGCGCAGCCAGGCGTCGAGGGCGGACTGCTCGAGGATCTCGCGCTGCTCCGGGGTCGCGCACTGGACGAGGATCTCGTTCACGGCGGGCAGCGCAGCCTCGAGCGACTGTCCCTCCTTGACGCGCTCGATCAGGGCGGCCACCTTGATCAGCTCCAGGTAGCGCGACACCGCCTGGTCGACGTCGAGGTACGTGTCGAGCCGCATTTCCCCGAGCCGTCCTCCCACCCGCGCGACCGTGTCGAGCAGCTCGTCGCGCATGATCCGGAACGTGGAGTGGAGGCCCTCCGCCGGCCCGAAGAGCTCCTCCTCGATCACCTCCTCCTCGACCCCGACCGCCGCCCTCGCCTCCTCGTAGAACGGCGACGGCCGCGGAGTGATGCCGGGCGCCGCCGCCTCCGCCCACGCCAGCACCAGGCCCTTGCGGGCGCGGGTCATGGCCACATGCAGCAGGCGCCGCATCTCCGCCTCGGCCGCCTCGCGCGCGCCCCCGCCGGGAACGCTCTCCTTGAGCAGCTCGTCGGGAACCCCATCGGGCTGCGGGCGAAACGGCCCCGGCATGCGCGCGGCGGAGAGGCCGACCACGAAGACGTGGTCGAACTCGAGCCCCTTGGCGGCGTGCATCGTCATCACCTGCACGGCGGGCGCGGACGGCGTCCCGACGGCCTCTTCCTCACGCAGCCCCGACTCCGCCACGGCCGCGAGGTAGCGGGTGAAGTCGCGCGCGGTGGCCTGCGGCTCTCGGTGCATGTACGCCGTCGCGAGCTCGGGCAGCTTGGCGATGTTGCGCAGCCGTTCGACGGTGTCGGCGTGGGTGGCGAACACCTGCTGGCGGCGAAGTCCGATGCGCTCGATCAGGCGGAGCACGAAGGCGTCGGGGCGGCGGTCCTCGAAGGCGGTGCAGGCGGAGCGATAGAGGCGCAGGAAGACCCGCGCCCGGTCGCGACCCTCCTCGGACAGCTGCGGTCCCTCGAGCGCCGCCGCCACCGCCGAGGGCATGTCGAGCTTTCGCCGGCGGGCGAGCTGAGTGAGGCGCGCAACGTCGACCGAGCGCAGCTCCACGGGAGGCCGGCTGAGTGCCCGCACCACCGCGCCCGAGTCGTTCGGATCGGCCAGGGCTCGCAGCCACGCGAGCACGTCGCGCACCTCGGCGCGCTGGAAGTACGCGGCCGCCCCGCGGGTGCGGGCGGGCACCGCCCGCTCCTCGAGCGCCGACGCCAGGACCGGACCCTCGTTCTTGACCGACCGCACCAGCACGCAGATCTCGTTCGGCGCCACGCCGGCGCCGATCAGCTGCTCGGCCTCGGCGGCGACTGCCTGGGCCTGCGCTCGCTCGGAGCGGCAGCGCCAGAACCGAACGCGGCCGCCGCTCACCCCCTTGAGCTTCTTCTCGATCCGCTCGGGCGATGGCGCCACCACGGCCGCGGCCGCCTCCAGGATTCGCCGGCCGCTGCGGTAGTTGCGCTCGAGCCGCACCAGCTCGGCGTCCGGAAACTCCCGCCGGAAGTCGACGATGTTCTTCTGCGAGGCGCCGCGGAAGCGATAGATGGCCTGGTCGTCGTCGCCCACCACGGTCACGTTGCGGTGCTCCTCGACCAGCAGCCGCAGCAGCATCCCCTGCGCGAAGTTCGTGTCCTGGTACTCGTCGACGAGCACGTGGCGGTAGCGGCGTGCGATCCGCTCACGCACATGAGGACACTCGTGGAGCAGGCGGAAGGCGCGCACGATGAGGTCGCCGAAATCGAGCGCGCCGCGCTCCGACAGAAGGCGGTCGTGGTCCTCGTAGAGGCGGGCGAACTCGAGCTCGCGCTCGGCGTGAGCTCGCGCCGCGTCCCCGTCCGGGGCGGCGGCGAGTCGCTCGGCGTGGCGACGGTAGTCCGCGGCGGACACCATCTCGTCCTTCAGGCGGTCGATGCGGGAGACGAAGCTCGCGAGCAGCGGCGCTGGATTCCCCCGGGTCTCGTGGTGGCGGAGCGTCAGGTCGTCGAGTCGCTCGAGCAGCAGGGCCAGGCGGTCGGCCGGGGTCACCGGCGACAGAAACGGATCGACGCCCGCCTCGAGCGCCTCGTCCTGGAGCAGGCGCGTGCAGAACGCGTGGAAGGTCGCGACGTGCAGCTCCTCGTAGGGGTCTTCGAGGAGCTCTTCGAGCCGCTCGCGCATCTCCGACGCCGCGGGAGAGGAGAAGGTGAGGGCGAGTACGGCGTCGGCGGGGACTCCCTGCTCGACCAGCCACGCGAAGCGGCGGGTGAGCGTTCGGGTCTTGCCGGTGCCTGCGCCGGCGACAACGAGGAGAGGGCCGCCGGGGTGAGAGACGGCGGCCTGCTGCGAACGGTTCAGGCCGTCGAGGGCTCCGGGCATCCCCGCCTAGGATACGCCGCTGCATGGGGCTTCCCGACGCCGACTGGCTCGGTTCCTGTCGCCGCGCGGCGCGTGCCGCCCGCGAGGCCGTCGCGGGCTTCGAGACGACCGCGGAACGCGCTCTCGAGACCGGCCGGGGCGAGGGCGGCGATACCACGCTGGTGATCGACCGGGCTGCCGAGGAAGCCATTCTCGCGGAGCTGCAGACGCTCGGAATCCCGCTGACGGTGGTCACGGAGGAGCGCGGCGAGCTCGAGCTCTCGGGCGGCGGCCCGGTCCGCGTGGTGGTCGACCCGATCGACGGCTCGCTCAACGCTAAGCGCGGCCTGCCCTCCGCCTGCGTCTCGATAGCCGTGGCGGGCGGCCCCCGCATGGGCGACGTCGAGCTCGGCTACGTCGCCGAGCTGGACCGGCCGCGGGAATGGTGGGCCGTACGGGGCGAGGGGGCGTGGTCCGACGACCGGCCGCTTGCGCCGCTCGAGCCCGGCCCGCTCGAGGTGCTCGGCCTGGAGACCGCGCGCCCGCGGCTCGTCGCCGCCGCGGCGAATGCGATAGCCGCCACCGGCGCCCGGCGCCTACGGGTCCTCGGCTCGGTCGCCGTGAGCATGTGCCTCGTAGCCGCCGGCCGCCTCGACGCGATGGTCTCCCTGCGTGAGGTCCGCTCCGTGGACGCGGCCGCGGGCCAGCTCCTGGTGCGCGAGGCGGGTGGCTCCGTGGCGTTCCCGGGCGGCGAGACGCTCGACCTGGCGATGCGCTCGCGCGCCTTCTGTGCCCGGGATCCCGCCGGGATGCGGCAGCTGCTCGACACCTTCGATCAACACGATCCGCACTGACGGTTTCTTGCTCCCCTCGCCGGGAACACGGAGCGCCATGACGCCCGCCGCGATCCTCGACGTCGACGGAACGCTCGTGGACACGAACTACCAGCACGCCCTTGCCTGGTATCGGGCCTTCCGCCGGCACGGCGAGGTGCTGCCCATCTGGCGCATCCACCGCCATATCGGCATGGGCGGCGACCACCTGGTCCGGGCGCTGGGCGGCGAGGATGTGGAGAACGGGAAGGGCGACGACATCCGCGACGCCGAAAAGGGCTTCTACGGCGAACTCGTCGACGAGGTGGAGGCCCTGCACGGCGCGAGGGAGCTGATAGTCGACCTCAAGGAGCGCGGCCACGCCGTGGTGCTCGCCAGCTCGGCGAAGGCGGACGAGGTCGAGCACTACCTCGATCTGCTCGACGCGCGCCGGCTCGCGGACGGCTGGACCACCGCCGCGGACGTTGATGCGACCAAGCCGGAGCCCGACCTCGTTGAGGTGGCGCGCGAGAAGGTGGGCGGCGGCGCTTGCGTGATGATCGGCGACTCGACCTGGGACTGCGAGGCGGCGAAGCGGGCCGGCGTCGAGACCATCGCCGTGCTCACGGGCGGCTTCTCGGAGCAGGAGCTCCTCGACGCCGGCGCGGCGTGCGTCTACGAGTCGATCGACGAGCTGCGCCGTTCCTTGGACGAGACGCCGCTGAGCGCCTCCTGGGCCGGCGGGTAGGTCACGCGCCGTCCCTCCGCTACGGCGAAGTCGGTGAGCGCGTGCGGGTCGGCGCCCCCGCGGGCGTCCAGGTGCACGACCTCCCAGCCGCGGGCCAGCAGGGCGTCCGAGAGCAGGCGCCGATGGCAGCGCCACCACTGGGCCTCCGCGCACATCACGGCGGTGAGGCGCTCCCGGGCCACCGCTTCGAGCCGCTCCAGCCCGGCGGTGAACTCGTCGCTCGACATGTGGTCGGCGTAGCCCCGGAACTGCCGGACGCGCCAGCCCCCGTTCTGCGAGCCCGGGAGCGGGTCCCGCCGCCCGCCGAGCTCCGGTAGGTGCATGTATTCGATCCCGGTCGTGCCCAACGCGGTGGCGAGGGGGCCCTCGCCGAACCACGGCATCCGCCGCGACTTCGGGTAGCGGCGCACGTCCGCGAGGGTCTCGACTCCGCGCCCGCGCAGCAGGTCGAGAAACGGCGCGAGCTCGTGCGTCGAGTGGCCGATCGTCAGGATCTGTGCGATGGCCGACAGGCTAGGCGCATACCGGGCAAAGCGCGACTTCGAGAGCACGGCCGAGCCGGGCGGTCGCCGCTTCGTGGTTCAGGAGCATCACGCGCGGCGGCTGCACTGGGACCTGCGACTCGAGACCGAGGGTGTGCTCGCCTCCTGGGCGCTCCCCCGGGGCATCCCCGCCCACCCGGACGAGAACCGCCTCGCGGTGCGCACGGAGGATCACCCGCTCGAGTACCTCGAGTTCGAGGGGGAGATCCCGAAGGGTGAGTATGGCGCGGGCACGATGAGCGTCTGGGACAGGGGCACGTTCGAGGCTGAGAAGTTCCGTGTGGACGAGGTGATCGCCACGTTCCACGGCGAACGGCTGCACGGGCGTTACGCGCTCTTTCGCACCCGCGGCAACGACTGGCTGATCCACCGCATGGACCCGCCCGAGGATCCCGGCTACGAGCCGATGCCGGACCGGATCGAGCCGATGCTGGCCCGCACCGGCAGCCTGCCGCGCAACGAGCAGAAGTTCGGCTTCGAGGTCAAGTGGGACGGGATCCGCACGGTCCTCTTCAGCGATCACGGCCACGTCTACCTTCAGGGGCGCAACTTCACCGACTTCACGCCGCGCTATCCGGAGGTGCGCGGGCTGGCCCGCGAGCTCGGTGCCCGCCGGCTGATCCTCGACGGCGAGGTGGTCGCCTTCGACGAGGAGGGGCGGCCGAGCTTCGAGCGCCTCCAGGCGCGCATGAACCTGGGCTCCGACTCGGCGGTCAGGCGCCGCATGCGCGACACGCCCGTGACCTACGTCATCTTCGACCTTCTCTACCTCGACGGACGGTCGACGCTGCCGCTGCCATACGAGGATCGCCGCCAGGTCCTCGAGGCCCTCGAGCTGGAGGGTCCGGCCTGGCGCACGCCGCCCTACCACCGCGGGGAGGGCACCGCGCTGCTGGCCGCGACCAAGCAGCTCGGGATCGAGGGGGTCGTGGCCAAGCGCCTCGACTCCACGTACGAGCCCGGCCGGCGCACCACCAGCTGGATCAAGGTCAAGAACGTGAACGTCGAGGACGTGGTCATCGGCGGCTGGACGCCGGGCGAGGGGGGGCGCAGCGCCCACCTGGGCGCGCTCGCGGTGGGGGTCTACGAGGACGGCCGGCTCGTCTACGCGGGGAAGGTCGGCACCGGGTTCACCGAGAGCACGCTCACGATGCTTCGCCGCGAGCTCGAGCCCCTCCGCCGGCCCGACAGCCCCTTCGAGGGCCGCCAGCCCCCGAAGGGCACGATCTTCGTGGAGCCCCGCCTCGTGGCCTCGGTCGAATTCCGCGAATGGACGAAGAGCGGAACCCTGCGTGCGCCCTCGTTCAAGGGCCTCCGGCCCGACAAGGACCCGCAAGATTGCGTCCGCGAGGCAGGTTCGACGGCGCAGGACAGGTAACTTTGAGGTATGGCACGTGCAATTTGGAGCGGGGCGATCAGCTTCGGGCTGGTCAACATTCCCGTGAAGCTGTATAGCGCGGTCTCGCGCAAGACCGTGCGCTTTCACCAGCTCGACGCCGAGTCCGGCCAGCGCATCCGCCAGCAGCGGATCAACCCCGAGTCCGGCGAGGAGGTTCCGTACGAGCAGATCATCAAGGGCTACGAGATCGGACCGGACAGGTACGTGACGATCACGCCGGACGAGTTGGACGCCCTCGAGCCGCAGAAGACGCGCACCATCGACATCGAGGACTTCGTCGAGCTCGACGAGATCGATCCGATCTTCTACGACCACCCCTACTACCTCGCCCCGGACACCGGCGCGGGGAAGGCCTACCGGCTGCTGCTCGACGCGATGCAGGAGGCCGGCAAGGTGGCGATCGCGCGCGTGGTGATCCGCTCGAAGGAGAACCTGGTGGCGATCCGCCCGCATGGCGGCGTGCTGACGATGGAGACGATGCTGTTCGCAGACGAGGTGGTTCCGCCGGACTCGCTCGAGGAGCTGTCGACCGCCGACGGCGACCAGAAGACGAGCGACCGCGAGCTCGAGATGGCGCAGCAGCTGATCGACTCGCTCACGTCGGACTTCGAGCCCGAGAAGTACCACGACGAGTACCGCGAGCGGGTGCTGGAGATGATCGAGCGCAAGGCGCAGGGAGAGACCGTGGTGGTCGAGGCTCCGCCGGAGGAGCCGAAGGAGGTCCCGGACCTGATGGCCGCTCTGGAGGCGTCGATCGCCTCGGCGAAGAGCCCCAAGGGCGACGGCGCCGGCAAGAAGAGCACCCAGTCACGTTCCAAGTCGTCGTCACGGAAGAAGACCACCGCGAAGAGCTAGCCCCGTGGCCGCCACCAGGGTCGAGGTGGAGGTCGAGGGCCGCCGGCTCTCCTTGTCGAACCTCGACAAGGTGATGTACCCGGCGGTGGGTTTCACCAAGGGCCAGCTGATCGACTACTACACCCGCGTCGCGCCGGTCCTCCTGCCGCACCTTCAGGGCCGCCCGCTGACGCTCAAGCGCTACCCGAACGGGGTCGAGGGCCAGTACTTCTACGAGAAGCGCTGCCCCTCGCACGCTCCCGACTGGGTGCGGAGCGAGGAGGCATCCGGCATCAACTTCTGCGTTTGCGACGACCTGCCGACCCTCGTCTGGCTCGCGAACCTGGCCGACCTCGAGCTCCACCCGTCCCTGTCGCTAGTGGACGACATTCTGCGCCCGACGGTGATGGCGTTCGACCTCGACCCCGGGCCGCCCGCCGGGCTGGCCGAATGCTGCGAGGTCGCGCTGATCCTGCGCGAGGCACTCGGCCGACTGGGGCTCGAGTGCTTCGCCAAGACCTCGGGCTCGAAGGGCATCCAGGTCTACGTCCCGCTGAACGTCGAGGACGTCGACTACGACGGCGGCACCAAGCCGCTCTCGAAGGCCCTCGCGCGGCACCTCGAGGCGGAGCACCCGAAGCTGATCGTCTCGAGCCAGAAGAAGGAGCTCAGGCGCGGCAAGGTGCTGATCGACTGGAGCCAGAACGACGAGCACAAGACGACCGTCGGCGTCTACTCGCTGCGCGCTCGCGAGCGGCCGACCGTGTCAACGCCGCTCGACTGGTCGGAGGTCGAGGCGGGCGACCCCGAGACGCTGGTCTTCGAGGCCGACGACGTGCTCGCTCGCGCCGAGGAGCGCGGCGACCAGTTTGCGCCGGTCGCCGCGCTGAGGCAGAAACTGCCGGAGCTGTAGCTTTCTTCGCAGGATGGTGGACTGGTCGCTCGCCCGGCAGGTCGCTCGCCTGGCCGCTGGTGCCGACGAGCCCGCCGGCGACGACGCCGAACTGCGGGCGCTCTGCTCGGAGATGGAGGCGCACGTCGCCACCTACACCGGCCTGACCCTGGCCGCCCCCGCTCCGCAGCCAGAGGCAGTGACACGAGCGGAATGGACGTCGGTCAACCTGGACGCGCTCTCGCGCCTTCTCGATCCGGTCGCCCAGCGGCTCGACGAGAGGCTCGACTTCGCAGGCCCGCTCGCCGGGGCCCTGCGCATGGGGGCCTCCGCGACACTCGCCGCGGAGGCAGGCCTGGTGATGGGATACGTGTCGCAGCGAGTGCTGGGCCAGTACGAGGTGTCGCTGCTCGGCGGCGATACGCCGCCCCGCCTCCTGTTCGTCGCTCAGAACATGCGCAAGGCGGTGCGCGAGATGAACGTCGACTCGGACGCGTTCCAGCGCTGGATTTGCGCGCACGAGCTGACTCACGTGTTCCAGTTCCAGGGCGTTCCGTGGCTGCGGGATCACCTGAGCTCCATGATCCGCACGTACCTGAAGGCGGTCGAGGTGCGCATAGAGCACGGCGCCGCCGGGGGCCTGCCCTCCCTGCCGAGCCTGGCGAAGCTCACCGAGCGGTGGCGCGACGGCGGCCTGGCGGCGCTCGTGCAGACGCACGACCAGCGCCGCCTCATGGAGCGCATGCAGGCGGCGATGGCGGTTATCGAGGGCTATTCCGAGCACGTCATGGACGCGATCGCTGCCGGAGCGATCCCCGACCACGCTCGCCTGAGAGCGGCGATGGACGCCCGGCGCCGCAGTCGCTCCGCCCCCGAGCGGCTGATCGAGCGCCTCCTCGGCTTGAACATCAAGCTCCAGCAGTACGAGCTCGGAAAGCGCTTCTGCGACGGTGTGACCGACGCTGCCGGCATCGAGGGCCTGAACCGCGTCTGGGCAGCGCCCGAAGCGCTGCCCACCATCGAGGAGCTCGAGACGCCGCGCCGCTGGCTCGAGCGCACGCGGCCCCGCACCAAGGCTGCATAGAGCCGTCCCCGGTGTAACCCCCGCCATCTGCCGGTTTACGTACGGGTGTTCGTCGGTATACTTCTACCGAACTTAGATCTAATAAGCTTACGCTGGACTGAAGGAGCGTCAGTTCTATGGCCACCGAGAGCCAGACCACCCCCCAGACCGGAAGCACCACCCCCCAGACCGGAAGCACCACCCCCCAGACCGGAAGCCAGACCACCCAGACCCAGGCCGAGCGGACGGCCGCCGCGCAGAAGGCCGCCGCAACCCGCCGCCGGAATGCTGCGAAGCGCAGCCAGTCCGCGCGCAAGGCCGCTGCTACCCGGGCCCAGGCCGAGCGCAACGCGATCCAGGCCGTGCAGGCGCAGGCCGAGCGTGTGGTGCTGATTCCGGTTGGCGCCGCGCTCGTCGCCCGCGATTCGGTGATCGAGGCGGCAAAGCCCTACACCGAGAGTCGCGAGAGCGCCGAACGGGAGCTCGACAAGCTCCAGCGTCGCGTCGGCACCAACCTGCGCAAGTTCGAGCGCCGCGGCAACACCGCCCGCAACCGCGCCGTGCGCGAGGTGAAGCGCACCCGCACGCGCGTTGAGCGCGAGCTTCGCCAGCGCCGCACCCGCGTGCTCCGCGCCGCGAAGCAGAACCGGCGTCAGGCGGAGCGCCAGGTGAAGTCGGCTCGGCGGGACTTCGAGCGCTCGGTCAAGGCCACGCGCCGCGAGGTGCAGGGTCAGGCCGAGGGCCTCGTCGGACGTGTGAGCTCGCTCGCCTGAGCCCCTTACAGGTTTCCCCCCGGCCGGCGTCGCCCGCGAGTCGGAGCGGCGGCGTTGGAGAGACCGGACCGGGGTAAGGCTGCCGGCCACATATTCCCGCCGGCAGTGCAGTATCTCTCCTCCCTCGCCAGCGGCACCCCTCGGGGTGCCGTTGGCTCTTTGCTTGAATGAGGTGTCGATGCCTACGGCCGAACAGATCCAGGACGCCCTGAGCCGCGTTATCGATCCCGAGCTCCGCAAGGACATCGTCTCGCTGGGGATGGTCCGCTCGATCGACCAGCCCGAGCCGGGCCGGGTCGACGTGGTGGTCTCGCTAACGACCCCCGGCTGCCCGATCCGAAACCACTTCCAGGAGGCGGTCGCTCAGAACGTGTCGGCGCTCGACGGAGTAAGCCACGTCAACGTCGGCTTCGACGTGCTCTCGGATCAGGAGAAGCAGAGCCTGTCGCAGCGGCTCGGCCGCCAGGGCGGCCTGCCGGAGGGCGCGCTGGCACGCGTCAAGAACGTCATCTGCGTCGGCTCGGGCAAGGGCGGCGTGGGCAAGTCGACCGTCACCGCCAACCTCGCCACGGCGCTGCAGGCCGACGGCAAGCTCGCGGCCGCGCTCGACGCCGACGTGTGGGGCTACTCGATCCCACGGATGCTCGGTGTCCACGGGCGGCCGCAGGTCTCGGCGGAGCGCAAGATCCTCCCGCTCGACGGCCCCGGCGGAGTGAAGGCCATCTCGATCGAGTTCTTCCTGAACGAGCGCGACCAGGCGATCACGTGGCGCGGACCCATGCTCCACAAGGCGATCCGGCAGTTCCTCGAGGACGTCGACTGGGGGGAGCTCGACTACCTGCTGATCGATCTGCCGCCGGGCACGGGCGACGTGTCGATGACCCTCGCCCAGCTGCTGCCCCAGGCCAAGTTCGTGATAGTCACCACCCCGCAGCCGGCGGCCCAGAAGGTGGCCGCCCGGGCGGCCGAGACCGCCCTCCGCTTCGACCTCGAAATCGCCGGCGTGATCGAGAACATGTCGGGCTTCACGACGCCCGCGGGCGAGCGCTTCACGATCTTCGGCGAGGGCGGCGGCCAGCTCCTCGCCGACGAGCTCGACGTGCCGCTGCTCGGCAAGATCCCGCTCCAGGAGGAGCTCCGTGTCTGCGCGGACGAGGGCCGCCCGCTCGTCCTCGAGGACCCGGACGCGCCGGCCTCGCAGGCGCTCTTCCACGCCGCGAGCGGGATCGTGGCCGCGACGCCCCAGGAGCTCGCCGTGTTGCAGGCGCCGTCGGGGCCGCCGGTGCCGCAGGTCACAGGGACCGCGCTGCCGATGGCGCCCTAGTGTCCTGAGTCGTTAGTTCGCCGCACCTTCCCGGCGTCTGGACGCGCCTGACGGTCGCCGGCGACCTCGCCGTACTACCAAGCACGGCTCCGGTCGCGTCAACCGTCAGCCACGCCCAGCCGCTCGGGAAGCTGATGCCGAACTTCCGACTCAGGACACTAGCCGAGCGCGCGCGGGCACCCCCGCCGTCGCGGCACGAAGATCAGCAGGGATACTTCTCGACGCGATGCAGCCGGACAACACGGAGCTCGTCCGCGAGGTCATCGGCGCCCTGAACCGAGGTGACGTCGACGGCATGCTCGCCCGCCTGGACCCCGACTTCGAGTGGACGCCGCTGGAGGACAGCCCCATCGCGGGCACCCACCGAGGCCACGCGAGGGTGCGCCGCTACGTCGAGGATTGGCTCAGCACCTTCGACGGGCTGCGGCTCGAGACCGAGGAGCTGATCGAGCTCGACGACCGGGTGTTGGTTGTCGTGCGCGGTCGGGCCCGCGGCAGGGGGAGCGGCCTCGAGCTGGACAACCACTTCTGCCAGGTCTGGACGCTGCGCGGAGACACGGCGGTGAGCCTGGAGGAGTACGCCACCCGAGAGCAGGCGCTGGCGGCTCAGCGTGCCGCCGACGCCGAGGCCGAGTCCGGGCCCAGTCGGTAGGCTATGCCGCTCAGGTTTGGGCGGCGCGCGATCGGGTGACCCCGAATGCGGAAGGGTGGTTGGACTTGTCCGAGCGAAACGTCGCGATCGTCAGGCGCCTCTATCAGGCCACGAACGAGAACGACCTTCCCACCTTCCTCGACCTTCTGCACCCCGAGATCGAACTGACGACATCCGGCGTCTACCCCGACTTCAACCCCTCATATCGCGGGCGTGAGGGTGCGCTCAAGTACTGGCAGACGGTCCGGGGCGTCTGGGACGCCTTCTCGGTCGAGATCAGGCGGTGCGAGTCGGTGCGTGAGCGCGTGCTCGCCCTGCTCAGCCAGCGCGTCGAAGGCCGCGACGGAATCGTCGTCGAACACGACTGGGGCCATCTCTTCGAGTTCACCGACGGCCTCATCCGGCGCGGGACGGGATACGCCAGCTGGGAGGCTGCCATCCAGGCGGCGGGCGCCGAGAGCGGAGTGCGCGGAGGATAGCTTCCGCGCACCCGGGGCCATCGTGCTCTCCAAGCCGTATCTAGCTCTCTCCGACTGGCTCGATCGTCGTTTTGGCTGGGATCGCCTTCCTCTCCTGATCGGCATGGTCACGCTCAGCGGCGTTCGCCGCCGGCTGCGCGATCGCAACCTCGAGGACACCGGACTGCGGCCGGCGGACGCCGACCTCAGACGGCGCGCGGCCGATCCCGAATACACGTCCCGCCGGACGAGGGACGGGACGTTGAACGACCTCGAGCAGCCGCTCATGGGCAGCATCGGCACGCGCTTTGGTCGGAACGTGCCGCGCAGATACACCTTCCCCGAGCCGGACGGTGCGTTGCTCGCCCCGAGTCCCCGGACCATCAGCCGGGAGCTCATGACGCGGGAGCGCTTCCTGCCCGCGACGACGCTCAACGTCCTGGCGGCGGCGTGGCTCCAGTTCGAGGTCCACGACTGGTTCAGCCACGGAAAGAACGACGACCAACACAGCTGGGAGCTGGAGCTGGCGGGCGACGACGACTGGCCCCACCGGCCAATGGTGATCCCCCGCACCCTCCGGGACCCCACATCGGATGAGGACCCGGAGACTCCCCCCACGTTTGTGACCGCCGACAGCCACTGGTGGGACGCCTCTCAGATCTATGGCTCCAAGGAGGACTTCGCCGCCGCAATCCGGACCCACGAGGACGGCAAGCTGCGAATCGGGCCGGACGGGCTTCCCCCTAAGGACCTCGAAAGGTTCGTCGACCTCAGTGGCGTGGAAGGCAACTTCTGGCTCGGGCTGGGTCTCCTCCACACGCTCTTCATGCTGGAGCACAACGCGATCTGCGAGCGCCTGCGCCGAGAGCACGCCGATTGGACGGACGACCGCATCTACGAGAAGGCGCGCCTGATCAACGCCGCCTTGATGGCCAAGATCCACACCACCGAGTGGACCCAGGCGATCATCGCCCACCCGACCACGCGCTACGCGCTCCGCGTGTCCTGGTCTGGGTTCGTTGGAGAACGGCTGCGCCGACGCCTCGGCCGCCTCGGATCGGGAGACTTCCTCAGCGGGATCCCGGGCTCGAAGACCGATCACCATTACGTGCCCTACTCGCTCACCGAGGAGTTCGTCGCGGTCTATCGGATGCACCCCCTGCTGCCGGACGAGTACACGTTCCACTTCCTGGACCGTGACGAGCCTCCGCTGGAGCGGGAGTTCGCCGAGCTCGCGGCGCTGCACGCGCGCGACCAGCTCGCGGAGATCGGGATGGCGAACGGGCTCTACTCGTTCGGGGTCGCCCACCCCGGGGAGATCTCGCTCTACAACTACCCGCGCTCCCTACAGCACCTCGTGCGCCCGGACGGAAGCGAGCTGGATCTCGCCGCCGTCGACATCCTGCGCTCGCGCGAGCGCGGCGTTCCCCGCTACAACCAGTTCCGGTGTCTCTTCCGCCTGAAGCCGGCCGAATCCTTCGAGGAGTTGACCGGGGACGCACGCGTGGCCGAGCATGTCCGGGAGGTGTACGGCGGCGACATCGAGCGCGTCGACCTCATGGTCGGCCTGTATGCGGAGCGCAAGCCCAAGGGGTTCGGCTTCAGCGATACGGCGTTCCGTGTGTTCATCCTGATGGCCGCACGCCGGCTGAAGAGCGATCGCTTCTTCACGCGCGACTACACGCCGGAGATGTACACCCAAACCGGGCTCAACTGGATCGACGACAACAGCATGGTCACGATCCTGCTCCGCCACTATCCGAGTCTGTACCCCGCCCTTCGGGGGGTCGAGAACGCCTTCACCCCCTGGGCAAGGGTGCGTTAACCGGGAAGTCCCTCGGCCAGCTCGTGCACGCGGTCGGCGGAACGTTCGGTGAGCGGCTCGCCGTGGCCCACTGCGATCACCGCCGCTTCGACCTTCGCCAGGCGCCGGAGCGAGACGCGGTACTCCCCTTCGTTCAGGTTGAAGCCCGGCCAGCCGGCATCGGTCCGCGGCCAGGTCGCCACCGCGTCGCCGACCGCTAGAACGTTGCGCGGCTCGTAATGGAAGGCAAGATGGCCCGGTGTGTGCCCGGGGATGTGGAGCACGCGAAGCGGCCCGACCTCGTCGCCCTCACTCACGCTCCGGTCGACGGGGCACCGCACGTGTTTCGGGCGTCCGACCGCCAGCCCGATTCGAAACTTGTACGTGGTCAGACCGGGCCGCCCGGCCGGAGGCTGACCGGCTGGGCGGCGCGTTCGCCGGCGATGATGTCCGCCTCCCACTCGTGGGCGTAGACGAGCGCGCCGCTGAGCTGTCTGAGCCTCGCCAGGCCGCCGAGATGCGAACGATGCGCATGGGTCATGGCGATGTGCTTGAGGTCTCCCGGCGAGCGCCCGATCCGCCGAATGCAGTCGAGCACCGGCCGAGCGTCCGTATCGAAGAGGGTGTCGACCAGGGTCAGCTCGCCGCCGTGGTCGAACAGATACGCGTGAACGCGTCCGCCCTTCTTTTGCCCGATGCTGTAGACGCCCGGAGCGACGCGCATCCGGTTGCAGTCTATGCCCGGGCCGAACCCGGCGGAGCTAGCCGGCTTGCTTGTAGTAGTCGGCGTTGATCTGGATGTAGTTCTGCCACTCGTCGGGCAGCTGGTCCTCGGCAAAGCAGGCGTCCACGGGGCAGGCCTCGACGCAGGCGTCGCAGTCGATGCACTCCTCGGGGTCGATGTACAGCATGTTGACCCCGTCGTAGTCGGGCTCGTCGGGAGTGGGGTGGATGCAGTCGACGGGACAGACCTCCACGCAGGAGTTGTCCTTGGTGTCGATGCAGGGCTCGGCGATTACGTAGGCCATCTTCTCCTTCTCGTGTCCAACGGGGGCTTGGGCGCGAGGAGCGCGGATTGTACCGTCGGCCCTGAGGCCGCCGGCCGCCTGACAACCGGCGTTTCGTAGGCTCCGCCGGGTGCTGGATCGAAGCGAGCCCGATCCCTTCCTCGACAGCTTCACGGGTCTCGTCGCCGCCCGCGCGCTCTCGACGGCGGTGATGCTGGGCGTGTTCGAGGCGCTCCACGAGCGGCCATACACGGCGTCCGAGCTGGCGGAGCGGCTGGGCCTGGATCCGCTGGGAGCGGAGACACTCGTCACGGCGCTGACGACGCTCCGATACCTGGACGAAGCCGGCGACGGGCGAGTCCGGAACGCACCCGTCAGCGAGCGGCTGCTGGTGCGCTCCTCGCCCGAGTCGATCGCGACCTTCGTGGGCGAACAGGGCGACCTCCACTGGCAGGTGCTCGACCTGCTGCCGGACGCCGTGCGCAGCGGCCGCCCGTACGCGATGCACGAGGAGCGCCGCGGCGAAGCGGAGCGGTGGGAGGCGTACATCCGTGGGCTGTTCGAGATCTCGCGGCCCGAGCACGAGGCGAATGCGGCGCTCGTGCCGGTGGACGACCCGAGCCGGCTGGTGGACGTGGCGGGCGGCCACGGGGCGTTCGCGATGGCGATGTGCCGCCGCCATCCGGGGCTCGAGGCAACCGTTATCGACCTACCGCCGAGCGCGGCGGTGGGCCGCCGCATCGTGGCCGAGGAAGGCTGCGCCGACAGGGTCTCGTTCCGCGAAGGAGACGTGTTCGAGCTCGGTCTGGGGGACGGGCTCGACGTCGTTTCGGTCTTCAACCTGGTGCACCACCTGCCGGAGGAACGCGACCGCGAGCTCTGCCGGATGGCGCGTGAAGCACTTCGCCCGGGCGGCTACCTCGTGATCGGCGACTCGGCCCGGCCCGAGCCGGGCGAGCCGGTGTCGGAGCACGGCGCGATCTCGAGCCTGCTCTTCTACGCCTGGAGCCACAGCCGCAACTTCAAGCCCTCCGAGATCCGCGCCTGGATGGAGGAGGCGGGTTTCGCGGACGTCGCGCTGCATCGCAACGAGCGCTCCCCATGGCGTGTCGTGGTGGTGGGGCGGCGGCCATGATCCTGCTGACGGGGGCGACGGGCACCGTCGGGTCGGCGCTGCTGCGGCGGCTTACCGCGGACGGCGCGCTGGTGCGTTGCCTCGTGCGCGATCCCCGGCGGCTGGGCGACCAGCGCGTGCGGGTGCAGATCGCGCTCGGGGATCTGGCCAATCCACCGTCGTTTCGCAACGCGCTGCGAGGCGTCGAGACGGTCGTTCACCTGGCCGCCACGATCCGCGACCAGCCGCGCGCCTCGATCGAGGAACTGAACGCCATGGCAACGCTGCGGTTGGTCCGGGCCGCGGAGCGCGCGGGCGCCCGGCGCTTCCTGTTCTTCTCGGCCATGGGCGCTCGCCACCACTCCCGGACGCGCTTCCTTCGCGCCAAGGCGCTGGCGCGCGAGGCGGTGGAGAGCTCGAGACTCGAGACCGCCGTCTTCTGTCCCTCGATCGTGTACGCGCCCGGCGACCCTTGGCTCACCCTGCTCGAGCGCTTCTCCTACCTGCCAGCGATCCCCATCTCCGGCTCTGGCCGCGCGCTCTACCAGCCGATCTGGGCAGAGGACGTGGCCGATTGCGTGATGGCGGCGGTTACCGCGTCGAGCTCTCGCCGGCGCACCTTCGAGCTGGCCGGCCCGCAAACGCTGTCGTACGACGAGATCGTCCGGGCGGCGATGCGCCCCACCGGCCGCCGACGCCGGCTGCTCCACGTCCCGCTGCCGGTCGTGAGGCGCTCGCTCCGCCTGCTGGGCCGCCTCGTCGGGCCGAAGGTGTTCGCCACCTGGGACGAGGCCGAGCTGATGGAGGAGCCGATGACCACGCCGCGCGGCACGGCGGACGCCGAGTCCCTCGGAGTGAGGCCGCTGGCGATGCCGGCGGTGCTGGGAGGCGCTTAACGCACGTCGTCGCGGGCGCTTCGATCGGGGCTCGGCCGGTCGGCGTGGCGCTGGCTGGTTCCGTAGCAGAACCTCCCGATGCTGGTCGCCGCCGCGCAACTCGGGAGGTACTGCCTCTCCATCAGCGACAACCTCCCAAGTTCGCGCCGAGGCAGCCAGTCCGGGAGGTTTCAAAGCCGCGCCGACCGCGACGCGCTCCGCAACGGTGGGACGGGAAGCGCTTCCGATGAAGCGACCCAGAGCGGGGACAGGCACGGCCCGGATGGTGACGGCGAGGCACGAGGGGCCCGGCGGCTGGGAGGCGTGGGAGCACGGCGTGCCGACCCGGGCGCCCCGGAGGGCGTCGCTGTGGCGCCCGGAAGCGCTTCCGATGAAACGACCCATAGGACCCGCCGCCCCCTCTCCGAGGCCGAAGACGCATGGGTGCGTCGAGCGCCGGGCGGCCGGCCCCCAACCCCTACCCAGCCCCTGCGCGGTTACGCACTACAGACACCCCGCCGAGCGCCAGATACTCACGACTGGAGGAGGGCCCGGTGGGCCCAATCCTGGGCTTGCCGCCGCCCCACCAACGACAAGGGCCCCGCCTAAGCGGGGCCCTCACACTCGAGACGGAAGGCCCGTCTCGCTACATCATGCCGTCCATGCCGCCCATGCCGCCGGGCATGCCGGCGCCTGCGCCATCCTTCTCCGGCATCTCGGCAACGATCGCCTCGGTGGTGAGGATGTTCTTGGCGATCGACGCCGCGTTCTGGAGCGCGGAGCGGGTGACCATTGCGGGATCGATCACGCCGGCCTTGACGAGGTCCTCGATCTCGCCGGTCTCGGCGTTGAGGCCCACGTTCTTGCCCTTGGCGTTGCGGACGTCGTTGACGACGACCGAGCCCTCGAGGCCCGAGTTGTCCGCGATCTGGCGCAGCGGCTCCTCGAGCGAGCGGTACACGATGCGGGCACCGGTCTTCTCGTCACCCTCGAACGCGTCGAGCGTGATCGCGTCCTGGGCCCGTAGCAGCGACACGCCGCCGCCCGCGACGATGCCCTCCTCGAGGGCAGCCCGGGTGGCCTGCAGCGCGTCCTCCACGCGGTGCTTCTTCTCCTTCATCTCGGTCTCGGTGGCCGCGCCGACCTTCACGACCGCCACTCCGCCGGCCAGCTTCGCCAGCCGCTCCTGGAGCTTCTCGCGGTCGAAGTCCGAGTCGGTGTTCTCGATCTCGGTCTTGATCTGGTTGATGCGGCCCTTGATGTCGTCGCTGCTGCCGGCGCCGTCCACGATCGTCGTCGTGTCCTTGGCGACGACGACGCGGCGGGCCCGGCCCAGCTGCGAGAGCTGGGTGTTCTCGAGCTTGAGGCCCATCTCCTCGGTGATGACCTCGCCGCCGGTGAGGATCGCGATGTCCTCCAGCATGCGCTTGCGGCGGTCGCCGAAGCCGGGGGCCTTGACCGCGACGCCGGTGAAGGTGCCGCGGAGCTTGTTCACCACGAAGGTGGCGAGGGACTCGCCCTCCACGTCCTCGGCGATGACCAGGATCGGCTTGCCCGACTGGATGACCTGCTCGAGCACCGGCAGGATGTCCCGCACGGACCCGATCTTCTGGTTGGCGATGAGGATGTAGGGATCCTCGAGGGTCGCCTCCATGCGGTCCTGGTCGGTGACCATGTAGGGCGAGATGTAGCCCTTGTCGAACTGCATGCCCTCGGTGAACTCGAGGTCCATGCCGAACGTCTGGCCCTCCTCGACGTTGACCACGCCGTCCTTGCCGACCTTGTCGATGGCGTCGGCGATCACGTCGCCGATCTCGTCGTCGGCGGCGGAGATGGCCGCCACGCGGGCGATCTGGTCCTTGCCCGCGATCTCCGTCGAGGCGCTCTTGATGTTCTCGACGACCTGGTCGACTGCCTTCTCGATGCCGCGCTTGAGAGCGAGCGGGTTCGCGCCCGCGGCCACGTTCTTGAGGCCGTCGCGCACGATCCGCTGCGCCAGCACGGTGGCGGTGGTGGTGCCGTCGCCCGCGACGTCGTTGGTGGCCGTGGCCACCTCACGCACGAGCTGGGCGCCCTGGTTGGAGAACGGCTCCTCGAGCTCGATCTCACGAGCGATCGAGACGCCGTCGTTGGTGATTGTCGGCGCGCCGAACTTCTTGTCGATCACCACGTAACGGCCCTTGGGGCCGAGCGTGACCTTCACCGCGTTCGCGACGGCGTCGACGCCGTCCTCGAGCGCCTTGCGCGCGTCAACGTCGTACTTGAGCTCCTTGTGAGCCATGTGTGTGCTTCCTCCTAGCCCGCGACCTTGGCGAGCACGTCCGACTCACGCAGGACGAGGAGATCCTCTCCCTCGACCTGGACCTCGGTGCCGCCGTACTTCGAGTACAGAACTTCGTCGCCCTCGGCGACGTCGAGCGGGATGCGCTTCTCGCCATCCTCGTCCCACTTCCCCTCACCGACCGCGAGGACCTTGCCCTTGATGGGCTTCTCCTTGGCCGTGTCGGGGAGGACGATGCCGCTCGCGGTGGTCTCCTCTTCCTCGATCGCCTGAACGATCACGCGATCTCCTAGAGGCTTGAGATTCATGGGCATACCTCCGTTGAGTAACAGTCCCTTGGCACTCTCGCACGGAGAGTGCCACGGCTGGCACTCTAGCAAGGAGAGTGCCAAGCGCCCAGGGGTATCGCCACTAGTTTTGTGAGGGCGCGTCCGGGCGCATGCGCTCGCTGATCTCCGACGGGCGCTCGGCGATCTGGGAGAAGCGCACGACCGTCACCAGATCCTCCATCTCGATCTTGCGGCCGTAGATCTGTTCGAGGAAATGCACCATTTCGTCGAGGCGGCGAAACTCGGGGTTGTCGTGCTCGATGTCGCGGCGCGAGAGCTCGTCCACGCGCTTCACGTCCACGCTGTCGATCACGGCCTCGAAGATCCTCTCGCGGGGCGAGTGCTGGAAGCCCACCGTGATCATCACCACCTCACCCTTGCGGTACTTCTTGCTCTTGTCCCCGAGGCGGATCGTCGCGGTCTTGCGACCGCGCTTGAGCTGGTCGACGAAGACCGGGGAGTAGAAGTTGAGGACGAACACGACCGGGGCAGACTAGCGGCCCCGCGCCAGCTTGGATACCGCGGTCGAGATCACGGCTCGTCCGCGACGAGCGGCACGAAGCGCACCGGGACGATCGCCTCCTCCTCGCCGTCGCGAAAGCGCATGAGCAGCTCTCGCCCGCCGCGGTCGACCGGGCACACGAGCGCGGCGCCGGGAGCGAGCTGATCGAGGAGCGCCTGGGGTGGATCGTCGAGGGCGGTGGCGGTGACCGAAATGCCGCCGAAAGGCGCTCGGTCGGGCGCTCCCTTGGCTCCGTCGCCCACCCGCACCTCGACATTGTCGTAGCCGAGCTCCGCGAGCACCTCGCGTGCCCGGGACGCCAGGCTCTCGAAGCGCTCGATCGTCACGACCTGCCGACAGATGCGGGACAGCACGGCGGCCGCGTACCCGGAGCCCGTTCCGACCTCGAGCACGGTCTCGTGGCCCTCGAGCTCGAGGAGCTGGGCCATGCAGGCCACGATCCACGGTTGCGACATGGTCTGGCCCTCGCCGATTCGCAGCGCGCCGTCCCGGTAGGCGCGCCGCCGCATGTCCTCCGGCAGGAACAGCTCCCGCGGCACCTCCTCCATCGCCGCAAGCACCCGCTCGTCCTCGATTCCCCGCCGCCGGAGCTGGCGGTCGACCATCCGAGACCGCTCAGTGGATGTAGTTGCGGAGTCGTCCGGGCTCATGGACGGTCACCTTTCCCCTGCCAAGGGTGACCACGCCCGCCCGCTCGAGCGTGGCGAGGAAGCGGCTTGCGCTCTCGCGCGAGGTGCCCGCCAGGTGCGCGATCTCGGCCTGTGTCGCGCGGATCAGCACGTCGGCCTGCGGCGCGCCCTCGGCCTGGCGAGCGACGGTCTGTGCGAGCAGCGCGCTGGCAACGCGTCCCGCGACCGTCTGGAAGGACTGCTGGAGCAGCCGCTCGTTGGTTCGGCTCACACGCTCGGCCAGCGTGGCAAGCAGCTTGAGCGCGAGGCCAGGGTGCCGGCGGATCAGCCGCTGGACGTCGCCCGCGAGGAGAGCCACGGCGCTCGTGGCCTCGATTGCCTCCGCTGTGGCCGAGCGGGTCTCGCCGCGGAACATCGCGAGCTCGCCGAACAGCGCCCCGGTTCGAAGCTCGGCCAGCGCGACCATGCGGCCGTCCTGATGCTCCCGGGTGAGGATCACGGCGCCCGAACGAACGAGGTAGCAGGTCTCCCCCGTATCGCCCTCCCGGAAGATGATCTCGCCGCGGTCCCAGCGGCGCGGCACCGCCACTTGGGCGACCGCGATCAGCTCCGTCTCCTCGAGATCGCCGAACACCTCGGTGCCCGCCAGCAGGCGGGCCGTATCCTCGCCGCTCGGCATGCACTCATAATCCCATGGGTGGCACTCAGAGCGGAGCACCGGTACGAGGCGGTCACGGCGCGCGAAGTCGAGGAGGCGGCTCGGCGGATCGCGGCTGACGTGCGCGAAACGCCCCTGCTGCCAGCGGGCGAGCTCGGGCGGCGTGTGGGGGCGCGCATGCTGCTGAAGACAGAGAACCTCCAGATCACGGGCTCCTTCAAGCTGCGCGGGGCGGTCAACTCGATCCGCCGACTGTCGGAGGAGGCGCTGCGCGCCGGGGTAGTGGCCGCGAGCGCGGGCAACCACGCCCAGGCCGTCGCGTGCGCCGCGCGTGACGCCGGCGCCCGCGCCGTCCTCGTGATGCCGGCCGAGGCTCCGCTCGCCAAGGTCGCCGCCGTGCGTCAGTACGGTGGCGAGGTCCGCTTCGTGGACGGCGGCTTCGACGAGGCCCACGCCCAGGCGGCCCGCATGGCGGACGAGGAGCGGCTGACCGTCGTGCACGCCTTCGACGCGCCGGAGGTGGTGGCCGGTCAGGGCACGGTCGGCCTCGAGATCGCGGAGCGTGCGCCGGACGTCAGGCTTGTCGTGGTCCCCCTTGGCGGCGGGGGCCTGGCCGCGGGTATTGGTGTGGCGGTGGCCGCGAAGCTACCGGACGCCCGGGTGGTCGGCGTGCAGGCCGCGGCCTGCGCCCCCTACATCGACTCCCTCGCCGCCCATCGCCCGATCGGGGCCCGCTCGGCCAACACGATCTGCGACGGCATCGCCGTGAAGCGCCCCGGCGACTTCACCCTGCCGTTGGTCGAGCGCCACGTCGAGGAGGTGGTGACCGTGACCGACGACGAGGTGGCGCAGGCGATGGTGCTGCTCCTCGAGCGCTCGAAGCTGGTCGTGGAGGGTGCGGGGGCGGTGGCGGTGGCGGCGCTGATGCAGGGCCGCGTCAAGGCACCGCCGAGCGGCGAGGTCTGCGCGGTGCTCTCGGGCGGCAACGTCGATGCCTCGCTCCTCTCGGAATGCATCCGGCTCGGCGAGACCGCCGCCGGCCGGCGGATGGTCCTATCGACCGTGGTGCCCGACCGACCCGGTGCCCTAGCCGGGCTGCTGCGCGTCGTGGCGGAGCACGGTGGAAACGTCGTCGACGTGGAGCACCTGCGGGACGGCATCGAGATCCACGTGCGCGAGACCGCCATCAAGCTCGTGCTCCAGACGCGCGGCCGGGAGAACAACCAGGAGATCCTGGGCGCCGCCCGCGCCGAGGGCTTCTCGGTGCGCGTGGAGCGCGACGCGTAGGTGGAGGAGCGACCACTAGGTGGGCCTGACCAGACGCGCCTTCGTCCGGCGCTCGGCCGCGGCGACGCTCCTGGCGGCGACGGCCGGATGGCCGTCCGGCGCGGAGGCGGCCGCGGGTCTGCGCAAGTGCGTCGCCATGGACTCCCTCAACCACGGCGGCGACGTCGAGGATCTGCGCGTGAACGGCAACCTGGACAAGCTGCTCGCCCTCGGCACGCGCTGGGTGAGGATCTGGATCAGGTGGGACAAGGCACAGCTGTACCCGCCCGCGTTCGTCCCGATGACCGCGCTCGACCGGCCGGTCCACGACGCCGCCATCTGCGGGCCCGGTTGCGGCTATCGCTACATCCAGGCGATGGACGAGCAGATCGCCCTGGCTCGTGCGGTCGGACTGAACGTGATCCTGACGACCTGGTTCTTTCCCCGCTGGGCCAACGACACGGCCGACAAGCCGGCGGACTGGGCGCGCGAGGATCGCGGCTCTCCGACCACGCCGCCGGAGCGGCTGAAGCCTTTGGAGTGGCGAATCCCGATCGGACAGCTCGGCACCACGGGTCACTACGGGCGCTGGCTCGGCTGGCTGATGGACCGCTACGCGGGCTACGGACCCAGCCTCGTGCTCGAGATCATGAACGAGCCGAACGGTCAGCTGTGGCCGCAGCAGGGCCCAAGCCCGAGCGCGGATCCGTACGGCCCCGGCGAGCTCACGATGGGCGCCCACGTGGCGGAGATGATCGCCACCGCCCGGGCGCTCAGCGCCGAGCGCGGACACCCCATCCCGCTCGCCGCGCCGGCGCTCTCCGACCGCGCCCGGCCGAACGACCGGCTCTTCACGGCCCTCGAGACGGCGGTGCCGGAGACACTCGCGGCGCTCGACGATCTCGGCTTCGAGCCGACTCCGAGCTTCGTTTGGACGCACCACAACTACTGGGACATCGAGCGGGATGTGTCGTCTCCCACGCGTGCGGAGTTGGTCCGCGAGCTGCTTCGCGGCCGCTGGCGGGGGAGGGGCGGACCCGCCGAACCGCGTGTCTGGCTTACGGAGGGAGGGGCGCGTCTCGGCTCGGGGGAGGTCGGCGACCTCTCGAGGCAGGCGGAGCTCGTGGCGGCGTCGTGGAGCCGGATGAGCGCGGCCGAGGGCATCGAGATGTTCTCCAACTACCTGATGTACGCGGACCCGGTCGCGAACTCCGGGTTGTGCGAGGCGGATGGCACGCCGCGGCCGGTGTGGGACGTCTTCCGGGGCTTCCCGTCGTTCGCGTAGTTGAAGCTAGACCTCGATCGTCCTCATCGCCTCCGGCCTGTAGCGCTCCCCTGCGGCTACGCCGGGCGCGAACGTCTGGTTCAGGGTCGCCAGCTGCGCGCCGCTGAGCTGGACCTCCGCCGCGGCCGCGTTCTCCTCGAGGTAGCGAATTCGCTTGGTCCCGGGGATGGGCGCGACGTCGTCACCCTGGTGGAGGAGCCAGGCGAGAGCGAGCTGCGCGGGGGTGCAGCCGGCCTCGTCTGCGATCTTGCGTGCGCGCTCGACCAGCTGGAGGTTGCGCTCCCTGTTCTCGCGCTGGAACCGCGGTGCGGAGGCCCGGAAGTCGTCGTCGGCAGCGATCTCGAGCGCACCCGTCAGCTCGCCGCGGCCGAGCGGGCTGTAGGGCACGATTCCCACGCCGAGCTCGCGCGCGGTGGGGACTATCTCGACCTCGAGCCCGCGCGTGAACAGCGACCATTCGCTCTGGAGCGCCGCTATCGGGTGCACCGCGCAGGCCGCGCGCAGGGTCTCGGCGCTGACCTCGCTGAGGCCCAGGTGACCGACCTTGCCCGCCTTCACGAGCTCGGCCATGGCGCCGACGCTCTCCTCGATCGGCACGTCGGGGTTGCGGCGGTGCATGTAGTAGAGGTCGATGCGCTCGACGCCGAGCCGCCGTAGCGACGCGTCGCAGGCCGCGTGGATCCACTCGGGGCTGTTGTCGATGCGCCGTACGCCGCCTTCCCTGCGAACTCCGAACTTGGTGGCCAGCTGGACCTCGTCGCGGCGGCCATCGATCGCGCGCCCGACCAGCTCCTCGTTGTGCCCGGACCCGTACAGGTCCGAGGTGTCGAGGAAGCTGACGCCAAGGTCGAGGGCGCGGCGGATCGTGGCGATCGACTGCTCGTCGTCGGTCGGGCCGTAGAACTCGGACATGCCCATGCATCCGAGCCCGATTGCGGACACGGTCAGGGCGCCGAGGCTGTGCTGCCTCATAGGTTCCTCTCCATCTCGTTGTATTGCACCGAAGGTAGAGCTTCGAGCGCGCGCTCTAAGTCAAGTGCTCGGGTCGGGCGTCCGCCTCGACTCGGTCGATGAACGCTGACTTGGCCTCCGAGTAGGCCTCTCGATCGTCACCGATGCGCTCGGCGAGCTCGCGCTTTAGCCGGGCGTACTCGCGCCGGAGCGTGGCGCTGGCGCGGAGCAGGTCGCGGAAGCGCAGATGGCGGGCGAGCTCCGCCCGCTCGTCGACGAGGTGCAGGTGGTGCGTGCGATGCACGGCCGTCGGCCGGCAGAGCCAGCGTCTGTGGCTCAGCGTGGCGTTGAACGCCTCCGGATACCGGTAGCCACCCTGCTCGAGCAGCGCGGGGATCGGCGCATCGAGCTCCTGGACGAGCGCCATGAGATCGATGACCGGCTTGGCGGGCATGCCGGGCACAGCCGTCGAGCCGATGTGATGGATCTCTGCCCCCAGCAGCGGCAGGAGCCGCTCGCGCTCGGATGCGAAGCGCGCCGGCCACTCGGGGTCGTATTGGACGATCTCGATCGGGGCGTCCTGGCCGCCCGCGCGCGCAAGGTCGCGAGCCGCCGCCTCGCGGACGGAGGGGCCACGCGGGCGTCGAGCTTCCATCGCCGCAGCGTCGCAGATGGGGCCGCGCGACCCTTCTCCGCACGGCTGAAGGATTTGGGGGTCTCTGGACCCCCAAATCCTTCGAGCGACCGGAAGATGGCCGGCCTACGCGCTGGTTTCCATCGCCGGGGAGCCCGCCGTCGCCACCGTGCGCGCGGATGGCGAACTGCTCATCTCTCGGGCGATGATCTTGGCTGCCCGCCTCGCCTCGCCGCCCATGTGCCACATCTGGGCCGGTCGCGGAACGTATCCGACGAAGCGCAGGCCGGGCGCCGCCGTCCTTCCTTCGAGAGCGCGCGGCGCGCCTCGTTCGTCGAGCACCCCGAGGTGTCCCACGAGCGGCTCGAGCTCGGAGCGATAGCCGGTCGCGGCGATCACGGCGTCGGGCCGCAGGCGCTCGCCGTCTGCGAGCGTGACGCCCGACTCGTCTAGGGACTCGACTCCCGCGGCGATCTCGACTCGCCGAGCCTTGATCGCCTCCACGACCTCGTGGTCCACGATCGCGGGCGCGACGCCCAGTCGCTTCAGCCGGGTGAAGACCCCCTCCGCCGGCACGGGCAGACCGTACTCGGTCAAATCCCCGATCTCCTTGCTCCGGACGAAGCTCATGACGCGATCCGACCAGCGCGGCGGCAGCTTCAAGAGCGCGCTCGCGAAGAGGGGACCGGCGGGCGCGCGCACGATCATGTTCGGAGGCGTGCGCACCGAGAGCCGCACGCGCGCCGCTCCACCCTCGGCAAGGTCGTAGGCGATCTCCATGCCCGAGCTCCCGGGCCCCACCACCAGCACGTCGAGCGCTCGGAAGGGATCCGGGTTGCGGTAGTCGGCCGAGTGCAAGAGCCGTCCGCGGAAGCGCTCGCGGCCCGGCCACTCTGGCACGAACGGGGTGTGCGCGTAGCCGCCGGCGACGATCACCTGGTCGGCCCGCACGTCACCCGTCGAGGTCCTGAGCAGCCAGCCGCGGCCGTCGCGGTCGATTCGCTCGAGCCGCGTGCCGAGCCGAACCTGGATCAGGTTGCGGGCGACGTAGTCCTCGAGGTAGCCCACCATTTCGTCGCGCGACGGAAACATTCCGGTCCCGCGCCGGTGGCGAGCTCCGGGGAGCTTGGAGAACGGACGGCTCGAGTTGAGCCGTAGCCGGTCGTAGCGACCGCGCCACGATGCGCCGACGGCGTCCGCCCGCTCGAGCACCAACGCGGGAACCCCCCTGCGCCCGAGCTCCGCCGCCGAGGCCAGTCCCGCCGGGCCGGCGCCAACCACCACTGCTTGCCGATCGTTCATGTCAACTAAGGACGCCGTCGGGCCGGCGCCTATTCCAACGCCCGGGGACCGCCGCCGCTCCCGCCTGAGCCGTAACGCGTCGACTTGGGTAATCCTTTGTCAATGGTCGGACTACAGACTGGCGACGAGACACGGCAAACCGCTCGAAGGCTCCTGACGGCCGGGATGAAGTGGTGGGGTTGGGGGGACGAGGGAGTCTCGTTCACGCACACGGACAAGCCCGCCCTCGCGCCCTTCATCAAGCTGCACCTCGGGCTCGACGTCGAAGCCGAGACATCCCGCCCCGTCGCCTTCGACGACCTTCGCATCCCCGACTCGTCGCTGGAGCCGAGCCTGCGGTCTGCCCTGGAGGGCGCGGTCGGGAGCGAGCGGGTCTCGACGGACCCTCTCGATCGCGTCGTTCACGCCCGGGGCAAGTGTCTGCGCGACCTCGTCCGCCATCGGCGTGGCGAGCTTGGCCGAGTCCCCGACGTGGTGGTTCGCCCGGACGACGAGGACGAGGTGGCGGCGGTCCTGCGGGTGGCGCTCGACGCCGACGCCGTCCTGATCCCCTTCGGCGGGGGCACGAACATCTCCGGAAGCCTCGAGGCGCCGGAGTCGGAGACGCGTACCGTCATCTCGGTCGACACGGGGTTGATGGATCGCGTGCTCGAGATCGACGAGGAGTCTCGCCTGGCGCGCGTGCAGGCCGGCGTGCTCGGCCCCCGGCTGGAGGAGCAGCTGAACGCCCGGGGGTGGACCGTGGGGCACTTCCCCGACAGCTTCACCCACTCGACGCTCGGCGGGTGGATCGCGACCCGCTCATCCGGGATGCAGTCGGACAAGTACGGCGACGTCGCCGACCTGACGCGAGCGGTACGCGTCGTCACGCCGTCCGGCATTCTGGCCACGCGCCCGGTGCCCCATACCTCCACGGGCCCGAGCGTGCGCGAGATGGTGCTCGGCAGCGAGGGACGGCTCGGGATCATCACCGAGGCGACCGTCCACGTGCATCGCGTGCCCGAGCGCCGCACGATCCTCGGCTACCTCTTCCCGTCATGGCCGGAGGCTCTCGCCGCCATGCGCGAGATCGCAGAGAGCGAGGCGTCGCCATCGGTGACCCGGGTGTCCGACGTGGCTGAGACGCGGTTCTCGTTCGCGACGAGGAAGGAGCCCTCGCTGCTCGACCGCCTCAAGTCCAAGGCGTTGCAGACGTACCTCGAGCGACGGCGCAACTTCGATCTCGAGGCCATGTGCCTGTCATTCATCGGCTACGAGGGAACCAAGGACCACGTGGCCGCCCAACGCAAGCTGGTCGGGAAGATCGTGTCCCGCCACGGCGGTCTCTCTGTCGGAAGCGGTCCCGGCGAGCTCTACGACCAGAAGAAGTTCGACACCCCCTACATCCGCGACTACCTGCTCGATCGCGGCGCGCCCGGCGACGTGTCGGAGACGTCCGCGCCGTGGAGCGCGCTGTCCACCCTGTACGACAACGTGACCGAAGCGGCGCAAAGGGCCTTCGACGAGCTCGGAGTGCGCGGCTACATCATGTGCCACCTCTCGCACTCCTACCACGCTGGCGCGTGCCTCTACTTCACGTTCGCGTTCAAGCCCTCGGGAAGGCGTGACGTGCTCGAGGAGTACGACGTCGTCAAGGATGCGATCCAGCAGACGTTCGTGGATTCGGGCGCCACCCTCTCGCACCACCACGCGGTCGGCACGGAGCACGCGAAGTGGTTGGATCAGGACATCTCGGGGCCCGGGGTCGCGATGCTGAGGTCCCTGTTCGACGGGGTCGACCCGGGCGCCAACCTGAACCCGGGGAAGATCGTCTAGTTCTAGTACGCGTCGAACAGCCTCGGGTCGTTTGTGATCACCCCGTCCACGCCGAGCGCCTCGAGCGCGGCGATCCGGCGCGCGCTGTCGACGGTCCAGACGTAGACCTGCCCGCCCGCGCCGTGCACTCTCCGCACCAGTCGGGCGCTCACGAGGAGCTGGTGCGCCATGATCGCCTCGCAGCCCCCGGCCTCGATGCGTGCGCTCGCCCGCCCGGGAAGTCGCGCCCGCATCACGCGCGCGACCGCGTAGGCCGGCACGGCCAGCGGCGAACGCATGTAGTTGCGCTGCACGCGCGGCACCGACCAGCCGCGCCGCAGCCCGGGAGCGAGCTCGCCCAGCCGGTCGAGGCTCTCCGGATAGTGCGACGAGACCAGCGACCGTCCGCCGAGCTCGCGCTCGAGCAGTCCCTCGGCCACCTCGCGCTCGTAGCCGGGCAGCTTCAGGTCGACGTCCAGCTCGATCCCCGCGTAGGCCTCGCCGGCGAAGTGATCGAGCCCGACCTCCAACGACAGCGGGTCGCGACCGTCGGCGTCCGCGTAGTCGTGCGCGAGCACGAGCCGTCCATCGCGGGTCCGCAGCACGTCGAACTCGATCATGTCGACGCCGTGCGCGAGCGCCGCCTCGAAGCTCTCGATCGTGTTGCCCGGCGCGATGTGGTGGGCGCCCTTGTGACCGACGCGGATCAAGCCTGGCACCTGGCGATCCCCCGGCTCAGGCGCTGAGCGTCAGCCGGCGCGGGCCCTGCCGGAAGCCGAGCTCGATCAGGAGCGCACCGATCTCCGAGCCCACGACCGGCTCACCGTCGAAGCGCTCGAGCCCGAGGCGCGGGATGCGGCCGCGTCGGACTGCCTCGGCTAGGGCCTCGAGCGCGGGGCGTAGCCAGCCGTCCTCCGGGTCCCTCAGCGCGAGCAGGGCCTTCCCTCCGCGCTCTGCGTACAAAACGGGCTCTGCGTCGAGCGTGACGACGTAGGCGCCCGGCACGCGGGACGGACGCCGGCCCGAGTCGTCGCTCTCGCGTTTGGGCCATGGCAGTGTCGCGCCGTAGGGGTTCGCCGGATCAGTCACCGCAAGCACGAGCGCCCCTGCCGGCTCGTCGGTGCGCATGGTGCGAAGGCGCTCGATCGCCGCCGGTAGCGCGAACTGGGCCCCACCCAGTCCTTCGACGAAGTAGCCGCGGCGGGCCGTGCCGAGCGTCTCGAGGTTGGTGAGCTCTCCGTACAGGGTGGAGAAGCCGCCGGCGACGCCCTCGGCAAGCGCGGTTTCTCGGGTCACGATCCCGTAGCGCTCGAGCATCACCTCGGACAGCGCTCGCATTCGCGGCCCATGGGCGGGGGCCTCCGCGAACAGCGCTTCGGTGAGGGACCAGCGCCCCAGCACCTGAGGAGCACCGGGTCGCCGGCGGCGTGCGAACCGGCGTCCTCCCTCGCGCTCGCGTCGCGCCAGGGTCAGGCGTGGCGCTCGCAGCGGCGCAAACGCGTCGTTCGTGACCTCGCCCGCCCAGGCGAGATCCCAAAGGGCCTCTTGGAGCTCGATCGGCTCCTCCTCGCCGAGATCCGCGAGCAGGTCGGTCCAGAAGGCGGCGCCGCCCCGGAGCCGCTCGCGAATCACGTCGTGCAGCCGACCGGACGGGCGCTCGCCCTTGTTCGGAGGCGGCCCGAGCCAGCGGGCGTCCTCGCGGAAGTAGAGCGCCACCCGCCCCGAGCTCCTCCCGAGCGCCCCCGCTCCGATCCACACCAGCTCCCCGCTCGCACAGAGTTGGTCCATCCAGGCCTGCGAGTAGGCGCCCACCCGCCGCGGCAGCACGTCGCGCTCCCATACCTCCGGCGCGAGGGTCACGCCCTGGAGCGGCGCCAGCATCTCCCGCAGGCGATCTACGCCCGCACCGCCGGGCGGAGCCGCGTCAACGCCCTGCCACGCGGGCAGGAACCGCGCCAAGGCCCGCTGCTCGGCCGGCTCGACCTCCTTGCGAAGCGTGGCGAGCGAGGCGCGGCGCAGGCGGCGCAGCACGTCCGGGTCGCACCACTCGCGCTCCGTCCCGCCCGGTCGCAGCTCGCCCTGCACCAGCCGTCCGCCCCGCTCGAGCTGGCGAAGGACCGGCCCCAGGTCGAGCGCGTAGCGGCCGGAGACATCGCGCGTGGTAAACGGCCCATGGGTGCGGGCGAAGCGGCGCGCCAGCCGCTCGAGGGGCTCCTCCACCGTCTCCAGGAAGGCGGCCGGCAGCCCGCCCGGCGGCACGGCGCCGAGCGCGTCGCGGTAGAGCCCCGCGTCCTCGGCCGCGATCCAGCGCTCCTCGCCGCCGATCCGCATCCGCACGGCGCGGCGCTCCTTCTCGAGGTCCACGAGCATCCGCTTGGAGGACACCGCCTCCAGGCAGCGCCGCTGCGCCTCATCCGCGGTGAGGTCGCCGACCGCCCGCAGCACGTCGTGCATGCCGTCCGCGTTCGCCGCTCGGGCGCGCTCGCTCGTGCGCTGGAGGTCCGCCTCGACCTCGGCCAGCGCGTCCGGGTCGATCAGCTCGCGCAGTTCCTCCTGGCCGAGCAGCTCGCGCAGAAGCTCGCGGTCGAGCGAAAGGGCCGCCGCCCGCCGCTCGGCGTTCGGGGTGTCGCCCTCGTACATGTAGGTCGCGACGTAGTCGAACAGGAGGGAGGAGGCGAAGGGCGAGGCGCGCTGCGTCTCCACCTCGACCAGCGAGAGCTCGCGCGTGTGCAGGCCGCGTAGGAGCTCCTCGAGGCCCGGGAGGTCGAGCACGTCGCGGAGACACTCGCGGTAGGTCTCGAGCACGATCGGGAACTGGCCGTAGCGCTTGGCCACCTCGAGCAGCGTCTGCGCCTTGAGGCGCTGCTGCCACAGCGGCGTCCGCTTGCCGGGCCGCGCGCGGGGCAGGAGGAGCGCGCGGGCCGCGTTCTCGCGGAAGCGCGCGCCGAACAGTGCGGAGGCCGACAGCTCGCGCACCACCAGATCCTCGAGGGCGTCCGGCTCGACCATCACCAGGTCGGCCGAGGGTGGCTCGTCGGCGTCCGGGAGGTGCACCACGATGCCGTCGTCGGACCAGATCGCGTCCGATTCGAGGCCAAACTCGTCGCGGATGCGCGCCGACAGCGCGAGACCCCAGGCCGCGTGCACGCGTCCGCCGTACGGAGAGAGGACGCACAGCCGCCAGTCGCCGATCTCGTCGCGGAATCTCTCGATCACGACGGTCCGGTCGCTCGGCACGACCCGGGTCGCCTCCTGCTGCTCGCGCAGGAACGCGACCAGATTGCGGGCGGCGCGCTCGTCGAGGTCGTACTCGCTCGCCAGCTCCGCGGGCTCGCGCTCCACGGCCTCGCGAGAGAAGGCGCCGATTGCCCGGCCCAGCTCCTTCGGCCGCCCCACGCCGTCGCCGCGCCAGAAGGGAACCGCCCCGGGCGCGCCGGGCGCGGGCGTGACGATCACTCGGTCGCGCGTGATCTCCTCGATGCGCCAGGTCGAGGCCCCGAGCAGGAACGTCTGGCCCGGACGCGCCTCGTACACCATTTCCTCGTCCAATTCCCCGACGCGCCGGCCGTCGGGCAGGTGAACGCCGTAAAGCCCGCGGTCGGGAATCGTGCCCGCGTTCGTGACCGCGAGCTGGAGGGCGCCGCGGCGAGCGCGGATCGTGTCCTCGATCCGGTCCCACACGATGCGCGGGCGCAGCTCGGCGAACTCCTCCGAGGGGTAGCGGCCATCGAGCATGTCGAGCACGCTGTCGAGCAGCTCGCGCGACAGCTCCGAGAACGGGTGGGCGCGGCGGATCGTCTCGTGGAGCTCGGGCACCCTCCACTCGTCGCCGGTGGCGGTCATCGCGACGATCTGCTGGGCGAGCACGTCGAGCGGGTTGCGGGGCACCACCGTCGGCTCGATGTCGCCGTCGCGCATGCGCTTGGCGACCACCGCGCACTCGAGCAGATCGGCGCGGAACTTCGGGAAGATCCGGCCCCGCGAGACCTCGCCGACCCCGTGGCCGGCGCGGCCGATGCGCTGGAGCCCGGCGGTCACCGACTTCGGCGACTCGACCTGAATCACCAGGTCGACCGCTCCCATGTCGATTCCGAGCTCGAGCGAGGAGGTGGCTACGAGACAGGGAAGCTCTCCCGACTTCAGCAGGTCCTCGACCACGAGCCGTTCCTCGCGCGCCAGCGACCCGTGGTGGGCGCGGGCGATGTAGACGGGCTGGTCGGCATCCTCGCTCGCCAGCTCGTTCAGGCGCACCGCGAGGCGCTCGGCGCCACGCCGGTTGTTGACGAACACGATCGTGGAGCGGTGCCGCCGCACGAGCTCGAGCAGCTCGGGGTAGATGGCGGGCCAGATGGAGCGCTGGGTCGTGACCGGCCCATCCGACGAGCCGAGCCCGCGCCCCACCAGGTCGCCGCCGCCCGCCGCGGTGCCCATGCCCCCCACCGCCGGGTCGGTGACGTCGTGTGCGTCCTGCTCGCGCATTTTCTCGACCGGCACGTGGATCCTCAGGTCGAGCGGCTTGCGCAGTCCGGCGTCGACGATCGTGCACTCGCGTCCCGCCCCGACGAGGAAGCGCCCAACCTCTTCCAGCGGGCGCTGGGTGGCGGATAGTCCGATGCGCTGGAGGGGACGCCCGGCGAGGTGCTCGAGCCGCTCGAGCGTCAGGGCGAGGTGGGCGCCGCGCTTGGTCTGGGCGACCGCGTGGATCTCGTCGACGATCACCGAGTCGGCCTCGGTCAGGAACTCGCGTGCCCTGGACGTGAGCATCAGGTAGAGGGACTCGGGCGTCGTGATCAGCACGTCGGGCGGGGTGCGCAGCATGGCCTGGCGCTCGCGCTGAGGCGTGTCGCCCGTTCGGATCGCCACTGAGATGTCGCCGCCGATCCCGTTGAGCGGGGCGCGCAGATTCTTCTCGATGTCGTAGGAGAGGGCCTTCAGTGGCGAGACGTAGACGAGCCGCCCGTGGCCGGGCGTGGCCACGAGCCGGTCGAGTCCCCAGAGAAACGCGGCGAGCGTCTTGCCCGACCCGGTGGGGGCGGACACGAGCGTGTTGTCCCCGGATGCGATCGCCGGCCAGGCCTGGGCCTGAGCCTGCGTTGGGCGCTCGAAGGAGCGCGTGAACCAGTCACGGACCTGCGGGGTGAACGATGCGAGGGGATCCGAAGACACGCGACCGACCAGCGTACCGCGCGGCTCGGCGCACCTTTGCTCGTCGGCCTGTGTTCCGGCGGGCACGGTGCGTGCCAGAGTCGTCTTGACCGCGTTGATGATGCTCGCGCTGGCTCCGGCGGCGGCCGACGCCAAGCCCAACATCGTCGTGCTCATGACCGACGATCAGACGCTCGCCTCGATGTCGGTCATGCCGAAGACGCTCGACCTGCTCGGCGATCGAGGCACCACCTTCACCCGCAGCTTCGCGAGCTACGCGCTCTGCTGCCCCTCGCGCGCCACGCTCTACACCGGTCAATACGCGCACAACCACGGCGTGCTGAGCAACGGCCTCCCGACGGGCGGCTACTCGCGGCTCGACAAGTCGAACTGGCTGCCGCTGTGGCTCCAGGGCGCCGGCTACCGGACCATGCACGTGGGCAAGTTCCTCAACGGCTACGGCGTGGTCTCTCCGCCCACCGAGGTGCCCCCCGGCTTCAATGATTGGCACGGGACCGTCGATCCCTCCACCTACTCCTTCTACGGCTACACGGTGAACGAGAATGGAGTCCTTCGTGGCTACGGCGCGGCCGGCGAGCCGGAGTTCTACTCGACCGATTTCTTCGCCCGCCGCGCGAACGAGCTGATCGCGGTGGCGGCGCCGTCGGACCAGCCCTTCTTCATGTCGGTCGCTTTCGTGGCGCCTCACAGCGGCCTCCCGGCCGAGCCCGACGATCCCCGGGGTCACGCGACGCCCGCCGTGGCGCCCCGCCACGCGAACGCCTTCTCCTCCGTGGCGCTGCCGCTCGCGCCGTCCTGGAACGAGGCCGACGTGTCGGACAAGCCCGTGGCGATGCAGCAGCGACGACCGATCGGCGCGGCCCGCGCCGCCGCGATCCAGGAGGGCTACCAGCAGCGGCTCGAGTCGCTGCTTGCGGTCGACGACGCCGTCGCGTCGATCGTCGGGGCCCTGCGATCGGTGGGCGAGCTCGACGACACCCTGATCCTCTTCACGAGCGACAACGGCTTCTTCCACGGCGAGCACCGGGTGCCCGCGGGCAAGCTGCTCGTGTACGAGCCGTCGATTCGGCTGCCGCTCCTGATCCGCGGCCCGGGGGTGCCGGAGGGCGGCGTGCGGCGCCAGCTCGTGACCAACGCCGACCTGTCGCCCACGATCCTCGACGCGGCGGGCGCGCGGCCGGCACGCGCGCAGGACGGCCGCTCGCTGTTCGACCTGCTCGAGGATCCCGGCGCGCAGTGGGGCCGGGAGCTCCTCGTCGAGGGAGGCACGGAGCAGGGACTGACCTTCACCGCGCTGCGGAACTACCGCTGGAAGTACGTCGAGCACACCACGGGAGAGGTCGAGCTCTACGACCTCGAGCGCGACCCGGACGAGCTGGTGAGCCTGCATGCGGACCCGTCGCTGGCCGCGCTCCGAGCCGAGATGGCGACGCGCCTCGCGGCGCTGCGCGCCTGCGTCGGGGCCGGCTGCCGCGCGAGACCGGTGCTGCGCCTCGATGCCGCCCGCCGGCAGTGCGGTTTCACCGCCGCCGTGCGCGGAGCGGACGCGCGCAAGGTCGAGGACGTCGAGTTCGCCGTTCGGCGCCGCCCACGGCGAGGCGAGGACGAGGGCATCGCGAGCTTCCGGCGGGCGTCGCGCGACGTGAACGCGCCCTTCCGGAAGGACGTGCGCCTTCTCGGCGTGCTTCCGGGCCGCCGTTTCCTGCTGCGCGCCCGGGTCCGCCTCGACGATGGGCGCTCGGTGACGCTGGACGAGCGTCGGCGGGCTTGCGGGGCTGAGCTCGCTCGGCGATGAAGTCTCCGCCTGCCGCTAGTCCGGGGGGTTCAACAAGTTAGTCAACGAGAGATTGACTATCTTCATGAACCCCCTCTCGAAGGGCGATCAAGGGCCCGGGTCCGCACTCCCACCCAGCCCCGAGCGGCCGGCGAAGGCGGGCGGCTGGCGCTAGCGCGCGAACTGCTCGGCGACCAGCCGGTGAAGGTGGACGCCGAGGGCGAAGCCCGCCACGGCCACCAGCGCCAGCGCGCCGGCCTCGACGCCCGCGACCTGGGTGGTCACCGGGACCGCCGCCAGCAGCGGCACCACGGCTGCGCGGCGGCCCACTACGAGACCCGCCAGCGCCGCCCCCTGGAGCAGGAGCAGCCCGATGAGGGACACGCCGGTCAGAGCCCCGTGGGATGCCGGACCGTGTAGCCGCTCGAAGAGCGCATCTCATCGGTCCAGCGGCTCCCGCCGATCCTGCGGGCGCTCGTGTCGAAACGCAGCCCCGCTACGACCATGTAGCCATGGCTCGGGTTGGAGTAGGTCGTGACCCACGTGCCCGGCCCGGGGTCGCCCCAGCTCATGAAGCCCGTGGAGTCGAGCGCCGTGTCGAGCAGGCCGGCGCCGTGCAGCGCGTAGGACATCGAGCCCGAGCAGTCGTACCCGGAGTCGATCCAGCGACCGTGCCCGCCGCCGTATTTGTACGGCTTGGTGGCGATCGCGTTGCCCGCCGCGATGATGGCCTGGACCTCCGCGGGCGCCGAGGCGGGCGCGACCGCCAAGCCGCTCGCGTCCAGGGTCGCCTGCTCGGTAGGCGCGGTGACCGGGGCCACGATCGGCTGCTGAGCCGCCAGCGTCGCGGCGCGGGTGCGAACCAGGCGCTGCTCGTACCGCGACGCGGCGCCGTTCGCGCGCCGCGCCTCGGCGGCCTCGAAGCTCTTCACGCTGCGGCGCGTCGCCGGGCCGAACGCGCCGTCGGCGCTCGTCTCATATCCGGCCTTGTCCAGGTAGCGCTGGAGCGCGCGGACGTCGGAGCCGCTCGTGCCGAGCCGCAGCGTGCGGGATCCGTAGCTCGCGGCGAACGCGTCGGTGATCACAGTCAAGCCGACGGCGGCAACAGCTAATACCGGCAACATGCGTTGCATGTCCGTAGGTGCTCCCTCTCTCTTCTTCAGCGCCTACGGGGTTAGCTGTCGGGCTCGCGCCAGAAGAGCAGCGCTACACGGACAGGCATCCGCGATTCGCCCCCAAGAACGGTTCCCCCGCTCCCCGACCGCCGGGCGGCCCGGGACTCGGCTATGGCTTACCCAGCGAGCAAGTTATCACCAAAAACCGCATCAATGTAAACCTCGGCCGCCGGCCAGGTTGCGGGCCCGGGCGAATACGGCGTCCATCATCTGCATTGTCAGCTTCCCGGTGAAGGTGTTCTGCTGGCTCGGGTGATAAGTGCCGAGCATCACCGGCCCCCCGTCCACGGAGTGCTCCACCCCGTGACCAAACCGCGGCTTGGGGCGCACGCCCAGCAGCCGGCACGCCGCGTCCCAGGCATATGCGCCTAGGCACACGATCACCCGCGGACCGATCAGCTCGAGCTCGCTGGCGGCGTAAGGGAGGCAGTTGTCGCGCTCCCCGGGAAGCGGCCGATTCGCCGGCGGGGCGCAGCGGACCGCCGCGGCGACGAACGCACCCTCTAGGCGCAGGCCGTCGTCGGAGTGACGCGAGGTCGGCTGGCTCGCGAACCCCGTGCGGTGCATCGAGGCGAACAGCCAGTCACCCGAGCGGTCGCCGGTGAAGACGCGCCCGGTGCGGTTGCCGCCGTGCGCCGCCGGCGCCAGGCCGAGCACGTACACGCGCGCCGCGGGGTCGCCGAAGCCCGGCACCGGACGGCCCCAGTAATCCTCGTCCGCGAAAGCGGCGCGCTTCTCGCGCGCAACCCGCTCCCGCCATTCGACGAGGCGCGGACACTTGCGACAGCGCGTGATCCGCGCCTCTAGGCCTTCAAGCGCCTGCCGGTCGTGAACAGCCATTGCGACCAGCCGTACACCGGCAGCGCGAGCGCCGCCGTCACGCCCAGCGAGAGCCAGATCGAGACGTCGCTCTCGCCCAGGAACCCGAACCGCACCCCCTGCACGAGATAGAAGATCGGGTTGAAGTGGGACAGCTCTTCCCAGGGGGCCGGCAGCACCTCGATCGAGTAGAAGACGCCGCCGACGAACGCCAGCGGAAGAATCACGATGTTGGCGATGAAGGTGGTGTGGTCCCACATCTCGGCGTAGATGCCCACCACCACTCCGAGGGCGCTGAACAGGACCAACCCGAGACCCACGGCGGCGAGCAGCGCGAATGGGCGCTCGATCGGGACGTCCACGAGCACGAGCGAGAGCACGACCAGCGAGACACCGATCGCGAGCGCTCGGAAGATGCCTCCGACGGTGTAGCCCAGCGTGACCTGCCACGGATGCATCGGAGCGGAGAGGACGTCGTGGATGTAGCGGTCGAAGCGGGCCTGGAAGATCGACGAGGCATTGTTCGCGTAGGCGGCCTGGACCATCGCCATCGCGATCAGGCCGGGCACGATGAACACCTCGTAGTCCACTTCGCTCACCTGCCGGATGCGGCCGCCCAGAGATAGGCCGAAGACCACGATGAAGAGGATGGACGAGATCACGGGTGCCAGGACCGTCTGCGTCCAGAGCTTGGAGACCCGCAAGGTCTCCCGGCGGCTGAGCCAGAGGAGGCCGGTCACGACGCCATCGCCTTGAGGTAGACGTCCGTGAGGCGGTCCACGCCGAAGTGCCGGCGCAGGCCGGCGGCCGTGTCGCGGGCGATGAGGCGGCCGTCGCGAATCAGGGCGATCTCCTCGCACAGCTCCTCGGCCTCCTCGAGGTAGTGCGTCGTGAGCAGGATCGTGGTCCCCTCGGCGTGGAGCCTGCGGGTGTACTCCCACAGCTCGGTTCGCAGCTCGAAGTCCACGCCCGCAGTCGGCTCGTCCAGGATCACGAGCCGCGGCCGGTGCATCAGGGCGCGGGCCAAGAGCAGACGGCGGCGCTGACCGCCCGAGAGCCGCGGCGCGCGCGTGTCGCGCTTCGCCTCCAGGCCAAAGATCTCGATCATCTCGTCGGCGCGCTCCTCGAGGTCGGTCATCCCGAAGTAGCCGCCGTGGTAGACGAGCGTCTCGCGCACCGTCAGGAAGCGGTCGAGGTTGATGTCCTGCTCCGCGAGGCCGATCCAGGAGCGGGCCTTCATGCTCGCGTGCGGCTCGCCGAACACACGGATCGTGCCGTCGGAGACGCGCAGGAGGTTGCAGACTGCGCTGATCAACGTGGTCTTGCCGGCCCCGTTCGGGCCGAGCAATCCGAAGAACGCGCCCGCCGGGATCTCGAGGTCGAAGTCCTCGAGGGCGAGCGTTCCGTCGTCGTAGCGCTTGGTCAGGCCGCGCAGCTCGAGGGCCGGCGGATCGTCGCGGAACACCTCTACGAGGCTAGCGGGCGCCCGTAATGCCTCTCGTAGTACTCGCGGTACTCGCCGGAGCGGATCGGCGCCCACCACCACTCGTTGTCGCGGTACCAGTCCACGGTCCGCTCGAGGCCCTCGGCGAAGCGGACCTGCGGCTCCCAGACCAGCTCCGAGCGCAGCTTGTCGCTCGAGAGCGAATAGCGGCGGTCATGACCCGGGCGGTCGCGCACGTGCTCGATCAGCGACTCGTCCCTGCCGGTGAGCTCCAGGATGCGCTTGACTACGTCCAAGTTCTCGCACTCGTCCGGGCCGCCCACGTTGTAGGCCTCGCCGGGACGGCCGCGGAGGAGAACGGCGTGGATGGCGCGGCAGAAGTCGTCCACGTAGAGCCAGTTGCGCACCTGGCGGCCGTCGCCGTAGACGGGAAGGGGGTCGCCGTGGAGCGCGTTCAGCACGCAGAGCGGGATCAGCTTCTCGGGATACTGGCGCGGCCCGTAGTTGTTCGAGCCCCGGCAGATCAGCGCCTCCACGCCGTAGGTGTGGGCGTGCGCCGAGACCAGCAGGTCGCCGCCGGCCTTGGTCGCCGAGTAGGGCGACGAGGGATCCAGCGGCGAGAGCTCGGTGAACGAGCCCTCGGCGATCGAGCCGTACACCTCGTCCGTCGAGACCTGGAGAAACCGAGGGATCGCCCGTTCCCTCACCGCGTCGAGCAGCACGCCGGTGCCGATCACGTGGGTCCGCGCGAACGCCTCCTGATCGGCGATGGAGCGGTCGACGTGGGACTCGGCCGCGAAGTTCACGACCGCGTCGACGCCGTCGGTGAGCTCCAGCACCAGGTCGCGGTCCTCGATCGAGCCGACCACGAGCTCGACGTCCCCGGGGAGGTTCTCGCGCCGCCCCGCGTAGGTGAGCTTGTCGAGGACCGTCACGTCGTGCTCCTCACGCAGGAGGTGCACATAGGTCGAGCCGATGAACCCCGCTGCTCCGGTAACGAGGAGCCTCACGCGCGCACACCCAGATAAGCGTCCAGGCCCTCCTGCCAGGGAGGCAGCGAGCGGCCGCGCTCGCTGCCGAGCACGGACCACGCCGGCCGGCGGGCGGGCAGGGGATATTCGTCAGTGGTGCAGGGCTCCACCTGGCACTCAACGCCTGAGCGATCGAAGATCTCGCGGGCGAACTGATACCAGGAACAGGCGCCCGCTCCGGCGAGGTGGTGGATCCCGTAGTCCTCGGTCCGGGCCAGCGCCACGATCGCCTCGGCCAGATGGCCCGTGAAGGTGGGGCAGCCCACCTGGTCGTCGACCACGCGAAGCTCGTCCCGCTCGCGACCCAGGCGCAGCATCGTCTCGACGAAGTTTCCGCCGCCGGCGCCGAACAGCCACGAGGAGCGGACGATGAAGTGGCGCGGATTCGCCTCGGCGGTCGCCAGCTCGCCGGCGAGCTTCGAGCGGCCGTAGCTCTGGAGCGGCGCCGGTCGGGTCCGACTCGACGTAGGGCGCCCGTTTCGTGCCGTCGAAGACGTAGTCCGTCGACACGTAGACCACCCGCCGCGCCGCCGCGGCCACGTTGCGGGCGCCCTCGCGGTTGACCGCGAGCGCCTCCTGCGCGTGCTCCTCGGCGCCGTCGACGTCGGTCCAAGCGGCGCAGTTGATCACGACGTCGGCGCCGTCGAGGGCCTCGCGCGCCGCGCCGGCGTCGGTCACGTCGAGATCCGCGCGAGAGAGGGCGACGACTCCGTCGTCCGCGGCGCTCACAACGTCCTGCCCCAGCATGCCGGCGGCGCCGGTCACGACGATCATCAGAGAATCTGGACGTCGGCGTGGTCGCCCACCACGAAGCGGTAGGCCTTGGGCAGCGGCGGGCCGCGGCCGATGCGCACGTCCTTGCCGATCAGGCTCGCCTCGATTCGGTACTCGAGGTCGCGGATCGAGGAGCCGGAGAGAACGATCGAGTGCTCGAGCTCGGCCTTCTCGATCACGACCTCCTCACCGATCGCCGTGTACGGGCCGATGTAGGCGTTCGTGATCTTCGAGCCGCGCCCGACGATCGCGGGCCCGCGCACGGTCGTCCGCTCGAGGCGGGCCCCGGCTTCGATGACCACCCGGCCCTCCACGCGGGAATCCACCAGCTCGCCCTCCACACGCTCCTCGAGGTCGTCGAGGATCAGCCGGTTCGCCTCGAGCATGTCCTGCACCTGGCCCGTGTCCTTCCACCAGCCGTGCACGATGTGCGGATCCACCCGCAGGCCGCTATCGACGAGCGTTTGGATCGCGTCGGTGATCTCGAGCTCGCCGCGCCAGGAGGGCTCGATCGCGCGGGCCGCATCGAAGATCGCGGCCGTGAACATGTAGACGCCCACCAGCGCGAGGTTCGTGCGCGGCTCCTTGGGCTTCTCGACCAGCCGGCCCACCCGGCCCTCGCCGTTCAGCTCTGCCACCCCGTAGTGATGCGGGTCGGGCACCGGCGTCAGAAGGATGAGCGCGTCGGGCTGCTCGCTGCGGAAGGTGTCGACCAGGTCCACGATCCCGTGGCGGAGCAGGTTGTCGCCGAGGTACATGACGAACGGCGAGCCGTCGAGGAACCGCTCGGCGGTGAGCACCGCGTGAGCGAGGCCCAGCGGCTCGGCCTGCTCGATGTACTCGATCGAGACGCCAAAGCGCGAGCCGTCGCCGGCCGCCTCGCGTATCTCCGCCCCGGTCTCGGGCGCGATGATGATCCCGACCTCGCCGATGCCGGCGGCGCCCATCGCTTCCAGGCCGTAGAACAGGACCGGCTTGTTCGCCACCGGCACGAGCTGCTTCGCGCTCGTGTGTGTGAGCGGACGCAGGCGCGTGCCCTTGCCGCCCGAGAGGATCAGGCCCTTCAATAGACGCCGCCCAACTTGCGGTGGTCCCAGCTCACCACGCGAGACGGAACGAAGCGCAGGCCCACCCGCTTCTGAGCCTGGCTCGCCACCATCTCGCGGATCTCCGGGCCGACCTCGCCGGCATAGCGCTTGAACAGCATGAGGCCATTCTGCTCGACCTTGGCCGGGTCGCGCTCCAATTTCACGGCGCATTCGAACATGACCCCGTGCAGCTCGTGGTACTGCACGCCGTCCTCGATGCCGATCGTTGCGCGCGGATCGCGCTCGAGGTTCCTCGCCTTCTGCGACTTGGCGTAAGTCCAGCCCACGAGCTCGATCCCCTCCGGCACGTACCAGAGCGGCACCATGTGCGGCACGCCGCGCGGCCCCACGGTCGCACATTGCATGACCATGCGATCGGCGACGAACGCGCGCACCTCGTCCCCGGTCATCTCGATCTGATCGCGGCGGGAGGGCATTCCGGGAAGAGTAGGGCGGACTCGGGGGTCAGGTCCGGCCCGCCCGGCTCGGGACCGTGATGCTTAGGGGGCAAATATTGCCCCCTATCGACCACAGTACGGCTCGGGAGGCGCCGCCGCGCCGCCACTGCGTGCCGGCTCAGCGCCTGACGGCGCCCGCCAGCTGCTCGGCCGCCTCCAGCACGGCGGCCCGGGCGTCCTCGGGCTCCAGCACGACCGCGTCCCCGGCAGCCTTCAGCAGTTCGCGCGCCAGCCACTCGTGCGAGGCATAGAAGCGCTCCACGATCACCGCGCCGTCGGCCAGCTCCTCGAGCACGCGGTGGTCCTCGCGCTCCCAGCGGGCGCGCTCGGGTGACACCCAGATCCGGGCACTCGTCGACGCCGGGACCTCGCCGGTGGCGAGCCAGCCGTGCACGTCGGGCTCGATGCCCGGCCTGGGCTCGAAGCTCTCGGCCAGCACGGTCGCCTCGCGAATGCGATCGAGCCGGTACGAGCGCGGGGTGTCCTTCTCGAGGTCGTACGAGTGGACGTACCAGCCCTCCTGGCCGTTCGCGAGCTTGTAGGGCTCGATCGTCCGCTCGATGAACTCGTCCTCGTTCTCCTTGTAGTAGTCGATCCGCAGCAGCCGCCTGCGAGTGACCGCGCCCGTGACGACGCGCGCTATCTCGGAGTCGTCGCCCTTGGCGGTCGTGATCTGGAGCCCCTCCTCGGCGGGGTCCTGGCCGAGAGCGTCGACGATCTTCTGGCGTGCGGACGCGAGCGCCCCCCCGGGCAGGTGCTCGCCGATCAGGTCGATGGCGGCCACGAGTGCCTTCGCCTCGAGCGGAAGCAGGCGGGCGGGGCGCGCGAAGTTGTCGCCGTACGGCTCGGGGTCGACCTCGATCTGGTCGCCCTGAACCTCCGCGTACAGCACGTAGCTGCCGCCGCCGAAGTTCACGACGTTGAGGACGTCGATGTCCTGGCGCAGCTCCTGTTCTGTGACCTGGAGTCGCTCGCACAGCTCGGCGACCTCGAGCTTGCGGGCCTCGCGCGCGGCCTCGATCAGGATGCCCGCGAGGGTGACGAGGCGGGCGAAGCGCTCGGGGCGGATCGGGGACTCCTGTCCGTCGTCCTCGTCCTCGGCGGCCTCGCTGCGCCGGCGTTTGACGGGCGCCGCGAGCTCGGGCGGCTGCGCGTGGCGCTCGATGACGAGCTCGAGCCGCTCGCGCGCCTCGGCCGCAAGCTCGTCGGGTCCCTCGATCCGTGCCTGTTCGCCGAGGCCGAGAACCCAGGCCACCATCTGGCGCGAATCGGCGTAGTCGGTCTCGAAGATCACGCCGTCGTCGGCGTCCGTGACCTCGCCGGCGTGGCCGAAGTGGCGCAGCGCAAGCCAGTCGATCCGGTCGGAGAGCCAGATTCGTGCGCGACCCACCGGATCGCCGAGCTGCCAGTCGGTGCGGGTGGCGTAGGTGCGCGGGTCGAACTCCTCCGGGCGGTTGAAGTCGTGCTCGGCCTTCGACGCGTAGCCGACCTTCCCGAGGATGCGCGAGACGCGAAAGACGCGCACGTCTTCGCGCTCGTGCGAGTAGCCGATCAGATAGAACTGCCCACCGCGGAACAGCAGGTGATACGGATCGACCTTGCGCTTCTCCTCCGCGTCGCGCCCGATCGTGTAGTAGTCGAAGACGATCGTCTTGCGGCGGAAGATGGCCGTCTCGACCTTCGTCAGACGCTGCGACAGCTCGCGCCCGCCCGCGCCGGCCGTGACAGCGAGTGCCACGCTGCGCTGTTCCGGGGCGTCGAGCGGCGACGGCTTGCCCCACGAGAGCTGCTGGAGCGCAAGCCGGAGCGGCTCGGCGTAGGCGAATTCGCCGTCGAGCAGGCTGAGCGACATGCGCAGGGCGCTCAGCTCCTCGTCGCTGAACTCGATCGCGGACAGGTAGAAGTTCTCGGGCGGAAGCGAGTAGTTCTCGGCCTCGTAGTAGCCCTCGGCGGGCTTGTCGACCTTGAGGTGGATACCGAGGGAATCGAGCTCGGCGCGGTCGGCGTAGAAGCGACGGGCGAAGGCCTCGTCGTTCATCTGCGAGTAGCCCTCGACGTCCTGCTTGATCTCGAGAGCCGAGATGGGACGCCGCTCCGCCATCAGGAACGAGATCAGGCTGAGTTGGCGAATCAGCTTCTCGGTGTCCTTCGCCATTGCTGTACGAGGATAAGCGGGAAACCCGTGCGGGTTCGCCCCGTGGCGGAGCGCCAAAGCGGTATTTGCGGTCTTGCGGCCGCTCTCATGGCGAGAGTAAGCTCGCCTGACTTACGCGTCAGGAGGGGGTTGGATGTATCCCGGGAGGTTCGAGTACCACGCGCCGGCGACGCTCGACGAGGCGCTCGCGGCGCTGGACCGCTACGGCGACGAGGCCAAGGTGCTCGCGGGCGGGCAGAGCCTCATCCCGCTGATGAAGCTCCGCTTCGCGTCGCCGCGGGCGCTGGTGGACATCAATCGCGTGCCGGGGCTGGACGGGCTCGCCGAGGAGGGGGGCGAGCTGCGCATCGGAGCGCTCGTGCGCCACAAGGACTGCGAGCGCGCCACCATGCTCGGCGGGCGCTGGGGGGTGCTCGGCGACGCCGCGCCCCAGATCTCCGACCCGCTCGTGCGCAACCTCGGGACCGTCGCCGGCTCGCTGGCCCACGCCGACCCGCAGGGCGACTGGGGCTCGGCGCTGATGGCGGCCGGGGCGCGCGTGGTGGCGCGCGGGTCGGGAGGGGCCCGCGAGATCGCCCTCGACGAGCTCTTCGAGGGGCCGTTCACGACGACGCTCGAGCCCACCGAGGTGATCACCGAGGTGCGCGTGCCCGATCCGGGACCGAAGGCGGGCGGCACGTACCTCAAGCTCGAGCGCAAGGTCGGCGACTTCGCGACCGTCGCGGTCGCCGTGCACGTCTCGTTCTCTGACGGCGCGGTGGGCCGAGCGGGGATAGCGCTCACCGGCGTGGGTCCGCGAAATCTGCGGGCCCGGGCCGCAGAGGAGGCGCTGTCCGGGAAGACCCTGGACGACGAGGCAATCGGCGAGGCGGGGCGGCTCGCGGCGGAGGCCGCCGAGCCGCGGGACGACATGCGCGGGTCGGCGGACTACAAACGCAACGTGGTCCGCGTCTTCGTCGAGCGCGGACTGCGCAAGGCAAGGGAGGTATGAACATGGCCGAGGTCGACACGGCCGCGCCGACCATCCAGACCGTCACGGTCTCAGTGAACGGCGAGCCGCGCTCCGCCGACGTCGAGCCCCGGCTGCTGCTCGCGCGCTTCCTGCGCGACACGCTCGGACTCACGGGAACCCACATGGGCTGCGACACCACGAACTGCGGGGCGTGCACCGTGCTGTTGGACGGGGTGCCGGTGAAGTCGTGCACCGTCCTCGCCGTTCAGGCCGACGGACGTCGGGTCACGACGGTCGAGGGGCTCGAGACCCCGGAGGGGCTGCATCCGATGCAGGCGGCCTTCCACGAGCAGCACGGGCTCCAGTGCGGCTTCTGCACCCCGGGGATGATGCTCACCGCGATCGCCCTGCTCGAGGAGAACCCGGACCCGAGCGAGGAAGAGATCCGCTGGGCGCTGTCCGGCAACATCTGCCGCTGCACGGGCTACCAGAACATCGTCAAGGCGGTCCGCCAGGCGGCGGGCGCGATGCAGAAGGAGGCGTAGGATGGCCACCGAGCCGGTGATCCGTGGCATCGGTCACTCCGTAGAGCGCAAGGAGGACGCGCGCTTCATCCGGGGCCGGGGCACCTACGTCGACGACGTCACCCTGCCCGGCATGCTCCACATGGAGCTGCTGCGCACGCCGTTCGCCCACGCCCGCATCCGGTCGATCGACACCTCGGCCGCGGCGGCGCTGCCCGGTGTGGTGGCGGTGGTCACCGGCGAGCTCATGGCCGAGCACGGGCTCGCCTGGATGCCGACCCTGTCAGGTGACACCCAAGCCGTGCTCGCCACCGACAAGGTGCGCTTCCAGGGCCAGGAGGTGGCGGCGGTCGTGGCCGAGGACCTCTACACGGCGCGGGACGCCCTCGAGCTGATCGAGGTCGACTACGACCCGCTCCCCGCGGTGGTCGACCCGCGCGATGCGCTCGACGAGGGCGCCCCGGTGATCCGCGACGACAAGGAGGGCCAGGACTCGAACCACATCTACCACTGGGAGTCGGGCGACCCCGAGGCGACCGAGCGCGCCTTCGCCGCGGCGGACAAGGTGGTGACGCTCGACACGCACTATCCCCGCTGTCATCCGGCGCCGCTCGAGTGCTGCGGCTGCGTCGCGGACGTGAATCCGGCGACCGGCAAGACGACGATCTACATGACCTCGCAGGCGCCGCACGCGCACCGCACGCTGTTCGCGATGGTGGCCGGCCTGCCCGAGCACCAGATCCGGATCATCTCCCCCGACATCGGCGGCGGCTTCGGCAACAAGGTGCCGATCTACCCCGGCTACGTGGTGGCCACCGCCGCCTCGCTCCTGATCGGGAAGCCGGTGAAGTGGATGGAGGATCGCACCGGCAACCTGATCTCGACCGGCTTCGCCCGCGACTACCACATGCACGGCGAGCTGGCGCTGCAGGGCGACCGGATGACCGGGCTGCGCGTCAGGATGCAGTCCGACAACGGGGCCTTCTTCGCCGACGCACAGCCGTCCAAGTGCAAGGCGGGTCTGTTCCACATCGTCACCGGCTCGTACGACATCCCGGCGGCCCACGTCGTGACGGACGGCGCCTACACGAACAAGGCGCCGGGCGGCGTGGCCTACCGCTGCTCGTTCCGGGTCACGGAGGCCTCCTACCTGATCGAGCGCCTGGTGCAGTCCGCCGCATACGAGGCGGGCGTCGACCCGGCCGAGTTCCGGCTGCGCAACTTCATCAAGCCGGACCAGTTTCCCTACACCTCGGCCACCGGCTTCGTCTACGACTCGGGCGACTACGAGGCGGCCATGCGGCTCGCCCTCGACAAGCTCGGCTACGACGACCTGCGGCGCGAGCAGGCGGAGGCGCGCGAGGAGGGAAGGCTGATCGGGATCGGCGTCGCCTCGTTCACCGAGGTGGTCGGGGCCGGCAAGGGGAAGGACTACGACATCGTCGGCCTGCGCATGTTCGACTCCGCCGAGCTGCGCGTGCACCCGACCGGCAAGGCGGTGCTCAAGCTCGGCGTGAAATCGCAGGGCCAGGGTCACGAGACGACGTTCGCGCAGATCGTGGCCGAGGAGCTCGGTCTCCCGCCCGAGGACGTGGAGGTCCAGGAAGGGGACACGGACAACACGCCCTACGGGCTCGGCACCTACGCGAGCCGCTCGACGCCGACCGCCGGCGCCGCCACGGCCGTGATATCGCGCAAGCTGCGCGACAAGGGCCGCGAGATCGCCGCCCACAAGCTGGAGGCGTCTCCGGACGACCTCGACTTCGAGGCGGGCCGCTTCTTCGTCAAGGGCTCGCCCGAGCGCGGGGTGACGATCCAGGACGTGGCGCTGGCCGCCTACACCGACCTCCCGGACGGCATGGAGGCGGGGCTCGAGGGGGTGCACTACTACGACCCGCCCAACATGACGTTCCCGTTCGGGACGTACGCCGTGGTCGTGGAGGTGGACCGCGGAACGGGGCAGTGGAAGCCGCTTCGGGTCGTGGCCGTCGACGACTGCGGCGTCCGGATCAACCCCATGATCGTCGAGGGCCAGATCATGGGCGGGCTCACGGAGGGCTACGGGATCGCGGCCATGGAGCTGATCACGTTCGACGAGGAGGGCAACTGCATCGGCTCCAACTTCATGGACTACCTGCTGCCGACCTCCTGGGAGACGCCGGCGTTCGAGCTGGACGAGACCGTCACCCCCTCCCCCCACCATCCGCTGGGGGCAAAGGGCGTGGGCGAATCGGCCACCGTCGGATCGCCGGCGGCGTTCGTGAACGCGGTTGTCGACGCGCTCGCCCACGCCGGCGTGCGGAACATCGAGATGCCGCTCACCTCGGACAAGGTGTGGCAGGCGCTCGCCGAGGCGGGCCTCGCGGAGTGAGATCGCCGGCCGACGTGCTCGTGCAGGCCGGGCGGCTCGCGGCCGGCGGCGAGCCATACGTACTGGCGACCGTGACGCGGGTCGTGCGGCCGGCCTCCACACGGCGCGGCGACCGGGCGCTCGTCACGCGCGAGGGGGTGCTCGAGGGTTGGGTGGGCGGCGCCTGCTCGGAGCACGTGGTCGTCCGCGAGGCGCTCGCGGCGCTGGCGGAGGGCGAGCCGCGGCTCGTCCGCATCGGGCCGGCGGAGGCGGGCGCGGAGCTCCCCGAGGACGTCGTCTTCGCCGAGAACCACTGCGCGTCCGAGGGCGTCGTCGAGGTCCTGATCGAACCGTGCCTGCCGACGCCGCTGCTCGCCGTCGTGGGGGACAGCCCAGCGGCGCGCACGCTTGCGCAGCTTGCGCGCGACATCGACTGGCGAGTGCGCGACGAGGTCGTGCCGGAGGTCGACGCGGTGGTGGTTGCGAGCATGGGGCGGGGCGACGAGGAGGCGCTGGCGGCCGCGCTGGCCACCCGCGCCCACTACGTCGGGCTGGTCGCGAGCGCACGGCGCGCGCGGAGCGTGCTCGCCACGATGAGAGAGGTCGGGATCGGCGAGGAGTCGCTCGCACGCGTTCACAGCCCGGCGGGGCTCGACCTGGGAGCCTCGACCCAGGAGGAGATCGCGGTGGCTATCCTCGCCCAACTCGTCGCCTGGCGGCATGCCCGTCCGCCGGCCGAGTCCGATCGAGCTCACGCCGAGGAGGGTGCCGATGCGTCTTGAGAATTCGTTCGAGGTCCCCGCGCAGCCGGAGCGGGCGTGGGAGTTGCTGCTCGACGTGCCGCGGGTGGTGCCCTGCATGCCGGGCGCAGAGCTCACGGAGACCGTCGACGACTCGAACTGGAAGGCGAACGTCGGGGTCAAGCTCGGTCCGGTCTCGCTCAAGTTCGCCACCGACCTGAACCGCAAGGAGGTCGACGAGGCCGCTCGCCGGGTCACGCTGTCGGCGAACGGGCGCGAGACGCGCGGGCGGGGCGCCGCGCGCGCCACGGTGGAGTCCTCGCTCGCCCCCACGAACGGCGGCACCCGCGTGGACATCGTCACCGACCTCAGCCTCAGCGGGCCCGCGGCCCAATACGGGCGCGGCATGGTGGCCGACGTGTCCTCCCAGCTGATCGGGCGCTTCGCCGAGTGCCTCAAGGCGCAGCTCGAGGCGACCCCGGAGGAGGCGCAGGCCGCCGTGACCGAGGCGGGCAGGCCGGTGTCCGGGCTGCGGCTGGGGATCGCCGCCGCCTTCCACTCGGTGGGACGCTTCTTCAGGCGGCTGTTCGGCCGCTCCGGGGAAGGCGGGTAGCTACAGCCGCCTCACGCGGCTGCTCCGCCGGCCGCTCGCCTCCGCCGGGCCCGGAGGGGGCGCCGGCTTCGGAGAGTGGCTACGCCGCCTCGCGCGGCTGCTCCGCCCGCGTGGCGAAGAACGCCGAGGTGGACAGGCCGCGGTCGAACGCGGACCAGCGTTCTCCGTCGGCCAAGGCCTTCTCGATGCGGTCGAAGCTGCCCAGGTTCCCGCCGAGGTTGTCGATGAAGTGGACCAGCGTGGCCTCGCGTGTGCAGGGCATGACCGGGCTGCCGTGCTCGAGGCGGCCGTGGTGGCTCAGGACGATGTGGAGGAGGGCGTCCGCATCCTCGCCCGGGAAGCCCTCGATGCGCTCGATCTCGCGGCGGACCTTGTAATAGCCGAGCGGGATCTCCCCGAGGAGCTTTCCGGCGTCGGTTAGCTCGATGGCGCCGTGGCTCACCAGCGCGTAGGCCTCGACCTTGCCGATGTCGTGGAGGAGCGCGCCGGTGACCGCCACGTCGCGATCGATGGCCGGGAAGGTGGCGGCGAGTGCGCTGACGCCCTGGGCCACCGACAGGGAATGTTCGAGCAACCCGTGCCGATAGGCCTGGTGGTAGTACTTCGCCGCCGGGGCCCGGTGCCAGCCGCGGCCGGTTTCGGTCGAAGAGTGGATCAGCCGCCGCAGGAGCTCGCGAAGGTGCGGCCGTTGGATCGTGGCGACGAGCGCCCCGAGGTCGGCGACCATTTGCTCATAGGGAACGGGGGGTCCCTCGGTGAGGTCCGCCAGCTCGTACTCGCCGTCCGCCGCGGCCCGCACCGCCCGAACGGTGATGCCGGCGCCGTAGCGGTCGTCGACGGCGTACCGGCCCGCCACGCGCACCACGGCGCCGGTGGCGCACACGGCGGTGAGCTCGTCGACGCCGTCCCACATGACGGCCTCCACGGTGCCGGTGACGTCACCCAGCTGGAGCTTCAGGAAGCACTCGCCGTTGCGCTTCTGACGGCGACTGTGGGCGCGGACGACGAACACGGCGTCGACGTCCTGGCCATCGACCAAGTCGCGCACGAAGCGCTTTGAAAGGCTGAGCGTTGTCTGCTCCATCGAGCCTGCGACGGTAGAGCGGGAGTCGGACGGGATAGCCTGCACAGCGATGGAGTCGCCCCCCGCCGCGAGCACCTGACATCTAGGACTTGCCGCCGTAGTACGCGAGGGCGAGCTTGCCCAGGTCCTTCGTGGTGCCCGCGTTCTGCATCGCTCCCAGCGGCGCGCCGATGATCGGGATCATCTTGCCTCCGTAGTGGCGGGCCATGCGCTGGAGCAGGTACCTCGCGAGTCGTCGGTGAAGCCTGTCCATGGGGCGACCGGAGATCGTTCGCTCGACCACCGCCTGCGCGAGGTGCTTGCCCACTCCGTCGAGCGCCTGACGGGCCTCGGCCGGGGTGCGGTAGACGCCCTGGAGCGCGAGCAGCTCGGCGGGACGCATCGGGTGATACGGGTCGTAGCCGTACGCCGCCGCGATGTAGAAGGTCATGCGGCTCTGGATCCACAGGAGCGCCACGATGTCGGGCGCCATGGTGAATATGCCGCCGAGGCCGAGGAGACCGCCCTCCAGGCGCGCGAGCCGTACGTGCTTGCGGTATGCGATCCGCGCGAGCTTCTTCGGGCTGCGGCCGGGGCCGGCGATCCGGACCCATTGCTCCGCCTCGGGGGCAAAGCGATCGGCAGCCGCGAGCGCGATGTACTCGGGTGCCCGAGACGGCTCTGCGAGGATTCGATTCCAAAGGGACTGGGGCGGTCTCTCGAACCCCTCGAGCTCCGATTCGGTGGTCATCCGGCCCCAGTTTGGCGATCCGCTCACGGAGGTAGATGGTTCATATGGCTTCAGAGACAACCGCGACACCCCACCACGGCATTCTCAGCGATGAGATGCGCGCGGAACGCGAGCAGCTGATCGAGATGCTGACGAAGGCGTACTGGATGGAGATCGAGACGGTGATCAGCTACAGCGCCAACTCGATCAACCCCGACGGCGTGCGCGCACAGGAGATCATCGAGTCGCTGGAGGAGGACATCCAGGAGGAGCTCGGCCACGCTCGCCAGTACGGGCAGCGGATCAAGGAGCTCTACGGCGTGGTCCCGGGCTCACTCGAGTTCAGCGCCGAGCAGACCTACCTGCAACCGCCCGAGCACCAGACCGACATCGTGCACGTGATCAAGGGCGTAATCGAGGCCGAGACCGGTGCGATCGACCACTACAACAAGATCATCGAGTTCTGCGACGACAAGGACCTCGTGACCCAGGACATGGTCATCGGGATCCTCCGCGACGAGGAGGGGCATCGCCGTCTCTTCGAGGGCTTCCTGCGCGAGTACAAGGCCGAGGGGCTCGCCTGAGGCCCGCTCAGCCGATCGCCTCGGCGATCAGCACCGCAGCCCCGAAGATCGCCATCAGCACCACCACGATCCCGACGAGGCGGGGATCGGGCCCACCGTGCACGCCGGTCTCGTGCACGGCCGCATGGCCCTTGCCGCGTGCGATCAGCCAGCGGTTGACCGGGAACGCGGCGAGGCCCGCGATCACGAGCGCGGCGGCCAGGCTGCCCCAGAAGAGGACGTTGCCGACGCCGGCCTCCATCGCGCCCGGAATCAGCAGGATGATCGCGTTGTCGACGAACTCCATGACCGCGATCGAGAACGTGTCCGAGGCGAGCGCGATCGGCACGACGGCCGCGAACGCGATCCCCGCTCGCAGCAGCGGCAGGCTCGTGAGCGAGTAGCCGAACAGGAAGGCGAGCCCGATCGCGAGGGCGATCGTGGCAAGATCCGACCAGCCGAGCGCCGTGCCGATCACGACGCCCAGCACCTCGCCGATGGCGCAGCCGGTGAGGCAGTGAAGCGTGGCGTTGAGCGACACCATGTCGAGCGCGCGTCCCGAGGTGGGCAGCGGCTCGTGGTGATGACCCGTGTGCGTGGCAGACGCTTCCATGGGCACGGAATCGTAGCATACCCCTAGGGGGTATTGGCGCCGCTACCATCGGCGCCGACTACGCGGCGAGGTAGCTCAGTCGGTAGAGCACACGACTGAAAATCGTGGTGTCGCCAGTTCGATTCTGGCCCTCGCCATTCCTGCAAATGCGCGCTTTCCGCACCTGCCGACGACCGCTAGGTGCGCGCCGAAACGTCCACGCGGCGTCCACGAGCTTGCCGCGCCTGCTCGATCTGGTCCTCCGCCCTTGTCATCGGCTGTCACGCGGCTGGCGGTCGACCGGGGTCATGTCTGGCTGTCGTCGGGCGCTGGGAGGCTCTCTCGGCTACTACCTTGGGTGCAATTGGCCGGCGAGTGGGAGGTCGACTCGCAGCGAGGTGCCGCCGCCAGGCGGGCTCGCGATCGCAATCGTCCCGCCGAGTGCCTCGACGCGGTCCGTCAGCCCGATCAGCCCGGACCCACGCGCCGGATCCGCTCCGCCGACGCCGTCGTCTTCGATCGTCAGCTCCAGCACGCCATCGCTCGCCAGGGCCTGAATTTCGACCATCGAGGCCTGGGCGTGCTTTGCCGCGTTGGTGATGGCCTCCGAGACGACGTAGTACGCCCCCACCTCCACGTGCTCGTCGAGCCGCCCGTCAATCGCCAGCTCCATCTGCACCGGAACCGCCGAGCGGCGCGCGAGCGCCTTGAGAGCGGGCACGAGGCCGCCCCGGGAGAGGGCCGCCGGGTGGATCCCACGCGACAGCTCGCGAACCTCGTCGAGCGTCCCCGAGAGCCCCTCATCGACGCGGGTAAGCGCTCCGACCAGGTCCTGGTTCTCGCGCGGCGCGGCCGCTTCCGCGTTGCGCAGCTCGAGCGATAGCCACACCAGGCGCTGCTGAACCCCGTCGTGGAGGTCTCGCTCGAAGCGCCGGCGGGCGTCATCCCACGCGGCAACCACTCGCGCGCGCGAGGCCATCAGCTCGGAGCGCGCTTCGGCGTTGGCGATCGCGGTGTCGAGCAGCTCGGCGAAATTAGCCATCCGCCCCTCGGTTCCCGCCGGCGGTGAGTCCTCGCGTTTCCAGCTCGCGGTGATGATCCCCCAGAGCCGGCCGTCCACGACGATGGGCGCCCCGACGCTCACGCGCAGACCCGTGTCCCGCGCAAGCTGCGCCAGGGCGCCCTGCGCTCCCTCGTAATTCTCCATCCGTGCCGGCCGGGCCGTGCGTTGCACCGTTGCCGTCACGCTCTCGCCCTCGTAGCTGACCCGCGAGCCGACCGGCGTTCGCGCCACATCCAGCCCCCGGTGAGCGAACACGACGATCTCGGCGCCTGGCTCGAAGCGGTTCAGCGCGACCTGGTCAGCGTCGAGCAGGGCCTCCATCTCCCCAGCCACCGCGTCGAAGACGGCGGTCGGCGCGGCTCCCTCGGCAACCAGGGTCGCCACACGCCGCAGCGCCGCCTGCTCATCAGCGAGCCGCTCCACCTCCGCCCGCGCCTCGGCGTTCGCTATTGCCGTGCCGACGAGGTCCGTGAAGCGCTCTAGCCGCGATTCCGTGTCTTGAGGCAGGTGCGCGCTCTGTGTCGAGGACACGAATAGCGCGCCCCACACCCGGCCCTCGACGACGATCGGGCTGCCCACGGCGGAGCGAATGCCCAGCTGATCACGGGTGAGCTCGGCGACCTCCCCGGCAACCTCGTCCCATGCATCCTCACGAGCCGCCCGGCCCGTGTCGCGGATCACCCACGGCAACGTGGCCCGGTCGAGCGACACCCAACTTGGTATGTCCAGATGACCGCTCGCAGCGCCCCAGGGAGACAAGATCGTCATCGTGTCGTCGTCCTCGTACCGAGCCATGCCCGCGAGGTCTGCGCCGAACAGCGTCCCGACCTCCTTGGAGACGGTGTTGAGCAGCTCCTCGGACGGCGCAGCGCGCGCGATAAGCGTCGCCACGCGCCGCAGCGCCGCCTGCTCTTCCAAGAGACGTTCGAGCGCTGACTCGGCCTGCCGGCGCTCCGTCACGTCGCGCGCCGTCCCATTCGTGAGCCGGTCCTCGAGGTCGGGCGTCGCGGTCCACTCGCGCACCCTGTACGAGCCGTCCTTGCGGACGAAACGGTTTTCGAACGACAGCGTGGTCTTCCCCCGGCCGATCGCGTCCGCCTCCGCCGCGGTGCGCTCGCGATCATCTGATTACGCCTTGGTCGCGGTCGCGGTCGCGGTCGCGCCCGCGTACGCATCCGACGCTCGGCTGAGCTGGGCGAGCTCTTCATCGCTCAGCTCGAGCGATGCAGAGGCGAGCAGTGGTGCTACCTGCTCTAGTGTGCTGGCGCCTGCGATCGGCGCGACGATCGTGGGCTGCGCGCGCAACCAGGCGAGGGCGACGGTTCCCGGCTGGACGTCGTGCTCGCTGGCGATCGCGTTGAGCTCTCGAACCACGGCGAGCCCGGCGTCGGTGAGATAGTCGGCGACCATCGACGATCGCGCGACGCCGTCCGCGTCGGCAGGCGAGCGGTACTTGCCCGTCAGGAACCCAGCCGCCAGCCCGAAGTAGGGCACCACCCCGAGCGAGTGCTCGATGGCGAAAGGCCTCAGCGTGCCCTCGAACGGCTCGCGGACTAGCAGGTTGTAGTGCGGCTGAATCGAGACGGGCAGGGTGGCGCCGGTCCTGATCGCGACATCGATCCACGCCTGCGCACGCTCCGCTCTGTAGTTCGAGAGCCCGATGTAGCGGACGACGCCCCGTTTCACGAGCGCGTCGAACGCGCCGACGGACTCCTCGAGCGGGGTGTCTGGATCGTCGTAGTGCGCGTAGTAGACGTCGATGTAGTCGGTCTGCAGGCGCCGCAGCGACTGCTCCACCGCAGCGGCGATGTTCGCGGTCCTCAGCCCCGCGTACGCCGGCAGGCCGGAGACCTTCGTCGCGACGACGACGTCGCGTCGCTTCCCCCGTGCGGCGAGCCAATCGCCGAGGATCGCCTCGGCCTCGCCGCCCGGGTTTCCGGCAACCCAGTAGGAGTAGGTGTCGGCGGTGTCGATGAAGTTCCCCCCGCCGGCGACGAACGCGTCCAAGATCCCACGGGACGTCGCAGGCGAAGCCGTCCACCCGAAGCTGTTTGTCCCCAGGGCGAGCGGAAAGACGTCCAGATCAGATGCGCCGAGACGGGGCATGACCTCTGTTCTAGGCCACCAGCGGTGAACTCGCGCCCGTGCGGCCACTGCCGTGCAGCGTCTGGCGTGGACCTCGCTTAGGTGTGGGTACTGAGCCGGACGCTGCGCGTGGCTTAGGTCGACTCGGTTGATCCGCCGCCGAGCACGTCGGAGAGTTGCGTCCTCGAGGTGACCCCGAGCTTCGGATACACCCGATACAGATGCGATTCGACCGTCCGATGCGAGAGATAAAGCCGCTGACCGATCTCGCGATTCGACAGCCCGCCGGCGGCCATCTGTGCGATCTGAAGCTCCTGTGGCGTGAGCTCGTCCCGCGTGTTGGGCGTACGCCGGCGGCTGCTCTCACCGGACGCCCGCAACTCCTGGCGCGCGCGCTCACCCCACGGGGCGACCCCAAGCGCATCGAATGCATCCCGCGCCGCGCGCAGCGGCGCACGCGACTCCGCAATCCGCCGCTGTCGACGAAGCCACTGCCCAAGAGCCAACAGCAGACGTGCACGGTAAAGCGGCGCGCGGGCCATGTCGGTGGCGAGGGCGTCACGGAACAGCGGCTCGGCGTCTTCCTCGGCCGCAAGGAGTGGACGCGCGTACAGCAAGCCAACGTGGAACCATGGGGAGGGTGTCTGGCGAGCCAGCGGCTCGAGCTGGCGCATGATCGCCCGGGCCTCATCGTGGTGAGCGCTGTGCGCGGCTGCCTCGGCGAGATCGCCGAATGCCCAGCAACGCATCATGTGGTGATTGGCCGGGTCGCCGGGCTCGAACAATCGACGCAACTCGTCGTAGGCGTCTGCGTGGCGTCCCTGTCCAAGCGCCGACCAACCCCGCGCGAGCTGCACTGCGGCGAGCACCGCCGTAGCGCCCGCAGGCAGGGCGACGCTTTCGGCCTTGGCGGTGAGATCCTCGACCGCTCTCTGCTCGCCCCGCAGTGCCGCGATCATCGCCGTGGTGGACTGCGTTCCCGCCTCCCACAAGGGCTGCCCGGTCTCTGCCGCCAGCCTGGCGGCCTCCTCTGCCGCCGGGATGGCCACGCCCCAGTCGGCGAGCTGGACCGCGGCCCAGGCGTGGCTCACGAGCACCTGCGCCAGCACGCCGAGGCGGCCCTGCTCGCGAACTCCGGCGACCGCTGTCCCGAGCAGCGACAACGACAGATCGAAGGCGCCGACGAGCTGGGCAGCCGTACCAAGGAGATATGACGCGTCGGGGCTGACATCAGCCACCGGGCGTGCCAGCCGATCAATGACCACCGAGCCTCGCTCGATCGGCGCCGCGCACGCCTGGATCAAGAGCAGTCGCGGGTCTTCTGGAGAGACTCCGCTCCGATCGGTCGCTGCGATCAGCTCGTGTCTAGCCTGCTCGCCTGGGTCAGCCCACCAGCACCTGAACGCGGCGGCCAAAAGAAGATTGAGCGCTAGATCCGTGTCTCCGCCGACGATCAGTTGTCCCGCCGTTTCGACTAGGGCATGCACCCTGGCCGGATCCCCCGCGGCACCTTCGTGAAAAGCGTCTGCCAACCACATCGACAGCGCCCGGTCATGCGACCCGAGCTCAGGCGAATCCGCCTCACGCAACAGACGTATGAGGAGTTCGCGCCGCCCGAGCTCGCGCGCCAAGGCGGCCGCGCGCAGCAGCAAGGCAGCACGCCGAGCAGGGTCCGCGGTGAGGGCCGCCGCGGGTTCGAAGGCATCGACAGCCAGGGCAAAAGCCCCACGCCGCTGCGCGCGGACCGCCGCCTCTTCGAGTTCCGTGGAGACCGCCGAATCCGGTCCAACAGTCGCTGCCGCCCGATGCCACACGCGCCGGTCGGGGTCGTACGCAAGCACCTCGGCGAGCGCTGCATGCGCAGCGTGACACTCGGCGACGCTCGCCGCTTCCTGGATCGCCGAGCGCACGAGTGGATGGCGAAAGCGCAGTGCCGAACCATCGACGACAATCAGCTGCGCGTCGACCGCCGGAACCAGCGCCTCGACCGATGGAGCGACGCCATCAGCGATCTCCGCGGCCCTCATAACCTCCGCCAAGACCCCTCTCTCATCGAACGCTGCGATGCGCAAGACGCTCTGTGTGGCGCCGGGCAGCTCGGCGGCACGTGACGCAAAAGCTTCTTCCAAGCGACTCGTCAATGGCAGGGGCGTAGGGAGAGATCCTTCCTCGTCCCCGACGCGGAAGCGCAGCGCGAGCGGTAGCTCGAGCAGCGCCAGCGGGTTGCCCGCTGCCTCATCGAGCACCCGTTCGCGCACGGCCGTGGCGAGCTCTGGGTAGTGCGCCTCCAGCAGCTCTCGAGCGGCGCGATCGGCGAGTCCCTCCACATGCAGCTCGGACAGTCCGCCGAGCGAGCTCTTGTACCCCTCGCGGATCGCTGCCAGGAGAACGATCGGATCTGACTCCGCTCTCCGGCCGATGAACGCGAGCACATCGGCGGTGGAACGGTCGAGCCAGTGAGCGTCCTCGACGATCAGAACGACGGGCGAGTGCGCCGCGGCCTCACCCAGCAACTCGAGCGCGGCAAGCGCGATCAGGAACAGGTCAGGGGCGGCGGCATCGGTCATGCCGAATGCGGCCATCACCGCGTTGCGCTGAAGCGCTGGAAGGCGATCAGCGTGAGCAAGCACCGGCCGCAGGAGCTGGTGCAGACCCGCGAACGGAAGGTTCGCTTCGGACTGAACGCCTGTCGCGCTCATGACCAGCATCCCGCGATCGGTGGCGAGGCTGCTCGCCTGCGCCAGGAGCGCCGACTTCCCAATGCCGGCGTGGCCTCGCACCACCAGCGCTGCGCCCCGTTCAGGCAAACCCTCCAGCAGGCGGGCGATCACGCCTGCCTCGTGACTCCGGCCAACCAACGAGACTGCTGGCATCTCGAACCCATCATCGCGCGTCCCCGCGTGCACCGCCGCCCGCTGCCACCGCTGCCGGCCGGAGGCCGGTGATCACGCACAAGGTGGACGCTCTTGGCTCGGTACCGCGCAGAGTCTGCGCCAACAACGATCGCTGCAATCGCCGGGTTCGGGACTCAGTGATCGCACCCAAGCACGGGCCTCGAGGGCTGCTGCGAAGCAGTGGTCTCAAGGGCGCCACGCTGCGGTTCGCGCTGTAGAACGTGGCTTGTGACCGAAGCCGTGCGTATCCGCGTCATCGGGCCGTTCAAGTCAAAGCGACCTCTAGTCGTATCGAGGGAGGAGCTCCGTGATGACCGACCTTGAGCAAGGCCGGCGGGTAAGAGGACCACGCGGGGTGCAGACCAACGAGGCTTTCGCCGTGCCGGCGGCACTCGGCCGCCGGCACGCTGCCGCGTTCTGGGCCGTGGCGTTCGCGTTTCTGATCGTCATCGCGTTCGCGACCTTGCCGAGCCCGCTCTACAGCCTGTACCAAGCGCGCGACGACCTTTCGACGCTGACGCTGACGGTGGTCTACGCGGTCTTCGCGTGCGGCGCGGTCGTGGCCTTGCTCTGTGAGCGCCTCGTCGTCGCGCGGATCGGCCGTCGCGGAGCGATGCTCGGCGGGGTGGCGACGATGATGGCCGCGGCGGCCGTGATCGTGGCCTGGAAGGCCCTACCGGGGTTGCTCGTCGGGCGCGTGATCTCAGGGGTGTCCGTCGGGCTCGCAGCCGGAACTGCCGTCACCTACCTCATCGAGCTACGGCTTCAAGACGACCCGAACGCGTCCGTCGTGCGCGCTCGGACGATCGGAACGTCGGTGAACATCGGCGCCCTGGGAGTCGGCCCGCTCGTCGCAGGCGTTCTGGCCGAGTGGACCAGCCTGCCGCTCACCCTGCCCTACGTGCTCTTCATCGGGCTCGGCGCGCTCGCGCTCGTCGGCCTGGCGGCCGCTCCGGAAACCGGTACGCCGAACCCCCACGCGAAGGCAACGCTGGCCGTTGCCGGCATCCCGGGCACCGCAGCGGCCGCGACGATCGCGGCCTTCTCCGCGACAGGGCTCTTTGCCGGCCTGTCCGGGATCTTCCTGGCAACGACCTTTGACCGGCCCTCACACGCCCTCGCGGGAGCGACGCTGTTCCTCGTCTTTTCCTCAGGGGTGCTGTCCCAGCTCGCGACGGGAAAGCTGCGAGCACCCCGCGTGCTCGCACTCGGGGTGACGTCGATGCTGGCCGGTGTTGCGTTGATCGTGACGGCCGTCCGCCTCTCGACGCCGAGCCTCGTGCTGTTTCTGGTCGGCGGCGCACTGATCGGGGCCGGCGCAGGCCTCGTCTTCAAGGGCACGACCGGGATCGTGCTCGAGGTTGCCGCCCCCGAGGAACGAGTCGCGATGACCTCCACGCTGATCATGACGGCACTCGTCGGGCTCTCGATTCCCGTGGTCGGAGCCGGGGTAGCGCTTTCGCAGGGCGTCTCCGCAGCCAACACCGTGCTCGGGTTCGGCACCGCCGTCGCGCTCGGCGTGGCGTTGTCAGGGTGGGCGCTGCTCAGTCGGCGCGCGAGTCGCCCTCGAGGCGTGGCGTAGATGCGTGACCACACTCGGGTCTCGGACCACGGGTGTGCGGCGCCGGGCACCCGAGGGAGCTAACGAGATTGAGGAGGCGAGTCAGCCTTGACGAGAGCACTCCAGGACACGGTCGCACTGGTCACTGGATCGAGTAGCGGAATTGGAGCCGCCACGGCGAGGAGGCTCGCCGCCGATGGCGCGGCAGTCGCCTTGGTCGCGCGGCGCCGCGAGCGGCTCGACGAGCTTGCCTCGGGGATCCGCGGCGACGGGGGGAGCGCCCTGGTTCTTCAGGCGGATCTGACTGATCAGGAGCAGGCTGTGGCCGCCGTGGAGCGAACGGTCTCTGAGCTCGGCCGGCTCGACACCCTTGTCAACAACGCAGGGGTGATGCTGCTTGGGGCGGCGCTGGAAAGCCCGACCGAGGAGTGGGACCGGATGCTGGCCCTGAACGTGCAGGGCTTGGTGTACGTCACCCATGCCGCGCTCCCGCATCTCGTCCGCGCCGCCGGGGACTCGCCGCGCGAGGTCGCAGACCTGATCAACATCAGCTCCACCGCCCGACGCGTGGCACGACCCGGAGGCAGCGTCTACAGCCTGACCAAGTTCGGCATCGCCGCTTTCGCGGAGTCGCTCCGTCAAGAGCTCATCGCGAAACAGGTCCGCGCGTCAGCGTGGTCGAGCCAGGCACGATCGACACAGAACTCGCCTCGCATCTTCGTGAGGACGTGCGCCGGGCGGCGCGGACCCAGATGGAGTCGATCGAGCCGCTGCGGCCGGAAGACGTCGCCGACGCCGTGTCCTACATCGTCACCCCGCGATCGCCGGGTGGCCGTCAACGAGATTCTCGTCCGTGCCGCCGAGCAGAGTCGAGCTTACGAAGCGTAAGTAAATGCGTGGCCCCGACCGCGCTCTTGGAAGGAGTCGCTATGCAAGCCGTTTTGATCCGCGAGACCGGCAGCCCGGAGGTTCTGCACTACGAGGAGGCTGACCGGCCCGAGCCCGGTGACGGCCAGGTGTTGATCAGTGTGCACGCGGCGTCCGTCAACCCGACGGACTGGAAGTCCCGGCGCGGTTTGTCCGAGACGCGGCTGCCGGCGGTGCTCGGCAGAGACGTCTCGGGCACGGTCGAGCTCTCGCGTACCGACGGCTTCGCCGAGGGCGACGACGTGTTCGGATACGTCCCGGGCGGGGGATACGCGGAGTTCGCGATCGCCTCCGCCGACACAATCGCGAGGAAGCCGGACGGTCTCAGCCACGAGCAAGCCGCCGCGCTGCCGGTGGCCGGCATGACCGCGTGGCAGGCGCTGTTCGACCGCGCCGGGCTCGAAGGCGGACAGACCGCGCTGATCGCCGGTGCCGCCGGCGGCGTCGGGCACCTTGCGGTCCAGTTCGCGAAGCACGCGCGCGCGCGGGTGATTGGCACCGGGTCCTCCCGCAATCGTGACTTCGTGCTCGGTCTCGGCGCCGACGAATACGTCGACTACACAGAGCAGGACGTCGGCGACGCCGTGAGCGCCGTCGACGTGGCGTTCGACACGGTCGGCGGCGACACGACGCAGTCGCTGGTGCCCACTTTGCGTGAGGGAGGCATCCTCGTCACCATCGCGAACGCGCCACCCGAAGAGGCGGCGCAAGCGCGTGGCGCGCGCGCGGAGCTGCTCGTGATGAGCCCGAACGCGGAGCACCTGGCTCGGATCGCCGAGCTGGTGGCGGGTGGCGAGGTCCGGGTGGAGATCAGCGAACTGCTCCCGCTCACCGAGGTCCAGCGAGCACACGAGCTCAGCGAATCCGGCCACACCCGCGGCAAGATCGTCCTAACGGTGTAGAACGCCGCTGACATGCCTGGGGCAACGCCGTTGCTCGCGGCGACGCTCTCGCGTTCATGGGAAAGGAGCACTCTGCTGGCAGTTCGGCAGCGCTCCCGCTCCTCGTCCCGAGCGAGCGTCTCGGTCGCCGCGGCTCAGGTTCCCGGTGGTGGTCAGTCTAGGCGGCGCTCACCTCCTCGGCGGTCGTTTGTTCGCTTCCGTGCGTATCTCATTTGGCGCAGGCGTTGGCGTTCGAGCTGGTTGAACCTGACGCCGTTCTTGGCGTGGGTGATGTAGAGGTCGAGCACGGCCCAGACGAGCGTGAGGCAGCTGGTCTCGCCGGGGAAGCGGCCGATCACCTTGGTGCGGCGTTTGACCTCGGCGAGCGAGCGTTCGAGCAGGTTCGTGCTTCGCCACCGGCGGCGGTGCCGGGTCGGGTAGCGCAGGTGCACGACGAGCGCGTCGAGGTCGTCGGCGAGGCATTTCGCCGCGGCGGTGTAGCCGGCACCGTCGAGCTCGTCGACCAGCGCTTGGAGTCGCTGCTTGCCGTCGCGCTCGTCGGTGGCGTCGTCGAGCGCCTGCCAGTAGGCCTGGCGCACGCGCTCGCGTTCGCGTTCGGGCAGCTTGGCGAGCAGGTTCCGCAGCGCGGTGGACGGCGCAGTGCTGGCGGTCCGAGGCGGGCCAGCACTGCTCGACCGCCTTGATCAGCCCGGGCGCGCCGTCGGCGACGATCAGTAGCGGCGCGCCGAGCCCGCGGGCGATCAGGTCGCGGCCGAGCGCGAGCCAGTCCTCGTGCGACTCGCGCATCCCGAGCATCACCGACAGCAGCACCCGCTCGCCCTGCTCGGTGAAGCCCCAGGCCACCAGCACGCCCTCCTTGGGCCCGTTCGGACGGACCGAGAGGAAGACCGCGTCGAGGAACAATGCCGCCAGCTGGACCTCGTAGAGGTCGCGGCGCTTGAACTGCCTCGAAGCGCTCCCTGAGCTCCTCGCAGATGCGCGAGGCGGTCGTCTTCGACAGCTTCCCGAGCCCCGCCTTCTCACACAGCGACTCGATGTCGCGCATCGACAGCCCCCTGACGAACGCGCCGATCACCATCGCCCGCAGCGGCTCCGTGCGCAACACCTTCGTGCTGCACGGAAACAGCTTCGAGACAAACGGCTCGGCCGCCTCCCTGACCTGCGGGATCTCGACCTCGAGCTCCCCCTCGAGCGTCTGCACCCTGCGCGGGCGAAAGCCGTTGCGCAGCCCGAGTCATAGTTGCGCAGCCCGCGCTGATAGTCCGGCCGGCGCTCATAGCGCGCCCTGCCCAGCCAGGCGTCGAACTCGTCCTCCACGGCGCGCTGGATGATCAGCCGCGCCCCCAGCCTCGCGAGCTCCGACAGCGACTCGCGCGGGTTCTCACCCACCCCCACGGCCAGCAGCCGGTCGATCTGCTCCTCGATCTCCGCCGACGGCGGTACGGTGCGTCTCACGGCGTAGGACCTCCTTCTTCGTCTTGTCAGGACTTGAGGGAACCTACGCCGTCGCCCTTGACGGGCCGCGGCTATTTACAGCAGTTCGGAGACGCGACCGCTGCCCACCGACGCGCTCGCTTGCGCGCGAGAGCGGCAGCGAGCGCCTGGCGAGCGCGCCGCGCCACTTGGACACAACGGCCGTCGCAAGCTCTTCTGCACGCTCAAGCCGTCGTTTGTCAGGCACCTTCTGCGGCGGCTGGCCGACAAGGCCGGCGCCGGCACCAGCATCGTCGTATGGTGGCCACGACAACGTAAGCGGGACGGGCCCGCACCCAACGGACCGCCCCTCGCCACAAGGAAGGATGAGGCTCCTCATGGCGTTCTCGCAGTATCCCCAATCAAACTGCGCAATCTGCGGCAATTGGGGGCCAGTCGACCAGCAGTTCCGCTGCCACTCTGTCTCTCGGCAGCGGTCGACCGTGCCGCTCTGCTCGACGACCTGGACCTGGCGACCCTCGGCCTGATCCGGCTGGGTGTCGACGAGATCCAGATCAAGGCCGCGGTGGTGATGTCCATCGACGGCACCGTTGGGAAGCTGGCCAACGACTTCGTCGAACGTCGACGCGACGGCGACGGGTTCGTCTGGCACGTCCCCTCGAGCTTCGTGAAGTAGGGCGATAGCCCGAACGTGTCCCCGAACGCTCCCCGAGGAGGAGAACGTGACAGTCGACCCGAGACTCACGGTGATCGCAGCCACGCTGCACGACATAGTCGCCACCCCAAACCTGCGCGAGGCGAACATCTTCGAGCACGCTCAAGTCGTGATCACCAACCTCGAGCAATCCGGCTTCGTCGTAGTGCCGAAGGACCTACTCGAGCGAGAAGGTCAGCTACGGCCGGATTCTTAGCGCCCCCACCGCGGGACACGGTGGCACGTACCGTCGAGCTTCGACACTTGATTTGCACGAGCTTCAAGGCTTAGTTTGCACGAAGGGCACCACAGGCGTAGCGTGAACCTTGTCGCCTGCGTGCTGGTCGTCATCCTCCGTCCGGCGGGGAGCCACCAACGCAGGTGCCTAGGAATTGCCCGTCGCCACCCGGCGACATGGCGAGGCGAGGCATGGAGCCGGACACAACCGGCTCCGTGGGCGAGGCATGGAGCCGGACACCACCGGCTCGGCGTTTCCATAGGCGCCGAGCCGGTTTTTCGACATGCCCCCCGGACACCGGAGAGCACGGGTGGGAGTCCGGCTAGCGCTGGTTCGCGGGAGGTGCGTCATGAAGTCGGAAGAGTTGGGCGAACAGGTGGCGCGGGCCGGCCAAGCTCGGCGTGCGCACGGCCGCGGACGCCGTCGCCCGGGCGCTCCGCGAGAGCGCATAGATACCGGGGATGGCGGCGCGGGCGTGGTGACGCTCAGGTGGGTGGATGAGTGGGCGGGGCTGGGGCCTCGGCCCGGCGAAAACGGGCGGAGGCGCCGTCGGAGGCCCGCTGCAGCTCTCTGAGTTTGCCCTGGCTGGCGGCGCGCCCGCCGTAGAGCCGTGCCCGGTAGAGGTCGAGCCGCTCGCGACGGTAGCGCGCCTCGTCGCGCAGCCGCTCTCGCTCGTTCCGCTCCTCACGCGCCGGGTCCACGCGGTCGAAGGGGCTGCGATGACTCTCGGTCTTCATCGCTGGCGGGCCGTCGGGGTCAGCTGGTGTCGCGGCCGGGTCCGGACCGAAGACCGGCTTGGACGAGCGCGGCCTTGATCTTCGCGGGCGCGGTCCTCTCCGGCACTTGCCCGTGCGGTCGGCAGGACGCGGGCGGCTTCAGCTCGCACTTCGCGGCGATCTCGGTGGTGGCGTTCGTATGAGCGCACGGCCTTGATCGTTGCTGCGTCGGCGTCGGCTAGGGCACGGGCGATCTCGTCGGAGTCGAGGGCGTCGTATCCCGGCAGCGGTTCGCTCCCCCTCAGCCAGCGCAGCCGGTTGAGCACGACGGGCCGGTCTCGGTGCGAGTGCTCGTGGGCCTCGACGGCGCCCAGCTCGAGCTGCGAGAGCTGCGAGAGCTGGGGGATGACCTGCTTGCCATCGAGCTGGTCGAAGCGGGCGATCGGGAGCCGCTGCTCTCTGGTCGGGCCAGAGGCATCGCCTCGGCGCGGAAGCGGCCGTCGTCATCGACCCAGCGCCGGGCGTCCAGTTGTGCCTGGGCGAGAAACGCCTCGCGGCGGGCGACGAAGTCGCCGAAGCGATCGGCGATCCGCTGGTGCGTGCCCGCCGCGCTGCCATCGGCCGCGCCAGCGCGGGACCTGATCGAGCGGAAGCCGGCGACTTCGGCGGGCTCGCCGACCGGCTCGAGCAAAGAGCCGCAGCCGGGGCACAGATCGCCGACCAGGTCGTCCGGGCCCCCCGCGCTGTACAGGCGGGTCTCGCAGGCGAGGCATTTGAAGTGGGGCATCACGCCCGCTTTCGCTCGGTATCCACAAGCAAGTATATATGACAATTCAGTCTAGAAACGATATTCTGGTGTATATGCGTCGAGACGGAACCCCTGGATGGTCGTTTCTCACCAACCACGCCCAGGTGCTGCTCTGCATCGCGCACGACCCCGGCATCCGCCTGCGCGAGATCGGCGAGGCGGTCGGGATCACCGAACGCGCCGCGCACCGGATCGTCGTCGCGCTCGCCGCCGCCGGCTACATCTCGCGCAAGCGCAACGGCCGCCGCAACCACTACACGATCCAGTCCCACCTGCCCCTCCCCGACCCGCTCGCTCGCGAGCAGAACCTCGGCGACCTGCTGGCCATCCTCGCCGGACAGCCAGTGGGCGAGACCAATGGCTAGCCCGATGCCAACACCAGGATTGGCGGCATCCCCCTCGCTGAGCTCCCGCTCGCACGGAGAAGCACGACGTGCGATCGCTGCGCTATTGGGCGGTGACGCGCCGATCAGAGGCGGCGATGCCGCTCGCGGCTAGCCAACCGATCGGCCCGGCCTCGGGACCGCGCGGCGCGAGTCGGCTGGCCGAACTGACTGCGGGTCTCCGCGGCTTCGGGCGCCGCCGACGAACGCTGATCACGGTCTTCGGCTCGTTGGCCACGGCGGCGATTCTCGCGTTCGTCCTCGCCGGGCGCCGCGACGAGTTCGCGGCGGCGCTCTCCGGCGCCACGGCGTGGGTGCTCGCCGTGACGGTGCTGCTGCAGATCGTCGCGCTGCTCGCGCGCAGCGAGGCGTGGCATCTGACCATCCAGGAAGCCGGCGGGACGGTCGACCGCCGCGTTCTCTATCGCGCCTCGAGCATGGGCGTCCTGGGCGGCCTGCTCAACGCGCAGGCGGCGGTCGCCGCTCGGATCGCCGCGCTGCGTCGCTCGTCCCCGGACGTAAGTCCGCGGGTGCCGACGCTGGTCGCCGCGGAGTTTCCGATCCTCGCCGTCGAGGCGGCGCTGGCCGCGCTGACGTCGTTCACCCTGGTGGGGCCGCTAGGCCTGCCGTGGTGGCTGCCGCTCATCTGCCTTGCGGTGATCGGCGCGGCCAGCGCCGGCCTGCGGCAGCTCGCCCTTTCGAAGGGCCGCGAGCTGTGGCGGGGACTCGCCATCGTCCGCAGCCTGCCCAACGGAAGCCTCCTGATCGGCTTCGTGCTGGTGGCCGTGTTCGCGCAGATCTTCCGCAACTGGCTGCTGCTGCACGCCGTCGGTGTCGACGCCTCGTTCTTCGACGCCATCGCCGTCTTGATCGCGGTGGTGACGCTCGCTCAGCTTCCGGTCGGTCCCAGCGTCGGCGCCGCGGCCGCGGTGCTCATCCTCGGCAGCGACGGGGTGGCGGCGGCAGCGGCCGCCGGCGTGCTCTTGACCGTGACCGGCACGGTCGGCGGTCTGTGCTTCGCGGGCTGGGCCGGCGCCGACAAGCTCTGGTCCGTCAGTCGCCGGGCCGCGTTGCGGCGTGCTCGGGCCCGAGCCCCGCGGTTGCATCGCGAGCCGGACTGCATGTCTGACTGAGCAATTAGGCTCGCGGCCATCGCGTACCCAGTGCAGTGATGGGCGAAGGGATCGCGGGCGGTCATGACCGCCCGCCCCCGCGCGACGCCGCTCACCTGACAGGCCGTACTCCGCGTGGGACGACCAGCGGCAGCAGGTGGGGCCGCTTCGCCTGTGGAGCGGCAGTCGGCTGTCTCCTGAGGAGCGCGCGCTACTTCAAGCTGACCGCAGCCACTTGAACTTGGGACGATCGCATAGGCTCTGGCAACCGCGGGCCTCGCCGGCAACCCGCACGGCGCGTAGGCCGGCCGCTTGTCGTGATCTTCGGACTGATCCTCGCGCTCGCTTCGGCGGTGGCCACCAACCTCGCCTTTCTGTTCAAGCACCGCGGCGCGGTGCTCGCCCCGCCGATCCAGGTCCGCCATCCGCTGCGCAGCGCCGTCGGTCTGTTTCGCTCCAGATGGTTCCTGGTCGGCTGGATCGTGGCGATCGTGGCCTGGGGTCTGCACGTCGGCGCGCTCTCGCTCGCGCCGCTGTCGATCGTGCAGGCGGTCCTCTCCGGCGGGCTCGTCTTCCTCGCCGTGTTCGCCGAGCGATTCTTCGGCTTTCGCCTCGGACGGCGACAGTGGGTCGGCGTGGCGATCACCGCGGCCGGGCTGGTGGTCATCGGACTGACCGGCGGCGGCGCCGAGGACTCGCAGCGCGCCTCGCTGGCGGCGCTGATCGCCGTCGAGGGCGCGATCTTTGCGATCGTCGCCGTGCTCGTGAGGGTCTCGACCCGCCGCCGCGTCCTTCCGCGCGCCGAGGGGCTGCTCCTCGGCGCCGCCGCCGGCGCGCTGTGGGGCGTCTCCGACGTCGCGCTCAAGTACCTCACCCAGGCGCCACCGGGGCCGCTGCTCGGGCTGCTGAGCCCGTGGACGCTGACCGCGCTGATCGCCGGCGTGATCGCCTTCTACGCCTCCGCCCGCAGCCTCCAGATCGGCGACGGCGTCGAGGTCATCGCGCTCACCTCCGTGGCCGCCAACCTCGCCGCGATCATCGGCGGCATCCTCGTCTTCCACGACCCGATCGGCTCCGGCGCACTCGAGATCGGCGCCCGCTTCGTCGCGTTCTGCCTCGTCATCGCCGGTGCGGCGCTCATGCCCGCGCCGATGCGCGCCGCCCCCGACGCGGCCAGCGCGACCGGCCGACAACAGCCCGCCACATGACCACGCGGAACGACTGACCGAGTACGCCGGAGGACGGCCTGCGAGGCCGAAAGCGCCCGCTGGTCAGAAGCGCCCGCTGGCCTGCTCCACTGCGCCAGGACGCGCTCGAGCTCGGCGAGGTTCGCGTCGACCCGTGCCGGCAAGGGCGGGCGCGCAGGCTGCCCGGGATGCCCTGCGTGGGATGCAGGCTGCGGAGTGCCTACGTGCGGTCGCGCCGTCGGCTTTGGATCAGCGCGTGGTTGAGGATCGCCTCGTGGTCGTCCTCGCGGGCGACCACGACGATCTTGTTCCAGGCGCCGGGGTGGACGACTCGGTCGTTGTAGATCTGGGTTCGAAAGCGTTCGGTGTAGACGGCCGGAAGGGTGTCACCGACGCCGTACATGCGCCGCCCTCCGTCGCTGCCGCGGATGACTGCGACGAGCTCGCGGGTCTGCTCGTAGTCGTCGGCCGCGACAAACTCCACTAGCGGCTGCTGCGGGGATCCAGCGCTCAGGAAGGCGACGACGTACTTTCGGTCGCGGCCCCACCTGTTCTTGCGGATGGTCTCGCCGAGTCCGACCTGGACTGCGCCTTCGGCGCGCGTTGTGCCCATGAACACGCGGTAGGGCTTGTAGCGATCGCGCCCGGTCGGCCACCGATATGACTCGCCCTCCCGCTCCCGTAAGAGGCGCCAATCGTCCGGGAGGTCCAGAGGGCCCGCGCGAGCGCGGGCGGCCTCTGTCGGGAGGGGCACCATCGGCAACATGATCGATGATCGGATTGTCGAAGCCCGCCTCCGCGAGCCGGGTCAGAAGCGGGCCGAGCTCGCGATCCGGAACGTGCTGCACGGTCACCGAGAATGGGCACATCGCAGATCTCCTACACCACTAACGTAGAAAAACGTACCCGAGTAAGCAACCGTTGTCCAGAAGGTGCTAGGGTACGACCTACGCCGAGACCCACCACCGACGTCGTCGAGCTGCCGAAGTTCCCTTCGACTGTCACCTCGGGCCTCGAGCGCATCAGGAGGACTCAACCGAGTTCTCCACCCCAGAGAAGAGAGTTGGACCCATTCATGTTTGCCACCATTCGACGCTACGAGGCGATCGACCAGGCCCGCACCAACGAGCTCGTCAAGAGGGCCGACGAGACCCTCGTGCCGAGCCTGAGCGAGCTGCCGGGCTTCAGTGGCTACTACCTCATCGAGGCCGGCAACGGCGTCATGAGCTCCATCGGCTTGTTCGACACCGAGGCGCAGGCCGACGAGTCGACCCGCCTCGCATCCAACTGGATGCGCGAGCAGAAGCTCGAGACCGCGCTCCCGAACCCGCCCAAGGTCACGAGCGGCGAGGTCGTCGCGCACAAGACGAGCGAGCTAGTCCAGGCGTAACAGCCACGAGGCCGTTCGCCGTACCAGAGAAGGCCCGCGTTTGCGGGCCTTCTCGTCTGTCCTGAGTGGATTCGCAAGCGTTCGCGGAACCGGCAGTCACTGGGTCGAACCAGCGACTCGCAACTAGCCCAGGCACGGCGGCGGGAGGCGTCAGCTGCGGGCGAGAAACGGCGGGCGGCCGATCCAAGCCGAGCTCAGACGCCGCGCTCGCGAGCGTCTCGGTTCAGCGCCCGGGAAATCTCCGACTGCTCGGTCCGCTTCTCCAGCGCCCCGATCCGCCCACCTTCGCGGACGGACTCGCGATAGACCGCGTCCTGCAGCCCCTCAAGGAGCGCTTCAAGCTGGTCGACCCGCTCCTCCAGGGCTTCGATGCGCCGCTCGTGTCCCGCAGCAGCCGCCTCGGACGCCGCGTCCGGGACCCGCCGTCGGCGACCCAGTTGAACGACCCGGCTGAGAATCGCCACGCGACGCACCGGCCCCCCGCTTGGATTCCCGGTACTCGCCATGGTCACAACCTCCCACTGCCTCTTTCTCGGAAGCCGCGCGACGGGAGGAGGAAGCAAGACCCAACGAGCGGTACAGGCCGCGCCGGCCTCGTCTCCAAGACTACTCGTCAGGCACGTGCCCGCAGGTCGGTGTCAAGGGAGCTGACCATCTCGGCGAGTTCGCTGCTCGTAGCGGTGGGCGGCCGTGGCGAGTGCGCGTGTAGCGGGCGGCGAGGTCGCGCTTGTCGCTCGAACACGGCGCGTTCCTCGTTGTCGGCGCCGGGCCGTGTAGCGCATCGAGAGCAGGCGCCGCTCGAGCTGTTTGCCGGTGCCATCACCGACGCGCTCGCGCAGCGCGACCGGGGCGGTCACGTTGAGCGCTTGGAGCTCGTTGAGCAGCCTGGTCCGTTCAGCGATGGTGCATCGCCAGACGTTGAGCAGCGCTCTTAGCGCTGCTACGATCCCGCGCCGTCGCGCCGTCTAGACCTTCTCGCCTGCGAGCACGTGCTTGTCAGCCGCTAGCTCGTCGATGCGGTCCGACTTGCCCGTCTCGTCGCTCTGTGTCGCCGCCGTCGTTCCACCTCGTCGTCCGTATGCCCGTTTCGCTGTAGTTGCTCTCACAGACCCTCTCCCCATTTGCCATCTCCCTCGATACCTAAAAAACCAGTTCGAAACCGACCTCGCGACCTGCGCCGCCTGTCGTGCTGTCTGGTTCAGCAGGGCCGGCGGCCACGGAGCGGAGCCCGCAGGGCGTAGCTGAGTGGCCGCCGGCGGCGGTGGCGTCCGACCCTCGGCGAGCTCCGAGCCGCCTGGCTTCGCCTCGGCGCCTACGAGCTGCTGCTGGTCGAGGAGTTCGACCGGGCGGCAGCGACCCCGGTCTTCGGCAACCGCCGGGCGATCCGGGAGACGCTCGCCCGCCAAGCAGCCGAGCTAGTCTCCCGCACCTGGCGGGGCGCCCCCAGCGCTTCGATCACCTCGCGGCTCGGTCCCGCCAGCGCGACGACCTGGCGGCCGCCGCCGAGTCACACAGCCGCGGACGCCGACGCGGCGGCGCCGCGGCGCGCATGGCCGACCTGACCGTCCTCGGCGCCCTCGAGCGCTGCGCGGCCGCGCTGTGGACCATCGACGCCCAGCTGCAACCAACCACGCAGGACCCCACAACGGAGGGATAGAAGCGATGCCCATCCTCCTCACCGACTACGAGAAGCACCAAGCCCAGCGAGTGCTCGACTGCGAACAGGGATCGGAAGCGGCCGCGCTCGCGCTCTTCAAGCGCCACGATCCCACCACCCTCACCGAGGCCGCGCGCCTGATCAAAACCCAGGGCCAGCTCACCGCCGAGGCCTTCGACCACCTCACCCAGGCCTTCGACCGCTACTGGCACCTGCGCGAAATGCCTTGCAACTAAGCGAACAGCCCAGCTCGCCGTCGGCGACCCGCGGGGCCTGCCGAGGGACGAGTTCGCTTCTCCCTCGTCGACAGATCAGAGCGCACGGCCGCCGCTCCACATGCTCGCTCCGCAACACAAGCGAGCATCTCCTCGACCCAGAGGCACACGCCTGCCCCGGACGAGACACGGAAGCGCTGCGCGAGTCAAGTCCCGGGACGTGGTGTAAGAGCTGAGCGCTCACCTCGTCGGTGAAGTCGTTGGCTGCTCAGGCCGGTTGGAGCTCTTTCACCTCCTCGCTGTCTTGGTGATGGAGCCGCTCCTCGAGGAGCGGCTCCATCGAGCCGGCCGACAGGTAGCGGCGGCCGACGAGCCACTCGTCGTTCTGCTCGATGCAGAGCATCCCGGCGAGGCGGATCAGGGCGCGCGTCGTCGGGGAAGATGCCGACGACGTCGGTGCGGCGGCCGATCTCCTTGTTGAAGCGCTCGAGCGGGTTGGTCGACCTGAGCTTGCGCCAGTGGTCGGCCGGGAACGAGTAGAAGGCCAGGATGTCCGGTTCGGCGTCTTCGAGCAGCGTGGCGGCCTTGCTCAGCGACCCTTCGAGGTGGGCGACGGCTTCGGAGAGCCGGTCCCTGGCCTCGGCGAGCGAGCCGGCGTTGAAGATCGGCCGGATCAGCGCGGCCAGCAGGCCGTGCTGGTCCTTGCGGGCGTGCCCGAGGCAGTCCCTGAGGAAGTGCACCGTGCAGCGCTGCCAGGCGCAGCCGAGCACCTTGGCGATCGCCGCCTTGAGCCCGGCGTGGGCATCTGAGATCGCGAGCTGCACCCCGACCAGGCCGCGGGCGACCAGGCCCCTGAGGAAGTCGGTCCAGAACGCCTCGGTCTCGGCCTCGCCGACGTCGATCGAGAGGATCTCGCGGCGGCCGGTCTCATGCACGCCGTGCGCGACGACCAGCGCCTTCGCGACCACGCGGCCGCCGTCGCGGACCTTCTCGACCTTGGCGTCGAGGAACAGATACGGGTAGCGGCCCTCGAGCGGGCGGCCCCGGAACGCCTCGACATGCTCGTCCAACGCCGCGCACACCCGGCTGACCTCCGAGCGCGAGATCCGCAGCCCGAGCGACTCGACCAGCTGGTCGACGCGGCGGGTCGAAACGCCGCACACATAGGCCTGCTGGACGACCGCCAGCAGCGCCTGCTCGGAGCGCCGGCGCGGCTCCAGAAAGCCCGGGAAGTAGCTGCCCTGCCGCAGCTTCGGGATCTGCAACTCGATCTCGCCGGCCCTGGTGTCCCAACGGCGCGACCGATAGCCGTTGCGATGCGTCGCCCGATCATCCGGCCGACGCTCCCCCAGCTCGGCGCCGACCAGCTCCGACACCTCGGCCTCCATCAGCTCCCGAGCGACCGCCCTGACCGACTCGCGGATCACATCCGCGTGCTCGTCACGCAGCACCTGCCGGACGACCTCCTCGATCGTCATCCTGTCCCGACCGGCCATCGCCGGCCTCCTTTCGTCGAACCCTCAAGAAGTCCGACGATCATGAGCGCCGCGGTGGCCGGACCAACATCGATCCGTCCGACGCGCCTCCTACACCACGCTACGGGACGTGACCGCTGCGCGCTTCACGGCGGCCTCTGCACTGCCTATGCACGCTTGCGGTTCCGGACGGCGATGCTGACCGAACACGCGGCTGCTCCCTTCGCGTGGTTGCGGCACTCTGGGGCGAGCACTCAGACTGTACTCGCGACGATGGGCGCGCGGCGTCGTAGCGGCCTCTCGCGGTGACCTCCTGCGCCTACCCCGCCGGCGGCCAAGAAGCTTGGAGCTCACCGTCCCGCGCGCGTACAAAACGCGTACATCAGGCCGGGAAACCGCGGGTTCGGCCGGTTTCCCAGGATCTCAGAACAGGCGGATTTGCAGGGCATTGATGCCCTCCGAGGACCCTTCAGACCCCTCCGTTTCCCCCCCCGAGCTGACTCGTAAAGCGGGGGTCGAGGGTTCGAATCCCTCCGTCGGCTTGGCTGCGATTTGCAGGGAAAAGCCCGGTGTTACGGCCGGCTCGCTGAACCAAGTTCACCCGGCCGTGTCCGTCACCGCGCTCGCTCACACGCCGAGTCGCTGGGCAGCGCGCCGGCTGGCGCCGTCCGCCCGGGGCGAACCGTGTCGCGTCGCTCGGCCTGCTGTTAGCGGGGGTTGCGGGGGGCGAGGGCGTTGCGAATTTTGGTGTGGAGTTGGGTCCAGGGGGTGTGGAGGTTGCCTTGGGGGTCGTGGCTGCTTGCCCTGAAGGTGGTGGCGAGGGCGATCGAGATCCGCTTTGAAGGGAGGTAGGAGGCGATTGCGGCGTGGCCGTTGGTGAGGGATTGTTGGAGGATCCAGGGTCCGTCGCGGGTGACGCCGAGGCCGTAGCCGTAGCGGCGGCTGAGTCTGGTGCAGCGGTCGCAGCCGGGTTGGGGGTGGCCGAAGCCGATGTGGGGGGCGATCTGGAGGCGGTGGGAGCGTGGGGTCAGCAGCCGGCCGGTGCCGATGCCGATCGTGGTGCGGGTCAGGTCGGCGATGTTGGTGGTCTGGACGGCGCCGCGGGCGAGCGTCCATTGCGGGTTCCAGAAGGTCGAGTCCTCGAGGAACGCGGTGGAAGCGGGGACTCCGAGGAATGGCCGGCGCTCTGCGCTGTATGCGTGCAGCACGGGCCGGGGAATCGCGGCGGTGTCCGATGCGGCGGTGTTGCGCAGGCGGAGCGGCCGCAGCACCATCCTGCGCAGCGCGACGCCCAGCGGCCGGCCGGTTATCCGCTCCAGCGCGAGTCCGAGGATGACGTAGTTGCTGTGGGAGTGGCTCCAGTTCGTGCCGGGCCTGAACTGCAGCGGCCGGTCGAGCGCGAGCCGGAGTTTCTGGCGGTTTGTGATGGCGCGGAACGGGTTTGAGTAGCGCATCTGCGTGAGGCGCGGGTCGCTGGCGTAGTCGTGGTAGCCGGCGGTCATGGCGGCGAGCATCCGCAGCGTCACGCGCCTTGCGCCGGGCAGGCGCGGCAGCCAGTTCGACAGCTTGTCGTCGAGGTCGACCCTGCCGCGGTCGGCGAGTCGCAGCAGCAGCGTCGACATGTAGGCGGTCGCCACGGCGCCGTTGCGGAAGTGCATCCCGGTGGTGGCCGGCACGCCGGTCAGCGACTGGCCGTAGGCCTTGGTGAGGACCGGCCGGCCCGCGACGGTGACCTGCACGATCGCGGCCTTGATGCCGCGCTGGGCGACCGCGTCGCGGACGAGGGCGTCGATCCTGGTCCGCGCCGTCTGCGCCGCTGCCGGCTGCGCCGACACAGCCACGACCAGCGCCAGCAGGCAGCCGATCCCGACGGTCCACAGCAGACGCCGCGTCTGTCTCTCCCCCGGGCGCGTCACGGCTCGCATTATCGACTACGGCGGCGGTGCGTGCCAACCGTGTTGACGTGTGCTGTCGGGGTGTGGGATCGTCCGTGGTGCCTCGCGCGGCGTTGGGTGTGGAGCGTCGTCGTCCTACGGAAAGGAACATGGAGTGAGCGGTTCTGGCGGCCGTTCGGGTGGTTTTGAGGAGCGGTTGGACGGCGAGACCAGGTTGCTGCTGGAGGAGTTGTGGGCGACGCCGGTGGGGCGGCGCTGGTTGTTGAAGGCGGGGTTGGGGTCGGCCGTTGCGTTGGGCGTCGGGTTGCAGGGTGCGCGGGGCCCGGCGGAGGCGCGGTCGAGGCAGAAGGCGGGCCGCAGGGAGTCGACGGATCTGCACTTTGCGTTTGGGCATCTGCGCGGGGTGTCGGGGTTGACGCTGATGGCGAACGGCGAGCGGATCCGGCTGGCGCGCCACACCAAGGCGTCGCGGGCGGCGCTCAGGCGGCGCGGGGGGTTGTGGCGGGCGGCCGATCTGTCGAAGCTTTCCCATCACGTCCCGCGGGTCGTGTTGCCGGCCGATCGGGCGATGCTGGTCTCGGTCCACGGACGGCGCGGCGGGCGCGAGGTGGTGGTCGGGCACATCTGGCACGTGCCGCGCGCGACGACGATGGCGCTGGCCAAGTTGTCGTATCGCTTGAAGCGGTCGTTCAAGCCGGTGCGGGGTTCGCGGCGGCGGCTTGCGGCGCTCGGCCTCAAGCCGTCGGATATCCGTTCGCCGCGGCACGTGGCCCAGCTGGAGACGATCGGCGACACCGCCTCGACGGCGCTCGCGATGACCATGCTGCACCCGAACATCGCCACGACCGACTCGACGGCCTCCGGCGATCACGAAGGGGCTGCTGGGGCCGAACTCGGCGGTGACGGCGCTCCAGAAGTACATCACCCGGATACAGAACGCAGGGCGGCAGTTTCGGGTCGAACGTGCCCGTCCTAAATCCCGACGGCACGCAGGCCCAGATCAAGATCGGCGACACGCTGACGCCGTTCTCGATGTTTCAGTTCAACGCTACGGACAAGACTCTGCCGCCGCTGCTCAAGGCCGCGGTCTCCGCCGGCGTGACCGCCGTGCGCAACGACGCCGATCTGGGGGCGGTGATCGACCAGCCGCTCGAACAGGAACCGGCCGCGGCGACCAAGACCTGGGTGCAGTCGCAGGGCCTCGTGCCGCAGTCCCAGCCCTACGGCGGGGCGACGCAGCTCGGCGCCGGGCTCGACCTCAAGGTCAAGAACCCGGGGACCCTGTTCGGCACCGAGACCGTGGTCAGCGGCGCCTATTCGGGCGGCCAGCTTCCGCTCACGCTCTACAACAACTGGGTCCGCTGGGTCTGGGTCTACGTCCAGTACCTGGGCGCGAACAACGCGAACCTGTCCGCCAACGCGAGCGCCACCTTTCCCGACACCAAGTACTGCCAGTCGCTCGGGCTGCTGCCCCAGGTGTTCACCGTGCTCGGCATCCCGCTCTGGGGCACCAACTCGATCGGCGTCACCCTCAACTACCCGCAGGGCGCCCACACCGCCCGCATCCTGTTCTGCGGGCTCGGCTCCGACATCAACGGCGGCGGCTGGCGCCAATACTTCCCCGCCGACGCCTACCCCGACATGGTCGCCCCCCAGGACGAGGTCCTGTTCGCCTCCCTGGTCACCGGCATCCTCACCATCGGCCTCAACGTCTTCGCCCTCGCCACCGACCTCGACATCGCCACCACCTGGGCCGTCGATAAGAGCCCATCGTCGACAGCGGGCGAGATCGCGCTCGAGGCTTTCAACGCGATCGTCGGACCGGCACCAGTCGTACCTCGCGCTGCCGGCGAGACGTTGGCCGCCGCTGTCGCCGCGGGCGGCGCGACTTACGCGGACATCGCGAACAACAGGCGAGCCCGGCAACATCTGGAGCATCCTGCTCAACCTGGGCAGCGTGATCCCCAAGGTGATGTTCAACCCCGAGCAGCCAGAGTTCATAGTTGACAGGCAGCCGGCACCATCGCCGGGGAGGAGGCAGTCGACAAGCTGATGGAGGCGATCCCGGTGATTGGTGAGGTGATCGCGGTGATCGAGGCGGTGGGGGATGTGGCGACGTTGGCGGAGGTGGCGGCGGAGACGATTGTGGCGCCGTGGGTGATCGAGAACGAGGTGACGTTGACGTATGCGGCGACGGTGACGGTGTCCAGGGATCCCCAGGCGTCGACGTTCCCGGCGACGGCGGTGTCGTGGCGGTTGGAGTCGAAGGTCGATGGTGCGGTGGTGCTGGACCCGATTACGGGGACGGTCAACGAGGGCGGCCGGATCCAGTCCGATCCGTTGGTGTTGTCGGTGACGGCCCCGTTCGGCGGTCAGAACATCCAGTGGAGCATCGTCTTTTTGGATGCGGCCGGGCAGCAGGTGGGGACGGGCGTGTCGGCGTCGTTTACCAACAACGATCCGAACAACACTCCGTCTGCGGTGCCGATCACGATCACCCAGATCCCGGCGACGATCACCTCGTCGACGGTGTTCGAGCGGTCCGATACGACGGGCTACAGCAGCGCGGCGGGCGGCTACACGTGGTCGAACCAGATCACCGACAGCGGCACGGTCGCCGACAAGGGCATCCAGGAGGTGAGCGCGACGGCGATCTCGACGCTGGCCGGCGTGGCGGCGGTGACGTGGGAGCAGAACAACCTCTTCTATGTGCGCGGCGTGCCGGTGGCCGAGAACGGCGCCACGATCGCGCTCGGCCCGGCGACCGCCGGGGGCTATGCCCGGCGTCCGTTCCTGTTGCTCGACCCGTTCGTGGGCCGCACCGATGAGGGCAATCACGTGCTGCTCGAGCCGGACCCGACGACGCCGGCCTACAACGTGCGCAAGGTCTCGCTGGACCCCACCACGGGCGCGCCGTCGTGGGATCCGACCGTCTCCTACGGGACCTTCACGCTGCCGATCTCGGCCGCGGCGCTGCACTCCTCGGGGCGGGTGGTCGCGGTCAACACCGACAACGGGCGGCTGGCCACGCTGCTGCCGGCGGCGACGCCGCGGCCGCCGCAGGCCGCCTACAGCGCCGGGGCGGGCAGCCAGGTCGGGCTGCTCAGCTCGCCGGTCGCCGTCGCCGTCACCAACCCCGGCGTCGTGCTCGTGCTCGAGGGCGCCGCGCTGCAGATCGCGGCGTTCGATCTCAACGGCAACCCCGTGCCCTACTTCAGCGCCGCCGCGGCGGCGTCCCGGTCGCCCGCAGCCAAAGGCGCGCGAGGGCGGCGCAGGCCCAAGCCGGCGTACACGCTGCCGCTCGCGTCCACCGGCAGCTACCTCGACCTCGCCGTCGACGGCGCCGGACAGATCTACGTCCTCTACTACACCGGCGACGGCTCCGCGCCCGCCGACTACCACGTCGACGTCTACACCCAAACCGGGGCCGTGCTCGACACCAACAGCCCCGGCGTCAACGTCCCCCACCTCGCCGTCGACTACTGGCGCAGCATCTTCGCCGCCAACTACGACCCGCTCGCCGACATCACCTCCGGCCAACCACACATCGACCCCGCCCTCGGCGTCGCCGAACCCTCCCTCAGCCGCTTCGACCCCACCCAGCCCGCCACCGCCCCGGCCAGACTACAGCGGCGGCGGGCGAGGCCGGCCCGCCCATGATTCCCGCGGCCCGACGGCTGCTACCGGCGGCCCTCCTGGTCGCGGTGGTCGCCGGCCTCATCGGAGCGTCGCCCGTGCGCGCCCAGCAATCCGGATCTCCTTTCGTCTACTGGGACAACCCGCAAGCCGGGACCATCGGGCGCGCCGCCGGCCCAGCCCCCCAGCTCAACCAAAGCTTCATCACGGGCATCGCACAGACACACAGCATCCGGGTGGCGGTCGATAGCCAGTATCTCTACTGGACGGCAGGGGCCTGGATCGCGCGCGCCAACCTCGACGGCAGCGGCGTCAACCAGCAGTTCATCCGGGCCGCTGCGAACTCGCTGGCGGTCGACGGCCAGTACATCTACTGGACGGGCGGCGGTCCGAGTATTGGGCGCGCGAACCTCGACGGCAGCGGCGCCTCGACAGCCAGTTCATCAGCGTCCCGGGCGGCAACCTGACGGGGGTGGCGGTCGACAGCTCTTTCGTCTATTGGACGGACTCGACCCACAGCTCGGTCGGTCGGGCGAATCTCGACGGGACGGGGGTCAACCAGAGCCACGTCGCGGGAGCGGGCAACGGCACGGGCGTGGCGGTTGACGGCCAGCACATCTATTGGACGCATCTGGCCACCGGCCTGCCGCCTGGCGGGTCGATCGGGCGGGCGAATCTAGACGGGACGGGCGCGAACGCGAGCTTCATCACGGGAGCGGCTCTCCCGCGGGGAGTGGCGGTCGACTCCGGCCATGTCTACTGGGCCAACTCCTACGACTGCAACTATCAGACGGACCCGCCGTCCTCGTGTGCCGGCGGCACCATCGGGCGGGCGAACCTCGACGGCTCAGACCCCAGCGAGAGCTTCATCACCGCCGATCAGGCGACCGGCCCCGGTTGCGTTACGGACCCGCAAACCCGGTGCGGCCCGACCTCGGTCGCGGTCGCATCGCTACCGGATGGAACCGCGGCCGTCTACTGGGACAACCCGCAATTCGGGACGATCGGTCGCCAGACGCTCACGGGCGTCCCGGCGAACGTCAACCAAAGCTTGATCACGGGGATCACGCAGCTCCGCAACGTCGGGGTTGCGGTCGATCGCCAGTATGTGTACTGGACCGACGGCAGGTGGATCTCCCGGGCGAACCTCGAAACCAGCGCCGTGGACCAGCAGTTCATCCAGCTCCCGGCAGCTGCGAACGCGCTGGCGGTCGACGGCCAGTACATCTACTGGGCGGGCGAGGGCGGCCCGAGTCTTGGGCGCGCGAACCTCGACGGCACCGGCGTCCCCGACAGCCAATTCATCACCGTCCCGGGCGGCAGCCTGATGGGGGTGGCGGTTGACAGCTCTTTCGTCTATTGGACGGACTCGGCCCACAGCTCGGTCGGGCGCGCGAATCTGGACGGGACGGGGGTCAACCAGAGCCTCGTCGCGGGAGCGGGCAGCGCGAGGGGTCTGGCGGTTGACGGTCAGCACATCTATTGGACGCATTTGGCCACCGGCTTGCCGCCTGGCGGGTCGATCGGGCGGGCGAATCTAGACGGGACGGGCGCGAACGCGAGCTTCATCACGGGCGCGGCTCTCCCGCAGGGAGTGGCGGTCGACTACTCCAATATCTATTGGGCCAACTCCTACGACTGCGATTATCAGACGCAGCCGCCGTCTTTGTGCGCCGGCGGCACGATCGGCCGGGCGAGCCTCGACGGCACGGTTGTCAACCGGAGCTTTATCACCGCCGATCAGGCGGCCGGCCCCGGTTGCGGTACGAGCCCCGAAACCCGGTGCGGCCCGACTTCGGTCGCGCTGAGCGCGCCGACCCAGCCCGCCTGCCTGCGAACAGACCCTCCGGTCGCGCCACCGATCGGGGGCGCGGTGTTCGCGCGACCGCTTGATCCGGGCGGCACGGGCGCGAACGTGGTGGTGCTGCCTGCGGGCACCAGCTGGACGGCGGCCGGCCCCTGTACCGGCATCGCCGAAGGCGCGGCCGAGGTGATGACCAATCCCACCTCGATCTCGGTGGCGCCCGGAGCCGCGGTGTTGCTGCAGGACCAGACCGCAGGCCTCTTCTCCGCCTGGGGCGCCGAGAACGTGGGCGGCAGCGATCCCGCGCCGGTGCTGTTCCCCGGGCGGCCGGACTGGCAGACGACGGAGGCCGACGTGGTGGCGCCGCAACAGCTGCTTGAGACCCATAACGGCTGCCCGGCCTGCGTGCTGCCGGACAACCTGCAGCTCACGCCCGGCACGCCGAGCCCGGACGTCGCCTACCAACACGACGTGAGTGGTGCCAGGCTGAACGGCGCCACTCTCGCCGGGAGCTTCGACGGCTGGAACTTCAGCGGCGCGCAGCTGGGCGGCGCCACCCTGAACGGCGTGAGCGTGAGCAGTGCCAACTTCTCCGGCGCCGACCTGCGCGGTGCTCAGCTGACCTCGCTGACGTCCACGTTGCCCCCCAACTTCACGAACGTGCGGGTCGGGCTGCTGAACGGTGCCTGCACGTTGTTCAAGGACACGAATCTCGTGGGCGCCGCACTCACGCCTGTCCAGGCCGACCTGTTGGTGCCCGGCTGCGAGACGAGCCCGCTCCTGACGGGCAGCACCGTGCCACTCGATCTGCTCGATCTGATTGCCCACACTTACCAGGCGACCGTCGACTTCTCCGATGCTCAGTTCCTGGTCACAGCCCAGAACAGCGGCTTGCTCGCCGGCGTCGACCTCCAAGGCATCAAACTGGCCGGGGCGAGCTTCCTCGGGTTCCCCGCGAACTTCCAGAAGACCAACTTCAACGGCGCCTCGCTCGCTAGCACGAGCTTCGAGCTCGACGATCTCTCGGGGGCGACCTTCCTGGGCGCAACCGCACAGGGCGCGTCATTCGAGGCCGCCAACTTGAACGGCGCGACCTTCGCCGGGGCGACGACCATGCTGCAGAACGCCGACTTCATCCAGTCTGACGTCAGCGGCGCGAGCTTCCAGAACGCCGACATCTCCGGCGCCGTGTTCGACAGCGCCCTGGCGGTCAGTACCGACTTCAACTCGGTGATCGGCACGAACGCCAGGTTCAACGGCGCCCACATCTACGGTGACGGCGCCGCGTTCGACGACGCTCGACAGCTGGCCGGCGCCGACTTCGTCGGCGCGGTGCTGGCGGGCAGCGAGGATGGCCAGGGCGGGTTCGACCTCACCGACGCCGACCTCACGAACGCGAAGTTCGACAACTCCCAATGCGTCGCGTGCAACTTCACGGACTCGACCATGACCGGCGTCACGCTCACCGGCGCCTACCTGCCGGGAGCGCAGCTGACGGGAGCGACGCTCCAGAACGCGTCCTTCGACAACGCCTGGCTCTACTGCGGGGACATGTCCGACAGCTCGTGCAAGACCGGTTCCGGATCGCAGCCGCAATGGCCGCTGGCGCTCGGCTCACAGGAGAGCTACGGGCCAGTCCCGTTCACCACCACGACGCTGACCGAAGGGCAATTCACGGACGTAACGGTCTGCCCGGACTCGACGCCTCCGAACAGCACGACCGGCTGTCAGGGACATCTCCTGCCAACCAGGGAACGCTCAGCGTTCCCGCTGCCTGCTCGGCCGTGGCGCTGGACGCCTGCCCGACCGCGACGTCCACGCTCTTCGATGCCACGACCTTGCCCAACGGCGCGCCGATCTCGGTGGTGCCCGCCACCCCACCCACCTGGGCCAGCAGCGTGACCACGCGCGGCTACTACGTCGGTCTCAGCGACGGCACCGTGCGGCTCGTGGACGCAGGCGGCTCGCCACCGAGGTGGTGGCCGGCAGTCCCGGCACCCACTGCTCCGGTCCGGCGCAGGCCTGCGGTGACGGCGGTCCGGCCGGCCAGGCCCTGCTGGGCACGCCCAGCGCGCTCGCCGTCGGCCTCGACGGATCGCTGTACATCGCCGACCCGGACCTTCTGCGGGTGCGCCGCATCGACCCCACCGGGCGCATTACCACCGTGGCCGGGAGCGGCCAGAGCTGCGACAGCCCGAGTGCCACCTGCGGGGACGGCGGGCCGGCGACCGCCGCGGCGCTCAGCGCTCCCGCCGGCGTGTGGATGAGCCCGAGCGGCGAGCTGTTCATCGCCGACGGCAAGCGCGGCATTCGCGAGGTCTCCCCGGACGGCGACGATGACCACCGTGCAGACCGGTGCGGCCGGAACCTACGACGTCGTCAGCGTGGCCGGGGACGCGACCGGCAACCTGTACGCCGCAACCAAGGACCCCGACTACCTGATCCAGGTCAATCTGGCGAGCGGACAGACCACCACGGTCGTCGGCACCGGGACGAGCGGCTACAACGGGAACTCGGACACCAACACCGGACTTCTCCCGGGCACTCAGGTCCAGGTAAACGGTCCCCAGAGCCTGTCCGTCGCGCTCAACGGCGACGTGGTGTTCGCCGACACCGACAACCACCTGATCAGGGCGTACGTGCCGTCGAGCGGCTTCGTGGCCGACCCTCTTGCCGGCCTGGTCTCGGGCGGGATCCCCCAAAAGGGATTCAACGGCGACGGCCACTGGGCCGACGAGACCGAGCTCGACGCCCCCGCGGGCGTGACCGTGACCCGCGGCGCGCTGCTGGTACTCGCCGACACCGGCAACTCCCGGGTGCGGCAGATCGGGCCCAGTCCGTTGCCCCCAGAGCTCGGTCGGCCCGGCCCCCTCCCCCGGGCGGTGGGCCCGACCCCCTGCTCCCGGGCGGTGCTCCCCACAGCCTCCAGTGGAGGGTCGCCCTGGGCAGCAGCCCGTCAATCCCGTGGGGCCACCGGTCGGCGGTGGCGGCGCCCCTCCTGGCCCCAACAATCGCTTCGCTGTCCGCCGAGTGAATGTCCACCGCGACGGGACGATCACCTTCGCCGTCAAGGTTCGCGGAACCGGCACGATCCGTGCGCTCGTAACCGCGCGGAGAGGCCGACAGCGCTTCGTCTTCGGCCGGACCTACAAGCGCGCCCGCGGGGCGACGACGCTCCGCCTCCGCGTGACCCCGAACGCTCGCGGCAGACGGCTCGTACGCCACCAGGCCGGCCGCCTGAGGTTGCGGCTCTCGGTGAGCTACACCCCGACCGGCGGGCGGTCCCGCCGCATCAGCTTCTCCGGGCTCCGCATCCCCGGATCGTCGCGGGCCGGCACCCGAGCGTCCGCGGCCGGCCGCGATTAGCCGGGCAGCGGCGCGCTTTCGTCGAGAGCCACAGAGGCAGACCTACTCACGACGGCTCGCGCGTACAAATCGCGTACACCCGTCTACGCGAGGAGCTCGAGCTTCCGCCGCACGCGCGCAAGCTGCTGAGCTTCTCCGACAACCGCCAGGACGCTTCGCTTCAGGCCGGGGCTGCTGATGCAGGGGGAGAGCTGCTCCGCTTGACATATCGCGAACTCCCTCGTACGGTCCGCACTCTGACAGGGTGGGACCTGGACGCGGAGGGGGAGTGATGCGTCGGTCGATTGTGATTTCACTGGTCGCGGCGGTCGTCGCCGCACTATGCGCGGGGCTCACGACCGCGTCTGCCACAGCGAGCGCGGGTAGAGATCCGGATCGGCTGGACGCCTACACCGCAGTGGTTCAGGCCGCCCAGCTACCCACGATCGCCCAGCAGGGCATCGACGTGAGCGGCCAGCGACCGGTCGCGGACGGCATCGAGCTGGACATGGTCCTCGACCAGGCCCAGACCGCCCGGCTACGGGACCAGGGAGTCGACCTGAAGCTGACCCGGGTCAGGGGGGGCTTGACCGTCCAGCAGTTCGCGGCGGAACAGGCCGCCGTTGGCTTCAACGTCTGGCGCTCGTTCGACGAGCCCGGCGGCATCCGCGACCAGCTCTACGCCGCGGCGCGCAACAACCCCCAGCTGGTGAAGCTCGAGGTCCTCGGCCACACCGGCCAGGGGCGCGAGATCATCGCGGTCAAGCTGACCCAGGGCGCTCGCGGCACGCCGGATGGCACGCGTCCAGCCGTCCTCTACAGCTCCACCCAGCACGCGCGCGAATGGATCTCCACCGAGGTCAACCGGCGGCTGATGAACCACTACATCGACCGGTGGCGGGCCAACGACCGTGAAGTCCGCAGGCTTCTGCAAACGACCGAGCTCTGGTTCGTCCTCGTCGCCAACCCCGACGGCTACCAGTACACGTTCGAGCACGAGCGGCTGTGGCGGAAGAACCTGCGCGACAACAACGGAGACGGACAGACCCAGGTCGGCGACGGCGTCGACCCCAACCGCAACTTCCCGAACCACTGGGGATTCGACGAGGAGGGGTCGTCGTCCATCCAGTCCAGTGACACCTACCGGGGGCCGGCGCCTACGTCGGAGCCGGAGACCCAGGCGATGGTCGGGCTGCTCGACCGGATCGGCTTCGCGTTCCAGGTCAACTGGCACTCCAACGGGCAGTGGCTGCTCTACGCCGAGGGCTGGCAGACCAGCACCCCCACCGCGGACGACCCGATCTATTACGCCATGTCCGGCAACCTCGACGACCCGGCCATCGCCGAGTTTCACCCGGGCCTGAGCTCGGACGTTCTCTACGTCACCAACGGTGAGACCACCGACTACGCGCACGCGGTGACCGGTGCCCTGGCCTGGACCCCGGAGTTGTCCGCGGGCTGCGACGGCTGCGGGTTCGTCTTCCCGGACGACGAGGCCTTGGTGCAGGCGGAGTTCGAGCGCAACCTGCCGTTCGCCAGGTCGGTGGCCGACTCGGCGGTCGACCCCGCCAACCCGAAGACGGTCACGGGGATCACGACCAAGCCGTTCTACGTCGACAGCGACGATCCCTATAAGCGCAGCAACCCGGGCACCCAGCTGAGCTTCGCCAGGTCGTACGGCGACCCGCAGCCGGTGGCGGTGGTGGCCAAGCGGAGCCTCGGCGCCGTGACGGCGAAGTACCGCATCAACGGCGGCGCGGTGCAGTCGGCACCCACTCACGGAGTGGGACGGCGGGTCGAGGTACGACCCAGCGTCGGTCTATTACCACCAGATGCGAGGCGTGGTGACCGGCACCGACCCCGGCGACTCGGTCGAGGTCTGGTTCGAGGGTGGCGGCCAGCGGAGTGACTCGTTCACCTACCAGGCCGTATCCGAGAGCGGTAACCGCGTGCTCGTCGTGGCGGCCGAGGACTACACCGGCGCCTCGCCGGTGCAGACGCCGGGCCCGCACTACGTCGACACGTACACCGACGCCCTGGCCGCCAACGGCCAGCAGGCCGACGTCTACGACATCGACGCCGCCGGGCGGATCGCCCCGGACGCCCTAGGAGTGCTCAGCCACTACGACGCCGTCGTCTGGGAGACCGGAAACGACCTGGTCACCCGCACCGCCGGCCGCGCTGGCGGCAATGCCGACCGGCTGGCACTCGACGAACTGCTCGAGTTCCGCTCGTACACGAACGAGGGCGGCAAGGTGCTCCTGGCAGGCGACTCCGCCGGCCAGCAGTACACCATGGCGCAGCTCTACGACCCCAAGGGCGAGATCGCCTGCAACCCGCTTCCCGCGGGTACGGACCCCCGGCGCTGCCTGCCCTTGTTCGGCTCGTTCTTCGGTGGCGACACCACCAACGACGTGCTGCAGTACTACCTGGGTGGCTACGTTGCCGTGGCCAACGACGGTCACGTCGACGGCGCGGCGTTCGACTCGGTGGGCGTCGACGACCCGTTCACGGGCCTCGCGTGGGGCCTCGACGATCCCGTCTTCGCGGGTAACACGGTCCGGAGGTCGTCGTTCCTCGCGACCAGCGGCATCCTGCCGACCGACCAGTTCAAGCAGTTCGAGAGCTGGCCGTCGGCGCGGTACGACAAGCCCGGCGGCCCGTTCGACCCACACACCGGCGAACCCAGTACGTCTACTCACAGATCGCAGACGTCTCGTACAAGAGGCTCACCCGCGAGATCTCGGTTCCGGCCGCTGGCGGGTCGATGACGTTCTGGACGTCGTACGACACCGAACCAGCGTGGGACCACCTGTTCGTCGAGGCGCGTACTCCCGGCGGTGACGACTGGACGACGCTGCCGGACGCGAACGGGCACACGACGACGGCGACCGGCCAGAGCTGCCCCGCGGGCTGGGTCGAGCTGCATCCGCAGCTCGCGCACTACCAGACGTGGGACGGCGTCAACGCGTGCACCGCGACCGGCACCACCGGCGCCTGGAACGCCGCGAGCGGCAACTCGGCGGGTTGGCAGCAGTGGAGCATCAACCTCTCGGCGTACGCCGGCGAGAGCGTCGAGATCTCCATCGCCTACGCCAGCGACTGGGCATCGCAGGGCATCGGTGTCTTCCTCGACGACATCACGCTCCCCGACGGCACCAGCACATCGTTCGAGACCGGCCTGGACGGCTGGGCGATCGCCGGGCCGCCCGTGGGCAGCGCACCCAACGTCAACAACTTCATCCGAACCGACGCATCGGGCTTCCCGGTCGGCAACGCGATCTCCACGCCGCACTCGCTGCTGCTGGGGTTCGGACTGGAGGGCGTCTCGACTGCAGACGAACGCAACGCAGTGATGGGCCGGGCGCTCGACCACCTGCTGGAGTAGGAGGATGCAGTAAGTCAACGGTCGGCGTCGTCACGCAGCTCGACGGGCAGCGCGATGACGTCGACTGGGCAGTCAATCCGGACTCGTGGGTTCCGGGCGCGCAGATAGATGGCGCCGCAGCGTGTCCTCAGCGCTTGATGCAGTACGCAAACAGATCGGCCGGGGTCGCCGTCGGCGTCCTCAACCCTGATCACACGCCAGACGCCGTCATCGAAGTTGATCTCGAGTCCTGGGATCATCTTGTAAGAGCAGCTCACGAGCCGCCGCGGCGCGGCGGCCCCGCGGCCGAGCACGAATTCGAGCTCGAAGGAAGGCACCGGCGCATCTGGCTCATGGCGTCAGACCGGCGTCGACGTGGGCGCGATGATCGCCGCGATCGAGCCGTCGTGAGAACCGCTCAGCACGCCGCCAGGGAGTGGCAGGAGTACCTCAACCGACACAGTGAGGGCAACCCGCCGCACCCGAACGGTGGGCGCCTCGTTCCGCGGTTGAAGGACGGCGGCGGAGCGTTCGGGCTCGGGACGCCGATCGACCCCGAGGACGCGGAGTTCGAGAAGGAGCTCGTGGAGGAGACGACGCGCCGTCGTGCGGAGGCGTTCAAGCAGAGGGCCCTCGAGGGTCCTCGCGAGAACTACCCGCGTCTGCTCTTCCCGTTGGAGCTGGCCCAGGAGATGGACCGGGAGAGGGGCTCGTGAGCGCGCTCGGAACCGGGATTACGCGGTGCTTTCGGGAGTGAGCCTCGTTAGGCGCGAGCCGCCGGTTGCCGACGCGTTGCCACCCAAGTCCCAAGCCCGCTCCTAGAGCGAGTTGCACCTCGACCGCCTCCCAGAGAAAGCGGGGGTCGAGGGTTCGAATCCCTCCGTCGGCTTGTCGTCGTCAGCCCGCGCGGCAGCAGGTGTCCCAGCACGCGGTCCATGATCTCGTTTCGGGTCGTGGCACCCGTGATGCCCTCGAAGCCGTGACCCAGGTAGATCGTCTGCGGGGTTGCGATGGCCGCACCTTCCTTGATGCCCAGGCCGCCGCGGCGGACCCAGTCGTTGCGGTTGGGGCCCTCGATCCCGGCGTCGTCCTGCGGGGCACCGGGCACCGTCCAGCCGTCCATCGGATCGCCGTCGTCCTCGAACGAGGTCGTGCCCTCGCCCGTCGAGACCACGATGTCGTCGATGAAGGCGCCCGGGAACTGCTGGAGACCCCAGTCGCTCAGGACCGTGATCGAGACCTCGATCTGCCGGCCCGCGTAGGCACCCAGGTCGACCTGGAACTGCTGCCAGCCGCCCGAGCCGCCGTTCGCCGCGTTCCACTGGCCGGTGGTCCCGGTGTTGGTGCACGACCCGTCCGGGTTCTGCGTCTGGTAGTGCGTCAGGAACGGATGCAGCACGTTGGCCGTGTCCTCCGGGTTGCTCCAGCCACCCGTGCACGACTGGTCGTTGCTCAGGTCGTCCGACGTGTGGCCGTTCGCGGTCCGGCAGCGTCGTCCAGTCGTCCTGGCCGACGGTGTGGGCCTCGACGATCAGGTAGTCGAAGTCCAGCTCGAGGTTGAAGCTCGTCCAGAACGACATCGTCGCTCCACCGGCCGGCACGGTGATCGTGTGGGTCAGGCGCTTGTAGGCCTCATCCGCCCGCTCCGACCACATGAACGACGCCCGGTGTGCGGGTCGAACGGACCCGCGAGGCCGCTCCGGTACTCGGCCGCCGGCCAGCTCTCGAACTGCGGGAAGCTGGACGCCGGGTCGGTGACCTCAGGAAGTCGCCCGTGGCGATGAACGACGAGTTCGAGTCCTGGTTCTGGGCGCTGTCGGCGCCGTTGAACCCCCAGGTGAGCCCGGCGAGTGGATCGTCGATCCCGGCGACGTCGAACGGATCGCCGGTGTCGGGATCCAGCCCGCCGTCGACCGAGGTGATCGCGGCGCCGAACATGTACTCGATCGGGTCGCCCTGCGAGTTGCCGGAGCCGACAGCGCCAGGCAGCGGGCCTGGACGGCCGGATCGGCGCGCGGCACTGCCGGTTCTCGAACGGGTCGTACAGCTGCGTGCCGAGGCCGGGCGTGTACTGCTGCCCGGCGTGTTTGCCGGTGTAGAGCACGCGTCCGCCCTCGTTGACGAAGTCGCGCACCTCGAGCAGCTCCTGCATCGCCAGCCGTGACGCGTTGCCCGGGCCCCAGCCCGGCTCGCGCGTGACGACGTCGTCGCCGGTGTACCAGAGACGGCGTCGTAGTGGCTGAGCACGCCGAGGTTGTCCGGCGCCGTGCGGCCGTGGGCGTCGACGTCGTACACGTCGAACGCCACGCCCCGGGCCGTGAGCGCGTCGTGTAGAACGAGAGGTACTGCGGCGCGGTGACTCCCGTCTTGACCGGTGAGGCCCCCGTGTAGTCCTCGGCCGATAGGACGAGCACCCGGGTCGCCGTTCGGACACCGCCCGGTACGTGAACGAGTCGCTCGTCTCGCCACCACCCGTGAACCACACCCTCACGCTGTCGCCGGCGTCGGTGCCGGTCACCTGGCCACGGACCACGTGGTAGTAGGTGCCGTTGCCGACGCCGTAGCGCTCGCCACCGTCCCACTCGCTGGTGGAGGCGGTCTGCGTGGCGCCGCCGTTGACCTGGTAGTTCAGCGTCACCCGGCCGAGGCTGCGCTTGGCGAGCACCCGGACCTCCTGCGGGTCGCCGTAGGAGACCGAGAACTTGAAGTCGAACAGCGACTGCTGTCCGTTCTGCGGATCGATGTCGTCCTGGTCGAGGTAGAACGGCTCGACGTCGATGCCCACGGGTGAGTCGGGGTTTGCGGGGTTCGCCCCGGACCGGGCAAGGCCGAGGTGGAACGGCAGCAGCCGCTCGAACTCCGCCTGGATCAGCGCTTCGTTGTCCGGGAAGACGAAGCCGGCGCCCTCCTCGCCCTCACCCAGCTCGGGCGTGTAGGCGATCGTGCCGGCGGAGGTCTCGGCGTAGTCGGTCGTCTCGCCGTTGGTCACGTAGAGGGTGTCGGCCGACTGGCCGGGATTGAAGCCCTCGATCACCGAGTTGGCGTCCGTGCCGCCGGCCGCCACGTAGATCGGGTTGTCCGCATCGAGCGTGCCGATCTGCCAGCCCTGCGGGTAGAGCAGCCACTCGCCGAAGAGTGCAGGTTCGACTGGAACTTGGGCTTGATCCGGTCGAGCAGACCCTGCATGAACCTCGTCTCCGGCTCGGACGCCGCGGAGGGGCCGCGGTAGGTCTCGTCGGCCGGGTCGGGCGAGGAGCCCTCGTTGTCGTAGCCCCAGTGCTCGTTGAAGTTGCGGTTGGGGTCGACGCCGTCGCCAACGGTGACCTGCCCGTCGTCGTTGTTGTCGCGCAGGTTCTTGCGCCACAGGCGCTCGACGTCGTGGCTGTACTGGTAGCCGTCGGGGTTCGCCGACGATCACGAACCAGAGCTCGGTGCTCCTGAGGAGGTCCCTGATCTCCCTGTCGTTCGCCCGCCAGCGGTTGATGAAGTGGTGCAGCGTGCGCCGGTTGACCTCCAGGCTGATCCACTCGCGCGCGTGTTGGGTGGAGGAGTAGAGAACGGCGGGACGGCGGCCGTCGCGCACCCCGCGGGCGCCCTGCGTGAGCTTGAGAGCGATCAGCTCGCGACCCTGGTGGGTTCGTCCGAGAACCTCGAGCTTGACGAGCTGAGGGTTATCGCGCGCCACGGCGTACAGCTCGTCCCGGATTCCGCCCGGCTCGTCCCAGGAGCGCCACACATTGAAGCCGCCGGCCTCCTGGGCGGCGAACTGCTGGGCCACCGTCTGGCCCTTGTCGTTGCGAGTGAGCTTCACGCGCACGCCGGAGGCCCTCAGCTTCGAGACCTGGTCGCGCGTCAGCACGGCCTCGGCCTTGATCCCCCTTGCCGTCTGCTCCACGCCGGCAAGCTCGACGCCCTGGGTGACCTCGGCGATCTCGTCCGCCGCCCCCTTCACGGTGTACATCTGGAGGCCTTCGCGGCCCTTGCCCCCTGCCGCCGGCGCCGCCAGCAGCGCGATCGATACCAAAACCGACCCGACCAGGGCGGTGAGCCTGAACGTCATCACAAAGCCTCCCCCGAATTCCCGATGCATCTAGTCCCGGGACGGTCCTACCCAGCGGGCGGCCATCCAAATCTACGGCCGCCGTGCGGGAGCGAGTGAGCGGCGCCGGCGACAAGATCACCGACCTACCGAGGTGGAAGAAGCGTCGGCCTCGTTGTTCGGGAACGAGAACAGCCTGCCCGGCGACCTGCATGGTCAAGCAGCGCCCACATCACGGTGGCGACGAGGCCACCGGTCGTGAAGAGGCGGGAACAACTGCGACGCACGCTGCCAATGATCAGCGCGGCGTACCGCAGTCGCCCCTCACCGCGGTGATCGGTCGGCTCGCGCGTACGTTAGACCGAGCAAGCGCGGGCTCGCCCAGTCAGCCGCAGATCTCAAAACAGCGACATTTGCAGGCTCTTGATGGCCTCCAAGGACCCTTGATGCCCCTCGGTTCCCCCCACCTGAGCCGACTTTTAAAGCGGGGGTCGAGGGTTCGAATCCCTCCGTCGGCGCAAGGCGAGGGCAGCAACGAGAACCCCTACAGAGCGGAATGCGACGACCCTGAGGACGTCGACTGCGTCGTCAGCGCCTTTCCAGCACGCAGCCACCCCGGATACCGGCCGTCTGCGTCGCCGCGATATCGCGCTCGCTGTCGGCGCGGATCAGCCGCACGGGCCCGTACTCATCAGCCGGCCACAGCCGAACCGATCTGTGACATTGGTCACATAACCCAAAACCCAAGGACCTTGTCCCCGGTATGGGTGTAGGCTGATCTTAAGAACTCGCAGGCGACCCGGCTGATGAGCAGGGAGTCGCCGAAGGAGCGGACATGGCCCCCGCCGACGAGATGTTGCTAGAGCAGAACCCCGCGCGCGTTGCCCGGCCGCAGCCGGCCGTGCCCAGACCGCGGAAGCTCGTCACGGCCGTACCCGAGATGAATCGGCAGGAGCGCCTGATCTCCACCGCATATCTCGTGATGATCGTGATGGTCGTGGCGTTCCTGGCGGTTGCGGGGCTGGTGGCTTTGCTGTCGGCGTGACCGGGCGTCGACGCTGGCGCCCTGGCAAGCGATCACTCTGCGCATGTAGACAAGGCCCCGGTGAGCAGCTGTGTGAGGCCTTGGATGCCGCGGGCGAGGCCCACGACCACGGGGATTTCGGACGCCGCGTGTACTGGGGCCCCGGGTTGCTCGAGTCGAGCGGCTTCTGGAGCCGGGGTGGGAGAGTGGACGGAGATCGAGGGCGAGCGCGACGCCCGGGATCGGGCGGTCGAGATGAGGGTGGGTCCGGCTCGATGTCACGAGCGACGGCCGAGGCGCTCGACGCCGTCGTCCTATACGGCCTCGCACCGCCTCGAGCCCCGACCGCAGGGCCGCGTCGCCGACCTCGACCGGCAGCATCGAGTCCTGGAGGGCCGTGAGGGCGCGGTCCGCCTCGCCGATCGCCTCGACCGCTCGCTGGATGAAGCCCGGCGCGCCCGACGGAGAGACGCCCGCGGGTTGTTGCTCGAAGGTGCGACCCGGTAGTCCGTGGCGGTCGGCGAACTCGGAGTGGGCGAGCTGCGCGCGACCGTAGGCGGCCTGAACCGGGCGGAAGAGCTCCTCCTCCAGCTTGTCCGCATTGTGGGCGTCCAGGTTGTCGTAGGCCTCCGCCAGGGACGCGAGCGCAAACCCGAGCTCGTCCGCCGCCTCGGCGAGCGTGTCGAGGAGTTGCCGCCTGGCGTCGGACGCCGCGTACGACATCAGCCGGTCGGCGCATGAGAGCGCGCGCTCACCAACGCCCCTGATAGCCGGTCTCGAGCTGGTCCGTGGGGCGTCGCCACTCCGGTTCCACCTCGTATCTGGTCCGCATGCTGCGGTCGCGGAAGTACTTGATCACCGGCGCGTAGGTGAACCGGCTCGTGCGGGCGGAGAGCTTCCCGAGCCGGTCGGCTTCCATGAACGGCATGAACTTGTCGGGGAACCCCGGGCTGGTGCAGGCCATGCAGATGCCGCCGACGTTAGGGCAGCCTCCGAGGCCGTTCACCCAGCCGCGCACCGGCACGTTGCACTTCACGACCGGTCCCCTGCAGCCGATCTTGACGAGGCATCCCTGGCTGTCGCCAGGCCGGTCGGCGAATTCGCCCTGCTCGGCCAGTCCGGCCCGGTCGCAGCCCTCGTGGACCGTCCGCTCGAACAGCCAGCGCGGCCGGCCCTGGTCGTCCAGGTCGATCTCCGGCGTCATGCCGGCGAGCTGGAGCGCCAGGTACATCAGGGTCTCCGTGATGTTGTCCGGCTGCACGGGACAGCCGGGCAGGTTCACGATCGGGAAGCCGAGGCGCGAGGTGAAGTCCCAGCCAAGGTAGTCGCGCAGGCCCATCGCGCCCGTCGGGTTGTTCTTCATCGCCGGGATGCCGCCGTAGGTGGCACAGGTCCCCACCGCCATCACGACGGCCGCGCGCGGAGCGAGCCGGTCGATCCAGGAGCAGGTCGTAATCGGCTGTCCCGTGTCGGGATCCACGCCGAAGCCCGCCCAGTGCCCCTCCCGGTTGATCCGCTCGTTCGGGACCGAACCTTCGAGGACGAGCATGAACGGGTCGAGCTTGCCGGCCTCGGCGGCGTACCAGTGCTGGATGAAGTCCTCGCCCGTCTCGTATGCGAGCAGCGGGTTGTAGAGGACGACCGGTGGCATGCCCGGGACCGCACCCCGGAGCAGCTCCTCCAGTCGCGGGCTCGTCGCTGCCGTCATGGCGATCGTGTCGCCGTCGCAGCCGAGGCCGCTGGTCATCCAGATGACGTTGACAGGCATCCGTTCGGTCTGGGCCTGCCGAGGGCTGAACTCGGGATGAACTCTCATGTGCCCGTTCGGAGTGCCGCCGGCCCGCGCTCCAGGTGGTGGTCCACGAGCCAAGCGAAGTCCTTCTGGCTCTTTCCACGCAGGTGCCAGTCGGCCCCGCCGCCGGCGACCAGCCCGCCGTCGGCGAGGCGCGCCAGGGCGTGCGAGACCGATGGACGCTCCGCGCCGACGAGCTGGCCGAGCAGCCGGTGCGTCAGCGGCAGCGACAGGCGGATGCCCCCCGGCTCGACGCGACCCCAGCGCTCCGCGAGGTGCCAGAGCATGAGCGCCAGGCGCACCTCGAGCCGCGGGTGGGATGTGATCGCCCGCTGCACGCTGACATCACGCGCGCGCCTCCCGCTGCGACGCAACAGTGCGTAGGTGATCTGGGGCCATGGCCGGACGCGCTCGGCAAAAGCGGCGTCGAGCACGGCGAGGCGTGCGGGGAGGAGCACGCGCCATGACGCCTCGCAGTCGATGAGATCGTCCTCGCAGTCGCCCCAGGGCTGAAGGAGATCGCCGGCGCCGACCAGCTCGGTCGCGGTGCGGTCTCCGACGTGAACGTCGACGGCGATCACGCCGTCGAGGACGAGCAGGCCGGGGCCGGCGGCGGCACTGGCGAACCGGCTCCACAGCTGGCACTCGCCCGCCGGCACGTCGACCACCGGGACCGTGGCAATCTGCCGCACGACCATGCGCATCCGTGGATCGAACTCCTCGGCGAGGTCGGTGTCCGCGTCCAGCAGGTAGCAGAACGAGCCCGGCGCCCGTTGCTCGCGCGCGCCGATTTCGGTCGGTGCGGGCCAGACCGAAGCGCGCTGCGGAGCCAGCTCTCCCTCGAACGAGTGCATTACGGACGCCGGGTGCACCTTAACGTCGCAAGGCGGCGACGGCTCGCGGTAATGAGGCTTACCAACGGTCGAGGTAACCCGGATTACGTGCCCTTTCACGCGCCGTCGGACGGGTGTTAGAACCCGAGAGCCGCCCGGCCGTGGACAGGAGGAGATCGGCACCAATGTGCTTGGCAATTCCGGGCCAGGTCATCGAGTTCGTCGACGACGAGCATCGGCTCGCGAAGGTCGACATCGCCGGCGTTCGCCGCAACGTGAACGTCGGTCTGCTCGACGGGGAGAACGGCGGCGCCCGGCCGGGCGACTGGGTGCTCATCCACGTCGGGTTCGCGCTCTCGAAGGTCGACGAGGAGGAGGCGCACGCGACGCTCCGCTTGCTGCGGGGCATGGGCGCGGACTTCGACGCGGCGCTCGAGGAGCTCAAGGGGAGCGTGGCCGGATGACCGGCGACCACGAGCACTGCGACTCCGGCCACGGGTGCATCACCTGCGGCGACCAGGCCCTCGAGATGCGCGTCGCCGCCGTCGACGCCTCCCGCGGGCTCGCGGTGTGCGTGGACGACGCCGGCCAAGCGGCCGAGGTAGACGTCCTGCTCGTCGAGCCGGCGGTGGTCGGGGAGCGGCTGCTCGTGCACGCGCGGGTGGCCATCGCGCGCGCGGGGGTGCCGGCGTGAGGTTCGTCGACGAGTTCCGCGACGCCGAGCTCGCGGGCGCGCTCGCGCGCGAGATCCTCTCGGTGGTCGAGCCGGGCCGCCACTACAAGGTCATGGAGGTCTGCGGCGGCCACACCCACTCGATCTACAAGTACGGCGTCGACGACCTGCTGCCCGAGAACGTCGAGCTGGTCCACGGCCCCGGCTGCCCGGTATGCGTGATCCCCATGGGACGGGTGGACGACGGGATCGCCCTGGCCCATCGGGATGGCGTGATCTTCACCTGTTTCGGCGACATGATGCGGATCCCGGGCTCGGACGGCAGCCTCTTGGACGCGAAGGCACAGGGCGCCGACGTGCGGATGGTCTACTCGCCGCTCGACGCACTCCGCGTTGCGCAGAAGAACCCCGACCGCGACGTCATCTTCTTCGCGATCGGCTTCGAGACGACGGCGCCCTCGACGGCGCTGACGCTGAAGCGCGCGAAGGCCGAGGGCGTGGAGAACTTCTTCTGCATGTGCAACCACGTGACGATCGTGCCGCCGCTGCGCGCGCTGCTCGACTCGCCCGACCTCCGCCTCGACGGGTTCGTAGGCCCAGGTCACGTATCCACGGTGGTCGGCGCGCGGCCGTTCGAGTTCATCCCGGCGGACTACGGCAAGCCGATCGTGGTCGCCGGATTCGAGCCGCTCGACATCCTGCAGGCGATCCAGATGATCCTCCGGCAGCTGGCCGATGGCCGCTGCGAGGTCGAAAACCAGTACCGGCGGGTGGTCCCCTACGAGGGCAACCGGCGCGCGCTCGAGGTGATGGCGGAGGTGTTCGAGCTGCGCCCGCACTTCGAGTGGCGCGGGCTCGGCTTCATCTCGCAGTCGGCGCTCAAGCTCTCGGACGCCTATGCGGACTTCGACGCAGAGCTGCGCTGGGAGGTCCCTGGCGTGCGGGTGGCGGATCCCAAGGCCTGCCAGTGCGGCGAGGTGCTGAAGGGCGTGATCAAGCCCTGGGAGTGCAAGGTCTTCGGGACCGCCTGCACGCCGGAGCGCCCGATCGGGACCTGCATGGTCTCGCCGGAGGGAGCCTGCGCCGCCTACTACAACTTCGGGCGCTTTGCCCGGGAGCGCGAGGTCGTGTGACGAAGAGCGGAACGGTGACCGGGCGTGAGGAGCGCATCCTCGGCATCATCGAGACGGCGCGGGCCAAGCGGCCGAAGTTCCGCGACCAGCGAATTACGATGTCGCATGGCGCCGGCGGCAAGGCCACCCAGAGCCTGATCGAGGGACTGTTCGCGCCAGCCTTCGACGTCGGCGAGCTCGCCGACGCGGCAACGGTGGCGCTCGGCGGCGCCCAGGTGGCGCTGACCACCGACAGCTTCGTGGTGAAGCCGCTTCGCTTCCCGGGGGGCTCGATCGGGGAGCTGGCGGTGAACGGGACCGTCAACGATCTCGCTGTGGCCGGCGCCCGGCCAGTCGCGCTCAGCCTGTCGCTGATACTCGAGGAGGGGCTCGAGTCGGAGCTGCTTCGGGGCGAGGTCGAGGCGATCGCGAACGCGGCAAGCGCCGCGGGCGTGGAGGTTGTGACCGGCGACACCAAGGTGGTCGAGCGCGGGCACGCCGACGGCATGTACATCTGCACCACGGGCATCGGCCTACGTGACGAGCGGGCCGAGCTCTCCCCCTCCGCGCTGCGGCCGGGCGACCGGATGCTGGTCTCGGGTTCGATCGGCCATCACGGGATGGCCATCATGCTGGCGCGCGACGAGTTCGAGCTGGAGGCCGAGATCGAGTCGGACACCTGCTCGCTCTGGCCCGCCGTGGACGCGCTGCTGGACGCCGCCGGGTACTCGCTGCGCTGCGTGCGCGACGCGACGCGCGGGGGCGTGGGTTCGGTACTAAACGAGCTGGCGCGGGCGTCGCAGGTGGCCATGATCGTGCGCGAGGGCGACGTGCCCGTGGACCCGGCAGTGGCCGGCGCGGCGGAGCTGCTCGGCATCGATCCGATGTACGTGGCGAACGAGGGCAGGCTGGTGGCCTTCGTCGCGCCCGAGGCGGCGGAGGCGGCGCTCGCGGCGCTGCGCGACGCGGGGTGCGAGCAGGCCGCGGAGATAGGCGAGGTCAGGACCGAGCCTCCGGCGATGGTCCTGGTGGAGACGGCGTTCGGCGGCAAACGCGTGATGGATCAGCTGGTCGGCGATCCGTTGCCGCGGATCTGTTGAAGGAGGAAAATCGATGGCGACCGAGGTCGAGTTCGTACCCAACCAACACGCGACCGAGGCGGTCACCGCGCACGTCATATGGATGACCACGGGCCTCGGGTGCGACGGCGACTCCGTGGCGATGACGGCGGCGACCAACCCGAGCCTCGAGGACATCGTGCAGGGAGTGATCCCCGGGATGCCGCGGGTGGTGGTGCACAACCCGGTGCTCGCCTTCGAGAACGGCAGCGAGTTCATGGAGGCCTGGTATCAGGCCGAGCGGGGCGAGATCGACCCGTTCGTGCTGGTGGTCGAGGGCTCGATCCCCAACGAGCAGATCAACGGCGACGGTCATTGGGCCGGGATGGGCGACAACCCCGAGACCGGGCAGCCGATCACCACCAACGAGTGGGTGGATCGCCTGGCGCCCAGGGCGGCGGCCGTGGTCGCGGTGGGCACCTGCGCGACCTACGGCGGGATCCCGGCCATGAAGAACAACCCGACCGGCGCAATGGGACTCCCCGACTATCTGGGCTGGAAGTGGAAGTCGAAGGCAGGGCTGCCGGTGGTCTGCATCCCCGGCTGCCCGGCGCAGCCGGACAACACCACTGAGACGCTGCTCTACCTGGTCCTGCACCTGGGAGGGCTCGCGCCGGCCCCGGAGCTCGACGATCAGCTGCGCCCGACGTGGCTGTTCGGGCGCACCGTGCGCGAGAGCTGCAACCGCGCGGGCTACGCCGAGGAGGGCGCCTTCGCGACCGAGTACGGCGACGATCCGCGCTGCCTCGTGAAGCTTGGCTGCAAGGGCCCCGTGGTCAAGTGCAACGTGCCGGTCCGCGGTTGGGTCAACGGCATCGGCGGGTGTCCCAACGTGGGCGGCATCTGCATGGCGTGCACGATGCCCGGCTTCCCCGACAAGTACATGCCCTTCATGGAGGAGGACGAGTGGGGCAGGGTGGCGGCGAACGTCACGAAGTTCACCTACGGCCCGCTCGTCAGGGTCCTGCGTCACCGCAACATGAAGAAGAAGTACGACGTGGAGCCCGAGTGGCGCAGGCGCGGGCCGCAGATCACGACCGGCTACCAGCCGCGCTGGTAGGGAGGGGGAGCGATGTCCACAGTCGAGACACCTCAAGACCAGAAGGTCCTCGTCAAGGAGATGTCGTGGGACCCGATCACCCGCATCGTCGGGTCGCTCGGGATTCACACCGAGATCGACTTCACCAACCAGCAGGTGCTCAAGTGCTACAGCACGTCGATGATCTTCCGCGGGTTCGACATTTTCATGAAGGGAATCGACCCGCGTGATGCACACTTCATCACCAGCCGCATTTGCGGCATCTGCGGCGACAACCACTGCACCTGCAGCTGCCTTAACCAGAACATGGCTTACAGCGTGAAGCCGCCGAAGCTCGGTGACTACGCGTACAACATCGCCGAGTCGGCGGACTTCATGTTCGACCACGCGATCTTCAACGACTGCATGGCGAACGTGGACTTCTGCGAGCAGATGGTGAAGGACACGAACCCGAGCCTGCTGAAGACCGCCGAGAGCACGTCGGCGCCGCACTCGGACATCCACGGCTACCAGACGATCGCGGACATCATGCGGGCCCTCAACCCGTTCACCGGCGACTTCTACCTGGAGACGCTGAACGTGGCCCGCTACACGCGCGAGATGTACTGCCTCTTCGGGGGCAGGCACACGCACCCGTCGACGATCATGCCGGGCGGGGTCAGTGCGCACATCACGCACCAGACGTGCACGGACTACTACGTGCGCCTGATGCGCTACATCGACTACACGAAGCGCAGCGTGCACATGCACGACGACCTGTACAACTTCTTCCTCGAGCAGCTGCCGAGGTATGACATGGTCGGCTACCGGGACACGAACCTCGTGTGCTGGGGCTGCTTCGACGACCCCGACTACGTCGACTACGACTACAGGAACATGTCGGAGTGGGGCCGCCGGCGGATGGTCACGCCGGGTGTCGCGATCAACGGCGAGCTCGTTACCACCGACCTTGTCGAGATCAACCTGATGATCCGCATCCTCCTCGGATCCTCCTACTTCGACGGCTGGGAGAACGAGCGCACCTACGTCAGGAGGGACCCCCTGGGCAACGACGTCTCGCAGGACCACCCGTGGAACAAGACCACGTTGCCGAAGCCACAGGCGCGCGATTACGCGGACAAGTACAGCTGGGTGGTGTCGCCGCGCATCTACGACAAGCGCACCGACACGCACGTGTGCTGTGACACTGGCGGCGGGCCCTTCGCGCGCCAGTGGGTGACGGCGAAGGCGGGGCTCGTGCAGCTCGGCGACTACCTGAAGGCCACCGGCAACTCGATCCAGATGGTGCTGCCGAAGACGGCCAACATGCCCGAGATGGAGCTCGAGTGGCACGTGCCCGAGAAGTCAAACGCCATCGAGCGCGATCGGGCGCGCACCTACCACCAGGCGTATTCGGCGCTGATCGGGCTCCACTGCCTGGAGAAGGCGATGGGGGAGCTGCGCGCGGGACGCACGAAATCGTGGAGCGACTTCACGGTGCCCGAGCAGGCGGTGAGCTGCGGCTTCCACGAGGCCGCGCGCGGGGTGCTCTCGCACCACATGGTCATCGAGGACGGGAAGGTGGCCAACTATCAGCCCTATCCGCCGACGCCGTGGAACGCGAGCTCGCGCGACAAGTTCGGCACCGCGGGACCCTATGAGGACGCCGTCCAGAACACGCCGATCTTCGAGGAGAACGGCCCGGACAAGTTCAAGGGCGTGGACATCATGCGGGCCGTGCGCAGCTTCGACCCGTGCCTCCCGTGCGGCGTGCACATGTACACGGGGAACGGCAGGGTGAGGAAGGTGATGCACACCCCCACGGCCTTGAGCTGATGGCCCGGCGCGTCACAGTCCTCGACCTCATGGCCGAGGCGAGCGCCAGCGTGCCCGACACCGGCGCCGCCGCCCGGCCGGTCCCACGCGAGGACTCGGACGAGCTGCTCGCTCGCATCGAGGAGCTGTCGGAGGAGCTCGAGACGATCCAGGACCCGCGCGGCCGAGCGGTCGCGGAGGAGCTGATGGCCGCCACGCTCGAGCTCCACGGGCGCGCGCTCGCACGCGTGATTGAGCTGGTCGACGAGGCCGGTCCCGCGGCGGCCGGCCTCCGGGACGCGCTCGTGGGCGACGGCGTCGTCGCCAGCCTGCTTCTCGTGCACGGCCTCTACCCGGTGGATCTGGAGACGCGGGTGCTGGAGGCGCTGGACGAGGTGCGGCCGTACATGGAGTCCCACGGCGGCGACGTGGAGCTGCTGGGCCTCGAGGACGGCGTGGCGCGGCTGCGCCTGCGGGGCAGCTGCGACGGCTGCCCGGCCTCCTCGGCCACGCTCGAGCTGGCGATCAAGAAGGCGCTGCTCGAGGCGGCTCCCGACCTCGACGGCCTGGAGGTCGAGGGCGGCGAGGCCTCCGAGGCCGAGATTGGGGGCACGCCCCTGCCGCTGGCGCCCGCGGCCGCTCTTCCGAACCTCTCCGAGTGGCACCGACTCGACGCGGCCGGCGACGTCGAGCCCGGCAGGCTTGCCGTCCTGGACGGCCTGGCGGTGGCGAACGTGGCCGGCACGCTGCTCGCCTACCGCAACGCCTGCGCGGCGTGCGGCGGGCCGCTCGACGACGGCCGGCTGGCCGGCGGCGTACTGTCCTGCCCGGGGTGCGGGCGCGGCTTCGACCTGCCGCGGGCCGGGCGGCCGGTGGAGCCCGGCGTGCCGCAGCTCGGCCCGGTGCCGCTGCTTCGAGACCCGGACGGCGGCGTGAGGGTGGCGCTGCCGGCATGAGGGCGTCCGGCGCGGTCGCCGGGCTGCGGCGCTTTCGCGGGGCGGCCGCCTCGGCCCCCCGCTCGGCCGGCTCGACGCGCACGGGCGAGCGCTGCGACCTCTGCGGCACCGAGCTCCCCGCGGACCACCGCCACCTGCTGCAGCTCGAGGAACGGCGGATCGACTGCGCCTGCGAGGCCTGCTTCGCGCTCCGCTCGGGCGACCCCGAGTACCGCCCGACGGGCACGCGCGTCGTGTGGCTCGACGAGCTCGAGATGAGCGACGAGCTCTGGGCGAGCTTCCAGATCCCGATCGGGCTGGCCTTCCTGATGCGCAGCAGCGCCGTCGACCGCGTGGCGGCGCTGTACCCGAGCCCCGCCGGCGCCACCGAGTGCGAGCTCTACCTCGAGTCGTGGAACCAGCTCTGCGCGGACAACCCGGTGCTGGACGGCCTCGAGACCGACGGCGAGGCGCTGATCGTCAACCGGCTGGCCGACCCGCCCCAGTACGCGATCGCCCCGATCGACGACTGCTACCGGCTCGTCGGGATCGTCAAGACGAGCTGGGAGGGGATCTCGGGCGGCGCCGGCCTGGAGCGCGCGATCGCCGGCTTCTTCGACGAGCTGCGCGAGCGAGCGGGGGCGAGATGAGCGACCGGGTGGCCGTGCACGATTCGGGGCCGCTCGCCGCGGGCACCGGGCCGGCGCCCGAGTTCACGATCCTCGGCGTCGAGGCGGTGCGCCACGCGGCCGCGCCGTCGCTCGCCTTCGCCGCGCAGGTGACCGAGCCGACCGGCCGCGACGTCTTCACGATCGCGCTCCGGGCGCAGATCATGATCCAGCCGGCACGCCGCGCCTACGACGACGAGACCAGGGCGCGGCTCGTGGAGCTGTTCGGCCCGCCCGAGCGCTGGGCGGGCACCACCACCAGCTTCGTCTGGCTCGAGACCGACGTGCTCGTCCCGGCGTTCTCCGGCGCCACCACCTTCCGAATGCCGATTGCCTGCACGTACGACCTCGAGCTCGCGGCGGTCAAGTACTTCTACTCGGTGCCGGACGGCGAGGTGCCGCTGCAGTTCAACTTCACCGGCACGATCTTCTATCGCGGCCCGAACGCGGCGATGCAGATCGCGCAGGTGCCCTGGGACCGCGCGGCCGACTTCCGAATGCCGGTCGACGTGTGGAAGGAGATGGTCGCCCACTACTACCCGCACAGCGGCTGGGCGCGCCTCCACGCCGATACCCTCGCCGCGCTGACCCGGCGCAGGGCCGAGCGGGGGCTGCCATCGCTCGACGCGACCGTGGCCGAGCTGCTCGAGGAGGCCCGTTGACGGCGCAGCTCGAGGAGCTTCTGGCCGCGCTGCTCTACGAGGGCTACGCGCTCTACCCATACACGCCGGGCTCGGTGAAGAACGCGACCCCGACGCCGTTCGGGATCGTCTACCCGCCGGACTACCCGGTCGGACAGGACCACCTTCGGATGGAGTGCGTGCTCGAAGCCGATCCGGACGCGGAAGTTGCGAGGCTCCGTGCGCTTCCTCCAGTCGCGCGGCGCGGGCCACTCGGCGGCCGAGCGCCGGATCGAGCTGTCGGAGCCCGGGGTGGTGGTCGCGTTCGCGTTCGACGGCGAGGTACGGCTGACCGGCCGCGCGCGCCTGCGCACCGACCCGCTCGGCGACGGCCTCACGCGCGTGCGCGTATGCGTGCACAACACGACTCCATGCGAGCCCGGCTGCGACCGCGGCGCGGCGCTCGCCGCGAGCCTGCTGTCCACGCACCCGGTGGTGACGACCGACCGGGGGCGCTTCCGGCCGGCCACCGGGCACCCCGAGCTCGAGAGCGTGAACACCTGGCCGGTGCTGGCCACGGACGACGACCGCACCGTCCTCGGCGCGGCGGTCGTGCTGCCCGACCACCCGCAGCTCGCCCCGGAGAGCCGCGGCAGCCTCTTCGACGGCACCGAGATCGAGGAGGCGCTCCTGCTGCACGTGCACTCCCTGAGCGACGCCGAGCGCGCCGAGATCGAGCGGGGAGACCCGGCGGTGCGGGCGATGGTGGAGCGCGCCGCCGCGGCCACACCCGACGAGCTGCTCCGCCTTCACGGCCGCGTGACCCTGCGCGATCCGGAGGAGGGCTCGTAATGGCCGCGGGCCGAGGCCGGCGCCCGAAGGGCTGCCCGACCTGACCGGCGAGGAGTCGGCCACCGTCGAGGGCGTGACCTTCCACCGGGGCGACAAGGTGCGGCTGCGCCCCGGCGTCGACGGCGACCCCTACGACCGGATGCTCGACGGCCGCCTGGCGACGATCGAGCGGATCCTCTGGGACGTCGAGGACAAGCTCTACCTCGGCGTGACGGTCGACGACGACCCAGGCCAGGACCTGCTCCGGGAGACCGGTCGCTTCCTGTTCTTCTTCCCGAACGAGGTGGAGGTGGCGCCGTGAGCGTCCTGATCGCGGGCATCGGCAACGCGTGGTTGAGGGACGACGGCTTCGGCGGCGAGGTCATCAAGCGCCTCACCGAACGGGAGCTGCCGGACGACGTGGTCGTGCTCGACTTCGGCACCGGCGGCCTCGACCTCGCCTACGAGGTCATGCGCGGCTACGACGGGCTCGTGCTCGTCGACGTGAGCCGCCAGGGCGGCGAGCCCGGGACGCTCTACCTGATGGAGCCTGATCCGGACGAGATAGCGGCCGGGATCGAGGACGGCGAGATCATCGACCCGCACTCGATGGATCCGCAGACCGTGCTGAGGTTCGTCAAGACGGTCGGCGGCTGGCCCGGGAAGGTCGTGGTCATCGCCTGCGAGCCCGCCGCGGTGGAGGAGATGGGACTCGGCCTGTCGGACTCCGTGCGGGCGGCGGTCGACCGGGCGGCCGACCTGGCGCTGAAGGCGGTGGCGGACCTCCGCGTCGAGACGGGCTGACGATGCACGAGCTGTCGATCAGCAGCGCGATCGTCGATACCGCGGTCAAGCACGCTCGACGGCCGGCGGGTGACGGCTCGTGAGCATGACGGTCGGCGCGTTGCGCCAGGTGGTGCCGCACTCGCTCGAGTTCTACTTCGAGATCGTCGCGCGCGGCACGCTCTGCGAGGGCGCGCGGCTTGAGCAGACCCTCGTGCCGGCGAGAGCGCGCTGCGGCGGCTGCGGCCCTTGGGAGCTCGAGCCGCTGCCCGAGTTCCGCTGCCCGCGCTGCGGCGAGGCCGCGGCCGAGGTCGTGAGCGGCAACGAGCTGGAGGTGGAGTCGATCGAGGTGGAGGAGGAGGCATGCATCGCACCAAGGTGAGGGTCGCGAAGGACGCGCTCGACGCGAACGCGACCATCGCCGCGGCCAACCGCGCGGACTTCGACCGTGAGCACGTGCGCGTCGTCAACCTGATGAGCGCGCCGGGGGCCGGCAAGACGACGCTGCTCGAGGCGGTGCTCGCGCGCGGCCTCGACGGCGTGCGCGCGGGGGTGCTCGAAGGCGACGTGCAGGGCTCGATCGACGCGGACCGCCTGTCCGCGCTCCACGTGCCGGTCACCCAGCTCAACACCGATCCCGGCTTCGGCGGCGAGTGTCACCTGGACGCGAACATGGTGCGCTCGGCCCTCCCCGCGCTCGATCTCGAGGAGATCGACCTGCTGGTGATCGAGAACGTCGGCAACCTCGTCTGTCCGGCGGAGTTCAGGGTCGGCGAGGACGCGCGCGCGATGGTGGCCTCGGTGGCCGAGGGCGAGGACAAGCCGCTCAAGTACCCGCTCATGTTCCGCACCTGCGAGCTCGTGCTCGTGAACAAGATCGATCTCCTGCCGCACCTCGACTTCGATCTCGACCGCTTCCTCTACAACCTCGACTCGGTTCACCCGGGTGTCGAGTACGCGCTCGTGAGCGCCCGGACCGGCGAGGGGGTAGACCGCTTCCGGGACTGGCTGCTGCGCGCCGCGAACGACAGCATCGCGGCGCCGCGGGCCGAGCCCGCGGCTTCGCGCACGACGGAAGGCGCGCCGGCGTGAGCGGAGCGCTCGCCCCGGCCACGCGCGTCGACGAGCTGCTCGCCCGGCGGACCGAGGCGAACGAGCGCTTCTTCACCGCCGAGGCCGAGCGGCTTGCGCGGCTGTGCCACCGGATGGCCGAGCGCTTCGCGCGCGGCGGCCGTCTGGTCGCTTTCGGGGAGACCGTTTGGGCCCGCTCGGACGTGCGGCACGTGGCCGTCGAGTTCGTCCACCCGGTGATCGTGGGCAAGCGCGCGCTGCCCGCGATCGGGCTCTCGCGCGAGGGGGGCGAGCTCGCGGACCAGGTCGAACTCGTCGCGGAGCCGGACGACATCGCGATCGCCTACGGCTCGGGAACGGCCGAGGCGCTCGCCGTCGCGGCCGGCCGCGGCTGCCTCACGGTCGCGTTCTCGCCCTCCGGCGCCGAGTGGGAGCTCGTGCCGCCGGTCGAGGACCAGTTCGTCGCCCAGGAGGTCGCGGAGACGGCCTACCACCTGCTGTGGGAGCTCGTGCACGTGTTCTTCGAGCACCGCGGCCTGCTCGAGGGCCGCGAGGCGCGCGCCGTGCACGACACCGGCGCATCGAGCTTCCTCTACCCCTTCCTGGCCGAGGGCGAGACCGACCTCGAGGCCGTGGTGGACGACGTCCGGCGCTCGGTTCTTATGAAGGCCGACGAGGTCGGCGCGCTGCGCGAACAGACGCTCACCGAGGGCCGCGACGTGCTCGCCGCCGCGGCCGCGTCGCTGCGCGACCGCTTCGAGGCCGGCGGCAGGCTGCTCGCGCTGGGAAACGGCGGCTCGGCCACCGACGCCATGGACGCCGTGGCCGACTTCCGCCGGCCCCCCGCCCCCTGGCCGCCGCGCCGCGCACTCGACCTGACCGAGGACGCGGCGATCCTCACCGCGATCGCCAACGACATCGGCGTCGAGGCGATCTTCGCCCGGCAGGTGATCGCCCACGGCCGCGAGGGCGACGCCCTGCTCGCCCTCTCCACGAGCGGCAACTCGGCGAACGTGATCGCGGCCCTGGCCGAGGCGCGGCGACGGAGGATTGGCACGGTGGCGATGGTCGGCTACGACGGCGGGCGCGTGGCTGCCGAGGAGCTCGCCGACCACGTGGTGGTCACGCGCTCGGAGCACATCCCGCGCATCCAGGAGGCGCAGGCGAGCGCGTACCACGTGCTGCGCGAGCTCGTGGAGGCCGCGCGGTGAGCGGCGCCTCGGCCGGCGAGGTGGCCCACGCCGGCCTGCGCGGGGCGATCGCGGCCATGGCGATGACCGGCATGCGCAACTTCACCGTCCACGTGGGCATCGTGAAGGAGACGCCGCCGGACGCCATCCTGAGAAGGCGCGCGAGCGGCCTGCTGAAGCAGGTCCCGGAGGACCGCCGCCGCGCGACGATCGAGCTGGCCCACTGGGCTTACGGCGCCGGTGGCGGGGTGGCGTTCGGCCTGCTGCCCGACGCTGTGCGGCTGCGGGCCTGGGCCGGCCCGCTCTACGGGCTGGTGGTGTGGCTCGGCTTCGAGCTGGGGATCGCGCCGGCGCTCGGACTGCCGCAGGCCGAGAAGCCGCGGCCGGTAGAGCGGGCCGGGCTCGCGGCCGACCACCTGCTGTACGGGCTCGTGCTGTCCGAGACGCGCGCGCGGCCGCGGGAGTAGGCGTGGCGCGAGCGGTCGAGTTGTCCGTCGCCCTCCAACGCGAATCGCCCGCCGCGCTCCAACGCGTACGCGCGCGCGTGGAGGGGACCGTGCAGGGCGTCGGCTTCCGGCCGTTCGTCTACCGCCTCGCGCGGGAGGAGGACCTGGTCGGCTACGTGCTCAATGACGAGCGCGGCGTGCTGCTGGAGGTCGAGGGGCACCCGGCCGCGGTGGATCGCTTCCTGGGGCGAATGCGTTCGGAGGCGCCGCCGCTCGCGGCGGTGGACAAGGTTTCGTGCGATTCGGTGGCGCCCGAGGGCTCGCGCGAGTTCCGGATCGTTGAGAGCGAGCGCCGCGGCGATCCCGACGCCCTCGTGGCGCCGGACACGACGACGTGCGCGAACTGCCTGTCGGAGCTGTCGGATCCCGCCGACCGCCGCTACCGCTACCCGTTCATCAACTGCACGAACTGCGGGCCGCGCTTCACGATCGTCCGCGGGGTCCCCTACGACCGGCCGCTGACCACGATGTCCGGCTTCCGGATGTGCGCGGACTGCCGTCGCGAATACGACGACCCCGCCGACCGGCGCTTCCACGCCCAGCCGAACGCGTGCCCACGCTGCGGCCCGCGCCTGAGGCTGAGCGACGCCGGTGGGCGGCCCCTGGACGTTCCGGGCGCCCGCGACGCGAGCGAGGGCGCGGCGAGGCGTCTGGCCGACGGGCTGATCGTCGCCGTGAAGGGGCTCGGCGGCTTCCACCTCGCGTGCAACGCGGCCGATGAGGAGGCCGTGGCCGCACTCAGGGCTCGCAAGCACCGCGAGGACAAGCCGTTCGCGCTGATGGTCGCGGACCGCGCCGCGGCCGCTCGCCTGGTCGAGCTCGCCGATGAGGAGGACGAGCTGCTGCACTCGATCGCGCGGCCGATCGTGCTGGCGCCGCGGCGGGGCGGCGCTTTGGTCGCCGCGGCGGTTGCCCCGGCGGCGCCGGAGCTCGGGATCATGCTTCCCTATACGCCGCTGCACCACGTCCTGCTGGGCGACTTTCGCGCCACTTTGTCGCCGCCCGCCGGCGCCCCTTTCCCCGCGCCGGCCGCGCTCGTGATGACGAGCGGCAACGTGTCCGACGAGCCGATCGCCTACCGGGACGAGGACGCGGTCGAGCGGCTCGCGCCGATCGCCGACCTGTTCCTGCTCCACGACCGACCGATCCACTCGCGCACCGACGACTCGGTCGCCCGTGTCGTTCGCATCGGCTCCGGCCGGCGGACGCTGCCGATACGCCGCTCCCGCGGGTACGTGCCGGGGCAGATCGAGCTGCCCGTTCCGGCGGGGCGACCGCTGCTGGCCTGCGGCGCCGACCTCAAGAACACCTTCTGCGTCGCGAAGGGCAAGCGCGCCTGGGTCGGCCACCACATCGGCGACCTCGAGCACTACCCGACGCACCGCGCGTTCCGCGAGGGCATCGACCACTTCGAGACGCTGTTCGCCGTCCAACCGCAGGTCGTCGCGCACGACCTGCACCCCGGCTACTTCTCGACCGCCTACGCGCTGGAGCGCGAGGGCGTCGAGCTCGTCGGCGTGCAGCACCATCACGCCCACCTGGCCGCCTGCCTCGCCGAGCACGGCCTCGAGGGTCCCGCCGTCGGAGCGATCTACGACGGCACGGGCTACGGCACGGACGGCACCGTGTGGGGCGGCGAGCTGCTGGTCGGCGGCCTCTCGGGCTTCGAGCGGGTGGGCTCCCTGTGGCCGGTGCGGATGCCCGGGGGCGAAGCGGCGATCCGCGAGCCCTGGCGCATGGCCTGCGCCTGGCTAACCGAGGCGTTCGGCGAGCCTGGACCGCTTCCGCCGCGACTGGCGGGGCTCGTCGACGAGCGGCGCTGGCGGGCGATGTCGCGCGTCGCGGCGAGCGAGGTGTACTCGCCGGTAACGACGAGCATGGGCAGGCTCTTCGACGCCGTCGCCGCGCTCTGCGGGATCCTGGCGTCGGTTAACTACGAGGGCCAGGCCGCGATCGAGCTGGAGGGCGCGGCGGCGGACGACGTGCTGGCGCCCTACGACCTGCCGGTGGTCGACGCCGGCGATCGCATCCCCGGCGGCGTGACGCTCGACGCCCGCGAAACCGTACGGGCGGTGGTAAACGACCTCAACGCCGGTACGCCGATCCCGGCCGTCGCGGCCCGCTTCCACGCCGCCGTCGCCGACGCAACCGCCCGCGCCTGCGCCGCCGCGGCCGCCCACCGCGGCCTCGACACGGTCGTCTCTGAGCGGCGGCGTGTTCCAGAACCGGCTCCTGCTCGAGAGGACCGCCGCCGCGCTGGACGCGGGCGGCCTGCGGGTGCTCACCCCCGAGCGGCTCCCGCCCGGTGACGGCGGCATCTCCTTCGGACAGGCGGCAGTGGCGGCGACACGATGAGCTTCGACTATTTGTTCACCCCGGTCGAAGAACTCGACGCATGGTTGACGGGAATGCTCGACGGCGCGCCCCTGCTCGTGGCGCTCGCCATCGCCTTCGTCCTCGGGCTCCGCCACGCCTCCGATCCCGACCACCTCGTGGCTACCACCTCGCTCGTGGCCGCCGACGGCGGAGACGCGCGCAAGGCGGTGCGTCTCGGGATGTGGTGGGGCCTCGGGCACGCGCTCGCGCTGCTCGCGATCGGTTTGCCCCTGATCGCGTTCAAGTCGCAGCTGCCGGCCTGGCTCGAGTCGGCCGCCGAGAAGGCGATCGGCATCGTGATCCTCCTGCTCGCCGCGCGCGTCTTCGTCAAGTGGCTCCGCGGCGACTTCCGAGCGGGCCCCCACGCACACGCCCACAGCCACGGCAGGCACAGCCACCTGCGCCGCGGCCCGGGCGACCACCGACACGTCCTGGTGCGCACACCGACCCAGGCGTTCGCGATCGGAACCCTCCACGGCCTGGCGGGCACCGGCGCAGTGGTGCTCCTGCTGATCGCCGCGCTCCCCGGCCGCCTCGAGGCCGCAGCCGCCCTGGCGGTGTTCGCGCCGATGTCGATCCTGTCGATGGCGCTCCTCACCGGCGCCTTCGCCTGGCTGCTAACCAGGCCGCTGATCGAACCGCTCTACCGCGGCGTGGGAATCCCGGCGCTCGGCATGCTCGGGGTGATGTTCGGGCTCTGGTATGCGGGGCTGACGTAACCCCTATTTCTCGCGACCCGTGTCGTCCAGCGGGCGTTGAGGCTTTGCGACGACCAGGTCGGCGAACCCGACGGCCGCGCTGAGCGCGAGCACGAGCGGCGCTCGTGCGCTACCGGACGGCCTGAGAGTTCTTGACTCGAACCGCGGCGGCCTGGGTTACTAGGCGTGGAGGAGTTTGACCTTGATGGCCGCGGCGAGTTCGTTTGGGCGACGCGGCCCGGCCCCCGGGAGGAGAGACGCAGATGATTGAGCCGTATCAGGCGATCGGGCTGGTTCCCACGATGTGGGGCATTCGACGGCGCGAGGACATTCGCCGCAACCTCGAGCACCTTGACCACCTGGTGACCGCGTCGACGTGGCTCGGCGGGCTGGACTTGCCGGTGCGCCTGGTCGCGATTCCAGAGGGCGCGCTGCAGGGCTTCAACGACGAGGTGCTCGATGTCGACCACGAGACCTTCGCGCGGGAATGCGCGATCGACATCCCGGGCCCGGAGACGGACGAGCTCGGGCGCCTGGCACGCAAGTGGGGCGTGTTCGTGATGGCGCAGGCCAAGGCCCGCCACCCCGAGTTTCCCGGCCGTTTCTTCAACGTCGGCTTCGTCCTTGATCCAGACGGCGCCGTCGTGCTGCGCCACCACAAGCTCGTGCCGCTGTTGCCCGTGGAGCATTCCGTCACGCCGCACAACGTCTATGACCGCTGGATCGAGCTCTACGGCGCAACGCTCGACGCGTTCTATCCGGTGGCCGACACCGAGATCGGGCGGCTCGGGATCATGATGGCCAACGAGGGCTCCTACCCGGAGAACGCGCGCGGGCTGGCGATGAACGGCGCCGAGGTGGTCTACCGAGCCTCGTTTCCGCATCGCTCGAGCGATGCCTTCGTCGTGCAGACCCGGGCGCGGGCGCTGGACAACAACATGTACGTGATCGCCCCCAACGTCGGCACCTACTACCTGACGGCCGACGACGACACGCCGATCGACACCTTCGGCGGCCACTCGCTGATCGCCGACTACCTCGGCCGCGTTGTCGGCGAGCATCCCTACAGCGGCGGCTCCTCCTGGGTGGCGGGCACCATCGACGTGCACGCCCTGCGCCACTTCCGGGCCAACGCGAAGTGGGGCAACTGGCTCAAGGACCTGACGACCGAGCAGTACCGCGTGATCTACGAGCAGCCCGTCTACCCGAAAAACCTCTGCGCCGAGCGCGCGCCCTATAAGCACGACGAGTATCGGCGCGAGGTGATCGAGCCACAGGTGCGAAGGCTGCAGGAGAGGGGCGTCTACGCGCCGCCCGACGGCGCCGACGGCGCCTCAGGCCAGCAGGCAACGGGCAACTGACCGCGTTCACCAATACAGATGGCGTCGCCTCGTGCGGCAGCCAAGCTGGGACAGGGCCAACCCGCATGTGCTTGCGACGAACGAGCCGAACGCGCGGATCGACTACGTCTTTACCGGCGTGCCCCGCCATGATGGGCGCGGGGCAGTGCGCTTCGTCACCCGCATCGGTGCCGACCCAGTCGACGGTGTCTGGGCATCGGATCACGCTGGCTTGATCGTGGACATCCAAACGGGCTCTTGACGGTCGGCCAAGGCCGATCAAGGGTCAGAGGGGTCCCCCTCGCTCGGCCGCTGAGCGCTTGCCTCAGTCGCGAGCTGCTCGATCACCGCGGAGACGGCAAGCGTCAGATCCGCGCGCAGGCGTGGCGGTGGCGGCTGCCCTGCTATCAGATGGCGTCGTACGGCGCCGTAGGGGAGGTCGAACACGGCGAGCAGCGTGCCCTCGAGCACTCGGCGCGTGCGGCGACCCGTGAGCCGGCGAGCGAGGTCTGCGATGGCCCGCTCGATTGGGCGGTTGAGCTCCCGCAACTCCTCGGCCGGGGGCCCCTTGGCCGGGAGCTTCGGGATCAGGTCCTCGCGCCGAAACGACAGCAGCAGGCGTGCCTCTCCGGGTTCCTGGGCGCAGAAGTCGAAGACCGAGAGCGCCGCGCCGAGCGCGGCCGCCCTGGCGTCCTTCTCTTCGAGCGCGGCGAGGAACGAAGCTTGGGAGCGACGCACGGCTCGGATCCACAGACGCGTGAGGAGAGCGTCACGGGACCCGAAGCGATGATAGATCGATCCCGGGCGGGGGGGGGGGGGACGAGGGAGAGGGAAGGGGGGGGGGGGGCGGGGTGGCTGCCTGAGAGCGAAATAGCATGGGTTCTCGGGCGGGGGTGAGAGAGTGGGGGTGCGAAGGGGAAGGTCGAGGAAGAGACTCCAGGAGAGAAGGAAGGGAGGCCAGGACTCGATCTCGAACTCGAGCCGATCCCTGCCACCCTTGGTGCGAAAGGCGATCTGGCCCGCCTCGAGGTGGCCCACCAGCGTCGCCAGGCCGAAGGAGCTCGGAGACACCTCTACCACGCGCACGGGCCCATCCCACGGCCCCGGCATGCGAACCACGTACTCGTCGCCGGGGCGCATGCCGCCCTCATTGCCGGTCGCCTTCTTGAAGGTGGCGAACTCGCTCGGCGCCGCGCGGTCAGGATTGCGTTGCAGGTGCGCCATCAGTTCCTCAGGCGGCATACGCGGGCTGCGGACGTGTGCGAGGTAGCGGCGACGGAACAACGGACCCGCCCCGTGGCGCAAAAGCTGCACCTGCTCGTCCAGCAAGCCGTCCGGCACTGGCGGCGGGGCGTCCTCCGGCCACGAGCCGGGCTCCTCAGACCGGTGGATGGGGGTGGTTCGCCACATGTAGCGCCACGATGTGAGCGCAACCCCAACCGGCCAGCGGACGGCCGTCGCCATCGACCGTGCCAAGGGCAGCCTCCGAGTGCGCAGACGAGGGAGAGTCCTGGGCGGAGCCACGGATCCCCGGTACCCAGGCCTGTCGCGCGCATGCGCCGCTCGGCCGCGGGTACCAGCCGGGCATGCTCACAAAGGTCCTCAGCGACACGCGGCTGCGCGGCTGGCACTTGCACGCCGGCTCGCTCGGCGCCATCTATCTCTGCATCGCCCTCTGGATCCGTGCCAAGACGGTCGACCAGGAGGAGCGCGGCAACGCTGAGCGGCGGGCGCTGTTCGTCGGGCTGTGGCCGCCGATGCTCTGGCTCATAGGAGACGCGCTACAGCTCGAGGAACGCGCAACCCGCTCCGGCGGCAGACGACCATGGCTCGCAAAAACAGGCGGGCCGCTAGACCGCGAGCCCGACGAGCACGAAGACCTGCGGACCGGTCGACCCGCCGGCGCCTCGTTCTAGTCCGGCTCGCGATCGCGGAGGAAGCTCGGTCGTGGCGTGGACAGCGTCTGCCGCGCCTCCTCTTCCTCCGCCGGATCGGGCGCTCGGCCAACGGCACGGGCGGCGGGCTCGGCCTCTGCGTGCTGCATGAGCCACACGCCGGCCACCACCATGGCGAAGATGAGTCACACCAGCTATGAGCAGCAGCGCGGTCACGTCGAATGGCGTCGCAGGGCGGCGTAGAACGCACCGAGGGCAAGTATCGAGGGCACCCAGAGACCGGTGAACAAGGCCTCCTGCCGGGAGTCCGTGAACCACAGGACCACCGAAAGAACGAAGGCTAGGAAGGCGGCTAGGGTGATCAGCGAAGCGCCCGGATCGCGCCCGATCAGCCGCCGGGCGCGAGCCCCGCGACGTGTGCCTGCGTCCTGATCGCTCGCGTGCTGCGCGTCGGCAGGGTTCACGTCCGGTCAACCTCCAGAGAGACTCGACGGCATCGGGTACTGCGGTGGCCTCTCGGTCCGAGCGGCGCGCCGCCCTCCGCGCGGCTTGGAGATCACGCCTCTAAGGCCGAGCTCCTTGGGGTAGGGCCGCAGGTACGTCTGGGAGCGGGCCCACTCGGTGCCGACGGCGCGGAGGTGCCGAGACAGGAGCGCGAGAGGGACCGCCACCGGCACGAGGCCGACCCGGTAGTCCTCGATCGCCTCGCGGAGCTCTTGGCGGTCGCACGATCCGAGATCGCCCTTGAGGTGCCCAGCCAGGTGCATGAGAGCATTGGCCTGCCGGCCTGGGGTCGCGGGCCGTGCGAACGCGGCCGCGTGGAGCTCGCGATAGCTCCGGGCCAGCTGCTGCGGCCTCGAGCCGGCCCTGGCCGGCCACAAGACGGCCGAGCCGCCCGGCGGTCTCGACATCGTGCGCCAGCACGGCCGCCTTCTCCGCCGAGTGGAAGCGGATCAGGCTTGCGGCGGTCCACCGACCGGCGAAGAAGTCTCGCACCCGGGCATGCCCGAAGACCCTGTCGACGAAGTGCTCGCGCAGGCCCGGGTCGTTCAGCCGGCCCTCCTCCTCGATCGCCAGTGCGGGCATCGCGTCGACGAGCGCCTGGGCGAATACGCCCCGCCCCGGCCGCGATGGCCGCTGGACGTCTTCGTCCCACACGCGGACGCGTTCGAGGCCGCAGCTCGGCGAGCCCTTCTTGAGCACGAAGCCCGAGAGGTCCCGCTCGCGCAGCTCGCCCATGACCGCGTCGGCCCAGCGCCGCATGGCATCGGTGTGATCGACGCCCGCCGACCCGAGGAGACGGACCCGATCGCCCCGCCGCACCAGCCGGATTGACTCGCGCGGAACTCCGAGTCCGATGCCGACCTCGGGACAGACCGGCACGAACCTGACGTGGGGAGCCAGCTCCTCGAGCAGGAAGGCGTTGCGCCTGTGCCCGCCGTCGTAGCGGACCTGCTCGCCCAACAGGCAGGCGGACACGCCGATCAGGATCTCGCTCATGCCCGTGCTTCGGTCGGGTCCGCGAGCTGCTCACGCAGGCGCAGCAGCGCGAGGTCCTTGGCCTTGGCCTCGAGCATCACGTCGAAGTCCATCCCGCGCCCCGTCTCGCCGATGAAGTGCTCGAACGAGATCGGGTCGATCAGATCGGCGTGGGCGCGTAGCTCCGGAAGCACCAACGAGCGTTCGATCCGCCGGCCGACACGCTTGCGGCGCTCCTCGACCGCTGTCTTCGGCGACGCGTAATGAACCTTCGGCACCACCCCGGACGGCCACGTCGCAAGCGCGAGGGCGAGCGCTTCGCGGGCAGGAATCAGGTCCGGGTCGTGGCAGCGATGGTGAAGGGCGTCCCATACGACCGGGCGTCCGATCCGCTCGCTCAAGCGCAGCACGTCGCCGAGGCCGAAGGAGCGGTCGTCGTTCTCGACGGCCAGGCGGGCGCGGGCCGCAGGCGAGAGGAGCTCGAAGCCCCGCTCGAAGCGCTCGAGGGCGGCGTCCACCCCGCCGGCCGCGCCGCCGACGTGGAGGACGGCGACCGCTTCGGGTCCAAGCCCCATGGCATCCATGAGCTCGGCCTGCACTTCGAGCTCCTCGACCGCCAGCCGCCGGGTCCGTTCGTCCTCGGAGTTGAGCACGGTGTACTGGCCGGGATGGCTGGACAGGCGAATGTCGAGCTCACGCGAGAGCCGGCCGACCTCCGCGAGCTCGGCGGCACACTCGCGCGGCTGCCCGCGAAAGCCTCGGAGGTCCGGATGGCTCGCGTAGGGCGCGAGCGCGGTGGCCATCCGGTACATGCGGATGTCATGCGAGCCGCAGTATTCGAGGACGCCTCTGAGCCGCTGGAGTGAAACGCGCAGATGCGGTCCGGACTGCCACCGCCGGGAGTCGTGCGACGGGAGCCCGCCGCCGGCGAGGACCTTGACGGCAAAGCCGAGTCTCATGGCATCGGCGCCACGTCGAAGAGCTCCGCTCCGGAGATGTCGGTCACGATCGTCTTCGTCGAGACCCGCGCGCCCGGTTTGGGAGTCCGTTCGAGAGTGCGGTGGGGTGAGGAGGAGGACATGGGGCACCTGCCCGCGCCTTCACGTCGCCCGGCGCGGCGAACCGCGCCGGGCGACGCTGGGAGCCACCGGGACTAGCGGGGGAGCAGAACCTTGTTGATCACGTGGATGACGCCGTTCGAGGCGGACACGTCCGGTGTGACCACCCGCGCCCGGCCGACGAAGACCTTGCCGCCGCGCACGCGGATCGCCAGCCGCTGCCCGTTGAGGGTCTTCACCGAGCGGCGCTTCGTCACCTTGGCCGCGGGCAGCCTGCCCTTGGCGACGTGCAGCAGCAGGACCGAGCGGAGCGCCGCCTTGTTGCGGCCGAGCCGTGCGAGCGTGGCCTTCGGCATCTTGGCGAACGCCGCGTCGGTCGGTGCAAAGACGGTGTATGGGCCCTTGCCCTCCAGTGTCTTCACGAGCCCGGCTCGCCCCAGCAGCGAGGTGAGCGTCTCGAACTTCCCGGCCGCGACGGCCGTCTCGACGATGTTCTTGCCCTGCGCCCGCGGAGTGTCTGCAGGGGCGCCGGCGGTCAACGCGGAGACAGTCACGGCCGTCACCGCACATACAACGAGGATGGTTCGAATCTGTCGCATCTCGACTCCTAACCGACTGTCTGCCTCGTCAGCGCGAGGCGGTTGCCGTTTCGTGTTCGCCGGCCGACCCACGGGCGGCCACCGCGGCGATGGCGTAGATCGCGGCAAGGCCGACCAGCCCGTACACGATCCGGCTTGCCGCGTTCGTCTCCCCGAAGCCCTGGCCGAAGACCCAGGCGACGAGGTCGAACTCGGCGATCGCGACGAGACCCCAGTTGAGTCCGCCGACGATCAGCAGGGCCCCAGCGAGTACATCGAGCTTTCGCATGTGCTGTTTACCTCCTGTCTAGGAACTGTCTAGAAACGGCACGATAGGGGACGCTTCAGGTCTTGTCAAGTAATTGTCCAGAAGTTGTATAGTGAGGCCATGGCGAGCAGGGGCGAGGTTCTGCGGATCGGCGAGCTGAGCAAGCGCGTCGGGGTCAGTCCCGAGCTGCTGCGAGCGTGGGAACGCCGTTACGGGCTGCTTCATCCCGCGCGCTCGGCCGGCGGCCTTCGCCTGTACTCCCCCGCCGACGTCGAACGCGTGGCCCTGATGCAGCAGCACCTCGCTGAGGGGATGGCCGCGGCGGAGGCAGCTGCGCTCGCCGGGCGCGACGTGGACGCCGAGGGGGCTGCCCGAACCGCGTTGCGCCCAGGAGCGATCCGCGACGAGCTTGCCGAGGCGCTCGACGCATTCGACGAGCCGCGCGCGCAGGCGATCCTCGACCGGCTGCTCGCCCTGGCGACGGTGGAGACGCTCCTGAGCGAGGTGATCGTGCCCTACCTGCAGGAGCTCGGTGAGCGCTGGAAGCGCGGCGAGGCCTCGGTCGCCCAGGAGCACTTCGCCTCTGGCGTGCTGCGCGGACGGCTGCTCGGCCTCGCTCGCGGCTGGGGCCTCGGGCTCGGCCCGGCAGCGGTGCTGGCCTGCCTACCGGGCGAGCAGCACGACCTCGGCCTAATCGCATTCGGGCTGGCGCTACGGTCGCGAGGCTGGCGGATCGTCTACCTGGGCCCGGACTCGCCTATCGACACCGTCGCCGACGTAAGCCGACGGATCGAGCCCAACCTGGTGGTGCTGAACGCCGTGAGCCGCGACCGGGTCCGGCCCGTCCTGCCCGAGCTGCGCGCGCTCGCCCGACGCCACCGGCTCGCGCTTGGCGGGGCCGCCGCCGAGGACCGCATTCTCGAGAAGGGCGGAATCCTCGCGCTCACGGGCGACCCGACGGCCGAGGCCGCCCGCGTCTCGACGCTCATTCCCTCCGGTCACAACAAGCGCGGGAGCGGAGGATGACCGCGTTGTTCGCCCTACCTCAGCTACCGGGACGCCCAGCGCCGTGCTGGTCGCCCTCGCGGTCCCGGCGCTCGGGATGCAGACGTCCCTCGGCGGCACCGAGGACATCTCGCGTGACCTCGAGGTGATGCAGACCTACGACCGCATCCAGGCCGCCTTCCCGAGCGAGGGCAGCATGGAGATGGTCGTGGTCAAGGCCGACGACGTCACCTCCACCGAGGTGGTGTCGGCGATCGACTCGCTCGAGACCCAGGCCCAGCAGCGTTCCGGCCTGTTCGAGGGCCAGGCCACGGTGGAAGTCAGCTCCGACCAGACGGTCGCGACCGTGGCGCTCCCGACCACCGGGAACGGCACGGACGAGCTGTCGAACCGGGCGGTCGACGCGCTGCGCGACGACCTGGTCCCGGCCACGCTCGGCCAGGTGGACGGAGTCGAGGCCTACACGACCGGCGAGGCGGCCGCGACGGGCGACTTCAACGACGCCATGATCGGCCACCTGCCCTACGTGTTCGCGTTCGTGCTGTCGGCGGCGTTCCTGCTGCTGCTGGTCACCTTCCGCTCGCTCGTGATCCCGATCAAGGCGATCGTGCTCAACCTGCTGTCCGTGGCCTCGGCCTACGGGCTGCTGACGCTCGTGTTCCAGAACGAGTGGGCGGAGTCGCTGCTCGGCTTCGAGTCGAACGGCGCCATCGCCGCCTGGCTGCCGCTGTTCCTGTTCGTGATCCTGTTCGGGCTCTCGATGGACTACCACGTGTTCATCCTCACCCGGGTTCGCGAGGCATTCGACCGCGGCATGAAGACCGAGGACGCGGTCGCACACGGGATCAAGAGCACCGCCGGCGTGGTCACGAGCGCAGCGATCGTGATGGTCGCCGTGTTCTCGATGTTCGCCCTCTCGTCGGAGCTCCAGATGAAGCAGATGGGCATCGGCCTGGCGGCCGCCGTCCTGATCGACGCGACGATCATCCGCGGCGTGCTGCTGCCCGCCACGATGAAGCTCCTGGGCGACTGGAACTGGTGGCTGCCGCGCAAGCTCGGCTGGCTGCCCCAGGTCACCGTCGAGCCGGAGGTGCAGCCCGCCCAGGCATAACCGACACCACACCCGAGCAGCATCCGGCGCCCGCCACCCGGCGGGCGCCGGTCGTTGTTCAGGGTGCCGGTTAGGGGTGGCCGCCCGATGTTCCGAGGGCGCTCCGGCGGAAGGATTGGAGCATGCCGTTCTTCCTCCTACATCACCAGCACGAGGCGCACGAGTGCGCCGCTGCGTTCGCCGCCTGGCAGGGCTTCGCCAGTCCGCTGCGACACAGCCGTGCCCCGTCGAGCTGTCTGGCCGGCGGACATGGCGTGTGGTGGCGGGTGGAAGCCACAGACCGCCAGGAGGCGCTTGCGCTCCTGCCGAGGTTCGTGGCGGAGCGGACCAAACCCATCCAAGTCAGAGAAGTGGAGATCCCATGACGCATCCGGCGGACCGGCCGGTTGTCCGCACCCCGGCACACCTGGTCGCCCCCATATCCGGGCGAGCGCGCCGACCGCATGCTCGTCCTTAGTCGCACCAACCCAACGCAACCCTGAACGGAGAAAAAGATGACCGAGAACAACACCCAGATCCCGCGCAAGCGCTCCACCGGCGCGCGCATCGCCCTGTTCGTCAGCGCCGGTCTTGCGAGCGTGATGGCGGTGGGCGCCCTTGGCTTAGGCGCCCTGGCGCTGTGGGGCGAAAGTGAGAAGGACGAGCGGGGCTACCTCTCGACCGACACCGAGACCTTCGCGGCCGGCACGCACGCCATCGCGACGGACAACCTGGACATCGATCTCGACGGAGCCGAGGAGCTCGTCGACTCAACCGGCCTCGGCGACATACGGCTCGACGTCGAGTCGCAGTCCGACAAGCCGCTGTTCGTGGGGATCGCCCGCACGGACCAGGTGTCCTCGTACCTGGCCGACGTCTCGCACACCCTGGTGACCGACATCGACTCCGACCCGTTCGAGGCGAGCTACAGCCGCCAGGCGGGCGAGCGCAGCCCGGCGGCGCCCGGCGACGAGCGGATCTGGGCAGCGTCGACGCAGGGCACCGGCCCCCAGACCCTGACCTGGGACGTCGAGGACGGCGACTGGTCGATCGTCGTCATGAACGCGGACGGATCGCGCGGCGTGCAGGCCGACGTCAGCGCCGGAGCGAAGCTCCCGTACCTGACGGAGATCGGCTGGAGCGCGATCGGCGGCGGGGCGATCCTGCTGCTGACCGCGGCCGGGCTGGTCGTGCTCGCCGTACGCCCGCCGCGGGAGCGGCTCCCGGAAGACGCAGACTGCCGGCCTCGCGCCCAGCGCAAGCTGAGTCTCAACCGGTCGGTGATGTAGCGGAAGGCTCGCCCTTTGGGGCGGGCCTTTCGTGCTTCTGGGATCGCGCTCGAACCGGCCGGTTAACCGCACCCCGGCACACCTGGTCACCCCCATTTCCGGCCGAGCGCGTGGACGGGATGCTCCTTCCATCGCAAACGAACGGGGCATCTTGCCCTCGAGGAGCTACCAATGAACGCCACCACCGCCGACCCCGTATCCCCGTCTGACGCCTCCCCCGGGGGAGTGCGACGCTGGTTCGCCGAGAAGGGGCTCACCCGTTCACGTGAGAGCCGGGTTCTGGGCGGCGTCTGCGCCGGCCTGGCCAGACGCTACGACGTCAACCCGCTGGCCACGCGGGTGCTGGCCGTGCTCTTTGCCCTGATCGTCTCGCCGCTTCCCTACATCGCTCTGTGGGTGCTGATGCCGCGCGACTCCTGAACCAGGGTGCCGGTTCAGGGCACCCCACCGATGTCTCGCAGGCGCTCCACCGGAAGGCTGCACGCATGACGTCCTCCCTGCTCCACCACCAGCACGAACAGTCGCGATTGGGGCTTCCGGCCCTCGACCTTCGCGCGCTGGCGCGCCGGGCCGCGCTGCCCGCCGCACTCGCGGTCGTGGCGACTGTGGCGCTGGTGGTGGCAGGGGGCCCGCTGCAGACCTTCGCCGACGCGCTGGGTCGAGCGCTCGACGCGGACCCGCTGTGGGTCGGCGCCGCCGTCGCCTTCGAGCTGCTGTCCTTCGTGGGGTACGTGGCGCTGCTGTGGCTCGTCGGGCGCCGCACCACCCGGCGACTGGGACTACGCGAGAGCGCTGAGGTCACCCTCGGTGGCGCCGCGGCCACGCGCCTGCTGCCCACGGGCGGCGTCGGAGGCGCGGCGCTGACGATCTGGGCCTTCCGGCGCGCGGGCCTGAGCATGCGCGACGCGACGCGCATGCTGCTCGCCTTCCTCGTGGTGCTCTATTCGGTCTTCCTTGCGTCGATCGCAGTCGCCGGCGGACTGCTCGCCTTCGGGCTCGCTTCCGGCGACGCGCCGCTCGCGCTGACCGCGGTTCCCGCGATCGGCGCCGTGGTGGTCATCGCCGGCGCACTGGCGCTCGCCGCCCGCCGGCCCACCGGAGACGGCCAGGTCGCCGCCGCCGGTCCGGTCGCGTCGCGCTTGGCCCGCACCAAGGCCGCCACGCACACCGCCCGCGCCACCGCGGGCGACGCGGTGCGGGACGCGATCGCGCTCGTGCGCTCCGGCGACGTGCGCCTGCTCGGCGCGGTGGCCTGGTGGGCGTTCGACGCGGCCGTGCTGTGGGCGATGCTGCAGGCGCTGGGCGCGCCTCCCTCGCTTGCCGTGATGGTGCTCGCCTACTTCGTCGGGCAGATCGCCAACTCGATCCCCATTCCCGGCGCCGCAAGCGGCGGCCTGGTCGCCGTGCTGCTGGCCTTCGGCGTCGAGGCGGATCTGGCGCTCGCCGCGGTGCTCGCCTACCGCTCCGTGGCCATCTGGCTGCCCGCTCCGATCGGCCTGGTCGCCCTCGCCGGCCTGCGCCGGACCTTCGCCCGCTGGGCCGAGGAGGACGCGCCCGCCGCGCCGGTGCCCGCCGCCGCGCCGGTCCGCGCGCTCCACCCCGAGCCCGTTCACCTCCCCGTGTGGCCCCGCCAGGAGCCCGCCGTTCAGGTGCCGGCATGAACCTTTCCTACGCGAGCCTCGACGGAACCGCCCGCCCGGCTGGCGCGCGTGGCCCTGCTTGGCGCCGGGCTGCTCGCCGCGGTCGCGTTCGCCGCGACCACGGCCGGGCTCGTGCAGCCACCCGATCTCGAGGCCGCGCTCACCGACCTCTCGAACACGCTCGGCACCTGGACCTACGGCCTCGTCGCCGGCCTCGCCTTCCTCGAAACCGGCGCCTTCGTCGGGCTGATCGCGCCGGGCGAGACCGCCATCGTGCTCGGAGGCGTCGTGGCCGCGGAGGGCGAGGTGAGCCTCGCGCTGATCCTCCCGCTGGCCTGGCTCGCCGCCGCGCTCGGCGACCTCGCGAGCTTCTGGCTGGGCAAGCGGCTGGGACGCCGGTTCCTGCTCGCGCACGGCCCGCGGCTGGGCGTGACCGCGCCGCGCCTGGAGCGCGTGGAAGGCTTCTTCGCGCAGCACGGTCCCAAAGCGATCCTGGCCGGCCGATTCATCGGCATCGTGCGCGCCGTCGCCCCCTTCCTGGCCGGCGCCTCCGGCATGCGGCTGCGCGCCTTCCTGCCCTGGAGCCTGCTCGGCACCGCCGTCTGGGCGACGACGTTCACCCTGGTCGGATACGGCTTCCACGAGTCCTTCGGCGCGGCCGCCGACACGCTGACCCACGGGGCCCTCGCCCTCGCCGTGCTGGCGGCGGCGACGCTGGCCTGGCGCCAGCACCGGCGCTCAGCGGCCCAGCGTGCGCAACAGCTCGCGGGCCCGCTCGGGTAGCCCGCGTACCCGGTCCCGCACCGCCACGAGCCCTGATCGCAGGGCCGCGTCGCCTACCTCGACCGGCAGCATCGAGTCCTGGAGGGCCGTGAGGGCTCGGTCCGCCTCGCTGATCGCCTCGACCGCTTGGTGGATGAAGCCCGTCGCGCCCGTAGGGGAGACGCCCGCGGGTTGTTGCTCGAACGTGCGACCCGGTAGTCCGTGGCGGCCGGCGAACTCGGAGTGGGAAAGCTGCGCGCGACCGTAGGCGACCTGCACCGGACGGAAGAGCTCCTCCTCCAGCCTGTCGGCGTTCCGGGCGTCCAGCTTGTCGTAGGCCTCGGCCAGGCACGCGAGCGCAAACCCGAGTTCGTCCGTCGCCTCGGCCAGCGTGTCGAGCAGCTCCTGCCTGGCCTCGGACGCCGAGTACGCCATCCGTGGTCAGTCGGTCGGCAGGACGCCGTCGAAGACGACCTCGACCGAGTCGCGCACCTTGAGCGCCCCCATCAGCCCGCGGTAGGGCTTGATCCCCCACTCGCTCTGCACCAGCTGAGCGGTCCCCGTCACATGGCCGTCGGCGCCCACGCTGAGCTCGAAGCCCGCCGGCCGACTCCGCCCGCGGATGGTGAGCTCCCCGCGCACCGACAGCCGGCCGCCGCCGCCGGCGGCCTCGACAGCGCTCGAGCGGAAGCTGATCGGCTCCCCGCCCAGCACCTTCTCGTCGATGTTCTTACGAACCTCGTCGCGGTCCTTGTCGGTGAGCGGCTTGACCCCGCGCAGCCCCTCGCGCGGATAGAGAGAGCGGGCGTCGGCGTGCAGCTGAAGGCTCGAATGCGACAGGTCCTCACCGACCTCGAGCGTCGCCCCCCACTGCCGTCACGTCGATGATCAGGTCGTGGCCCGCCTTGGCGGCCAGCCCCTCGCGGTAGGTCTTGACCACGAGGCTCGCAGTGTCCGGCCCGAGCTCGTGAATACCCGCACGGAGGCTCACCAAGCTGATCGTATGCGCCCGCTGTGCCGAGCTCAACGGCGGCTCAGCGCGCACGCCGACATAGCTCAGTTGGCCAGAGCACCGCTCTCCGTAAAGCGGGGGTCGAGGGTTCGAATCCCTCCGTTGGCTCTTTCGCCCTTCTCCCTGCAAACCGGCCTCTTTCAACGCGGGAGGGCCGCCAACTGGGACCTCCCGGTTCGGTCCCGATAGTGGCCTAAACGTCCCTCGCGGCGCTCGTCCGCCTCCCGCTCCTGGTCCGCGTCGAATGCGTCGATTCGTCGCGTATGTCGCGCCGGCGCCGTCAAGCAGCGCGCCGTAGTGGCGCTCGATCACCTGCACGCTGGTGCCCATCACTCGCGCCAGCTCGAACACGCTCACGCCGGCCGCCAGGGTGTTCGGCGCGAACGTGCTCCCCAGGAGGAATGTAGCTGCCAGCCCGAGCAGGAGCCGCCCACTAGGGAGTCCGTTGGCCCACAATGCCGTGGTTGCATCAGCCCGGCAACCGCGAGTATCCACTGGCGAAGGCGCCAACGCTACTGACATGGAGCAAGCCGTCAAGCCGGCCGATCAGTCCGCGGCCGCCGACCGCAGGTTCGTCGCCTCCTTGAACGGATACGCGCCCTTGGCGATGACCGTCGACGCCGACGTAGTCCGCGGAGAGCGGACGGCCTTACGGCTTCGTCCGAGGTGCACGTAGATACGAAGGCCGTCGACACGCTTGTGGGAGAAGGCCTGTCGCGCGACAGGTGGACCCTTGTCGCCGTAGAGCATCTCGCCCCTCGCGAACTCCTGTTTCCAAGGGCGTGGAAACAAGTAGCCACCCAAGCGTCGAACCGTCGGCCTCCTCGGCCGAGACCGGCCGGACCTCGACAACCTCGGTGGTCCGGGTCGGCGTGCTCGACCAAGGTGAACTCCCCCTCTCCGTAGGGGCCGGGAGCGGGGTTGATGCGCGGAAGTTCACCAGCAGGAGCCTGGCTCCGCGTGGTCCGGGCAGCGTCGGGCCACGGCCGCCGGCACGCGGCGGATCGAACTATGGCAGCCTCGAGCACCCACGCCCGTTCCTGGACAGCGCACGCCGGCGTCGAAGCCAGCAGCGCCTTGGGCAGCCGAGGGGCCACGCCCACATCATCGGACTGAACGCCAAGCGATCGCTCAACGCGCCCGACGCCGCCCCGACGCGACACCCCAACGGCCCGACCGGGTCGCGCTCAGTCCCGAGCACCTACAAACGGGACGGCCATATCAGTTCACCACACACCGCCATCTTCCTCGACCCGGGGCTCGTCGGAGTGGACAAGAATCGCCACGGCCGCGGCGAGCACAACCACCCGGGCAGCAGCGGTTCGTCGACGGCCTGGTCGCCCAATTGGACGTAATCGAGGTAGTCGGTGACGCGGCCGCGGGGGCGGAACGCGATGCGGCCGATTCGCCCTTTAAGCCCGGCCACGATGTCTTCTGCTTCCCGTAGCAGGGGGCAGCGGTGGCCTAGCCGTGCCGCCCGCCACCCGCGATCGTCCACCAGGCAGCACTGTGCGCGGGTGATAGCGCAGCGCCGGTTTGGCGTCGTCAGCCCGCCTGAACTCAAGCTGCCAGCCGAGGCGCCCCGCCCGCCGGGACAACCGACCACGCCAATTTTCGGAGATTGTGCGGAACCGCTCCTCGCCGGCCGCCCGCTTATCACTCGATCGTGCCTGCCCGCCTGCTCGAGCAGCCAGCAGTTGAGCCAGGGCGCCGGGCTAAGCGTGAGCCCGGCGGTCGCCCGCGTGTCGAGCCGCCACAGCCGCGTTTCTGCCCAGGCCCAGCGGGCTCTCCGATCTCCCGTCGGCACAACGCCACCTCCGCGTCCTTCGGCAAGCCGACAGTAGGTCGGCAGGGGCTAACGCGTCTACCATCCCAGCTTGATCGTTCCCCGGCGGCCGGAACTCACGGACGCAGCGCGCTACCCGCGCGCGGCGCCGAGCGGTAGGGGAACCGAGGCGGAGACCGGGATTGTTGCTCCCACGTGCGTGAGATGAGGAGCGGCGTGGTCTGGGTCCGCGATCGGCCGACGGCCGCGGGCTGGGAGGTCCAGATCGCGCACGCGGGGCAAGGTCCGCGAGGGCGCGCCGCTGGCCTGCAAGACCGACAAGGTCGACGCGCGTGTTGTCAGAGCTGTGCTGGTGCGATCTCGTCCCCGCGCTGTGGATCGCGTCACGCGATGACCGCGCCCTGCGCGAGCGCTCGCGCCGGCGAATGCACCGGTGCGGCTGAGAGCGTCGGCGATGAACCGAATCTTCGGCCTGCTCACGCAGTGGGGTTGCGGCTGTCGCTCGAGCGCCCGCGGGCCGGGGACGCGATGGAGCTGCTGGCGGCGTGCGGCGTGGAGGAGACCTGGCGGCGCTCGATCGCCGAGGTGCTGGCGGTAATCGATCTGCTCGACGAGCGGATTGCGCCGCTGCACGATGAACTGCGGCCGTTTGCCGCCGCCGATCCGCGCGTGCTGTTGCTGGGGACACGGAACAACCAGGCCGTGTCTGCTGCCTGAAAAGGTGTGCCGACCGGGCCTTTTGTCGCATCTGACCGCGCCGTGATGCCTAGGTCTTGCCACCCCCTTGCGATGCCGCACCGGCTGGGAGTTCCCGGCGTGGTCCCTCGGAGGAATGGCGGGGTAAGCGGGCCGTGTTAGCGCGCGGTGGACGTGCAACGCACCTGCAACGTTGCTTCGCGACGCGTCGCGGAGAGCACCGGAGCTTCAGCTCGAGTGAGGCGGGCTCGTGAAGCGGCAGCAGGCGACTCGACGCGACGGGGGTGAAGGCCGAGGCGCTCGGCTCGCCGAGGAACATGGCGCGGCCGAGGCGGCGAAGCGGACCGCGTGCCGGTGGCGACGATCAGGAGTTGGCGGCATCGCTCGGGCGCGGCCGGCCCGCCAGAGCGTGGACCCGCAGACCTGGGCTGAGCGGAAACGGGCGGGGGCGGAGGACGCGTGGGCTGCGACGCAGGAGGCGCTCGGGCATGTCCGTTCGCTGTCGGTGGCGGGGAAGACCGCGACGCGCGCAGGGGGCGGGGTTGACGATGGCGATCCTGACCGAGCAAAAGTCAGGCGTCTTGGAGGAGGCGGCGCGGCGGGAGGAGGAGCGCCTGGTGCGGATCGCCGAGGGGCAGGCTCGGCTCTTTGTCGCGGTGATCGAGCGGTACTTCGGAGGCGGTTGCCTGATGCTCGGGCCGGCGGCGCGCCAGATGCTCGTCGAGCGAAACACAAAGAGCGAAACAAGCCGAGGCACCGCTCCGCGTGTGACGAGCTCCCCTCTCCTATAGACGTAACCCGGGGTCGACCCCGCCCGCCGTTCGGATTCAGCGGTCCCAGGCGCACCCGGGCATCCGCTGGGCGGCGCCAGTTGATGACGATCTCCGGAGTCGCTATCCGACCGCGTAGGTCTTGAGGACTTCGTCGCCGTGATGGTTGATGATCTTGATGGCGATCGGGCCGGTCAGGCGTGGATCGAAGCCACGGCTCCGCGCTCCAGTAGAGCGATGCCCAGGCGCCCTTGTCAATCTCTGTCTTGAGCGCCTGGCGCAGGCGCTTGCGCCTCCGTCCCCTTCGACCCGCGAGGGTTCCGGCACGGGAGTCAAGCTGCGGCGGTTCTGCGACGGCACGCGGTTCCGATACGTCTTCTACTGGGGCGGCTACACGCCGCGCAGTGGCGGACCGTCCGGTTTCAGCTACCGCTCCGAGCACTGGCGATTGCAAGCGGGACGCCTCCGTCAACCGACGAGCGCCGCCTCGGCTTCGTCGACGACCGTACGCACGATGGTGCGGGCGAGCTTCGACGGCCTGCCGCCCATGTATGCCTCCGCAAGCAGCTCATCGAACGGCGAGTCGCTCGCCTTGCACAGCTCGAGCGCGCGCTCGCGGAGGGAGTCGAACGCTCCAGTCGCCCCAGCCCCCTGCGGCGGCCTGTCAGATCGTGCCCGCGAGCGGCGACTCATTCAGTGATGACAGCAGCGCTCATGATTCACCGCGACCCCGAGGCCGACTGGTTGTGCGCCTTCGAGCTCGGAGTCGTCGAGGACGGGCAACCGGAGCGCAACTGGCACGTCATCTCGGAGCACTGCCGGCTGCTCTACTCGGAGCCCGGCGGTCGGCTGCTTGGCTTCGACGCCCGCGCGGTGTCCAAGCTCGACCTCGACGCGCTCGAGGCCGAGGGACTGTTCGAGGGGCCGCGCTTCGACGTGCCGACGCTGGGGCTGCGCGACGCCACGATCGGCGAGATCTGCCTAGCCGCCGCAGCTACCTCGGCGACGAGCCCACGCTCGACGTCGCCTACTTCCGGGCGGCGGTCTCCGCCGGCGCGCGCGGCGACCTTGACGAGGCGGTGGTGTCGTGGCGGCTGTGTCTCGAGGCGGGCGGCCTGGAGGCGCACTACGGGCTCGGCTACACGTTGCTCGACCTCGAGCGGCCCCACGACGCCTACCGCCACCTGCGCTACTACACGGAGATCACTCCCGCGAACGCCTGGGCCTGGTGCTATCGGGGCCGGGCGGCGGAGGCGCTTGGGCGAGACCGACGAGGCGCGCCACTGCTACGAGCGCGCCGTCGAGCTCGATCCCGCCGGCGAGGATGCTACCGACGCCGCAGAACGGCTCGACTCGCTCTGAGGCTTCGCGAAACTGCGCCACTCAGCCCGCGCCCGGCATCGACTCCTGCCGCGACCGGCGCGCCACGCGCTCCGGCTCGACGCGGACTCGGCCGTCGAACACCTCGGGGTCGAGGAAGGCGCGCATCAGCCGTTCGTGGGAGCGGTGTCGAAGCGCCTGGGCCTCGAGGTGGACGGCCCGGGCGTAGTCGGCCGAGTTGGCGGTGCGGCCCAGCTCGGCCTGGCGGCGCTCCACGATCCGCTCGGCCGCCCACTGGTAGACGGCGTTCGCGGCGACCTCCACCTCGAGCATGCGGTAGGGGAGGTACTCGCGCACGCGGCGTGCCGAGATCCCGCCTCGGCGGGCGGCGCGTTCGAGCGCGCGGAACTCGCGTCGGCCCTCGTAGACGGTGACCACGCCGCTCTCGGGATCGAACTGCGCCTCGAGCGGCGCATCCTCGTCCTTCCGCGCGATCTCCCGCACCCAGCCGCTGCCGGTGTGGCGTACGACCACGACCTCGAGCTCTGCCGCCTCCTCGCCGGCCTCCGCCAGCACACTCAGACGCGACCCTGGCTCGACCGACGCCCGCGCCCGCAGGTCCACGGCCAGGCGCGCCCAGGGCCGCGCGCCTGGGTCCGGCGCCGTTTCGCCGGCGAGGCGGATCCACAGGCCGGCGTCCGCCTCAATGCTGACCGGTGTTCCCGGCGGGACCCGCTGCGGGTCGAACAACAGCGACGTGCCTCGCCGCTCGCCGGGGTGCAGCCGCAGCGGCGACTGCTTGAAGCGCATCCCGAGCGCGGGCGGCTCGGGCGGAGGCGGCGGCTCGTGCTCCGCGGGGCCGGCGCCGTTGAGCCGCCGCTCAGGGGTCTCGACCGGCGGCTGCTCGGTGGGACCGCCGCCGGGCGCGACCGGCGCGGTGCCGGGTGATTCGAACGCCGACCGCAGCGCGTCGTTCAGCGCCCGCAGGCCCTGCTGGTCGCGTGCCCGGATCTCCTTGCCGGGGGCGACGAGTCGTGCGCCCGCCCGCCGCTCCTCGTCGGCGACGATTGGCCGCAGCACGCGGTCGATGGCCGTGTAAAGACGCTGCACGACCGGGTGGTGCTCGTTCAGGCCGGAGCGGTCCACCCGCACCACGACCTGCGGCCGCGGCGAGTCGAGGGCCTGGCGCTGGAGCCGCTCTATCGCGTCGCAGCGGACCTCCCCGTACAGGTGGCGAGCGCCGGGCCTGCCCTCGTGGCCCGCCAGCGTGGCCTCGTGCGCCGCCCGTCCCGAGCGGACCACCAGCCCGCCGCGCCGCGTGGCACGGGAGGGCCCGAGCGTGAACGGCTCCGCGGCGCGGCGCACGATCAGTTGCGCGCTCACGTCACGCGCGACCACCACCTCGCCCTCAAACAGGAGCGGCCGCTCGGGATCTGGCTCCGGCTGCGGGTAGGTCACGAGCCCGACCGGCTCCCCCGGCAGCGCGAGCCACAGCTCTCGTGCGGGATCCTCGAGCACCGGTCGGAGCTGAACAAGCTGCGCCACCAGCGTGCGCAGCCGGCCCGACTGGGGCAGCCGACGTGCAGCGAGTGGGACGGTGACGCGAGTGCCCGAGCCGTCGAGGCCGAGCGCCGCACGCGCGGGCGCGGTCGCCGGCTCGTCGCGCACGTGGACGTAGGCGTAGGGCTCGTCGCCCGCGGCCGGGAAGAACCACGACTCCACGAGCCGCCCGGCGCGCGCGCCCTCGATCCGCCCGCCGCCCTGGGCGAGCCACACGTCGCGCAGGCCGCGCCCGAAGAGCCCGCGCTGGCGGTCGTCGATCGGACGCTCCCCCAGCGCTCCCAGACGCAGGTCGACCAGCTCGGCGTTCATGCCCTCGCCGTCGTCGGTGCAGACGATCTCATGGCGCCAGTCGAGCATCGCCGGCACGCGAAGGCGGCGCAGCTCGGCGCGCCAGTGCGCGAGCCAGTCGCGATCGGGCGGCGCGAAGGCCAGCTCGATCCGTCCCCGTGGCCGGCCGGCGGCGGCGATCGCCGCGTCGGCGTTCGTCACGAGCTCGGGAACGATCTGGACGAGATCGATTCCGCCCTGGGCGAAGTTCTCGCGGAAGTAGCGGCCGCGCACGCGGCCGTGCCGGACTGCGCCAGGGTCGAGCGTCACGGCGCCATTGTGCACGCCGACGGGCCGTTTTCGATCGGGGGAGCGGCCGCCGCGGGCATGGCTCGGACCGTACGCCTGGGGCCGGACGGTCGGTTGAGCCGGAGGGACGGATCAGGTACTCGCCGCTGCGAGGGCCCAGCCCGCAAACGCGCGCAGGTCCTCCACCTCGCCGAGCTTCTCCCAGATCAGGGCCGGATCCAGGTCGACGTACCCGTGCACAAGGAGGTTGCGCTGTCCGACGGCGTCCTTGAGCCGGTCGGCAAGCGCCGGGTCGAGCGTGTCATCGCGCGACAGGCGCTCGAACACGTCGCGGTACTCGTCGGGAGCTCGCAACCCCCGCGCGGCCACGAGGTGGACACCGACGTAGATGCAGATCTGGATGGCGAGCTGCAGCGCCCGCTCTGCCTGGTGCTGGAGGCCGTCGTCGGCGAGGTAGCAGTCGGGCCCCGCCCTCCTCACCTGCTCGATCATCGAGAGCTCGCGATCGGGACGGTCTAGCGGACGACCGGCAGCGGCAGCTGGGCCGCCGCGCTGCTGCGACCGACGTAGTCGTCCCAGGCCAGCTTCGGTCCACCGTCCGCGTTGTCCGAGGTGGTGCGGCGGAGGCCCAGCCGCAGCCAGGCGGCATTCGGGTCGTAGGAGTCGCGGACCGAGTACCAGAGCAGCGGCCCCAGGTTCCAGGCGGCGCGGTTCGCGAGCACGCCGTTCGTGAAGGTGTCGAGCCAGTTGCGCTGGGTGACCTCGCTCTGCGCCGCCTCGTCGGTCGTCGTCGCGGGATTGTCCAGCGCGGTGGCCTTGCCGTACTCGTTGATCCAGACCTGCTGCCGTGGTGCACCGCTGGCGTCCGTCCCGGCGTACTGCTTGAGCACGTTCACCGTGCCGCCGACCGCACTGACCCCGCTGCTCGCGTTCGAGTGGTAGTCGTGGATCGCCAGGGCGTCGAAGGAATTCACGCCCGCGGCCTGGATGACGTCGCGCAAAAAGGTGTTCGGGTTGATGCTGTTCACGCCGTCGTAGGAGCCGGCGTACGCAAGGCCGCCGAACATGATCCGCGCCTTGGAGTCCGCGGCCCGCACTTTGCTGCGTACGACCTGCAGCAGCGCCGCGTACTCGGTCGCGCTCGGCGGGCCCCAGTACAGCGCGAAGTTGGGCTCGTTCCAGACCTCCCAGACCTGGACCGGCCGCCAGGGACAGCCGCAGCTCGACCAGAAGGAGCCGCTCGGTCCGTAGCGGCGGGCCGCAGCGGCGGCGAAGGAGGCGAACGCGTCGCGCTCGGTGGCGGTGCGAGGCGGCGTGTAGGTCTCGCCCGGCAGGTTCATGAGGACCGGGACGAGCGTCACCCCTCGCAGCGAAGCCTGCTTGGTCAGGTTGTCGAGGTGCGCCCAGTTCGAGTAGCTGCCGTTGCTCAGCACCTCGTCCTGGCGGAAGCGGGCGCGATACATGCCGAGCTTGGCGCTGCCCATGCGGCCCAGGTCGTCGAGTCCGAGCGGCGTGTCGGCCTGCCACTCCGCACTCAGGGAGCCCAGGCCGTAAGCGGAGACCGTGGAGGGCGCCTGGGGTGGAGGCGGCGGCTTCCTCGCCGCGGCCGCGCTCGGCAGCGCGAGCACGAGCGCAGCGAGGGCGAGCAGGACGAGGGCGCGGTGGCGACGGAGGCGGACAGGCAGCTCCTCCAGGCGAACGGCGCTACCGGGATCGGGGGGCGGCAGGTGGTCCAGGGGCGTGGTGTTGGACATCCGAAATTTCGCTTTCTTGGGATTGCTAAGCCATCCGCCTCCCCTCAGAAGACGAGCAGCGAGCCGTATGAACAGCGCGAGAAACCCCGCGTACTGGATGCTGGCTGATGGAGGCGCCGGGGCCAATACATCAGTTGCGCCATCCGTGCGGGCTTCAGCCGAGTACTTGTCCGTCGCCGAGGGCCTTGGCGACGAGATGGGCGCGCGAGCGGGCCCCCGTCTTGGTCATGGCGTTTTGCACGTGTCTGCGAACGGTGTCGTGGGCGATGTGCAGCTCGTCCGCGATCTCCGGCCCGGTGCGCCCCTGCGCCACGAGCCGCACGACCTCGCGCTCGCGCTCGGTCAGCTGTGCGGGCTCGGGCTCGGAGGGTATGGAGCGGCGAAAATGCCGCCCCCAGCGCGAAGTGGTCAGCGCGACGAGCAGGATGTGGCGGCTGCCCGTCATGACCTCCGTATCGACTCCCCATTGGACCACGACGCTGCTGCCGTTGGCGCACAGAAGCTCCGTCTCACCCGTGAAGTGACCGACGGCCAGCCCTTCCGCCCACTCTCGGGCTGAAAGAGCCGGACCACCGACGACGAAGCGGTAGCCGGGCTTGCCGACCAAGTCGTTGCGGGCATAGCCAAGAAGCTTCAGAAAGGCACCGTTGACCTCGACGATGCGGCGGCGATGGTCGAGCAGCACCATCGGGTTACGCGACTGCTTGAACGCAGCCCAAAACAGCTCCGACAAGCCGCCCTGGCGCACCATGCCTGGCTCAACATAGGTCAGAAGGGAACCCGGCGGCTGCCTCAGGGGCCAGGTGTGCCGAGTCTGACAGGAAGGAACGCCACCGTCTAGAACCAAAGCCACGTGGCAGTGCCTAACCGACTCCGCGAGCTACGCGAAGCGCGCGGGCTCACCCGCCGCGAGATAACGGCCGCGGCGCCGGGGCGGACAAGGCCCCTGAGGGTCGTGCCGGGGTAGGCACGGCTGTTGCCGCCCCGCCGGAGCACCAGGGCATCCGGAGCGCTTATCGCGACGTACAAACGGGTATGAGCCAACCGTCACATAAGAAGGCCGAGCCCGTCTCTAGCGTTTACACAGAATGCTCCGCGGCCGCATCGACATCTCGAATGACCTAGACGGCAACGCCGTCGTGCTGGCTTGCATCGACCTCGCCGAGGATGAGGTTCGGGGGTCTGCGCACGCCGTCCGTGCGACCGTCGCGGAGCGCTTTCGGATGCCGGCGATCTCCGGCGACGACGTGATCCAGCTGCGCGAGCTCACCGGCCTCGCGGACGAGCTGGGCGAGCCCGGCCCCGAGGGAGCGGTTCGCACGCTCGTCTTCAGCCCCGCCCGGCTGAACGTCTACCGCGACGCCCTCGCGCGCTTCGTCGACAGCCGCGACGAGGCCGAGTGGATTCGCGACGAGGATCGCGAGCCGCTCGCCCGCGCTCGCGAGCTCCTGCCGGCGCTGGGCGAGCTCTCCGAGGAGGCCCTCCGGGCCGCCCTCTCGCCCGCCGCGCGCGCGAGCTAACGGCCAAGTCGGCGAACCTGGCTCGCCCGCTCACCGTCCTGCGGTCGCTGACTCGGGCAAGAGCTCGCGATAGTCGAACCGCTCGGCCTTGAGGATCATCCGCCCCTCGGCATCGACCCAATCGGCACGCGGGCGGTCGTAGTAGAGCTCCACGCCGTTGCCGTCGGGGTCGGAGAGGTAGACGGAGACGCTCGCGCCGTGGTCGCTGGCGTGGTCGATCGGATGGTCGTGGTCGAGCAGTCGCTGCACGGCGCGGCCGAGCTCGCGGCGATCGGGGTAGAGGAAGGCCACGTGGTAGAGGCCGGTATGGCCCGCCGGCGGAGGCACGCCGCCCGCGCTCTCCCAGGTATTGAGCCCGACGTGATGGTGGTAGTCGCCGGCCGCGAGGAAGGCGGCGTCGAGGCCGACTGGGCGGCCGTCGGCGACGACGCCGAAGCCGAGTGCGTAGCGGTAGAAGCTGAGGGCGCGGTCGAGGTCCGCGACCCGCAGGTGCACGTGGCCGACGCGGACGGCGGGATGGATGTCCTGGGGTTCCATGCCCACCAGTGTCCCTCCCTCGCCGCCGTTCGCCATCGGTGGGTTCACCTAACCGCCGCCATGCACGCCTGTTCACCGCGTGGCGGCTACGGGAGAATCGCCACCATGGCCGCGTCGCTCGCTCCCCTGGTCGGCCGAACGCGGGAGCGCGAGGAGATCGCCGGTGCGCTCGAGGCCGTGCGGGCCGGAGAACCCGGCATCGTGGCGATCGAGGGCGAGCCCGGGATCGGCAAGTCCCGGCTGCTGGCCCACCTGGAGGCCGACGCGACCGCCGGCGAGTGCACTGTCCTCGCCGGGCGGGCGTCCGAGTTCGAGGCCGATCTCCCCTACGCGCTCTGGACCGACGCGCTCGATCGCCAGCTGGCCGAAGCCGGCGAGCGCCGGCTGTCGCGACTCGGGCTGGCCGACCCCGCTGCGCTCAGCATTGCTCTGCCCGCGCTGGCCGAGCTCGCCGAAAGGCCGGCGCAGGGTGACCGGCACCGCACCCACCGGGCACTCCGCGATCTGCTGGAGCGTCTCGCCGACACCCGCCCGCTCGCCCTCTGTCTGGACGACGTCCACTGGGGCGATTCCGAATCCATGGAGGCGCTCGTGGCGCTGATACGACGGCCCGCCTCCGGCCGGGTGCTCCTCGCGGTTGCGGCGCGCGAGGGCCAGAACCCGCCCGCCCTGGCCGCCGCTCTCTCGGCCGCGGTGCGCGAGGACCGCCTGACCCGGCTGGTCCTGGGGCCGCTCAGCGAGCCGGAGGCGACCGAGCTGGTCGGGAACAAGGCCGCCGCGGCGGTCTACGAACAGAGCGGCGGCAACCCCTTCTACCTCGAGCAGCTCGTGCGCGCCGGCCGCGAAACCGCACCGGCGCATGGCATCGCCTCGGACGGGTCTCTCCCTCCCGCGATCGCGGCGGCGCTGGCCGGCGAGCTCGCCGCCCTCACCCACGAGGCGCGCCGACTGCTCGACGCCGCCGCCGTGACCGGTGACCCGTTCGAGCCCGGGCTGGCCACCGAAGTGGCCGAGCTCTCCGAGCCGGCTGGGCTCGCCGCGCTCGACGAGCTGCTCGCGAGCGCGTTGACGCGGCCGGCCGGGGCGCCGCGCCTGTTCGCCTTCCGCCACCCGGTGGTCCGCCACGCCGTCTACGAGGGGGCGCCTCGCGGCTGGCGCCTCGGTGCACACGCCCGGGCGGCGCAGGCGCTCGAGCGACGCGGCGCCGGACCGGTCGAGCGCGCCCACCACGTCGAGCAGGCCGCCCGCCCCGGCGACGAGCAAGCCATCCACCTGCTGACCACGGCCGCCGACAGCCTCCAGTCGCCCGCCCCGGCGACGGCGGCCCGCTTCCACGCGGCCGCACTCAGGCTGTTGCCCGACCGCCCCGATCAGCGTGCTCGGCGAACGCGAGTGCAAGCGCTCCTCGCCGATTCGCTGGCCGCCGCCGGCGACCGGGTGGCGGCGCGCGAGACGCTGATCGAAGCGCTGCGAACGAGCCCGACCGATCAGCGACTGCGACTCACCGTGACGCTCGCCAACGCCGAGTGGTGGCTGGGACTGGCCGAGGAAGCGAGACGGCGGCTCCACGTAGCTCTGGGCGAGTTGCCGGCGGAGCCGTCGCCGGACCGCATCCGCCTGCGGCTCGGGCTCGCCCTGACGGCGCTCTTCGCCGGTGATTTCGGCGACGTGGAGGCGCAGGCCAGCGACGCTCGTGACGACGCGCGTGCGATCGGCGATCCGGTGTTCGAGGCCGCGGCCCTCGCCGGACGCGCGCTCGCGCGCGTGAGCGAAGCGGACGGACCGGAAGTCGTGGACGCCCTCGACGAGTCGAGCGCCGCGCTGGAGCGGCTCAGCGGTGAGCAGCTGGCGACGCGCCTTCCCGCACTGTGGATGCACGGCCGCGCGCGGCACTGGCTCGGGCAGCTCGACGCGGCACTCGCGGACTTCGAGCGCGGGTCGATCATTGCCGCGGACACGGGCCGCGAGAGCGTCCTGCTGCTGCTGACGGTGGAATCGGTTCAGACGCTGGTTGAGCTGGGCCGCATCGAGGAGGCGGGCGCCGCCGGCGAGGAGGGCGTGGAGCGAGCGCGCCTCTCGGGCATTCCGCGCATGCTGCTGTGGGCGCAGAGCGCGCTCGCGTCGGCCCGTCTCGCCGCGGGCGACGTCCAAGACGCGCTCCGCCACGCCCGCGAGTCGGCCGAGATCGCCACCTCACCGGGCTTCTACGCGATCGGACAGCCCGGATGGTGCCTCGGGGCGGCGCTCACGGCGGCCGGCAACCCCGAGCAGGCGGTCAACGCGATGCGCGACGCCTTCGGGGGCGTCGAGCTCGCCGACCTGCTCCCGGTCCAGCGCCCGTTCGCCGCGGCCGACCTCGTCGAGGCGCAGCTCGCCTGCGGCGACATCGCCGGGGCGGAGGAGACGCTCGCGCGGGGCGAGGCCGCCGCGAACCGCAGCGGAACGGCGCCGGCGGCGGGGACGACGCGGCTGGCTCGCGCGGCCGTACTACTCGCACGCGGCCGTGCGCGAGAGTCCCTGGCGGCGAGTCTCGCCGCGGGCGAGGCCGCGGTTGGCGCGCCGCTCCTGTCCGCGCGGGCCCGGCTTGCCCACGGTCGAGCGCTCGCCGCCGCGGGTGAGCGGCGCGCCGCCGTCGAAGCGCTTGTCGAAGCGGAGGCCGAGTTCGACGCGTTCGGCGCCCGGCGCCGGCGCGACGAGGCGGTGCGCGAGCTGCGACGGCTGGGCCACCGCGTCCTCCGACCCGCCCAGGAGCCTGAGGCCGGCCCGCTCGCTCCGCTGACCGCCCGGGAGCGGGAGATCGTCGAGCTCGTGGCGGCCGGGCGCACCAACCGCGAGGTTGCCGAGGAGCTGGTGCTCAGCACGCGCACCATCGAGGCGCACCTTCGCAACATCTACGGCAAGCTCGAGGTGCGCTCCCGCGTGGAGCTCGCGCGGATCGCCGAGCGCGCCGATCGGTAGCCCGGATAGGTGTTTACGCCGATGGCGTGAGCCCGCCGCGGGCGCAAGCTGCCCCTTGCAATCGCAATCCACCTCATCCAAGGAGGCAGCATGTTTACCTGGATGCAGTTCCGCCGGCTCCCGACCACCCTCACGCTGATTGCGGTGGCGATGGTCGGCCTTGCGCTGGCCGCGGCCACCGGCGCCGCCAACTCCGCGGACGCGGACACGAGCTCGCAGTCCACCAACCATCGCTCCAGCGAGCGGCTCGTCGTACGCGGCGTGGACACCGTCAAGGAGGTCGGAGACCCATCGTGTCCGGGCGGCGTCTGCCAGCTCGAGCTCGTCGACGGCGCCTTCAGCGGGACGCCGGTGGGAACCGGCGTCTACAACGGAGCCGTTCAGCTCAGGGTCGCCGAAGCATTCGCGAACGGCGAGGGCGGCGTGTGCGCCCCGATAAACGGTCGCATTGAGCTCGGCGCCGCCGGCTCCCCGGACCGGCTGGTCCTCGCGCTGTTCGGCGACTCCTGCCAGGACGGCGCCGGACCCCTTACGGAGGCTTCCTTCACGAACCTCGCCCACTTCGTCGTCAAGTACGGCACGGGTGAATACGCCAAGGCGAAGGGCAGTGGCGTGGCGAGCTTCTCCGAGGACGCCACCGACCGCGAGCGGATGACCCTGATCGGCCGCATCTCCCGCTGAGCGGAACCGACGCGCGGTAGGCGAGCGAAGCTCAGGATGCTTCGCTCGCCGCCGCCGCGCGATACTGCGCCGCGGTGTCGCAGCAGAACGTCGACAAGACCATCGATTTCATCGAGGCGTACAACCGGCGCGACTTCGACGCCGCCACCCGATTACTTCGATCCCGAGGTCGACTGGGTGCTTCCTGAGCATCAAAGTTCCGACTCCTGCAAGGGGCCGGAGGAGATCAGGCGCTTTTGGCAGGGGCTTGACGAGACGTTCGAGGAGTTGAGGCTCGAGCCGCAGGAATCGGTGGACGGCGGTGACCGCGTGGCGGTGCGGCTTCGCTTCTACGGGCGGGGCAAGGGGAGCGGGGTGGAGATGGACACCGAGATGTACCACCAGGTCACCACGTTCCGCGACGGAAGGATGGTGCGGATCGAGTACTTCACCAGCTGGCCCGCGGCACTCGAGGCCGCTGGAGTTGACGCGTCATGACCGAGGGCTCCGTCGCCACGGCCGACAGCTCCGGGGTCGTGGGCAGCGCCGGGACCGTCAAGGCGGCGAGCGTGATCGGCAGCTCCGGGACGTTCGCGAGCGCCGGCGTCATCGGCAGCGCCGGAACAGTGGCCGGCTCGGGCGTCGTGGGCAGTGCCGGGACGGTCGGGAGCGCCGCGGTGGCGTTCAGTGCGGCCGTCGCTCTGAGCGTCGGAATCGTGGGCAGCGCCGCGATCGTCGGCGGGCTTGGGAACGTGGGGTGTGCCGGCTGCGTGGGGTGCGTCGGCTGCGTCGACTGCGTCGGATGCGTGGGCTGCGTCGGGTGTGTGGGCCTCCGTCGCGCGGTCGGTCGGGTTGGAGCGAGGGGCTAAGGAAGCGCCGCCCGGGCGCGCTCGAGCTTCCGGCTGCGGCACCCGGGCGGACGGATCACGGGGTTGCATCGCGCCGGGCCGCCCCCGGGCAGCGCGACCACGTAGTCGCGGTCGTAGCGGGCGCTCATGCCGACCTCGGGGAAGTCGGTCGACACGAGCTGCGCGCCGCTCGCCAGCGCTGCCGCCCGCCGGGTCTCGTCGCCGGACAACACCGTCCCGAGCGGCTCGTCGGAGCGGGTCCGGACCACGTAGCCGCTGCGCACCAGGCCCCGGATCTGTGCGAGCCCCCCGGCGGTCGGCTCGTTGCGCTTGATGAAGGCGGCGTCGGGGCTCCCCGGCCTCGAGCCCGTGAACAGCACGCGCCCCTGGAGGCTCGGCCGCCCGGCGGTGTAGGCGGCGCTGATCGCGCCGGGGTCGTTGTCCATGAGGAACATGACGCGGCCGCGGGCAGAGCGAAGCGACGGCCAGCCGCGCCGGAGCACGGACCGCTCCAAGGTCAGGCCACGCCGGCGCACGTCGTCGGGCGTGATCAGCTCGCCGGGCCGGAACACCGACCGGATTTCGGCGTCGAGACCGTTCAGGGCAGCGCGATCCCACGGGGGAACCTGTACACCGCCGAGCGCGCCGGCGATGACGTCGGTTGCCTGCAGCTCCAGAAGGATCAGCAGCGGCACGTGCCCCCGGTTTGCGCGCGACCAGTCCCGCACCAGCCTCAGGCAGGTGACCAGTCGTACGCACGTCGTGTTGTAATCGAGGTCGGCGATGTGCAGGACCTTGACGCCCGGTCGGTACCACTCGGGATCGGCGAGCGGGCCGGCGGCGAGCCGCTGGCGAAGCAGCGGATTTGCGTACAGCCCTCCGGCGGGGTCTGGGAAGAGGTCGAGCTCGAGCCCGCGCACCCGTTGCCGGCGGAACTGGTTGGGGAGCGACGCGTGACTGTAGGCCCGGAAGTTCTCGTAGACCGGCGCGCCGCCGTAGATCGCGTCGTGAGCGGCGACCTCGAGCTGCGACAGCTCCCGGTGGTAGCTGTTGTGCGTCCCGATCACCTGAATCTCGTTCATGCGCAGCGAGCGCTGCGCGGCGAGGCCGGGAGCGCTCGCCGCGGCGAAGGCCGCGAGCGCGAGGGTCAGAGTGACTGCGATCAAGGCACGGCGGCGGAACACTGCGAGGACTCCTCCCGGTTGGTCGGGCGGAGTATCGCGTCGCGGCTGCGTCCGTTCACACTCTCTTCACGTTCGCCGAGCCCGACCTGGCGACGATGGCGCCACCGGCCACGCTAAGGAGCGATTCGATGGACGCCGCACGACTCGAGGGGATGTCACTGTTCGCGGACCTGGACGGGGAGCAGCGGGCGGTGATCGCCGCCCGTGTCCACGAGTTGAGCGTCGACGCGGACACGACGCTTGCCCTGCAGGGGGAGAACGCCTACGAGCTGTTTGTGATCGAGCAAGGAGAGGCCGAGGTGCGCCGGGACGGCGAGCCCATTGCGACCCTCGGCGAAGGCGACGTCTTCGGTGAGATCGGCGTGCTCGTTACCGGCACTCGCAGAGCGACCGTGGTGGCGACGACTCCAATGCGACTCGTCGCGATGTTCTCACGCGACTTCAAGCAGATCGAGGGTCAGATGCCGGCGCTCGCCGACAGGCTGCGCGAGATCATGCGCGAGCGCGTGGCTCGGTCAGCGTTGTAACCGGCCCGACGCCCGCCCAGGTGGGGTACTCCCGAACGAGTGCGGCTGCTGGGTCGGACTCCACCGAGCACGGGCCCGACCGGGACGACGAGCTGAACCGGCTCGTGCCGCGCAACTTGGCTGGGACCCCGTCTTCCCGTACGACGGGTCGGCTTACAACGAGGGCCTGCCGGTTACCGATCTGCAGGGTTCCCCGGCGCCGTGCCCGCGGGGTGGAGCTCCGGCACTCCGCTCCGGGCACCTTCGGGCGCGGCGTTCCTCAGTGGTTCGCGCTGGGGGATTGGAACGCGGCGGTGGCGATCGCGCTGCTGAAGGGACGAGGCTCGTGGGCGTCGGCCTGACGCGCGGGCGACGGTTTGTCGACGCCGGCCTCGGGATCACCGACCAGGACCGACTGAGGAGCACGGTGCAGGCTCCGACGGAAACCTCTACATCACGACGGGAAACGGCGGCGGCGCGTACAAGATCCTGAGGGCCGTGCCGGGGTCGGCACGGCCGAGGTCCAAGATCCGGTCGCCGCGCGTTACTGAGCAGAGACTCGGGACGGCAAACCTACGCAAACCCAGTCACGCAGGTTGATGAGCCGAGAGTCTCTCGGTTAGCGTCGCGGACGGGCAGCGGCTGGCCGTCGGGGTCTGGAGTGGCGCCGTGATCCGAAAGTGACTGCTCCAATCAGCACAGCGTGCCTTCCGGCCACCCGGCAACGCCCAACTTCAGACTCGTCCGAGGGTAGCCCACCGCGATCGAACAGCAGCTGTTCCTCGCACGGCCGCACCCTCTAGATCGGAGGCTTCATGACGTTCACGTCACCCCGTCCGTTCAGAGCATCGGCGCCAGTGACCGGCGCGAGCCTGGTCAGGCGATCTCGATTACTCGCCACTCTAATCGCGGCAACGCTTGCGCTCGGCCTCGCCGGGCAACTGCCCCGAGATGCGACGGCCGCGGCAGGCGCCGGACCGGCAGAGAAACTCCGCGTAGGACATACGGTCAAGCGGATCTTCGTGACGGGATCTACTGCTGGCGAGAGCCGGCCCGTGGACGTTCACCTCTGGTACCCCGCTGACCATAAAGAGGTCTCCGGTTCGCCCGAGACCTTCTACACCTCGGCGCTGTACGGCCGTGATCTCGGCGGGCTTGGGACTCCGCTGTCGTGGACCGTCGACGCCGAAATCGCGCGCGAAAACGCGGCGACGATCCAAGGGGCAAACCATTTCCCGTGATCGTCTTTTCACACGGCAACGTGAACGATCCGATCGATTACGCCCACACCCTGGAGCTGATCGCCGGCGCCGGTTTCGTGGTGGCCGCGCCGTACCACGTCAACAACACCCAGGATGACGTACGGCTTGACTTCATCAATGCGCAAGCCGGTTCCAACTGTTCCCTTGCAACGACGGGCTGCCTTCGCCCTGCTCACGGACAAACCTCCCCAGGAGCATGAAGGACCGCGTCACGGACATCGGCTCCGTCCTGGACAACTTTCCGGGTTGGTTCGGGGACCGAGTTGACGTGTCACGAGCGGGGGTACTGGGACACTCCCGCGGGACCGTCACCGCGCTGGCCGCGGCCGGCGGCAGTGACCCGTGGGGCATTCAGCGCGAGGCGCGGGTTGACGCGATCATGGGCATGGCCATCGGCACTCAGCCCGTCACCTTCGGGGCCAACGTGGCGAACGTCAGGGTTCCCACGCTGCTGGTAGCCGGCCGGCTCGACGGAACTCCCCACACTCGGTCAGCGAGGCTGCCTTTGAGGCGATCCAGAGCGACGAGAAGGCGCTCGTCTCGATCGAGAATGCGACCCATCGCAGCTTCGACTCGACCTACTGCGACCAAATGCAGGCCTCCGGAGCGATCGCGCAAGCTAACCCAAACGCAATCCTCGACCGCCACACGATTCAGGGAATCCTGAACCATCCGACTTCAGGTAGGGCAATGGACTACTGCTCCTTCGCCTCCTTCACAGAACCCACAGACATCCGACCCCTCGTCGCATCTTTGGCCAACCCTCCCTTCGACGTTACCGCGGGCAACGTCCCAACCACGGGTCTGGACACCGACGAGGTCAAGCAGCGAATGAAGAAGCTGGCAGTTGGGTTCTTCGGCAAGGTGCTGAAGGGCGGGCATTGACGGCCCCCGTTCAGCGTAGGCGAGGCGCTTCGATGCTCAGGCCGGGCGACA
>CAWEXB010000010.1:0-308943 GCA_963812915.1 uncultured Thermoleophilaceae bacterium | reverse complement strand
ACCCGGGATCGCCACCGTGCTCGGGCTGGTCCTAGTCGCGGTCGCGATCATCGGCATCACGAGTGGCGACATCCGGACGCTCTTGGCGATCATCATCCTGGTCGTCGGCGCGATCAATCTGCTGCGAGCGATCCCCACCCGCGACGTGAGCTAGGAGTACCACTTGGACGAAAGGGGCACTCTCCGTCGCTCCAACTGCCGAGGCGCTCGGCGGCAGCGTCCCGCATCTTGACCTCAACCGGTCTCTGCGGCCGCGACGTCGACTTGTGCAAGCAGGCGAAGGCACTAGCGAGCCGGCGGCTTTGACTCTTCGCTCCTACCACGCAGGAGGGGGAGACCGCCGGGTTCTTGTGAGGAGAGGGAGAGGCCCTGCTTTCGTCGAGGAGCAGCCCTTTTCGAGACGTTGGACGCAGCGGATGATCGGCGGTGCCAGCTTCCCGGCGGAGATGGTCGCGTCGAGACTGCGGATCGGGCGATGACGCTCTCGTGTGGACCGCCCGCGACGATGAGTTTCCGTCTCGCGACCGGTCACTACTGACACAAGCACACCTGCAAGAAGGAAGGAGAGCCCGATGTCAAGCCTGATGGTGGACTACATCACCTCACTCGACAGCAACGGGGGGACCACGGAGGCCTGGCCCGCCTACTGGGGCATGGAGGGTCCTGAGTATCTCGCCTGGCTCGAGGAAGACGAAAAGAGTGAGTACACCGCTCTAATGGGTGCGACGACGTACCGGGAGATGTCGGGATACGCCACCGATATGCCCGACGATCCCGGCCTCGCTGGATTGACCGCGAGGCCCAAAGTGGTGTTCTCCTCGACCTTGGAGGGACCGCTTTCATGGGCCAACACTGAGCTCATTGAAGCGGACGCGGTCGAGACTGTGCAGGACATGAAGCGGCGCGACTCGCGACCCCTGCGCACGATCGGCAGCATCAGCCTGTGCCGGTCGCTAATCGAAGCCCGCTTGGTGGACCGCCTCCGTGTGGTCGTCTTCCCAGTCATCACCGGCGCCACCGGGAACGACCGCATCTTCGACGGGTATCCCGACGTCGCCCTTGAGCTGGTCGACAGCCGCATGTTCGACGGTCGACTCCAGTTGCTCGAGTACGTTCCCACGGTGCTGGAGGGGCCGCCTGGCGTCGGCGACTGACCGTGCCACCGCAGCGCCGATGAGCCAGAGTGCTGCTTCTGTCGGTGGCTGTCGGGAAAACCCTTGGCGAGCCCACTGGATCGCTTGTAAAGGTGGGTTCCGAAAACGACCATCTCGTCCGTCGCACGCAGGCGGTCCGTCGCGAGGGCGTAGTGGACGGCGGCTCTGAGGTGCACTTCCGCAAGCGTGCTGCGCGTTTTCTCGAAGGGCTTTATCCGACAGCCACGTCGAACAGCGGGAGTGGTGCCACCGCTCCTGCATTGCGCGACGAGGAGCGGTCTCACCGAGTGCGGCCTGGGCTATCGCATCGAGGCAAGAGCAGGCGCGCGGTCCTGGACGGCCGCCCTCCCGAGTTGGACGACCTCCGAGCGCGCCGCTGGACCACGCGCAGACCCCTGCTTGGCCAAGGCGGAGCAGTCGTCAGAGGAGGCCGCTCCGGTGCAGTTGCTGCTCGTCCTACGCGAGCGCGAGCGGGGACGTGGGTGGCGTCCCCGAGGCGCTGTAAATGGCTGCGGTGCCGTCAAGGCGACGGCGTAGGTTCCCTCAAGTCCTGCAAGACGATGAGGCTGTCGGGAAAACCCCCGGCGAGCCCGCTGGATCGCTTCTAAGGGTGGGCTCCGAAATCGGCCACCTCATGTGTCGCAGGATGTCGGTCTGTCCCGACGCCGTTGCGCACAGTCGCTCTGACACCCAAGCCTGCGAGGGCAGAGCGGCTTTTCGGAGACGGCTTTTCCCGACAGCCTGCGATTGAAGGAGGACCTACGCCGTGAGACGTACCGTACCGCCGTCGGCGGAGATAGAGGAGCAGATCGATCGGCTGCTTGCCGTGGGGGTGGGCGAGAACCCGCGGGAGTCGCTGTCGGAGCTGGCGAGGCTGGGCGCCAGGCTGATCATCCAGCGGGCCGTGGAGGATGAGTTCGACGCCTGGTTGGGCAGGGCCAGGTATGAGCGCCGGCCCGACCATCAGCGCGGCCTGCGCGACTATGAGAGCGGGTTGCGCAACGGCTTTCGCCCGCGCAGGGTGCAGACCGCGGAGGGGGAGCTCGAGGTCGAGATCCCGCAGGTCCGTGAGGCGGCCGAGACGTTCGCCTCGAAGCTGTTCCCGAGGGGCACCAAGCTGGTCCGGACCGAGCCGCTGAAGGCGTTGGTGGTCGGCGCGTTCGTGCGCGGCCTGTCGATGCGCGACGTCGAGTCGCTGTGCGAGAAGGCGGGGCTGGGAAGGCTGTCGAAGTCGACCGCGTCCAGGGTGTGCGAGGAGCTGCGCGAGCGCTACGAGGCATTCAAGCGCCGCGACCTCTACGACATTCGTCTAGTGGCGTTGTTCCTCGACGCGACCTACCTCGCGGTGCGCCACGACGGGCCCAAGGAGGGCGTGCTGGTCGCCTGGGGATTCACCGAGGACGGCGAGCGCGTGCTGCTCGCGGTGATGCTCGGGATGCGTGAGTCCTACGAGGACTGGCTCGAGCTGGGGCGCGATCTGATCGCCCGCGGGCTCGGCGCGCCGCTGCTGATCGTCGCCGACGGCGCCCCCGGGCTGATCAAGGCCATCGAGCAGTGCTGGCCCGCCTCGGACCGCCAGCGTTGCTGCGTGCACCGCGCGCGCAACCTCTACGCCAAGCTGCCCGAGCGCGAGCGCGAACGCATCAAGCAGGCCTACTGGCAGGCGCTCGATGACGCGATCAGCCACAGCGACGCCAAGCAACGACTCCAAGCCCTGGTCGAGGAGCTCGACAAGGGCGGCTACACCGCCGCGGCCAGATGCCTCGCCGACGACTTGGACGCGCTCGTCGTGCACCTGCGCTACCCACCCAGACACCGCCGGCGGTGGCGGTCGACAAATCTGCTCGAGCGATCGCTCGGCGAGGTCAAACGGCGCACCAAGGTGATGGGCCGCTTCCCCGGCGAGGAAAGCTGCCTGTCGCTCGTCTGGGCGGTCCTCGACCTCCTCATCACCCACGAGACCAACGGCATCAGGTTCAACCAACTCGACCGCCAACGCCTCAAGCGAATCAGGTACGAGGGACACCAACAACCCACCCCCGAGGAGGTGACAGCCCGCATAAACTGACCGCCACCGGGAACCTGAGCCGCGGCGAATTTACAGCAGCAAAGAGAGTGCGCCCAGAGTTGGAGGTGGTCGATTGAGATGACCTGATCCAACATAAGCTCGTCGCCGCCAGCCGGTGAAAGTCCGGTCCGGGTAGCTGCCAGGAGGCCCGGTAGCAGGCCGGCGGCTCGGCCTGGAGACGGGCCGGGTCGAAGCCCGGCGTCGAAAGCCCTGCTGGGGGAGCGACCGAGCGGTCCGTAGCATCAAGCGAAGCCTGCCGCGCCGTTAGTGTGCCCGCCGCTCGCGGCGGGGGAGAGGGAGAGCCGAGCCGCGTCTCTCACGGCGAAGGCCACGGAAGGGGTGGAGAGCCTGGACAGCAGCCCCGAAGAACTCCCCGGCGTAGGGGGCTCGGAACGCTCGGAAGGTGGCGGCGGGAACTGGGGAGGCCCTCCCCGGCCCGGCGCCTGCGGAGCGCGCCGGAGCGGCGCTGGTCGATAACCGCAGACCGGGAAACGATCGGCGAGCCGGGAGGGAGTCGGAGGCGGCCGTAGTACCGCTTGAGCCCGCGAGACAACACAACTCGGGGTGAGGGAAGGGCCGCTGCTTCGTCTGTGCGTCACGTGCAGGGAGAGGTTCGGCGAGTGCCCACTATGGCTATTGCCGCCGCAACAGATAAGACCCGAGAACTGCAACGAACGCTCTACCGGGCGGCCAAGGCCGATCCCCGGCGACGCTTCCACGCGCTCCACGACAAGGTCCACCGCAGGGACGTCCTGGAGCGGGCGTGGCGGCAGGTGCGCGCCAACCGCGGCGCGGCCGGCATCGACCGGCAGACCATCGAGCAGGTCGAGCGCTATGGCGTGGCCAGGCTGCTCGACGAGCTCGAGGCGGACCTCCGATCAGGCGACTACCGCGCGCTCCCGGCGCGCCGGGCGTTCATCCCGAAGCCCGGCTCGGGGGAGCGGCGGCCGCTGTCGATCCCGGCGGTCCGCGACCGCATCGTGCAGGCGGCCGTGAAGATCGTCATCGAGCCGATCTTCGAGGCCGACTTTCAGCCCTGCTCGTTCGGCTTTCGGCCGCGACGGGCGGCGCACGACGCCCTCCAGGTTCTGATCGATCAGTCCTGGCGGGGCAGGCGGTGGGTCGTGGAGACGGACATCGCCTCGTGTTTCGAGGAGATCCCGCACGACCGGTTGATGCAGGCGATCGAGGACCGGATCTGCGACCGCAAGCTCCTGCGGCTCGTGCGCGCGATGCTGCGCGCGGGGGTGATGGAGCAGGGCGCGGTCAGGCGCAGCGACACCGGCACGCCGCAGGGCGGGGTGATCTCCCCGCTGCTCGCCAACGTCTACCTCGACCGGCTCGACCGGGACTGGCAGACGCGCGGCTGCGGCACGCTGGTGCGCTACGCCGACGATCTGGTGGTGATGTGTGGCTCCGAGCGGGACGCCCGCCGCGCCCTCGCGGCGCTGCGGGCGCTCCTGGCCGAGCTCGGGCTCCGCCCCAAGCAGGCCAAGACGCGGATCGTGCACCTGCGGGAGGGAGGCGAGGGCTTTGACTTCCTCGGCTTCCACCACCGCTACGTGCGCGGCCGCACCCCGCGCTCGCGCCACCTCACCTTCCTCGCTCGCTGGCCCTCACGCCAGGCGATGCAGCACGCCCGCGATCGGATCCATGAGCTGACCGATCGCAGGCGGCTGCTGGTCCCAGTCGAAGAGGTCGTGCAGGACCTGAACCGCTTCCTGCGCGGCTGGGCGGGCTACTTCCGTCACGGGAACTCGGCCCGCCACTTCCTCCTGGTGAGGACCTACGCGACCGACCGGCTCGCGCTCTTCGTCGCCAAACGGCACCGGCGGGCGCGAGCCTACGGCTGGCGGGCGGTCGTCTACCGCTCGCCCGATCGCTACGGCCTCATCAACCTCAACGGCAGCGTCGTCGCGCCCCGGCCCAACCGGCCGTGGCGGGAAAAGCCGAATGCCGGCGGTGAAGGACGTCGGTGAGCCGGGTGCGAGAGAACCGCATGCCCGGTTCGATGAGGCGGCGGGAGGAATCCGGTGCCAATGGCCCCAGCGCCCCACGGTTACTGGCGCCTCCCGCCGACCCTACCGCCACCCTGCCGCGTCACGGGCTACCCCGGCTCTCGCTCCGTGCTGGCGAGCAGGCGTCGCCGGAGGCCGAAGGACGAGCCAAGATAGTCAGCGCGATTCCACATCGGTGCATGTGATTCACCACCCCAGCCGTCGTGAGCCGTCTCGCGCAGTTCCTACGGTGTGTATCCATGAAGCTGCCTCAGTGGCTTCCGAGCCCGTTGCTCCGTCGCTGGGCGGCGCTGCTGCTCATGCTCACCCTCGCCGGCGGCGTCCTCGCGGTGCGACACTCGGTGGCTGGCGAGGCTCGCGCTCTGCTGCCCGAGGCGGAGCAAGCGAGGGACATCCACGACATCGGGGCGACCGGCGCCGCCAAGTGCCGCCGCCGCAGGCGCCCCGTGCGGATACGTCTCTCCCCAAGGCGATGGCCGCACATCGCCGACCACATCCGTGACGTCGACCGCACGCGCCGCTGGCCGCGCGTGTGGCACATCGACCGGCGCGGAGCGGACGAGAACCGCGACCAGTCCATCGAGCATTGGGAGCAGACCCGGGGCCGACGGTTCAGCGGAGCCGGACGGCGCGGCAAGGACCGCGATGAAGTGCCGTCCGCTGTCGCACGAGAAGGCGGCCGCTGGCGCGGGCGCTACGCCGTCGTCAGGCTCGTCAACTCGCATGAGAACCGGTCCGCCGGCGCCTACCTGGGTAACCGCCTGGGGCCCTGGTGCAACGGCCAACGGTTCGTCGTCGTCGGCCGATGACGGCTCGTTGCGCAAGCAACTGGCCTGCGTCCCCGGGACCGCAGCGAGACGCTCGCACGTGCTGGACCACATCTACGCAACCCGCTGCCTGGCCCGCACCGGCGACCTGGCCGGCCTGCGGCCCGGCTTGGCCACGCCGACATCCGCACCACGATGCGGTTCGCCCCCGTCGCCGCCGACGAGCTCCACGAACGCGGCGAGCGCGCCTTCGCGCTGACGCCGATCGCGCTCGAGTTCGACCGCGACCCGCCCTGAGCGCCACCCGTCTCTGTTGGTCTCTAAGCACAGAGACACGACGCCGAAGCCGGTCGCTCCTGAGCCGGAGGAGGAAGGACAGGACGACGGCCTGAACGGCTTCGCCGTGCGAGCGGTCGCCGAGCTCGCGGTCGACGCGGGAGGAGGGGCCTAGGGCGGAACGCGCGCGAAAGTTGAGTAGGTGTGCTCTTCTGGGTAGCAGGCCGTGCGTTTAACGGAGACTCGACCTGAGGGGCAACCAGTGAGCCGCAATCCAGTGACGGCGCCGGAGGAGGAGCGTCCCGGCGTGACGCGCGTCCAGCTCGTCAAGTGGGGCGTGGCGGCCGGTGGGGCGCTGGCCGCGGGGGGCGTCGTCGCGGGCGGCCTGCCGCTGCCCGCGATCTCGGAGCCGTCGGCTGCCCAGGACCGGCGCGTGCTCGACTGGCTCCTTGAGGTGCAGCATCTCGAGGCCGGCTTCTACGCGGAGGCCGAGCGGCGGGGCGCGCTGAGCGGTGAGCTGCGCGAGCTCAGTCGGGTGGTCGGCGAGCAGGAGCGCGCGCATGTCGCGGCGCTCGAACGGGCTCTGGGCGGCGCCAGGAAATCCGGCCGGCCGGAGTTCGACTTCGGCGACGCGACGAGCGATCCGCAGCGGTTCCTCGCAGCGGCCCTGGAGGTGGAAGAGTTGGCGCTCGCGGCGGTCAACGGGCAGGTGCCGAACCTGACCAGGCGGCGGATCGCGAGGGCGATGGGGATGGCCTCGGTCGAGGCCCGTCACGTTGGTTGGGTGCGGGATCTCGCCGGACGCAACCCCGCTCCACGGCCGGCCGACGCGCCGGCCACCCAGGACGAGACCAGAGCGGCCATCGAGGCCACGGGGTTCACGACCTAGGCGAGACGAGGATGGAATCCAGGCTCACCCTCGAAGCCGTCGACCGCGATGGAGCCATCGCGGAGGCGCTTGACAAGCTGGCGGGCGGCACGCGCGCGGACTTCCTGCGCAAGGCGGTGCTCGGCGGCTCGGCCGCGGCCGCGGCGCTCGCATCGCCGGCGGTGGCCAAGGAGCGCAACACGCAGAAGGACATCGCGATACTCCAGTTCGACCTGACCCTCGAGTACCTCCAGGCGGCCATGTACAGCGAGGCGGAGCGCCTTCGTCAGCTGAAGCCCAGGACGCTCGAGTGGTCGCGTGTGGTGGGCGCGAACGAGCGGGGACACGTGAGGGCCATCAAGGGCCTGCTCGGCAGGGACACGGTCAAGAGCCCCAAGTTCGACTTCCGTGGCGTCACCGAGGACGACCGCGTGTTCACCGAGACCGCGGTGGCGTTCGAGGATCTGACCGCGGCGCTGCTCAAGACGCAGGCCACGCAGGTCGACTCGCGCGGCATTCTGGCGGCGCTCGTATCGCTCCATTCCGTCGAGGCGCGCCACGCGGCCTGGATCCGGCACATCGCCGGGATCGTCCCGGCCGCCGACGCCATCGACGAGCCGACGTCGAAGGCCAGGGTGGTGCGCTTGGTCGACTCCACGAACTTCGTCACGTCGAGGCCGAGGACCAAGCGAAGGCGGCGACCCAGGTACACGGGGTGAGGCGAGCGAGACGCACGCGCCGCAGCGAGCTCGGCGCCGCACTGGCGCTGGCGGGGGGGCTGATCGGCGTGGCGGTCGCGGTCGTGCTCCTCGAGGGCTCCGCGGGTCCTTCGTCGGCGGAGCCTCGGCTTCCGGCGTCTCCTCGCTCGGCGCTCGATCCGAAGAACGTTCCGCTCGGCCCGGCTCCGCTCGCGTTCTGGGCGCCGGTGCGCGCGCCGGTCTCCGCACGAGTGAGCCCGGCGGGGCCGGACATCGTCGGCCAGGTCCCAAGGCGAACCCCGGAGGGGACCACCAACATCGTGCTGGTCCTCGGAAATGTCCGGCGGGTCGCGGACAAGCTCTGGGTTGAGGTGCGGTTCGCGGGAGTACCCGACGACGCCCGCGGCTGGGTGCCCCGCTCGGCCCTCGGCGGGTACACGCCGGTGAGGACGCGGCTCGTGGTCGACCGCGAACGGCTGACGGCCACCCTGGCGCGAGGGCGGCGGGTCGTCTTCCGGGCTCGGGTGGGCATCGGGACCGCGGCCACGCCCACGCCGGCCGGTCGGTTCTACGTCCGTAATCAGCTCCGCCGGTACCGGAGCCCGTTCTACGGGCCGATCGCGTTCGGGACGACCGCGCGCTCGCTCGGCCTGACCGACTGGCCGGCCGGTGGGTTCGTCGGCATCCACGGCACCAACCGGCCGGACCTGATACCCGGCCGGGTCTCGCACGGGTGCATCCGCATGGCCAACGCCACCATCCTCCGCCTGGCCCGGCTCATGCCCATCGGGACGCTGCTGACTGTGCGTTGATGGCCCGGCGGACCCTCACTCTGCTCGTGGCCGTGGCGATCTGTGCGCCGGTGGCCGTCGGCCCCGAGGCGGCGTCGGCGCAGGACCGCGACCGCCGCGTGCGGCCGCCCACCGAGCTGCTGCGCGAATACCCGTTCCAGCAGGGGAAGCTCCGCAGCCGGGAGCGCTCCCAGCCGCGCCCCGCCCAGACGCCCGTGGCCGATACGACCGCCGACGCCGGTGGCAGCAGGTGGCTGCTCGTGCTCCTCGTGGCGATGGGGGCGGCAGGCCTGCTCGCGCTCGGCGTTGCCGGCCGCCGGCTCACCCAAGCGAAGGCCGCCGGTGGCGGGGCGCCTCCGCCCGAGCCGCCCCCGCCCGCGCCCGAGCCGCCCGCGGCGGCGCCGCGCCCGGCTCCCTCCCACAACCCGCACAAGAGCCGGCGAGCCTGCAGCTACGCCGTCGTGAACCAGAAGGGCGGAGTGGGGAAGACGACCGTCTCGCTGACCGTGGGCGTCGCGGCGGCCCGGCGCGGCAGCCGCGTCCTGATCGTCGACCTGGACCCGCAGGCCTCGGCCACCACGGTGCTCGCGCCCGGCCGCCCGGATCGCCCGACAGTGGCCGACGCGATGCTGAATCCGGCCGCCTGCTCGCTCGATGAGGCCGTCGTGTCGACGGAGTGGGGGCTCGACCTGGCTCCCTCCGCGCGGGCGCTGCGCTCCCTCGAGACCCGGCGTGACGGCGGCGAGGCGGGCGTGCTGGCGGAGCAGCTCGACACCATCGGCGACTACGACCTCACCCTGATCGACTGCCCGCCGAGCCTCGGCTTTCTCACGAACGAGGCGCTCGGCGCCGTGTCGCGGGCGCTCGTCGTCACCGAGCCGACCTACCTGGCGCTTCAGGCCATCGACGAGCTCGTCGACACGCTCCGCGACGTGTCGGCCGAGCGCAACCCGTCGCTCGCCCTGGCCGCAGTGGTCCTGAACCGCGTGGAGACCACGGCCGAGCACAAACGCAGCCTCGCCGAGGTCGAGCAGGTCTTCGGCGCGCGGGTCCTCGAACCGCACATCCCCAAACGGGCCGTGCTCCAGGACGCGATGCGCCGGGGCGTGCCGCCGCAGGACCTCCCGAGCCACTACGCGGAGGAGATCGCGGAGCTCTTCGACGCGCTCGCCGAGCAGCTCGAGGCGGTGCCCGCCAAGCAGCAGGAGTCGGCGCGACTCGCGCAGCCCGCCCGTGTTCCGGATGCCGTGGCGATTCAGAGCGCAACCGGCCGGTCGGCGAGACCGGATGTGTCGGAGCTGAAGTTGCGTATCCGCGAGATGCGCGAGAGCGGCATGACTCTCCAGGCGATCGCGAACCGCCTGAACGAGGAGAACGTGCCGACGCTCCGCGGAGGGGCGAGGTGGCGGCCGTCCGCCGTGCAGGCGGCGTCCGGGTACCGCAGGCCCTCCCAAAGGAGCCAGGGCGAACGACGACCCAGCTCCAGCCGGAAGGGAGGTGGCGCCCGATGAGAGCGGTCACCGGAACGAGGTTGGAGACATGGCTCCCGGCGAAGGCCGAGAGCGCCGGGGCCGCCCGTTCAATCGTCCGCGAGGCGGCGGCCGAGGCCGGCCTCGACGGCGAGCCGGCGTGGGATCTGATGGTCGCCACTACGGAGGCCGTCACCAACGCCGTCCAGCAGGGGCGGCCCTGGCCGAACGGGTGCGTCCTGTTCGTGACCGAGCCGTGCCCGCGCGGGCTGCGGGTCGAGGTCACGGACCTCGGGACGTTCGAGAGCACGCTGGCCCCGCCCCGCTCGAGGCGACGTCCGGCCGCGGGATTCAGATCATCGCGGCGCTGGTCGACCGCCTCGAGGTGAAGAACGGAGACGGGCCCACCATCGGGCGGTTCGAGAAGTTGGTTTCTCATTGTTGGTTTCTAGGCGTAGGGGCCTAGGAGACCAACAGGCCGCCGCCCCGCCTTCGGCCGATTTTTCGCTCTGCGCCTGGGCTTTCGAGGAAGGGAGTCCGCTGCTTGCGCCGCGGACACCCCTTCCTCGAGCCGCCAGGTAAACTTGGACGGGCGAGCCCAGGCGGGTGCTGGCGGCCGGAGGCGGGGCCGCGGCAACCGGAATTCCGTGCAAAGCGGCAGCGTCGCCACCAGCGAGCGGCGCTCGCCAGGGCGGTCAGGTGCGCTGGAGGCGGGGCGGTGAACGCGGATAGGGTGGCGACTGAACGCTCGAACCCCGAAGGAACCGGTGAGCGCAGACCCTAGGAAGGTTGTCTCTGAGGACGGGACGCCGATCGCCGTGTGGCGAAGCGGCGAGGGTTCGCCGCTGGTGTTGATCCACGGCGCCGCGGCCGATCACAACCGCTGGGCGCCGGTGCTTGCGGCGCTGGAGGAGCGCTTCGCCGTGTTCGCGGTTGACCGTCGCGGGCGCGGGCGCAGCGGTGACGCGACCGACTATGCGCTGGGGCGCGAGTACGAGGATGTGGTCGCGGTTGTCGAGTCGGCGGGTGAAGGGGTGAGCGTGCTGGGGCATTCCTACGGCGGCATTTGCGCGCTCGAGGCGGCATTGCTGACCGACGGGATCCGCAGGCTCGTCCTATACGAGCCGCCGATGGGATACCTGAAGTCAGCGCCGCATGTGGTCGACCGGCTCCACAAGCTGCTCGAGGAAGGAAGGCGCGACGAGCTGCTGGGTTACTTCATGCGGGAGGTCGCCGGCCTTCCGCCGGATCAGGTCGAGTTGCTGCGGTCGCTGCCGGCCTGGGAGGCGCGGCTCGACGCAGCCGACACGATTCCGCGGGAGGAGCGGGCGAGCAGGGAATACGTCTTTGATCCGGCTCGCTTCCGCGACCTCGACGTGCCAACGCTATACCTCCAAGGCGGCGACAGCAGCGAACCCTTCAGGGCGGCCGGCGAGGCGCTGCGGGGGGCTCTGCCGGACTGCCGCGTCGCGGTCATGCCGGGCCAGCGACACGCCGCAATGGACACCGCCACCGACCTGTTCACCGCCCAGGTGCTGAGCTTCCTGGAAGCGCCGGACCGGGCGCCCTGAGCCTGGTCGCGCCGGCCCGGCGCGCTCTCGCGCAGACGCCACCACACTCGTTCTGGACGACGGCGCAGGTGTCTCGTGCGAGATGCCCCGCGCTTCGCAATCGCGTGGCTGCGAGCGTCTCACACGTCGAGCGCCAGACGACCGGAAAGGACGACCAGCAGCTGTACGGCGGGACGCAATCGGCGCTCTCGACAACGCTGCTTCTGTGGACGAGCAGCTGCGCACCGTCGGACCCGGATTCGTCGAAAAGGAGCACCGCTGGAGCGCGGCGCCGAGGAGCCGCCGTCGGCCGAGGTGCTGCGACAACGGCAGGCAAGCACTGAGCGCGCGCGACCTCATCTTCTCCGTGCTGGTATTGCGCGGAGCCGCGCAACCGGGGCAAGTGCTCGGTGTTGAGGGGGGTCGATGCCGGCCGCGTTGGTTCGTCGCAGCGCTCCGTTTGTGTGCGCGCTCGTGGCGCTGGTTGCCGCTCCGCGCGCGGACGCGGCGCGCCTCGTCAGGGTGTTGCCCGGGGCCGACGCCTCGGTGCGCGCCGACCAGCCGCGCACGGGCTACGGGCGGCGGACGTCGCTGCGGGTGGGCGGCCGCCCGGCGGCGCGCGTCTATCTCCGCTTCCGTGTCAGGGGGGTGCGCGGCCGGGTCGTCCGAAGCGCCTCGCTGTGGGTGTACGTCACAGGACGCGCGCGGGGCGGGGTGGAGGCGCGGCCGACGGGTCCGAGGGACTGGTCCGAGCGGCGCCTGACATGGCGGACTAGGCCGTCCGTCGTGCTTCCGGCGGTGGGCGGGATGCAAGCGGCGCGCGGGCGGTGGAAGCGGTTCGACGTGACGACGCTGGTGCATGGGGACGAGGCGGTCGAGATCGCGCTGGTGGGCGGCTCGCGCAGGGCCGTGCTGCTGGCAAGCCGCGAGGCGGGGCGGCCGCGCGCCCCGCGCCTGCACCTGCGCGTCTCGGAAGACCGCCAGCCCGGCTTCCCGATCCGCGCCGCCTTCTACGTCGCGACCTATCCGGAGTCGTGGCAGGGGCCGGGCGTCGACCCCTTGACTCGCTACCACCCGCGGCTGGGCGCCTACGACGGGGCCGCCGACTCGGTCATCCGCGACCACGTGGCGGCCATGCGGTGGGGCGGGGTTGAGGCCGGCATCGCCTCCTGGGAGGGGCCCGGCACCTCCACCGACGCACGCGGGCGCGGCCTGCTGGCGAGCACCGGCCGCACGCGCAGCTCGTTCCGGTGGGCGGCCGAGGTCGAGGCCGAGGCCGGCGGCACGCCGTCGCCGAGCGCGATCGCGGCGCAGCTTGGGCATCTGGACGCGGGTCCGGGTCGCGACCCCTCCTACCTCCGTGTGCGTGGACGCCCGGTGGTGTTCGTCGACTTCGGCCCAAGCGACGGCTGCGAAGCGGCGCGGCGCTGGCTGAAGGGCAACTTCCAGCGGGCATACCTGCTGCTCCCGCAGTGGCCCGGCTACCGGGCCTGCCACGTCGAGCCGGACGACTGGTTCGAGGTCGCCCCCGGCGAGCCCGCGGTCTCCACGGGCCCGCGCGCGTTCGCGATCAGCCCGGGCTCCTTCGGGGCCGGCACCTCGGCTCCGGCGCTGACCCGGGACCTTCCGCGCTGGTACGCGACGGTGCGCGACATGGTCCGGTCGGGGGCGCGCTGGCAGCTCGTCTCCTCGTTCAACGACTGGGCCGGCGGCACCGCCGTGGAGCCGGCGAGCGAGTGGGCGAGCCCCAGCGGCTTCGGTCACTACCTCGACGCGCTGCGCGCGAACGGAGAGCCCCCACAGGACAACCCGGCGGTGCTCGCGGCGGCGGGCGACATCGCGTGCGACCCGACCGACTCCAACTTCAACGCCGGCGATGGCCACGACGACGCCGACAACACCAAGGACGCCTGCATGGCTAGGCGAACCGCCGACGTCGTGTTCGCGCTGAATCCCTCGCTCGTGCTGCCGCTCGGCGACGACCAGTACGAGCGCGGCCAACTGGCCGCCTTCGACGTCTCCTACGACCCGACGTGGGGGCGCTTCAAGAGCATCTCGCGACCGGTCTTGGGCAACCACGAGTACAGCGACCCGGCGGGCGGCGCGGCCGGCTACTTCGACTACTTCGGCGGCCTCGCCGGAAACCGCGGCGAGGGCTGGTACAGCTACGACGTCGGCGGCTGGCACGTGATCGCGCTGAACTCGGAGTGCCAGTTCATCGGCGGTTGCGGCGTCGGCTCGCCCCAGGAGCGCTGGCTGCGTCAGGACCTCGCCGCCCACCCGGCGGCGTGCACCCTCGCCTACTGGCACCGCCCGCTGTTCAGCGGCGGCCGTGAGGGCGAGCGGGCGTCGATGCGCGGCATCTGGCGCGACCTCTACCAGGCCGGCACCGAGCTCGTGCTGGGCGGCCACAACCACAACTACGAACGCTTCCTCCCGCAGACGCCCGAGCGCGCCTTCGATCCGAGCGGCGGTATCCAGGAGATCGTCGCCGGCACCGGCGGCAAGTCCCACATCCAGCCCGTCGGCCGGCCGGCCAACACCGTCGTCCAGAACGCCGACACCTACGGCGTCCTGCGCCTCGCCCTGCGCCCGCTCGCCTGGGACTGGCAGTTCGTCCCCGCCCCCGGCGGCGGCGGGTTCACCGACAGCGGGTCGGGCGCCTGCCACTGACCATGCGTCGGCGCCCGGCGCGGCACCGAAAGGTCCTCTTCGCGCGTCGCGCCCGACTTCGCTCACGACCAGCCGTGGGCGTTCGGCCGCGCGAGATCCGCTCCCGCGCATCCGTGGAGGACGAGCAGCACGCCCCGCTCCTGCCCGCGTCGAAAAGGAGCGCTGCGAGAGTGTGCTTCTGCTGTTCGTCCATCGCGGTCGTCTGACGCCCGACTGACGAGACGCCCGCAACCACGCGATTGCGAAAGCAAGGCGTTTCGGGTTCTCTCCTCTCGGCGTCTCACCCCTGCCTAGGTGTAGACCCTGAGCCCGTTGTTCATCCGGGCCTCCTTGGAGGCTGAGAGGTGACGAAGCCACTCAGTCCCAAGGAGGACACCGGATGCAGCTGCACGGTAATGCCGCTCTCAGTCTGAATCAGCGCCGCTCGCGGCCTGGGGGCGACGCGTCGGCCTCCACGGCCTATGCGTCGGGCACTTCCTCCTCTCGCGCGCGCTGGTCGCGACCCTCCGAGCGGCCGGACTCAGCGTCACGACCGGCACGGTCAACCACGCCGCAATGCTCGAGCCGCTCCTGCCGTTTGGCCTCGACGCCGTCACAAGCGACTCCCCGCTCGTCCCAAGCGCGGGCGGTGAGCCGGCCCCGCATGAAAGGCACTCTAGCCGCGAATATGCTTGTCGGGCATGGTTGAGCGGAGCTCGCGGCACTCAGAGGCACAGGACCCCGGCCCGCAGGCCTGGTGCGTCTGCGGCGAGAAGGTCACCGTCGCCGACGCGCGGGAGGTGACCCTGCCCAACGGTCGTCCCGGCTGGCAGGGCTACTGCCCCGAGTGCGGCGCCCCTCTGTTCGCGATCCGCCGCAAACCGGCGGGCGGCTGATGCACCACAGCTGAGTCCGCGTCTCGTCTGGCCGGCGCAGCAACGCTTCGGCGTGGACGCCTACCTCGCAGTGGCGAGCAAGCGCGACCAGCGGGGCTATCCGGCGCGCGCGGGACCCGGAAGCCCGCCCACCCGAGGAGTGGATCCGCCGAGGCGGTGCGCGAGGCCGCCTCGCTGCTCGAGTTCGCTTGGGCACCAGGTCCAGGAAATCGCGATCGAGGTCGAGGAGGGCTGCGACAACTTCATCAAGGTCTGGATCGCCCAGACGGGCGACGAGGTCCACACGTACGAGCGGCTCTGGGCGCGCTCGATTGGCTGCGCCGCCACTCGTGGCGGCTGATCGCGATGTGGGAGCAGGGCGACGTGCTGGTCACGCCCACGCTCGCCAGGCCGGCTGCCGCTCGGTGTCCAGATCGTGGGCCGCCCGCGGGCGAGGAGCTCCCGAGCTCGCTTGCCGTGCGGCTCGAGGCCACGCGGCCCGGGGCGGACCGGCGCGCGCTCGCCGCCGCCCGAGCGCCTGCCGCTCGTCAGGCCGCGAAGACCGCCAGCGTGGCGGTGAAGCCGTGCACGAAGTTGCGGTCGCCCACCGGGCCGATCTCGCCCGCGCAGAAGAAGCCCGCTGCGGGGGCACTCGAGAATGCGCGCTCGATCTCGGACGCGTCGTGATCCGGCGTCTCGAACATGTGCGAGCCGCGGCCGTTGCAGGTGAAGACGAGGGCGCCCGCCGGCGGCCCGCCCAGGGAGCGCAGCTCGCGATCGAGCGCCTCGCGCAGGTCCTCGTGCGCCGACGCGCCGTCGCGGACCTGCATGCGCACCGTCTGGCCGACGCGCACCTGCTCCCCCACGCTCAGCGAGCCGCTCTCCTCGTCCACGCCGATCAGCGCCCGGATCAGGAAGTCGCCGCGCTCGTACTCGGGCCGGTTCGGGTCGATCACGATCCCGAGCAGCAGGCCCCGCGAGGCGAGCGCGCGCTCGCCCGGATCGAGCTCGGCGATCGCCGTCCGCAGGCGCTCGAGCGCCGGCTGGCTCGCGAGCTCGTGGATCACGTTCCCCTCGGCCGCCGTGATCGCCATCTCGGGTCCGATCGGGCGCGCGCCCTGCGAGACGCACACCCGTACGTCCACGCTCGAGAGCGCGACGCCGACGGCGCCCCGCCTCGCCACCTCGTCGTCGTGCATGAGCACGGCCATCCCCGGGCCGCCGCCCGCGCTCGCAAGCCCTCCGACGACGGGCAGCCCGGGCTGGTCGTCCGCGAGCTGGGCGAGCACCGGGTCGATCGGGAACGTGTACGGATCCACGAGGACGATCGCGGCGTCGGCGCCGTCGAGCTCGGGCATGCCCGCCACCGCCACGGCGGTCTCGCTCGTGGGAACGTCACTCATCTCGCCCCGCCAACCACGACGCCGCCCTCCTCGAGCTCGCGGCCGTCGCCCACCACGCCCTGCGCGCCGCAGCCGAGGAGTGCGCGTGCGTGGAGCCGGTCCTGCACGGCCGCGAGCCCCTCCTCGGCGTGCCCGAGGTTGGCCGCGCCCGCGAACACCACCGCCAGATCCGCAGGTGCCCCTCCGAGCGGGAGCGCGGCGCGCGACGCCGCCTCGGCGAACGAGTCCACTCCGGCGTCGGTGCGGGCGAGGCCCGTCGCAATCCGCGCGCTCATCGCGCCTATCTTCGCGCGGGCCGGCCGCCCGCGTCGAGCGCATCCCGGCCGAGGGACGAGTCGGGGCTGACGATCGTCGTCAAGTAGAGATCGCTCAGGCCAACCGCCGCTGCGTCTCCTCGGGGGCGGCCCCGGGTCCTGCCCGACGAGCTCGCAGAAGCGCCGCGCCTCCATCCCACATCCGCGGCGCACCGCACGCGCCCAGCGCCCCGCTCATCTCCCACGGGCGAGCGAGACCGAAGAGCGAGACCGAGATCGTCTGCGTCTTCGGCCGCGAGCCGCTCCACCACGGCCTTCGAGGCTAGGACCTGGCCGTGGGTTGCCGACAGCTCGATGCGGCCGCGCTCGGTCGCCTCGTCTCCGAGGGCGGTCACCTCGAGGGCGCCCTCGCCAGGGACGGGATCCCTCCTCGTTGCGGCCTCTTCCGAGAAATCGGACCCCCGGCACGGCCCAAGCGGAGTAGCGTGGGAACGCAAGCCAGCCTGAGGGTCGTCTTCGCCGCGTGCTCTGGCCCGACGGCGGCGGGCAGCCCGCCGGCATGCTGACCGCGACCGCGGCTCGGGCGTGGCTGCCTTCGCTATCGGCGCGTGCGCCGCTCGTGGAAGGCGTGATCCTCGCGCCGAGGGCGGTCGAGGCCGGCTTGCCCGAGTGGTGCTCGGCGGTGATCGCTCCCAGTCGGCTCCAGCGTGGAAGTCGCCGAGCAGCGAGAGAACCTGGACCTCCAGGCGGCGGAGCAACAGTGTCGGCGGCGGCATTCTCAGGCGGCGCATCAACGCGAAATACGGTGAGCGCGGCGGGCAGCACGCGCCGTACGCGGCCGCTGCCATCCAGCAGCACGGCGCGCTCACCGACCGACGCGAGCAGCGCGGGCGGCCCAGCACGGGGATCGGCCCGCGGTGGAGGCGGAGGCGGGCCCGGCCGCGCTGCTCCCTTCGCCCGCGTCGCCCTGCCCTCCGCAGGCACCGATCCCACACGAAGCTACGGCCACCGCCACCGCGCCGATCCACCTCACGCGATCAGTGTCGCACTAGCTGCTTCGGCCGGGACCAGGGGCCCCCGCCACATCTCGCGCCGGCTCAATCAGACGAGCCGCCGACCCTACACCGAGCCGACGGAGCTGGATCTGGGCGCGGGAGGCTTTCCAGGCGTTCCTGCCAGGGGACCTGGAAGGACAGCACAGCTGGTCGATCCCGAGCTCGAGTTCCACGGCACCGTCGGTGGGGTTCAGGAGGGCCAGGTAGCGCAGGCTCAAGTCCCAGATCGACCAGACGTTCGAACTGAGGATCTGGCGGCGCGGGAAGAGCGTCGCCTGGAGGCCGAGGAGTTCATCGACGCTGGCGACTCGCGGCGGCGACGCTTTACCCCGGTCAGTACGCCCACAACCACGGCGTGCTCAGCAACGGTCCGCCGAGCGGCGGGTACACGCGACTCGACAGGTCGAACTGGATCCTTGACACGGACACCTGCCTCTGCGCACGATTGACGGGCCACGCTGACCCGGGCAGCGTGGGCCGTGGGTCTGTGTGCCGGGACCCCACGTCGGAGGGCGGCATGAGCCAGTCCAGATGGATCGTTTGCGGAGCGTTCGTGATGCTCTTTGCGACCTTGGGGAACTCCCCGGTGGCCGGCGGCGCTGGCCGGGCGGATGCTGCGGCCGTGGCCGCGCCCCGTGCCGGGGCACAGGCGAGCGGAGCGGCGATCGCGTGGAGAGCGTGCGGGAATCGGTTGCAGTGCGCGCGTGTGCGGGTGCCGCTGGATTGGTCACGCGCCACCGTGCGCGCCGGGCGCGTGGTGTCTGCCGGACCGACGATTTCGTTGGCGGTAATTCGCTATCGCACCCGCGACCGGCGCAGGCGGATCGGGTCGCTGTTCATGAACTTCGGCGGCCCCGGCGTGGCGGGGACGCCGGACGTGCGCGCCGCCGGGGCGGCCTTCGACGGGTTGGCGGGAGGGCGGTTCGACATCGTCAGCTGGGATCCCCGCGGCACGGGTGACAGCACGCATGTCCGCTGCTTCGCCGATCGACGGAGCATGCTGCGCTTCTGGGGCGCCGATTGGTCGATCCCGACGACGCCGCTGGAGTCCCGGCGCTATGTGCCCAAGACCGTCGACTATGCGCGGCGCTGCGCCGCGCGCAGCGGCCGGCTGTTGGCGCACATCTCGACCGCGGACACCGTCCGCGATCTGGACTACCTGCGGAGCTTGGTCGGCGACCGGCGTCTGAATTACCGCGGTGAGTCGTATGGGACGTTCCTCGGCCAGACCTACGCCAACATGTTCCCGCGGCGGGTGGGGCGGATGGTCATCGATGCGCTGATCGATCCGGTGCCGTTCACGAGGTCGGTGGAGGCGGGGCTCGCCAGCAGCGAGGCCGAAAGCGACCTCGTGTTCGAGAAGTTCCTGTCCCTGTGCCAGCAGGCGGGACCGGCCAGGTGCGCGCTCGCGGGTCAGGGCCCCGTGGCGCCGCGGGCGCGGGCGCTGCTGGCGCGGTTGCGCCGCGGGCCGATTCCCGCGCCGTCGGCAGCGTCGCGCCAGCTCTCCTACGGCGACACGCTGACTCGCGCTCTGGCAAGGCGCTCGCCGCCCCAGAGAACTGGCCCAAACTCGCGGCCGAGCTCAACCAGGCCGCCGACGGCGACGGCTCGGCTTTGGCGAACACGGTCCGCGGCCTAAACCCGTCGTGCAGGAGGCCATGGTCTCGGCCACGGCGCTGCAATGCGCGGACAAGCCGCTCCCGCGGCCCGACGCGGTCAATGCGTGGCCAACGCTCATCGACCGGCTCAGCGAACGCAACCTCGTGGCGCCCGTCGATCTCTGGTGGCTGTGGGCGCCGTGCGCGTCGTGGCGCACCGCCAGCGCCAACCGCTACACGGGCCCATGGACCGCCACCACGCCCAACCCGGTCCTCGTCATCGGCAACCGCTACGACCCCAGAACGGCGTACGCCAACGCCCCGCTTGCCGCCCGCCGGCTTGGGAATGCCGTCCTGCTCACCAACAACGGCTACGGCCACACGAGCAGCAGCGACCTCAGCGACTGCACCGTCGCGGCGACCACCCGCTACCTCACCACGCTCGCCACACCGAGGAACGGGACCGTCTGCCAGCCCAACCATCTCCCATTCGACCCCGACTTCGGTCAGTAGAACCGACCCGACTTTGCCGCCCCGAACCCGTCTCGCGCCGCTCAGTCAAACTGCCTCCGCAGTCTCGCCTCGCCCCCTCCCATCGGGTCGTAGTGACGCGAGACGCGCATCACGTCGCGCCCGCGTGGACAGATCACCCCCGCCTGAACAGGCTGACACCGCGTTCTGCGGATAGCACCGCCCACGTGCCGCGGCGCTATTACGCGAGACCTTCGCTCACGGCCCGCCGAGATCCGGGTGCGCGTGATCGGCGCCGTTGCACTGCATCGCCCCGCTGCCGCTGTCGCGTGAACTCGGCACTCTCGCCGAGACTCGGTCGGCTCCTGCTGTGGACGAGCCGCGAGAGCGCCGGCCGCGCGGGCGTGCACTACTGCATCCGTTGACGTAAGCGGGCGTCTGACCGCGGCCGCGAGTACGCCTCTTCATCGTCCCAACCGGGCGTCTCGGGTCTGACGCGGGTGGCGGTAGGGTCGGCGGGAGGCGCCAGCACCGTGGGGCCCTGAGGCCATTGGTGCCGGATTCCTCCCGCCGCCTCATCGAACCGGGCGTGCGGTTCTCCCGCACCCGGCTCACCGACGTCCTTCACCGCCGGCATTCGGCTTCTCCCGCCACGGCCGGTTGGGCCGCGGCGCGACGACGCTGCCGCTGAGGTCGATGAGGCCGTAGCGATCGGGCGAGCGGTAGACGACCGCCCGCCAGCCATAGGACCGCGCCCGCCGGTGGCGTTTGGCCACCAGGAGCGCGAGCCGGCCGGTCGCGTGAGTCCTCACCAGGGCGAGGTGGCGGGCCGAGTTCCCGTAGCGGAAGTAGCCCGCCCAGCCGCGCAGGAAGCGGTTCACGTCCTGCACGACCTCCTCCACCGGAACCAGCAGCCGCCGACGATCGGTCAGCTCACGCACCCGATCGCGGGCGTGCTGCATCGCCTGGCGCGAGGGCCAGCGAGCGAGGAAGGTGAGATGGCGCGAGCGAGACGTGCGGCCGCGCACCCAGCGGTGGTGGAAGCCGAGGAAATCGAAGCCCTCGCCCCCTTCGCGCAGGTGGACGATCCGCGTCTTGGCCTCCTTGGGCCGGAGCCCGAGCTCGGCCAGCAGCGCCCGCAGCACCGCAAGGGCGCGGCGGGCGTCCCGCTCGGAGCCACACATCACCACCAGATCGTCTGCGTAGCGCACCAGCGTCCCGCAGCCGCCCGCCTGCAACTCCCGGTCGAGCCGGTCGAGGTAGACGTTCGCGAGCAAGGGCGAGATCACCCCGCCCTGCGGTGTGCCCGTGTCGCTGCGCCTGACCGCGCCCTCCTCCATCACCCCCGCGCGCAGCATCGCGCGCAGCAGCCGCAGGAGCCTGCGGTCACAGATCCGGTCCTCGATCACCCGCATCAACCGGTCGTGCGGGATCTCCTCGAAGCACGAGGCGATGTCCGTCTCGACGACCCACCGCCTGCCCCGCCAGCACTCATCGATCAGCACCTGGAGGGCGTCGTGCGCCGCCCGCCGCGGCCGAAAGCCGAACGAGCAGGGCTGAAAGTCGGCCTCGAAGATCGGCTCGATCACCGTCTTCACGGCCGCCTGCACGACGCGGTCGCGGACCGCCGGGATCGACAGCGGCCGCCGCTCCCCCGAACCGGGCTTCGGGATAAACACCCGTCGCGCGGGGAGCAAGCGGTAGCCACCTGCCCGAAGGTCCGCCTCGAGCTCGTCGAGCAACCTGGCCACGCCATAGCGCTCGACCTGCTCGATGGTCTGCCGGTCGATGCCGGCCGCGCCACGGTTGGCGCGCACCTGCCGCCACGCCCGCTCCAGGACGTCCCTGCGGTGGACCTTGTCGTGGAGCGCGTGGAAGCGTCGCCGGGGATCGGCCTTGGCCGCCCGGTAGAGCGTTCGTTGCAGTTCTCGGGTCCTGTCTTTCGCGGCGGCAATAGCCATAGTGGGCACTCGCCGAACCTCTCCCTGCACGTGACGCACAGACGAAGCAGCGGCCCTTCCCTCACCCCGAGTTGTGTTGTCTCGCGGGCTCAAGCGGTACTACGGCCGCCTCCGACTCCCTCCCGGCTCGCCAGCCGTTTCCCGGTCTGCGGTTATCGACCGGCGCCGCTCCGGCGCGCTCCGCAGCCGCCGGGCCGGGGAGGGCCTCCCCAGTTCCCGCCGCCACCCTCCGAGCGTTCCGAGCCCCCTACGCCGAGGAGTTCTTCGGGGCTGCTGTCCAGGCTCTCCACCCCTTCCATGGCCTTCGCCGTGAGAGACGCGGCTCGGCTCTCCCTCTCCCCCGCCGCAAGCGGCGGGCAGCATAACGGCGCGGCAGGCTTCGCGTGATGCTACGGACCGCTCGGTCGCTCCCCCAGCAGGGCTCTTGACGCCGGGCTTCGACCCGGCCCGTCTCCAGGCCGAGCCGCCGACCTGCTACCGGGCCTCCTGGCAGCTACCCGGACCGGACTCTCACCGGCTGGCGACGACGAGCTTGTGTTGGATCAGGTCACCTCATCGGACCACCTCCAACTCTGGGCGCACTCTCTTTGCTGCTGTAAATTCGCCGCGGCCTAGGTTCCCGGTGGTGGTCAGTCTAGGCGGCGCTCACCTCCTGGTCGGTGGTTGGTTCGCTTCCCGTGTGTCTCATTCGGCGTAGGCGTTGGCGTTCGAGCTGGCTGAACCTGACGCCGTTCTTGGCGTGGGTGATGTAGAGGTCGAGGACGGCCCAGACGAGCGTTAGGCAGCTGGTCTCGCCGGGGAAGCGGCCGATCACCTTGGTGCGGCGTTTGACCTCGGCGAGCGACCGCTCGAGTAGGTTCGTGCTGCGCCACCGGCGGCGGTGTCTGGTCGGATAGCGCAGGTGCACGACGAGCGCGTCGAGGTCGTCGGCGAGGCATTTGGCGGCGGCGGTGTAGCCGGCCGCTTCGAGTTCCTCGATGAGCACTTGGAGGCGCTGTTTTCCGTCGCGCTCGCCGGTGGCGTCGTCGAGCGCCCGCCAGTAGGTCTGGCGGACGCGCTCGCGTTCGCGTTCGGGCAGCTTGGCGAGCAGGTTGCGGACGCGGTGGACGGCGCAGTGCTGGCGGTCCGAGGCGGGCCAGCACTGCTCGACCGCCTTGACCAGTCCGGGCGCGCCGTCGGCGACCACCAATAGCGGCGCTCCGAGCCCGCGGGCGATCAGATCGCGGCCGAGCGCGAGCCAGTCCTCGTGCGACTCGCGCATCCCGAGCATCACCGCCAGCAGCACCCGTTCGCCCGCTTCGGTGAAGCCCCAGGCGACCAGCACGCCCTCCTTGGGCCCGTCCGGGCGCACCGAGAGGAAGACCGCGTCGAGAAACAGCGCCGCCACCTGGACGTCGTATAGGTCGCGGCGCTTGAACTGCTCGAAGCGCTCCCTGAGCTCGGTGCAGATCCGCTGGGCGGTCGACTTCGACAGCTTCCCAAGCCCCGCCTTCTCGCACAGCGACTCGATGTCGCGCATCGACAGCCCCCTGACGAACGCGCCGATCACCATCGCCCGCAACGGCTCCGTGCGCAAGACCTTCGTGCTGCACGGAAACAGCTTCGAAACGAACGGCTCGGCGGCCTCCCTGACCTGCGGGAGCTCCAGCTCAAGCTCGCCCTCGGCGGTCTGCAGCCTGCGCGGGCGAAACCCGTTGCGAAGCCCCGAGTCATAGTTGCGCAGCCCGCGCTGATAGGCCGGCCGGCGCTCATACCTGGCCCTGCCCAACCAGGCGTCGAACTCGTCCTCCACAGCCCGCTGGATGATCAGCCGCGCCCCCAGCCGGGCCAGCTCAGACAGCGACTCCCGCGGGTTCTCACCGACCCCCACGGCAAGCAGCCGCTCAATCTGTTCCTCGATCTCCGCCGACGGCGGTACGGTGCGTCTCACGGCGTAGGTCCTCCTTCAATCGTCTTGCAGGACTTGAGGGAACCTACGCCGTGCCCTCGACGGGCCCGGCTAGTTACAGCACCTCTGAGACGCGACCCTGACGCGGAAGACGCCCGCTTTCACGCGAGGGTGTCGCGCAAATATCGGTGGTGAGGGCTGGCGGTGGTGAATGGCGTCTGTCGCCGACGGTCGCGCGAGGCCGCTCCTGCGCGGTTCGCGGGCCTGGCGCCTCAGCCGATCACTGCGTCTGCCTCGATCTCCAGCACATACGCGGGCTCGATCAGGGCCGCGGTCTGCACCATGCTGGTGGCAGGGCGGATCTCCCCGAAGACCTCCCTATGGGCGCGGGCGATCTCGTCAAAGTCCCCGAAGTCGGTGACAAAGATGCGGGTACGGACGACGTCATCGATACTGCCGTCGGCCTCGATCAGAGCGCTTCCGATGATCTCCAAGGCCCGCCGAGCCTGGGCATAGGGGCCTGTGGCCGCGGAGCCATCAGGGTTCCTGCCGACCGTCCCCCCCACGAAGACTCGATCGCCTACGCGAACCGCACGTGAGTACCCGAATGTCGATTCCCAAGGGGAGCCGGACGAGATCTTCATCCGCGTCAAAGCCATCCCCCGGCCCCCTCACGCGTGTCGGGTGCCAGCCCGCTATCGCGCCCCCCTTCTTTCGCGAGGGGGGAGGCGAGCGCGGCGCGGGAGCGCACCCGGCGCAGGCGGGCGCGAAGCTGTGCCCATGCCACCCCAAACCCCGCGAGTAGCACGGGGCCGAAGGACCCGAGTGTCTCTTCGATCGGGAGGCCGCCGACGTGCGCGAAGGGCATGCCGATCACTGGAAGATCTCAGTCGTGCAGTCGCCGCCCTGGAGGCGCACCTCGTGGGCTCGCGCGGGACCGTCGGGTCGGTCATGGAAGTCGACGAAGAAGTCCGGGTCGACCTCCAACCCGCCCTCGGGCGAGCAGTTCACTCGCATCAGCCACGAGCGGAGCCCCGGATAGAACTGGTTGTCCCAGGTCGAGTAGAGCGAGTTCGTGACGTACAGCCGCCGGCCGTCGAGCGACAGCTGGATCATCTGCGGTCCGCCGGTCAGCTCGCGACCGCCGTCGCTCTCCCTGCCGAGCAGCCCGCCGAGCCATAGCTGGCCCGTCAACTTCGGGTTCTTCGGATCGGAGACGTCGTACTGGCGCAGGTCGCCGTGCAGCCAGTTCGAGAAGTAGAGGAAGCGGTCGTCCATCGAGAGAACCACGTCGGTGATCAGCCCCGGCACGCCGCCGGGCAGCGGCCAGCCCTCGAGCTTCTCGTTGTCGACCTCGACCACCGGCTCGGCCTGGAAGGCGCCGTTCGAGCGGTGGAAGTGGACGATGTTGCTGGCCAGCGTCGCGCCGACGAAGCCCTGCTCCGCGTCGGGGTCGTGAAGCCAGCGCACCTCGAGCGGGATCAAGCCTTGTTCGCCGAGGTCGATCGTCTGCTCGAGCCGCCGCTCGGCGAGGTCCCAGAAGTGCAGCCGCTGCCCGTAGCGTCCCGCACCGACGTCCTCGATGTCGAAGCCGGGCTCGTAGGCGTTCGGCTCGCCCCACTCCGACGAGATGAGGACGTTCTTGCGCGGCTGGTACCAGAAGTCGTAGTTGAGGTTCGGCTTGGGGCCGCCGTTCTCCCACCGGCCCTTGACCTCGAAGGTGCGCGCGTCGAGGACCGCGAAGCCGCCCGACCCGCGGCCGTCCGGGTCGCCGAGCATGCTGACGACGACGTTGTCGCCCGGCATGCAGTGGACGGTGTGGGGCCGGGTGTAACCCGTCTTCTCGACGAGCTCCTCCGGCTCGATGACCTTCTCGATGCGAGGCTGCCGCGCGTCGTCCGCGACGTTGAGGACGTGGATCCGCGACGAACGAAAGCCCGGCACGATCAGATGCGAGCGATCAGGACCGTGACAGGCCGAGCTGCAGCGGTTCCAGCCGAAGTGATGGAGCTCGTCGCCGACGTTCGGCATCGGCGTCTCGTGGACGATCCGACCCTCCTCGGCGTCGATCACGGCTAGGAAGTCGGGTGCCTCGACCCCCGTGCCCGTGTGCAGGCAGGCGAGGTAGAGCAACTCCTCCGGCGGCGCCTGCATTGCCTCCAGCGGCGAGCTGTGGAAGGAAGCTGGCTTGTCCTGTCGCGTATTCATCGGAGCTCCTTTCAAGAAGCGGCTGTTGGGCGGCGCGGGCGCGGCGCCGGCGGTGTTCGTCCCGTGCCCTCTTCGAGCAGCGGGGCGATCAGCGCGGCCGCCTGCGCTGCGCCGTCGGACTCGACGGGCCGGTAGTCGACCCTCTGGCCGATCGTCTCGGCGATCGCGGCCGCGATCGTGTCCGGTGTCTCCTGCTCGAAGTCCATGCAGCGTCCGGCGCGGTAGCGGCCGAGTCGGTGGCGGACGTGGAAGTTCTGCTCGAAGTGGTGGCGGAGCGGGAAGTAGAGGAACGGGCGTCGGTTCGCCGTCAGCTCCATCGAGGTTGTCAGGCCGCCCTGGACGACGGCGAGGTCGCAGGCGGCCAAGTGCCGGTAAAGCTGGTGGACGTAGGCACACACCTCGGCCCCGTCGTGCGCGGGCAGCGTCGCCGGGTCGATCCGCGGCCCGGAGACGACGATCATCCGCAGCGCCGGCACCCGCTCCTTCGCGTCCGGGAAGGCCGCCATCACACGCCGCAGCAGGTCTCTGCCGACGCCCGAGCCGCCGACGGTGACGATGCAGACCTGCTCGTCCTCGCTGTAGCCGAGCTCGGCCCTGAGCGCTGCCCGGTCGGCGAACTCGGCGGGATCGAAGCCCGTGACGTAGCCCGCGAAGGCGTAGTGCTCCTCGGTCCACTCGCGGATCTCCGGCAGGTGGGGCGCGAACCGCTCCGGCACGACGTCCTCGCGGTTGCCGACGAAGACGGCCTGATCGCGCACGCGCGGGAAACGCGCGATGTGCTCGATCATCTCCTCGTTGTAGTCGCCGGTCAGGAACGCCTCGTGGTCGCCGCCGTCGGGCATCGGCAGCCAGCCGACGAAGTCGGTCAGCCAGGCGTACGGCGTCCGCTTCAGCTCCGGGTTCTCGTGCAGGTAGTAGTCGAGCTCCCAGGCCTCGTCGCCGATCCAGAGGTCGTACTGCTCGTCGCGGACGAGGTCGTGGAAGACCATGAAGTTGGAGAGCAGGATCTCGTCCATACGCCGGATCGCCTGGAAGCAGTGCAGGTCGTGCTCCGCGGACTCGCTCTCGATGTGGCGCGACTCGTTCGCGAGGAACGCGCTGGCTGGATGGATCCGCTCGCCGCGCGCCTCGAGCACCGCCGTCACGGGATGCTGGGCCAACCAGTCGATCTCGAGGTCGGGATGCAGCTTGCGCAACTCGTCGGCGATCGCCGCGTCGCGCTGTGCGTGGCCGAGCCCGATAGGGGAGGAGATGTAGAGCGCCCGCTTGCGCCGCGACTTGCCGCGCACCCAGCGTCGAGGGGGTTCCGGCGGCGCGACGAAATGCCTCAGAAGCAGGTTGACCTTGACCGGGTCGCGTGCCTGCGGCAGGTGGCCAGCGCCCTCGAGCGTCACGAGCGTACCGCCGGTCGCCTCCGCGAGTGCTGCACCCTGGGCGTGGGGGCGGACGAGGTCCGCGTCGCCGTGGATAACGAGCACCGGGCAGCGCACGCGGGCGCAGGTATCGCGGAAGCGCTCGGTGCGGCAGAGCGAGATCGCGCGAGTCGTGTCGGCGAGCGTCTCCGGATCGGTCTCGAGGGCCCAGCCCACCGCATCCTCGATTTGCTTCGTCGAGTGCGACTCGTTGAAGCACTGCGCGAAGAAGAACTCGAGGAACGCGCGGTAGTCGCGCGACCAGAAGTGGCTGTTGTACTTCGCCCAGCCGTCGTCGGTGTCGTACTGCTCGTCGAAGGCGTAAACCTGCCGCTCGGAATGACCAGGGGCGAGGCCGACGGCGGGAGCGATGTATACGGCCCCGTCGACGCGCTCGCGATGATCAGCGGCGATGATCGTCCCCCAGAGCGCGCCGCAGGAGGTGCCGACGAGCGTCGCTCGTTCGGTATCGGTCGCGTCCATGACCGCGAGCGCATCGGCGGCGAACTCGCCCTCGAGGTAGTGCTCGACGCCGACGGGCCGGTCGGAGCGGCCGTTGCCGCGCCCGTCGAACGTGAGCACGCGGCAGTGCCGCGCGAGGTAGGGGATCTGCATCTTCCAGTGGCGCGAGTGGACGATCGACCACGTCGGGAGGAGGAAGACCGTCGGCTCGCCCGAGCCGTAGACCTCGTAGTAGAGCTTCACGCCGTCGCGCTCGACGTAGCCCTCCCGATCCGGGTAGCGGGCCCGCGTCTGCTCGGCCGGAGTCGGCCGCTCCAGCTCGATCGTCATTGCGTTCTCCTCTCGAGCCAGCCGTCGATCCAGTCGAGCAGCTCCCGGTGTCCCCTCTCGATCCCCGAGAGCCGCTCGAGCATGATTCCCTCGTTGAACGTGAACACAAGCGAGACGAGCGCCTCGAGCGGCAGCTCGAGCCCGACTTCTTCGTGGATGGGAGCGAAGGCCTCGGTGAGCACGGCGCGCCACTCGGCGTGCACCCGTGCGAGCCGCTCCTGTAGCTCGGGACGGTTCCAGGCCAGTGCCTGCAACTCGAACCAGATCTTCTGGTACGGGAGATCCTCGTCGAGGTAGGCGATCGCCGACCGCCACTTCTCGAGAAACGGCGTGCCCGCCGCGTACATCTGCCGTTGCCGCTCGATCAGCCGCTCGGTGAAGCGCTCGAGCACACGCACGAGCAGCTGCTCCACCGACCCGAAGTAGTAGTGGACAAGGCCGTGGTTCGCCCCGGCCTCCTCCGCGACCCGCCGTGTCGTGATCCCGGAGGCGCCGACCTCGACGAGAAGCCGCTCGGCGGCGTCGAGGAGCGCCTGCTCGGTCTCGTAGCCTGGGCGAACCTCGACCTTAGACATAAGACTTAGACATTTGACTGAGCCATTCGACCAAATCACCGCGTCGATGTCAAGCCCGTGGGGAAGGCCGCCGTCGAGTGCCGACGTGCTCACGAGGCGAGGTTGACTTGGTGGAGCTCGGTGAGCTCATCGGTCGTCGGGGGAGCGATGGTCCCAACGCCTCGTTGCGCGAGATCTTGCTCGCTGGCCCAGTTCGTGGGGATGCCCTGCTGTGGTGGGATTGTCGAGCACGTAGCGGAGCACGGGCTCGTCGTGCTCGCCCCAGATGCTCTCGATTACCCACACCCTTCCGAACACGGGTTTTGGGGACGGTATTGGGGACAGCGCTGAATCCGAGGCCGGGCCAAGCCACACCGCACCCGGGCTATGAAGCCCGGAAACCCGCTAAGAGAGCGGGTTTCCGGTTTGAGGTGAGCGACGGGACTCGAACCCGCGACCGCCTGGAACACAACCAGGAGTCCCAAGTCGCCGATCACATCAGCGTGCGCGTCGCGGGGCTCATTCAGGGCAATCCCAAATCCGCTCTCGGCGGTGTGCGTGACCGAAACTCGCTTCTCCGTAGACGGTCATCGCCCTCGTGCGGCGCGAGGCGCCCGGTCAGCAGAGCCGTAGCGATGCGAGTCCTTAGGCGGCGATCAGGTCGTGCTTGACCGCTCGAGCCGTCGCCGGCTGGTCCCGGCCGCGCTCCCAAGCCCCCGCGCCCCGGCAGCAGAAAGAGTAGGCAGCTCGGAACCCGGCGCGTTCGCGCTTGTCGGAGGCAGCCAAACCGACTGAGTCGGGTCCGACCATTTCCTCATGGCGAAGCTGGCAGTCGCCACACACCCGATCGCGACACGAAAGTCTTCGCCCGCATCCGAACGATGGAAGAACGCGGTTTCACCGCCCCGCTCCTGACCGCCCGCGCGGTCGCCGACCTGCTCGGGGTGAGCACCGAGACGATCCTGAGGTGGAGTCGTTGCGGCTCGCTCCCTTCGTTCTGTTTACCGGGCGGGGCGATCCGCTTCCGCCAGGACGAGCTCGATGCGTGGCTTGAGGGAAGGCGGCGCGCGCGCACGCCGCGGGATGCAGACCTTCGCCGCGACCGGCCCGCCGGTAGGCTCGCGGCCGTCACCGGCTCCGAAGGCGAGGAGGTCTAGATGCCCGCCATCCAGAGAGGCCAGGCGTACAAGCTCGGCGTCGGAAAGTGGGGTCTGCGCTACTACGACGAGAACGGCGTCCGCCGCCGCAAGTCCGCGTTCCCGTCGAAGTCCGCCGCACTCGCCCACTACCGCGACTTCATCGAGCCGAGGTTGCTCGGCGAGCCCGAGCCGCCCGAGCCGGAGCCCGAGCGGACGTTCGGCGAATTCGTCCCCGTCTATCTCGACCGGCACGCGGCGACTGTCAGGCCTCGCACGGTCGAGACTCTGCGTAAGCGGCTCGGCCACCGGCGCAAGCTCGAGGACGGCGAGACCTGCCGCTGCGCCACCTGCGCCTTCGGGGATGTCCCGCTCCGCGATCTCGAGCGGATGAGCGGCGAGATCGCGTCGTGGCAGGCGAAGCTGCCCAAGCGGTCTCGCTACGGGACCATGCAGGCGTTCAGACAGACGCTCGGTGCAGCGGTCCGCTGGGGGTACATGGCCTGCAACCCGGCCAAGCTCGCGGGGCGCAACCCGCAGCCTCCGCCGCGGCCGACCCGCGTCTACACGCAAGACGAGCTCGAGGCGATCGCCGCCGAGCTGGCCGCGAGGTACCGGCCGCTGCCGGCGTTCGCTGCGGCGAGCGGGCTGCGGCCGGAGGAATGGGCGGTGCTCGAGCGGCGCGACGTCGATCGCCGTGCCGCGGCGCTGCGCGTGCGGCGCACGATCTCCGCGGGCGAGATCGTCGAGCTGGCCAAGACCAGCCGCAGCCGCCGCGAGGTCCCGCTGTCAGACCGCGCGCTCGCCGCCCTCGAGGAGCTGTCGCCCCGGCTCGACAGCCCCTACCTGTTCGCCGCCCGCCGCGGCGGCCCGTTTGACCTGGCGAACTTCCGCCGCCGCGAATGGGCGCCCGCGATCGAGGCGTCAGGCGTCGCCAGGCCCGCGCGCCTGTACGACCTGCGGTCCACCTTCGCGTCCAACTCGCTCGCGGCTGGCGTCACGGTGTTCGAGCTGGCGCGCCTGATGGGGACGAGCGTGGCGATGATCGAGCGCCACTACGGCACGCTGCTCGAGGGCGCCGGGGCGGACATCGCGCGGCGTCTGAGCGCGTTCGAGGCGGACCAAGGTCGGGCCAGGGATCGGGCCACTGACGCCGATCCGTGACGTTTGGGCCACTATCGGGCCACTCGAGGGGGCGCCTGCGGGCCCCCTCTCACGCTCGAAAGTCCTGATTTGCAGGTCAGAACAGCTAGTGCCCCGGGCAGGACTCGAACCTGCGACCCGCGGCTTAGAAGGCCGCTGCTCTTTCCAGCTGAGCTACCGGGGCGGGTTACCGACAAAGCGTAGGCGCGGAGACGGCCGATGACGAGAGGTCGTCAGCGCGCGCTTCCGCCGCCGATCGACGAGCCCGAGAGGAAGAAGAACCAGATCTCGAACGCGGTCGCGGCGACGAGCACGGTCACCACGACGATCCGCTCGGCGCCCGAAATGCTCGCTCTCCTGCCGGTATGGTCGGGACGCTCGCCGCGCATGCTCGTGAGCCAGGGCGCGTGGGTCCGGACCGTAGGCGCGGTGCCGGTCGCCTCTTGGTAGGCGCGCATCGTGAGCTTCAGCAGCTGGTAGAGGCCGTAGCTGAACACGATCAGCGCGATGATCACGACCGCGAACGCGCCCATCGACGGCTGGCTCTCCTCCCCTTGCACCCGCGACCCGAGCCAGACAGCGAGCAGCGGGCTGCCGGTCCAGACGTTCAGCGCGAGGAAGGCCATCGCGGCGGCTAGCAGGATCGGCTTCACTCGGCCGCGTGGGTCCGTCCTCGTGGATGACTCCTCCAAGTCGGGGCGGCCGGATTTGAACCGGCGACCTTTTGCTCCCAAAGCAAACGCGCTACCAGGCTGCGCTACGCCCCGGCTTGGAGAAGTCTACGGCGGGAGCTGGTGCCTCACGGAGCGTAGGCGACTTTCGATTCATCTTGCCGTTCTGGCGGGTCGTCAACCGGGCACCATGCTCTATTAGGGTGGCCCGTCCATGGCCGAAGTCCAGCCTCTACGCACGCTCCGCTACGACCCCGCGGCGGTGGGCTCGCTCGACGAGGTGATAGCCCCGCCTTACGACGTGATCGACGACGAGCAACGCGCTCGGCTGTCCGCGCGCAGCCGCTACAACGTCGTCGAGATCGACCTGCCGCGGAGCTACGAGCAGGCCGCGGAGACCATGCGAGTGTGGAGCGAACGAGGCGTGCTCGTGCACGAGGAAGAGCCGGCCGTCTGGGTTCTCCGCCAGGACTACAACGCGCCGGACGGAGCCGAGCGGACGCGCACGGGGTTCTTCGCTCGGGTGCGCGTCGAGGAATACGGCGGCGGCCGAATCCGCCCGCACGAACGCACGCACCCCGGCCCCAAGGAGGACCGGCTACGGCTGACGCGCGCGACGCGCGCCAACCTCTCCCCGATCTTCACGCTCTTTCCGGACCGCGACGACTCGGCGGAGCGGGCGATGGCGCACGTGGCCGCCGAGGAGCCGTTCGCGGTGGCCACCGACCCGGACGGGACGATCAACCGCCTGTGGAGGAGCCCGGACGCCGACGTGATCGCCGAGCTCCAGATGGCGCTCGCCGACGCCGAGCTCCTGATCGCGGATGGCCACCATCGCTATGAGACCGCGCGCGTTTACGCGGACGAGGTGGGCGGCGACGGCGACCACCGCTACGTGCTGATGCTGCTCTGCTCGCTCTCGGACCCGGGCCTGCTCGTGTTCCCCACCCACCGGCTGCTCGACGGGTTGAAGGACGACAGCGCCAAACAGCAGGCCATCCGTAACGTGCTGCTGCGCGACTTCGAGGTCGAGGAGCTCGCGGCGGCCACCCAGCTCGAGCCGCCCGGCGACGACGGACGCGTCGCGTTCGGTTACATGGACAGCTTCCACCGCAAGCCCTACCGCGTCACCCTGAGGGACCAGGCGATCGCCGACCGCGCCCTCGTCGGAATGCCCGCGCCCTATCGGCGGCTCGACACCGCAGTCCTCGAGGCGCTCGTGCTGCGCGGGGCGCTCGAGATGTCCGAGGACGACATCTCGCACCTCCGCGGGCTGCGCTACTCGAACCGGCTCGCGCACGCGATCGAGCAGGTCGAGTCCGGCGGCGCCGACGCCGGCTTCTTCCTGCGCGCCACTCCCGTAGAACAGGTCCGGGAGGTCGCGGCGGCGGGTGAATCGATGCCGCCCAAGTCCACCTACTTCTTCCCCAAGGTCCCGACCGGCCTGGTATTCAATCTGCTGGCGTGAAGATCTACACGCGCAAAGGCGACGACGGCACCACCGGCCTGTGGTACGGCGGGCGGGTGCCGAAATTCTCCGGCCGGCCCGAGGCGTACGGCTCGGTGGACGAGGCCGCGGCGGCGCTCGGACTGTGCCGCGCGGCGGCCGAGCCCGGCGACGAGCTGTACGCGGACATCCTGCGCGTTCAGAACGAGCTGTTCGTCGCCGGGGCCGAGCTCGCGACCGCACCCGAAGCCGCCGGGCGGCTCGAGCCGGGTATCTCAAAGGTCACGCCGAAGATGGTCGAGCGGCTCGAGTCGGACATCGACCGCTACATGGAACGCGTCGACCTCCCGCCGAAGTTCGTGATTCCGGGCGGAACGGAGCTGTCGGCGCGGCTGGACGTTGCTCGGGCGGCGGTGCGCCGCGCGGAGCGCCGCGTGAGTGCGCTCCATCACGAGGGCGACCTGCCGGACGAGACGGTGTTGATCTACCTGAACCGCCTGTCCGACGCGCTCTTCGCGATGGCCCGCTTCGCCGACGAGCCAGAGCCACAGCTATTCGAAGGGAGAGGATGAGCCGTCGTTGGCGCGCACCGCCGGCGCCACGCTGTGGCGTGACGCCGGCGAGCGACGCCGTCGGCTAGCAGGCCACCCGCTGGCCGGCGACCATCTCCTCGGCCGCCTCGCCGTCGAGCAGCAGCGGGATCAGCCCCCTCAGGTCCTGCCGCATCGGCACGAACCACCGACCCGGCCCGCGCCGCTGGACCTTGATGCCGTGCGCCGCCAGGCGGTCGGCAACCGGTCGGCCGTCGGGCTGCGGACCCGTGTACTGCGCGTCGGTCAGCAGGTAGCCGCAGGGCGGCGGGTCGAGGATGCCCTCCGGCGGCTCGTCCGGCGGCGGGGCCTCGCCCGGGTGCGGCGCCGGGAAGGCCGGGACGTCATAGCTGCCCCGGAACACGATCTCGTCTGTGTTGCTGCGCTGGAAGGCCCGCGACACCTCGATCGCCAGCGCGATCTCGGGCTGCTGCTGCCGGTAGTAGTCGAGGAACTGGTGGTAGGTGTAGAGCGCCGAGTAGGTCTTGCGCCGCCGGTTGTTCGCTGCAATGGCCTCGTTCGGGCGCGTCGGGCCGCCGGCACTGCGCGCCTCGAGAAGGAGGCTGACCATGTTCTTCAAGCCGAGCGTGTTGCGCAGGATCGTCTCCTGGCTGAGGCCCACCGCGCCGCCGTCCTGGCACCCGTAGGGGCAGTACCACCAGCCGTCCTCGGACCCGTTGACATACAGCCAGTTCTCGATCATGTCCTTCGACTCGAGGAAGATCGACTCCGCGACGTTGAGGTGCCGCGGCATCAGCGTCGGCAGGTCGCCGGCCTGGCTGTTGCCGAACTCGTGTCCGTCGAACGCTGCCTCCGGCGTGTAGTCGCGGACCATCGCGGCCAGCGCGAAGGTCTCCGGCTGGCGGAGCAGCGAGTGGTCGCGGTTGAGGTCCTGCCCCGTGGAGTTGCCGCGGGTGTTGGCCGCGCGGCCGTCGCCGTTGATCGCCGGGACGATCAGCACCGTCATGTTGCTCAGGAGGTCGAGCGTGCGCGGGTCGTCCGCGAACGCGAGCTTGCGGGCCATGATCAGGCACGCCTCGCGCGACGACGGCTCGTTGCCGTGCACGTTGCAGTTGACGAGCGCGGCCGGGTTGCCGGCGACCGCTTGGGCGGTCGGCTTCGGCGTCGGGTAGCCGATGATGAACATGTTGATCGGCCGCCCGAGGACGGTGCGCCCGATCTCCACCACCCGCACCCTCTCGCTGGCCGCGTCGAGCGCCGCGGTGTACGCGTACTCCTCCACGTCGCTCGTGAACGTCGCCGCGTTGTCCTCCTCCCACCCCGTGCGCAGGTTCTCGCCCGGCGTGGCGGGGTCGCCGAACTCCGGCTGCGTCGTGCCGCTCACCGGCGCCGAGTACGGCTGCGGCTCCGTGCCGAAGCGGGCGCGGACGCGCCACTGGAAGCCGTCACCCGGGTTGAACCCGGCGTCGGCGAAGGCCGGCGAGTCCTGGTTGATCTGCCGGTTCGGCCGCCAGACTCCCACCACGACTCCCGTCCCCGGCGCGCCCGCCAGCGTGCGCTCGATCTGGTAGTCCGTCGCCCCCTCCACCGGATCCCAGCTGAGGGTCGCGAACCCGTCGTCCTGGCGGACCTCGAGCCCCGTCACCTGCTGGGCGTGTGCCGCCGCCGGCAGCACCAGGACCGTGCTTGCGCCGCGAGCACGGCAGCGAACCGCGATCTGACACTCATGACTCCCCTCCCTCGGTTTCTCCCCACCCGGGGTTGTACAGGGTGGGGCGACCGCGTCAAGGGGTCGCCGCGGCACTTTGGTTTGCGGGCTAGCATCGCCGTGCGCCGGGGTGCGGCACTATGCGGCAATGAGAGCTACCGCGCGCCGTGAAAACGGCACCCTCAAGCACGACGTGGAGATCCGCCGCCACGTGGTGGTGGCCGACGAGCCGGAGGACCAGGGCGGCGACGATTCGGGGCCGAGTCCCGAGGAGCTGCTCGCTGCCGCCCTCGCCTCCTGCACGGCGGTGACGATGGCGATGTACGCGCAGCGGAAGGGCTGGGAGATCGGCGAGGTAGCCGTCGACGTGAACTACGAGCCGGCACAGCGTGGCTCGCCGACGCGCTTCCGGCTGGATGTCCAGCTGCCTAAGGAGCTACCCGACGAGCAGCGCGAGCGCCTCATGCAGATCGGGGCGAAGTGCCCCGTGCACCGGACGTTGGAGGGCGAGGTGATGTTCGAGGAGAGCGTGGAGCTCGTCTAGCCCCACCGGCTCCGCTGGGGGCGCCCCGGCGGAGCCTGGAACTAGACTGGACGTCGCCATGCGCGAGCTTCCGGTCCCGGCGCACTTCGACCCGGACCGCGTCGGCGAAGTCTGGCGGGTCCCCTATGAAGACCGCGCCCGCGACGCCCCGGCGTGGGCCGAGAAACACGGCCTCCGTCCCGCCGCCGGCGACTCCTTCCGGGTCTGCCTCCTCGCAGTCGACGTCCAGAACACTTTCTGCGTTCCGGACTTCGAGCTATTCGTGGCCGGACGCTCCGGCAGCGGCGCGGTGGATGACAGCCGCCGGCTGTGCGAGTTCATCTATCGCAACCTGGGCACGATCACGCAGATATTTCCAAGCCTCGACACCCACCAGGCGATGCAGGTCTTCCATGCGATCTGGCTGGTCGACGAGCAGGGCAATCATCCGGACCCGTACGCGCTGATCTCACATCCTGGCGTCGAGGCTGGCCGGTGGAGGGTGAATCGGGCGGTCGCCGAGGCTCTCGGTATCGGCGTCGACTACGCGGAGCGCCACCTGGCCCATTACACGCGGCAACTTGCCGAGGGCGGCAAGTACGACTTGACCATCTGGCCCTATCACGCGTTGCTCGGAGGCATCGGCCACGCACTGGTCTCGGCGGTCGAGGAGGCGGTCTTCTTCCACGGTGTCGCCCGCTACAGCCAGCCCGAGTTCCAGGTCAAGGGAGACAAACCGCTCACCGAGCACTACTCGATGCTCGGACCGGAGGTGACCGAGGGGCCGGACGGCGACAGGCTCGGCGGGATGAACACCGAGCTCATCGAAAGGCTGCTCACGTTCGATGCGGTCGTGGTGGCCGGGGAGGCGAAGAGCCACTGCCTCGCGTGGACGATCGACGACCTGCTCGCGGACGACGACGCGCGTGAGCGGCGGCTTGCCGAGCGGACCTACCTGCTCGAAGACTGCACGTCTCCGGTCGTGGTGCCCGGCGTCGTCGACTACACCGACGAGGCGGATGCCGCATTCGAGCGCTACGCGGACGCCGGCCTGCACGTAGTGCGGTCGACCGAACCGATCGAGAGCTGGCCGGGACTGGCAGAGCGCGCGGCCGCCGCGAGCGACGCGCTTTAACGCGTGTGAGCGTCCCCGAGCTCCGCGACCTTCTGCTCACGCCCGAGGAGGCCGCCGCACTGGACGCGCCCGGCCGCACCGACGCCGCGGTGCTGGTGCCTCTCTACCCCGAGCTGGTCGCCGTCTTCACCGAGCGGCGGGCGGATCTACCCCAACACGCCGGGGAGATCTCCTTTCCGGGCGGGCGCCAGGATCACCCCGCCGAGGACCTCCGCGAGACTGCGCTGCGCGAGGCCGACGAGGAGATCGGCCTGGCCCCGGGCGACGTCGAGCTGGTCGGGGCGCTGCCGCCGGTGGGCACCTTCGTCACGGGCTACCGCATCCACCCCTTCGTCGGCGTGATCGAACCCGGGCACGCGTGGACTCCTCAGGAGACCGAGGTCGCCCAGGTGCTCGAGTTCTCCCTGGCACGACCTCGTGAGGGGACACAAGATGAAGCGTCTGCTCCGCAAGGGCGTGCCGATCAAGACGCCGACGTACACGGTGAACGGCCACCTTGTGTGGGGAGCGACCGCGCGGATCGTGCAGTCGCTGCTGGAGCGGCTGCGGCCTCTGTTGTAAGCCCTAGACGTCCCTCTCGATCGGAACGTTGACCAGGTTGCCCCACTCGGTCCACGAGCCGTCGTAGTTCTTGACGTCGTCGTGACCGAGCAGCTCGTGCAGCACGAACCACGTGTGCGCGGAGCGTTCGCCAATCCGGCAGTAGGCGATGACCGGGTTGCCGTCGATAACGCCCTTGCTGCTGTAGAGCTCGCGCAGCTCGTCGGCGGACTTGAACGTGCCGTCCTCCTGCACCGCCTGGGCCCAGGGCACGGACGCCGCGCCGGGAATGTGGCCGGCCCGCTGGGCGCCCTCCTGCTCGTAGCCGGCCATCGCGATGAGCTCGCCGGAGTACTCCTGCGGCGAGCGCACGTCCACCAGGCGCTTCTCCGTGCCGAGCGCGGCGAGCACCTCGTCGCGGCGCGCGCGGAGAGCCTCGTCGCCCGCCTGGGCGTTGAACTGCTGCGGCTGGTAGCTCGGAACCTCCGCGGTGGTCGGCCGGCCCTCTGAGATCCACTTCTCGCGCGGACCGTTCACCAGCTTCACCTTGTCGTGGCCGTAGTAGAGGAGGTACCAGTAGGTGTAGGCCGCGAACCAGTTGTTGCGGTCGCCGTAGAGCACGATCGTGTGGTCGTTCGAGATCCCGCGGCTGCCGAGCAGCTCGCCGAACTCGGCAGGCGCCAGGAAATCGCGCTTGACCTGGTCCTGCAGGTCCTTCTTCCAGTCGAACCCGATCGCTCCCGGGATGTGCGCCTCGGCGTAGAGCGCCGGATTCTCGTCCACCTCGACGATCCGGATCGAGTCGTCGTTCAGGTGGTTCTCCACCCACTGCGTGTCCACCAGCACGTCCTTCGCGTACTCGGCCATGACGTCTCCCCTTCTTCTTCCGAATTCCTCTAAACCCCGCCGGGAATCAAGCCTATCGCGCCGGCGACGCATCGACAGATCCTAAGCGCCGTCGGTCAACACTCGTGCCACCGCGGCGGTCATCGCCGACAGCCACTCGGAGTGGGCAGAGGGATCTTCGTCGACGACCTCCACGGGAATGCGCCACCGAGTGGCCGCCTCCCGCACCACCGTCGCCCCGCTCGCGAGCAGCCCGTCGTCGACGCTGCCGGCCGCCTCGTATACGAGGCCATGCACCGGGGTGTCCACTAGCCGCTCGAGGAGGGTGCGCAGCCGCGGGCCGTGCAGCTCGGCTCCGGCCTCGGCGCTCCCGAGCAGCCAGCACACCGCGCTCACCCCGGCAAGGCGCGGGACGAGCGTGGCGAGCCTATCCGGGTCCGCCACCACGGCCTCGGCGCCGGCCGCCTCGATCGCGGCCGCGCGCGCCGGGTCGCGAGTGGTGCCGCGCACCGCATAGCCCCCGGCGATGAGCCGGGCGGCCAGCGCGCGGCCACGGCACCCGCAGCCCACGATCAGCACGCGCGCCACGGGATGGCTATCCGGAGGGCGGTCGCGCCGCCCGGCGCCGAAGGCTCTCGCGCAGGCGCTCGTCCTCCGCCACCTGGGCGCGCACGTCGTCTTCGGTCAACTCCGGCCGGCCGCTCGCACGGCGGCGGGCGTTCTGCGCCTCGAGCATCTGCTCGATGTCGTCGAGCTCGAGCTGGGCCTCCAACTCGGGCGAGCGGGTCGGGCGCCAGTGGACCTGCTCGGCGCCGGAACCCGGATACCACTTGCCGAGGGCCAGAAATATGCCGACGACGACTATGAGACCGAACAGGACGAAGACGGCGAACTCGTCCACGCGGCGAGTGTACGCTCCTGCACCGTGCCGGACGCAATGATCATCGACGCCCTGCGCACGCCGATCGGCCGCTACGGCGGCGTGATCTCGAGCGTGCGCCCGGACGATCTCGCCGCCCGGGTGCTGCGGGCGGCGGTTGATCGCAACGAGATCGATCCGGCCGAGGTCGACGAGGTCTACATGGGGTGCGCGAACCAGGCGGGCGAGGACAACCGCAACGTGGCGCGAATGGCCGCGCTGCTCGCTGGGCTGCCGGTCGAGGTTCCCGCCGCGACGGTCAACCGGCTCTGCGCCTCCGGCCTGGAGGCGGTGGTCCAGGGGGCGCGCCAGATCCGGCTCGGCGAGGCCGATCTGGTGCTCGCAGGCGGCGTCGAGTCGATGTCGCGCTCGCCGCTCGCGGCGCTCAAGCCCGAGCGCGGGTTCGCGCGCGGGAACATCGAGCTGGTCGACACCACGATCGGCTGGCGCTTCGTCAATCCCCGGATGGCCAAGAGCCACTCGACCGAGTCCATGGGCGAGACGGGCGAGAACGTGGCCCAGCGCTACGGCGTGTCGCGGGAGGATCAGGACGCGTTCGCGCTCGAGTCCCACCGGCGCGCTATCGCCGCCGCGGAGGCGGGCCGCTTCGACGACGAGATCGTGACCGTCGACGCGCCGCAGCCCAAGGGCGACCCGGTGACCATTCACGCCGACGAGGGCCCCCGCCCCGACACGTCGCTCGAGCGGCTCGCCTCGCTTCGACCCGCCTTCCGGAACGCCGGGACGGTCACCGCCGGCAACTCCTCCCAGATCAACGACGGCGCGGCCTGCGTGGTCCTCACGAGCGAGGAGAAGGCTCGCGCGCTCGGAAGGGAGCCGTTGGCGCGGATCCTGTCGAGCGGCTCGGCCGGCGTCGATCCCGCCTACATGGGAATCGGCCCCGTGCCGGCCACCCGCGCGGCGCTCGGTCGCGCCGGGCTGAACGCCCGCGACATCGACCTCGTCGAGCTGAACGAGGCGTTCGCGTCGCAGGCGCTCGCCTCGATGCGCGAGCTGGGCTTCGACCACGAGCGCCTCAACGTGAACGGCGGGGCGATTGCGATTGGCCATCCGCTCGGCTGCTCGGGCGCCCGCCTGATCGGCACGCTCGCGTGGGAGATGCGGCGTCGCGGCGCACGCTACGGCGTTGCGACGATGTGCATCGGCGTCGGGCAGGGCATGGCAGCGGTGGTGGAGGCGCGGTGAAGTCGAACCCCGATCTCGTCCGCGAGGGCATGGAGGCGTGGAGCCGCGGGGACCTCGACGCGACCCTCGAGCTGATCGACCCCGACGTGGTCTGGCGCCCGATCCAGGCCTGGCCCGGAATCCAGCCCGAGTACCGCGGGCACGCGGGAGTCCGCCGGTTCTGGGACGCCTTCCGCGACCCCTGGGAGACGATCACCATGACGGCGGACGAGATCCGTGAGCTCGACGACCGGAGGGTGCTCACCCGGTCGCACTTCCGCGCTCGCGGACGCGCGAGCGGTGTGACGACCGAGGTGGTGCTCCACACCGTCTGGACGATGGAGGACGGCAAGCTGGTGCGCTTCGAGAGCTTCACCGACGAGCAGGCGGCGCTCCAAGCGGCGGAGCGCCGGGAGCGAGCGGCCCCCAAAATCCACACCGAATGATCGATTTCGAGCTGACAGACGAACAGCGGCTGATTCGCGAAACGGCCCGCGACTTCACCGACCGGGAGATCGTCCCCCGCGTCCGCGAGAACGACCGCAACGAGCGCTTCGACACCGAGCTCGTGCGGAAGATCGCGGACATGGGGTTCCTCGGGGCGATCGTGCCCGAGGAGTACGGCGGCCGGGCGGTGGACTACCGCACGTACGCTCTGATCGTCGAGGAGATCGGGCGCGGCGACTCCGCCATGCGAACGGTGGTCTCGGTGGTCACCTCGCTCGTCTGCTCCTCGATCGTGCGCTGGGGCAGCGAGGAGCAGAAGAAGGAATGGCTGCCGCGGCTCTGCTCGGGCGAGGCCCTCGGCTGCTTCGGCTTGACCGAGCCGGACACCGGCTCCGACGCCGCGAACCTGAAAACGCGCGCCGAGAAGGTCAACGGGACCTGGCGCATCACGGGCGGCAAGATGTGGATCTCGCTCGGCAACTACTCGGAGCTGGCGCTCGTCTTCGCCCAGACGGAGCCGGACAGGAAGCACAAAGGCCTCGCCTGCTTCCTCGTCCCCACGGACCAGGCCGGCTTCACGACCCAGGAGATCCACGGGAAGCTCGGGCTCCGCGGCTCCGACACGGCCGAGCTCTCGCTCGACGGCGTGGAGGGCGAGCTGATGGGTGAGGTGGGCGAGGGCTTCAAGATCGCCATGACGGCACTCGACTCGGGTCGCTACAGCGTGGCCGCCGGCTGCGTGGGCATCTGCCAGGGCTGCGTCGACGCCTCGGTCGCGTACGCCAAGGAGCGCCGGCAGTTCGACCGGCCGATCGCCTCCTTCCAGCTCGTCCAGGAGATGATCGCCGACATGGTCGTGGAGACCGATGCGGCGCGAGCGCTCGTGTGGCGAGCGGGCTGGCTGAAGGACACCGGCCGGCCGAACACCACCGAGACGTCGATCGCGAAGCTCTACGCAACGGAGGCGGCGGTGAAGTGCGCCAACACCGCGATCCAGGTGCACGGCGGCTCCGGCTACGTCGACGACTATCCGGTCGAGCGCTATCTGCGCGACGCGCGAGTGACCACCCTCTATGAGGGCACCTCCCAGATCCAGAAGCTGATCATCGCGCGTGCGGTGACCGGCGTGAACGCGCTGGCCTGACGGCCAGCGTCGGTGCTTCAGGAAGCGGCTATCGCCGCACCCTGAGCCTCATCTGCATGCCCGCGTGGATCGTGCAGACGATTCGGTAGCCCCCGGCGCGCGTCACCTTCTTCCGATAGCTGCCCGAGCTCTGCGTGCGGGAATTGAACCGGGCCGGACCGCTCGTCACCGTCACGTTGTGCGGATTGCGGCCCTCCCACTGCCACACGACCGTGTCGTTGCGGTTGACTCTCACCGTCGGCGGGCTTCCCTGGCGCACGAAGTAGTTGTCGTCCACCTCGACGGTCTTGCGCGCCGAGAGGGCGGGTACCGCTGCGAGTAGGGTGCCCGCGAGGGCGGCGAGGAGAACTAACGGAAGCAACTTGCGCATGAGCGACCTCCAATGGGCTCCGACTCGGAATACGGGCACTCAACTCAGCACGGGAGTATCCAGGAAAGCGCGCTGCGTGAGCGGGGCCGCGAAGATTGGCGCGTAAGCGCACGCGTCGGCGGCCGGATGAGCTAGTTGGCGCGGTCAGCCGATCGAGGCGGCGGGAAGTCGGAGAGCAGGTCGGCCGCCTCCACCTGGAACAGCTCGACCGGCTCGCGCAGGCCGCGGAATCGCCATGCGCCAATGCCCCTCAGGTCGACTCCGTCCGCGAGCGACTCGGCGACCGCCGCGCGGACGGCGGACGACATCACGATCTGACCTCCGTGCGCCGCGAAGCAGATGCGCGCGGCGGCGTGAACGGAGAGCCCGACGTAGCCGGTGTCGGTGAGCGTGGGACGGCCGCGATGCAGGCCGATTCGCAGCCGCACGTCGCTGCCTCCGGGCCAGTCGCCGGCCCGCATCGCCCGCTGGATCCCCAGCGCCGCCTCGACCGCCCCCGGGGCGCGCTCGAACACCGCGAAGACGTCGTCCCCGCGGGCGGACACCTCGCGACCTGCGGCGGACCGCACCTCGGCGCGCACCAGACGACGAACGTCGCCGAGCAGCCGCGCGTAGCGATCGCCGAGGTTCGCGAGCAGCTCGGTCGACCCCTCGAGATCGGTGAGCAGGAACGTGACGTGGCCCTTCGGCAGCTTCCGCTGCGGTTCCAGCTGCGCGCTGATGAAGCCGATGGGCATGATCCCGTGCTTCTTGGCCGCCCTGAGCAGCCGGCTGCGCGCCCGGTCCCGCGCGCCCTCGTCCTCGAACGCCACCTGGCTGAACCGCGCGAGGGCGTTCCGGACGTGCGCCGCGTCGTGGATCGGCAGACGACGTTTCCCCCGCGAATCGATGTACGCAAAGGCGCGGTCGGGAAGCTGCGCACGCTCCTTCGCGGTGAGCGGGGGCATGCCGGCATGATCGCAAGAACCCCGGCTCGGATCGGCGGGCCGTGCGTCCGCAGCATCCGCGCACCGGGAGCTCCTCCGAATCGATATCGATGGACGCCGCTCAGCCGGCGAGCGCCTCGAGCAGCCGGTCGACCTCGTCCTCGGTCGTGTAGTGAAGAAAGCCCGCCCGGACGGCGCCGCCCTCGCCCAGACCTAGTGCACGGATCGGCTCGAGCGCGTAGTAGTCGCCGTCCCAGACGTAGATGTCGCGCCCCGCAAGCCGCGCCGCCACAGCGCGCGGCTCCTCGCCGGCGAGGTTGAAGCAGAAGGTGGGCGTTCGACCCTCGGCGCGCGGGATCCCGTAGAGCGTCAGGTCGTCGGGCAATCCGGCGAGGAAGCGCTCGCTGAGCGCCGTCTCGTGCCGCTCGATGCGGTCGAACGCCAGGTCCAGGTCGCCGCCACCGAGTGAGCGCAGGTAGCCGATCGCGGCCACCGTGCCGGCGATCGCCTCGTGCGACTGGGTGCCGGTCTCGAAGCGGTGCCCCGGCGGCTCCTCGCTGGCCGGCCGCACGCGGTCGGCCGGCAGCGATTCGGCCAGGTCCGGGCGGATGGCCGCTATCCCGAGGTGCGGGCCGAAGAACTTGTAGGGCGAGCAGAGCAGCACGTCGATCCCCCATTCACGCGCGCGCAGGCGGCGATGCGGGGCGAGGTGGACGCCGTCCGCCCAGGCGAGCGCTCCGGCCCGGTGCGCCGCGGCGGCGATGCGCGCTGCGTCGGGGATCGAGCCGACCGCGTTGGAGGCGAGGGTGAAGGCCACGACCCGTGTGCGCTCGCCGATCAACGCCTCGAGCGCATCCTCGTCGAGCGTGACGTCGTCCGTGCGGATGGGCGCCTTGCGCACGGCCAACCCGTGATCGCGCGCCACCAGCAGCCACGGCGACACGTTGGCGTCGTGATCGAGCTGCGTGACCAGGATCTCGTCTCCGGCCTCGAGGGTGCGCGCGACCGCGTGGGCGAGCTGGAAGTTGAGCGTGGTCATGTTCGCCCCGAAGGCGATCCCGGCGCCGTCACCGCCCGTGAAGTCGGCGGCGGCCGCCCGGCCGCTCGCCATCACCTCGTCGGACGACGCCGATGTCGGGAACGCGCCGCCGAGGTTGGCGTTCGAGTCGCGCAGATAGCCGGCGACCGCGTCGAGCACCTCCCGCGGCACCTGCGATCCCCCCGGGCCGTCGAGGTAGGCGGCCCGCGACGCGAGCGCCGGGAAGCGCTCGCGCACGGCCGTGACGTCAAGCGGCTGCTTGCTCTCTGAGGTAATGGAGGAGGCCACCGCTCACAAGGATTTCACGCTCCCTCGGAGCGAAGTCGTGCGTGACGGTGAACTCCTCGCCCGACTCCTCGATTCGCACGCCGATCTCGTCCGCCCCGTTCTCGAGCTCCTGCCTCACGCCCGGGAGCGTCCAGGTGTCCCCCACACGAGCCCGGTCGTAGTCCGACTCGTCCTCGAACGTGAGCGCGAGGATCCCCTGGGCGACCAGGTTGCGGCGATGGATGCGCGCGAACGACTTCGCGAACACGGCCTTCACCCCCAGCTGGAGCGGGGCCAGCGCCGCGTGCTCGCGCGACGAGCCCTGGCCGTAGTTGTGGCCACCGACGATGAACCCCGTGCCCCACTCCTGCATGCGCTTGCGGAACTCGGGGTCGCGGTGCTGGAACGTGAACTCGGCGATCGCGGGGATGTTCGAGCGATAGCTCATGACGATCACCCCGTCGGGGGCAAGATCGCCCGTCGAGATGTTGTCCGGTTGCACGGTCGCGATCCGCGCCGACAGCTCCTCCTCGAGCGGCGTGTGCTCCGGCGGCGTCTTGATGTTGGGACCGCGCGGAATCTCGATCTCCTCGGCCTCGTCGGCGGGCGCCGGGGGGAAGATGTGGCGGTCGTCGACGTACGGCTGCAGCGCGGGCATCTCGAGCAGCGCGGGCGGATCGCCGTAGTCGCGGGGGTCGCGGATCTCGCCGTGCAGCATCGATACCGCCGCGACGGCCGGAGAGCAGAGGTAGACGGAGTCGTTTGGAGTGCCGGACCGGCCGGGGAAGTTGCGGTTGAAGGTGCGCAGCGAGTTGGCGTTCGAAGGCGGCGCCTGGCCCATCCCGACGCACGGGCCGCACACCGGCTCGAGCATGCGCACGCCGCCCTCGACGAGCTGGCGGTAGACGCCGGACTCGGCGATCGCGACGAGGATCTGGCGCGAGCCCGGAGTCGCCGTGGCGGTCACGCGCTCGTGCACCAGCTGCTCCTTCCGATCCGCGAGGATGGCCGCGGGGAGCGCGAGGTCGACGTAGGCGGAGTTGACCGAGGAGCCGATGCACACCTGCTCGACCGGCGTGCCGGCCACCTCCTCCACCGACACCACGTTGTCCGGGTTCTGCGGCTTCGCCACGAGCGGCGCGAGCTCCGCGAGATCGATGTCCACGCGATCGTCGTAGTGGCTGCCGGGGTCGGGGCCGATCTCGGCGAAGTCCTCCTCGCGCTGCTGGCGCCTTAGCCAGTCGCGGGTGGACTCGTCGGGAGGGAAGACCGCGGCGGTGGCGCCGAGCTCCGCGATCATGTTCGCGATCGTGCCGCGCTCGGGCACGCTCAGGTCGCGCGTGCCCGGCCCGGTGAACTCGAACACCTTGTTCTTGCCGCCGCGTACGGAGAGGCGTCGCAGCAGCTCCAGGATCACGTCCTTGGCCTGCACCCAGGGCCGCTGCAGCGTGCCCTCGAGCCACACCTCGACCACGGCGGGGCAGGCGATCTCGAAGGGATGGCCGGCCATGGACACGGCAACGTCGAGGCCGCCCGCGCCGATGGCGATCATCCCGAGCGCGCCGCTCGTGGTGGTGTGCGAGTCGGCGCCCACCAGGACGCCGCCCGGCTTCGCGTAGCGCTCGATGTGAACGTAGTGACAGATGCCGTTGCCGGGGCGCGAGTAGTCGATCCCGTAGCGGCGGCAGAGGGCCTGCAGCATCCGGTGGTCGTCCGGATTCTTGAAGTCGAGCTGGATCACGTTGTGGTCCACGTACTGGACGGCCCGCTCGACCTGGACCCGCGGCACGTCCAGCTGCTCGAACTGCATCAGCGCCATCGTCCCGGTGGCGTCCTGAAGCAGCGTCTGGTCGACCTTCAGCGAGATCGCGTCGCCGGGGGTGAGCTCGCCGTCGACGAGCCGCTCGCGGAGTATCTGGCGGGTCAGGTTCTCGGGCACTCCGTGAGTTGTACCCGCGCGCTAGGTTCTTCGCACGGATGGCGGGGCGGCGGCGACGGATCGGGGGGATCTGCATTGCCGTCGCCCTCGCCTCCGCGGCGCCGGCGGCGGCCCAGGAGGGGCCGTGCCCCGGCCGGGCCGTCGAGCCGGACCGAGTGATCACCGGCGAGTTCGGCACCAGGCTCGCGGAGAGCTTCGTGATGCTGCCGTTCCGCGTTCCGCGCGGTACAACCGCCATCCGCGTGAAGTACTGCTTCGACCGGCCCGAATCCGGCACGAGCAGCCACACGCTCGACCTCGGGCTGTACGAGCCACGCCGGAAGCGGTCCACGTTCTGGGGAGTGGACGAGTTTCGCGGCTGGGGCGGCTCGAGCCATCCCGACGTGACGGTCTCGGCCGAGGGGTTCTCGACCAAGGCGCAGTACACGGCGAGGCCGCGCATCGAGCCGCCCGGCAAGACGACGCGCGCCTTCCTGCCCGGTCGCATCCGGCCCGGGCGGTGGGCCGTCGAGCTCGGCGTGGCGGCGGTGATACCGCGGTCGGAGGGAGACGCCGATGGAAAGGTCGCCTGGCGGGTGGAGATCAAGCTCTCCGACGACCGGGCGTTCGCCGACGCACCGTACCGGCCGGCACGCTACGACCGCCGGCCCGCCGCCCCGCAGCCCGGCTGGTACGCCGGGGACATGCACGTCCACGCCGAGCACTCCGCCTACGGCGACGCGACCATGACCGAGGTCTTCGGCTATGCCTTCCGTCCGCTGGCGGAGGGTGGCGCCGGCCTCGACTTCATCACGCTGTCCGACTACGTCTCCGGCAGCGCCTGGGGCGAGATCGGTCGCCACCAGCGACTCTACCCCGGCAAGCTGATCATCCGGAGCGACGAGGTGATCACGTACGGCGGGCACGCGAACAACCACGCCAGCGCCCGGTTCGTGGACTACCGCGAGGGATCCATATACGAGCGTGCGAGGGACGGTTCGCTTCGACGGCTACGCGGCCACCGCGACCCTCGCGAGCTGTTCCGCGAGATCCATCGACTCGGCGGGTGGACGCAGATCAACCACCCGACGATCTTCCCGCCCGTGGACCCCGCCGCGGCGGCCTTCTGCCGCGGCTGTTTCTGGGAGTACTCGGACGAGGAGACCGGCCTCTCGGAGCTCGACGCGTACGAGATCGCCACCGGTCCGTCGGAGCTCGGCGGCGCGCCGAACCCGTTCACGGTCACGGCGATCGCGGAGTACGAGCGCCTGCTAGGCTCGGCCACCGGATCGCGGCGGTGGGATCGAGCGACTCGCACAACGCCGGGCGAACGACCTCGATCCTCCAGGCCCCGATCGGCAGGGCCACCACGGTCGTGCGCGCGCCGGAGCTGTCGGAGCGGGGGATCGAGTGCGGCGTGCGGGCCCGCCGCACGTACGTCAAGGTCACCGGAAACGGCGGTCCCGACCTGCGCTTCACCGCCCGCCCCCGCGGCGGCTCCGGGACGGCGATGGTAGGCGACGTGATCCGTGCGGACGGAGCGAGCTTCGAGGCGCACGTCAGAGGCGGCGCCGGCCGCGAGCTGCTGGTCGTGAAGGATGGCGCGACGTGGCCCGCGTCCCCGTCGCGAGCGACCGCTTCACGTATCGCTTCGAGGGCACCGGCAGCGGTCGCTGGCGGTTGCAGTTGATGCGGGGCGCGCTGATCGACACGGTCTCGAGCCCGATCTGGGTCGAGCCTGGCCGCGGTACGGTGAAGCGCTCGCGCTGTTGAGGAAGGGCGCGGTGCGACAATCCCCGCGGGATGACGCCCGCGCGCTTGCTGGTCGTTGCTCACCGAACCGCGGCGACGCCGAGGCTGCTCGACGAGGTTCGCGCCCGCGCCGGCCGGTCCCCGTGCACCTTCACGCTGCTGGTGCCCCGTCCCTACTGGGACCCTGACACCGAGGAGACTGCGGCCACGCTCGAGCTCGCCCTCCCGCTGCTCGACGAGGCCGCCGGCGGGCACGTCGAGGGGATAATCGGCGACAGCGAGCCTTTCGTCGCGGTGGAGCAGGCGCTCGAGGGCGGCAGGTTCGACGAGATCATCATCTCGACGCTGCCGGCCCGCGTCTCACACTGGCTGCGACGCGACCTACCCCATCGCGTGGAGAAATTCGGCCTGCCCGTAACCGTGGTGACGGCCAAGCAGTCCGAGCGCGCGCCCTCCGCTACGCACTGACACAGGGGTGTGACACAAAACCGGCCTATATGGCCGGTTTCGTGCCCAACCCCCCCTCGCGCGGCGGGAAGCGGGGTCGCTACGCGGCCACCGCCTCCCTTACCTGCCCGTCGTACGCTCGGTCGACCGCCGCGCCCTCGGCCGCGCCCTTGCCCGGCACGAGCAGCGCAACCACCGCGCCCGCCGCCAGTACGGCAGCCCCGACCCACACCGCCGGCACCAGGCCGTCGACGTAGGCCGCGGGCGAGCCCACGCCGCCGACGTCGCTGAACACCGTTGCCAGCACGGCCACCCCGAGCACGCCGCCGATCTCGCGGATCGTGTTGGTGGCGCCCGAGGCCTGGCCGACCTCGCTCGGCCGGACGGCGCCCAGCACCGCGTTCGCGGCCGGAGCGAATACAAGCGCCATCCCGGATCCCGCCATCACGAACCCCGGCACCAGGAGACCGTACGCCACGTCCGGCTCGGTCACGGTCGCGAGCCACCCGAGTCCGATCGCCTGGAGCGCCAGCCCGACGGCCATGAGCGGCCGGCTGCCGATGCGGTCTGAGAGCACGCCGGCGATCGGAGCGACGAAGATCGGCATGGCGGTCCAGGGCAGCGTGCGGAGCCCCGCCTCGAGCGGCGAGTAGCCCTGCGCCACCTGGAAGAACTGCGCCAGCAGGAAGATCGAGCCGAACGCGCCGAAGAACATCGCCAGCGACACGCCGCTGGTGGCCGCGAACGTACGGTTCTTGAAGAAGCGCATCGGGACCATCGGCGCCTGCGCGCGCAGCTCCCACACGACGAACGCGGCGAGCAGCGCCACGCCCACGCCGATCGAGGCGAGGACGGTCGTGCTGGTCCAGCCGAGCGACTGCGCCCGGACGATGCCGAACACCACGCCGAGCAGACCGGCGCTCGCGAGCGACACGCCGGGCACGTCCAGGCTGCGGTTGGCCCCGCGGCTCTCGGTCAGGATCGCCAGCGCCACCGGCGCGAGCGCCAGCCCGACCGGCACGTTGAGCCAGAAGATCCATTGCCACGAGAATCCCTCGACGACCGCGCCGCCGACCACCGGTCCGAGCGCCACGCCGAGCCCGGACACGCCCGACCACACGCCCAGCGCGAGGCCGCGCTTCTCGGCGGGGAAGGCCTCACTGAGGAGGGTGAGCGAGAGCGGGGTGATCACCGCGGCGCCGAGTCCCTGCACAGCGCGAGCCGCGATCAGGGCGTCCGTACTCGGCGCGAGCGCCGCGGCCGCCGAGGCGAGCGTGAACACGCCGATTCCGGCGACGAACACCGCCCGCCGCCCGAGCCGATCGCCGATCGCCGCCGCGGTGAGGAGGAACACCGCGAAGCTCAGCGTGTACGCGTTCACGGTCCACTCGAGCTCCTCGAGAGAGGCGCCCAGATCCTCGCGAATGCTGACCAGCGCATTCGTCACGACCAGGTTGTCGAGCGTGACCATGAAGAGGGCGACCGAGACGATCGCGAGGGTCAAGAGGCTGCGGTTGCTTGTCATCGTCGTCTCCTTATTGATTGATCTATCAGGCGTCGGTGAAAAAAAGAGAGAGGTTCACTCCGAGTCGGGCCAGAAGTAGTCCGGCTGCAAATCGAGTGCCGCGGCCACGTTGAGCAGCATGCCCTTGGCGAAGAAGTCGACGATCTGCTCCTGGGACGCGCCGCTGATCCGCCGCGCGTCCTCTACGAGGCGCGTGAACTCGCCGCGAACCGGTTCCAGCAGCTCGGGATCGCCGGCCGCGGCGTGCGCCTGCATCTGAGCGAGGATCTCGTCCCGGTCCTCGAGCAGGCGCAGGTACGCCTGTCCCATCCGATCGAGGCGCTCCTCGGTCCCCTCCGCCCCGCGGGCGGCTTCGGTGAACGCCTCACGGATGCGCTGAACTACGCGCCGGTGGGTCGCGAGGAAGAGCTCGCGCTTGTTCGGGAACAGCGCGTAGATGTAGGGCTGCGAGATTCCCGCCCGCTTGGCGATCGCGCTCGTGCTCGCGGCGTGGAACCCGTGCGCCGCGAACTCCTTCACCGCGGCCTGGATCACCTGCTCGCGCCGCTCATCGGAGCTCGAGCGCGCCTCGGGCTTGCTGGCTGAACGGACCGTCATTGCCCGGTTAGCTTATTGATTGATCTATCAGTTGTCAACCCGCGGCTCGACGCGCACGAAGGTGCCCCGCGCCACGGCCAGCCTGCGGCCGTCCTCGCCCGACGCGCTCGCACGAAGGTGCAGCGCGCGGCCCCCGGCGTCCTCAAGCTCCGCGACTACGCTCACGAACGTCCCCACCGGCGCGGGCGCGAGCAGGTCGACCTCCAGCCGCTTGGTCAGCGCGCGAGTGCCCTGGTCGTGCACGAGCAGCGCCATCGCCTCGTCGAGCGCGGCGGCCAGCACGCCGCCGTGTGCGTAGCCCGGCGGACCCTGGTGGTCCTGCTTGACGAAGAACCGACCCTCGACGCCGCCGCCGGGGCGGGGCGCGAGCTCGAGCTGTAGGCCGAAGAGGTTCGCGTGGCCGCAGCCGAAGCAGAGGTCGTGGTGGAGGAGGCGGTTATCCGGCAAGGTGGCGCAGCACGAAGTGGAGGATCCCGCCGTGCCGGTAGTACTCCCACTCGTTGGGCGTGTCGATCCGCACGCGGGCGTCGAACTGCACCCCGCCGGCCTCCACGCGCAGCGCGCGCGCGCCCTCCTCGAGCGGCGCCAGGTGGAAGGTCTCCTCGCCGGTCAGGCCGAGCGACTCGACCGACTCGCCGTCGGGGAACTGCAGCGGCAGCACCCCCATGCCCACCAGGTTCGAGCGGTGGATCCGCTCGTACGACTCCGCGATGACGAAGCGCACGCCGAGCAGCCGGGGGCCCTTGGCGGCCCAGTCGCGCGACGAGCCGGAGCCGTACTCCTTGCCGGCGAGCACGCACAGCGGCACGCCCTCTTCGGCGTACTCCATCGCCGCCTCGTAGATCGAGGTGACTTCGCCGTTCTTCGTCGTGAACCCGCCCTCCGTGCCGGGGGCCAGCTTGTTGCGCAGGCGGATGTTCGCGAACGTGCCGCGCATCATCACCTCGTGGTTGCCGCGGCGCGAGCCGTAGGAATTGAAGTCGCGCGGCTCGACGCCGCGCTCGATCAGGTACCTCCCCGCCGGGGAGTCCTTCTTGATCGCTCCCGCCGGCGAGATGTGATCCGTCGTGACGCTGTCGCCGAGCAGCGCGATCGCGCGGGCGCCGCGAATCGGCTCGAAGCCGGGCGCGTCCGCCGGCATGCCGTCGAAGTAAGGGGGGCGCTTGACGTAGGTCGACTCGGGATCCCAGTCGTACCGGTCGCCCTCGGGCACCTCGAGCGCGTTCCAGTTGTCGTCGCCGTCGAAGACCTCGCCGTAGCTCCGGCGGAACATGTCCGACTCGATCGCGCCCTCGATCGCCTCGCTCACCTCGCGCTGCGAGGGCCAGATGTCGCGCAGGCGAACATCGCCCTGGAGCGGCTCGCTCACGATGTCGAGGTCCATCCGGCCGGCCAGCGCGTAGGCCACGCACAGCGGCGGCGAGGCGAGGTAGTTCATCCTCACCTCGGGGTGGATGCGGCCCTCGAAGTTGCGGTTGCCCGACAGCACAGACGCGACGACGAGGTCCCGTTCCCGGATCTCGCGCGAGATCTCCTCCGGCAGCGGGCCCGAGTTGCCGATGCAGGTCGTGCAGCCGTACCCGACGAGGTCGAACCCGAGCCGCGACAGCGGCTCGATCAGGCCGGCGCGCTCGAGATAGTCGGTCACGACCTTCGAGCCCGGGGCGAGCGACGTCTTGACCCACGGCCGGCGCGCGAGCCCCGCCTCGACCGCCTTCTTGGCGAGCAGCCCGGCGCCGAGCATCACCGAGGGGTTCGAGGTGTTGGTGCAGCTCGTGATCGCGGCGATCACGACTGCGCCGTGGTCGAGCCCCTCGCGGCGCTCGGCGACCGCGGTCCCGGCGTGCTCGTGCCCGGGCGCCGGCGCGGTGCCGCCGCCGTTCCCGGTTGGGGGATCGCTCGCCGGAAACGACTCGGCGGCCGCCTCGTCGTAGCCCGCCAGCGACCCGTCGCCGGCGTCCGCGGTCAGCTCCGTCAGCTCGGCGCGGAAGTCCTCCGCGGCGTCGGCGAGCGCGACCCTGTCCTGTGGACGCTTCGGCCCCGCCAGCGACGGCTCCACGTCCCCCAGGTCGAGCTCGAGCGTGTCCGAGTAGGTGGCGTCCTCCGAGCCCGGCTCGTGGAAGAGCCCCTGCTCGCGGCAGTAGGCCTCCACGAGCTCCACGCGCTCGGCCGGGCGGCCGGAGAACTCCAGGTAGCGGAGTGTCTCGGCGTCGACGGGGAAGATGCCGCAGGTGGCGCCGTACTCGGGCGCCATGTTGCCGATCGTGGCGCGGTCCGCCAGCGGCAGCTTCGCGAGCCCCTCGCCGAAGAACTCGACGAACTTCCCGACCACGCCGCGCTGCCGCAGCATCTGGGTGACGGTGAGCACGAGATCGGTGGCGGTCGAGCCCTCGGGCAGCTCGCCAGTCAGCTTGAAGCCGACGACCTGCGGGATCAGCATCGACACCGGCTGGCCGAGCATCGCCGCCTCCGCCTCGATGCCCCCCACTCCCCAGCCGAGCACCCCCAGGCCGTTGATCATCGTGGTATGCGAGTCGGTGCCCACGAGCGTGTCGGGGAAGGCCTGGCCGTTCCGCGTTTCAACCACGCGCCCGAGGTACTCGAGGTTCACCTGGTGGCAGATGCCGGTGTTGGGCGGGACGACCTTGAAGTTGTCGAACGCGGTCTGGCCCCAGCGCAGGAACGCGTAGCGCTCGCGGTTGCGCTCGAACTCGAGCTCGGCGTTGCGCTGGAACGCCAGCCGCTCGGCGAACACGTCCACCTGGATCGAGTGATCGATCACGAGCTCTACCGGCACGAGCGGGTTGATTCGCCTGGCATCCCCGCCGAGCGTCTCCATCGCGTCGCGCATCGCCGCGAGGTCCACGATCGCCGGCACGCCGGTGAAGTCCTGCATCAAGACGCGCGCGGGCGTGTACGCGATCTCCGTCGATGGCTCGTCCGTCGCGACCCAGCGCGCCACCGCCTCGGCCCCTTCGTCCTCGCCGTGGCGCAGCAGGTTTTCCAGCAGGACCTTCAGCGAGTACGGGCAGCCGCGCGACGTCGTACCGGTCCTGGAGGGCGTCGATGCGGAAGATCTCGTACGACTCCCCGCCCACCTCGAGCGTGGAAGGTGTCGACGTTCCTAGACACTACTTGCATGCACGATCTGGCCTGCGTCGTCCACCTGCACTCGCTGTACTCGGACGGCACGGGCACCGTGCCCGAGATCGTGCGGGCCGCTCGGCGAGCCCGCGCCGACGTCGTTCTGCTCACGGACCACGACACGCTCGAGGCCAAGCACCGCGGCGAGGAGGGTTGGTACGACGACGTGCTCGTGCTCGTCGGCGAGGAGGTTTCGCCGAGACGCCGCAACCACTACCTCGCATTCGGCCTCGACGAGAAGATCGACCACAAGGGCCTCGACGGCGCCGGCATCTGCCGAGCGGTCCGGGACGCCGGCGGCTTCGGCTTCGCCGCCCACCCCTTCTCGCAGGGGTCGCCGCGTTTCGAGCGCGCGCCGGGGATGCCGTTCGAGGCGCTCGACTGCGAGGCGCTCCACGGGATCGAGCTCTGGAGCTTCGTCAACGACACCGCCGCACGCGCCGCGAGCATCGCGGACATCGCGCGCTTCGTGCTCACCCCGAGCCGCGTGCTCGCGCATCCGCCCGAGCGCAACATGCGCGGCTGGGACGAGCTCTGCCGCACGCGCCGCGTGGTCGCCATCGGCGGGCTCGACGCGCACCAGTTCGGCAAGCGGGTCGGGCCCTTCGTCCCGCTGCGGGTGATGTCCTACCGCCGCTCGTTCCGCCAGATCCGCACCCACGTCCTGTGCGAGGGCGCGCCAACGCGCGCGCTGGGACAGGACCGCGAGCAGGTCTACGACGCGCTGCGCGCGGGCCGCTGCTACATCGCCGTCGACGCCATCGCGCCCGCCCGCGGCTTCGCGTTCGAGGCGGACGACCTGGCGATGGGGGCCGAGGCCCCCGCCGACCGCCGCACCCTGCGAACGCGAGCGCCGCTGCCGGCGCGGCTGCGGCTCCTGCGCGACGGCCGGGAAATCGCCGCCGCCGAGGGCGAGGCTCTCGAGCAGGAGGTCGAGGAACCGGGCGTCTACCGGGTGGAGGCGTACCGCCACGCGCGCGGGCGCGAGCGCACCTGGATCCTGTCGAATCCGATCTATTTGCGGTGACGGGGCGGCGGTGCCGGCGACGGCTACTGCGTCACATAGGTGGCATATACGACCCCCTAGGTGCCACAGTGCCCGCGAACTCACGCATCACGCGGCGCGACCTTCGCCCCGCTGGCGGCTCCCGCGCTGGCCGCCACCACAAGCAGGATCGCCACGAGCTCGCGCGGCACGAGCTCCTCGCCGAGCACCACGAAGCCCGCCAGCGCCGCCACCCCAGGCTCGAGGCTCATCAGCACGCCGAACACGCCCGGCGGTATCCGCCTGAGCGCCTCCAGCTCGAGCGAGTAGGGAATCACCGAGGAGAGGATCGCCACGGCGGCCCCCGCGGCGAGGATCCAGGGCACGAAGAGGTCGGCGCCGGCGTCCGCCACCCCGACCGGGCAGAGGAGCACGGCCGCGACCACCATCGCGAGCGCCAGCCCGCTGCCGCCGGGGAACACCTGGCCCACGCGCGCGCTCAGAAGGATGTAGGCCGCCCAGAGGCAGCCCGCGAACAGGGCCAGCGCGACCCCGAGGCCGTCGAGGTCGGTGGTGCCGAAGTCGGAGAGCAGGAGGATTCCGGCCGCCGCGAGCCCGACCCAGAGCAGGTCGAGCGCCCCGCGCGAGCCGGCGACCGCGACCCCGAGCGGACCGACGAACTCGAGCGTCACCGTGATCCCGAGCGGGATTCGGTCGAGCGCCGAGTAGAAGGCGAGGTTCATTCCCGCGAGAGTCAGGCCGAAGAGGACGGCCAGTAGGCCTTCGCGCCGCCCGAGACCGGCCACCCGGGGGCGCCAGATCAGCGCGAGCACGAGCGCCGCGAACAGCACTCGAACGAAGACCGTGCCGCCGGCGCCGATCTCGTCGAAGAGCGTCTTCGCGAGCGCCGCGCCGAACTGCACGGACGAGATCGCCCCGAGCACGAGGACCATCGCCGGCATCCGCGGCGGTGCCGTGAGCGCGGGTTCGGCCACGCCCCACCACGCTACTCGCGATACTTCGTCGTCATGGCCGCGACCGCCGTCGAGCCCGTGGCGGGCGCACGCGAACGCACCTACGAGGAGCTCGAAGCGATCTTCTCCGGGGTCGACGCTCCGTTCGCCCTGGTCGATCTCGACGCGATGTGGTCGAACGCCCGCGAGATGCTGGACCGCGCCGCGGGCACTCCGATCCGCGTGGCGAGCAAGTCGGTGCGCTGCCGCGCGCTGCTCTCCGCGATCCTCGCGAACGACCCCGGCTTCCGCGGACTCATGACCTTCACGCTTCCGGAGAGCCTTTGGCTCCACGGCCACGGCTTCGAGGATCTCCTGCTCGCCTACCCGACCTCCGACCGTGGCGCGCTGGCCGACCTCGCCCGGCTCGAATCCGAGCGCGGCCCGATCCTGATGGTGGACTCCGCCGACCACCTCGACTACATCGAGGCGGCGGCGCCCGACCCCGTCCGACCGATCCGCGTCTGCATCGAGCTCGACGTCGGGTGGTGGCCACTCGGCGGCCGGCTCAAGATCGGCGCCAAGCGCTCACCCTTGCGTTCGCCCGACGGAGTGCGGTCCCTGGCGCGCGAGATCGCCTCCCGGCCGGCCTTCGAGCTCGCCGCGATCATGGGCTACGAGGCTCACATCGCCGGCGTCGTCGACCGGCCGCTCGGCAGGCGCGTGCAGGAGCCTTTCATCCGCATGGTCAAACGTCGGTCCGCCGCCGAGATCGCGGAGCGCCGCGCGGCCGCGGTCGCCGCGGTCCGGGAGGTGACGCCGGTGGCGATCGTGAACGGGGGCGGCACCGGGAGCATCCACACGACGCGCCGCGAGGCGGTCGTCACCGAGGTCACCGCAGGATCGGGCTTCTTCGCGCCCACCCTCTTCGACCGCTACGCGCACTTCAGCCTGAGCCCCGCTGCGATGTTCGCGATGCCGGTTGTGCGGCGCCCGAGCGGGGGCGTGGCCACCCTGCTGGGTGGCGGCTACCACGCCTCGGGCCCCGCGGGCCGCGACCGGCTGCCCCGGCCGCACCTCCCGCGCGGGCTCCGGCTGGATTCGCTCGAGGGCGCAGGCGAGGTGCAGACTCCGGTTGTCGGGGCCGCTGCCGCTAGCCTCCGCGTCGGCGACAGGGTCTACCTACGCCACGCGAAGGCCGGCGAGCTGTGCGAGCGATTCCAGAGCCTCTACCTCGTGAGCGGCGACCAGATCGTCGACGAGGTGCCGACCTATCGCGGCGAGGGCCGCTGCGAGCTCTAGGTCGCGGGGCGCAACCCGGCGCCCCCGCTCGTGTTCCGGTCCCGATGGCCCGTCTCACCCTGCTGGCCGCCCTTCTCGTGCTGCTCGTAGCCGCCGGCCCCGCCGCGGCGCGGCCCAACGTGGTCGTGCTGATGACCGACGACCAGACGCAGGCCTCTCTGCCGTACATGACGCAGGTGAACGGGCTTCTCGCCGCCCAGGGAACGCGCTTCGAGCAGTCGATCTCGAGCTTCCCGCTCTGCTGTCCCTCGCGCTCGACGCATCTCACCGGCCAGTACGCCCACAACCACGGCGTGCTCCACAACGCCGGGCCGTTCGGCGGCTTCGCCGTGTTCGAAGGCGCCAACTCGATGCCGGTGTGGCTGCAACAGGCGGGCTACCGCACGATGCACGTCGGCCGCTACCTGAACGGCTACCGGGCGGAGGACGGCGTCCCGCCGGGCTGGACCGACTGGCACGGGATGCCTCACGCAAACGCCTTCAACTACACCTCGTGGAAGGTGGTCGAGGACGGGGACCTCGAGTCCTATCCGGACCTCGACGAGCCGAGCGACTATCAGACCGACTTCCTCGCCCGGCGCGCCGGCGAGCTCATCGAGGACGCGGCGCCGGGCGACCAGCCCTTCTTCCTCCAGCTCTGGTTCGCGGCGCCGCATAGCGGCGGGCCGCGCGACCCGGACGATCCCACCTTGATCCGGACCCCCTCGCCCGCGCCGCGGCATCGCGACGCCTTCGCCGCGACCCCCATGCCGCGGCCGCCGAACTTCGACGAGGCGAGCATGTACGACAAGCCGCAGGTGGTCGCGGATCGCCCCCGCTTCACGCCCGAGAAGGAGGCGGCGATCGAGGAGAACTGGCGCCAGGAGCTCGAGAGCCTGCTCGCGGTCGACGAGGCGGTGGCCCACGTGCTGAATGTGCTGGCGAGCACCGGCGAGCTCGAGAACACGCTGATCGTCTACACGGCGGACAACGGATTCATGCACGGCGAGCACCGCGCCCTCGCGGAGAAGGTCCTTCCCTACGAGCCCTCGATCCGCGTTCCCATGATCATGCGCGGCCCCGGCGTGCCGCGCGGCCGGGTCGACGACCGGCTGGTGGCAAACGTCGACGTTCCGGCCACGATCCTCGACGAGACCGACGTGTTCCCCGGGCGCGTGCAGGATGGTCGCTCGCTGCTGCGCCTGCTCGCCGACCCCGGGGCGGAATGGGGCCGAGACATCCTGATCGAGAACGGGAACGGCGCGAACGGCGTGCCCGCCTATCGCGGAATTCGCAACTACCGCTACCTCTACGTCGAGCACAACACCACCGGCGAATACGAGCTCTACGACCTGCTGAAGGATCCGTTCGAGCTGGCGAGCAGGGACGGCTCCGAGGAGTACGCGGCGGTCCAGAGAGATCTGAGGGCAAGCCTGCGCAGCCTCAAGCGGTGCGCCGGCTCCGGCTGCGTCGAGCACCCGCAGCTCAAGCTTCACGTTCGGCCGCGCCCGCCCCGCTGCGTGCCGGGCGACCTGAGGGTCTTCGTGAGCGGGCCGGAGAAGCGCGAAGTGGTGAGCGCCGACGTGCTCGTCGGCCGGCGGCGCGTGGCGCGCGTGAGTCCGCCGCCGCTCACGCGCCTGATCCCGCATGCCCGCCTGCGACCGGGAAGGCCGTTCCGGCTGCGAGTCCGCGCGGAGACCCGTGACGGGCGCCGGCTCACGCTCGACCGCCGCGTGCAAGCATGCGGCTGACATGGCGCGTGGCCGCGGCCCGCTTGCTCTCCTACTGCTTCTAGCCTTCGCGGCGCCCGGATGCGGCGGCGCGGGCGCCGCCGGCCAGGAAGCCCACGACGAGCGCCCCAACGTCGTCGTGCTGATGACGGACGATCAGACGCTCGAGTCGCTGCGGGTGATGCCGGGGGTGCGCCGCACGCTCGCCGACCGGGGCACCACGTTCACCCGCAGCTTCGTCTCGTTCGCGCTCTGCTGCCCGTCGCGCGCCACCTTCCTCACCGGGCAGTACGCCCACAACCACGGTGTGCTCGGCAACCGCCCTCCCACCGGCGGCTACGGCCGCCTCCCGAGGAGGGAGACGTTGCCGGTGTGGCTTCAGCGGGCGGGCTACCGGACCATGCACGTGGGCAAGTTCCTCAATCGCTACGGCATAGACCTCGGGCCGTACCACGTACCGCCCGGATGGGATGACTGGCACGGATCGGTGGACCCTTTCACCTACCAGTACTACGGCACGATGCTGAACGAGAACGGCGTGCTGCGCACCTACGAGTCGGACTACTCGACGGACCTCTATGCCGGCCGGGCCGTGGAGCTGATAAGGCGCGCGGCCAGGGACGACGCGCCGTTCTTCCTGTCCGTCGCCTTCCTCGCGCCCCATGACGGCGGGCCGCGCGAGCTCGACGACCCACCGGGCTTGCTGACCGCGGTCCCCGCGCCCCGCCATCGAGACGTCTTCGTCGCCGAGCCGCTGCCCCCGAGCGTGCGGGCATCCTTCAACGAGGCCGACATGTCGGACAAGCCGGCCTACCTGCGCGCCTTCCCCTCGATCGAGCCGCAGCAGGCCGAGGCGATCGAGGAGAACTACCGCCAGCGCCTCGAGTCGCTGCTGGCGGTGGACGAGGCCGTGGTGGCGATCGCGGACTCCCTGCGCGCGACGGGAGAGCTCGACAACACGCTCGTCGTCTTCACCTCGGACAACGGCTTCTTCCACGGCGAGCACCGCATGCCGAACGACAAGATGCTCGTATACGAGCCGTCGATCCGGGTGCCGCTGATCATGCGCGGCCCGGGCGTTCCCGCCGGCGCGGAGCGCCGACAGCTCGTGACGAACGCCGACCTCGCGCCGACGATCCTCGACCTGGCCGGCGCGCCAGCCACCAAGCCACAGGACGGAAGCTCGCTCCTCCCGCTGCTCGCCGATCCGCGCCTCGAGTGGGGCCGCGATCTCCTGATCGAGGGGGCGGAGGGCTTCATCGTGAAGGGCTTCGCGGCGATTCGGACCTACCGCTACGTGTACGCCGAGTACACGACGGGCGAGCGCGAGCTCTACGACCTCGAGCGCGACCCCCACCAGCTCCAGAGCCTTCACGACGATCCGGACTATGCGCCAGTCCGGGCCGAGCTGGCGCGGCGCCTCCAGGCCCTCAGGGTCTGCGCGGGCGAGGGCTGCCGGACGCGCCCCGCCGCCCGGCTCCGGGTGAACGGCTGCCGTGTGAGCGCGAGGGGACGCCGGATCGAGAGGGTCATCTTCCGCGCACGCACCCGGACCACCGACAGTCGCGGGCCGTTCACGGCCCCGGTCGACGGCGATCGCGTGCGGGCAACGGTGCGGACGCTGGACGGGCGAGTCGTGACGCTCGACCGCCGCCTGCGGGGCTGCGGTTAGGGCGACAGCCGGGCCGAGAACCCGCCGCGTGTAGTCGTTCTCGAAGCGGCCCTCCGGGTCGAGGCGCCGCCGCACCTCTTGAAAGCGGTCCCACTCGGGGTAGCGCGCGGCAAGCGTGGCGGCCGACTGGTAGTGGCGCTTTCCCCAGTGCGGCCGGCCGCCGTAGTCCTCCATGATCGCCTCGACGGCCCGGAAGTAGGTCTCGAACTCCATGCCGTGATACTGGTGAACCGCGATGTAGGCGGTCGGCCGACCGTAGGCGGTCGACAGCAGGGCGTCATCGCCCGCGACCAGGCGCAGCTCGATCGGGAACCCCACCCGCAGCCGGCGCCGCTCGATCAGGGCCAGCACCCGTTCGAGCGCCTCGGCCGCGTGCTCGCGCGCGATCGCGTACTCCATCTCCGTGAAGCGCACGAGCCGCGTGTTGGCGTACACGCGGTGGCTCGCGTCCAGATGCTCGGCGCGGCTCATCAGCGCGGCCAAGCGCCGGTTTACCGCGGGGATCGTGGACGGGAAGCGCCTGCCGAGCCGACAGGCGGCGTAGAGGACCGCGTTCTCGATCAATACGTCGCGCAGGAACGCGCGCGCCGGCGGCCGCGGGCGCGCCCTCCGATACGTCCGCTCGGAGCTGAGAGTGAGCGCCATACGGGTGTACGGCAGCGTGAACGCCTCCCAGTGGTGGTGCGCTTTCGCGAGCTCGTCGAGGCGGGGAAGCACCTCGTCGAGCGGGCGCGGCTCGTCGATCCGATGAACCGTGAAGGCGGGAACGCAGCGAAGCGTGACCGCCGAGACGGCGCCGAGCGCGCCCAGGCCGACCCGGGCGGCGCGCAGCTCGTCGCCGTCGCGCACGTCGAGCAGGTCGCCGCCGCCCGTCACGATCCGGACGCTCACCACTTGAGAGGAGAGGTTGCGGAAGAGCGCGCCCGTGCCGTGAGTGGCCGTCGAGATAGCGCCGCCGAGAGTCTGCGGGTCAACGTCGCCTTGGTTCTCCATCGCGAGCCCGCGCGCGGCGAGTTGCTCGCCGAGCTCGCGCAGGGTGATCCCGGCCTCGACGGTCACGTCCTCCCCGGCGACGTCGAGTATCCGGTTCATCCCCGAGAGGTCGATCATCACGCCGTCGGTGCAGGCGATGTCGTTGAAGGAGTGGCCCGCGCCGGCGACCTTTACCCGCCGCGCCCCCGTGACCGCGCGGACGAGCTCCTCCTCGGAGCGCGGCCGCTCGATGCGCTCCGGCGCGCAGCGCTGGTCGCGCGCCCAGTTCGTCCAGACCCGGGGCACCCAGCGGTGCGAGCTACGACGCCGCGGACTCGAGCGGCAGCGCCCGAGGAGCCCAGTGGGCCTCGGGGTCCACCGGGGTGTCGCGCAGATAGGCCTCGGCGTCGAGCGCCGCTATGCAGCCGGTGCCGGCGGCCGTGACCGCCTGGCGATAGACGTGATCGGTCAGGTCGCCCGCCGCGAACACGCCCGGCCGCTTCGTCTTCGTGGTGCGGCCCAGGACCTCGAGATAGCCGTTCGGGTCGGCCTCCAGCTGCCCCTCCACCAGCTGCGAGTTGGGACGATGCCCGATCGCGACGAAGGCGCCGGTAACCGGCACCTCCCGCTCCGAACCGTCGTCCACGTTTCGCAGCACGGCCTTCGACAGGGCGCCGTTCTCGCCGGACTCGAACCGCTCCACCACGTATGGGGTGAGCAGCTCGAGGTTCTCCATGTCCTTCGCGCGCTGAAGCATGATCGCCGACGCGCGGAACTCGCCGCGGCGGTGGACGACCGTCACCTTGTCCGCGAACTTCGCAAGGAAGGCGGCCTCCTCCATCGCGGTGTCGCCGCCGCCCACCACCAGGGTCTGGGCGCCGCGGAAGAAGGCGGCGTCGCAGGTGGCGCAGTAGGAGACTCCGCGAGCGGCCAGCTCGTCCTCGCCCGGTACGCCCAGCTTCTTGGGCTCGGCGCCCATCGCGAGGATGACGGCGCGGGTGCGAATCTGCATGTCGCCCACGTGCACGAGGTGAACGCCGCCGGGTTCGCTCGCGAGGTCGATCTTCGTCGCGTCGTCGGTGATGAAGCGCGTTCCGAAGCGCTCGGCCTGGTCGCGGAACTCCTGCATCATCTGTGGGCCGAGCACGCCCTCGGGGTACCCCGGATAGTTTTCGACGTCGGTGGTCTGCTGGAGCAGACCACCCCACGCGAAGCCCTCGACCACCAGCGGATCGAGATCCGCGCGCGACGTGTAGAGCGCCGCCGTATAGCCGGCAGGGCCGCTCCCGACGATGACGACATTCTCGATGTCCCTGATCTCCGTAGTCATCTCCCTCACTTTACTTTCTGAAGTATAGACGCGCGAGCCTGCGTCTGGTTGCGCTCGCGCTCCCACCGCGCGACCGTGCGGCGCAGCTGGAAGAAGGCGACCACGCCGGGCGGGATCGGCAGCCAGAAGGCGATCACACGGTACGTGAGCACCGCCGGGAAGACGACCGAGCTCGGGATGCCGAAGAGCACGAACGCACCGATCATCCCAGCGTCCACGGATCCCACCCCGCCGGCGGGCGATGGAATCAGGTTCGCGGCCATGCCCACGAAGAATCCCTGGACCAGGACCGCGAGGGGCACGTTGCCGCCGAAGGCCTCGAACGCCGCCCACAGCACCCCGATGTTGGCCGCCCAGAAGCCGACGGCGCCGCCCACCGCCAGCACGCCGCGCCGCGGGCTGCGCACGTAGGAGATCGCGGTCCGCGTACCGGTCGCGATGGTTGCCGGGCCCTTGACCAGGCGCAGGAGATAGCGGGTGTGGCGGTAGCCCTGTCCGAATTGCTGGATCCGGCGCTCGACATCGTTCGGGATCAGGGCAACGAGGAGGAAGACCCCCATCACCGCCGCGGCCACTGCGGCCGGCACGATCGTGCCCGCGAGCGGAGCGCTCCCGGGCAGGACGTGGGTGCGCAGCAGGATGCCGAAGACGATGAGAGCGCCCAGGTAGACGAAGTACGTGAGGACGATGAACGCGACCATGCGGCAGGCCGAGCGCCTCCGGGGCATCCCCGCCTTGCGCAGCGCCCAGTAGGTGAGCACGATGCCGCCCACGCCCGCCGCGGAGAAGATGCGAGTGGCCGCCAGCCCCGCCATCGTGATCTGGTACGAGGCGCGCAGGTCGAGGCGGCGGCGCACGTCGTCGTCGATGTTTCCCGACAGGACCCCCCTGAAGAGCGCCACGTAGGCTCCGAACGCGACGACGTTGAAGCCGAGCGCGACGACGATCCAGTACCACACGGCCTCGTCGAACCTCTCGAGGGCCTCCTCCGTGCCGACGATCCTCGGGAAGACGATGTAGATCGCGAAGACGATGACCACGACCAGCAGCACCCCGGTGAGAAGCCTGCGCCGGTCGTGGAGGAGAGCCTGAAAGCGCCCTACCTCGAGCTCCTCGTCGGTCCCCTCCTCGTCGTCCGGGGCCTCCTCGAGGGGTGGCTCCTCGTAAAGGAGGCGGCGCTCGTCCGCCCCCATCAGGCGACCCGCGGCTCTAGCCCGCGAACGGCGCCCGCGATCAGCCGCACCGCCGGCTCCACCCGCGGAGCAACGCGCCAGATCGCCTCCGCGAGCGCGAGGCCCGCGATGAGGTCGACCACGTAGTGCTCGCCGAGGTAGACGAGTCCGAAACCAAGCGAGAGGGCGTATCCCCAGCCGAGCGCGCCGTGCCGGCTGCCAACTTGGGAGAGCAGCCGGGCGGCCATGACGGACGTGCCGAAGTGAAGTGAGGGCATCGCGGCGAAGGGGTTGCCTTGAAGAGAATGGTAAAGCGGCCCCCAGAGACGCCTCCAGAACCGCTCGCCCGCCTCCTCCATGATGCGCCGCACCGGCGGCATGCGGCCCTGCGTCCCCGCCCACCACGGCGGGGCCGTGGGCACGAGCCAATAGACCACGCAGCCGAGGTCGAAGCAGGCGGACATCAGAACCGCCGAGCGAGGGTACTTGGCGGGATGGCGGAGCAGTAGGTAGACGAGCGTCGCGTGCGGCACCCCGAACCAGCTCCAGTGGACCACCGACAGTCCGTAGTCGATCGCGCCGACGTGGCCCTCTCGCCCAAGCGCGCGCTGCAGGCGCGTGGTGGGACACTGACCGAGCCCGATCGCGCGGTCGAGCCGGATCGGGTAGTCGACTCTCAGGCGCCGCATCAGCGCCTCCGGGTCGTCGTCCGGCATGTCGTAGTGCGCGAAGTACGCCCACATCTGCAGCGCGTAGATGCCCGCGTCGCGCAACGGCGTGCGGGGAGTGGCGAGCGCGAGCGCGGCGGGGGCCGGCCAGGTCAACGCCGACACCACCGGCACCCGGAGCTTCAGGCGACGGCGGACCAACGGCGTGGCGATTCCGACCGCCACCGCGCCCCACGCCAGCCGGCGGAGGGCACGAGTGCTTCGCAAGGCCGAGCAGCATATCCTCGCCGCAGGCTCGAGGCAGGGCTAGTCGCGCCGGGCGTGGCGCTCACGAGGCTGCGACGGCTCGTCGATCGGCCCCGGCATGAACTCTTCGGGCGCCGGGATCTCGATGTCCAGCACCGTCATCCGCCGCTTCAGCGTGCGATATGCGAGGCCGTAGATCTGGCGCGAGCTGTACCCGTACGCGACGTAGTCGCGGGGGTCCGTGACGTACGGCGGCGCGAACACGTAGGCGGCGCGCGGAGCCAGCTCCATCACGACCCGCTCGATCGTGGCCGCGGTGACGCGGGTCCGCGTCGATGGCGTCGCGCAGGAAGCGGACGCCGAAGGCCAGATGGCGGTGCTCGTCGCGTTCCACGAGCCCGAAGCCCTCGCAGAAACCCGGGTAGAGCGAGTGCTCGAGCATGTAGTCGCGGATCAGGGTCTGTCCCGTGACCGCCAGGAAGCCCTCGACCACCATGTGGTACGTGGCGATCCCCTCAACGAAGAGGTCGAAGTCGTCGGGCTTCGCCTCGATGCGCCTCGCGACGTCGCGCAGGCCGTCGTCGAAGACCTCGCGCCAGGGCGGAAGCAGAAGCCGCTCGACCTCGCGCGTGCGGCCGCGCAGGTCCTCGGCCGCGAGGCACATGACCTCCGCCCCGAAGCGGTCGAAGAAGGCGGCGTGGCGCGCCTCGTCCACCAGCTGCGTGGCCAGAAAGAGCTCGATCTCGCCGCTGGGGGCGGCCATCAGGAACGGCGCCAGGTCGGCCGTGACTCGCTCCTCGCCGACGTAGAACGAGCCGAGGGTCCAGAGCGTGCTCTCCTGCGCCTCGCGCGGCGTCGTCACCCACTGCTCGCGGTCGACCGAGAAGTCGATCTCGTGCGCCTTCCAGTTCTGGCGCTCCCAGAGCCGGTAGAGCTGGCGGTAGTCGAGCAGGCGGCTGCCGTCTCGCGCCCCCTCCGCCTCGTGTCCGGGGTCGCCTTGGCCGGGGCCGGCGCCGTCGCCCGCGCCCGGCCGAGCGCGCCAGGCCTGCAGCCGACGCTGGCTCTCCTCTCGCTCGAGCTCGCCGGCGTCGCCGCCCTGCGAGCGGTCGATCCACCGACCGAGCAGGGTGATCGGATGGATCTGACCGTCGACGGTGGTCAGCTGACTCTGCATCGCCCGCGTCGGCGTCACCTTTCGAGCCGCCATCTGCTGGTAGCCCTCGAAGGAGAGCCGCGCGGTCGCGGCGATCTCCCGGCCCTCGGGCGCCTCCCGCGTGACCTCGAGGCGCTCGCCGTCGCGGACCTGGATGTACCAATCGCCGCCGCCCGGTCCGGTCACCTCGTAGCGGACCGTGAAGTCGTGGCCCTTCGTCCATGCCGGGTCGATGAGGTACGGGAGGCTGCGGTACAGAACGTCGGGATCGAGCGCCCCGCCGGCGTCGACGACCTGCGCGAGATCTACGCCCGCGGAGGACAGGTCCCGGAGCCGCACGGCGCGGCGGCGCTTGCCCCGTATCCGCAGACGACGGGTCAGCATCAGGCGGATCGGGCCCGAGGCGCCGGTTGCCAGATCCACGAGGGCGCTGGGATCGGTCCGGATGCGAAAGTCGGTGTCGCCGACGTCCTCGTCGGGGGACTCGTCCACGCGCGCACGCCCGCCCGAGACCGAGACGCGCCGCACGCCGAGGCCCTCGACACCGAGGTCGTATGCCAGCTCGCCGCGAATCCGAGACGCCGCCGCAGGCAGCGTCATCAGGATCAGCCGCGCGGCGAGCTCGGGGTCTTCGGCGGCGATCCCCCTCAGCGCCGCGCGCTGGCGGTCAGCGTCCATCCCCCGTCAGCCCTCCTCCCCCTCCTTGCTCATGATCCGCACCTTCACCGGGGCGTGCTCGGCGAAGGTGCGAGCATCCTGCTCGGTTCCGATGTGCTCGCCCCAGTGCATGGGGACGGCAACTCGGGGCTGGATGCGCCGCGCCGCCTCGGCGGCCTCCTGCGCGGTCATGACGTACACGCCGCTGACGGGGAGCAACGCGACGTCGACGCCCGTGACGCTGTCCATCTCGGGGATCACGTCGGTGTCGCCGGAATGGTAAAGCCGCTCTCCGCGAACGTTCAGCTCGTATCCCACCCACCCGGCGTCCCGTCGGGTGGAAGGGGTTCCCGTCGCCGTCGCGCTTCGACGTGTTGTAGGCCGCCACCGCCCTCACGTCCACGCCGCGAACGAGCTCGTCGGCGAGGCTCTCGCCGGGGGCGATCGAATGCACCCGGCCGCTCACCCGCTCCGCGACGGCGGCGGGACCGACCAGCCAGGTGCCCTTCGCGGAGAGGCGCTCGACGTCCTGCGGAGAGAAGTGGTCGTAGTGGCCGTGGGTTATCAGGATCAGGTCCGCCGCGGGCGATCCATTGGGCACGCGGTACGGATCGATGTAGACGACGGCCCTTCCCAGCCGGATGCGAAAGCCCGAGTGACCGAGCCACTCGAGGGAGTCGAGCACCATTCGGCTGAGGATAGGACGGCCGCCCGCTGGGCCCGGGTGGGTGTCTCCCGGAGGCGGGAGGTCTCCGTCGGCCGGTCGGCTCCGCCCGAGCGGGCGCGCTGAAGGTGGGGCGGCGCCCGGGCACACCCGGGGCGCCCGGTCCGCACTCCTACGCAGCCCGGAGCGGCCGGCGGAGAGGCGCGACCGGCGGCGGCGGGTAGGCGGCGGGCCTCATGGCGCGGTCCGCCGGCTGCCTGCGGGCGAGCGTCACCAGCTCGGCCTCGGGAGCGTGCAGGCACCGCGCCGCCTGACTGCGCAGCATCTCTCCCGCCGCGACGGAAGATCGAGAGAGCAGCTCGGCGGTGGCGTCGGCGAGGGCGAACAGGGCGTCGCGTTGCGCCATCGCCCGGTCGAGTTCATTGGTGTCCCACATCTCGGCTTCCTCGTGTGCTTGGGTGGCTTATCCCTTGTTCGGATGGGGACCGAGGAGTGGATCACCGAAACTCAGGCCGGCGCCGTGGCGGCCCGCGGCGCGTCCGTCCGCATCCCGAGCGTGATGCCGGCGGCCACCAAGGCGACGGCGGCGAGCCGCTGCGGCGTCAGCTCCGCCACGCCGAGCGCCGCCGAGCACGCGAGCGCGCTGACCGGCAGGACGCCGGAGAACAGGCCGGCTCGCTCGACGCCGAGCAGTCCGACCGCGGTGTACCAGGCCACGAAGCCGATGGTCGTGACCGCCACTCCCAGGTAGGCGATCGCCGCCGCCTCCTCCGGCGTCGGCAGGGGCAGCGAGGGCCCATCGGCGATCAGACTCCACGCGGCCAGCATCGGCAGCGCGAACAGGCAGGCGTAGGTCGACAATGCGAGCGGCCCGAGGCGCTTGAGGTGAGGGGCGGCGAGGAGCGAGAAACACGCCTCGCAGGCGAGCGCGCCAAGCGCCAGCAGCAGGCCGGCGAGTGTGATCCCGCCGTCGGCCCACTGCACACCGGCCGCGCCGGCGGCGACGACGACCGCGGCGGCCACCACCCACGTGCTCACCGGCCGGCCCGCGAGCAGCGGGGCGGCCACCGCGAGCACCACGGGGACGCAGCCCACGATCACGCCGACGGTGGCCGGATCGGTCTCGCGCACGCCCTCGATCACGAACAGGTTGAAGAGCACGAGGCCGGTGGCGGCGAGAGCCGCGAGGCCGAGCGGCCTCGCGCGGGCTCAGGCGCGGCAGCCGCCCCCGCGCGAGCAGCAGAAGCACGGCGGCGGCGAGCAGGTAGCGGAGCGCCTGGCCGGCCGCGAGCGGGTAGCCCTCCACGACGTCGGCGGCCGCGACGAGCGAGCCCACCAGCGCGAGGGCGGTGGTGGCGGCGAGGGATCCGCGCAGATTGGCGCTCACGCCGGCCTGCGCCGGCGCATCAGCGCCGCGAGGAAGGTGCCGGGGTCGAGCATGGCTCGGGACGGTACGTCTAAGGTGGTTCGCTTGGAAGGTCCACTTAGGGTGTGGAGATGAGGACCACTTCGGATCTCGAGCTGATGGTGCGGCTGGAGCGGCGCGCGGCCGGCCCTCTGCGCGCTCAGCTCGAGGAGCAGCTGCGCGCGGCGGTGCGCTCCGGCCGGCTCGCGGCGGGAGCTCGCCTGCCCTCCACGCGCGCGCTCGCGCGAGATCTCGACGTGTCCCGCGGCGTGGTGGTGGACGCCTACGCCCAGCTCGCGGCCGAGGGCTACTTGGTGGCGCGCCGCGGCGCGCCGACGCGCGTGTCGGAGACCGCCGCGCGCCCCACGGACTCGGGACGTCCGCTCGCGGAGGAGCGACCCCCGCGCTTCGACTTCCGGCCCGGAGGACCCGACGTGTCGCTCTTCCCGCGCCAGTCCTGGGCCACCTCGCTTCGGCGCGGCCTGCGCGACGCGCCTCACGCGAGGCTCGACTACGGCGACCCGCGCGGCGCTCCCGAGCTGCGCCGGGCACTCACTGCCTACCTCGGCCGCGTGCGAGGAGTCGACTGCGATCCAGGCTGCGTGATCGTCACCTCCGGGATGGCGCAGGGAATGGCGCTCGTGGGACGGACCGTGCTGGCCCGCGGCGGTCGCCGGGTCGGCGTCGAGGACCCCGGCAGCGGCCCGGCGCGCGCGCCAGCTGGCGACCACGGGCCTCGAGCCGCTGGCCGTGCCCGTCGACCACGAGGGGCTCCGCCCGGACGCGCTCGCCGAGGCCGACGTGGACGTGGTCCTCGTCACCCCCGCCCATCAGTTCCCCACGGGCGTGGTGCTCGCGCCCGAGCGCCGCGCGGCGCTGCTCGACTGGGCGAGCCACGGCGGGCTCGTGTTGGAGGACGACTACGACGCCGAGTACCGCTACGACCGCCCGCCGGTCGGCGCCGTGCAGGGGCTGGCGCCCGAGCGCGTCGTGTACGCGGGGTCCGTGAGCAAGACGCTGGCGCCGGCGCTGCGGCTCGGCTGGCTAGTGGTCCCCGAGTCGCTGGTCGGGGAGCTGGCGCAGGCGAAGGCCCAGGACGACCTCGGCACGCCCGTGATCGAGCAGCTCGCGCTTGCGGACTTCGTCGAGCGCGGCGAGCTCGATCGCCACCTGCGGCGCACCCGTGGCGCCTACCGGCGCCGCCGGGACGCCCTGATCGCGGCGCTGGCGCGCCACCTGCCGACCGTGCGGGTCAGCGGGATCGCCGCCGGACTCCATCTGCTCGCACATCTGCCCGCCGGCGTGGACGAGCCCGCCGTCGTCGAGGCCGCCAGCGCCCGCGGGATCGGCCTCCAGGGTCTCCGCGAGCATCGCCTGCTCCCCGGCCCGGCGGCGCTCCTGCTCGGCTATGGCCGGATCGCCGAGCCCGCGATCGAGCCCGGCGTGCGCGAGCTTGCCGCGGCTGTAGGGTGGCGCTCATGAGCTACGCGACCGTCATCTGGGAGCAGTCGGAGGGCATCGGGCGGGTCACCCTCAATCGACCCGAGAGCCTCAACGCCTGGACCGCCGAGTTCGGGCGGGAGCTGAAGCAGGTGATCACCGCCGACGCCGTCGACCCCTCGGTGCGCGCCGTGCTCGTGACCGGCGCCGGCCGCGGCTTCTCGTCGGGGGCCGACCTCAGGGAGGGCTTCGACCCGGCGGAAGACGGCCTGCCGGACGTGCGCAAGGAGCTGGACGAGCTCTACCACCCGATCATCGCGGGCGTCCGCCGGCTCGAGAAGCCGGTCGTGGCGGCGGTGAACGGGCCCGCGGTCGGAATCGGCGCGTCGCTCGCGTTCGCCTGCGATCTCGTGCTCGCCGCGGAGTCGGCCTTCTTCGGGCTCGCCTTCGTCAACATCGGCCTCATGCCCGACGGCGGCTCGACGCTGTTCGTCCCGGCCGCCGTCGGGAAGGCGCGCGCCTTCCAGATGGCCCTGCTCGGCGAGCGCGTGCCGGCTGAGCTTGCACTCGAGTGGGGGCTGGTGAATCGAGTGCTTCCGGACGACGAGCTCCTGCCGGCCGCGAACGAGTTGGTCGAGCGGCTCGCGAAGGGACCCACCCGCTCGTACGCATCCTCGAAGCGGGCCCTCAACCGAATGCTCTACCCGGACCTCGACGGCCAGCTCGACCTCGAGGCCGAGTTGCAGCACGCCCTGGCGCGCACGCGCGACTTCCAGGAGGGTGTGGCCGCATTCGTCGAGAAGCGCGACCCCGCATTCGAAGGGGCATGAGCGAGCGGCGTCGGGCCGGTTCGGGGCAGCCGCAACGAAGTGGAGCCCGCGTGGAGACCGGAGATATGATCCGCCCGCCTTGCCCAGGCGCCGCACACGCGTTGTCCTACTGGCCGCCCTAGTCGCGGCGCTCACGGCGTTCCTGCTCGCCGCTCCGGGCGCCTCGGCAGACCTGTTCACGCCCGAGTCGGGTGGCTCGGAGAACGCGAACGACATCGACACGCTTTACAAGATCACGCTCTACGTGGCGATCGTGATCTTCCTGATCGTCGAGGGCACGCTGATCTGGTCGCTCGTGAAGTACCGCATGCGGCGCGGGGGGCCGGAGGCGGCCCAGATCCGCGGGAACACGCCGCTGGAAATGGGCTGGACCGTCGCCGCCGCGCTCATCCTCGTCGTGCTCACGGTCGTCACATTCCTGTACCTCGACGACATCGAGAACCCGCCGCCCTCGGGGCCGAACGGCCTCCGGGCGAACCAGGCGCGCTTCGCTTCGATCGATCAGCCGGACCCGCCCAGGAGCGGCGGTCCGATCCTGACTATCGATGTCAACGGCCAGCAGTACCTCTGGCGCTACGACTACGCGGGCGGCGACCAGCTGTTCAGCTACTACGAGATGGTGGTGCCCACCGACACGACGGTCGTGCTCGAGGTCACGGCCTCGGACGTGATCCACTCCTGGTGGATCCCCGAGCTGGGCGGCAAGGTCGACGGCGTCCCCGGCCACGTGAACAAGACGTGGTTCAAGATCCCGGCAAGCAAGGCGGGACGGGTGTTCGACGGACAGTGCGCGGAGCTCTGCGGTGAGGGACACGCCGACATGCGCGCGGAGGTGCGCGCGGTCACCCCCGACGAGTTCGAGGCCTGGGCGGAGCGCCAGCGGGCCGGCATAAGGGAGGCCGGCGAGGCGCTGGCGGAGCAGCGCGAGCGGCGTGAAGCGGGCGGGGAGGTCGACTAGTGGAGGCCGGCACGGTCACGCGGCGCATCGCCCGCCCCGAGGTCGTCCTTCACGGCCTCCCGAGCCGGCCGCGGGGCTGGCTCGAATGGCTCACCACCACCGACCACAAGAAGATCGGGATCCTGTACCTGTTCACGACCTTCCTGTTCTTGATCCTGGGAGGCGTGGAGGCGCTGATCATGCGCCTGCAGCTCGCCCAGCCCGACGGCACGCTGGTCGACCCCGGCGCCTACAACGGGCTGGCAACGGTCCACGGCACCACGATGATCTTCCTGTTCATGGTGCCGGTCCTGGCGGGCTTCGGGAACTACCTCGTGCCGCTGATGATCGGCGCGCGCGACATGGCGTTCCCACGCCTGAACGCCCTCTCGTACTGGCTGCTCTTGTTCGGTGGGATCGCGTTCTACTGCAGCTTCTTCTTCGAGCCGCCGCAGGCGGGCTGGACCATGTACCCGCCGCTGTCCGACGACGCCTTCTCACCCAGCGGCGGAGTCGATGCGTGGATTTTCATGATCCACCTCACCGGCATCTCGTCGATCGTCGGCGCGATCAACTTCGTAGCCACGATCCACAACATGCGCGCCCGGGGCATGAGCTGGGGCCGAATGCCGCTGTTCGTGTGGTCGATCCTCATCTACAGCTACCTGCTGATCGTGGCGCTGCCGGCGGTGGCGGCGGCGGTGACGATGCTGCTCACGGACCGTCACTTCGGCACCGCCTTCTTCGACCCGGCCGGGGGAGGCGACCCGCTCCTCTGGCAGCACCTGTTCTGGTTCTTCGGCCACCCCGAGGTCTACATCATGGTGCTGCCGGTCTTCGGGATGGTCTCCGAGATCCTGCCCGTGTTCGCGCGCAAGCCGATCTTCGGCTACAAGGCGATCGCGGCCGCGACGGTGGCGATCGCGTTCCTCGGGCTGCTCGTGTGGGCGCACCACATGTTCACCACGCCGACGTCGACTGTGGTGCTCGCGTTCTTCATGCTGTCCTCGTTCCTGATCGCCATACCCACGGGCATCAAGATCTTCAACTGGATCGCCACGCTGTGGCGCGGGCAGATCGTCTACAAGACGGCGCTCTACTTCGCCGCCGCGCTGCCGGGCCTGTTCGTCATCGGCGGCATCTCGGGAGTCATCCTCGCGATCTTCCCGGTCGACTGGCAGCTCCACGACACCTACTTCGTCGTCGCCCACTTCCACTACGTGCTGTTCGGCGGCGGTGTGTTCGGCCTCTTCGGCGGGCTCTACTACTGGTTCCCGAAGATGTCGGGCAGGCTGATGTCGGAGTCGCTCGGAAAGCTCTCCTTCTGGCTGATGTTCATCGGCTTCAACGCGACCTTCCTGCCGCAGCACTCGGCCGGCCTCTCCGGTATGCCGCGACGGATCTACGACTACTCGGAGGAGCTGGACGTGACGATCTACAACCTGATCTCGACGATCGGGGCCTTCATCCTCGGCGTCGGCGTGATCGTCACGGTGGTGAATGTGCTCGTCAGCCTGAAGCGCGGCAAGAAGGCCGGCAACGACCCCTGGAAGGGCAACACGCTCGAGTGGTTCACGCAGTCGCCCCCGCCGCCGAACAACTTCGACGTGATCCCGCGCGTCCGCAGCGTCGAGCCGATGAAGGACATCCGGCGCGAGGTCGCGGCCGGCGCGGTGCCCGCGGAGACCGTTGCGCAGCCGGCGGCGCCGCGCAGCCTTTAGCCCGTGCGACGCCTGGTCCTAGCCACCGGCATCTCCACGTTCGTGCTGATCATCGTGGGCGGCGTCGTGCGTGTCTCCGACTCGGGCCTTGGCTGCGGGCCCGCGGGTTCGGGCTTCAACGGCTGGCCGTTCTGCAACGGCGACGTGGTCCCGGGCGTGGACCTGAACTCGATCGTCGAGTACACGCACCGCGTGCTGGCGATCGTCGTCGGGCTGATGATCCTCGCCCTGTTCGTGCTCGCGTGGCGCCGGCATCGCCAGCTGCTTCCCGCGACGGCCGCCATCCTCGTTCTGGTGATCGCGCAGGGCGCGCTCGGGGGCGCGACGGTGGAGGAGAACCTCGAGGAGGTCTACGTGGCCGCGCACCTGGGCCTGGCGATGCTGCTGCTCGGCGGGCTTCTCTACCTCTGGCGCGTCGTGAGCGGCGCCCAGGCCGAGCGCGGCGGCCCGGGCCTGCGGATTCTCGCGATCGCGGCCACCGCCGCCGTCTTCTGCACGATCGTGGCCGGCGGCTACATGGCGGGCACGCAGAACTACGGCCGTGCGGACTACACGCTCGGCGACGGTGCCCACCACGCCTGCGGGAAGCAGTTCCCGACCTGCAACGGCGAGTTCATGCCGTTCGGCAAGGCCGAGCTCGTCGATATCCACCTCACGCACCGGGCGTTCATGTATCTGGCCTCGGTGCTCGTAATCGCGCTCGTGGTGACGGCGCTGCGACGCCGCGTGGCCGTGCGCTATGCCTGGGCGCTCGCCGCGCTGCTGGCTGTTCAGATACTGGTCGGCGCGCTCAACGTCTGGCTTGACGAGTACGAGCTCCTGATCCTGCTCCACCTCGCCCTCGGAACGCTCCTGTGGGCCACCACCCTCGGCCTGGCGCTCCAGCTCGCCCCGGCCAGAGAGCGGGCTCGGGGGCGGGCGGAGGCGGTGGCGGCGTGATGGAAGCCGTCGCCGCTCGGCCGGCCTGGCGCACGGTCGTCTCGGACTACGTCGAGATGACCAAGCCGAAGGTGCAGTCGCTCCTGCTGTTCACGACGATCGCGACCATGTACGTGGCCGGCGACCCCTCGCTGGGGCTCGTGGCGCTCACCTGCCTCGGCGGGGCGCTCTCGGCCGGCGGCGCCGGCGCCATCAACCACGCGCTCGACCGCGATATCGATCGCGTCATGAAGCGCACGGCCGACCGGCCGGTGGCGAGCGGGCGCGTCTCGGCGCGCGCGGCGATCGTCTATGGCGTGCTGCTCGGCTGCGGCTCGTTCGCCCTGCTGGCGCTCGCCGTGAACCCACTCGCCGCGGTTCTGGCGCTGTCCGGCCTGCTGGGCTACGTGTTCGTCTACACGCTCTGGCTCAAGCGCGCGACGCCACAGAACATCGTGATCGGCGGCGCGGCCGGGGCGGTGCCGCCGCTCGTGGCCTGGGCCGCCGTCACCGGCGGGCTCGCCGGCACCCCGCTGTACCTGTTCGCGATCGTCTTCTTCTGGACACCCCCGCACTTCTGGTCGCTGTCGCTGCTGATGAAGGACGAGTACGCGCGCGCCGGCGTGCCGATGCTGCCGGTGGTGCGCGGCGAAGTGGAGACGCGGCGCCAGATCCTCCTCTACTCGGTGCTCCTCTACGCCGTCTCGCAGCTGCCGTTCTGCGCGGGGGCCTTCGGCCTCGCCTACCTCGTCTGCTCCGTTGCGCTCGGCGCGGCCTTCATCTACGGCGCGTGGCGCCTCGTGCGCCGGGCCGATCGCCGCAGCGCGCTGCGCCTCTACCTCTTCTCGCTGGCCTACCTGGCCGCGCTGTTCGCCGCGATGGTGGTCGACGCGCGGAGCGTGCTCAGCGCGCGTCGCCGGTCGCCTCCCGTGCGCGCTGAGTCAGGGCTACGGGCGCCGGAGACCAAGCCTGACAAGGACGCAGGGAGCGTGGCGTCCGGCGGACGCGAGCGACCGAGGACGCCGTCAGGCGCCGGTATCCGGCGTCGTCGTCAGGCCTGGCCGCGCTGGCGGGCCAATTCGCGCTCCAGCGGCAGCTGGCCTAGCTCCAACCCCTGGTCGGCGCGGATCACGTGCATGACCGCGTTGATGAGCGCCAGGTGGGTGAACGCCTGCGGGAAGTTGCCGAGGTGGCGGCCCGAGCGGGGGTCGATCTCCTCGGCGTAGAGGCCGAGCGGGCTGGCATGCGCCAGCAGCCGCTCGCAGAGGTCACGCCCGCGCGTGATCTCGCCGATCTCCACCAGCGCCGAGACGAGCCAGAAGGAGCAGATCGTGAACGTGCCCTCCTCTCCGGCGAGCCCGTCGTCGGTCTCGTCGGTGCGGTAACGCAGCACGAGCCCGTCGTGGGTCAGCTCGTCGGCGATCGCCAGCACGGTCTTCTTGATCCGCTCGTCGTCGGGGGGCAGGAAGCGGGTGAGCACCATGAGGAGCACCGATGCGTCCAGGGCGTCGGTGTCGTAGTGCTGAGTGAAGACGCCGCGCTCGTCGAGCGCGTTGTCGCAGATGTCAGCCCTGATCTCGTCCGCCGCGGACTGCCAGCGCGCCGCGTAATCGAGCTCGTCGCGGATCTCGGCCAGGCGGGCGCCGCGGTCGGCAGCGACCCAGCACATGAGCTTGGACGAGGTGAAGTGCTGCGGGGGGCCGCGGACCTCCCAGATGCCGCGGTCGGGCTCGCGCCACCGCTCAAGCGCGTTCTGCACCTGCTTCTTGAGCATCGGCCACAGCCGCTCCGGCAGGTGGTCGCGCGACTTCGTGTGCAGGTAGACGGAGTCGAGCAGCGCCCCCCAGACGTCGTGCTGCTCCTGGTTGTAGGCGCCGTTGCCCACCCGCACCGGGCGGGCACCCTCGTATCCAGAGAGGTGGTCGAGCGTCTCCTCCGGGAGCCTGGGGTCGCCGTCGATGCCGTACATGATCTGGAGCGTCCCCTCCTCGGCCTCCGCGACGTCGGCGATGAAGTAGAAGAAGTCGTTCGCCTCCCAGTCGAAGCCCAGCGTGTAGAGGCCCCAGAGCATGAAGGTGGCGTCGCGGATCCAGGTGAAGCGATAGTCCCAGTTGCGCTCGCCACCCGGGGTCTCGGGAAGCGAGGTGGTGGCGGCCGCCACCAGCGACCCGGTGTTCGCGTACGAGAGGCCCTTGAGGGTGAGCGCGCTGCGCTGGAGGGCTGTGCGCCACGGATGGTCCGGGAAGTGGCCGTGGTCGAGCCAGTGCTGCCAGTGGTGGGCCGTCCAGACCAAGCGGTTGTAGGCGTCCTCGTAGGTGGTGGGGGCCGGGTGCTCGGACCAGGAGAGCGACACGAACAGGGTGTCGCCCTCGTGCATCAGGGTGCGGGCCGTGCTGCGCGGGCCCTCGAAGCCGACGTTCATGTCCGTCGTGAGCTGCAGCTCCACTTCGGTGCCCTCGGCGGAACAGCGCGCATCGTGATAGCCGGAGCCGGTGTACTCCCAGGATCCGGGGATCCGGCCATATTCGAACCGCGGCTCGCAGTCGAGGGTCACCTGCACCTCGCCGTTCACGCAGCGAATGAGGCGCAGCAGCACGTGGTCGGCGTCGTAGTCGGTCGGGGCGCGGCGGTGGGTCCGGGAGCGGTCGTGCTCGTGGTGCCAAGGGCCCATAACGAGCACGTCGCGCACGATGATCCAGCCGCCGCTCGTGCCCCAGCTGGTCTCGAGCACCATCGTCCCCGGGAGGTAGCGGCGCGCCGCGGGCACCTCCACATCCGCCGGTCCGAGGCGGAACAGACCCGCGTCGCGGTCGAGGATCGCCCCGAACACGCTCGGCGAGTCGAAGCGGGGCAGGCAGAGCCATTCCACGTTGCTGTTCGGCGCGACCAGAGCGCAGGCCTCGCAGTCGGATAGGAACGCGTATTCCGCGATCGGCGGGAAGGGGCTGGCCACGAAGCCGGCGCCGGGGACCCACGCGTCGGTCACAGCCGTGCCGCCGCCGCGGCGTCCATCAGCACCAGCGGGGAACCCTCCACGAGGGAACCCGGCGCTCGCGGGTCCGGGTGCCCGGAGAACGCCCGCGCCACCGCGTCGGCCTTGCCCTCGCCCGTGATCAGGAAGACGACCCGGCGGGTGGCGTTCACCTCGGGGAGCGTGAGCGTGATCCGGGGCACGAGCGGCGCCATCCCGGCGACCTCCACGCCCACGACCGGGCGATCGCGCTCCGCGAGCGCGTCGTCGCTTGGGAAGAGCGAGCAGATGTGAGCGTCGGGGCCGAGGCCCACCAGCATCAGATCGAAGGCGTCGGGACCTGAGGCGTCCAGCTCACGCTCGTACGCCGCCGCGCCGTCATGGGGGCCGAGCTCGCCCTGCATGCGGTGGACGGTGGCTCCCTCCACGTGATCGAGCAGCGCCGCCGACACCAGGCGGAAATTCGACTGCTCGTGGTCCGGGGGCACGCAGCGCTCGTCGGTGAACCAGACGTCCACACCCGACCAGTCGGGCCGCCGGACGGCGGCACGCTCGTACGCCGAGCGCGGTGTGGAGCCGCCCGTGAGGACCACGTGGCCCGAGGCCTCCGCCAGCAGCTCGGCGGCGGCGCCGGCGGGATCGTCGATGACCTGTAGGTCCGGCTCCACGGCGGGAAGGATTCTAAGCCTGGCGCTGGGCGGTCCGGCTCAGGCGAGCATCGCCTTTGCGAGCTCGAGCGCTCGCTTGTAAGCGGGGTCGCGCAGCAGCGCCTGGCGGATCCCCTCGCCGAGGATGCCCGCCTCGCCGCGCGACGCGCCCAGCACCGTCCACGAGGACTCCTTGCCGCGGCGGTCGGAGCGGTGGGCCGTGAGCCCTCCCGGGCCGCGATCGAGCGCGAACTTCACGCCCGACGCGGTGCCGATCTCGATGCCGGCGAGCCCGGGCACGCTCTGCCCGGGATGAGGCACGAGCCTGAGCTCCACGTCCTGGCGCCGGGCGTGGGCGCGCCCGTGGAGGGTGCCGTTGGCGGACACGAGCGGCCCGGGCTCCCAGCCCAGCCGTGAGGAGAGCCAGCCGAAGAACAGCACGCCGGCGATGCCGGAGTCCGGCCGGTGGCGGACGGTCACCGAGTCGATCCGTCCGAGCTCGGGGCGCCACTGAGGCGGATCGAATGTGGCCGCGACTCGCTCGCGCCACGGCGTCGACCGCAGCCACGCAAGGTCGACCACGTACACCTTCTGCACGAGCTGCTCGGCCCGGGCGACCGCGGACGCCGGATCCGGCTCGTGAACGGAGTCGACCAGCGCCACCTGCACGATCCCGAGCAGCGCGTCGACCGCCTCGGGGTGCCCATGCGGCGACCAAACGAGCGTCGCGATGTCGCTCACGACCACCGGGTCGACGATGGTGTCGAGCTTCTCCAGGTGGCGCGGGCCCAGGTCCAGCACCACCCGCTCGCGGGTAAGCGAGAACTCTCCCGGCCGCGCCTCCGGTTCGACGGTGATGACGGCGGAGGCGTCGATCGTCGTGCGCCCCGCCTCGACCGTGCAGAGGATCGTCCGCGACGGGTGGTAGCGGCCGACGCGCTCGAGGCGATTCAGAATCTCCCCGCGCCATTCGCGGTCCACGATCGCCACCAGGTTCAGGACGCGCGCCGGCGCGTACGCTGCGTCCCGCGCCTCCTGCTCCCGGAGCAGCTGGCGCAAGGCTTCCTCGATGGCGCCGGGTGTCGTGTCCTGCGCGCTCCAGACTCCGCCGGCGTGGACCATTTCGCAGGACCCCTAAATCGCCCGCCAGCGCTGCCCCTCGTCGAGCAGCCGATTCGCCTCCTCCGGCCCGGCCGAGCCGGCGGGGTAGGTCGGCAGCAGGCCGTCCTCGCTGTCCCACGCCTGCAGGATCGGGTCGCAGATTCGCCACTGGGCTTCTACCTCGTCGTCGCGGGTGAAGAGGGTCGCGTCCCCGCGCATAGCGTCCATGATGAGCCGCTCGTACGCCTCGGGCGACTGCGACAGAAAGGCGGTCCCGTAGAGGAACTCCATGTTCACCGGGCGGATGCGCATCCGGGTACCCGGGATCTTCGCCCCCAGCGAGAGCGACACCCCCTCGTTCGGCTGCATGGTCATGATCAGCATGTTCGGCTGGACGCCGACCGAGCCCTCGGCTTGGAAGGCCAGATGGGGAACCGGCTTCAGCTGCACCGCGATCTCCGTGACCTTGCGCGCGAGCCGCTTCCCGGTGCGCACGTAGATCGGGACGCCCGCCCAGCGCCAGTTGTCCACCTCCAGCCGCAGCGCCACGTAGGTCTCGGTGTGCGAGTCCGGCGGCACGCCCTCCTCGTCGAGATATCCCGGCACATCCTTGCCCTCCGCCATCCCGGCCGTGTACTGGGCACGTACGGCCATCTGCGGGGCGGTCTCCGGGGTCGGCGCGGGGATGGCGTGGAGGACCTTCACCTTCTCGTCACGCACGTCGTCGGCCGAGAAGGTCACGGGCGGCTCCATGCAGAGCAGCGTCAGCAGCTGGAGCATGTGGTTCTGAACCAGGTCGCGGAGCGCGCCGGCGTGATCGTAGTAGCCGGCGCGGCGCCCGATCCCGAGGTCCTCGGCCGCGGTGATCTGCACGTAGTCGATGAAGTTGCGGTTCCAGATCGGCTCGAACATGCCGTTCGCGAAGCGGAACGCGAGCATGTTCTGCACGGTCTCCTTGCCGAGGTAGTGGTCGATCCGGAAGACCTGCTTCTCGCGGAGCACTCGAAGCACCTCGCGGTTCAGCTCCCGCGCCTCGGCGAGGCTGGTTCCGAACGGCTTTTCGATTACCACCCGCACCTCCGCGTGCTCGTGCCGTTGGAGCGAGTGCTCGCCGAGCTTGCCCACGATGCGTCGGAAAGAACTGGGGCGCCGTCGAGAGGTAGAAGACGCGGTTGAAGACGATGCCGGCCTCTTCGTCGAACTGCTTCAGCTCCTCGCCGAGCCTCGCGAAGGCCGAATCGACGTCGAACGCGCCCGGCACGTAGCGAACGCGCTCGAGCAGCTTGTCCAGCACCTGCTCGTCGGGCGGGCGCCGGGAGAACTGCTTGATCGAGTCGCGCATCATCGCGCGGTAGTCGTCGTGCGGAATGTCGGAGCGCGCGACCGCGATCAGGTTGAAGCGCTCTGGCAGCGAGCCCTCGTGCGCGAGGTTGTAGATCGCCGGCAGCAGCTTCCGGTGGGCGAGGTCGCCGGTGCCGCCGAATATGACGAGCGTGGTTGGATGGACCGGGAGGCGCTCGAGCCCCTCGACAAGCGGGTTCTCCTGCTCGGCGATCGCCATGGCGCCTACTCCGCGTGCGGCTGGGCCTGGGCCACGGGATCGGCGGCGACCACGGCGTGGCCGCCGAACTGGTTGCGTAATGCGGCGTCGACCCTGGCCGAGTAGTCGCCCTCGCCTCGGCTCGTGAAGCGGGCGAACAGCGCCGCGCTTATCACGGGCGCCGGCACGCTCTTCTCGACCGCGTCCTCGACCGTCCAGCGGCCCTCGCCGGAGTCGGACACCCAGCCCTTGATGTCGGCGAGGTCGTTGCCCTCCTGCTCGAACGCGCGCGCGGCCAGCTCGCAGAGCCAGGAGCGGACCACCGAGCCCTGCATCCAGAGCTTCGCGATCTGGTGATTGTCGAGCCCGAACTCGGACTTCGAGAACAGCTCGAAACCCTCGGCGTAGGCCTGCATGAGCCCGTACTCGACGCCGTTGTGGACCATCTTCACGTAGTGGCCGGCGCCCGAGTCGCCCATGTGACCCCAGCCCGGCCCCCACTCGTCGCTCTCGGGCGGGGCGAGCACGTCGAGGATCGGCGCCACCCGGTCCACGGCATCCTGGGGGCCGCCGACCATCATGCAGTAGCCGACCTGGAGCCCCCATACGCCGCCGCTGGTGCCGACGTCCACGTAGTTGATGCCCTTCTGACTCAGCTCCCCGGCCCGACGCATGTCGTCGGTCCACTTCGTGTTGCCGCCGTCGATGATGGTGTCGCCCTCGTCGAGGAGCGTCGTGAGCTTCTGCACCGTTTCCTCGGTGGGATCGCCGGCAGGCACCATGATCCAAACCGAGCGCGGCGCGTCGAGCTTCGAGACGAGGTCCTCGAGCGACGACGCGCCCGTGGCGCCGTTTCCCTCCGCCTCGCGTACGGCGTCTTCGTTGAAGTCGAAGGCGACGACGGTGTGGTCCGAGTCGCGATGGATGCGATGGACCATGTTGCCGCCCATCTTCCCGAGGCCGATGAAGCCGAGCTGCATCAGAAAATCCTCCTGACCGCGTCCACGGGGTCTCCCTCGAGCCGCACCTGTACGGCGGGGAGGCCGTGGTCGCGAAGCGTTTGCAGGTCCCCGACCGCCTGGGCGTTCTTCAGGTGGCCGAAGGTGTAGCCGGCGTCGGGGATCTCCACGTCCTCGTCGCCGTCGTGGACGAGCTGCACGAAGAGGCCGTTGGGCGGACCGCCCTTGTGCATCTGTCCGGTCGAGTGGAGGAAGCGGGGGCCATAGCCGAAGGTGGTGGTCGCTTTGGTCCGAGCGCGGATCCCCGCCCGCACCTCGGCGATCGCCGCGTCGAACTCCGGCGACGGCTTGACGTAGGCCATGAGCGCCACGTAGTGCGGCGGGGCGGCCTTCGCCAGCAGCTCCTCGAGGTCGCCCGGATCGACCTCGGGCAACCCCTCCTTGAGGACGCGCGCGGTGTTGTCCTTCGCCTCCTGCACGTTCGGCTGGTTGAACGCGTTGATTCCGAGCACCCAGCCCGCCACGGCGGTGGCGAACTCGGCGAAGAAGAAGATTCGACCGAGGTCGGCGGCGCCGTGCACGGCGAGCGAGACGGTCGGGTGGCCGGCCCGGGCGAGCGCGTCGATCCGCGCGTCGATGTCCGCGTCGGCTCGGTCGGGGTCGCGCAGGTAGGCGAACAGGCGGTCCTCGCCGTACTCGTCGGGGTCTCCGAGCGGCTCCCCCGCGACCGGGAGGATGCCCTTGCCCTCCTTGCCGGTCGACTCCGCGATCAGCTGCTCGACCCAGAGGCCGAAGCTGGCGATCGGCTCGGAGACGACGAAGGTGGCCTTGTCGCGGCCGAGCAGCGCCAGCTGGCCCATCGCCACGCCGAGCCAGAGGCCGGAGTTGCCCGCGCCGGTCTCGAAGCCGGCGCAGTTCTGTTCAGCGACCTGGGATCGGTGGAGCATCGCCTCGATGTTCACGCCGGCGAGCGCCGCCGGAACGAGGCCGAAGTACGAGAGCACCGAGTAGCGCCCGCCGATGTCCGGGTCGTTCTCGAACACGTGTCGGAAACCACGCTCGTGGGCCAGATCTACGAGTGGGCTGCCCGGGTCCGTCACCGCGACGAAGTGACTGCCCTCGCGGCCGGCGCGCTCGAAGAAGTAGCGCATGTGCGAAAGCGTCTCGACCGTGCCGCCGGACTTGGAGGAGACGATGAAGAGCGTCTTGTCGAGGTCGACGGCGCGCTCGACCTCGAGCACGGCGCCGGGGTCGGTCGAGTCGAGCACGTGCAGGCTCATGCCGCCGGGGATGTCCCCGTAGCTCTGCCGGATCACCTCGGGCCCAAGGCTCGAGCCCCCCATGCCGAGCAGCACCGCGTGCTCGAGGCCGTCGGCCCGAGCGTGGTCGGCGAACTCCCGCAGCTCGCCCGCATGCTCCATCATCTTCTCGCTGATCGTGAGCCAGCCGAGGCGGTTGCGGATCTCGGGAACGCCCGGGCCCCCCCAGAGCGACTCGTCCTTCTGCCATATCCGCTGTGCGACGCGGTCGGCCTCCGCCCCCTTCACGCGCTCGATCAGCGGCGGCTCGAGATCGTCGGGAATGGACGAGTGGATGGTCGGCGGGCGACCCGTGACGATCCCCTCGCGAGTGGACTCGATGCTTTCGACGAGCGAGTCGTACGGCACGATGAACTTGTCGATCCCCTCGCGCAGGAGGGTGTCCGTCACGTCCGACATGTCGATCCCGGCGTCGGCGAGAGCCTGGAGCTCGGCCGTCGGATCCAGCTGGGCGGTGCCGGGCGTCACCTCGAGCTGCTCGGCGCACGCGTGCAGCGTGGGCATGGGCATCGTGTTGACGGTGTCGCGCCCCACCAGGGTGTCGACGTACTTCGTCTCGGGGTACTGCGGGTCCTTGACGCCCGTCGACGCCCACAGCGGCCGCTGCACGGGGCAACCCGCCTCCCGCAGGGCCGCGAAGCGCTCGCCCCGGAAGACGTCCTCGAAGCGGCCATAGGCGGCCCGGGCGTTGGCCACCGCGGCGGTGCCGCGAAGGTCGTTCCTGCCGAGAGCGTCGAGGCGCTTGTCGACCTCGGTGTCCACGCGCGAGACGAAGAAGCTGGCCACGGAGTGCACGTCGAGCGGCTTGCCCTCCGCGTGGCGGCGCTCCATGGCGCGGATGTAGGCCTCGATCACGCGCTCGTACGCCTCGACCGCGAACAGCAGCGTGATGTTGATGTTGACGCCCTCGTAGAGCATCTCCTCGATCGCCGGCACGCCCTCGTCGGTCCCCGGGATCTTGACCATCAGGTTGGGCCGGTCGACCCGCCTCCAGAAGTCGCGCGCCTGACGCATCGTCTCACCGGTGTCGTGCGCCGCAGCCGGCCCGACCTCGAGCGAGACGAAGCCGTCGCCGTGGCCCGCCTCCTCCCACAGCGGCCGGAATACGTCGCAGGCGAGCTGCACGTCCTTGATCGCGATCTCCTCGTAGATGCCCTCGGAGTCGACGCCCGCGCGGGCCAGCTCTTCGATCTGGTCGTCGTAGTCCGTGGAGCCGAGGATCGCCTTCTCGAAGATGGCGGGGTTCGACGTGACCCCACGCAGCGAATCCTCGCGGATCAGCCGCTCGAGCTCGCCGCTCGTGATGAGCGTGCGCCGGATCTGGTCCAGCCAGATGCTCGTGCCGGCCGCCGTGAGCGCGGCAAGCCTCTCGTTTACGGTTGCGCCAACGCTCATCGCTCGTCTCCTCTCAGGTCGTTCGTGCCGCCAGCATCTCGACGACCGCCTTGCCGCGTTCGACGACGCGCTCGGGCGTGAAGCCGAAGTGCTCGTACAGGTCCGTGTGGGGGGCCGAGGCTCCGAAGGTCGTCATTCCGATCGCCTCGCCGTCCTCGGTCGTCCACGTGCTCCAGCCGAGCTTCGAGGCCGCCTCCACCGACACGCGTGCCCGCACGGACGGCGGCAACACGCGGTCGCGGTAGTCCTGCTCCTGCTCGGCGAAGCGATCGAGGCACGGAGCGGACACGACCCGGGTGGCGATTCCGTCGGCCTCCAGCAGGTCGGCCGCCGCCGTGCAGATGTGCACCTCCGAGCCCGTGCCGATCAGGATCAGGTCGGGCTCATCCTTGTAGGACTCGCGCAGAACGTAGGCGCCGCGACGGATCGCGTCGGGCGGCACGGCGCTCGGGTTCCAGCACGGGCAGCCCCTGGCGGCTCAGCACCAGGGCCACCGGCGTCTCCGTCTGCTCGATCGCAAAGCGCCACCCGAGCGCCGTCTCGTTCCCGCCCGCGGGCCGCACCGCGTACGTGTTCGGGCGTGGCCCGCAGGATCGCGAGCTGCTCGATCGGCTGGTGCGTGGGGCCGTCCTCGCCGAGGCCGATGGAGTCGTGGGTGTAGACGAAGATCGACGGGAGGCGCATGAGCGCCGCCAGGCGGACCGCGGGCTTCATGTAGTCGAGGAAGTTGAAGAACGTCGAGCCGAACGCCCTCAGGCCATGGAGGTTGAGTCCGTTGACGATCGCGCCCATCGCGTGCTCACGCACGCCGTAGTGGACGTTGCGGCCCGCGTAGTCGCCCTTCTCGACCGAGCCGCCGTCCTCGATCACCGTGAGGGTCGACGGCTCGAGGTCGGCGGAGCCGCTGACCAGCTGCGGCACCCTCTCCGCGGCCCACTGGATCACCTTTTGCGAGGCCTTGCGGGTGGCGATCATGCCGCCCTCGGGGCGGAACTTCGGCACGTCGCGGTCCCAGCCGTCCGGAAGCCGGCGCTCCATCACCAGCGCCAGCTCCTCGTAGGCCTCCGGCTCGGCCGAGCGGTATGCCTCGAGCCGCCGGTTCCAGTCCGCCACCAGCTCCTTGCCCCGCGGGATCGTCTCCCTGAAGTGGGCCAGCGCCTCGTCGGGCACGTAGAACTGGGCATCGGGGTCCCAGCCGTAGACCTCCTTGGTCAGCCTGACCTCCTCCTCACCGAGCGGCGAGCCGTGCGCCTTGTAGCTGTCCTGCTTGTGCGGGGAGCCGTAGCCGATGTGGGAGCGCACGATCACGAGCGAGGGGCGGTCGGTCACGTCCTGCGCGGCCTCGGCGGCGCCCGCCAGCCGGTCGAGAGAGAGGTCCTCGCCCACGTCCTGCACGTGCCAGCCGTAGGCCTCGAATCGCCGGCCGACGTCCTCGCTGAAGGCCATCGCGGTCTCGCCCGCGAGTTGGATGTGGTTGTTGTCGTAGAAGACGGTCAGCTTGCCGAGCCCCAGGTGGCCGGCCAGCGAGCAGGCCTCGGAGCCGACCCCCTCCTGCATGTCGCCGTCGCTGGCGATCACATAGGTGCGATGGTCGATGAGCTCGTGGCCGGGTCGGTTGAAGCGAGCGGCGAGCATCGCCTCGGCGAGCGCCATGCCCACCGACATCCCGAGGCCCTGCCCGAGCGGCCCGGTGGTGGCCTCGATGCCGGCGGCGTGCCCGTACTCGGGGTGCCCCGCCGTGGGGCTGCCGAGCTGGCGGAAGCTCTTGAGGTCGTCGAGCGTGAGCCCGTAGCCGGTGAGATAGAGCACCGAGTACAGCAGCATCGAAGCGTGGCCGGCGGAGAGGACGAAGCGGTCACGGTCGAACCAGTCGGGCTGCTCCGGGCTGTGGCGCATGACGCGCGTGTAGAGCACGTAGGCCAGCGGCGCTAGCGCCATCGGAGCGCCGGGGTGTCCGGATTTGGCCTTCTCCACCGCGTCCATCGAGAGCGTGCGGATCGTGTTGACGCTGAGCTCGTCGAGCTGGGCTGCCGTCGCGGTCGTCATTCGGCTACCTCTGTTCCCGTGGTCTTCGTGCCCTCAGTATCGTTGCGCGCGGCCGCGGATGCGCTCCGGCCGGCGAGGCCGTCGATCTCCTGAGTCGCCAGCACGCCGGCACCGATCACCCCGGCGTCCGTGCCGCCGCGCGCCAGCGACACCTCGCTGCGCCGCCAGAGGGCGGGCAAGGCGCGAGCCGCAGCCTCCTGCACGGCGCGCTGGAAGAAGAGGTGGGAGGCCCGCAAGAGCCCACCCCCGATCACCAGGCGCTCGGGCTCGAAGACGTTCACGTAGCCGGCGATGCCCACCCCGAGCATGCGCGCGAAGCGGTCGAATATGAGCAGCGCATCCGGGTCGCCCTCCTCGGCCGCGGTCACGAGCTCGCGGCCGGAGACCTTCCCGTCCTCGTCCAGGGCGCGCGCGAGCCGGCTGCCGGGCTTGTCCTCCCCCAGCTCGGTCGCGTCCCGCTCGAGGGCCTGACCCGAGCAGTACGCCTCCAAACAGCCGCTGTTCGGGCAGTTGCCGGGACAGTGCGGCCCGTCGGCGTTGACCGTGAAGTGCCCCAGCTCGGCGCCGAGTCCATGGGCCCCGCGGAAGATCCGGCCGCCGACGATCACGCCGCCGCCGACGCCGGTGCCGAGCGTGAGCATCACGAGATGGTCGCACCCGCACGAGCTGGGCCTCGGCGAGGGCGGCGCAGTTCGCATCGTTGTCGACGAACACCGGTACTCCGAAGCGCCGGCCGAGCTCCGCCCGGAGCGGCACGCCCGTGAGCGGGATGTTCACGCTCGTCTCGACAGTGCCGGTGCTGTACTCGATCTGCGAGGGCACCCCCACCCCGATCGCCGCGGGCCTCCCGGCCCTCGAGATCACCTCGCGCACGGTCGCCTCGAGCCCGTCGAGCAGCGCCGAGGTGCTGGTCAGCCGGGTTGGATGCTCCACACGGTTGCGCGCTGCCGCCCCCCGCACGGCGCCCACGGCGATCTTGGTCCCGCCCACGTCGACCCCGAGCACTGATCCGTCAGCGGCCATCGGCCATTCCTATCCTCGCAGGCGCGCCGGTGCAAGCCCTTTCACCGCCTGGCCACGAGGACTGGGCTCGCAGACCGTCGCCCGACGGTGTAGCGTCGTTCACATGCGGGGCGGAATCGACCTGGGTGGGACCAAGGTCCAGGCGGTCATCGTGGACGACGCCGGCGCCGTGGAGGGCGAGGAGCGCATCCCCACTCCCACGACGGGCGGGCCGCAGGACGTGGCCGAGGCCATGGCCGATGCCCTGCGCACGGCGGCCTCGCAGGCGGGCGCCGACAGCTCCGAGCTCGATGGGGTCGGCGTCGGCTCGCCCGGGATCGTGGACACCCGCAGGGGCATCGTCACGAGCGCGCGCAACCTCCCGGACTGGGAGGACTCCTTTCCGCTTGCCGGTGCGCTTGCGGAGTCGCTGGGCACGCGCGTGAAGATCGAGAACGACGTCCAGGTGGCCACGGATGCCGAGTTCGAGCTCGGCGCCGGCCGCCCCTACCGCTCGCTCCTGGGCGTCTTCTGGGGCACGGGAGTCGGCGGCGGGATCATCCTCAAGGGCAAGCCCTGGCTGGGTCGCGGCGGCGCGGGCGAGATAGGCCACATCGTCGTCAAGATGGACGGCGCCCGCTGCCCCTGCGGACGGCGCGGCTGCATGGAGGCCTATGCCGGCCGCAAGGCGCTCGAAGAGCGAGCCCGAAGGCGAGTGGAGAAGGGCACGAAGACCGACCTCTTCAAGATCATGGAGAGACGCGGGCGCGACCGTCTGACCAGCGGCGTCTGGGCGCGCGCCCTCGAGCACGACGACCGGCTCGCGCACAAGCTCATCGACGAGGCCGTGGAGGCGCTCGGCGCCGGCGTCGCGTCCGCGCTGAACGTGCTGGACGTGGAGGCGGTGATCGTGGGCGGCGGCCTGGGCCTGCGCCTCGGCGAGCCCTACTGCCGGCGCATCGAGAAGGCCATGATGCCCCATCTGTTCGCGAGCGACGACCCTCCGGCCGTCCACCTCGCCGAGCTCGGCGATCTCGGCGGCGCCATCGGCGCCTCGCTCCTGATTCGCCCGAGGGCCGGGGCTCGCGTTCAGGCGGCCGCTTCGGGGTAGGACACCCGCGCTGTAACGGCGGCCGCCGAGGACGGACAGGTCAGGCACGAGCCCGGACCGGAAGGAGAAGTGGTGAGCACGGACTACGACGTCATCGTCATCGGCGCCGGTCCCGCGGGGGAGCATTGCGCCGGCCATCTGGCCGACGGCGGCCTGCGCGTCGCGATCGTCGAGCGCGAGCGGGTGGGCGGCGAGTGCGACTACTGGGCCTGCATTCCCTCGAAGACCCTGCTGCGCCCCGGCGAGGCGCTCGAGGCCGCTCGCGAGGCGCCCGGCGCGCGTGAGGCCGTGACCGGGGCCCTCGACCCGAAAGCCGCCTTCGAGTGGCGCGACTTCATGGTCTCGGACTACGACGACTCGGGCAAGGTCGGGTGGCTCGAGAGCAGCGGCATCGAGGTGCTCCGCGGCACGGCACGGTTCGTCGGTCCCGGCCGCCTGGCGGTGGGCGACGACGAGCATGGCGCCGAGCACGTCGTGATCGCCACCGGCTCGGACCCTGTGATCCCCCCGATCCCCGGTCTCAGCGAGGTGGAGGGCGTGTGGACGAACCGCGAGGCCACCGGGCTCACCGAGGTTCCGCGCCGGATGCTGGTGCTCGGCGGCGGCCCGGTCGGGGTCGAGATGGCGCAGGCCGTTGGGCGTATGGGCGCCTCCGTGGCGCTGGTGGAGGGCCAGGACCACGTGCTCCCGCGGGAGCCCAGGCCGCTCGGCGAGGCGCTCGGCGGGGCGCTGGCCGCCGAGGGAATCGAGCTCTGCTTCGGTCAACACGCCTCCGCGGTCCGGCGCGACGACGGCGACTTCGTGCTCGAGTTCCCCGAGCGCGACCCGCTGCGGGGGGACCGCCTGCTGGTGGCGACCGGCCGTCGCCCGCGCACGGAGGGCCTCGGGCTCGAGCGGGTCGGCATCGAGCCCACGCGGCGCGGCATCGAGGTCGACGTACGTATGAGCGCCGGCGACGGCGTCTGGGCGATCGGCGACGTGACCGGCGTCTGGCCGCTCACCTACGTCGGCAAGTACCAGGGGCGGGTTGCGGCCGCCAACATCCTCGGCCGCCGCTACGAGGCGAGCTACGAGGCCGTGCCGCGGGTGGTCTTCACCGACCCCCAGGCCGCCTCGGTCGGCCAGGGCGACGGAGCGCACAGCGTGACCGTGCCGCTTTCGGACGTCCCCCGGACCGCCACCTACACGCGGGAGTACGCCGACCGCCCCGGCTTCATGACCCTCGTGTCGGACGGCGAGCGGCTGACCGGCGCCTACGCGCTCGGTCCTGAGGCCGGCGAGTGGCTTCAGCAGGCGACGCTGGCGATCCGCGCGCGGGTGCCGCTCGAGATCATGAACGACGTGATCCAGCCGTTCCCAACCTTCTCCGAGGTCTTCCTGAACGCGCTTACCGAGCTTGCCGCGGCTGCCCCGGCGGCGGCCTAGTTGCGGGCCTCGGGCAGCGCGCCGATGTCGCGGTAGTAGTCGATGGCGCCGGTCGCCTCGAGGTCCTCCAGGAGGATCGCCTCGACGTCAATGGCCACGTCGATCTCGTTCGAGACGACAACCCCGCCGCGCGGGATCTGATCGTTCCAGGAGACGCCGAATTCGTGCCGGTCGATCTTGGTGCTCGCCTCGAAGCCGATCCGCCGCATCGCGCCGCGGTTCTGGTCGCCGACCCAGAACGGCGTCTCCCACTGGCCGAGATATGCCACGTGGAGCGGCACCTCCGCCGTGATGCCGCGCATCGTCAGGCGTGCCACCGCCTTGAAGTGGGTGTCGCCTATCCGGTCGGTGAAGCGGCCGTCGAACTCGATCAGGGGGTGTTTCTCCACGTCGAAGAAGTCGGCGCTACGCAGGTGCGCGTCGCGCTGGTCCTCACCCGTCCAGAGGCCCGTGGCGTCGATGCGCCCCTCGAACGTCGTGCGTTCGCAGCTCTCGCGGTCCCACTCGACGGTTCCGCGGATGTTCTTGAACAGTCCGCGCACCCAAGTGACCATCATGTGCCGGGCGCGGAACTCCGCCTCGGTGTGACCCGGCTCGACTATCCAGGTGGCCACGGGGTCAGGCCCGCAACTCGAAGGCGACCTCGTCCACGTAGCACCAGCACCACGTCTCGCCGGGCTCGGCCGACCTGACGATGGGGTGATCGCGCTCGCCGGCGTGGGCGCTCGCGTGGCGGTTGGGCGAGGAGTCGCAGCAACCGACGTGGCCGCACGTGAGGCAGGTGCGGAGATGGACCCACCGCGCGCCGATCCGCAGGCAGTCCTCGCAGCCCTCGACGGTCTCTGGTGGGTCGATCTGTATCTGATCGAGGTGGGTGCAGGTCAAGGTCGCCATGGACTGAGGATGACAGGCGGCTACATCGCGGCCCCCGCGGTCGCGCCCTCCCGGCGCGGCCGCTCCGGCACCGTTCGGCCCTCGGCCGCCATCGCGCGCCTCAGGAGCGTCAGCCCGGTGAGCGGGAAGATCAGCACCGATAGGAGGCCGGCGGCGATCAGGGCCGACGATTCGGCGGCGTCGATCGCGCCGAGCTCCATGCCGATCGTGGTGGCGGCGACGATGAAGGGCAACGACGTCGCCTGGAGCACGCCGGCGATCGCCGCCCGACGGTCGCCCACGAACCTGCGATAGATCACGGCCGGGAGGCCGCGCACCACGACCAGCGCGGCCAGGAAGATCGGCACCATCGCCAGGTTCGCCGGATCGTCGAGGAGCGCGTCGAGGTCGAAGCGGATCCCGGAGGTGACGAAGAAGACCGGGATGAAGAGTCCGAAGCCCATGGCCTCGAGCTTGGTGCGGAAGTTCGGGTGGGTGAGGCGCCGGTCGCGATCGAGCAGAGACAGCAACGCACCGGCTGCGAACGAGCCGAGGATCAGCTCGAGCCCCAGACCCTCGGCGAGCGCGACGAACGCGATCATCAACAACAGGGCGGCGCGCACGCGGATCTGAGCGCTCGAGTCCTGCAGCCGCAGCAGGTCCTCACCCACCCGCTTGGAACGCTCCGCCGCACGAATCACGAGGAAGGTCACGGCCAGCAGCCCGAGGAAGGCGGTCAGCAGGATCGCGGTGGAGCCGGGGCCGCTCTCGCCCGAGAAGAACAGCGAGAGCAGGATGACACCCCCGAAGTCCGCGATCGAGGCGGCGGCCAGCACCAGCTGGCCGAAGCTCGAATTCAGCTCCCCCACGTCCTTCAGCACCGGAACGATCACCCCGAGCGACGTGGCGGAGAGGATGATCGCGACGAGAAGTGGCGTCTCAACCAGGCCGGTCGCGCTGAGCAGCAGTCCCACCACCACCGCGAGGCCGAAGGAGAGCGCCCAGCCAAGGAAGGCGAGGCGAAGCAGCCGGCCGTGCAGTTCGCCGAAGTCGATCTCGAGACCCGCCAGGAAGAGGAGGAGGGCGAGCCCGATGAGGGCCAGCACCTCGATCGTCTGGTCGACCTCGACCCAGCCCAGCACGGACGGCCCGATCACGATGCCGGCCACGATCTCGAACACCACCGACGGCAGCCGCACCTGCGGCGCCAGCCCCAGCAGGAAGGGCGCGAGAAAGGCGACCGCCACGACGATCAGCAGGCCGCTGAAACCGGGCTCGTCCATACGGGCTCCGTCTTCGGCGGGATCGCGGCGTTACGCCGGGCCGTCCGCAGCGCCCGAGCGGGCCGCGCCGTGCGCGACCCGCTCGAGATGCTGCTCCTCGGGTGTCCCCGAGACCTACGGCTGGTCCTGCGAGACCGCGAGACCTGTGACCGTGAGGCCGCGCAGGCGACGGCCGCCGATCTCACCGAGGTTGCGCGTGAAGCCCGTGGTCTCGTCGACCGTGTACAGGCTCGCGCTGCGACCGCGGCGGTCGCCCGTGGCGAGGTAGCCCACGTCGCCCGTGCCGGCGATGTCCCAGCCGAACTTCGGCTGCACGTCCACTCCGGCGAGCGTCTGGCCGTTCGTGAGCGTGCCATTGTTCGGCGGATTCTGCAGGAACACCATGTCGTTCTGGTAGTCGACCACGTACAGCTGGACCGCGGTGGCGGCCGGCTGAGTGACGCTGAACGAGGAGTTCGTGTAGGCCGCGCCGCCGACCTTCGGCATGCCCGGGTTGAGCGCCAGGTCGTCGCCCAGGGTGGTACCCGCGTCGGGCGCAACGCGCTTGTTCTGTCCGGCGTCGGACACGATGCGAATGGCGTCGGGAGCCGGGTTGAAGTCAACGCCGAAGTTGTCGCCCATCAGACCCGGCGTGAACGCCACCGGCGCCGGCGGCGTACCGGCGAGGTTCTCGGCGATCGCGATCCCGGTCTGCGGGTTGACTCGGTAGACCACGCTGTCCGAGCCGACGCCGTACAGGTCACCGGTCCGCGGGCGATAGTCGATACCAACCAGGCTCACGCCGGGCAAGAGGCCGCGGACGCTGCGGACCGAGAGCAGCTGGTCGGGCTTGCGCACCTTGAAGCTGACCAGCTGGTTCTGGTCGGTGAGTGCGATCGCCACGCGGCCGTCGGCGCGGAGATCGCCGCTCTGGCTCGACTTGGCCGCCGCTTCGGCCGACCCGGCGCCGACCAGGGCGATGGCGAGGCCGGCCGCCACAACGGCGAGCCGGCGGGGTAGACGGTTACTCCTCACGAGGGTTCCTCCTTTGGAAGGGGTCAGGTACCCACCAGTTCGGAGGACCCGCCGGCGTCGGTTCACGCCGGATGCGTCCCTGGCGCGCTGCCGCTCCTCCCGTCGCGTGACGCATCTCACAGTTGGCGACGCCCCGGGGCGGCAACCTCGGCGCATGGAGATCGTGATCGTGTCCATCGTGCTGCTCGTCGGAGTCATCTACGGCTACTACACGGTGAGCGGGAGCGGGATCGCGGAGCACCCCTACCGCCAGGCCTACAGCGACGCTCCGGGCGCCTTCGGACCGGGCACCGCCTCAGGGCGCGACGAGCGCGTCTCGATCTCGAGCTGGACGCGCGGAACGCGCTAGTCGCCGCCCGCTTCGGCGCGCGTCGGTCACCGGTGGGAACCTAGCGGGCGGACTTCACCGCTGTCCGCGTCCGTACGTCCGTTAGCGGGCGTTTAGAAACGCCGGGCACGTTCCCACCCGTGAAGACATCTCGCCGCAGCCTGCTCGTCCTTCCCCTGCTCGGACTCGTCCTGGCCGCCGCGGCCATCGCGCTCGCGTCCGACGACAGGGACGGGCGGCCGGCGCCGCAGCGTCCGCCGGCCGGCCCGCCTGCTGCCGCGCCGGCGCCCGCCCCCGAGCGGGTGACGCCGGTCCCGCCGGCGGCCCAGCCGGTGGAGGCGCCTCCGCAGCGCATCCGCTGGCGTCGCTCCGTCGCCGTCGGCGACCCCGCCGGTGGCCGCCTGATCCGCGGCGTGCGCCTGCCCTCCGAGGGCGAGCATTTCTTCACCTGGGATCCCGTGAAGCGACGCTCCCCCAACCGCCACTGGCGCCGCTTCGGCACGGCTCGGCTGGTTCGCCTACTACTCCAGGTAGCGCGGGAGTACCACGCGGCCCACCCCCGCGCGCCCCGCATGGCGATCGGCGACCTGAGTCGCCCCCGCGGGGGCGACTTCGGCCCGCAGTTCGGCTTCATCGGCCACGCAAGCCATCAGAACGGACTGGACGCCGACATCTACTACCCACGGGCCGACGGGCGTGAGCGGGCGCCGAAGTATGCCTCCCAGATCGACCCCGCGCTCTCTCAGGAGATCGTCGACCGGTTCGTCGCCAAGGGCGCCGTCGCGATGTTCGTCGGCCCGAACACGGGCCTGCGCGGGCCACCCGGCGTGGTTCAGGCGCTGATCAACCACGACAATCACTTGCACGTGCGCATCCGCTAGCGCCGCGAGGCTCAGGCGGCTGCCGGGAGCCGCCGGGGCAGCGGGACGAACGTGAACTCGGCGGGGTCGAGCATGCGCGTTCGCTCCACGTAGTCGCGCATGTAGCCCGGCCAATTCGCGACGATCCGGCCGCTCCGATCGCGGTACCACGAGCTGCAGTGGGTCCAGGCGGTACCGGCGAACCGCGCCTGGACCTCTAGGTCGCTCGCCGCACCCACCTCGGGGCGCACGTCGATCGCCGCCACCCCGCGATCGCGCACGAGCTCGAGGGCTTGGCGCAGGTAGGCGGCCTGGGCCTCGTGGTAGAGGATGATCGACCCGCCCGAGGTGTTCGTGTTGGGCCCGTACATCAGGAAGAGCGACGGGAAGCCCGGGACCGTGATCCCCAGGTGCGCGTGCGGCCCGCCGGCCCACGCTTCGCGGAGGGTGTGGCCGCGAGTGCCGCTGATCTCCATCGGGAACATGAAGTCGGTGGTTCGAAAGCCGGTGGCGTAGATGATGCAGTCGACCTCGTGCTCGCTGCCATCGGCGGTCACGATGCCCGTCGGCGTTACGCGCGTGATGGCGTCAGTCACCAGCTCGACGTTCGGGCGCTGAAGCGCGGGCAGGAAGTGGGAGCTGAATAGCAGCCGCTTGCAGCCGAACGTGTAATCCGGCCATATCCTCCTTCGCAGCTCGGGATCCCTCAGCTGCCGGCGCATGAACAAAGCGGAGCGCAGGTGGCCGATGCGACCCCAGGTGCTCGGGTGCCGGATCATCAGCGTCAGGCCCTCGCAGTAGTTGAAGATGAAGCGCCGACGCAGAGCCTGGACTCCGGGGACCCGCCGGATGATCCCCTTGAGGTACCGGGGGTACGGTCGGTTCTTCCGTGGCAGGAACCAGTTGCCCGTCCGCTGGAAGACGATCAGGCGGTCGACCTCGCGGGCGATTTCCGGAATGAACTGCACGGCGCTGGCGCCGGTCCCGACGACGGCCACACGCTTCCCCCGCAAGTTGTAGCCGTGATCCCACTCGGCCGAGTGGAAGCTGTGGCCGTCGAACGTCTCGCGTCCCTCGACCCGCGGATACGCGGTGCGGTGCAGTTGCCCGGTCGCCGCCACGACGGCGTCGGCCTCCCAGCTGCGCCCGTCGGCGCTGGCCACGGTCCATCGACGCCTCTCGTCGTCCCACACGCAGGAGGTGACCTCGGTGCGCGAGACGACCAGCCGGTCCACCCCGAACTCGCCGGCGACCTCCCGCAGGTAGGCCAGGATCTCCGTCTGGGGCGAGCAGATGCGCGACCAGTGGCGCCGCGGAGCAAACGAGAACGAGTACAGGTGGCTGGGCACGTCGCACGCCACACCCGGGTATGTGTTGTGGTACCACGTGCCACCCGGCTGGGCGGACCGCTCGAGGACCGTGACGTCCCTGAAGCCGTGCCGAAGTAACTCGATCGCGGCCCCAATCCCGCCGAAACCCGCGCCGACGATCACGACCTTCAGGCTGCTATCGGCTGGCACGACTTGAATCTATGCCAGATGCGTTGGACCCGGGACGGCGGGATGGCAAGCGGCCGCCGAGGCGCGGCCAAACGCCGCGTACCCTGCCGCACATGCCGCCGCCGCGGGTCCGGGCGTTCGCACCCGGCCGGGTGAACCTGATCGGAGAGCACACCGACTACAACGACGGGCTCTGCCTGCCGTTCGCCATCGAGCGCGGCGTGACCGTTACCGCCGAGCCGTCTTGGGCAGCCAAACGAGATCGAGGCACACGCGCTCGACCTCGGGGAGCAGGATCGGTTCCCCCTCCCCGCCGACGCCCGTCCGACCGCCCACGCACGGGGCGGCTGGCGCGTTTTCGTGCGGGGAGCGGCCGGCGAGCTGCGGCGCGAGGGTGTGGAGCCGGCCCCGTGCCGTCTCGAGATCCGCGGCAACGTGCCGCGCGGCGCCGGGCTCTCCTCCTCCGCGGCGCTGTCGATCGCGCTGTGCCTCGCGCTGTGCGCGGTCGCCGGCGCCGAGCCACCCGAGCGCCTCGCCCTGGCACACCTCTGCTCACGCATCGAGAACGACTGGTGCGGGCAGGAGACGGGGTTGCTCGATCAGCTCGCCTCGCTCTACGGAGAGGCGGGACGCGCGGTTCGCATCGACATGCGCGGCCCCCGGCTCCGTCCGGTCGAGCTCGACCTCGAGCGCCACCTGCTCGCGACGGTCGACTCGGGCGCATCCCGCAGCCTGGCCGGCTCCGGCTACAACGAGCGCCGCCGCGAATGCCGCCGCGCCGCCGCCGCGCTGGGGCTCGAGTCCCTGCGCGACGCGCGCCCCGACGCGGTCGCCGAGCTGCCCGAGCCGCTTCGGCGGCGCGCGCGCCACGTGCTCTCCGAGAACGAGCGAGTGGACGCGGCCGTCGCGGCCCTCGGGCGCGGCGACCTCGGCGAGGTCGGCCGCCTCCTCGATGCCTCGCACAGGAGCCTGCGCGACGACTATGCCGTCTCGGTCCCCGAGGTGGAGCGCGCGGTGGCGGAGTGCAAGGAGGCGGGCGCGCTCGGGGCGCGCATCGTCGGGGGCGGCTTCGGGGGCTCCGTCCTCGGCCTGTTCCCGCCCGGCGCCAAACCGCCGCCGCGGGCGGTAACGGTCGAGCCGGCACCCGGGGCGCGGCTTCTCTAGGGCACGGCGCGATCTGATAGAACGCTCCCGGTGGACCGCCGCCTCGCCTTCAAGAACATTCGGACGGGCCTCATCGCCGGCGCGCTGGCGCTGACCGTGTTCGCGCTGGCGTGGGTCGTGGGGCTCTTCTACTGATGGCCGACGAGGTCCGCGTCAGCGACGCCGAGGCCGAGCCGGCCGGCGAGGCGATCCACCTTCCGGGACCCTCCTACCTCCCCGTACTGACCGCGTTCGGCACGACGATCGCGGTCGTCGGCGTGGTGATCGCGTGGTGGCTCATCGTGATCGGCGGCCTGATCGCGCTCGTGGCCATCTACCTCTGGATCCGCGAGACGCGAGAGGAGATCTCGGAGCTGCCGCTCGAGCACTAGACGGCGCCAGCCACGGCGCGGACCCATCGCGTGTGCTTTGGAACACCTAGCAGCGCCCGAAGGCGGCGGCCGGCCGGGGCGAATCCTCACGCGTTCGACCTTCTGCGGCCTATGCCCGCGGAAGGTCGAACGGTGGCCCCGGCGGGGGCGAAGTCTCGATCCATTCGTCCTTTCGTTGCCTATGGCGAGGGAAGCTCGAACGCGTCGCCAAAACCGCCGACCGGCCCAGCCCGGACGCCCGCGCCAACCACCCTCCTCACCCAGCCCCAGCCCCGACCGCACAACCGCAAACCGGCCGCCCAAGCCGGCGCCCTTGGTGTTCCCGGGCGCCGCCCCACCTTCCGCCGCGGTCCGTATCCGGTTTCGTCAGGGTCGAGCGCGTCGAAAACCTCCCGACGCCGGTCGCCGCCGCGCAACTCGGGAGGTACTGGTGTTCCAGCAACGACAAGCTCCCAAGTTCGCGCTGAGCAGCCAAGTCCGGGAGGTTTTCACGGCCACGCCGCCCCGGCCGGCGACGCCGCCCGGCCGGCGAGCGCTAGCTCGCCCTGGCCGCGGCCTCCCGGTCGTCCGGCAGCTCGCTGGTCGCCCCGTCCGACACCCAGCAGCGGACGATGTCGCGCATCGAGAGCACCCCGATCAGCTCGCCCCCGTCGACGACGATCAGATGTCGGAAGCGGCCGCGGACCATCGCCTCCGCCGCGCGCTCGAGCGACCAGCCCGGCGAGGCGAAGGTGAGGCCCGAGGAGAGGTGGTCGGCCACGCGCTCCGTGTCGGGGTTCTGGCCCGCGCCGAGAGAGTCCAGCATGTCGCGCTCTGTGATGATGCCCGGTCCGGGCTGGTCGGGATCGATCACGACGGCGGCGCCCACTCCCCGCTCGGCCATCGCGCGCGCCGCGTCGCGCAGGGTGTGACCCGGGTTCACGGTCAGCACCACGTTGCTCATCCCGGTCCGCACCTGCATGCAAGCCCCCTTCAGTGCTCGTGACGATCGGCTCAAACTAGCCTACCGAACATCCGACTTGGTCGCGCGTCCGTATTACCCCTCGTGGTGCGCGAGTCGACCGTGAGCAGACGGAGCGAGCTGTACCGCGACGCTATCGGCGTGATCGAACGCCGATACGCGGAGGAGGACCTCTCTCTCCATACGGTCGCGCGGACCATCGCGACCTCCCGGCGCCAGCTGCAGCGGGCCTTCGCCGAGACCGGCGGAACCAGCTTCCGGCGCGAGCTCCAGCGGGTCCGGATGGTTCGCGCGGCCCAACTCCTGCGCGACGGATCGCTCTCGGTGCAGGCCGTGGCGGCCGCGGTGGGGTACCGGCAGGCGGCCCAGTTCGCCAAGGCGTTCCGGCGTCACTACGGGGCGCCCCCGTCCGTTTTCCGCGGCCACGTCGAGCGGCTCGCGGCCTGACGGCGGGGTTCCGCGTCGAGGCCCGGCCGGGCTCGCTCGGCGGCTTCGCGTGCAGCGGGACGAGCCAATAGACTCGCGCGGCGTGACGGACTGGGAGCGCGAGCGCGGGCGCGAGGCCGAGGACGCTGTCGGCCACGGGAGCGAGTACGGCGGGGCAGGGCATCCCGAGGAGGACCCGCGCATCGGCGGCGAGCGGCACCCCGTCGCGCGCATGATCGCGATCGGCGTAGTGGCCGCACTGATCGGGATCGGCATAACCCTCCTGATCGACTGGTTCCCGGCGCAGGGCGACACCGCGGCGGACCAGATCGACACCGTCTACGACGTCCTCCTGATCTGCTCCGTGCCGGTCTTCGTCCTGGTGATGACGATCGCGATCTACAGCGTGGTCAGGTTCCGCGCCAAGCCCGGCGACATGGGCGACGGCCCGCCGATCCACGGCAACACGAGGCTCGAGATCATCTGGGTCACGATCCCGTTCCTCATGGTGAGCGCGCTCGCCGCCTACGGCTGGATCGTCCTGGACGACATCGAGGCGAAGAAGCCGAACGAGATGGTCGTACGGGTCATCGGCCAGCAGTTCACCTGGAACTTCGAGTACCCCGGGGAGAGGGTCAGTTCGACCGAGCTCGTGCTCCCGGAGGATCGGCCGATCGACTTCCGCATCCGCTCGCGCGACGTCGTCCACTCCTTCTGGGTGCCCCAGTTCCGGCTCAAGTCCGACGCCGTCCCGGGGCTCACCACGAAGATCCGTCTGACGCCCGACAGGGCGGGTCGCTACCAGGTGGTGTGCGCCGAGCTCTGCGGCATCGGGCACGCGACGATGCGCCAGCTCGTGCGCGTCGTACCGGCTCGCGAGTTCAACTCGTGGCTCGACCGCCGGCGGCAGCCAGCCGGAGGGGGCGGCGGGGGAGGCGGCGGCGGCGGTGGGCAGGCCGCCGACGGCGAGGCGGTCTTCGCCGAGAACGGCTGCGGCTCCTGCCACACCCTGTCGGAGGCCGGCACGAACGGAACCGTCGGGCCGGACCTGGACAACATCTCCCGGGCCGATGAGGCGTACATCGAGGAGTCGATCGTCGATCCGAACGCCGACGTGGTCCAGGGATTCCCGCGCGGCGTGATGCCCGGTAACTTCCGCGAGCAGCTCTCGCCTCAGGAGCTCGACGCTCTGGTTAAGTACCTTCTGGAGGCGCAGAAATGACGCTGGCACACAGGCTCTTCGCACCTGGCTGGTATCGAGCCGCGCTCGGCATCGCCGTGGGCTTCGGCGTGGGCATGGCTCTGGTCGTGGCGGTCCGCGCCCTATACGGCTGGGATCCGCTCGTCGACTGGAACGCCATCGTCACCGTCGGCGCCCTGATCGCCGCGCCGGTCGGCTTCCTGGTCGGGATCGGCTGCTTCGACTACTGGTTCTACTGGGCGGCGGGAAAGCCCACCCGTCCAGAGGACCACTCCAGCCACGGCGCCCGTTCATGGCGCGACTACTTCCGCGTCAACACCGATCACAAGGTGATCGGGATCCAGTACATCTGCACGACGTTCTTCTTCTTCGTCGCCGGCGGGCTGATGGCCATGCTGATGCGCGCCGAGCTCGCCCAACCCGGCACGCAGTTCGTGGACCCGAACACGTTCAACGGGCTGTTCTCGGTCCACGCATCGCTGATGATCTTCCTGTTCATCATCCCGGTCTTCGCCGGGATCGCGAACTTCGTGATCCCGCTGATGATCGGCGCGCCGGACATGGCGTTCCCGCGGCTGAACGCACTCTCCTACTGGATGCTCCCGGTCGGCGGGGTCATGATGATCGCGAGCTACTTCGCCGAGGGCGGCGCCTTCGCCACCGGCTGGACCGCCTACGCCCCGCTCTCCACGGAAACCCCGCTGGGCCAGCAGTTCTTCACGCTGGGCGTGCAGTTCGCGGGCGCCTCGTCGATCGCCACCGCCCTCAACTTCCTGGTGACAATCATCACGATGCGCGCCCCGGGCATGACGTTCTGGCGCATGCCGCTGCTCGTGTGGGCGAACTTCACGACCTCGCTGCTGGTGGTGATCGCCACGCCGTTCATCGCCGGGTCGCAGTTCTTCGTCCTGCTCGACCGGACGATCGGCACGCAGTTCTTCAATCCGGCCGCGAACGGCGACGTGCTGATGTACCAGCACGTCTTCTGGTTCTACTCACACCCGGCCGTCTACATCATGATGCTGCCGGGCTTCGGGATCATCAGCGAGGTCATCTCGACCAACGCCCGCAAGCCGATCTTCGGCTACCGCATGATGGCGTTCTCGCTGGTGGCCATCGTGATCCTCGGCTTCACCGTTTGGGCGCACCACATGTTCGTCTCCGGAATGCAGGCCTGGATCCGGATCCCGATGATGATCACGACGATGCTCATCGCCGTCCCGACGGGCATCAAGATCTTCTCCTGGCTGGCCACGCTCTGGAGAGGCGTGATCCACCTGCGAACGCCCATGCTGTTCGCGCTTGGCTTCATCACGATGTTCACGCTGGGCGGGATCAGCGGCATCATGCTCGCGGTCATCCCGTTCACGATCCACGTGTCGGACACGTACTTCGTGGTGGCCCACATCCACTACGTGCTGTTCGGCGGCTCCGTGTTCACGATCTTCGCCGGGATCTACCACTGGTTCCCGAAGATGACCGGCCGGATGTACGACGAGTCGCTCGGCAAGCTGCACTTCTGGCTGTCATTCATCTTCTTCAACCTCACCTTCGGCCCGATGCACTTCGTGGGCATCGACGGCATGCCGAGGCGGGTGGCCGACTACGCCGAGCAGTTCGCGACCTGGAACGCGATCATCTCGATCTCGGCCTTCATCTTCGGCCTCTCGTTCCTGGTCTTCCTCTACAACATGATCGCCTCGTGGCGGCACGGTCCGCGGGCGGCGGCCAATCCCTGGCGCGCCCACTCGATCGAGTGGCAGGTGTCCTCCCCGCCGCCGGTCTTCAACTTCGACGAGATCCCGACGGTGGTCGGCGGGCCCTACGAGTACGGCATCCCCGGCGCGGTGCACGCGGTGTTCAGGGAGAAGAAGCCGGCCACGGTGCCCACTCCCGCCGGCGGCGGAGGGGCGCCCCCACCTCCGGATGGCTGAGCCTGAATGAAGCGAATCCTCGTCGTAGCCAACGAGACGGTCGCAGGCCAGCCGCTGATCGACGCGGTCAAGCGCCGCGCGGAGGGCGACGAGGTGCAGGTGCACGTGATCTGTCCACAGAACCAGCCGCGGCATGGCTACGTCATCTACGACGAGCACGTGCGCGACGCCGCCGAGAATCGGCTGCGGATGACGGTGGCGTTGCTTCACGAGGCGGGCATCGAAGCCGACGGCGAGGTGGTTGACCCCGACCCCTACTCCGCCGTCATGGACGCCCTCGGCGAGCATGACTACGACGAGATCGTCGTCTCCACCCATCCGGAGACCCGCTCCGGATGGCTGCGCCAGGGACTCGTGGACCGCCTCGGGCGCGCCACGCGGCGGCCGGTGGAGCACGTGGTCGTGGATCTCGACGCCGAGCGCGACGACGTGAAGCGCACGCTCGTCGTCGCCAACCAGACCGTGGGCGGGCAGGAGCTGCTCGAGCACCTGAAGCGGAAGGCCGCCGAAGAGCCACGTCGCTTCATCGTGATCGCCCCCCAGGCGGGCACGGACGGCGACGGCGACGCCGCCGAAGCCGCGCACGAGCGCCTCGCCCATATGCTCAGCCAGCTCCAGCAGGCCGGGCTCCAGGCGATCGGTCAGGTGGTGCACCCCGACCCCTATACGGCGATTCAGAACGCGCTCCAGTTCTACGCGCCGGACGACATCGTGATCTCGACCTTCCCCGAGACGCGCTCCGGCTGGATGCGCAGCGATCTCATCGGGCGCGTGCAGTCGTCGAGTGGGAAGCCCGTGGACCACGTCGTGAGCGAGGGCAGCGAGTAATGGAAGCCGCCGCACACGCGGCCGCCCACGAGCACGTCGAGCACCCGCCCGAGGCGAACGTCTCGTCGCGGGTCGAGGCGCAGTTCCTCGGGATGCTGCTGTTCATCATCTCCGAGATCATGCTCTTCGGAGCGTTCTTCACGGCCTACTTCTTCATCCGGGTCGTGGGGGAGGCGGAGTGGTTTCCGTTCCAAGGCTTCGAGCTGCCGGTCGGAATCGCCGCCGTGAACACGGGGATCCTGCTCTCGTCGAGCTTCACCATGCACTGGACGCTCGAGGGCATCCGGAACGAGAACCATTGGGCGCTCAGGGCCGGCATCCTCACTACCTTCCTGCTCGGTCTCACCTTCCTGACGATCCAGGTCAACGAGTACGTCCATCTGGGCTTCGCCCCCAGCGACAACGCGCAGGCGACGGTCTTCTACTCGCTGACGGGCCTTCACGGCTGCCACGTGTTCGTCGGCCTGGTGCTGCTCGGGATGGTCACCGTCCGTGCCTTCCGCGGCCACTACTCCGCGAAGGAGCACCGCGGCGTCGAGGTGCCGGGCATCTACTGGCACTTCGTCGACATCATGTGGATCTTCGTGTTCAGCTCGCTGTACCTGCTGTAGCGCGCCGGTGCGCCCCTAATGCTGAATCCGCTGCGCTCAGAGCAGGAGGCGTTCCGCTTCCTGGTCTACGTTGTGCTCTTCGTGGCCGTCGTCCTGGGGGTCGTGTTCGGCCTCCGCGCGATCCTTTGAGCGCCGATCTCGAGCTGGCCGAGCGGGCGGCGCGAACGGCCGGCGAGGTGCTGCTGTCGTACTACGGCCGGCCTCCCGAGGGGCTGGCCAGCAAGTCGTCCGAAACGGACCTCGTCTCCGACGCCGATCTGGAGGCGGAACGGGCGATCCGGGAGCTGCTCGAGAAGGAGCGGCCCGATGACGGCCTGCTGGCCGAGGAGGGCTCGCAGGCTACGGGGGCGAGCGGCCGGCGTTGGATCGTCGACCCACTCGACGGGACCATCAACTTCCTCTACGGCTTTCCCGCCTGGGCGGTGAGCGTGGCGCTCGAGGACGCGCAGGGCACCGCGGTGGGCGTGGTGCACTCGCCGGTGCACGCCGAGACGTTCTCCGCCGTTCGAGGGGAGGGAGCGCGGCTCGACGGCCTCGAGCTCCACGTGCGCCATCGGCGCGAGCTCGACCGGGCGATGGTGGCCACCGGCTTTTCCTACGAGCCCGAGCGGCGCGCCGAGCAGGCCGAGGTCATCCGCCGCCTGCTGCCGAGCGCTCGCGACATCCGCCGCGCCGGCGCCGCCGCGCTCGACCTGGCCTGGGTCGCGGCCGGCCGGGTCGACGCCTTCTACGAGCGCGGCCTTCATGCCTGGGACCGTGCGGCGGGCGACCTGCTCGTACGCGAGGCCGGCGGCGTGGTCGCGGAGCTCCACGGCGACCCGCCCGGGCTCATCGCGGCCGCGACGCCCGAGCTGCTCGACGAGCTTGCCGCGCTGGTGAGCTGAGCAGAGCGGCTAGCGTCGCTCAGCGGCCCTCTGGCCCACCGGCCTCGAACCACGCGCGAAACGGCGCCTCGAAGCCTCCTGGGATGAACACGTTGAAGGCGACCGCGCGTTCGTCGCCGCGGTTCTCGAAGTCGTGGGTCACGCCGGCCGGAATGCGAAGGAACGTCCCCGTGGGCGCCTCGATCCAGTCCTCGCCGACCAGGAACCACATCGTCCCCTCCGTGACGAGGAAGACCTCCTCGTTGTCCTCGTGGTGGTGTGGTCCGGGGCCCGGCTGCCGCGGCTCGACGGACCACTCCGACGCGCAGTAGCCGTCCCGCGTCTCGGGCCCGTCGGCCTTGAAGACGCCCCGCATCGGGCCCAGGTCGTACGCTCGGCCACCGCCCGGCGGCAGGATGATCGGTTCGGTGGTCACTGCTCGGGTCGGTGAGTCACGGCCTCGACATTGTTCCCCTCGGGGTCGAGCACGAATGCTCCGTAATAGGACGGGTGGTAATGGGGTCGGAGACCCGGCGGCCCGTTGTCGCGCCCGCCGGCCGCCAGCGCCTCGCGGTGGAAGGCGTCGACGGTGGCGCGGTCTGGACTGGCGAAAGCGACGTGCAGCGGGGCCGATGTCGGGCGGTCGGAGATCCAAAAGTCGGGCATCCCGTCCTTGCCGAAGCCCACCCCGTAGGGCCGATCCATCAGCTGGACATACCCGAGCGGAGCGAGCGCGCGCTGATAAAAGGCGCGGCTGACCGCGAGGTCCGAGACCCCGACGTTCAGGTGGTCGATCACGAGGGCGCTGACGCTACCAGCGCGGCGGCGGCTCGGTCTTGTACGAAGTTGACCCAGGTGGCAGGCGTGGGAAGCTGACCAGGTGGTCCGCCTCGTCCGCGCCGAGCTGCACTTGATGGACGCCGCGCTCGCCGGCGACGACAAGCTGGCCCGAGCGCTTGGCCACGACGTGGTGGCCGGCTGGGCGATCTACACCGGAGCGCTCAAGCGTACGCGCGATGCGCTTGCCGCTCACCCGGGCGCCTCGGGGTGGGGCGCGCGCTTCTTCGTCTCCGGCAACCCGCCCGACCTGGTCGGCTGGGGTGGCTTCAAGGGTCCCCCCAGGTATGGCGTCGTCGAGCTCGGATACGAGATCGCCGCCACGCGGCGGGGCCGCGGCCTCGCGACCGAGGCCACGCGGGCGATGCTCGCGGAGGCCTTCGCCGACGAGCGGGTGACCACCGTGATCGCCCACACGATCCCGGAGCCGGGCGCCTCTACCCGCGTCCTAGAGAAGGCCGGCTTCCGCTACGACGGAGAGGAGCAGGAGGACGGCAGGCTGGTCTGGCGCTACTCGCGGGCGCGCGACGCCAACGAGAGCTCGGCCGAGTCCTAGCGGTCGAGCAGGTAATCGACCAGCGTCTGCACCTGCCGCTCGTCGAGGCGTCCCTCGTACGAGGGCATGACCCCGGACTGGAAGCCATCGACCGTGAAGGCGTCCGGGTCGAGGATCGACTGCCCGACGTATTCCTCGGCGGAGGTTCCGGGCTCGCGCTCGCCCGCCGCGCTCGCCAGGTCGTCGAGAGAGGGTCCGATGGTTCCGCTCGTGCCCGCCTTGGCGAGCTCGTGGCAGCTGCCGCAGCCGGCCGCCACGAAGATCTGCTCGCCGCTGGTTGCGCCCTCGAGACCCGCCTGGGCGAGGGCGCCCTGGTCCTCCCCGGACTTGTCGGTCGCGAACGCCACGTAGGCGGCCACGTCGCGGGCGTCGTCACCCTCTACGAGGTCCGGCGGCATGGCGCTGCTCTTGCGCACGTTGGCGATCTGCTCGCGTACCACGCCCTCGACCGTGTCGCGGTTCTCTCCGGCGCGCAGCGCGGCCCGGAAGGCGGCGTCGAGGTCGGGCCCCGTCTGGCCCTGCGTGCCCGCGCGGCTCAGCGCGTGGCAGGAGCCGCACTGCTGTACGAACTGCGCCTTGCCGTTCGAGAGGTCGGGCTCCTCTCGCCCGCAGGCCGCAAGCGGCAGCGCCGCCGCGACCGCGCCGAGCGCGGCCAGTGTCGCCTTGACCGTGTTACGGGCGACGCTCACGGGGCGGGAAGAATATCCGGTGGGGCCGGACGGGGAAGCGCGTCGAGCCTCCCCTGGGCCGCGGCGATCACACCCTCCGCGACACTCTCCCAGCTGTAGTGGCGCGCCGCCTCGCGTGCCAGCGCCGACCTGACCCGGTCACGCTCGCCGGGTCGAGCGTGAGCCACGCGACCAGCTTCGTCGGCGATCTCGTCCACCGCCCCGGGACCGACCTGGAATGAGAGCAGCGGTCGTACCTCCTCGGGCACCGCGGGCGCGAGCATGGCGGTCACCTCTGCCATCCCCGAGTGGCCGGCGGAGAGCGGCAGCGCACCGCAGGCGGCGGCCTCGGCGGCGACCATCCCGAACGCCTCGGGGAAGGTGCTCGGCATCACCTGCGCCTCGCACGCCGGCAGCAGGCCCGGAAGGTCGTCGTGCGGAAGCGCGCCGGTGAAGTGGACCCGCGCGGCGGCCGCCGGCGCGGCCCGGACCCAATCGTCCCCAGCTTGGTCGAGGAACGCCCGCAGATACTTCAACTCGCCCGGCGGGCCGCCCTCCAGCTCGCGCCCGCGCGCCGCGATCTCCTTCAGCGACGCCAGGTCCGCGCGCCCGAGCGCCTCAACGAACCGGCCGAGCGCGTCTCGGTACGTCCCGAACCCCACCACGACGAGCCGCGCGTCGGGCACGCGCGCCACCACGAGCGGCCAAGCGGCGAGCAGCAGGTCGACTCCCTTCGAGACGATCAGCTTCCCGACGTAGCTGACGATGCGGTCGCGGCGTGGATGGAGCTCGCGGAGCGCGTCGGCGGCCCCCGGCTCGCCACCCCACGCGGCTCCCTCGCCGGATTCGAGCTTCTCGCCGAGGCGGGTGAGACCCGCGGCCGCCTCCTCGGGCGGCCGGGGCCGGAAGGAGTGAATGTCCACGCCCGGCGGTCCCAGCCGTGTCCGATCGGGCAGCGACGTCTCGTCGGCGAGGATCTCCCACAGGCTCTCGGCGGTGTGCCTCGAGCCGACCAGCACGCCGGCGGCGGGACGAATCCCCTCGAGCGCGTACGGCACGAAGCGGCGACGATGCGGCCGAACCGTGTACTCGAGCGCGCTGCCATGGACCTTGACCGCGTACGGCGCCCGCCCCTCGAGGGCGCGCGCGAGAATCACCGGGCTCATCACGAGGTGGTTGGCGAGCGCGACGTCCGGCGTCGGAACCGACCGCACTGCCGCCACGTTCGCGTCGAGGTAGTGACGCAGGTCATCGTCGCCGAGCTCCGAGTAGGGCACGGCGTCGAAGCCCTCGTAGCGGTCGGCGACGTAGACGGGCAGGATCCTTCCGATGTCCGGCAGGTGGACCTGTACGCCGGGCGGAACCTGCGCCAGGCGGTCCTGGCAGACCAGGTGCACCTCGTGACCGAGGCGGGCGAGCGCCCGGACCAGGCTGGCGTTGTAGATGTTGCTGCCCGTGCCGCGCAGCAGGTAGCCGTGAAATACGAGGATTCGCATACCCCGACGCTATTGTTCCCGCGTCATGCCTGCCCGCCAGAGGTACCGCCTGCGAGCGCGCTCGGACCGCGAGGTCATTCGCGAGGTCGAGCCCGGGATGACCTACGTGGACCACGAGTCGGGCGAGGAGTTGAAGGTCGTGGGGGCGCCGCTGCCGCTCGCGCCTTCCCCGAGCGACCTTCCCTACGCCGTCGAGAACCTGAGGCTTTGCGGGTGTTCGCTGGAGCAGCTCGTCCAGAAGGACCTGAACGACTGCCCGTACTGCGGCCGGCGCCTACCGGCCGTCGAGCGTTGAGCGGGCCGCGCTAGGCGGGCGCCCCGAGGGCCTTCTCACGCGAGTCGAAGATCGTGAGGCGGCCGACCAGGCCGGTGACCTGGAACGGGCGCAGCAGCCGCTCGGTTGGGCAGACGAGCACCATCTTCACGTGGCGCAGCGAGAAGTGCCGCAGGGCGTTCAGCAGCACGCCGATGCCGGTCGAGTCCATGAAGGTGACCTCGGAGAGGTCCACCACCACGCGCGTCTTGCCCTCCTCGGCGAGGCCGAACAGGCGGCTGCCGAGACGGGGCGCCGAGTGCGCGTCGACCTCGCCCGAAAGCGCGACCACGTGCTCGCCGGCACCCAACGACTCATCGGTCAGCCCGAAGTCGATCGGTCCCCCCATCGAGCCGGGGAACCTATCACTGCAGGCGGTGAACAGGCACGGGGGAGCGCGGCTTGCGCACGCGCGAGGGCAGCGGACCGGGCACCGGAGGCTCCGCGCCCCGGCGCCGCCCCCGGCGCCGCGGCGGCCCGTGACCGCGATCGCGACCGCGGCCCAGCTGCCAGCGGCCGAGCGGGAGCCTGATCCCGTCGCCGCCCGGACCGTCCCGCCCGGGCCGCGGGTCGGGACCCTCGCCGCCGCCACCGCCGTCGTCGTGGGAGTCGTCGTCGTCGTCGCGCAGCTTGAAGAACCAAATCAGCCACACGATCAGCAACCCGACGTCGAACACCCGGAAGCCGACCATGAAGATCCACCCCTCCGTGGTCACGCACCGATGCTAGCGCGACGCCGAGGCTGGCGAAAGAGCTATCCCGCCTCTTCGGTGGTGGGGCGGTTGTCCGGGATGAATGTGGCCGTGTAGAGAAGCCTCGCGCCGTGGTAGGTGCAGCCGAACACGCTGGTCCCTCCACGGTCCTCCATGGCGAACTGGTTCAGGCTGCGCGGCGGATCGCAACTTCGCTTCGCGCGCGACGATCGCCACCAGTTGCCGCGCGTGAGGTTGTTGGCGAACATCGGGGCCCAGGTGTCAACCGTGACCCCCACCCAGTTGCCCCTGGTCACCCGAAGTGGCTGCTCGAGCACGAAGGTCGGGCTCGAGCCGAAGTAGTCCTCAACCGGGAAGGTCTCGGACTCGGAGATCAAGCGGTAGTTGAGACGGGTCTCGCGAGTCTCTCCTCGCCGCAGGACGGCGAGCTGCACCGCGGGCGGCGACCCGAAGTTGTCGGTGAAGAACTCGATCTGCTCGGCCGAGGGCCTGGACAGGGTGACCGTGAACGCCACCAGCCAGCCCTCGCGCCGGATGTAGTACGGGTTCTTCGGCCCGCCCGAGGAACGGCCCTGGAGCGCGGTGACCCGCACGGCAGCCTCGCATGGGTCGGCGGGACAGCTCGGGTTGACGGCCTCGGCCTCCGCGCCCAGCTCGACGATGCGAGCGGATGCACCGGACGGAAACGCGAACGCAACCGCAAAAACCGCGATAAGCAGGAGCTTCCGCATCAGGAACCGGGGTTCAAACACCCCGCTCGAGGTTTTGTTGCGCAGCCCCTACTTGTATCGATAGGTGATCCGCCCGCGGTCGAGGTCGTAGGGCGACAGCTCGATCTTCACGCGGTCGCCCGGCAGGATGCGGATGTAGTGGCGCCGCATCTTGCCCGAGATGTGGCCGAGGACTTCGTGCCCGTTGTCGAGCTGGACCTTGAACATCGTGTTCGGGAGGGCCTCGACGATCTCGCCCTCCATTTCGATCTTCTCTTCCTTGGGCACGGCCGATCGGGAGTCAGATGAGGCGGACGTTCACCGCCTTCGGCCCCTTGTCCCCGGTCTCTTCCTCGTACTCGACCTTCGAGTTTTCGGCGAGGGACTTGAACCCCTGGCCGTCGATACCCGTGTAGTGGACGAAAAGGTCCCGGTCGCCATCGTCAGGCGTGATGAATCCGTAACCCTTCTCGTCGTTGAACCACTTAACGGTTCCGGTAGGCACGTGATGCCCCTTCCTGCGTGTGCCCCGCTCTCGGTCGTACAAAGCGAGCCCGATCGTCGGCACCTTGCATTGCAACTACGCCGGTTTGAGCCGGCCCTACAGGGCGTCAACCTACCAGGGCGGGCCGCCGGAAGGGGGTCAGCTCAGCGACCGCGAATCTCTGCGGCGACTGCCGCGAGCTCATCCGGCTCGGCCTGACGCGGGCGCACCGGCAGCTCGAGGGGGTCGTCGTCGTAGCGCGGGATGACGTGCATGTGGAAATGGAAGACCGACTGCCAGGCGGCAGGCTCGGACGCGTTCAACACGTTCACGCCGTCGCACCGAAGCCGCTCCTTCACGCGCACAGCGAGCTGCTTGGCGGCGATCGCGGTGTGCCGCAGGTCCTCGTCGCCGACCTCGTAGATGTTCGGGGAGTGGTTCCTGGGAATGACGAGCGCGTGGCCGCGGGTCCAGGGATTGATGTCCATGAACGCCACCGTGTGCTGGTCCTCCTGGACGGTCTCCGACGGCAGCTCGCCGGCGACGATCTTGCAGAAGATGCAGTCCTCGGCCATGGCGGGTCAGGCAGGCTATTACAACCAGCCGGCCCGCCTGAAGAAGCGGTACAGCAGGGTGCAGAGCGTCAGCATCACGACGAGCACGAGCGGGTATCCGAAGGTCCAGCCGAGCTCCGGCATGTGCTCGAAGTTCATGCCGTAGATGCCGGCGATCAGCGTCGGCACCGCCACGATCGCGACGATCGCGGAGATGCGGCGCACGTCGTCGTTCTGGCGCACCGTGATCTGCGCCAAGTTCGCGTGGAGGATGCTGGTGAGCAGGTCGCGGTGGGACTCGAGCTGCTCGTGGACCCGGATCAGGTGATCGTTCACGTCGCGGAAGTACGCCCGCACCTCGGGGTGCACCACCTCGTAGTGGCCCTTGGCCAGTCGGTCGATCGGCTCCACGAGCGGGGCGGCGGCGCGGTTGAACTCGAGCACCTCCCGCTTCAGCCGGTAGATGCGCTGGGCGGGGTTACTCCGGCCCGCCGAAAAGACCTCGTTCTCGACCTCGTCGATGTCCACGCCGAGACCCTCGAGCGCCGGGGCGTAATCGTCCACCACGCGGTCCACGATGGCGTGCAGCACGGCGCCCGGCCCGTGCTTTAAGAGCTCGGGGTCGGACTCGAGCGACTCGCGGACCTGCTTCAGCGCGCTGGCCTCCCCGTGTCGCACGGTGAGGATGTAGTCCTTCCCGAGGAAGATCAGGATCTCGCCGAATTGCACGACCTCCTCGCTGTCCACGTAGCGCGCGGTCTTCAGGACGACGAAGACCGTGTCCTCGAAGACCTCCAGCTTCGGCCGCTGGTGGGCGTGGATCGCGTCCTCGACGGCGAGCGGGTGCAGGTCGAATTCCCGCCGAAGGGAGTCGAACTCCTCCTCGGTCGGCTCGTACAGGCCGATCCAGGCGAACTTGCCGTCGCGGCGGCACGCGCCGTAGGCGTCGTGGAGGTCGACGCTGCCGTCACGGCGGCGACCGTCCTCGTAGATCGCGCAGTCGACGATCACGCGTGCGAATTGTGGCGCAGCCGCCGTGCCAGGGCCACGGCCTCGGCGCGCGTCGCCGCCTCGCCGGCGTACGCGGCCTCCCGAAGCTCCGCGAGCAGGCGTCCGAGCTCGGGGCCGGGCTCGAGGCCGAGCTCACCGGCCAGCTCGTCGCCGCGCACGGGGACCTTCGGCGGTCCATTGGCTCGCCATTCGAGCGCCGCCGGCATCAGCTCCCGCGCGAGCTCGAGGTGCGCGCGCGTGGCGCGCTCGGCGTTTCTGCCGCGGGTGGCCATGCGGTCGGCGCACGAGAGCAGGGTCACCTCCACCTCGACCGGCGAGGTCCGGTGCAGGTAGCGGTAGACCGCCCGCCGGTCGAGCGGCCGCTCGTGCACGAGAAAGCCCAGCCTGAGGTGGTTTCGGGTCAGGCCCTGGAGGAACTGGCTCAGGCGCTCGCTTGTGCGCAGGCGGCGGCAGACCGCCCGGCACATGTCCCGGCCCACGCGGTCGTGACTCATGAACGTGATGCGTCCGTCGGGGCGCACGGAGCGGGTGGCGGGCTTACCGATGTCGTGCAGGAGGGCGCCGAAGCGGAGCGCCTGGCCGCGGGTCAGCTCGTCGGCGAGCGGCTCGTCGAGCGCCGCCCCCACGCGCGGTCCGAGAGGACCGAAGATCTCGTCGAGCCTCCCCTCGAGCTCGAGCTGGCGCTCCAGCACCTCGATGGTGTGCCCGTACACGTCGAGGTGGTGGTAACGGCTCTGCTCGACATCGTGGAGGTCGGCCACCTCTGGCAGCACCGCCCGCAGCAGCCCGAGACGATCGGCCAACTCGAGGCCGGCGAGGACGCCGGGCGCGATCAGCAGGCGACGCAGCTCGCCGAACACCCGCTCGCCCGCCGCCTCGCGGGCCCGCGGAGCCGCCGCGAGGGTGAGCCGCTCGGTCTCGGCATCCGGGGCGAAGCCAAGCTCCGCCGCGAGGCGGGCGAGCCGGAGCGGCCGCAGCGGATCGCTCTCGTAGGCCTCGCGACCGAGCACGCGCAGCCTCCTCGCCGCGAGGTCGCTGCGCCCGCCGAAGGGGTCGATCGGGTCGCCGCCCGAGAGCGGTCGCGCGATGGCGTTCACGGTGAAGTCGCGGCGGCCGAGATCCTCCTCGATCGTCTCACCCTGAAGCGGGGAGAAGTCGTAGACGCGGCCCGTGGAACGCTCGATCACCCGCCAGGCGCCAAACGCCTCGGAGAGGCGAAAGGCCGGCCCTCGAACCGCGGCCGCCACGGCGCGGGCGGGGGGCTCGGGATCGCCCGCAACCGCCACGTCGACGTCTCGAATCGGCCTGCCGAGCAGCTCGTCGCGCATGGCGCCCCCCACCACCCAGGCGTCGATGCCCGCGAGGATCTCGGCCAGGCTCACCGGACGTGCAGCCGGCGCACCCGCGGCGAGAGGCCACAGGTGATCTCGTAGTTGATCGTGTCGAGCCGCCGCGCGACCTCCTCGGCCAGGATCCGCTCGCCCCCCTGCCGCCCGATCAGCACCACCTCGTCGCCTACGCTCACGTCCGTCTCGCCGCCGAGGTCGACGGTCACGTTGTCCATGCTCACCGTCCCGACCAGAGGGAAGCGGCGGCCGCCGATGAGCACGTCGCAGTCGTTCGTGAGACCGCGCCGCCAACCGTCGCCGTAGCCGATCGGCACGGTCGCCACCCAGGTCGGCTCGCGTGCGGCCCAACGGCGGCCGTACCCCGCGCTCTCGCCCGGCTCGAAGCGCCTGACGGCCGCCACCCACGAGTGGACCGACAGCGCCGGCTCGAGCCCGCGCTCGGCGGGATCCTCGCCGAAGGGATCCATCCCGTAGATCGCGATGCCGCAGCGCACGAGATCGAAATGTGCCGCCGGGTCGCGGTAGGTGGCGGCGCTGTTGGCGGCGTGAACGAGCAGGTCGTCGCGACCGACCGCGTCGACGAATTTCCGAAAGCGCTCGAGCTGGGCCGCGAAGTGCTCGTCCCCGGGCTCGTCGGCGGTGGCGAAGTGGGTCATGAGCCCGACGACGCGATCGCTCCGGGCCAGCCGTACGGCCTCGTCCACATCCCTCGTGCCGAGTCGGCCCATCCCGGTGTCGAGCTTGACGTGCAGCCGCTCTCCCTCCACATCCGGCGTCCAGGCCACGACGTCCGCCTCCGCCTCGCGGGCCAGGCGCTGGTCCTCACGCGTGAGCGCGCCCATCACGAGGACGCGCCCGCCGACCCCGTGTCGGCGCAGGTCCTCCGCCTCGCCCGCGGTGGCGACCGCCAGCCAGCTCGCACCGCCCGCGAGCGCCGCCTTCGCCGCCCAGACCGCGCCGTGCCCGTAGCCATCCGCCTTCACCACCGCGCACAGCTCCGCCCGGTCGGCCAGCAGGGAGCGCAGGTGTGCGCAGTTACGCTCGATCGCGCCGAGGTCGATGCGGGCGAGGGCGCGCTCGGGGGCGCTCACCGCGCGACCTTATCGGAGCGTCAGGCCGTCCGGCAGCGCGTCGATCACGTCGCCGGCCATCACGTGGTCGACGCCGAACCGGGCGGCGGCGGCACGGCCCGCGAGGGCGTGGGCGAGCGCCCCGAGTGCGGCCGCCTCGAAGGCCCCGAGGCCCTTCGCCAGCAGCGCGCCGATCAGGCCCGACAGAACGTCACCGGTCCCGGCGGTGGCCAGCGCGGGCGTGCCGCTCGGGTTGATCGCGACGGGCCCGCCCGGCGCCGCCACGATCGTGTCGTCGCCCTTCAGCAGGACGACCGCGCCGCTCCGCTCGGCGGCCTCGCGGGCGTGCCGGAGACGGTGGGCCCGCACCTCGTCGGAGTCGAGCTCGAGCAGCCGTCCGAGCTCTCCCTCGTGTGGCGTGAGGACGGTCGCGGCCCGGCGTCCGGCGAACAGCTCGAGCCGTCCCGCGTGCGCGTTCAGGCCGTCGGCGTCGACGAGCAGCGGTTTCTGGACCGCCCGCGCAACCCCCCGAGCGAACTCCACGGCGCTCTCGGCACGCCCGATGCCCGGCCCGAGCACCACGGCGCCCGCGCGCTCGGCCATCTCACCGACGACCTCGACGCCCCGCGGGGTGTGGAAGCCGTCGTCATCCGGGAGCCCGCGGCTCATCTGCTCGAGGAGCCGGAGGTCCACGGCGGACTGCACCGGCCCCGGCACGGCGACCTGCACGTACCCGGCGCCCGCCCGCTGGGACGAGCGCGCGGCCATGGTCGGCGCCCCCGTGAGGCCCATGGACCCGCCGGCGATCACCACCACCCCCGAGCTGAACTTCGAGCCGGACCGTCCGCGGCGGGGATAGAGGGCGAGCACCCGTTCGCTGATCAGGCCGGCCGAGCAGCCGCGCGGCGCTCCGCGTGGAATTCCGATGTCCACGACCTCGACGCGGCCGGCGTGCGACTTGCCCGGCTCCACGTGCAGCCCGATCTTCGAGCCGTGGAACGTGGCCGTGGCCACCGCTCGCACGGCCTCACCCTCGACCTCGCCGGTCGACGCGTTCACTCCCGAGGGCACGTCGCACGCGACGGCCGGCGCGTCATGCGCGTTGATCGCGGCGATCGCGGAGGCCACCGGCTCGCGAGGGGAGCCCTCGAAGCCGGTGCCGAGCAGGGCGTCGACGACCGCGCCGGATCCTTCGAGACGTTCGGGTGCGAACGGCTCGGGCGGTGCCCCGGGCAGCCGCTCGAGGTTCGCCGCCGGGTCGCCGCGCAGCTCGTCCGGCGGCGCCACCGAGAGCACGTCGACCTCGCGGCCCTCCTCGCGCAACAGCCGAGCGACCACGAGGCCGTCCCCGCCGTTGTTGCCCTTCCCGACCACCACCCGCACGGGACCGGGCCGCGCCGCCGCCGCGGTCACGCGCGCCAGGCCGGCGCCGGCTCGTTCCATCAGGTCGAGCGACGGCACGCCGCGCTCCTCGATCGCCCAGGCGTCGACCGCCCGCATCTCCGCCGCGTCGAAGACGGGATCGAGCCAGTCCGGCAGCGTGTCAGCTCATACGAGGACGGCCACCGCGCCGGCCACGGTGTCCGTGTGGGTCAGCGAAACCCGCGCGCTCACGCCGAGCTCGTCCGCCCGCCGCGCGACGGTGCCGCTCAGACGAATCTCCGGCGCCGCTCCGGTCGCCACGACCTCGACGTCGCGGAAGCTCCAGCCGGTCAGTCCCAGCGCCTTCGCCACGGCCTCCTTCGCGCAGAATCGAGCCGCCAGATGCATCACGGGCCGCGCTCGCCCGGCCGCGTAGGCGCGCTCGTCGTCGGTGAAGAGGCGTTCGGCGAGGCGCGGCCGGCGCTCGAGCGCGCGCTCGAGCCGCTCGATATCGAGTAGGTCGATGCCCACCCCGGCCACGCCGCGGAAGCTACCCGATGGCCGTCCGGGCTCTATTCGACGGTGACGGTCTTCGCGAGGTTGCGCGGCTGGTCGACGTTGAGACCGCGCGCGCGGGCGATGTAGTAGGCGAGCAGCTGCAGCGGGATCACCGCCAGAAGCGGCTGAAGGAGCCAGTTCGAGCGCGGCACCTCCACCACCTCCTCGGCGTGCTCGGCGACATGCCCGCTGCCGGCGGTGGCCACCGCGATCACATGCGCCCCACGGGCGCGGACCTCGGCGATGTTGGAGAGCACCTTGTCGAGCACGGGCGAGTCCGTGGCCACGCACACCACCGGCGTGTTCTCGTCCAGCAGCGCGATCGGTCCGTGCTTCATCTCCCCGGCCGCGTACGCGTCGGTCGGGATGTAGGAGATCTCCTTCAGCTTGAGGGCGCCCTCGAGGCAGACGGACAGCCCCACGTGGCGGCCCAGGTAAAGGAAGAACTCGGCGTCCTTCCAGGAGCGGGCGATCCTCTGCACGGGCTGGTCCACCTGCTCCAGCAACGCTGCGATCGACTGAGGGAGCTCGCGCAGCTCGCGGCAGAGCGCTCGCAGCGCGCTCGGATCGAGCGTACCGTGCAGCTGCGCCAGCTTGAGCCCGATCAGGTACATGACCGCCACCTGTGACACGAACGTCTTCGTGGCGGCCACACCGATCTCGAGACCGGCGCGCGTGAAGACGACCCCGTCGGCGTCCCGCGTGGCCTGGCTGCCCATGATGTTCGTCACCGCGAGCACCCTTGCCCCGCGTTCTCGCGCCAGGCGCATCGCCGCCAGCGTGTCGGCGGTTTCGCCGGACTGCGAGATGCCGATCACGAGATCACGCTCGTCCAGCACCGGGTTCCGGTAGCGGAACTCGGAAGCGATGTCCATCTCGACCGGCACCCGCGACCACCACTCGATCGCGTAGCGGCCCACCAGCCCCGCGTGATACGAGGTGCCACAGGCGACGATCACGATGCGCCGCATTCCCTCCAGGAACTCGTCGTCGATCCCGATGTCGCCGAGGTCCACACGGTCTCCCACCACCCGGTCGGCGATGGTCTCGGCCACGGCGTCCGCCTGCTCGTGGATCTCCTTGAGCATGAAGGTCTCGAAGCCGCACTTCTCGGCAGCGGCCGCGTCCCAGTCGACTTCGTCGACCTCGCGCTCGATCTCGACGCCGTCGGGCGTCAGGAACCGGGATCCCTGAGGCGTGATCACCACGATCTCGCCGTCCTGGACGAGCTGCACCCGGCGCGTCTCGGCGAGGAAGGCGGGGATCGCTGATGCGATGAAGCTCTCCCCTTCGCCGAGACCGACAACCAGCGGGCACTCCTTGCGCGCCCCCACGAGGACGCCCGGCTGGTCCGCCGACATGGCGACGAAGGCATAGTGGCCGCGCAGCTCCGCGTATGCCGCGCCGCACCGCCTCGGTCAGGTCGCCGTCCAGGTGGTGGGAGATCAGGTGCGCGACCACCTCGGCGTCGGTCTCGGAGGTGAACTCGGCGCCATCCGCACGCATCCGCTCGCGCAGGTCCGTCCAGTTCTCGACGATGCCGTTCAGCACGATGTGAACGCGGCCGGAGGTGTCCCAGTGCGGGTGGGCGTTCTCCTCGGTCACCCGTCCGTGGGTGGCCCAGCGCGTGTGGCCGATTCCCGTCGAGCCCCGCAGGTGGCCGTTGCTCGCCGCCACTGCGTGGTGGAGCTTGTCGAGGTTCCCCACCGCGTGGACACTGCCCACCGAGCCGTTTGTGACCAGGGACAGCCCAGCGGAGTCGTAGCCGCGGTACTCGAGGCGCCGCAGCCCCCCGAGCAACAGCTCTCGGCACTCACGAGTTCCTACGTAACCGATGATTCCGCACATTCGAGGCCACCCAGCGTAATTTGACTCGACCGTATTCGCCAGGAGACCAACGGTTTCCTGGCCCTCGTATTCACGGCCACGCCTCCCGCGTTCGACCCTTTGTACCCATATCCAGGACGTCGAACGCGTCCTAGGCGGGCGCGCCAAGCTCCTTCTCGACGACCTGCACCAGACGTGCCACGATCTCCTCGCACTCACCCTCGTCCGGCGCCTCCACCATGACCCGCACGAGGGGCTCGGTCCCGGAGGGCCGCACCAGCACCCGACCGCGGCCGTCGAGCTGCTTCGACTCCCGCTCGACCGCCGCCCAGACGTCGGCCGCCTCGCCGAGGGCCTCGCGGTGCGCCACCCGCACGTTGACGAGCCTCTGAGGGAGCTTCTCCATGGCTCCGCGCTCGGCGAGGTCGCGGCCATCGAGCGCCTCGAGCGCGAGCAACGCCGCGGCGGTGCCGTCGCCGGCGGGGACGAAGCCGGTGTCGATGATGTGCCCCGACTGCTCGCCGCCGAGCGCCCAGCCGCGGCGCAGCAACTCGGCGAGGACGTGACGGTCGCCTACGGGGGTGGTGGCCACCTCGATCCCGGCTTCGGCCATCGCCCGGTGAAACCCGAAGTTGGTCATGACGGTCACCGCCACGCCGTCGCCGGCCAGCCTGCCTCGATCGCGCAGATGGAGCGCGGCGAGGGCCATCAGCTCGTCGCCGTCGACCACGCTTCCGTCTCGGTCGACCGCCAGCACGCGGTCGCCGTCGCCGTCGAAGGCGAAGCCGACGTCATGCCCGTCCATCCGCTCGACGAGTCGCCCGACATTAGTCGAGCCACAGCCCCGGTTGATGTTGCGACCGTCGGGTTCGACCGCGAGCGCGTCCACCACGGCGCCCACGCGGCGGAAGATCTCGGGTGCGACTCGGTGGGTGGCGCCGTTCGCGCAGTCCAGCAGGATCCGGCGCCCCGAGAGGTCGAGGTCGCGGAAGCGCAGCTCGAGCTCGCGTACATAGTCTCCCGCGGCGCCGTGCAGCTCGCGCACGCGCCCGATGCGCCCGCCGGGCCCTTCCAGGCGCCTCTCGATCTCGGCCTCCTGCTCGTCGCCGATCTTCGTGCCCTCGGGGCCGAAGAACTTGATTCCGTTGTCCTCGTATGGATTGTGCGACGCCGAGACGACCGCGGCGAGATCGAAGCCGTACCGCCGCACGAGCAGCGCCGCTCCCGGCGTCGGCAGCACCCCGCCCAAGAGCGCGTGGCCGCCGCCTGCCGCGATTCCCGCCGCCAGCGCCGCCTCGAGCATCTCCCCCGACTCGCGCGTGTCGCGCACGATGAGGACCTGCGGCGCCTCGGCGGGAGAGATCGCCGCGGCCGCGCGGCCGAGCGCCAGGGCGAGATCCGCGGTCAGGAAGTCGCCCGCGACGCCGCGGACACCGTCCGTGCCGAACAGCCTCATCGATGGGTTTTAACGCTTGGAGAACTGCGGCCGCTTGCGGGCCTTCTTGAGCCCGGCCTTCTTGCGCTCCTTGACGCGCGGATCGCGCGTCAGATAGCCGCGGCCCTTGAGCTCGCCTCGCAGGGCCGGGTCTGCCTCGACGAGCGCCCGGGCCACCCCGTGGCGCAGCGCCATGGCCTGTGCCGAGACCCCGCCGCCGTGAATGCGCGCGACCACGTCCATGCGGGTCTGGTAGCCCGCGGCCTCGAGCGGCTGGCGGGCCAGCCGCTGGAGGCGAACGCGCGGGAAGTACTCGTCGAGGTGACGCTCGTTGATTCGGTAGGTGCCCTCGCCCGGCTTGAGGATCACTCGCGCGACGGCGCTCTTGCGCTTTCCGGTGGCCCGATAGCGGGCGTCGGCAGCCAGGTCGAGCGGCTGACGCGCCACGGGCTCGGGCTCGGCGGGCGCCTCCGCGGGTGCATCCCCCTCCTCGGTCGGGGTCTCGGCCTCCACATCGGCGTACTCGCCGTATTCGGGGTATTCGCCCTCCTCCCGCGCTCGCTGCTCCTCGAGCACCAGATCCGGCTCCAGATGAGCGCCGGGGATGATCTCGTCGGCGGGCCTCTCGTCCTCCGCGCGCCTGCGGCCGCGCGGCCGCTCGGGGCGCGGGACGCCGGCCTCCTCCTCGGGCGCGGCCGCTTCCTCCCCCTCGGCGGCGGGCTGCTCGCCCTCGGCAGGGCGCTCCTCTTCCCCGCGCTGCGCCTCCTCGCTCGCCTCGGCGGCGGGGCGGGCCGCCTGAGCGAGCTCCTCGACGCCCTCGATCTCGGGGCCGGGCGCGGCCTCCTCGTCTGGCTCCTGGGGCGCCAGCTCCTCGTCGGGCGCGAGGTCGTCGCCGGCCTCCGGCTCAACGTCCTCGCCGGCGCCCTCCGGGGCGGCGTCCTCCGGCGCAACGTCCTCGCCGGCGCCCTCCGGGGCGGCTTCCTCGCCGGCCTCGGGCGGGGTCGACTCGGCTGGCTCGGCGGGAGCGCCCTCGGGCCCCTCGCCCTCCGGTTGACCGGCTTCGGGCTGCTCCGGCTGCTGCGGATCCTCGGGCATCAGGCGTCAACCTCCATCGGCTCGGGCTTCTGTGCGGCGTGGGGATGGTCGGGGCCCGCGTACACCTTCAGCTTGGTGAGCTGAGCGCGGCCCAGCCGGTTGCGCGGAAGCATTCCCTTGACCGCCCGCCGGATGACCTCCTCCGGCCGGCGCGCGAGCAGCTCCTCGAGGGTGCGACTGCGAAGCCCCCCGGGGTAGCCGGAGTGGCGGTAGTAACGCTTCTCCTGGCGCTTCTTGCCGGTCACCGCCACCTTCTCGGCGTTCACGACGATCACGAAGTCGCCGACGTCCACGTGCGGCGTGTAGTCGGGCTTGCGCTTGCCACGCAGGGCGTCCGCGATCTGGGTGGACAATCGGCCCAGCGTCCTGCCGGACGCGTCGACCACGAGCCAGTTGCGCTCGCGGGTAGCCGGTGTCGCCACGTAGGTCTTCATCACGAAGGAGCCGCCCGTGGGCGGCCGGTTGCTTAGTGTAGAGCCAATGACGAACTACACCCTGAAGCCCCTAGAGGAGATCCCGGACGTGCTCGGCGAATACCCGGGTGAGATGCGGATGGGCTCGTTGGGCCTCGACTGTGAGCAGGTGGCCTTCACCTGGCGCCGCATGCCCGCGCAGACCGGCGGGAAGGGGAGCTACGGCCACCGGCACAAGACGCAGGAGGAGGTCTACTTCGTGGCCGCGGGAACCCTCCTCTTCAAGCTGGAAGACGAGGTGATGGAGGTGCCCGCCGGCACGGTCGTCCGGGTCGGGCCCGAGGTGGCGCGCTCGGTCTGGAACGAAGGCCCGGAGGACGCGGTTCTGATCATGGTCTCGAAGAAGCTCGGCGATCCTTCTGCCGACGTCGAGACGGTTGAAGACTTTTGGGTCGAGTAGCTGAAAGACCCCGAGCGAAGCGACGGGTCTTGGCCCGGGTAGGCGGGCCTCAGCCCCCCTTGAGGGCCGCCTCGACCTTGGCGATCGCCTCGCTCTCGCTCTCGTCGCCACCGCTGGCGGCGTCCGCCACGGACCTGGCGACCTCGAGCACGAACTCCCTGTAGGCCTCCGCGTCCTCCGGCGCCTTCTGCTCGAGGGTGGCGACCGCCGCCCGCAGCGAATCGAGCGTCTCCGACTCGATCTTGTCGGGCTTCGCCGTCAGACCGAAGCCGGTGCCACCGCCGTGCGCCAGCTCGCGAATGAGCTGGTTCTCGCCGCCCTTTCGAGCCTGCCCGAGGTGCCTCGCCAGCGTGCCGGCTTCCTTGAACGTGTCGAAGAACGAGCGGTCCGCGAGCGACAGGTACAGCCCCGCGCCGGTCACCCCCTTGCGCAGCTGATCCCACTCCTGCTCGGTGAAGTCGGCCTTCGATGCCACGGGAACTCCTCAGGTCGGGATACTCGAGCGGTTGCGGATAGTTTGGCCTACTGCCGGTGCTGGCGCAGCCCGTCGCCGTCTGGCAGCGCCTCCACGACCGCCCGGCAGACGAGGCCAAAGACGATGAGCACGAGCAGCGCCTCGACCGCGCCCTTCACCTCGGTCGCCGCGTACAGGACCGGGACCGCCAGCGCGATCCAGCGCCAGATTCGCCAGTTCGGCTCCCACGCCGGACGCTCGTCCGGACCCGATCCGGAATCCTTCTCGCGGACGTAAGCGACAAAGGGCACTGGCTCTGTGGCCCAGGATACCGCCCCGCCGGCTACTCCCATTCGATCGTGCCGGGCGGCTTCGACGTGATGTCGAGCGTCACCCGGTTCACCCGGGCGATCTCGTTGATCATGCGCGAGGCGACCCTCTCGAGGAGGTCGTAGGGCAGGCGCGCCCAGTCCGCCGTCATGGCGTCGTCGCTCGTGACCGCGCGGATGACGACCACGTAGCCGTAGGTGCGCTCGTCGCCCTGCACGCCGACGCTGCGAAGGTCGGCGGGCAGCACGCAGAAGGACTGCCACAGCTCGCGGTAGAGGCCGGCGCCGCGGATCTCGTCCTGGAGGATGTGGTCGGCGTCGCGCAGGATCTCGAGGCGCTCCTTCGTGACCGCTCCGCCGACCACGCGGATCGCGAGGCCGGGGCCGGGGAAGGGCTGGCGCCAGACGAGGCTGTCGGGCAGACCGAGCTCGGCGCCGATCTGGCGCACCTCGTCCTTGAACAGCATCCTGAGCGGCTCGACCAGCTCGAACTCGATGTCGTCGGGCAGGCCGCCGACGTTGTGGTGCGACTTGATCGTGGCCGCGCCGGTGCCTCCGCCCGACTCGATCACATCCGAATAGAGGGTGCCCTGTACGAGGTAGCGCGGGCTGTCGAGCCTCTGGGCCTGCTCCTCGAAAACGCGGATGAACTCCTCGCCGATGATCTTGCGCTTGCGCTCGGGCTCGCCGACTCCCGCGAGGCGCGCCAGGAAGCGCTCCTCGGCGTCGACGGCGATCAGCGGCACCCTGAAGCGGTCGCGAAACGCGGCGACCACCTGCCCCGCCTCGTTCTTCCGCATCAGGCCGTGATCGACGAAAACGCAGGTGAGCTGCTCGCCGACCGCCCTGTAGGTGAGGAGGGCGGCCACCGACGAGTCGACTCCCCCGGAGAGGCCGCAGATCACGCGGCCGTCGCCCACCTGCTCGCGGATGCGGGCAACCTGCTCCTCGATCACGGAGGCCGGGCTCCAGTCCATGTCGCAGCCCGCGATGTCGCGCAGGAAGGTCTCGAGGATGGCGGTGCCGTGCGGAGTGTGGACGACCTCGGGGTGGAACTGGATGCCGTAGAGCCGCCGCTCGGCGTCCTCGACCGCCGCCACCGGCGACTCGGTCGAGGAGGCGAGCGCGACGAATCCGGGCGGCGCGTCGTAGACGGTGTCGCGGTGGCTCATCCAACAGCTCTGTTCGGCCGGCGTATCCCGCAGCAGCCGCCCGGGCTCGGACACGGTGAGGAGCGAGCGCCCGAACTCGCCGACCTCGGCGGCCTCGACCCGCCCGCCGAGCTCGAGCACCATCGCCTGCATGCCGTAGCAGATGCCGAGCACGGGCACGTCGAGCTCGAGCAGCTCGCGTCGCAGCTTCGGAGCGCCGTCCGCATATACCGACGCAGGCCCGCCGGAGAGGATCAGAGCCTTCGGGCGGCGGCGCGCGACCTCCTCGAGCGGCACCCGGTGGGGCAGCAGCTCGGCGAAGACACCGCATTCACGAACGCGGCGGGCGATCAGCTGCGAGTACTGGCCCCCGAAGTCGAGCACGAGCACCCCGTCGGTCGCGCCGGAGCGCTCCACCCCCTCGGGCGAGCGGGGGGTGGCGACGGTCTCGCTCACTAGTCGCCGACGAGGGCGGGATCCGTGGACGGTGTGGCCGGGTCGTCGACCCCGGCGAGGTGGTCGCTGACGCCGTCCGCCGCCGGATGCTCCATCGCCGCGGCCGTCGCCCCCATGCCGATCTCCTGCGCCCGCTGGAGCTGCTTGCCCTCGCTTTGGAGCGCCGGCGCCACCATCACCTCCGCCTTGTGGAATGCCGGGATGTCCTCATAGCCGCAGGTGGCCATCGAGGTGCGGAGGCTGCCCATGAGGTTGAAGGAGCCGTCGTTCTCGTGGGCCGGTCCCAGCAGGATCTGCTCTAGCGTCCCGTTCTGGGCCGTCTTCACGCGCGCGCCGCGGGGCAGACTCGGGTGGAACGTGGCCATGCCCCAGTGGTAGCCGCGGCCCGGCGCCTCGTACGCGCGGGCGAGCGGTGAGCCGATCATCACCGCGTCGGCGCCGCAGGCGATCGCCTTCGACACGTCGCCGCCGTTGCGCATGCCGCCGTCGGCGATGACCTTCACGTACTCGCCGGTCTCGAGCATGTGCTGCGAGCGCGCCGCCGCCACGTCGGCGATCGCGGTGGCCTGGGGGACGCCGATGCCGAGCACGCCGCGGGTGGTGCAGGCCGCGCCCGGCCCGACGCCGACGAGCACCCCCACGGCGCCGGTGCGCATCAGGTGGAGGCCGGTGGCGTAGGAGGCGCAGCCGCCGACCACGATCGGCAGCGTGTCCTGCAGCTCGCGGATGAACTCCTTGAGGTTGAGCGGCTCGCTCCGCGTGGACACGTGCTCCGCCGAGATCACGGTGCCCTGGATGACCAGGATGTCGAGCCCGGCCTCGAGCGCGGTCTCGTAGTACTTGCGCACTCGCTGGGGCGTGAGCGAGGCCGCCGCCACGACCCCCTGGTCCTTGATCTCGCGGACGCGGCGCGCGATCAGCTCCTCCTTGACCGGCTCGGCGTAGATCCGCTGCATCTCGCCGGTGGCGAGCTCCTTCGGGCAGCCGGCGATGCGCTCCAGCTCGGCGTCCGCGTCCTCGTACCGCGTCCAGATGCCCTCGAGATTGAGCACCGCGAGGCCACCGAGCTTGCCCAGCACGCCGGCGGTGTGGGGCGAGACGACCCCGTCCATGGCCGACGCGAGAACCGGGAGCTCGAAACGGTACGGGCCCGAGCGTCCAGGTGACGTCGATGTCGTCCGGGTCGCGCGTTCGCCGCGAGGGGACTACGGCGATGTCGTCGAAGCCATAACCGCGGCGGCCCTTCTTGCCGCGTCCGATCTCAACTTCCATGCGGGAATCCTAGGGTCGACGGCGGACGGTGTCTCGACCTTAGCAACGGCCTCAGGAGACGCCCACCGCGGGCGTCTCGAGCTCCTCCACCCGGACCTCGGGCGCGAGCCGCTCTACCTCGCGCCGGTCGAGCACCCCGGCGCCGAAGTGCTGTGTGGACTCCGCCCCGCAGGCGACCGCGAAGCGCAGGCAGGCGTCCACGTCGCGACCGCTGTAGCGTGCGGCCACGAAGCCGGCCAGGAAGGCATCGCCCGAGCCGATGGCGGACACCGCCTCGAGCGGGGCGAGCGTCGCCCGATAGAGTCGCCGCTCGCCGCCCGCGCCCAGGAGCATGGCGAGGCAGCCGGCCGGGAGGGTCATGATCGACTCCCTGGCCCCTAGCTCGATCATCTCTCCAACCGCATACCTGCGGTCCTCCTCGTCGGAGAACTCGTGTCCCACGAGGGCCTCCGCCTCGAGCTCGTTCGGGCTTACGACGTCCGGTCCGCCGCGCGTGGCGATCCGCAGCGGCTCGCCCTCCGAGTCGAGCACGGTCATGACGCCGAGGCGCTTCAGATCCTCGATCAGTCGCCCGTATAGCGCGAGGTCCACGCCTCGCGGGAGGCTGCCGGCGAACACGCACACCTCCGCCCCCTTCGCGAGGTAGAGCAGCTTGTCGACGAACAGCTCGAGCTCCTGCTCGGAGACGTGCGGGCCGTACTCGTTGATCTCCGTCTGCTCACCCGACGTCGGATCGACCACCGCGGTGGAGGTGCGCGACTCCTCGCGGATGCGAACGAAGTCGTTCAGGATGCTCTCCTCGGTCAGATGCTCGACGATGCGCGTTCCCGTCGGGCCGCCCGCGATGCCGGTGGCTATCACGGGCTGGCCGAGCGCACGCAGCGCTCGCGCCACGTTCACGCCCTTGCCGCCCGCCATGGCGGTCTGCTCGACCGCCCGATGCCGGCGACCGAGGCGGAAGTTGGGCACCGCGAGGGTCTTGTCGATGGCGGCGTTGAGCGTGATTGTGATGATCATCTGACCAGCCTCAGCCGCAGCCGGATCCGGAGAGCGACCAAGACGGCGGCGAGGAGGATGGCGAGCGCGGCGAGCAACGTCAAGGGGACGCCCACGATCGAAGTGAGCACCCGCAGGGTCCCCGCTCCGGGAACGTCGGCGGCCGTTACGAGAGCGATCCGGCGTACCGGCGAGCCGTCGACCAGCACCGTCACGGACCCGACCCGCCTCCCCGCCGGGATGGGTCCCTCGAGCTCGTCCGGCGCGCGCACCCGGCTTCGTACCCGCTCACCATCGCGGACCAGCACGACGGCCGGGCGGCGCGGAACCAGCTCGGCGCGTTCGTCCCGGTACTCGATGTCCGCCCGAGCCAGCGGCCGCCCCGGATCGACCGCACGCACTCGACGAAATCGAGCCAGGCCCCATTTGAGCAGCACGAGCGTGTCCGCGTCGCGCGCCTGCTCGCTCGGCTCGCTCAGCACCACGCTGATGACCCTGGCCCCGCTACGCCCCCTCGCGGAGCCCACCAGCACGTCGCCGGCCAGGATGGTGTGACCGGTCTTGATCCCCGTGACCCACGGGTAGCGCGCGACCAAGCCGTTGCGGTTGTCGACCACGCGCGGCCGCTCGCCCGACTCGAGCTCGGCCTCGGCCATGTCGACGATGCGCCTGAAGCGCGGCCTGCGCATCAGGCGCACGGACAGTGTCGGCGAGGTCGCGCGCCGTCGAGTAGTTGGCCGGATCGTCGAGGCCGATCGGGTTGGCATAGCTCGTGTCGTCGAGACCGAGCTCGGCCGCGCGCTCGTTCATCTCGGCGACGAAGGCCTCGCGCGAGCCGGAGATGCCCTCGGCGAGAGTGACGGCGGCGTCGTTGGCGCTCTCGAGCAGGAGTGCCTCGAGCAGGTCGCCGACCGTCATGCGCTCGCCGGCGCGCAGGTTGATGCGCGACTCCGGCGGCAGGGCGTTGTACGGCGGCGCGGTGAAGACCTCGCGCGGCCGGGCGCGCTCGAGCGCGAGCAGCGCGGTCATGAGCTTCGTGGTGCTGGCGATGGAGCGACGGGCGTCCACGTCCTTGGCGAACATGATTTCCCCGTTGCGGCCGTCGACGACGATCGCCGCGGCCGCGGAGCCGACCTCGGGCGGCCGTTCGGCAGCCGCCGCCGGCGCCGCCGCGACGAGGACGGCGAGCGTGGCGAGCGTTCGGGCCGCGCGCTTCACTCCTTCACTCGCGCAGCCTGATCCTCTGGCCGGCGACGAGCGCCTGTGGGTCGAGCTCCGGGTTCAACACCAGGAGCCGTTCCACCGACACGCCGGTCTTCTCGGCGATCGCCCCGAGCGTGTCGCCCGCCTTGACCGTGTAGTTCCTGAGCCTGCGCCGCGACTGGCGGTCGGTCTGCGCCGGCGGACCCGTCGTGGTTCGCTCGCTCGTCCGGTCCCCGCTCGTCTCGTCGCCGTCGACCGCCGAGGAGCTGATCACGCACCGTGGCCAGGGCGACCGCGCAGAGCAGCAGTGCGAGCGGCGCGATCAGCCGCGCGGAGCTTCGTCGTCGTCCTCGTTGATCGGGCATCGATCGTCCCAAGCAGCGGTCCGGAGAATAGGGACCGCCGTACCCCTACAGGTTCCACGAGGCCGCGCGAAGCTCCTCCGCGGCCGCCTGGGCCGCGGCCGCCGAGTCGCCTCCCCTCTCGGCCTGAGCGTTCACGATCGAGCGCGACGCCGTCACGAGCCCGGCCGCCGGGTGGGGCGCGAACGCCGGGCCCAGCTCCTCGACCCGCCCGCCCTGGGCGCCCACGCCCGGCAGCAGGAAGATCGCCCTCGGCATCAGCTCGCGCAGGCGGCCGAGGTGGTCCGGTCGGGTCGCGCCCGTCACGGCGCCCACGCAGGACAGACCGACCTCGCCGAGTGCGCGGAGCCCCGAGCTCGTCAACCAGCCGAGCCAGGCGCTCGTGCAACGGCGGCTCGCCCTCGTCCTGCAGCTCGGCCGCGCCCGGATTCGACGTGCGCACGAGCACGAAGCAGCCCGCCCCGGCCGCCGCGGCGGCGTCGGCGAGCGGCTCCAACGCGTCCCGGCCGAGCAGCGGGTTGGCCGTGAAGGCGTCGACGGCCAGACCCCGGACCGGCCCGAACGGGCCGGGGGTCTCGCCCACGAGCGCCTGAGCGTAGGCGGTTGCTGTCACCGGGACGTCGCCCCGCTTGCCGTCCGCCAGGACCAGCAGGCCGTGGTCGCGCCCGATCGCCACCACCTGCTCGAGCGCCTCCCAGCCGGGCGCGCCGAGGCGCTCGAAGCAGGCCAGCTGGAGCTTGACGCCGACGCACGCGGGTCCCGCGGCGACGATTGCGGCGCGGCAGTGCTCGGTCACCGCCTCCGCGGTACGGATCCGCGCCAGATGAGCGCCGTCCCCGGGCCCGCCGATCCGCTCGAGCGCCTCCGGCCACAGCGCGGCGGGGTCGGGATCGAGCCCGAGCACGACGCGGCTCCGACGCTCCGCCACGAGCGCCGCGAGCCGGTCGGCGAAGTGCGGCCGCGAGCCCCCGGTCAAGAAGCGCGACCTAGATAACTCACCTCGTCAGACTAGACGTCGAAATCCACGGTTGCAGGCGTCTAGAAGGAGGGCTTGACGGCGCCCTTCAGAGCGGAGCCTGCGCTGAAGCGCGGCACCTTGGTCGCAGCGATTTGGATTCGCTCGCCGGTCTGCGGGTTGACTCCTTGGCGCGCACCGCGGTCGGCGACCGAGAACTTCCCGAAGCCGGTGAAGTTGATCTCGCCGCCACGCGCCAAGACCTCGGTGATGGTGTCGAGCATGGCGTCGACGCACTTGCCGGCGTCGCCCTTCTGTAGGCCGGACTCTCGCGCGACCTGGTCCACGAACTCGGCCTTCGTCACGATCTCCTCCTTGCCGGGGGTCACTAACCGGGCGCAACGTAACAACGGCCCCGGACGACAGTAGCGAGAATCCCGCTTCCAGAGCGGATGAACGCGCTCGTTCCGGCCCTTTCCGGGCTGTAGCGGCTCAGGAGCCGGAAACGGTCATCTCCGCCACCAGGAGCGGAGGCGCCTTCACGCTGCCGCCGAAGGGCACCCAGCGGGCCTCGGCGCCCACCGCACGCACCCCCTTCAGCATCGAGACCAGGTCGCTGGCGATGGTCAATTCCCGAACCGGCGCTCCCAGCTCGCCGTTCTCGATCAGGCGTCCCGAGGCGCCGACCGAGAAGGTGCCCGACACCGGATTGACGCCCGAGTGGAGGCCGGCGACGTCGGTCACGTAGAGGCCCTCGCCCGCCCGCCGCGTGAGACCGGCCAGGTCGTCGCTCCCCGGCTCGAGGATCAGGTTCGTGGTGCCCACCGACGGCGGCGAGCGGTAGGAGCCGCGGCTCGCGTTGCCGGTGGTGGCGCGCCCGGCCTTGCGCGCCGTGCGCGCGTCGAACAGGAACGTGAGCAGGCGGCCGCCCTCGAGCAGCGGGTTGCGACGGGTCGGGGAGCCCTCGCCGTCGAACGGGGCGCTCCCGGGGCCCTCCGGGTCGGTCCCGTCGTCGGCGACGGCGAGCGCCGGATCGGCGACCTCCTCGCCCTCGCGGTCGGCGAACAGCGAGCGCCCGCGCTGCACGGCCTCCGCCGAGAGCATGGCGCCGATGAAGCCGATGAAGGAAGCGGCGACGAATGCGTCGAGCACGACGGGACAGCGCCGGCTCTCGGGTTGCCGGGCGCCGACCAGGGCGATAGCGCGCTCGGCCGCCTCACCGCCGATCGCCTCCGGGTCGAGCGCCGCGGGATCGCGGCCGAGGCCGACGCCGAGCCCGGTCATCAGCTCCGCTCCCTCGCCGGCGAAGGCGGACGCGTATGCCCAGGCCTGCGTCGCGGAATAGCCGGCGGCGAACCCGCGCGAGTTGGCGAGCGCCACCGCTCCCTCCGCGTCCGAGTAGACCGCGTTCTCGACCTGCGTCACGCCCTCCCGGGCGCGCGCGGCGCGCTCGACCTCGAGCGCCAGCTCGACCTTGCGCTCGGTCGACCAGGCGGCGAGCTCCGCCGAGGCGAGGTCGGCGACCGCGGTCGTCCCGCATTCGTCGGGCAGTCCGCCGTGCTCATCCTCGTCCGCCACTTCGGCCGCTCGGCGAGCGAGCTCGGCCACCTCGGTGACGCCGCCGTCGGAGAGGTCCGTTCCATAGGCGTAGCCGCTGCGGGCGCCCACGAACGCCCGCACCCCCACGCCACGGCCGCCCGCGTCGCTGAGGCTCTCGACGTCGCCGTCGTAGATGCGAACCTGGCGGCTGGTGCTCTCCTCGGCCCAGGCCTCGGCGTCGGAGGCGCCCGCCGAGAGCGCCGCGTCGGTCGCGCGGCGGGCGGCGTCGGCCAGATTCACGAGCCCCTCATGCGGCCGTGCCGCCCACCGTGAGCTCGCGGATCCGCACGTGCGGCTGCCCCACACCCGCCGGAACGGTCTGGCCGGCCTTGCCGCAGTAGCCGGTGGCGATCTCGAGGTCGCCGGCGATGCCGTCGATCGCCCCCAGCGCCTCGAGGCCGTTGCCCACCAGGGTCGCCCCGCGCACCGGCGCCGTCACCCGGCCGCCCTCGATCAGATAGCCCTCTGAGACGCCGAAGACGAAGTCGCCGGTGGCCGGCTCCACCTGTCCGCCACCGAAGGAGACGGCGTAGAGACCGCGCTCGATCCCGCCAATCAGATCGTCCGGGGTGGCGTCGCCGGGGGCGAAGAAGGTGTTCGTCATCCGTGGCACCGGCACATGGCGAAACGACTCGCGGCGGCCGTTGCCGGTGGAGTCGACGCCGTCCCGGCGGGCGCGCAGCAGGTCGTAGAGGTAGGACGCGAGGCGTCCCTCCTCGATCACGGTGGTCCGGCGTGTGGGGGTGCCCTCGTCGTCGATGCCGTCGCTGCCCCAGTCGCCCTGGCGGCTGCCGTCGTCGTACGCGGTCACGAAGTCCTCCGCCACCCGCTCGCCAAGCCTGCCGGCATAGACGCTCGCCCGCTTCTGGACGGCGTCCGCCTCGAGTCCGTGGCCGACCGCCTCGTGCAGGAGCACCCCGCCGAAGCCGTTGCCGACCACCACCGGCAGTCGTCCGGTGGGCGCGTCGACGGCGTCGAGCAGCGTCAGAGCCCTGCCCGCGGCGCGCTCCGCGACCTCCTCCGGATCCGTTTCGAACAGCTCCCAACCGGCATGGCCGCCACGAGTGTCGGTGCCCGTCTCCACGCGGCCGTTCCGGCGAGCGACGACCTGCGCGCTCAGCCGCACCCGGGTGCGGTCGTCGGCGGCCGCGCGGCCGTCGGAGTTGTAGACCTCGACGCCGCGGCGCGACTCTCCGTAACCGACCCTTGCCTGCGACACGTCGGCGCCGGCGGCGCGTGCGCGCTCGTCGCAGGCGCGCAGGAGGTCGGCCTTGCGCACCGCCTCGATGGTCTCGGGGCGGGCGAGCACGGGGTGACCCTTCGCGGCGCTCGCCGCGGCGAGCCTCGCGGGGCGCCGCGCCTCGCCGCGCAGCGCCTGAGCCACCGAGTCGGCCACCCGCACCAGGTCCTCCTCCTCGAGGCCGTCGACGTAGCCGTAGTAGCTCGACTCCCCCTGCACGACGCGCACGCACGCGCCGCGCTCCCGGCCGCCCTGGGGGCGCTCCACGCGTCCATCGTCGAGCGAGAGCGAGAAGCCCTGGCGGGCCTCCGCGTAGAGCTCGGCGAGGTCGCCTCCGCGCACGAGCGCACGTTCCAGCACGTGGACCGCGAGGGCCGGCTCGACGAGCGTCACGCGGCCTCCTCCGAGCCGCCACCCCGAGAGCCTCTTCCGACGTCGTCACTGCCGGCGGCGACCTCGACCATCCGCTCGGCGATCTCGAGGATCCGCTCGTGTCCGCGCGCCTCCGGCTGGACCAGGCGGGCGTACCCCGTCTGGTCGTAAACGAGCACCCGCGGCTCGCGCTCTCGCTGCATGCGCCGCACCGCCGCCGCCACGCCCTCCGCGATGCCGGCCGCCCGGCCGATCGGCCCCCTGCGCTTGTCCTTCATGGGGTTTGCTCCTCCGCATCGCGACCGAGCTCGGGCACGGGCAGCTCGCTCGCCGCCTGCTCCTCGGAGGCCTGCTCGCGCGCACCCTCGTCGGCCGCCGTGGCGACGCGGATCGGGGGGCCGCCCTCGAGCTCGCCCAGCACAGCGCGCAGGTCGTACAGCATCAGCGACGACAGCGCGCCGCGGCGCGCCACCACCGCCAGCGTCCAGCGTGGGGTGCGGGAGGCGAAGACCGCGCCCCGCGCCACCTGAACCTCCACCTGCTCGGCCGGCTCGGTGTCCCAGTCGCGGGTGGCGCGATCCACCGTCTCGAACAGCTCTCTGGCCAGGTCCCCAAGCGTGCGCGAGCGCTCGGCATCGGGGTCGCTGGAGCCGGCGAGAGCGCCGGCCGCGTCGAGTAGGACGGCGGCGCGGGCGTCGGACGAGAGCTCGCACAGCCGCGCCGCGGTCCGCTCGGGGGTGAGCGTCACGGCCATTCGGATCAGAATACCGGCGTGCCCCTCTCCCGAATCTCGTGGCTCGTGACGGTCGGTATCTGCCTGATCGCGGCGCTCCTGTTGCTCGTGAACGGATACGTCGGGTACTCGGGCGTGCTGCTGGCCGTGGGGGCTGCGGCCGCGATCAACCTCTTGTAGGCGCCCCGGCGCGCTCGGCCGCCTCCTCGGGCTCGGTGTGCACGATCACGTCGGCGAGGGTCGGACAGCGCTCCCGGACGGCGGCCTCGATGGCGCCCGCGTGGCCGTGTGCGGAGGGCAGCGGCTGCTCGCCTGGAAGCTTGATCGTCACGAGTGCGATACGGCCGCGTTCCCCGTCCCGGAACGACACCGCGGCCGGAGCCGCTCCGGTCACCCGCCGGACCGTCTCCTCGATGGCGGCGCGCTCCACCTCGGTGTCGTCGCCGGCGGGCATTCGGCCCCAGTCGGTGCCCTCGAGCGGCTCGATGTGGGTGTACACGTTCCGCAGCTCGGGAAGCTCGGCGCGGACCCGGCCCTCGAGCCGTTCGACCACGTCGTGGGCCTCCGTCAGCGAGAGCTCGCTGGGCAGCTTGACGTGCAGCGACAACTCATAGCCGTTGGCCAGGTGCATGATCCGCACGTTGTGAACCTCGCGCACCTCCGGGGCACTCGACGCCGCCGCCGTGGCGCGCTCGCGCAGTCCACCCGCGGGCTCGAAGGGCTCGACGTGCACCACCACGTCGGCCGCGCCCAATGCTCGCTCGACGGCCTCCTCGACCGCGTCCGCGATGGCGTGCGCCTGCGTGACCCCGGCGTCCGGCGGGACGGCGACCACCAGGTCTGCGAAGTGGCGCCCGGCGGCGTAGCGGACCCTGGTGCGCCGAAGCTCGACCGGTTGGGCGAGGCCCCCGAGCGCCCTGCGGATCCGCTCCTCGGCGTCCGCGGCCGTACGGTCCATGAGCACGTCCACGGACTGGCTTGCGAGCCGGACCGCAGCGATCACGACCAGCACCGCGACGAACAGCGCGGCAACCGCATCCGCGGAGGGCTCTCCCGCGGCGACGAACACAAGGCCCACCAGCACGGCAACGGACCCCGCGAGATCCGAGCCGAAGTGCAAGGCGTTCGCCGCGAAGGCAGCCGAGCGGTAGCGCTGCGCCGCACGTCGGCTGACAACCGTGCGCGAAACGTCGAGCGCGATCACGAACCCGAGAACCACGAACGCCCACCACGTCGCCTCCACGCCGTGGCCGCCGCCCTCGATCAGCCGCCGCACCGACTCGCCCGCCAGGAACAGCGACACGAGGATCAGGAACGCGCTTTCTGCCAGCGCGGCCAGGTGCTCGGCCTTCCCGTGGCCATAGTGGTGCTCGCGGTCGGGAGGTCGTATGGCTACCCGAACCGCGAAAAGGGTGAGCAGAGCGGCGACGAGGTCGGTGCCGGAATGCACCGCCTCGGCGACGAAGGCGAGCGAGCCCGTCGCGAGCCCGGTGGCGAGCTTTATCGCCACGAGCAAAACGGCCGCCCCGACGCTCACGAGCGCGGTCCGCCGGCGCGCGCGGGCGGCCCGTCGGTCTTCGGGCCTGAGGCCCACCTGGGCCGGTTGTGCCGCCGAGCTCGGTTGCCCGCTCACAGGCGGTCCTTCCGCCGTCGGGCTGCTCTCCCGCGCAGCAGGCCGGCGAGCGGACCCCGCATGCGCCGTTCCGCCTCCTCGGCCCGGAGCAGGTCGTCGCGCAGCGCTCGCGCCGCCCTGCCCCGGTGGCTGACGGCGTCCTTCTCCTCGGGCGTGAGCTCGGCCATCGTGCGGCCGTCCGAATAGTCGTCGGGCACGAACGCCGGGTCATAGCCGAAGCCCCCGCTGCCGCGCGGCTCGCCCGCCAGAACCCCCTCGCAGCGTCCATGCACGAGCTCCTCTCGCCCGCCGGGCTCCACGTAGGCGAGCGCGCAGACGTAGGCCACACGCCGGTCGCCGTCCTCGGGCACCTCGCGAAGGAGCTTGGCGAGGTTCTCCTCGTCGCTCGCGCCGTCGCCGGCGTAGCGGGCCGACCACACTCCGGGCGCGCCGCCGAGGGCGCTGGCCTCGATGCCCGAGTCGTCGGCAACGGCGGGGCGCCCAGTGGCCGCCACGGCCGCGCGGGCCTTCCGCAGGGCGTTGTCGGCGAAGGTGGTGCCGCTCTCGGGCGGCAGTCGAACGTCGTCGGGTAGCGGGTCGAGCTCGATGGGGTCCATGAGCTCCGAGAGCTCCCGGAGCTTGTGCTCGTTGCGGGTGGCGAGGACGAGGCGCACTAGACGATCGATGCCGAATCTGCGTGCCTCCGGTGGCACGTGATCCGGAGCTGCGCGGGTTCGGGACCGGTCATCTAACGAACGGCCGTGGCGACGGCGTCCTGCTGGGCGGCACGCAGCCGCTCGATCCCCGAGGCGGCGAGCGCAAGCAGCTCGTCGAGCGAGGCCCGCGACAGCGGCGTGCGCTCGGCCGTGGCCTGCACCTCCACGAGCCCGCCGTCGCCGGTCATCACGACGTTGGCGTCGACCTCCGCCTCCGAGTCCTCGGAATAGTCGAGGTCGAGCAGCGCGCGGCCGCGGACAATCCCGCAGGAGACCGCCGCAACGGACCCGGTGAGCGGCAGCGTCTCGGGGCCGCCCTCGTCCCCGACACGCCGGAGAGCGAGCTCGAGGGCGACGTAGCCGCCGGTGATCGCAGCGCAGCGGGTGCCGCCGTCGGCCTCGAGGACGTCGCAGTCGACCCACACCGTGCGCTCTCCGAGGGCCGCGAAGTCCATCACTCCGCGGAGCGAGCGGCCGATCAACCGCTGGATCTCCACAGTGCGCCCGTCCGGACGCCCCTTCGAGACGTCGCGCCGCTTTCGCTCGCCGGTGGAAGCGGGCAGCATCCCGTACTCGGCCGTAACCCAACCGCGACCCTGACCCGCCATCCACCTCGGGACCTGACCCTCGACCGTGGCGGTGCAGATGACTCGGGTCCCCCCCGCCTCGATGAGCGCGGAGCCGGTCGCCGTCCGGACGAATCCGGGCTCGATGCGGATCTCGCGGAGATCGTCGGCGGCGCGGCCGTCGGCGCGGAGCGAGCCCGTGGAGCTCGCGTCGCCCCCGGCGTCGCTGACGGCGCTCGCCTCGCGGCCCGGAGCGCTCGCCTCGCGGCCCGGAGCGCTCGCTCTCGCGGCCCGGAGCGCTCGCCTCGCGGCCCCGCTCGCTCACGCAGCGGCCCTCCCGCGGCCTCCTGTCGAGGCGGCCACCTCGACGTGCTCGACTGCCCCGATCGGCAGCTGCAGGAAGCGGGTCCCGAGCCGGCGGAACTCCTGCGGCTCGCCGGTCGCGAGGAAGCCGTAGTCGCCCCGCCGATCCTCATCATTTGCGAGCCCGGCCTCACGCAGCCGACCCTCGACCTCGTCCGCGATCGCCTCGCCCGAGCTGACTATCGCCACACCCCGTCCGAGGGCCCGCTGGAGCACCGGTCGCACAAGCGGGTAGTGGGTGCAGCCGAGGATCACGGCGTCCACGCCGGCTGCCCGCAGCGGCCGGCAAAGTCCCTCAACACAGCTCACGACGCGGTGATCGACATCACCACCCTCCTGGATGAGCGGGGCCAGCTCGGCGGAGGCGACCGCGTGCAGCTCCGCGGTGGGCGCCGCGTCGGCCAGCGCTCGTGCGTAGGCGCCGCTCGCCACCGTGGCGGGCGTCGCGATCAGCCCGACCCTGCCGGTCCGCGTGACCGCCGCCGCCAGCCGCGACTCGGGCCGCACGACGCCGACGACCGGCAGCCGGTCGCCCAGCTCGTCGCGAAGCGCCGGAAGCGCCGCGGCGGTCGCCGAATTGCAGGCGACCACGAGCAGCTTGGCGCCGCGCTCGAGCAGGATCCCGGCGAGCTCGCGGGCGAACGCGAGAAGCTCCTCCTGGGTCCGGTCGCCGTACGGGAAGCGCGCGGTGTCGCCGAGGTAGACGAAATCCTCGTGCGGAAGGGACACGAGACATTCGTGCAGCACGGTGAGACCGCCGACTCCGGAGTCGAAGACGGCGACCGGCAGCGTTCGATCGTCCGGCGCCACGACCGCCAATGGTGGCACGGTGGCGCGGTGTGGCGCGGGGACGGCGCCGGCGTGTTGGCGGTCGTGGGCTCGATCGCTGTGGCCGTTACCACGCGTTCGACCTTCTGCGGCAATAAGCGACGAAGTGCGTCTCCGGTTCGGTCAGGTTGCGGCCCTGCGCGATCGCACCGGCCGATCGTCTGAAGCATTTGGGGGTCCATGAACCCCACAATCCTTCAATCGTTGCGTGCAACCGGCCCGGCCCGGGCGCCGCCACCGGGCCGGCCCGGACGCCCGCGCAACCACCCTCCTCAGCCAGCCCCGGCCCCGACCGCGCAACGCAAACCTGCCGCTCGAGCCGGCGCCTCGGTGTACCGGCGCCGCCGCTCGTCAGAACTGCACCTTCCTCACCGCCTCCTTGATCTTTCCGATGATCACGTCGCCGAGCTCCTGACCCTGGTCGGTCTTGAAGCCCTTCATCGCCGCGATCACTCCGGCCATGATCAGCGCCACCAGCAGGATCAGCGCCACGTACTCGACCGTGCCCTGACCGGCCTCGCGGCGGGGCCCCAGCACGCTGGCGTGCATGCGTCCCATCAAGCGGTACATCCGTCCACCTCCTCGGTTGGTTTCGAGTGAGGTGGATGCTCCGCGGCGGCGACGCACGGCTCCAGACCTGGGGGTGACAAGTGCGTAACGGGGGAGGCCCCTGGCATGATCCGGGCGCGTGTGTGGGATCGGAGCCATTCTCGATCCGGCCGGCACGACGGAGCCCGAGGCGGCGCAGCGAATAGTCGAGGCGCTGCGGCACCGCGGCCCGGACGGCGACGCGATCATGCGGATCGGACCGGTCGCGCTCGCCCATACCCGGCTCGCGATCATCGACGTCCGGGGAGGCGACCAGCCGCTCGGCTCCGAGGACGGGCAGGTCACGGCGATCGTCAACGGCGAGATCTACAACCACCTCGAGCTCAGGGCCGCGCTCGAGCAGCGCGGCCACCGGTTCGCGACCCGCTCAGACAGCGAGGTCGTGGTGCACGCCTACGAGGAGCACGGGCTCGACTGCGTGCGACGGCTGAACGGAATCTTCGCGTTCGCGCTTTGGGACGCCACCCGCCGGCGGCTCGTGGCCGCCCGGGATCAGTTCGGCGTCAAGCCCCTCTACTGGTGCAGCCACGGCGGGCGGGTGGCGCTCGCCTCCGAGATCGGCGCGCTGCTCGCCGCGGGCTTCGGGCGACCGCAGGTCGACCTCGTCGCTCTCGACCACTACCTGGCCTGCCGCTTCGTGCCCTCGCCGCGAACGCTGTTCGAGGGGATCGCCAAATTGCCACCCGCCGCGACGCTCGTGGCGGAGGAGGGCGCGACGCCACGCGTCGAGAGCTGGCGCGAGCCGCCGGGTGCCCACTTCGAGGGGATCGCCGACGACGAACTCGCCACGCAGCTCGCCGAGCGCTTCGCGGACGCCGTCGAGCGGCAGATGATGTCGGACGTCCCATACGGCGCCTTCCTATCCGGTGGCGTCGACTCCGCGGCGGTGGTCGCGGCGATGGCCCGCCGCTCGGCCGAGCCGCCCGCCACCTTCACAATCGGCTTCCCCGGCCACGATGCGGTGCTCGACGAGCGCGAGTATGCGGCCGAGAGCGCGCGCCTGATCGGCACCGAGCACCGCGACACGGCGATGAGCGAGACCGACTTCCTAGCGGAGCTCGCACGCTGCGTCCCTCGGCTCGAGGAGCCTTGCGGCATCCCGAGCGCCCCCGCGCTTCTCCAGCTCTCGCGCTTCGCGGCAGAGCGAGTGAAGGTGGTGCTGGCGGGGCAGGGGGCGGATGAGCCGCACGGCGGCTACGGGCGCCACCAGGCCGCCGCGCTGCTGCGCCACGCGAGGCTCGTGCCCGCCGCGGCGGCCGCGCCCGCCGCCGCGCTCGCACGCGCCCTGCCGCGGGCGGCCCGCGCGCGGCGCGCCGCGCACCTCCTCGGCGGCCGCGGGGACCACGAGCGCCTGCTGCGGCTCGTCGAGATCACCGACGATCCGGTGCGCGCCGCGCTGCTCCGAGGCGGCGGAGCCGCGCACGACGGAACCGGCCGGCCCCGACCGCCCGGCGAGCAGGCCCAGGCCGAGCGCCTCGCCACGGCGCGCGACGTCCTCGCCGACGTCGCCGGCCGCGACCTTCTGGAGCAGGCCCTCTACCTCGACACCCGCATGTTCCTGCCCGACGGCATCCTGCTCTGCAACGACAAGATGTCGATGGCCGCGAGCCTGGAGCTGCGCGTGCCGTTCCTCGACCTCGAGCTCATGCGCTACGTCGAGCGCATACCCGCGCGCGTGCGCGTCCGGCCGCGGGCGGGCAAGCGCCTCCACCGCATGGCGATGGGGCTCCTCCTTCCGCCGGGCATCGCCGACCGCCCGAAGCACGGCTTCTCCACCCCCTACGACGATTGGCTGCGGCGCTCGCTCGGGGGGGAGGTGGAGCGCCGCTACGGGCCGGGCTCGGCGCTGGCCGAGCTGATCGAACCCGCGGCCGTGGCGCGCCTGGTGGACGAGCACGGCCGGGGTCGCGCGGACCACAAGAACATCCTCTACTGCCTCCTCGAGCTGTCCGAATGGCACGCGGCGTTCATAGAGGCCCGGCAGCCCACGGCGGAGGCCGCGGAGGCTTGACGCGGGTCCTGTTCGTCCACAGCCGCAAGGCGAGCTTCGTGGCAATCGATCGCGAGATCCTGGCCGAGCGGTACGAGATCGAGGACCTCTACCAACCGGGCCGGTTCCCGAATCCGATCGCGGTGATCGGCGGCGTCCTCCGGGCGGACCTCGTCTTCGGCTGGTTCGCTTCCTGGCACACCTTCTTCCCGATCACTCTCGCCTCGCTGCTGCGCACCCCCACCGTGCTGATCGTCGGCGGCTTCGACACGGCGAACATGCCCGACATCGGGTACGGCCACCAGCGCGGCGGCCTGCGCCGCTGGGCGAGCCGTTGGATCATGCGCCGGGCGCGGCGGCTGATCACGAACTCCGACTACAGCCTGAGCGAGATCGAACGCAACACGCCGATCCCGCGGGCGCGGGTTACCGTGGTCCATCACGGGGTGCCGGACCCCTTCGGCGAGCTTCCGGCGCCAAAGCGGCGTGAGTCGCTCACGGTGGGCGCAATCGACCGCACGACGCTGGTCCAGAAGGGCCAGCTCGCGTTCGTGCGGGCGTCGGCGGAGCTTCCCGACGTGAAATTCGTGCTCGCCGGGAAGTGGCTGGACGACGCCGTCGACGTCCTGCGCGCCGAGGCGTCCGACAACGTCGAGCTCACCGGCTGGCTGGACGACGAGGAGCTGCGCGAGCGCTACCGCCGCGCCGCCGTATACGTCCAGGCCTCGCGACACGAGGGCTTCGGCCTGGCCGTGGCCGAGGCGATGCTGGCCGGCTGCGTTCCGGTCGTGATGAACGCCACCGCCATGCCCGAGGTGGTGGGCGACGCGGGCGTGCTGATCGATTCACAGCGCCCCACCGAAGTGGCCGCCGGGGTGCGGCGCGCCTTGGAGCTCGGTCCCGACGTCGCCCGGCGGGCGCGCGAGCGCATCCTCACGACATTCCCGATGGAGCGTCGCCGCGAGGGCATTCAGCGGGTGGTCGAGGAGGCCCTGATTCAGAGCTCCCAATAACGCCCGAGCGTCCGCGCGGCCGCCCCCGCCAACGGGTGCCGCTCGACCGGCCGCGGTTCGCGGCCGTCGGCGAGCGCCTCCATCGTGGCGGCCACCGAGCCCGCCAGCGCCTCGAGGTCGTACCCGCCCTCGAGCACCACCCCGGCCGGAACCCCGAGATCGTCTGCCAGCGCTCGCACCCGGCGCGCGAGCTCCGCGTACGAGGAGGTCTCGAGCGTGCAGCCGCCGACGGGATCGTCGCGGTGGGCGTCGAAGCCCCCGGAGATCAGGATCAGATCCGGGCGAAACTGCCGCGCGGCCGGCGCCGCGACGTGGTCGACGAGCGACAGGAACACCTCCTCCCCGCTCCCGGCCGGCACCGGCAGGTTGAGCAGGAAGCCCTCGCCCGCTCCGGAGCCCACGTCCTCGAGCGGACCGGTGCCGGGATAGAACGGGTACTGATGGATGCTGGCGAACAGCACCTCCGGGTCGTCGTGGAAGATCGAGTTCGTGCCGTTCCCGTGATGCACGTCCCAATCGAGGACGAAGACGCGCTCGGCGCCGAGGGCGCCGCGGGCGTGTCGCGCGGCCACCGCCACGTTGGAAAAGAGGCAGAAGCCCATCGCGCGCGCCCGCTCGGCATGGTGACCAGGAGGACGGAGCCCGGCGAAGCCGAAACGCTCCTCGCCGGCGAGCAGCGCCTCGACCAGCGCGCACGCGCCGCCCGCGGCGCGCAGCGCCGCCTCCCAGGACCCTCCGCTGAGGGGGGTGTCGAGGTCGAACGCCCCCTCGCGCGCGCTCAGCTCGCGGACCGCATCCAGGTGCTCGCGGGAGTGGACGGCGAGCAGCTGCTCCTCGGATGCCCGTGGCGCCTCCCGGCGCTTCCAGCCCAGCCACTCGCGCCGCCCAAGCTCCGCCTCCAGGGCGCGGATGCGTTCCGGGCGCTCCGGGTGCCCGTAGCCGGTTTCGTGCTCGAGCGATGACGAATGGTGAAAGTAGAGCGGCACGCGCGCCGATACCGTACCGGCCCCTGCGCGAGCCACTCCGCACCGATGTCGCAGTGGTCGGGGCCGGTGCCGCCGGCCTGTACGCCGCGCTCGTCGCCGCCGGGACGGGGGCGCGCGTGGCCCTCGTGAGCCGCTCCCCGCTCGCGCAGACCGCCAGCTACTGGGCGCAGGGCGGAATCGCCGCCGCCCTGGCCGCCGACGACTCGGTCGAGCGCCACCTGGACGACACGCTGGCCGCCGGCCGCGCCATGGCACGTGCGAGCGCCGCGCGCGTGCTCTGCGAGGAGTCTCCCGGTCGCGTGGGCGACCTGCAGGAGCTCGGGGTGCGCTTCGACGCCGACCGCGGCGGCAACCTCGCCCTCGGCCTCGAGGGGGGTCACTCCCGCCGGCGAGTCGTGCACGCCGGCGGCGCCGCGACCGGCCGGCGGATCACGCGCGACCTGTCGGCCCTGGCCGCCACCGACGAGCGAATCGACGTGCTGGAGCCCCTGGCCGCGAGCTCACTCGCCACTCACGACGGCCGCTGCGTCGGCCTGATCGCGAGGCCGAGGCGCGGCGACCCGGTCCCGGTGCTGGCGCGGGCCGTCGTCCTCGCGACCGGCGGCATGGCGGCGCTGTGGGAGCGCTCGACCAACCCGCGCGGCGCCATCGGGGCCGGGCTCTCGCTCGCGCACGGCGCCGGCGCCGATCTCGCCGATCTGGAGTTCATGCAGTTCCACCCCACCGCCCTGCGCCACGACGGCCCGCGCGACGGCTTCCTCATCACCGAGGCGGTCCGAGGGGAGGGCGCCACGCTCGTGAACGCCGCGGGCGAGCGCTTCGTCGACGAGCTCGCCCCGCGCGACCAGGTGGCATTGGCCATCGAGGCCGAGCTCGAACGGAGCGGCGAGCGCGCCGTCGGCCTCGACGTCCGCGGCGTCGACATGGACCGGTTCCCGAACATCGCCGCCGTTCTCGAGGAGGTGGGCATCGACCCGCGGCGGGACCTCGTGCCGGTCTCGCCGGCGGCTCACTACACGATGGGGGGCGTGGCCGCCGACCTCGACGGACGCTCCTCCGTTCCCGGCCTCTACGCGGTCGGGGAGAGCGCCTGCAGCGGCCTGCACGGCGCAAATCGACTCGCGTCGAACTCGCTCGCGGAATGCTTCGTGTTCGGGCGCCGCGCCGGCCTCGCGGCCTGCGCCGACCCGCAGCCTCCCACGGTGACGATTCCGAGCGACGAGCCCGTCACGAGCATCCCCACCGAGCAGACCCGCGCGGCTCTATGGCGTCACGCGGGCCTGCAGCGCGATGCGGCAGGCCTCGCCCACCTGCTCGAGGACCCTTTTCCGCTCGCTCGCCTGATCGCCGCCTCGTGCCTCGCGCGCGACGAGAGCCGCGGCGCCCACCAGCGCACCGACCACCCCGGGACCGACCCGGCCCTGGACGGCACGCATACCCTGGTGGGCGGGGACGGCGAGCCCCGCTTCGAGCTATGGGAATGAGCACGAACGCCGCGATTCACGAGCTGTTCATCGAGGCCATGACCTCGCTCGCGTCCGGTGTGGCGGTGGTGACCGCGCGTAAGCGGAGCGGCGATCCCTGCGGCCTGGCGGTTACCGCGGTCACGTCGTACAGCGCCCACCCGCCCTCGCTCCTCGTCTCGATCGCACACGTGTCGCGCTGCCATGACGCGCTCGTCGCCGCCGACCGCTTCGGCGTGCACATCCTGCGCTCCGACGAGCTCGCGCTCGCCCACCGTTTCGCCGACCGCGAGGCGGAGGAGAAGTTTGGCGGGCTTGACTGGGCCTGGGACGGCGAGGTGCCCGAGCTGGCCGGCACGCTCGCCTACCTGCGTTGCCGGCGCGCCGCCAGCTTCACGCGCTACGACCACACGGTCGTGATCGGCGACCTCGAGGACGGGCGGCTCGAGGCCGGTGAGCCGCTCCTATACGCTCGCCGGCGGATGGACTGGCTGATGCGGCGGGAGACTGAGTGAACACGCCGGCGATTGCGCCAGGCTGACCCAGGCTGGCTGGACAGCCAGCCCCCTCTGATGTAGCTTGCCGCCCCGAGGGGACTGACTGACTGTTCAGTCGGTTCAATGCAACCTTAACGCGGCTCGGTCGCTGGGTGGGTATAGGAGTGGTTCCTTCAACCGCTGGGCGGCACGCCGCTGCAACGGGGCTAAGGGAGGCCCGATGTACCAGTTCAGTCGCTCCATGTATCGCGAGCTGGCGTCCGACGTCGTTCCCTGCAGGGGCGAAGCGGTGGGACTCACGCGCCAGCGGTTCCTGAGAGCGTGCGAACGGTCGGTAGAGCGCTTGGCCCTCGACCGGCACTACTTCGCCCACCCGGTTCGCACTCTCTTCAACGACGTGCGCTGCTTCTTCCCGATCGGGGAGCAGATGCGGGTGTACCGGACCTGCGCGAAGCACATGGCGTTGGCCACGGAGTACGTCGACAGCCAGCTCCGTCAGGGAGTGACCTTTGACGGTAGCCCGGTCAGCTGTCATGCCAGCACCCGCAAGGGCACGGCATGCCAGAGGGTTCCGCTGCCCGGGACCAGGTACTGCCCCTCGCACAAGCACCTGGACGACGAGTTCGAGGTGGCCGCATAGAACACTCCGGTCGGGGCGCTGCGCGAATCGCGTAGCGTCCCGCCGGTGATCCTGGGCGTCGACGTCGGCGGCACCTTCACGGACGCCGCGCTGCTCAGCGGAGACCGACTCGTCACGGGCAAGTCGCCCACAACGCCGGGCGACCAGTCCGAGGGTGTGATGGATGCCGTGGCCGAGGCGCTCGACCGCGCGGGCGCCGCCGCCCGCGACGTGCGGCGATTCGTGCACGGCATGACCGTGGGCACCAACGCGCTGCTGGAGGGGCGGGTTGCGCGAACGGCGCTGCTCGCCACAGAGGGCTTCACGGACCTCGAGGAGCTCGGCCGCCAGGCCCGCCCGGAGCTGTACCGGCTCTGCGCGGGTCATCCGCCTCCGCTCGTGCCGGCGGAGCTGCGCGTGGCGGTTCCGGAGCGCACCGGCCCCGACGGCGTGCTGCGTGAGCTCGACGAGTCCGCTCTTCGACGGGCGCTCCCCCGCCTGGACGTCGAGGCCATCGCCGTCTGCCTACTGTGGGGCTTCCTCCATCCCGAGCACGAACGCCGCGCCGCGGAGCTGGCGGCCGAGGTGTTGCCGGATGTGCACGTCTCGACCTCGCATGAGACCGCCGGCGTGTTCCGCGAGTACGAGCGCTGCGCCACGACCGTCGTCGACGCGGCGCTGTCGCCGCTCTTGCGCGGATACCTCGAGCGCCTCAGCGAGCGGGCGCAGGATGCCGGGCTGCCCGAACCCGAGGTGATGCTCTCGAGCGGCGGGACCGCCGCGGCGTCGAGCGCGGCCCGTCACGGCTCCTGGACGGTCCTGTCCGGACCCGCCGGAGGCGCGGTCGGGGCGGCGCGGATGACGGTGGCGACGGGCGCGGGCGACGCGGTGGGGCTCGACATGGGCGGAACCTCCTGCGACGTGTCGGTCGCTCTCGGCGGCCTGGCGGCGGTGGGCGGGGGCCGCGAGGTGGGCGGTCGGGCGCTGGCCCTGCCGATGGTCGACGTCCACACGGTAGGCGCCGGCGGCGGATCGATCGCCTGGCGCGACGCGGGCGGCGCGCTGCGCGTGGGCCCGCGCTCGGCTGGCGCCGACCCCGGCCCCGCCTGTTACGGCCGCGGCGGCGAGCGCCCCACCGTGACCGACGCGAACCTCCTGCTCGGATACCTCGACGCCGATTCCCCGCTCGCCGGCGGGGTGCGACTCGACCGACGGGCGGCGGAGCGGGCGGTCGGCGCCCTGGGCGACGAGCTCGGACTGCCGCTCGAGCAGACCGCCGCCGGCGTCGCGCGCGTGGCCAGCGCCGAGATGGCGCAGGCGGTTCGCGTGGTGACGGTGGAGCGCGGCATCGACCCGCGCGACCTTGCCCTGGTGCCGTTCGGCGGCGCCGGGCCGCTCCACGCCGCGCAGATCGCGGACGAGCTCGGGATGCGTCGCGTGGTGGTGCCGAGCGCCAGCGGGGTGCTGTCGGCGCTCGGCCTCGTCGTCTCGGAGCGGCGGCGCGACCTCGTAGAGAGCGTGCTGCTCGCCGGTGACGACCTTACGCGCGAGAGCGTCGCGGAGGTCGTCCGGCGCCTCGGCGGGCGCGGCCGGGAGGAGCTCTCCGACCCCGACGCCGAGCTGCGCGCCAGCTACGACCTCCGCTACGCGGGTCAGGCCTTCGAGCTGTCCGTACCGGGCGAGCTTCGGCCGGACCCGGACGAGCTGCGGCGCGCCTTCGACGCGGCCCACGAACATCGCTATGGCTACGAGGATCCGGATGCCGAGCTCGAGCTCGTCACCGTGCGAGTAGCGGCGGCGCTGCCCGGCGAGGAGCTGCGCCCGGCCGAGCCCGCCGCGGCCGAGGAGCGCGGCGAGCGGCGGGCGCGCTTCGGCGACGACGTGCTGGACGCCGCAGTGCTCGGGGCCGGCGAGGCGGAGATCGAGGGTCCGGCTATCTTCGAGCTGCCCGGCTCCACGCTGGTCGTGCCGCCGGGCTGGCGCGCGACGGCGAGCGTCGATTCGGTCGCCCTGGAGCGGTCGCCGTGAGCCGGCTCGACCCGATCACGCTCCAGGTGATGCTCGGCGCGCTTCGCGCCGCCTGTGACGAGATGGGCGCGGTGCTGGTGCGCTCCGCGCACTCGGCGAACATCAAGGAGCGTCGCGACGCCTCGACTGCCCTGTTCGACGCCGCTGGGCAGATGGTGATGCAGGCAGAGCACATCCCGGTCCACCTCGGCGCGATGCCCTCGGCGGTGGCGGCGGTGCTCGGCGAGGATCACCAGCCCGGCGAGGCCTGGATCCTCAACGATCCCTACCGCGGCGGCACCCACCTGCCCGACATCACCGTGATCTCACCGCTGTTCCACGGTCGCGAGCTCGTCGGCTTCGCCGCCAGCCGCGCCCATCACGCCGACGTCGGAGCAAAGGAGCCCGGCAGCATGCCAGCCGACTCGCGGACGCTCGACGACGAGGGCGTTGTGATCGCGCCCACAAGGCTCACGCAGGCCGTGCTCCGCGAGCTCGCGGGCCGGATGCGCAACCCGCGCCAGCGCGAGGCGGACCTGCGGGCGCAGCTCGCCGCGGGGCGCGCCGGGGCCGAGCGCGTGGGGGCTCTGATCGACCGCTTCGGGCTGGACACCGTCCGCGCCGGGATGCGGGAGACGCTCGACTATGCGGAGCGGCGCACTCGGGCGCGGCTCGCGGAGCTCGTGGACGGCTCGCGGGAGGCGCGCGACGTGCTGGAGGCCGCGGCCCTCGATGACGGCGAGGCCCCCGATCTCGAGCTACGCGTACGCGCCACCGTCGCCGGCGAGGAGCTCGAGCTCGACTTCACCGGCTCGGCGGCCCAGCACGACGGCAATCTCAACTGCCCCCTGCCGGTCACGCTATCGGCCTGCTACTTCGCGCTGCGCGTGCTCACCGACCCGGACGTGCCGCCGTGCGAGGGCGCGTACCGACCGCTCACCGTGACCGCGCCCGAGGGTTCGATCCTGAACGCTCGCCCGCCGGCCGCGGTGGCCGCCGGTAACGTCGAGACCTCCTCGCGGGTGGCGGACCTCGTGCTGTCCGCCTTCGGCCGCGCCCTCGGTCAGGGCACGATGAACAACCTCACGCTCGGCAACGACGACTTCACCTACTACGAGACGATCGGCGGCGGCCAGGGGGCGTGCCCGGACGCGGACGGGCCGAGCGGCGTGCACGTGGCGATGTCGAACACCCTGAACACACCGGTCGAGGCGCTCGAGCTCGAGTTCCCGCTGCGAGCGGTGGAGTACGCCGTCCGGCGCGGCTCGGGTGGGGCCGGCCGCCACCACGGCGGCGACGGCGTGGCACGCGAGCTCGAGGCGCTCGCCGACATGCGCTATTCGCTGATCACCGAGCGCCGCCGGCACGCCCCGCCCGGCGCGGACGGCGGTGGGCCCGGGGCGCCTGGTAGGAACATTCTGAACGGAGTGGCGGAGCTGCCGGCCAAGGCGTCCGGCACTCTGAAGGCGGGCGAACGGCTGCGAATCGAGACCCCTGGAGGGGGAGGACATGGAAAAGGTTGAGCGCGTTGCGTTCTGCGGGCTGGGCATCATGGGCGGGCCGATGGCGGCGAACCTGGCGCGGGCCGGCTTCGAGCTGTCGGTGTGGACGCGCACCGCGGGGAAGGCGGAGCGGTTCGCCGCCGAGCACGGCGCCCGCGCGGGGTCCACGCCCGCGGAGGCGGCCTCCGGCGCCGACGCGCTGATCACGATGGTGCCGGACTCGCCCGAGGTCGAGTCCACGCTCTTCGGCGGCGGCGCGGCGGGTGCACTCGGGAGCGGCGCGCTCGTGATCGACATGTCCACGATCGCCCCCAGCGCCGCCAAAGCGATCGGCGAGCGTCTCGCCGAGAGCGGCATCGACTTCCTCGAGGCGCCCGTCTCGGGCTCGCGCCCCAGGGCCGAGGACGGCACGCTCACGATCATGGCGGGCGGCGCACCCGCCGCCTTCGAGCGCGCGCTGCCGCTGTTCGAGGCGATGGGCGAGCGGATCGTGCACGTGGGTCCCAGCGGACACGGTCAGCTCGCCAAGCTGTTGACGAACACCATGGGCGCGGTGAACGCGGCGGCGCTGGCGGAGGCCGTTCGGGTAGTGGAGCGCGCCGGAATCGACCCCGAGCGGTTTCTCGAGGTCGCCGGCGGCAGCGCCGGCGCCAGCACCGTGCTCACCTTGAAGGGGCGACCGATGTTCGAGGAGAACTTCGAGCCCCTGTTCAAGCTCGAGCACATGCTCAAGGACGTGCGCCACTGCCTCGAGGAGGCACAGCGGCTCGGAGTGGAGCTGCGGCTCGGGAAGGTCGCCGAGACGCTCTACGCCCGCGCCGCTGAGGAGGGTCACCGGGAGGACGATTTCGCCGCAGTCATCACCGCGGCGGGCTGACTTACGTTGCAAACGGCACGCAGTTTCGCTTGAAACAAGCGGCCCGTTTCGCAACAATTGCCGCCCGTATTCCGTCCCGGTTTTCGTGACTTCCGGAATGCGGGCGATGGAGGTTCCCTCGTCTATGCCAGTTGCTTTCAAGGAATGGGCTGTGACCGTGCGTGCGCTCGCCGAAGGCGAGCAGCTTCTGACGCTTCGCAAGGGCGGAATCCGTGAGGAGAACAGACATTTCGAGATCGAGCACGACCAGTTCTTCCTCTACCCCACCTTCGACCACCAGCGGAACGATCTGATTCGCCGCTCGCACCACCCCGAGCTCGCTCGCGCGCTCGAGGAGGGGGTGTGGCCGGAGGGCGAGCCGCCCGCCGAGGCGCTCATCCAGGACGGCGGAATCCCGCAGCCCGAGCGCGTGCGAGTTCGCGCCTGGGCCGAGGTGGCGGCGAGCTACCTGATCACCGATCGGCGCGCGATCGACGCGCTCTCCCCGTACTACGTCTGGACCACCGACTACGCGGAGAAGCGGCTGCACTGGAAGCGCCGTCATCCCTTGCACGTGATGGTCCTGCGCACCTACCGCATTCCGCGGCCGGTCACCGTGAAGGTGCGGCCCGAGTACCACGGCTGCCGCTCTTGGATCGAGCTCTACCGCGACCTCCCCTTCGAGGGAACGCCCGTGCTGTCGGACGACGAGTTCGAGCGCGCCTCGGAGGAGATCGAGGCAATCGCCTCGGACGCGGTTCCGGTTCTGGCGTAGCGGGCGCCGGCTGGACGGCTGAATCGAAATCAGCGCGGCGGCGGACCGCCTACCTGCCCTGGCAGCACCAGCCGGCGACGCGAGGGAAGCCGGCGCCCGCCCCCAGCTCGCCGCTGACGCCCGAGAGCGGGCGCACCCGCCGCCCCGGGCCGACCAGCAGCCACTGGTCGGTGTCGCGCGACGCCACGAGCAGCCGCCGGCCGTCCGGCGACCAGGCGATGCCGTCCACGCGTCCCAGCCCGGTGACGAGCGGACGCGGCGGGCCGGCGGCCGTAAGCGGTAGCGCCAGCACGCGTGTGCCGCCACGGCCGGCCACGGTGACGGCGGCTCGCAGTCCGGACGGATGGAGCGCGAGCGCCCGCGTGCCGGACAGCCGCCTGCTGAGAATCCGCCGCCCGCGGCGGTCGTAGACGCTCAGGCCGCTCGTCGAGAGCGCGACCAACCGCTCGCCGTCGTTCGTCCAGGCGAGCGCGGCCGGGCGGTCCTGCACTCGCCGGGCCCACACGCGGCGGCGGCTGTCGACGTTCAACGTCTCGATCTTGCCGGCCGCCGTCGTGTAGGTGAGCACGTAACCGGTTCGCCACGCGGGAGTCACCCGCGCCACCCGGCGCCGCACGAGCCGGTCGTCGGTGCCGTCGCCGGCGACCACCCGCAACGTGCCCTCCTCCAGGTAGGCGACGCGGTAACCCTCGCCGCGCGACCAGGCCGGTTGGTGCGGCGCGCGAGGCCGCGCCCGCGTCCACTTGACGGTGCCGGTCGGGGTGACCGCCTCGAGCCGCCGCCCCCGCACGCCCACCAGGTGCCAGCCGTGCGGCGACCAGCCCGCCTCGGAAAAGCTCCCAACCCGCTGCAGCGCGCCGTCCGGGTAGACGACCCATGCGCCGCCGTCGCTGACGGCGAGCACCTCGCCGCCCTTGGGGAGCCCCGCGAACGCCGTCACGCCGGTCTCGGAGTCGGTCGACAGGCGGTCCCCGATCCACTCCCCCACCTTCGCGCCGGCCGGCGTAAGCGCCCCGGCCAGCCCGACCGCCACGATCGCGGCGGCGAGCGCCAATCGCCACCCCGCTCGCCGGCGCGCCGCGCGCGGGGGACGCTCCGAGTACGCCGCCTCCACGACCCGCCACGCGCGGTCGGCGGCGTCGGCCTCACCCGGCGCGGGCCGGTCCGGGAGCCGCCGAAGGCGGCGCTCGGCCTCGCGCACGGCGGGATCGCCCCTCACCGGACCTCCTCCCCCAGCATCGTGGCCAGGCGGTCGAGCGCGCGACGCAGCCGCGAGTTGACCGTTCCGCGCGGCAGATCCAGCAAGGCGGCGATCTCGCCCGGCGTGTAGTCGAGCAGGTAGCGCAGCGCGACCACCGCCCGGTGCTCCGGACCGAGGTCCGCCAGCGCCGCGGTCAGCTCGTCCGACAGCGGCTCGGGGGCGGGATCGGCCGCCGCGTCCTCCGCCGCCGCCGTATCGACCTCGCGGCGGAGCGCCCGCGAGCGGGCCGCGTCGATGGCCCTGTTCACGACGATCCGGTGCAGCCAGGGAGCGAAGGGCCGCCGGCGATCGAAGCGATCGAGCGCACGGACGGCCGCGATGAACGCCTCCTGGGCCACGTCCTCGGCGGCCGCCGCGTCGCGCATCACCACCCACGCCGCGCGGTAAGCGCCCGCCCAGTGGCGCCTGAAGAGCACCTCGAACGCCTCGGCGGACCCCCGCTGAGCGTCCCGGACGAGGCGCCGCTCGCGAAGACGCGACCCGGCGGCGAAGCGGGCGGCGAGCCCCGTCCCGCCCGCGGCGGGCAGCGCGGCCACTGGCCTGTCGCGGATCACGTTCGCTGCGGAGCTTCGCACGCGCTTCACCCGAAGTCACTACGGGCGCTGGCGCGCTGGAGGTCCCGGTGGCGTCCGAGGCGTGCGAGAGTTCGACGCGCAGGTGCCCTGGGTCGAGTCGCAATCACCTTCCTTCACCGCGCGCCACGACTCGTCCCAGAGCGACGAGGCGAACCGCGTGCTCGACGCGCTCGAGCGCTTTCGGGACGGTGTTCGGCGGCTGTTCGAGCGCGCGCCGAACGACGTGGCGGTAGTGCTGCACCCTCGGTCGGCGGAGCTGACGCTCGCCCATCCCTGGCTCCCCCTCGCCCGTATTGTCGCGGCACCCGCGAGCCGGCGCTACTTCGCCGGCTGGTTCTCGGAGAGAGAGATCCATGTCCTGGCCCCTTCGGCGCTCGAACGGCGCGCTTCGGCCGTCCCCGGCTCGCGCGCCGCGCTGCTGCTGGCGCCGCAGCACGAGTACGCACACGTCGTGATCGGGGCGAACAACCCCGACCTGCCGCCGCCGTTCTCGATCGCGCGCTTCCGCCGCTACGTCCGCTGGGCATGGCTGTGCGAGGGCGCCGCGACCTGGCTTGCGGGCCAGACCCCTCACCTGCGGGCGGCGATCGTCCGCAGACTGCGGGAGGGCGGCCGGCCGGAGTTTCCGCCGGCGGCCCGGGACGCCATGCTCCTCGGTGGGACGGTCTTCGCGCTGCTGGAGCGCGTCGAGGGGCCGATGGCCGCCGCACTGCTGGCCACCAGCGCCCTCGACGGCGGCCCGCGCGCGCTCATCGCCGAGGCGTTCGGCCGCCAGACGCCCAGCGTCGAGCGCGACTGGCGCGCCGAGCTCGACTCGCTGACGGCCTAGAGACCCAGCGTCTTGGCGATGATGTTCTTCTGGATCTCCGAGGTGCCGCCGTAGACGGTGGTCACGACGGCTGTGCGCAGGTTCCGCTCCATCGGGTACTCGAGCGCGTACCCGTAGCCGCCCATGATCTGCACGCCCTCGAGCGCACAGCGCTTGGCGAGCTCGGTGGCGGCGAGCTTGGCCATCGACGCCTCCCTCGGCAGCATCCGGCGCGGATCCTCGTCCGTGAGCGACGCGACCCAGCGAACGAGGAGCCGGACCTGCGCGATCTCGGTGGCCAGCTCGGCGAACTTGTGGGAGATCGCCTGAAACGAGCCGATCGGCCTGCCGAACTGCCTGCGCTCCTTGGCGTACGCAAGCGCGTCGTCGAAGGCTCGCTGCGCGAGGCCCAGGGAGGTTGCGGCGAGGATCGTGCGCTCGTAGTTGAGACCGGCCATGAGCTGCGTCCAGCCGCCTCCCTCCGCCCCGAGGAGCGCGTCCCCGGGCACGCGCACGCCGTCCAGGTGAAGCTCGTTCGTCTCCTCACCGCCGAGCGTCTTGATGGGCGTAATCGTCATGCCCTCGGACTGGCGCGGCACCAGGATCATCGACATGTCCTCGTGGCGCTCGCCGGGCCCGGTGCGGCAGACGATCAGGATGTGGCTCGCCTTGTGGGCGTACGAGCACCACATCTTGGTCCCGTCCAGCACCCAATCTCCGTTCTGGCGTCGTGCCCTCATCTTGAGGCTCGCCACGTCGGAGCCGGCGTCGGGCTCGGACATGGCGATCGCCAGCGTGCCACCCCGCACGACGCGGCCGAACAGGTCGCGCTTCTGCGCCTCGGAGCCGAACCGGTTGAGCGCCCCGACCACTATCAGCGTCACGCCGTAGCCGCCGATCGGTATGCGTCCCCGGGTGGTTTCCTCGAGGAAGAGCGTCGCGTCGAGGAAGCTGCCGCCGGAACCGCCGTAGTCGTCCGGGATCTGCAGGCCGTACCAGCCGAGCTCGCCCATCCGGCCGGCCACCTCGTCCGAGTGGCCGTCCTCCTCCGGGACCTCGAACTTCTCGCGCGTCGCGAAGTCCCGGATCGCCTCGACGAATGCGACCTGTTCGTCGCTCAGGCCGAAGCTCACGCCCACTATCCGACCGCTGCGCGGCCGGCCGAGCCGGCCGCTTGCGCAAGGCCGGGCTCCCTCGGCTTGAAGCGGTTCAGCTCCCGCAGCGCGATCACCATCTTGTGGACCTCGTCCGGGCCGTCGGCGATCCGCAGCCAGCGACCCTGGCGCCACATCGCGGCGAGCGGAACGTCGTCGGACATGCCGAGCGCGCCGTGCACCTGCATCGCGCGGTCGAGCACCTCCTGGTGCATCTGCGCGGCGACGACCTTGATCATCGAGATCTGCTGGCGCGCCGCGCGCTTGCCCTCGGTGTCCATCTTCCAGGCCGCGTGCAGCACCATCAGCCGCGCGGCGTCGATCTCGAGGCGCGACTTCGCCACGAAGTCCTGCACGAACTGCTTCTCGGCGAGCGAGCCGCCGAACGCCTCGCGGTCGTGGGCGCGGCGGCACATCAACTCGAAGGCACGCTCGGCGGAGCCGATCGCCCGCATGCAGTGGTGGATGCGGCCCGGGCCGAGCCGGTCCTGGGCGATCGCAAAGCCGGCGCCGCGCTCGCCCAGCAGGTTGTCGGCCGGCACCCGGCAGTCCTCGTAGCGGACTTCCCAGTGGCCGGGCCCGCGATCGTGGCCCATCACCGGCACGGGGCGTACGCCGACGAAGCCTGGGGTGTCCAGCGGCACCAGGATCATGCTGGCGCGCTTGTGCGGGGGTGCGTCGGGGTCGGTGACCACCATCGCGATCGCGATCGAGGCGCCGTTGTAGCCGGAGGTGAACCACTTGTGCCCGTTGATCACCCACTGGTCGCCGTCGAGCTCCGCCCGCGAGGCCAGCCGGGTGGGGTCGGAGCCCGCGCTGTCCGGCTCGGTCATCGAGAAGCAGGAGCGGATCTCGCCCTCGAGCAACGGCGCGAGCCAGCGCTCCCGCTGACGCTCGGTGCCGTGCTCGGCGATGATCTCCATGTTGCCGGTGTCGGGCGCGGCGCAGTTGAAGACCATCGGCGCCACCGCGCTGCGGCCCATCAACTCGCACAGCATCCCGTACTCCCAGTTGGTGAGACCGGGGCCGTAGCGCTCGTCCGGCAGGAACAGGTTCCAGAGCCCCTCCGCCTTCGCGCGCTCGCGCAGCTCGACGAGGATCTCGGGATACGCCACCCCGGGGCCGACCTCGCCGTCGAGCGCCTCGATCGCGTCCCGCTCGACCGGGTCGACGTGCTCCTCCATGAAGTCGCGTACGCGATCCAGGAGGTCGGCTACGCGCGCGGACGGTGCGAAATCCATGGGGCGGCGAAGCCTACCGTCAGGGTCCGCCCTGCAGCAGCCACGCGACAAGCGCGGCGGCCGCCCCGCCCAGCGCGATCGTAACCGCGAGAACGAGCGGGTTTGGGCGGCCCGCTCCGGCCGCCGTACGCGGCGCCAGATCGGCCTGCAGCAGAAGCTCGCGCGCTGCCTCGGCCCCGGCTTCGGGCACGAGGACGTCGCGCGGGCCGGCGGCGAGGTAGTCCGGCACGTCGAAGCCCGCCGTGCGCCGCAGCATGCTCGGCACTCCCTCCTCCAGAAGCAGCCCCTGAATCAGCTCCGCCTCCGCCTGGTGCCGCCCGCCCGCGACGCGCACGAGCTCCCCCTGCGTGTACACCGGGTTGATCTTCCGAGCCCGACCGTGCGCCTCGCTGAAGGGCTCGTCGAGCGGCCCGGCGCCCGCCCAGGTCAGCGGCATGCCGCAGCGGCTGCAAAAGGCGCCGGCCGAGGAGGCATGCCGAAGCCCACATGACGGGCACGCGAGCGGCGGCCCCTCAGTCCCCGACGACGATCGGTTGCTCGTCGACATGGCCGTTTGCGATTCGCCAGCCCCGCACCCTCGGCGCGTCGCCATTCTCGAGCGACACGATGAGGTAGGTCCAGTGCGGGTAGGTGGCGAGGTTGATGTCGGTCTGGGAGGGCTCGGCCGGGCTGCGGGGGTGGGAGTGGTAGATGCCTACCTCGAAGCCCTCGTCGTCGAGCTCGTTTGCCGCGAACAGGCTCTTGTGGTCGAGCTCGTAGCCGTAGGGCGAGTGGCGCTCGTTGACCGCGCGAACGACCTGCTCCGCGGTGCCGTCCTTGGCGCGCACGTAGCCGCAGCACTCGTCGGGCGCCTCGTCGCGCGCGTGCGCGACGAGCTCGTCCCAGAGCGCCCGCGGGATTCTCATGTGACGAAGGCTAGTGGCCCGATGCCCGACGCCCACCTCAGCCCTCTAGTGTGCCGCGGATGCCGCTCGGCTCCCTGACCAGGCGCGGCGCGCTCGGGGCGGCCGCAGTCGTGCTCACGTCCTGTGGCTCCAGCGACCCGCCGCCGTCGACGGGCGCCGAACCGGGCTCTGGCGCGGGCCTCTTGAACTCGATTCTCGCGCTCGAGCACGCGGCGGTCGCGGCGTACGAGGCCGGCGCCGAGCTCCTGGAGCGGGAGGCGCTTCGCTACGTCCGCGAGATCGCTGACCAGGAGAGGGAGCACGTGCGTCGCCTGGAGGAGCTGATCCGCGGGCTCGGCGGCACGACGGCCCGGCCCCGCACCGGCGCCGAGTACGCCCGCTCGTTTCCGCTCCTCCTCGACGGCGACGACGCGCTGCGCTTCGCGAGGGACCTCGAGGAGCGGCTGGTGCGCTCGTACCTGCAGGCGCTCCCGAAGCTCCCGGACGCCGAGCAGCGACGCGCGGCCGCCGAGATCGGCGCGGACGAGGGCGCGCACCTGGCGGCGATCAACGTCCTGCGCGACGAGCCCGCGGCCCAGCACGCGTTCGTCACGGGCACGCAGTGAGCGCGGGCGCGCCGCCGACTCGCCGGCGCCTCGTGCTCGCCGCGGGTGCGGCGCCGCTCGCGCTCGCGGCCGTCGCCACCGCCGCCTCGCGCTCGGACGTGGACACCCTCGAGCGGCTGCTGGTCCTGGAGCACCGGCTCGTGTCCGCCTACGAAGCGGGCGTCCGACGCCGGGCGCTCGAGGAGGACCTCGGCCTCACGCTGCGCGACCAGGAGCGGGAGCACGTCCGCGGCATCGAGCTGGCGCTGGCCGCCCGGGGGCCGCGCGCGCCGCGCGCTCTGACACCCGATCCGGGACTGGCGCGCTCGCTGCGCTCGCGCGAAGCCTTCGCTCGCTACGCCCTCGGCCTCGAGGCCCGCGCCGTGCGCGACTATGTGGCCGCGCTTGCCAGCCTGCGCGACGCGCGCCTGCTCCGGCCGCTCGGCGCGATCATGGCCAGCGAGGCGCAGCACGAGGTCGCGCTGCGTGCGAGCCTGGGAGAAGCGCTCCTCGGGGTGTAGCCTGATGCTCCATGGGTTTCCTGTCCGCTCCCGGACCGCTCGAGCTGCTCGTGATCCTCGTGATCGCGCTTATCGTGCTCGGTCCGAAGAAGCTGCCGGAGGCGGCCCGCTCGGTCGGTCGGGGAATGCGCGAGCTGCGGGACTCGCTCCAGGGAGCCACCGAGCCCGATCCCTACCCGGAGTACGAGCCCGAGGACGAGCCGGAGAAGAAGCCGGCCGCGAAGCCCTAGCGGCTACCAGAACGAGGCGCGCTCCAGGACACCCTCGGCCTCGAGCCGCTCGACCGACTTCGTGTAGACGCCCGAGCTGAGGTACTTCCAGCCGTCGTCGGGGGCGACGAAGACGATGTTGCCCTCGTCGAGCTCGGCCGCGACGCGCATGCAGATTGTCGCGATCGCGCCAGTGGAGACCCCTACGAACAACCCCTCCTCCCCGAGCAGCCGCTTGGTGCCGATGACCGCATCGCGGTTCGAGACGAAGATCTTGCGGTCGAGCAGGGAGAGGTCGACGATCGGCGGGATGTAACCGTCCTCGAGCGAGCGAAGCCCCTGCACGAGCTCCCCCTGTAGCGGCTCGGCCGCGACGATCATCGTGTCGGGGTCCTCCTCCTTGAGGCGCCGAGCGTTTCCCATCAGCGTCCCACCGGTGCCGAGCCCGGCGACGAAGGCGGTCACCTCGTCGAGCTCCTCGAGGATCTCGACGGCCGTGCCGTTGTAGTGAGCCTCCGGGTTCGCCTGGTTGCCGTACTGATAGGGCATGTAGTACGAGGAGTCCGCCTCCGCCATCTCGAGTGCCATCGCCACCGCGCCGTTCGAGCCCTGCTCGCCCGGCGAGTTGACGATCTCCGCGCCGTACATCATCAGCAGCTGGGTGCGCTCGTGCGTGACGTTGTCCGGCATGACGACCTTCAGCGGGTAGCCCTTGCGGCTGCAGATCATCGCGAGCGAGATCCCGGTGTTTCCGGAGGTGGGCTCGAGGATCGTCTGACCGGGTGAGATCAGCCCGTCCTCCTCGGCGCGCTCGATCATCGAGCGCGCCACGCGGTCCTTCACCGAGCCGGTCGGGTTGGTGCTCTCCAGCTTGATGTAAATGCGTACGTCGGGCTTCGGGCTCAGGCGCTTAAGTTCGACCAGCGGCGTGTTGCCGATCGCCTGGACGATGTCGCCGTACTTGCCCCCGCAGGGTCGGTTGTCGAGCCGCGGCTCGAGCACTTCAGAAAGTGTAGTCCGGCGGGCCGGGCGTCACGCCGGGTCCTTCGCGCCGATCTCGGGACGGTTGAGCGTCTCGGCCATCGGCACGCCCTCGCTCAACTCCTTCTCCCGCTCGATCTCGGCGTTCAGCTCGGCGCCGAACAGCAGCGCCACGTTGGTGAGCCAGATCCAGCCCACGAGGATGATCGCCGCCGTGAACGTGCCGTAGATCGCGCCGACGTCGGCGATCCGCGATACGTAGGTCGCGAGCCCGATCGAGGCGAGCAGCCAGATCAGCACGCCGACCACAGCCCCGGGCGTGAGCCAGCGAAACGAACGCTGCTTGATGTCGGGCGTCACGTAGTACGTGTAGGCGAAGGCGAGCATCGCGACCAAGAGCGCGCCCGGCCAACGCGCGATGCTCCAGATCGTCGCCGCGGTCGGGCCGAGCCCGATGAAGCCGAAGAGGTCGTCGGCGAAGTCGCCACCCACGAAGACCAGCACGAGGCTCGCGAGCACCATGGCCATGAGCACGACGGTGGAGAAGATGTCGACGGCCTTGCGGCGGATGAACCCCCGCCCGCCCTCGACCTCGAAGACGACGTTCATCGCGCGACGAGCCGCCTCAAGCGCGCCGGTCGTCCCGTACAGGGCGACCACGAGGCTGACTGCGAGCGCCGTTGCCGCGGTCTCCTTGCTCTGAAGCGCACGGCGCAACGAGCGGTCCAGCGGCTCGATCACGGACTGCGGCGCCACGCCCTCGAGGTAGTCGATGATCGCGTTGTAGGTGTCGGGGTACTGGCCGAGCAGGCCGAGAAGCGACAGCCCGAGCAACGCGGCCGGGAAAAGCGACATGAGCCCGTAGTAGGTCAGCGCCGCGGCGTGGTGGGTCATCTGATCGTCGTAGAAGGACGTCAGCGTCCGCTTGGTGATGGACACGACCCGGGTCATATGTCCGCTGCGGGGAGGCTACGCCGAGGAGACCGCCGGGGCCAGGGAGCCGCCCGGCTACTCCGTGATGACGGTGTCCTCGTGCGAGTACGCCGGCGAGCAGCAGCAGAGTAGTCGCAGCGGCTCGTCGCCGGTCGCCCACAGCTTGTGGCGCAGGCCGGGCGCGATCACCACGGTGTCGCCCGGCTCTACGTGGCGTTCGGCCTCCCCGAGCCGCATGAATCCGCGCCCCTGCGTGAAGAAGTAGATCTCCTCGGTGACGCGGTGGTAGTGCTCCTCGGTGGCGCCGCCCGCCGGGACGGTCGCCTCGGCGAGGCTCTGGTTGACGGCGTTGCCGCTGGCCGGCCCGGCCACCTCGCGGATCTGTGACCCGTCCAGCGTCCTGAACGGCTCGACGCTGTGAAGGCTCGTGACCTTCACGCCCCGCCGGCCATCGCCGGCAGGATCACGACCGTGTCGCCGGCCGACACGCTCGTCTCGAGACCCTCCAGCACCCGCACGTCCTCGTCGTTCAGGTACACGTTGACGTAGCGGTTCAGGCCACCGTCCTCGGCGAACAGCTGCGACTCGGTGGCCGGATGCTGCGCCGCCACCGAGCGCAGCACCTCGCCGACGTCTCCGCCCGCCGCCTCGACCTCCTTGAGCCCGCCCACGGAGCTCCGCAGGACCGGTGGAATCTTGACGACGCTCACGGGCCGGAGAGATTAGCGTCCAGGCGCGGAGCTGAGCGCCCGAAAACCGAGGAGGCCAAGGAAGAGGGGCGAAGGCTTGCTGGGCAAGCCGAGACCCGATGACGCCGGCATCCGACGGTTTGCAGGGCGGTCAGCCCGCGCCGGCGCAGAAGGCCTCGTAATCCGGGAAGACCCCCATCTCCTCGTCGGAGATCTCCGACGGGTCGCGCGAGCAGATCGGGCAGTCGGGGTCGCGGCGGACCTTGAGCTCGGTGAAGGTGGTGCCGAGCGCGTCGTAGAGCAGCAGCCGGCCGGCGAGTGGCTCGCCGGCGCCGGTGATCAGCTTGATCACCTCGACCGACTGGAGGAGACCCATCACGCCCGGCAGCACGCCGAGCACGCCGGCGGCGCCGCACGACGGCGCCAGCTCGGCCGGCGGCGGGGTGGGATAGAGGCAGCGGTAGCAGGGACCCTCGTAGGGGTGGAAGACCGACAGTTGGCCCTCGAAGCCAAGGATCGACGCCGAGACCACCGGGATCTGCCTGCGGACGCTGGCGTCGTTCAGCAGGTAGCGGGTGGGGAAGTTGTCGAGGCCGTCGACGATCACGTCGTAGCCGTCGATGATCTCCATGATGTTCGAGGCGTCGAGCCTCACCCCGTGCTTCTCGACCTTCACCTCCGGGTTGATCTCGTTGATCGCGATCTCGGCCGAGTCGACCTTGGGCACCCCGATGCGGTCGTTCGAGTGCGCGACCTGGCGCTGCAGATTCGAGAGGTCGACGACGTCGTTGTCGACGATGCCGAGCGTGCCGACCCCGGCAGCGGCCAGGTAGAGCGCGGCGGGAGAGCCGAGGCCGCCGGCGCCGAGCAGCAGCACCCGCGCGTCGAGCAGCTTCATCTGCCCCTCGAGGCCGATCTCTGGGATCAGCAGGTGGCGCGAGTAGCGCTCCCGCTGTTCCGCGGTCAGCACGCGCGGGACGTCGACCTCGTAGCCCCGGTCCTTCCACAACGTGATCCCGCCGCGCATGGAGGCGACATCCTCGTAGCCGAGCAGGTCGTGCATGGTGTGGGCGGCGAGCGCGGAGCGGTTGCCCGAGGCGCAGTAGAGGATCACGCGCTGCGCCTTGTCGGGCGCGGAGCCCTCGATGCGGGATTCGAGGTGCCCGCGCGGCACGTGCTTGGCGCCGGGCAGGTGCGACTCGTCGAACTCGTGCTGCTCGCGCACGTCGACGATCACGGCGCCGTTGCCGTTCTCGACTAGATCGTGGACCTCCTTCGGGTCCACCTCCTCGATCTGCTCCTTGATCTTGCGGATCAGGTCCGCGCCGCTGGCCATCTCCCTCGAATTACCTCAAACCGGGTCGGAATTCCAATACTTCACAAAGTGTAGCGGCGATCCGCGGCTAGCGCCGGTCCCGTTCGCCCTTGAAAGGTACCGCGGCGGGGCCCTCCCCCGGCACCGAGGCGCCACCATCATGGGTTCCCGAGTCAGACCCCGCGCGCTACCAGCGAAAACCGGTCCGGGGGCAGCGAGATCGGTCGCTTGCCGCGCTCGCCTGCGCCAGCGAGCACTACCCTCGGGCGGGTGAACGCGCGCGTGCTGATCGCGCTCTTCCTGCTCGCGGTCTTCGCGCTGGGCGCGACCGTTCTCGCCGCCGGTAGCCGCGACGACGACCCGGATCTGGCGAGCGCCGGCCCCCGGTTCGAGGGCGCCGTCATGCCGGCGGGGTTCCGAGCGCCCGACTTCGACCTACGCAACCAGGACGGCGAGCCGATCTCGATGCGCGACTTCCGGGGCCAACCGGTGGTCGTGACCTTCCTCTACACGACCTGTGAGGACACCTGCCCACTGCAGGCACAGACCGTCCGGGGAGCCCTCGACCAGCTGGGCCACGACGTCCCGGCGATCGCGATCGCCGTCGACCCCCCGCGGGACACACCCGAGCGCGCGCGCGCCTTCCTCTCGGAGCAGCGCGCCCTCGGCCGGCTCGACTTCGTGCTCGGCACACGCTCCGAGCTGCGCCCGCTTTGGAAGGGGTTCGCGATCCGGCCGCAATCCGTCACCGAGGAGCACCAGGCGCGCATCACCCTCGTCGACCCGCGCGGCTACCAGCGCGTCGGCTATCCGGGGTCGCAGGCGACTCCGGAGCGCCTGGCGCACGACCTCCGGTTGCTCGAGAACGGCGCCGCGTCGTAGCGGCGCGGGTTTCTCCGACTCACCGAGTAGGATTTAGCCGGATGATGTTCTCGACCAAGGCCGAGTACGGCGTGCGCGTGATGGCGCACCTCGCGACGGCCGCGAGCGAGGCGAGCGCTCGCGACGGCGCGACCGGCGTAGGCGAGCCGATCTCGCTCGGCTCGATCGCCGACGCCGAGGGCCTGCCGCTTGCATACCTCGAGCACCTGGTCCAGCGGCTGCGCCGCGCGGAGCTCGTCGAGTCGCGCCGCGGCGCGCACGGCGGCTACACGCTCGCGCGCCCGGCGCGGGACATCAGCATGGCCGAGATCGTGAGGGCGCTCGAGGGCGAGATCGCCCCGATCGAGTGCATCACGGCCGATCCCGAGCGCGGGCTCGTCTGCGTCCGCGAGGGCGAGCTAGGCCACGATCCATGCCCCACGAAGCTGCTCTGGACCCGCGTACAGGGGTCCATCGTCCGCACCCTGAACGAGATGACCCTGGCCGACCTCGTGCGGCCGGCGCGCCCCCAAAAGACCCCGGAGAAAGCCACCGTATGACCCTGGAGATCCAGAACCTGCACGTCCGAACGGAGGAGCGGGAGATCCTGCACGGCGTGGACCTCGTGGTCAGACGCGGCGAGACCCACGCTCTGATGGGCCCGAACGGCTCGGGCAAGTCCACCCTCGCCAACACCCTCATGGGCAACCCCGTCTACGAGGTCACCGAGGGCCGCATCATCCTGAACGGCGAGGACCTGACCGAGGCCGACCCCGACGAGCGCGCGAGGGCCGGACTGTTCATGGCCTTCCAATACCCGGCCACGATCCCGGGCGTGTCGGTTGCGAACTTCCTGCGAATGGCCATGAACTCCACGCGCGAGGAGCCGATCAAGGTCAAGGAGTTCGGCCAGCTGCTGGGGCGGAACATGGACCTGCTCCGCATCGACCGCGACTTCACGAGCCGATACCTGAACGAGGGCTTCTCCGGCGGCGAGAAGAAGCGCGCCGAGATCCTCCAGCTCGCGATGCTCCAGCCGGAGTTCGCCGTACTGGACGAGACCGACTCCGGCCTCGACATCGACGCCCTCCGAATCGTCGCCGACGGCGTGAACGAGATGCGCGGCGCCGACCGCGGCTTCCTCATCATCACCCACTACACGCGCATCCTTGGCTACGTGCGACCAGACTTCGTGCACATCATGCTCGACGGGCGAATCGTCCGCGAGGGCGGCTCGGAGCTGGCCGACGAGCTCGAGGACAAGGGCTACGAGTGGGTGCGCGGGGAGGTGGCGGCGAGTGCCTCCTAGCGGCCTCATCGAGGACCGCCGCAAGGCGGCGCTCGAGGCCTTCGAGGCCGAGCCGCTGCCCACCTGGCGGCGCTCCGGCTTCTGGACAACCACGGTCCGCAACCTCCGGCTCGACGAGCTCGAGCCGAGGCGCTACCAGCCGCTCGACGAGCTGCCCGAGATCGTGCGCCAGGATCTCGGCGACGAGCAGCACGCCGGCCTGATCGTCCAGCGCGGCGCGAGCGTCGTGTACTCCCACGTCGCCGACGAGCGCATCGTGATGATGCCGCTCGAGCAGGCCGTAGAGGATCACACCGACCTCGTCGAGGAGTACTTCGCGAAGCGCCTGCCGTATGACGAGGGCAAGTTCCCCGCCGCCACCGCGGCGTTCTGGACCGGCGGCGTGTTCATACACGTGCCGAAGGACGTGCAGCTCGAGCACCCGATCCAGGTCGTCTGGCTGATCGACGAGCCGGGCACGGCGCAGTACGCCCACACGCTCGCGGTGGTCGGCGAGCTCGCCGAGTGCAAGATCCGCGAGTACTTCGTGGCGCCCAACCTCGAGGGGCAGGCGCTGCACGCCGGGGCCTTCGAGCTGTACGCGCTGCCCGGCTCGCACGTGAACCTCGCCCACTACCAGGACTGGGGCTCGGGCGAGGTCTACGACATCTCCACCCGCCGGGTCGAGATCCGACGGGACGCCCAGGTGAAGTGGGTGCCGATACACCTCGGCGGCCACCTCACCAAGCAGACCCTCGACATCGTCACGGCGGAGCAGGGATCGGACATGCGCCACACCGGCATGTACTTCACCGAGCGCGAGGAGCACCTCGACCTGTTCACGACCGACAAGCACGAGCAGGGCCACACCACGGGCGACACCGTGTGGAAGGGCGCCCTCACCGGCGAATCGCGGGCCTCGTACGAGGGCCTGATCCACATCGTGCCGGGCGCGTCCGAGACCGACACCTACCTCCAGACGCACCAGATGCTGCTCTCGCCGAAGGCCAAGGGCGACGCCATCCCGTCGCTGATCGTGGAGGTCGACAACGTCAAGGCCTCGCACGGCGGGACCGTCGGCGAGCTCGACGAGGAGCAGATCTTCTACATGATGACCCGCGGCCTGTCTCGCACCGAGGCGGTCCGGGTGCTGGTCGAAGGCTACTTCGAGGAGGTCGTGCAGCGGCTCGAGGACCCGGGGCTCGAGGCGCTCGTGCGACAGCGGATCGCCGCGAAGCTGCGCGGGGCGGAGGACCAGGTGCGCGAGTTCGTGGCGGAGCGGGCGGAGGCCTGACGATGGGCGCGGTCGCCGCACAGCCCCTCGTCGATCTCCGCGCCGACTTCCCGGTGCTGCAGCGCAGCTTCAACGGCAAGCGGCTCGTCTACCTCGACTCGGGCGCCAGCGCCCAGAAGCCGCGGCAGGTGATCGAGGCGATGGAGCGCTTCTACTCCACCTCGTACGGCACGGTGCACCGCGGGGTCTACGAGCTGGGCCGCGAGGCCACCGAGATGTTCGAGGGCGCCCGCGAGCGGATCGCGGGCTTCGTCGGCTGGGATTCCGACTGCTCGATCTACACGCGCAACGCCACCGAGGCGATCAACCTGGTGGCCTACGCCTGGGGGCGCGACAACGTGGGCGAGGGCGACGAGGTCCTCATCACCGAGATGGAGCACCACTCGAACATCGTCCCCTGGCAGCTCCTCTGCGAGGACCGCGGCGCAAGGCTGCGCTACCTGTCGGTGTCCGACAGCGGCGAGCTGTCGCTCGACGAGCTCGACGCGGCGCTGGCAGAGGGCCGCGTGAAGCTCGTGGCCTTCGCCCACGTCTCGAATGTGCTCGGCACGATCAATCCCGTCGAGGAGATCGTGCGCCGGGCGCGGGCGGCGGGGGCGGTGACCGTCATCGACGGCGCGCAGGCGGTGCCGCAGCTTCCGGTGGACCTTGGCGCCATCGACGCCGACTTCTACGCCTGGACCGGCCACAAGGCGCTGGGCCCCACGGTGGGAATGCTCCACGGCCGGCGCGAGCTCCTGAAGGAGATGCGGCCGTTCCTCGGCGGAGGGCACATGATCTCCCGGGTGGAGCGCGAGCACTCGAGCTGGAACGAGCTGCCCTGGAAGTTCGAGGCCGGTACGTCGGCGATCGCGGAGGCGGTCGGCCTCGGCGCGGCGGTCGACTACCTGGCCGCCGTAGGCATGGAGAACGTGCGCGTCCACGAGCGCGACCTCACGATGTACGGACTCGAGCGCCTGGCGGAGGTCGAGGGCATCCACATCTTCGGCCCCACGAACCTGGACCGGCGCGGCGGCGTGATCTCGTTCGCGATCGACGGCATGCACGCCCACGACATCGCCGAGCTGTGCGACCGGGAGGCCGTGTGCGTCCGGGCCGGCCACCACTGCGCCCAGCCGCTCATGCGCCTGCTCGGCGTGGCCGCGACGGCGCGGGCGACGTTCCAGGTCTACAACTCGCGCGAGGACGTCGACGCGCTGGTCTCGGCGCTGCACGGCGCCCGGAAGGTGTTCAAGCTTTGACGACTATGGACGCCCTCTACCGCGACTACATCCTCGAGCACTACAAGAACCCGCGGAACTTCGGGACGCTCGAGCCGCACGACCTCGAGTTCCACGACCACAATCCGCTCTGCGGAGACGAGCTGGGCGTCCACATCGTGGTCGAGGACGGGAAGATCGCCGACATGCGTTTCCACGGGCAGGGCTGCGCGATCTCGCAGGCTGCGGCGTCGATCAGCTCGGAGGACCTGATCGGAATGCCGGTCGAGGACGTCGAGGGCCTGGGCGCCGATTGGGTGATCGAGCGGCTGGGAATCGACGTCTCCCCCACGCGCCGCAAGTGCGCGCTTCTCTCCCTGAAGGTCATGCGCGGCGCGACGACCGGCGACGCGTCCTGGCCCGAGTAGCCAGGCCCGCCGGCCCGCTCTAGCAGGCCGAGCTAGGCGGCCACCCGCTCCCGCTCCGCGGACTCGCGGCGCACGACCGTCGCCACGGAGAGCACGATCGCGACGGTGCCTATGGCCACGCTCGTGGTGATCTCCTCGGACAGGATCGCCCAGCCCAGCAGCACCGCCACGACCGGGTTCACGTAGGCGTAGGTCATGACGGTCGACACCGGTGCGTTCTGGAGCAGCCAGACGAAGGCCGTGAAGGCGAGCAGAGAGCCCGCGGTGATCAGGTACACGAACGCGATCACCGAGTCCGTCGAGAAAGCCGCCGCGTCCACGTCGCCCGCCTCGCCGGCGAGCAGCCCGACCGCGAGCATGCCGGCGCCGCCGAACAGCATCTGCCAAGCGGTGGAGGCGAACGCGTCCGCCGGCAGCGGCGTCCGGGGCGAGTAGAAGGCGCCGCACGCCCAGAACACCGACGCGGCCACCACGACGAGCACGGCCAAGAGGGGTGCGTCGCCCGGCCGGTCGCCCGGAAGCACCAGCACGGCGAGGCCGGCGAAACCGACGGCGACGCCGGCGAGCGTGGCGCGCGGCACGCGCTCCCCGTGGCCGGCGCGCATGAGCAGCACCCAGAGCGGCATCGCGCCCATGATGAGGGCGGCCAGGCCGGAGGGAACGTCGCGCTCGGCGACGGTCACGAGGCCATTGCCGCCGAAGCACAGCAGCGTGCCGATAAGCGCCGCGCCCGCGAGCTGGCGCGGCGTTGCGCGCACCCGCTCCGGGCCGCTCGCGACCCGTAGGACCGCCCAGAACACCGACCCGGCCACGACATAGCGCGCGCCGGCCGCGAGCAGGGGCGGCATCGTCTCGACCATGACCCTGATGGCCAGGTAGGTCGAGCCCCAGACGATGTAGATGGTGGCGAGGGCGGCCCAGAGCAGCCACCCGCTCTCGGCCGGGCGTCGCACAATCGAACAAACGGTGGCAGAGCGCCGGGTGTGAGGCCAGTCCGAGCCCTGATGCCGGAGATCAGGCGGGCTTATCCGCGCCGCTCGCGGGGTGCGCCCGGGCCCACTCGACGATGCGCTTGGAGTCGACGATCGCCTCGCCGTCGTCGGTCACGAGCACCGGCACCCAATTCTGGCCCGTCAGCTCACGCACCTTCTTGCGCTGCGGCGTGAGCGCGTCGGGCAGCGGGCCGAGTCCGTAGCTCTTTACGACCTCGGGATCCCAGCCGGCCTCGCGGAGCGCGCTGTGGGCGTTCCTGCAGGGATGCCCGCCCGGCCGCCAGGGGGCGGGGAAGGTGCCCCAGCAGACGTAGAGCTTCATGGTGGGGAGCCTATTCGCGGCCGGCAGCCGCCGCCGACGGCACTAGGGACGGGGTAAGGGGCACGTCCGTTTGCGGCGGCGGGCCGCCGGACGTCTACTGGGTCACTGAGGGGTGGTACACGGACCCCTGGATCGTCCTCGATTCGAGTAGATACGGGCGCGCCAGAAGGCACCAGAACCTCCCGATGCTGGTCGCCGCCGCGCAACTCGGGAGGTTCTGCCTCTCCATCAACGACAACCTCCCAACCTCGCGCTGCGGCAGCCAGTCAGGGAGGTTTCCAAGGCGTGCTGGATAGGGGGCCATATTTGCCACCTAGGCAGCACGAATGGCCTCCGGCGACCCGCCCCTAATCCACCAACGTCGTCACCGCCGACGCCGCCGGGCGCACGAACACCCGCGCGCCCACCTCGTGCAGCTCGAGCGACGGCAGCTGCACCAGCACCACGCGGCCGGCCTCGTGGCGGAGGCGGTAGAGGACGTCGTGGCCGCGGAACTCGCGGGCCACGATCTCGGCGTTGCCGTCGTGGTCGGCCCGCAGGTCGAGCTGCTCCGGGCGCACCGCCACGTGTACGGAGCCGCTCGCCTGCGCCCGCAGGTCGAACACTCCCAGCTCGGTCTCGACGCCGGCTCCGTGGGCGACCCCGGCGAGCACGTTCACCTCGCCGACGAACTGCGCGGCCCAGCGGCTGGCCGGCCGCCCGTAGACCTCCTCCGGCGCCCCCACCTGAACGATCCGTCCCTCGCGCATGACGGCGAGGCGGTCGGCGAGCGAGAGCGCCTCCTCCTGGTCGTGGGTCACGAGCAGCGCGGTGGCCTCGGCGTCGCGCAGGATCAGCTCGACCTCGCGGCGCAGTCCCGCCCGCAGGCTGGCGTCGAGGCTCGAGAACGGCTCGTCGAGCAGCACGAGCGCCGGCTCGGGCGCCATTGCGCGCGCGAGGGCCACCCGCTGGCGCTCCCCGCCCGACAGCTCGTGCGGGTAGCGGTCGGCCTTGTGCTGGAGGCCGACCAGCTCGAGCGTCCGGCGAGTGAGCGGCTCGCGCTCGTCGCGTGGTCGCGCCGCGAGGCCGAACGCGACGTTGGCCCTGACCGTCAGGTGCGGGAACAGCGCGTAGTCCTGGAAGACCATCCCGATCCGCCGCCGCTCGGGCGGCACGAAGCGGCCGGGACCGGCCACCACGTCGTCCGCGACGACCACGGAGCCCGCGTCCGGCCGCTCGAAGCCGGCGATGGTCCGCAGGAGCGTGGTCTTGCCGCAGCCGGACGGGCCGAGCACGGCCATCAGCTCGCCGCGCTCGATCTCGAGGCTGACCTCGCGCACGGCCCGCAGCGCGCCGAAGGCCTTGGAGACGCCTTCCAGACGAACGTCGCTCATATCTCACGCCGGCACCGCCCGCCGATCCTCCAGCTCGTCGGCCCAGGCTCCCGCCGCCTGCGCGGCCTCGAGCTCGGCGCCGCGGCGGCCCGAGAGCCGGATCATCGCCGCCACCGGCAACAGCCCGACGAGCACGATCAGGAGCGCGGGCAGCGCGGCCGTCTCGAACAGGGACTCGGTCGTGGCCTGCCAGACCGCGATCGCGAGCGTGTCGCCGCCGAGCGGCCGCAGCAGAAGCGTGGCCGGCAGCTCCTTCATCACCTCAACGAACACGAGCAGGGCCGCGGTGGCGAGGCCGGCGCGCAGCAGCGGCACGTGCACCCGCGCGAGCACGTCGAGCCGATCGGCGCCGAGCCCCCGCGCGGCCTCGTCGAGCTGGCGCGGGATGCGGGTGAGTCCCGCCTCGACCGCGCCCCACGCGAGCGCCAGGAAACGCACGAGATAGGCGTAGAAGAGTCCGATCACTGTCCCGGTGAGGAGGAGGCCGGTGCCGGCCACGCCGTCGATGCGACGCTCGATCCATCCGAGCGGAACGATCACCGCCACCGCAACGACCGAGCCTGGCAGGCCGTAGCCGATCGTAGCGGTCCGGGCCGCCCCCGCCGCGAGGCGCGAGCGGCTTGCCCGCGCGCCGTACGCGAGCAGGATCGCGGCGAGCGGAACGAACACCGCGCTCATGGCCGCGAGCAGGAGGCTGTTACGCGCGGCGGTGGCGAACTCCGGTGCGAGCAGGCCGTCGCGAATCGACTCGACCGACCAGACGGCGAGCTGCGCGAGCGGGGCGAGGACCACGAGGCCCACGAGCGCGAGCGGCCCGAGCACCGCGCCCGCGGCCGCCGGGCCGCGCAGTCGCACCGGCGGGGCCAGGTCACCGCTGGCCGCCAGCTGGTGGTAGCGGGCCCGTCCCCGGGCGAGGCGCTCCAGGACCAGCAGCGTGAGCGTGACCGACACGAGCAAGGTGGCCAGCTGCATGGCGGCGTCGCGGTCGAAGGCGATGAACCAGACCTCGTAGATCGCGTCCGTGAAGGTCTGCACGCCGAGGAGGTTCACCGTGCCGAAGTCCGCCAGCGCCTCCATCAGCGCCAGGGCGACGCCGCCGAGGATGGCGGGCCGCGCGAGCGGCAGTGCCACGCGCACGATCGCGGCGCCCCGGGAGAGGCCGAGTCCGCGCGCGGCCTCGAGCAGGGTGCGCGACTGCGCCAGGAAGGCCGCCCGCGCGAGCAGGTAGACGTACGGGTAGAGGACGAGCGTGAACACGCACACGGCCCCGAGCGAGGAGCGCAGTCCCGGAACGTCGAGCCCGAGCGCGAACAGCGTGAAGACGTAGCCGGGCATCGCCAGCGGCAGCACCAGCGCCCACTCGATCCAGCTGCGCCCCGGGAAGTCGCAGAAGGAGACGAGCGCAGCGAGCGCGGTCCCGAGCACGAGCGTCCCCGCTCCGACGCCGACGACCAGCACCACCGTCGCGCCCGCCGCCTCGGGGACGAGCCCCGAGAACTCGGACAGGCTTCCGGGAGCGACGGCGAAGCTGAGCGGGAGCCCGATCAGGGGCGCGGCGACGGCGGCCGCACAGACGACCGTCAGGACCGCCCAGGCGTCAATCCCATCCGACTTCATCCATCAACCCCAGCGCCTCGTCCAGGCGCGGGCCAGCCCCGTCGACGTCGATCGGATCGCGCTTGAAGTCGGGGCCGCCGCGCACCGGGAACTCGTGGTTGTTCTCGACGAATACCCGCTGCGCTTCCGGCCGCAGGAGAAACTCGATCAGCGCCCGGGCGTCGTCGGCTCGGTCGGATCCGCGCACCACTCCGAGGCCCGAGAGGTTCACGTGGGTGCCACGGCCCCGCTGGTCGGCCCAGACGGGCGCCACCGGGAAGCCCGGATCGTCCTCCAGCTCCCGCTCGAGGTAGTAGTGGTTCGTGAGCCCCACGTCGCAGTCGCCGTCGGCGATCGCCTCGAGCACCTCGGTGTCGGAGCCGAGGATCTCGGGGTCGTTCCCCATCCAGCGGCGCAGCATTCTCTCGGTCGCCGCCCTTCCATCCTTGGCGAGCCGGTCGGCGACGAAGGAGACGTTGTACTCGCTGGTGCCGGAACGCAGGCAGAGCCGGCCCTCCCAGCGCGGATCGCCGAGGCCCTCGTAGCTGGTCACTTCCTCGGGGCCGACGCGCTCCGTGGAGCGCATGATCGTGCGCGCTCGGAGTAGGAGGCCGAACCAGGCGCCGTCGGCGTCGCGCAGATCGGCGGGCACCGCGGCCTCGAGTCTCGGCGAGTCGAGCGGCTCGAGCAGGCCGGCGTGCTTCGCGCGCCAGAGATTGGCGGCGTCGACGGTGATCAGGACGTCCGCCGGTGTGTCCTCTCCCTCGCTTCTCAGGCGCTCGTACAGCTCCGACGCCGTCCCGCCGCGGATGCGGATGTCCGTGCCGGTCCGCTCGGCGAACTCCTCGAAGGGCTGCTCCTCGCCGTAGTGGGAGCGGGCCGAGTAGATGACGAGCTCCTCGTCGGACGCGCCCGAGGTGGCGAGGACCACCCCGACGAAGGCCGCCACGATCAGCGCCCCGCTGGCGATCAGGATCAGGAGCAGGCTCTGCCGCGACACGCCCTACGGAGTCGTCTCCGTCTCGCCCTCGCCGGTCTCGGTCTCGGCCGTTCCGGTCCCTTCGGTTCCGGTTTCCTCGGTCCCGACCGTTTCAGTCCCAGCGGTCGCGGTGCCCGCCGTCCCGGTCCCGTCCTCGAACTGGACGTCGCCCTCGCGGTCCTCCCCGCACGCGGCCACCCCCAGTGCCGAACCCAGCCCGATCGCGGCCGCCACCGTCAGCATGCTCACCTTCCGCAGCACCGGGCTTAGGGTACCCTAAATCCGACTCACGCGGTCTGGTAACTCGGGGTCGGCTCCGACGCCGTCTCTCGCTAGAATCTCATTTCCGACCTCGGAAAGCGGAATTTGGAGCGCATGGCAGCCACTGACAAGACGCGAGTCCCCAAGCCGAGCCCGATCAAGGAGAACGAGCAGGGTCAGCTCGTCGCCAAGAAGGGTGTCTCCCGTGAGGTGATCGAGGAGCTCTCCCGTATCAAGGGCGAGCCCGAGTGGATGCGCGACAAGCGCCTGAAGTCGTTCGAGATCTTCGAGCGCAAGCCGATCCCCACCTGGGGCGTCGACCTGTCGGATCTCGACCTCACCGAGCTCGTGCTCTACTCGCCCCCCGAGGCCGGCCGCTACAACAGCTGGGACGACGTCCCGCAGGAGCAGAAGGACACCTTCGAGAAGCTCGGCATCCCGCAGGCCGAGCGCGAGCATCTCGCCGGCGTCGTCGGCGTGTGGCGCCAGGAGCCCTTCTACGAGGGACTCAAGCAGGAGTACGCCGACAAGGGCATCGTCTTCTGCGCGATGGACACGGCGGTCACCGAGCACGAGGACCTCGTGCGCGAGTACTTCATGAAGAAGTGCGTGCCGCCGCAGGACAACAAGTTCTCGGCGCTGCACGGCGCGGTGTGGTCAGGCGGCTCCTTCCTGTACGTCCCGAAGGACGTGAAGGTCGACCTCCCGCTCCAGGCCTACTTCCGCATGGAGGGCTCGGGCGAGGGCACCTTCGAGCACACGCTGATCATCGCCGACGAGGGCTCCGACGTTAACTACATCGAGGGCTGCACGGCGCAGACCTACAGCGCCAACTCGATGCACTCCGCCGTCGTCGAGATCTTCGTCAAGGAGGGAGCGAAGGCCCGCTACACGACCGTCCAGAACTGGTCGAAGGACGTGTTCAACCTGAACACGAAGCGGGCGATCGTCGAGGCCCACGGGACCGTCGAGTGGGTCGGCGGGTCGATGGGGGCGAAGAAGGTGATGCTCTATCCGGGCTCCTTCCTGATGGGAGAGGGCGCGCGCGCCGATCACCTGAACGTGGGAGTGGCGAGCGGAGACGTCTGGAAGGACACCGGCGCGAAGGTCGTACACCTGGCGCCGAACACCAACTCGAACATCCTCGCCAAGTCGATCTCGAAGGACGGCGGGATCATGGGCTACCGCGGCCTCGTCCGCATGGGCCACAACTCGCAGGGATCGAAGGCCCGCGTGCAGTGCGACGGCCTGATGATGGACGAACGCTCGCGCTCGGACACCTGGCCCGACATCCAGATCCAGAACCCGCACGTGACCGTGGCCCACGAGGCCGTGGTCGGCAAGATCTCCGACGAGCAGCTCTTCTACCTGCAGTCGCGCGGCCTGTCCGAGGAGGAGGCGGCGGCGATGATCGTGAACGGCTTTATCGAGCCGGTCACGAAGGAGCTGCCGATGGAGTACGCCGTCGAGCTGAACCGGTTGATCCAGCTCGAGATGGTCGACTCGATCGGCTGACAATCGGGTAGGGGCCGGGCTCAACCCGACCCCTCCCACACCACCCGGCGTGCGGGTCCGCACCGGGCGGTTCGCTTGGCGTCCCGGAGACGGCGGTAGGGATCGGTGAATCCGAGCAGGCCGTGCTGTTGCCAGTAGGCGTCGGTGAGCGTTCGGGAGAGCACCCAGGAGCCCGCGACGCGCCACGGGCCCTTGCGGGTCGCGGCCCATTCGCGGGCGGAGCGCTCGGGAGCGCCGAGGGCGCGCAGGTTGCGCCTGCGGGCCGAGTAGCGCTTCCACTCCTTCCAGCGCACCTGCCGCAATCGGCGCCTGAGCCACTCATCGAGGTCGTGAAACGGTCGCTCCCCCTCGGCGAGGGCGAAGTAGGCCGTCCAGCCCAGCGTGAAGCGGTTGATCGCATCGATCCGCCGCTCCATCGGGACGCCCCAAGTGCGCGCGGTGAGCCGGCGCAGTCGCCGCTTGGCCCGCTTCGGGGCGTCGCGACCGACTCCGATCCTCCAGCCGTCCTTGCGCTTGTAGAAGCTGAACCCAAGAAAGGTCCGTCTTCCCGCCCACGCAACCGCCGACTTGGCGCGGTTGACCTTGAGCTTGAGGCGCTGCTCGATGAACGCGCAGACGCTGTCCATGACGCGCTGCCCCGCCCGCCTGCTCGTGACGTAGATCATCACGTCGTCGGCGTAGCGCACGAAGCGATGCCCCCGCCGCCGCAACTCCTGGTCGAGGTCGTCGAGGTAGACGTTCGAGAGCAGCGGCGAGAGCGGGGACCCTTGCGGTGTCCCCTCCTCGCTTGGCTGCTTGACTCCGTCCGCCATCACGCCCGCTTCCAGGTAGCTGCGGATCAGCTTGAGCACCCGCTTGTCATCGACCCGCCGAGCGACCCTGGCCATGAGCGCGTCGTGCTGGACGCGATCGAAGAACCGATCGAGGTCCAGATCGACCACCCACTCGGCACCCGAGTCGAGGTGACGGCGAGCCGCCCCCGCCGCCTCGTGGGCCGACCGTCCGGGGCGAAAGCCGAAGCTCTCATCCCCGAACTCGGTATCGACCATCGGCGTGAGCGTCTGCGATACGGCCTGCTGGATCAACCGATCCAGCGCCGTCGGCACCCCCAGCTCCCGCTCCCCGCCCGAGGGCTTTGGGATCATCACCCTGCGGACCGGTTGCGGACGGTAGGTGCCCGCATCGAGCTGGCGTCGGACCTCCCGCCAGTGGCGGCCAAGCCACGGGCGAAGCTCCTTCGTCGTCATCCCGTCGATACCAGCGGCACCGGCGTTGAGCTCGACGCGTCTGAGCGCCGCGGCGAGGTTCTCGCGGGAGAAACACTGCTCCCACAGGCTCGCCCCGGCGGGGTGAGCTTCCGCATCCGCGGGCGCCGGCCGATCGCTGCGCTCTCGGCGGGGAGCTTCGGGATTCACCCTAGGCATCCATTGCGCCGAGGCCCCTTGCGGGGTTGGCTGCGGTCATCGCTTCCGGCACGAGCACCACGGTCGGTCGCTCGGCTTTGCGTTCGGTCCTTCACGGCCAATGGATCCCGGCCGCTAATACGACCTCTGCTGACTCCTGCCAGGTGAGCACACGCGTTCCCACGAGCGCCGTCGGGCGACACACGTCGAGGCCGACACCCCAGCAGGCCTCCCCGGATAAGGGCAACAACCTTCCCCGCACACCCGCCGCATTTACGTGACGGCCCCTCGATGACAACGGGCTTCGCCATGGCGTGCTGGCTCGCCCAGGCCGCCCCGCCTCCGATGCGGTTCGTGTCCCTCGGGTCGCGGTTTCGCCTCCGGCTTCCTTCCCACCCCGCCTCACGACGACGCAGTTGCCCTCGGCTTGTAGTTGCTGTCATCTGCTCCACAGGGGACTCACACCCCCGAGCTGCTGCCCATGCCGGGCGTACACAGAGAGGCCCCGCCGTCGGCGGGGCCTCCCTTAACGGCCGTCGGATGAGCGGCCGGGTCTAGTTAAACGCGTACTCCTCGTAGTCGTTGACGTTCTCCTTGGTGACCGTCGCGGCGGGCACGATCAGCTGGCGCGGCACCTCCGGCGGCACGAGCTCGGAGAAGCCCTCGCCGAGCGCGATCAGCCGTGCCATGTTCACCGCTGAGGCGGCCATGCTCGGGTTGTAGAGGAAGGTGGCGCGGTAGAGGCCGCCCTCCTCGATCTGCGCCATGGCGTCCTCGGAGCCGCCGACGCCCGTGAGGAACATGTCGTCCTCCCGGCCGGCGTTGCGGATCGCCTGCACGACGCCCTGGGCCATGTCGTCGTCGTGGGTGTAGACGGCGTCGATCTGGTCCTGGGCCTGGAGGATGTTCTCCGTCACCTTCAGGCCGGTGTCGGGATTGAAGTCGCCCGGCTGCTTGGCGACGATCTCGATTCCGCCGTCAGGGCAGACCTTCTTCAACTGGTCGGTGAAGCCCTTCGAGCGCTCCTCGGTCACCGAGATCCCGGCCAGGCCCTGGATCTCCACGACGTTCCCCTCGCAGTTGAGCTCCTCGCTGATGTAGTCCGCCGCGTTCACGCCGATCTGGTAGTTGTCGCCGAGGATGGTCGCGGTGGCCGCGTCGGGCGCCGAGAAGAGGCGGTCGACGTTGATCACCGGGATTCCTGCGTTCTCCGCCTTCTGGGCGACCGGCGTGAGAGCCTCGCCGTCCTGGGGCAGCACCACGAGCGCGTCGGGCTTGTCCGAGATCACCTGCTCGATCTGCTGCGCCTGCGAGTCCGAGTCGGCGGCCTCGAGCAACCGGAAGTCGACGTCGTCGTACTGGCTTGCCGCCTCCTCGGCGTTCTTCGAAATGGCACCGAGCCAGCCGTGGTCGGTCGGCGGCACGCTCGCGACGATCGTCACCGGCCCCTTGTCGCCGCCGGAGGCGGGCGTGCCGCTCTCCTGCGTGCTCGTCTCGCCGGCGTCCGCGCTGCCGCCGTCATCGTCGTCGTCGCCGCACGCCGCCGCCCCGAGAGCCAGCAGGGCGGCCGCCACCATCGCAATCAACAGTCGCTGTAGCGACATGAGTTCCTCCTTCTGTGGTGTTTGCCTTGTCACAGCCGCGCCTCAGGGCGCTGGAGCAGGACCGCCCCGAGGACGATCGCTCCCTTCACGACCTGCTGGACTTCGGTCGAGAGGTCGAGCTGGGTCATCAAGCTGAAGATGATTGCGAACGTGAGGACCCCGAGGAAGGTGCCCACGATGCTGGCCCTGCCGCCGGCCAGGCTGGTGCCGCCGATCACGACGGCGCCAATCGCGTCGAGCTCGTAGAGGTTGCCGCTCACGGGCGAGGCGCTCCCCAGCCGAGCGCAGAGCAGCACCGCCGCGATGCCCACCAGCACGCCCATCAGCACGTAGACGCTGAAGATCGTGCGCCGAACGGGCACTCCGGCGATCTTGGCCGCCTGGCGGTTGCCGCCCACCGCCACGACGAAGCGCCCGTAGCGCGTGCGGTTGAGCAGCACCCAGGCGCCGACCGTGATCCCGAGGAAGACGTAGACCGATACCGGGATGCCGAGAAGGCGCCCGGTGCCGAACCAGAGCAGCGAGAAGACCGCGGGGTCGCCGAACGAGCCGCCGTTCAGTTCGAGCAGGCTCACGGGCAGCTTGTCGTTCAGGAGCAGGGCTATGCCCCTGGCTATCGAGAACATCGCGAGCGTCGCGATGAACGGCACCACGCGGCCGTACGAGATCGAGACCGCGTTGAACGTGCCGAGCAGCGTCGCGAAGCCGACCGCGCCCACGATGAATAGGAGCGTGGTTCCCTCGGGGTCGACCAGGATGCCGCCGAACATGCCTGCCGCGGCGAGCACGGAGCCGACCGACAGGTCGATCCCCGACGTCGCGATCACGAAGGTCATGCCCATCGCGAGCACCCCGACGACGCTCGCCTGCGTGAGCATGTTGCGGACGTTGTCCCAGGTCGGGAAGCTGTCCGGCTTGAGGATCGCGCCGGCCACGAACAGCAGCACGACCACGATCACAAGCGCGTATTCCTGGAGCGCGAAGCCCCCGAAGCGCCGCTGCGCCCCGCCGCCCTCGATCGCCGCTGCGGGCGCCCCACCCTCTCCCACCGTCATCTGACCTCCTCAACGAAGTCCGCTGAATCCGTTGGCGCGACGGCGTGGCGCAGCAGCTCCCGCTCGCTCGCGTTCGCGCCCTCGATCTCGAAAACTAGCTCGCCCTCGCGCATCACGAGGATGCGGCTGCAGATGCCGATCAGCTCCTCGAGCTCGGACGAGACCACGAGCACCGCGAGCCCTTCCTTGGCGAGGTCGGTGATCACCCGGTAGAGCTCCGCCTTGGTCGCCACGTCCACGCCGCGGGTCGGCTCGTCGAGCAGCAGCACGCGGCAGTGGCGCAGGAGCCAGCGGGCGAGCACGACCTTCTGCTGGTTTCCGCCCGAGAGGTCGCCGACCCTGCGGTCGGGGTCGTCGGGCACGGTCTTCAGGGCGCGCAGGTGCTCCGCGGCGGCCGAGCGCTCGGCGCGCACGTTCAGGAGGCCGCGCTGGAAGCGCCCGAGGTCCGCGAGGCTGACGTTCTTGGTGAGGCTCCAGTCGAGCAGCAGGCCCTGCGACTTGCGGTCCTCCGGGGCGAAGCCGAGGCCCGCGGCGATCGCGCGGTCGGGCCGGTTCGGCGGCAGGGGCTCCCCGTCGACGTACACCTCACCGGCGTCCCGCTGGTCGAGGCCGTAGATCAGCCGCAGGAGCTCCGTGCGCCCGGCGCCCACGAGGCCCCCGAGCCCCACCACCTCGCCGGCTCGCAGCTGGAGGCTCACCGAGCGCACCTCCGGCAGGCGGCGGAGCTCACGCACGTCGAGCACCACGTCGCCGTGGCCCGTCGGCCGCTCGGGATAGAGCCGCTCCACGGCCTGGCCGACCATCAGCTCGACGAGCCTGTCGGTGGGCTCGGAGGCGGGCAGGCCGGTGGCGGCGGTGCGACCGTCGCTGAGCACCGTCACGCGATCGCCGATGCGGCGGATCTCGTCGAGGCGGTGGGTGATGTAGATCACCGCCACCCCGTCGGCGGTCAGTCGCCTCACCACCTCGAACAAGGTCTCGACCTCGCCGTCGTCGAGAATCGCCGAGGGCTCGTCCATGATCAGCACCCGCAGGTCGCGTGACAGCGCGCGGGCGATCGAGACGACCTGCTGCGCCGCCGGGCGCAGCGAGCGGATCTTCGCGCGCGGGGCGATGCCCTCGTGGCCGAGCCGGCCGAGCAGCGCCGTCGTCTCACTGCTCATCCGGTCGAGGTCGAGCAGCGGCCCGCGCCGCGGCTCGTGGGCGAGGAAGACGCTCTGCGCGACCGTGAGGTCGTCGACCAGGTCGAGCTCCTGGTAGATCGTGGCGACGCCCCGGCCGAGCGAGGCGGCGGGGTCACCGACCGGCAGCGGCTCGCCCTCGAGGAAGATCTCGCCCTCGGTCGGCTCGACCACGCCGGACACGCACTTGATGAGTGTCGACTTGCCCGCCCCGTTCGGTCCGAGCAGGCAGTGCACCTCCCCGGCGCGCACGTCGAAGTCCACGCCCTTCAGCGCCTTGACGCCGGGGAACTCCTTCACGAGGCCTCGCACCTCGAGCGTGGGGGACGCGGTCGAGCTCTCCATCAGCCCACCACCAGCGGTCGCAGGTTCCGCTGCGCGATCTCGAGGCCCTGCTCGACCTTCTGCGGGCTTCCGCCCCATACCGGGTCCTCGTGCTCCACGGAGAGCACGCCGTCGAAGCCGCCTTCGTAGAGCGCATCGAGGTAGTGCGGGAAGTCGACCTGCCCGAGCCCGGGAATGCGATAGCGCCACCAGCCCATGTCCCAGGGGTCCGCCTCGCGCGTCGCGGTGCGCCCGAAGAACCCGAAGCGGTTGCGCTCGCCCGGGAATGTCTCGGCGTCCTTGGCGTGCGCGTGCACGACCTTGTCGACGTAGGGCCTGAGCGCCGCCACCGGGTCGATGCCGAGCCACAGCAGGTGAGAGGGGTCGTAGTTGAGATAGAGGCCCAGCTCGAAAAGCCACTCCCAGAGCTCCGGCGAGTAGGCGAGGTTCCCCGGGTAGCCGTCCGGGTGCCAGCCCTCCATCACGCAGTTCTCGATCATCAGCCGCACCCCGCGCTCGCCGGCGTAGTCGACGAGCGGCGGAAACATGCGCTCGGCCTCGCGCAGGTTCTCGCTGACGCTCTTTCCGGGGTCGCGCCCGATGAAGGTGCCCACCGGCACGCTGCCGAGCTCCGCCGCGGCGTCGATGCAGGCCCGCAGGTGTGCGAGGTAGGACTCGCGCAGGGCCGGGTCGGGATCCAGGTTGTTGTCGTAGTACGCGAGCGCGGAGAGCGTGAGTCCGTTGCCCTCGAGCGCGGCCCGTACGCGGTCCGCCTCGGCGGCGTCGAACGCGTCGACCGCGACGTGCGAGGCGGTGAAGGGTCGGTCTCCGATCGACGGCCAGGCCGCCAGCTCGAGCGCCTCATAGCCGTGCGCCCCCGCCCAGGCGGCGATCTCCTCGAGCGGCCGCTCCGGCATGCAGGCGCTGAGGAAGCCGAGCTTCACGGGCCCGCCTCGGTCAGCTCGGGGGTCGCGACCTCGGTCCAGGCGCCGTCGCGGGCGGACGCCAGCACCGCCTCGGTGATCTGGACGGCGCGACGACCGTCGGCGAAGCCCGGCAGGCCCTCCGGCGCCTCCTCGCCACGGATCGTGGCGTACGCGTCGGCGACGAAGGCGCCGAAGCAGTCGGCGTAGCCCTGGGGATGGCCGGCGGGCAGTGTCGCGAGGCGCGCTGCGTCGGGGGACAGGGCCGCGCTGTCGCGCGCTCTCAGGCCGATCCCGTCGCGACGTCCGACCCAGAGCAGCTCCGGCATCTCCTGGTCGAAGGCGAGCGCCTCCTCGGAGCCGTCGAACTCGATCCAGAGGCGGTTCTTGCGGCCGGGTGAAACCTGACTCACCACCACCGAGCCGAGCGCGCCACGATCGGTCTCGAAGTGGACCAGGGCCGCGTCCTCCGTCTCCACGCCCCGTGGTGTTCCACCGCCGTCGCCCTGTTCGAACGCCGGACGGCCCGCGGCGCGCGCGCGCTCGGGAACCACCGTCGCGGTCCGCGCCGAGAGGCGCGCGATCCGATGACCCGAGATGAACTCCGCCAGGTCGCACCAGTGCGAGCCGATGTCGGCGAACGCGCGTGAGGGGCCACCCAACTCATGCTCGACACGCCAGTTGTCGTCAGCGGGCCTCGAGAGCCAGTCCTGGAGGTAGGTGCCGTGGAGCAGCCGCAGCTCGCCGCACCGGCCGCCTCGAAGGCGGTCGCGAGCCTCGCGCACCATCGGGTAGTAGCGGTAGACGAACGGGACCGCGTTTCCCAGGCCGGTCGAGTCCGCGAGCTCCACGAGCTCACCTGCGCCGCTGTCATCGAGCGCGAGCGGCTTCTCGCAGATCACGTGCTTGCCGGCTTCGAGCGCGGCGCGGGCGAGCGGCACGTGCAGGTGGTTCGGCGTGCAGATGTGGACCACGTCGACGTCCGTGGAGTCGACGAGCGCCTCGGCGGTGTCGAACGCGCGCTCGCCGTGGAGGCGGGACGCCGCGGCGCGCGCACTCTCGGGTGAGGAGGCCGCCACCCCGGTCACGCGAGCGCCCGCGAGAACCGCCGAGCGGGCGTGGACCGCTCCGATGAAGCCTGTTCCGATGATGCCGGCGCGTAGGGCTCCACGCATGGGCCGGGACTCTTCCATGCTTTTGCTGCTTGTCAAGCAAAAGTTCTCGGATTGAGCGTGCTTAACGCATCCTTAGCGGCTGGCGAAAAGCAAAAGAGCCTTGCCAGCCGTGCTTTACTCATCTCGTTGGCCGCCACGGACAGTGACCCAACGATGCGCTCGCCCGCCGGGGATGCTGCGACGGCGGGCGCGGTCCTACGAGTGATCCGCGATGCGGGCACGCTGACCCGTGCCGAGCTGGCGCGCCGAACCGGCCTCGCCCGCTCCACCGTCGCGCAGCGGATCGACGTTCTCCTCAAGCACGAGCTGATCCTCGAGGCCGGGGGCCAGAACTCGACCGGCGGCCGCCCGCCCACGTCTCTCGCCTTCAACGACGGCTCGGGAGTGGTGCTCTGTGCGGACCTCGGCGCGACCCACTCCCGGCTCGCGGTCAGCGACCTCGGCAGTGCGCCGCTCGGCGAGGTCGTGATCGACCTCGACATCGGGACGGGTCCGGACGCGGTGCTCGGCATCGTGCACGAGACCTTCGGCCGGCTGCTCGCCGATGTCGGCCGCCGTGTCGAGCAGGTTCGAGGCATCGGCGTCGGCGTGCCGGGACCGGTGGCATTCGATCGCGGCGAGCCGACGAGCCCCCCGATCATGCCGGGCTGGGACGGCTTCTCGATACCGGACTGGTTCGCCGGCCGCTACGACGCGCCCGTGCTCGTGGACAACGACGTGAACATCATGGCGCTTGGGGAGCACTGGACGCACTGGCGCGACCGCGCCCATCTGCTCTTCATCAAGGTGGGAACGGGCATCGGCTGCGGCATCGTCGTGGAGGGGCACATACACCGCGGTGCCAAGGGCGCGGCCGGCGACATCGGGCACATCCGCCTCGCCGGGCACGACGTGGTGTGCCGCTGCGGCAACGTCGGCTGCCTCGAGGCGGTGTCCGGCGGAGGCGCCCTTGCGCGTCGGCTCTCAGACGAAGGCATCGAGGCGAACACCAGCCGCGACGTCGCGCGCCTCGTAAAGGCCGGCAATGGGGCCGCCACCCGACTCGTCCGCGAGGCCGGCCGCAACCTTGGCGACGTTCTGGCGGGGTGCGTGAACTTCTTCAATCCGGAGGTGATCGTGATCGGCGGCGACGTCGGCCAGGCCTCCCAGCAGCTGCTGGCCGGGGTGCGCGAGGTGACCTTCCAGCGCTCCCTACCGCTGGCGACCGAGGAGCTGCGCGTTGTCCCAAGCCAATTGGGCGACAGGGCGGGCGTGATCGGCGCGGCGATCATGATGATCGAGCACGTGCTGTCTCCCGACGCGATCGACCGGGCGATTCGCCGCGGCGTGGCCGCCTGAACGCGCGGCCAATCAGCTGCCGGCATGAGGAGGGCTAGGCTCTCCTTCGGCCCATGAGCCAGCTGGTCTTCGACGAGCGCCTGGCACAGCAGCTCGAGGTCGTGTACCGAACGCGCGACCTGCTGCGGCGTCGTGCCTTGATCCGTGACGCTCTGGGCGCCCAGCCTGGGGAGCGGGTTCTCGACATCGGATGCGGCCCCGGCTTCTACGCGGCGGAGCTGCTCGAGGAGGTGGGACCCCAGGGCGCCGTCGTGGGCCTCGACGCGAGCCCCCAGATGCTCGCCGTCGCCGCGAATCGCTGTGCGCGTCATTCGAATGCCGAGTTCCGTGAGGCGGACGCCACCTCGCTCCCCGTGGACGACCGTTCCTTCGACCGCGCCCTCTGCGTTCAGGTGCTCGAGTACGTGCAGGACGTGCACTCGGCGCTCGCCGAGATGCACCGCGCGCTGCGGCCGGGCGGGCGCCTCGTCGTCTGGGACGTCGACTGGGGCACCGTCTCGTGGCACTCGTCCGACCCGGACCGGATGGCGCGCCTGCTGCGCGACTGGGACGCCCACCTGGCTCATCCGACGCTGCCGCGGACCCTCACCGCCCAGCTGCGAGGCGCGGGCTTCGACGACGTGGTGATGGAGGGTCACACGTTCGCCACCAACGAGTTCAGCCCCGACTTCTACGGCGGCGCGCTCGTTCCGGTGATCGAGCGCTACGTCGCGGGGCGGGACCAGATCGGCGCGGAGGAGCTGGGGGCCTGGGCCGCCGAGCAGCGGGCGCTCGACGAGCGGGGCGAGTTCTACTTCGCATGCGTGCAGTTCTGCTTCAGCGCGACGCGCTTGTAGGTAACCCACAAATTCCCACGTAACGGTCCTAGTCTTTTCCTCTACTTAGAGGACCTTTTCGTGGGTACGGTGCAAGCATGACTCGAGCACAGCGCTCGGCGAACCTCCTCGCCGTCGTCCTCCCGTTCGTGGCCTTCATCGCGGCGATCCTGTTCTTCTGGGACCGCTGGATCGACCCCAGCGACCTCATCGCTTTCGGCGTTATGTACGTGATCGCAGGTTTCGGGGTGACCGTCGGCTTTCACCGCCTACTCACCCACCGTTCGTTCCAGACCTACAAGCCGGTGGAGTACGCCTTCGCGGCGGCGGGCTCGATGGCGGTGCAGGGTCCCGTGATCGACTGGGTGGCCGACCACCGCAAGCACCACGCCCACGCCGACGAGGAGGGCGATCCTCACTCGCCCCACGTCGACTTCGGCGACGGATGGCGAGGCGCCCTGCGCGGACTGTTCCACGCCCACATGGGCTGGCTGTTCGTGAACCAGGGGCTGGCGCGCCGGCGCAAGTACGCTCCCGACCTGCTGGAGGACCGCGGCATGCGCCTTCTCGGCCGGGGCTTCCTGTTGCTGGTGCTCCTGGGCCTGGCGATCCCGTTCCTGATCGGGCTGGCACTCGACCAGACACTCGCCGGCGCGCTCAGCGCGGTGCTGTGGGGCGGCCTGGTGCGGATCTTCCTGCAGCACCACGTCACCTGGTCGATCAACTCGGTTTGCCACTTCTTCGGCAGGCGGCGGTTCGACGTCGAGGATCAGTCGACGAACGTCTTCTGGCTCGCGCTCCCCTCCTTTGGAGAGTCCTGGCACCACAATCACCACGCGTTCCCGCGTTCCGCCAAGCACGGCCTCCGCTGGTGGGAGGTCGACGTCTCGGCGCTTCTGATCCGGTCGCTCGAGCGCCTCGGTCTGGCGTGGAACGTCACGCGTATCCCGCTCGAGCGCCAGCACGCGAAGCTCGCAGCCTGACGCGCCATTAGTGTCCGCCGGCGATGCGGGCTGTCCAGATCGTCGAGCTGACGGGGCCGGACGGGGCGCTGCGGGAGGTGGACATCCGCGAGCCCGAGGCGTCCCACATGCTCACGCCTGGAACCGGCGTCGTGGTCGACGTGCACGCGGCGGGTGTCTCGTTCCCCGAGGTCCTGCAGACGCGCGGCGAGTACCAGGTCAAGCCAGATCTGCCCTTCGTCCCCGGCAGCGAGGTCGGTGGAGTCGTCCGCAGCGCGCCGGAGGGCGCCGCGGTCCGCGAGGGCGACCGAGTGGCCGCCTTCTGCATGCTGGGGGGCTTCGCGGAGACGGTCGTCGCGCCCGAATGGCTCTGTTTTCCACTCGCGGATGGGCTCGACTTCGCTCAGGGAGCGGGACTGATCCTGAACTACCACACCGCCTACTTCGCGCTCAGACTGCGCGGGCGATTGACCGACGGCGAGACCGTTCTCGTGCACGGAGCCGCGGGCGGAGTCGGCACGGCCACGATTCAGATCGCCAAGGGGCTCGGCGCCCGCACGATCGCCGTCGTCTCGAGCGACCAGAAGGAGGCCGTGGCACGCGAGGCGGGCGCCGACGAGGTCCTGCGCGCGGACGGCCCCTGGAAGGACCAGGCGAAGGAGCTCTCGGGCGGCGGCGTCGACCTGGTGATCGATCCGGTGGGCGGCGACCGCTTCACGGACAGCCTGCGCTCACTGCGCGAGAACGGGCGCTGCGTGGTGGTGGGTTTCACGGGCGGTTCGATCCCCGAGGTGCGGGTCAACCGTCTGCTGCTGGGCAATCTGGAGATCATCGGCGCCGGCTGGGGCGCCTACGTGATGAACAAGGTCGGCGTCGAGCGCGAGATCGGCGCCGAGGTCGCGCGCCTAGTCGATCAGGGCTACGTGAAGCCGATCGTCGGCGCGCGCTTCCCGCTCGAGCGAGCGGCGGAGGCCCTCCGCCTGATCGACTCGCGTGGCGCGACCGGCAAGGTCGTGCTCGAGATCCAGCGCTCGCAGCTCTAGGTGCGGTTCGGACTCGGGCATGCTGTCCACGGCATGAGGCCGCCCGAGAACGCTGAGATCTACGCGCCCGAGTTTCCGACCGGGATGGAATGGCTGAATGTGGCCTTCATGCGGATGAACACCCTGATGGGGAGGGGCGCCGTGCTGGTCGAGTTCTGGGACTTCGCGCGCGCCAACTCGCTGCGCACGCTTCCATACCTGAAGGCCTGGCACGAGCGCTATGCGGACGCCGGCTTGCGCGTGATCGGAGTCCACTCCCCCGGCTACTCGTTCGGAAGGGATCGTGACCTCGTGGCGCGAGCCGTGGAGCGCCTCGACGTGCCCTACGCGGTGCTGCTCGACCCCGCCTTCGAGGTCTGGCGCCTGTACGGCAACGAAGGCTGGCCCGGACGGTACCTGTTCGACCGCACGGGGAAGCTCCGATTCATCCACTACGGCGAGGGCGAGTACCCCGACACCGAGCTCGCGATCCAGGAGTGTCTGGGCGAGCGGCGGGAACCGCTCGGGCCGCTGCGCCCCGAGGACGCCCCGGGCGTCCTGCTACCGCCCCAAACCGCCGACATCGCGCTGCCGCGCGACCGCCGGCGGCTCGACCTGGTGCGCGACTGGCGCGACGGCGAGGACTGGATCGAGGCCGACGATGCGGGCGCGGCCGCACGCTTCTCGTACACCGCGGGCGGAGCGTTCGCGGTCCTGTCGGGTGACGAGGTCGAGCCGGGTCTCTACGAGGTTGAAGGCGTGGTCGAGGCCGAATCTCCCGGCCTCCGGCTGCACGGCGTCCAGTTCACGCCGATTCCGCCAACGCCGTCCGGATCTCCTTCGGGAGCATGAAGCGCACGTCCTCCTGCACCACCTCGAACTCCGAGACCTGCTCGGTACCGCGCGCCCGGAAGAACTCCACGAGCCGCTGCACGAGCTCCTCCGGAGCGCTCGCGCCGGACGTGATGCCCACCACCCGCGTCCCCTCGAGCCACTCCTCACGCACCTGGACCTCGTTGTCGATCAGGTGCGACTCGGCGCCGTGGTCGCGTGCGACCTCGACGAGCCGGTTCGAGTTCGACGAGTTGCGAGAGCCGATCACGAGCACGAGGTCGCATTCGCGGGCAATCTGGCGCACGGCCAGCTGACGGTTGGTGGTCGCGTAGCAGATGTCGTCGGACTTCGGGCCGGCGACGTTCGGAAAGCGCTCGCGCAGGCGCCGGATGATGCGGTCCGTCTCGTCGACCGAGAGCGTGGTCTGAGTGAGGTAGGCGACCTTCTCGGGGTCATCCACCTCGAGCCGCTCGACGTCGTCCTCGGTCTCGATCAGGACGAAGTGCTCGGGCGCCTCGCCCATCGTGCCCTCGACCTCCTCGTGGCCCTCGTGCCCGATGAGCACGATCGTGTAGCCCTCGGCGGCGAACTTCTTAGCCTCCACGTGCACCTTGGTCACGAGCGGGCAGGTGGCGTCGATCGTCTTCAGCCGACGCGACCCGGCGTTCGCGTGCACGGCGGGGGAGACCCCGTGGGCGGAGAAGATCACGGTCTCGCCCTCGGGCACCTCTGTCTCCTCCTCGACGAAGATCGCGCCCCGATCGCGCAGCTGCTCCACCACGTGCTTGTTGTGCACGATCTCCTTGCGCACGTACACCGGTGGCCCGTACAGCTCGAGCGCGCGCTCGACGGTCTGGACGGCGCGGTCGACGCCCGCGCAGTACCCGCGCGGCGTCGCGAGCAGGAGCTTTTCGGGAGCGGAGGGCACCGGTGGGGAGGCTAGCGATCAGAGCGTCCGCAGCAGCTCGTACACGGACTCCCCCACCGCGTCCACGCTGCGCTCCGACACCGCCGAGAGGTCGTCGCAGCGGCGGTGGAAGCAGCCGAAGCCGAAGTCGATCAGGTCGATAGCCGGCACCCCGACCCGCAGGAAGGGAATGTGATCGTCGAGAACCGGTCCGGATGTCTCCGCGGGGAACACCCGGCTCGCGCCCACGCGCTGGGCGGCCGCACGCAGCCGGCGCCAGAGGCCGGGCCGCGAGTTCGCCTCGCGGGGGATGCTCAGGCGGCGGTCGCCGACGAAGTCGAGCAGCACCATCGCGCGCGCGTCGCGGAAGGCGCGCGCCGCCACCCTGCTGCCGCGTAGCCCCTCCTCCTCGAAGTCCGCGTCGGACGTGCCCCGCGGGCTCTCCTCGCCATCGAACAGCACGAACTGGATCGTGTGACGCGGCCGCCGGATCGTCCGCGCGAGCTGTGTGACGATCGCCGTGCCCGACGCCCCGTCGTTCGCCCCCACGAAGCCCGGAATGTCCTTCGTGTCGTAGTGCGCGCCCACCACGACGTAACCCTGTTCGCGCCCCCGTACCGTGCCGATCACGTTGCGAAGTCCGCCCGGCACGTCCTGAAAGCGCCCCTGCGGGAGCAGGCTCCGAAGCCGCTCGGCGAGGCGCTGCGATGCCTCCGAGCCGGCCGGCCGCGGGCCGAGATCGACCTGCTCGCGCAGGAGACGGAACGCCGCGCCGCCGTCGAAGCGGTCGACGGAGGGTCGCGGAGGGGGCGCGCCGTCCGCGTCGCCGTCCGTGAACGGAAGGTTGTCGGTGGCGACCAGAGCGACGAGCGTGAGGCCAAGTATGACCTGGAGCACCAGCACGGCTCCCAGCATCTTCACAGGACCGATTGTGCCCAGATAGGCTGAGAGTCGTGGCAGCCCAGCGGCACAAGGACCGTCTCACGGCCATCGACGCCTCCTTCCTGCATCAGGAGAAGCACGCGTCCCACATGCACGTCGGCGCGCTTGCGACCTTCGACGGGCCGCCGCCGTCGCGTGAGGAGTTCTGCGCTCACCTCGAATCGCGGCTCCACCTCGTGCCCCGCTACCGCCAGAAGCTCGCCTTCCCGAGGCTCGAGATGGGCCGGCCGTTCTGGGTCGACGATCCGAGCTTCAACATTGACTACCACGTTCGCCACACGGCGCTGCCGCGACCGGGCAGCGCCGAGCAGCTCCGCCAGCTCGTGGGACGGATCTTCTCTCAGCGGCTCGATCGCTCGAAGCCGCTGTGGGAGCTGTGGCTCGTGCAGGGCCTCGAGGCCGGCCGCTTCGCGCTGATCTCGAAGACCCACCATGCGCTGGTGGATGGGGTCTCGGGCGTCGACATCGCAACCGTCCTGTTCGACCTTCAGCCGGCTCCCGCCGAGGTGTCCGCCGACCGCTGGACGCCCGAGCCCGAGCCGTCGGACGTCGATCTCGTCGCCGAGGGCGTCAAGGGCCTGGTCCGCACGCCCGTGAGCCTCGCGGGACGCGCGCTCGGAGCGCTCTCGCGGCCGGGTCGCTCGCTCGAGCAGGCGCGCGAGGCGGCCGAGGGACTCGGCCAGGTGGTCTGGGCCGGCCTCAACCCGGCCCCCGACGTGCCGCTCAACGTGGAGATCGGGCCGCACAGGCGTGTCTGGTGGGTCGAGAGTCGGTTGTCGGATTTCAAGGAGATCAAGAACGCGCTCGGCGGGACCGTGAACGACGCGGTGCTTTCCGTCGTCGCCGGCGCGCTCGGCCGCTGGCTCCGCGGCCGCGGCATCCGCACCGAGGGGATGGAGCTGCGCGCGCTCGTACCGGTCTCGATCCGGGCGGAGGACGAGCAGGGCACTCTCGGCAACCGAATCGCGGCGATGCGGGGGCCGCTCCCCGTCTACATACGCGATCCCGTGGAGCGGCTGCGCACCGTTCAGGAGGCGATGGGGAACCTGAAGCAATCGAAGCAGGCGCTCGGCGCCGAGGTGATCTCGGGGCTGCAGGACTTCGCGCCGCCCACGCTTCTCGCCCAGGCCTCGCGGCTCAACTTCTCCACCCGCTTGTTCAACCTGATCGTCACGAACGTGCCGGGGCCCCAGTTACCGCTCTACCTGCTCGGACGGGAGATGGAGACGGTCGTACCGATCGCCTTCCTGCCCGAGCACCATGCCCTAGCGATCGCGATCTTGAGTTACAAGGGCAAGGTCGAGTTCGGGCTCCTCGCCGACTACGACGCGATCCCCGACCTCGAGGACCTGGGCCGCCACCTCGAGGAGTCACTGGCCGAGCTGCTCGCCGCGGCGCGGAAGAGCGCCGCGCCGGCGTCTGGGGCGAACGGCGGGGAGAAGTCCCGCCCGAAGCGCGCCGCCGCCGGCGAGCGCGAGGCCGAGGCGCCGGCCGCGGACCCTCAGGACTGAGCGCCTCTACGCCGGCTGCGCGACCGCCGCCCGCTCCGCGTTTCCCACAACCGCGTCGATGACCTTCGGCCAGACGTCGCGCGGGAGGTCGTGGCCCATGCCGGGGATGGCGATGAGCTCGGCGTCGGGGATTGCCCCAGCGGTGGCCATGCCGCCACGGTACGGCACCAGCGGATCGTCCGTTCCGTGGATCACCACGGTGGGCACTCGCAGCCGGCGCAGCTGGTCGGTGCGGTCGCCCGAGGCCATGATTGCCGCGAGCTGACGCCCGGTGCCGGCGGGATGGTGGCCGCGGTCGTAGGTGGCTGCGGCGAGCTCGCGCAGCCGTGGCTCGTCGGCGGGGAAGCCGGGCGAGCCGATCATCCGGAACACGCGCACGAAGTACTCCACGTAGTCATCGCGGCGCCGTGGTGCGCGGTGGACGAACAGGCTCCAGAGGCGCAGCTTGGGCCGGCCGTGGCGGCGCTCTCCGGTGGTGGACATGAGCGACGCGAGCGACAGCACCCGGTCCGGCCGACGAATCGCCATCTCCTGTCCGATCATTCCGCCCATCGAGACACCCACCACGTGCGCCCGCTCGATCCCGAGGTGGTCGAGGAGGCCGAACGCGTCGTCGGCCATGTCGCCCAGCAGATATGGCGCGTCGATTGGGAGACCCGCCATCGCGCGCATGAGGTTCGGGACGGGCGCCTGGATCTTGGTCGAGCGGCCGGCGTCCCGGTTGTCGTACCGGATGACGTGAAAGCCGCGGCCGGCGAGCTGCCGGCACAGGTCGAGATCCCAGTGGATCAGGTGCATGCCCAGCCCCATCACGAGCAGGAGCGGCGGGTCGGAGGGGTCCCCGAGCGTCTGGTAGGCGAGGTCGAGCTCGCCGACGCGTGCGAATTGGTCGCTCACGCAGCCAAAGCTATCCAAAGGAGCCACCGGCGCCGCCGTAAACCGGTCTCTAGTGGGATCACGTGCCGCTCCGCCCGCCGCAAGGTGCGATACGTACACGAACACGACCGGCTTCCTGGCTGGGTCGACCTCCCTTTGATGTCGGCGCGCGCACCCCGCTCCGGGAGGCTGCGGAAGCCGCTTCCGCTGAAACCACCCAGATCGGGGACAGGCGGGCGAAGGAGCCCCGAGGGGGCGACCGCGGCCGGTTTCTGTCGCGGGGCGTTCGCCGGGCAATCGGATCCCCACCATGACGGTCGCGCGGGGGACGCGGGCGAGCCGGCCACCGGAGGCGCTTCCGCCGAAACCACCCGGATCGGGGACGGCCCGATGCGGAACCGTGGGGCCGGCGAACGCGGAGCCGGGGATCGCGACCACTGGGACGGCGAGCCGCCGCCTGGCGACCGGGTGGCGGTCTCGTCTCGAAGCGGCTCCGTTCCCGCTCAGGCTTCGGCTTGCGAGACGACGCAGGCCGAACTGCTCCCCCCGCTGCCGCCTCGCATGGAATGCGATAGCGACGAGGCGAGCAGATCTGCGCGTCAACACGGCAGCGGCTGTCGGACGGACGGCCTGGCCTGCAACGCTCGGCCCATGATGGTGTCGCTGCGCCGACGCACCGGAGGGTCGTGCTGTGGAACTCTGCGCAATGAAGCACCCTCGATTGCGGCAACGCTCCTCGAGACGCTGCATGGCGCCGGGTGATGAGTTTTCGGGCCGCCCGCCGTCACACACACTATGAGCTCCATCACCGACGACCTCCGGCCGCTCGACGAGCAGGCCTTCGGCGCCCGCGTCGAGCCGCACCGCCGCGAGTTGCACGTCCACTGCTACCGCCTGCTCGGGTCGTTCGAGGAGGCCGAGGACCTCGTCCAGGAGGCGTTCCTGCGCGCGTGGCGCCGGCGCGCGACGTACGAGGGCCGCGCGTCGGTTCGCGCGTGGCTGTACCGGATCGCGACGAACGCCTGCCTCGACGCGCTCGACAAGCGCCCGCGGCGGCCGAGCGCGAGCGGCGAGGTCGCGTGGCTGCAGCCCTATCCCGACGAGCTCCTCGAGCAGCTGCCCGACCGGCGCGAGGGCCCGGAGGACGTGGCGCTCGCCAAGGAGACCGTCGAGCTGGCGTTCATCGCCGCGATCCAGCACCTCGCGCCGCTGCCGCGGGCCGTGCTCGTGCTGCGCGACGTCCTCGGCTGCTCGGCGAAGGAGACCGCGCGGCTGCTCGAGACGACAGAGGCGTCGGTGAACTCCGCGCTGCAGCGCGCGCGGGCTGGGTTGCGGGAGAGCCTGCCCGAGGACCGCGAGGCGTGGCAACACGCCGCCGAGCCGACCGCCGCCGAGCGGGAGCTGCTCGCCCGCTACGTCGAGTGCAGCGAGCGCGCCGACGCCGAGGGCCTGGCCGCGCTCATGCACGAGGACGTCCGCTTCTCGATGCCGCCGACGCCCGGCGTCTGGACCGGCCGAAGCACGGTCGTGCAGGGCTGGATCGACGGCGGGTTCGGATCGGAGGCGTTCGGCAGCATGCGGTGCGTGGTCACCCGCGCCAACGGTCAGCCCGCGGTCGCGGGCTACGTGCGCAAGCCGGGCGACGCCGCGTACGAACCGCTGGCGATCGACGTCCTGCGGGTGCAGGACGGGGTCGTCACCGAGATCGTCACCTTCGACGGCGCGGTGTTCGAGCACTTCGACCTGCCGGCCACGCTCAGCGCGGCGGTCGGTACGAGATGAACGCCCCCGCCTCGATCACCGTCACGCCAGTCTTCGTTGCCGACCTTTCCGTCGAGGGCGAGCGGATGCCGGTCTACGTGCACGTCATCGACCATCCCGATGCGCGCGTGCTGGTCGACACCGGCATGACGGAGCTGCACCCGGCGATGGCCGACATGGATCCCCGCCTCCAGCCGCTGAGCGAGCAGGACTTCGATCTCGCCGGCATCGACATCGTCGTCAACACACACCTGCACGCCGACCACTGCGGCGGCAACCACCTCTTCGCCGGCAAGCCGATCTATGTCCAGCGTCGGGAGCTCGACGACGCGCGCAGCGAGGACGACTACACCATTCGCGAGTGGGTCGAGGCGCCCGGCGTGCGGTACGTGCCGGTCGACGGCGAGCACGAGCTGCTGCCCGGGCTCCGACTCGTCCCGGCGCCGGGCCACACACCCGGCATGCAGATGGTCGTCGTCGAGACTGGCGGGCGCCCGGTCATCGTCGGCGGCGACGTGGCGGTTTGGTTCGGCGAGTTCGACGAGCCGCCCACCGAAGGCCGGCAGCGGGTCCTTGCGCTCGACCCCGAGCTCGTCTGGCTCACGCACGAGCGCGAGCCATGGCGACCCCCCACCGTCTGAGGCATCACGCCGGCGCTCTCTGAGTCGTCGAGTGGCATGCACTCAAGGACCGGCTGCTGAGCGACGTCGGCAGGACCGTCCGCATCGCGAGCATGACACTCACAGCACGGCGCATGTGCCGCTGAAGGTCACGCACACCTACCGCAGCGCGGGCATTGGAAGCGGAAGGCAGCCTTGCGGATGACCGGGTCCTTGACGAGGCGTGACCCCGCGAAGGACCCGCTCGCCTTCGAGCGGTGCCTCACATCGTCATGGACCCACCGAGGCACCGCTCGATCGCCATGCCGCCGTATCGCGCCCTCCTGCTTCGGACGTGCCATGAAGGAGGGCCTCCGTTGGTGACAGGCTCGGTCGTCGTCACCAACCGAGGAGCACCAAGGAGGCCCGCTTGCACATGTTGCACGCTGGATTGGATCTCAGTCGGCGCAAGCTCGATGTCTGCCTGCTCTCCGAGCAAGGGGAGCATGTCGACCAGCTCGCCGTCCCGCCTGACGCCGACTCGCTGCGAACCCTCGCGAGGCGAATCGACGGGGTTCACGGCCAGCACGTCTGCGCGGTCGGGTCGAGTCTGATCCGACCGTGCGCCCGATCTCGTCCACGACACGCTCGAGCACGGAGGGCCCTGGTCGATCTCTTCGGCGAGATGCTTGGGCCTGACGGGCGGCCAGCAGGGTCCAGTTGGGCTGGCGCGATCGACTGGCACTGCAAGATCTCGACGAAGCCTCGACTCGATGCGATGCCTGACGATGCTCATCGCACGCGCGATCCTGGTGGAGCCGGCGGATCGACGGGCTGCGGCCGATCCGTGGGTGCGCGACGACGAGCTGCCCGAGCTGGCTCGCTTTCGGAGTGGCACGCGTCGTTCAAGCACAAGTCGGCAAGCTCAAGAACCGAGCGTGGCGCAGCTCGACCCTGATCAAGCTTCGGCCGATGAGCCCGTCGTCGCGTTGATCTGACCGGGAGCGGCTGTTCGGGGCCAGCGGGCCGGCGCGGCTGGCTGGAGCAGGCTCGACGTCCAGCCGAACGACCTGGCGCGGAAACATGACCGCATCGGTCCAGCTGATCGACGACCTCGAGCGCCAGATCGCGGAGATCAACCGCCGGCTCGAACGCAAGGCACACGCCGACCTATCAGCCGTATCGTGCGCGCTGCGTGCTCACCGTGCCGGGGATCGGCTCGGTCCTGGCCGATCCGCACGATCGCGCGCCGCAGATCGGCGAGATCGAGCGACTTCTCATCGCCCGAGAAGTTCGTCGGCTACACCGGGCATCTGGCCCAGCGCTTCAACGCAGGCGCGGTCGACGAAGGCATCGGCGCGCGGCCCTTGACCAACGTCGACGCGCCCGACATATCGTTCGCCTCGGCCGCTGCTCGAGGCGACCATCGCACGCGCTTCGCGCATCCCGCCTACGCCGAGCGCTACCTGCACACCAAGCGCCGGCTCGGCAAGCAGCGCGAGCGGGCCAAGCCGTGGCTCCAGGTCGACGTCCGCTCGCCGACTCGCGCGCGCGATCTGGCACATGCTTAGCCGCGTTCAGGAGTTCGCTCCACCGAGCGCGGCCCGGTTTATCGATCTGGCGGCCTGACCGCCCGTCTTTGGACATGCGCCCCGAGTCGAACGCTTCCAATTTCGCCTGATCCTCCCGCCGAGAAGGCGCATAGAGCCACATGAGCGTTGCTCCACAGTCCCGGATCCCGCGCGAGGGACTGACTAGTCGAGGCCCACCGCGACCGTTCGCGCTGACACCGAGCCCTTGCTTCATAGCAGACGACAAGCAGTAGCGCGTCACGCCGGCCTCCAGCCGCCCGTGCATCCGTCCCGCTTAGGGATCGCTTGCGGCACGGAGATCGCACCGCTCAGCATTCCTCTTGCGGCCCGCGAGGCGACGCCGCCGGGCCCCCTATAGAAGAGTGCTCGAGAAAGTTTCGCCAGCGTGTCGTATCGGGGCGCTGGTATTCGTGGAGAGGGTAAGAGGCAGCCATTCGGGCGGCCCGTGATCAAGGAGAGCAATCATGACGCAGTACTTCCTGACCCTGCCGCACGACTCGGCCGAGGAGCCCACGATGGAGTCGATGCAGGAGCGGACCCGGCAGCCCTCCAGGAGGTCTTCGCCGCGGTCGAGGGGTTCAACACCAAGCTCAAGGACGACGGCGCCTGGGTGTTCGCCGGCGGTCTGCACCCGCCCTCGGCCGCCACCACGGTCGACGCCACCGGCGACACGCCGATCGTCACCGACGGACCGTACGTCGAGGCGAAGGAGTACCTGGGAGGCTTCTGGATCATCGAAGCCCCGGACCTGGACGCCGCGCTCGAGTACGCCAAGCTCGGCTCGAAGGCGCTGGGTGGCCGGATCGAGGTGCGCCCCTTCCAGGAGGTGCCGCCGCAGGACGAGTCCTAAGCCGTGCCTAGGTGGATCTCCGTCGCGCCCGCTGCCCATGCTGCGATCGAGCGGACCTTCCGCGAGGAGCACGGCCGCGTGATCGCCTCGCTGGTGCGCCGCTTCGGTGACATCGACGTCGCCGAGGAGGCGGCCGGCGAGGCGCTCGTCGTCGCCCTCGAGCGCTGGCCGGTCGAGGGCACGCCGCCCAACCCGGGCGGCTGGCTGATGACGACCGCCGGACGCCGGGCGCTCGACCGGCTCCGCCGGGAGCAGCGGCGCGACGACAAGCATCAGGCGGCCCGGATGATCCACGACGACACTCCCCACGGGCCGACCGGTCCCGTGGACGACGACCGGCTGCGGTTGATCTTCACCTGCTGCCACCCGGCTCTGTCCCCGGAGGCCAGGGTGGCCCTGACCCTGCGGCTGCTCGGCGGCCTGACCGTCGCCGAGGTGGCCCAGGCCTTCCTGGTCCCCGAGACGACGATGACTGATACGAGGCCGGAGGCGCCGCTGCTGCTTGAGCGGGTAGGTCGATCGCTGCTGTCGTCTGACACCGCGGCGAGCTCGGCCGAGCGCTCAGTCCTGCTACGCGACACCAAGACGTGACGTCCCGCTGACGGATCCCTTGCGGGACACCCGCCATCCCCGTTGTCGGTGAGATGCGGCACCGATGCTGCTTAGTGGCAGCCTCACCCAGCGGACACGAACCGGAACTGCACTGCCTTGGAAAGGCTCTCCTTCGCGCATCTGGTCAACCGGCTTTCCTCCGTCTTGACAGAGGAGCTACCGGTCCCCGGCCGCGGAACCGAGCGGCACGCCGCACGCCCTCGGCGGGCACGGAATCGCCGCGCGGCGAACGACGACGCCGACGGCTCGCCTCGATCAGCCGGGCCGATGCTCCGCCGCCAACCGCCGGGCCAGCGCGATCGTCTCTGGGTCGAGCTCGGCCTCGACGAGCTCATACTCGCGTCCGTACTCGGCCAATAGCGCATCGCGAACCGTCGTCCACGAAAGGGAAGCCGCCCCGTCGAGCTCGTCCTCCACCGCCCCGGCCGTACGTGGGTCCCAGGCGAGGTCGAGCGCCTCGTAGACCGGCACCAGCACGTCGCGGACCCGCGAGGCCTCGCCCACGACGATCACGCCGCCCAGGTGCGATGCGCCGGCGATGATGCGCTGGCCGATCCCGGCCAGCTTCACCGCGGCGCGGGCGTTCACGCTGTAGCCGCCGGGGCAGTATTCGCCCGGCACCTCACCCACGCGCGCGTCCACGCCGAGTCGGCGCAGGGCGCGGGTGACCAGCTCGGCCGTCCAATCGAAGCGCGAGTGGATCCCCGCGCGAGGCGTGGGGTCGGGCACGGCGTGCGCCAGCGCGATCGTCTGCTCGTGGAATACGGCCGCGCGGCCGCCCGCGAGCCGCAGCACGGGCTCGAAGCCGAGATCCCGAGCCGCCTCGACGGCTGCCTTATAGCCCGGCGCCACCGCGTCCTGCTTCGCGAACGCCACCATCGCGCCGGGGCGGGCGAGGCGCAGCGTCTCCGGTAGTTCGCCGGCGGCCACGCGCTGCAGAAGCGCCCGCGACACCGCGACGTCGAGGGCGCGGTCGTCTGTGAAGGCGTGGCTGACTAGGTGGAGACGGCCCGCCTTGGATCCGGACTCAGGATCCGGGCTCAGCACCCGAGCGCGAACTTCTTGCTCAGTACCCGAGGGCGAACTTCGCCTCCTCGCTCATCATCTCCGGCGTCCAGGGCGGTGAGAAAATCATCTTGGGATACACCCGTGACACGCCGTCGAGCTCGCCTACGAACTCCTCGATCTGCTCGCCCACCTGGGGTCCGATCGGGCAGCCCGGCGAGGTGAGCGTGAAGGTCACGAAGACCTCGCCCTCCTCGATCTCCACGTCGTAGATGAGCCCCAGCTCCACGAAGTCGAGCCCCAGTTCGGGGTCGATCACGTTGCTGAGGGCATCCTGCACGTCGTCGACGGTCGGCATGGAAACGAGGATAGTAGGGTCAGCTCATGCCCCTTCTGGCGCTGCTCGCGCTGTTCATTGTGGTGCCGCTCGCGGAGCTGTACGTGATCCTCAGGGTCGGCGACGCCATCGGCGCGATCTGGACGATTCTGCTGCTCGCGGCCGACTCCGTGCTCGGGGCGATTCTTCTCCGCACTCAGGGGCGGAGCGTCTGGCGGCGCTTCAACGCCGCGCTCGCCGACGGCAAGATGCCCCACCGCGAGGTGATCGACGGGGTGCTCGTCGTATTCGGCGGCGCCTTCCTGATCACGCCCGGCTTCATCACCGACGTGGTCGGAATCCTTTTGCTCGTGCCCCCCACTCGCGCCGTGATAAGGCGCCTGCTGGTGACCCGCCTGGGGCGTCGGATCGCGGTGAACGCCGCCACCCGCGGCCGCATGCGCTACGACGTCGAGGGCACTGCTCGCGAGGACCCGAACCCGCCGGGGCGGCTCGAGCGGTGAGCGCCCCGGCGCTCGCGCTCTCGTTCTTCGACCAGGCGCGCGAGATCTACGGGACCGCCTGCTCGGGGAGGACCATCCTGTTCGAGGGCCGTCGCCCGGTGCCCCACCCGGGCGGCCCCGCACTCGAGCCGATGGACGACGGCTGGCGGGCGGAGCTGGCCGGGGTCCTCGAGCTCGAGCTTGCGCCCGTCGCGGAGGCGGCCGAGCTCGACGAGGTGGTCGCGCGGGTCTGCCGGGTCAGCGGCCAGGCCGGCGGACGGGCGATCAATGGCTTCGGAACGGTCGCGGAGACGCGTTCGCCGCCCCCCTGGGACCAGCTCGACGCCCTGCGCACCATCTCCGCCCTCGTCGACGAGGACAATGCCCTTCTCGCCCTTGCCCGCCGTCCCCGGGACGCACTGGGCCACGGCCAGGAGAAGGTGAGCGCACGGCTCCTGCGTGACGGCCGGATGGTGACGGTCGACGAGGCACGCATCTCCACGGTCTACGACAGCGGTGGCCGTCAGCGCAGCGCCGGACTCGAGCTGTGGCTGCCGGGTGAGGAGCTGCCCCACCGCGGCTCGGGCATAGTGATCGCGGGCTCCTCGCTTGACCTGGAGGGTCTCCGCGTGCACACCGCGGTGTTCCGCTGGCGAATCGACGGCCGCGACGGGATCGGCGCCTATGAGCTGATGGTGCGGACGGAGCCCCCGGCGGCGGCGTGACGCGGGCGCTGATCAGCGACTTCGGCGGGGTTCTCACCTCGCCGCTCCATGAGGGCTTCCTCGCCTACCAGGAGGAGTCGGGCGTCTCACTCGAGCAGCTCGGCCGGGCGATGGCGCGCGCGACCGACGAACATGGCGAGCATCCGTTGTTCGTGCTCGAACGCGGCGCCATCAGCGAGCTCGAGTTCCGCGCGCGCATCGAGCCGCACCTGGAGGACGGCTTCGACATGACCCGCCTGCGCACGGTCTACTTCGAGCGAATGGAGCCGAACGGGGCCATGATCGACTTCGTGCGCGAGGTGCGAGGCCGCGGCCTGCGGACGGCCCTGCTCACGAACAACGTGCGCGAGTGGGAGCCCCTCTGGCGCGCCAAGCTGCCGGAGATCGACGAGCTGTTCGAGGTGGTTGTCGACTCCGCGTTCGTCGGGATGCGCAAGCCCGATCCGGCCATCTTCGAGCTGACGGTCGAGCGGCTGGGCGTGGCGGCGGAGGAATGCGTGTTCGTGGACGATCTCGAGCCGAACTGCGAAACCGCCCGCGCCCTCGGCATGATCGCGGTGCGCTTCGAGCGCGCCGACCAGGCGATCCCGGAGCTACGGTCAGCGCTCGCCGAGTAGCGCGGGCAGGATACGCACACACTTTTTTCGCAACTTGCGGAGTCGATACGGGAGCTCCTCTTGACCGAGGTTGGCGCCGTTGATTACCTGCCGAGCCAGAGACGCGGACGTAGCGCAAAGAGCGAAGCCAAGAGGTTGTAAGGCTCGCCGCGCCGCCTGAGGGTTTCGGCCCAACTGGCGCGCACCTCAAGCGTGAGTCCGCGTCTCGCTTTTGTTCTCGGGTGCGGGGGGCCGGCTCCGGCCCTAGCGCCGACGCTCACGCAGCTCGGCCTTCGCCTTCTTGCGATAGCGCAAGATCTTCCCGAAGTTCAGCCTGTAGTTCTGGACCATCGACCCGGGCGGCAGCTCGAAGCCGCCGATGAGGCGGTGCGGAATCACCGCCCAGCGACCATCCTCCTCGACCAGGTCTCCTCTCACCTGGAAGTTGCGCTGCCACAGGAACCTTGGATGGTGGTCGTGGGCGGTCACGCACGCGAGCCCGGGCTGGACGGGCAGACCGAGCGCCCCGGCGCCGATACGGATCCTGTGGGCGGCCTGGTCGACGGAGATCGGCACCCGCAGCGAGAACGGAAAGCCGTCCGGGGCGACGAGCGACAGAACTGCGGTCGGGTAGCGCGCCCCCAGCTCGTCCATGCGCGCGTCCCACCTGGCCATGCCTCCCTCCGCCGGTGCGTGCTCGCCCGGCGGCTCCTCGTCGTGACCCGAGCGCACCTCCTCGATGTGGGCGTCGAAGAGCTGCGGCTCCTTCGTGGCGTCGCAGTCGGGCCACACGTACACGCGCTCCGGCCGCACGTGCACGTAGATGCGGGTGAAGTACCAGTTGAAGAGTCCCCTGACCGGCTTGGGCGGGAGCACCTGCTTGGTGGCCGGCAGCTTCTCGAGCGCCTCGCGCGTATAGCGCTCGCGGTTCTTCGCAAGGTCGCTGTCGTCCACTTCGGCCGTGCCCTGCACGAGCACCTGCGGCGGCTGCTCCATGCCGCTGCCGGTCGGGTCCGAGAAGAGCAGCGCCACCTTCGGGTTGGCGAGCGCGTCCTTCGCCTTCTTGGGATAGCCGAGCCCGGTGGAGACGTCGATGCACGGATCGCCCGGCCGGTAGTACGGGGTGACCGGCCAGACGATCGGCTGGCCGAGACGATCGATGGTCGTGAACTCGGTCGTGATGAAGCTGTCGAAGACCTGCTGGACCTCAGGCGGAAGCGTGGCGGTCACGCCGCGATTCAATCACGCGCGGGACGAGCCGTTCCAGCTCCGCGGCCAGCAACTCGGGAGCGCTCATCGACGCCCCGTGGCCCTGACCATGCAGCGTGTGCACCTCGGTGCCGGGAATGGCCGCGGCGAAGGCTTCGGTCGACCGGAGCGCCCAGTCGGGGCTCTCCGATCCAACGAGCAGCAGGCAGGGCACGGCAAGCTCTCGCAGGCCGAGGCGCTCGAGCCTGAAGTCTCGCTCGGCGCGCAGCTCCCGCGGTGGCGTGTGCGCCGCCTCGATGCGGGCCCGCCATACGGGCGTCCCCTGCATGTCGTCGAGCTCCTCGTGGCTATAGCCCCCGACGTCGTGCATGAACGCGCGTACCGCCTCGTCCCGCTCGCCCGCCGCGACGTGGGCCTCGTAGCGCTCGATCCAGCCGTCATCCGCCAGGACGCCGCCCATGGGGGCCTCGTAGAGCACGAGTCCCGGCAGCCGGCCGAGGCGCACCGCGGCCCCGGCCGCGACGAGCCCGCCGTAGGAGTGACCGAACAGGAAGGCGTCCGGGCCGGCCTCCCGCACGACCGCCTCCACGTCGGCGAACTCGCGCTCGAGCGAGTAACCGTCGCCGTCCTGGGAGTCGCCCCGCCCGCGGCGGTCGAGCGTCCAGACCGTGAAATGCGGCTCGAGGTGCGGGCGCACCAGGTCGAAGCTCCAGCGCGCCGACCCGGCGCCGTGCACCATCACGAGCGGCGGTCCCTCGCCCGCCACGTCGCAGGCGAGCCGAACGCCGTCCGGAGCTGTCACGTGACGCAGCACGAGGCGGCGAGCCTATACGCAGGCGCCCGGCGCCCACAGCCCGCGCCCTCGAGTGCGCGCCCGCCGGGCCGCCGCCGCGAAGCCGTCCGCGTACTCGACGTTCGGGGGGATCGTGAGCGTCTGCGCGTAGCCGCGCGCCAGAAGGAGACGGTTGAGGAAGCGCCCGTCGCCGAGCCAGACATAGACGAGCGCGCGGCCGTAGCGGTCGCGCTCCTCGGCCCCGAGGCGGTATCGCACCTCGGTCCCGAGCGGAAGCAGCCGCCTCACGAAGGCGGCCGCCCTGCGGCCGAAGCATTCGACCCCGCTGAACACCTCTGGCGTATCGACCCCGATCAACCGCACCTTGCCGACCCCGGACAGCCACAGCGTGTCGCCGTCGGTGTGCCGAGTGACGCGCGCCGATGCACGGCCGCCGCTGGCACGCTCCCCGACCGGATCGGCACAGCCGGCGAGGGCAAGGAGGCCGGCAGCGAGCAGCGACAATTAGCAGTCGCAGACCGAGCCTGGCAAGGACGCAGGGAGCGACGCGTGCGACAGCACGCGAGCGACCGAGGACGCAGCCAGGCGACGGTATGCGGGCGGCTAGTTGTCGCTGCCCAATCTGTCCCAGCAATAGAGCTCGACCGCCTCCCCGGCCAGCTCCACCAGGCGCCTCTCCGACAGCCACGGCAGGACGGTGTCGAGCGCCTGCTCCTCGCTCACGCCGGCTTCGAAGGCGTCGTCTCCCTTGAACCCGGCGGCGATCCGAAGCGCCTCGCGCCGGTGCTCGCCGAGCCGTGAGAACGCGCCCAGCAGGAACTCCTTGTTCGCGATCGGGTGGCCCACCTCGAGCGATGCGTGCCAGGCGGCGAGCATCGACAGGTCGTCCTCGTCGAGCTCGTCGACGGCCTTCGCGTAGTGCACGTCCAGCTCGTCGTCGGGTATCTCGTCGACCCAGGCGCGCACGACCTCGCCGAGCAGCTGGCGGCGCGCCTCGCGCCCGACGCTCTCGGCGACGACCCTGATCGCTTCCTGTGGCTCGATGAAGCAGAGAGCCATTTGCGTTTGCTCTCCTTCGATTCGTTTGACGACGTGGTCGGAGAGTAAGCACGGGTCCTGACGGAAAGCTAGGACAGTTGCCGCAGCGTGTGCTCGGGCCCCCAGCTGCACAGCGCCGCGCGGCCGGGGCAGTCGGCGCAGAGCCCGTAGTGCGGCTCGGCGGCGGGCTCGAAGCGCGCCTCGACAACCCCGCGCGCGAGCTCGAGCAGGTCGCTCTCGAGGCGGTCGGCGTCCGCCGCCGTGTAGGCGGCCAGCACGGGCTCGTCCGGACGCTCGAGGAAGCAGTGCGCGACCTCGACGCGCTCGGCGCCCGAACGCAGCCCGGCAAGCGCATAGATCAGCCGCTGCGTCGAGTACGCCTCGGCGAGCAGCTCCTCGGGCTCGCGGTCCTCGAGCGGGTCGCTCTTCCAGTCGACGACGAGCGTGCCGCCGTCCTCGCTGGCGAGCACGTCCACGACTCCGTTCACCAGCAGGCTCCGCCCGCCGGCGCCGGGAGGCGCGAGCGTGAATGCGAACGGGAGCTCGGTGCGCACCCGGCGGGCGCGGGCGATCCGCTCGCGGAGGCCCGACGCGGCCACCCGCTCCACCATCGCGAGCAGGTCGGCCACGTCCTCGGGCCGGACGACCGCGCCGTGGCGCTCGATCAGCTTCCCGACCTCGGCCGCGGAGGGCACGCGCGGACGCCGGAAGTCGAGCCCCTCGAGCAGGGCGTGCACGAGCGTGCCGCGGAGGAGGCCCGGGAGGCCGGGTTCGAGGGCGGGCTCGTCCCCGTCCGGTCCGCCCGGACGCTCGACGGGCGCCAGCCGCAGCGCCCGCTCCAGGTAGAAGCGATAGCCGCAGCGGCGGTAGTCCTCGAGGCCCGAGTAGCTCAGGCGGCTGACGGGCAGCGCCCGCGGCGCGGGCGGCGTTCCCAGCTCGAGCTCGGGCTGCTCGAAGCCGTGGCCGACGCCGGGCGGCGGGGCGTCGGACCGGGCCGGGGCTCGGTCGGCCTCGGGCAACACCTCGTCGAGGGTCTCGGGGGTGGCGGCGGTCCAGCGGACGCGCACCTCGCGCCCGTCACGGGTGTCCAGATGGTCGCCCGTCGCGCCCTCGCGCGGCAGCCCCGGGCAGAAGCCGCGCCAGATCCAGCGCATCGGCTCGCACAGCTCGGCCGGCTCGCGGCGCTTCTCGAGATCGGTGGCGCCGCTCAGGATCAGGTGCTCCTGCGCCCGGGTGCAGGCCACGTAGAAGATCCGCTGCTCCTCTTCCTCCGCCGCCGCGCGCTGCTCGGCCTTGATGCGCTCGAGCCGCTGGCTCTCCACCGCGCCGCCGCCGAGCCGGGCCAGCCGCAGGCCCACGCTGCCGTCCTCGGAGATCCGCAGCGCGCCCTCGTCGTCCCTGCCGTCCTTGCCGAGGTCGGCCAGGCAGACGACCGGGAACTCGAGGCCCTTGGCGCGGTGCACGGTCATCAGCCGCACGGCGTCGAGCGCCTCGGCCTCGAGCGGAGCCTCTCCCTCGCGAGTCTGGATCACGTCGCGCTCGGCCACGCTGTCGATGAAGCCGCGGAGGTCGCGACCCTCGTCCGCCTCGTAGTCGCGTGCCAACCGCATGAGCTTCCGGACGTTCGCCATCCGGCGGTGCCCGCCGGGCAGCGAGAGCAGGTGCCGGTCGTAGCCGGTCAGCGTGACCGCTCGGTCGATGAGCGTTTCGAGCGACACCTGGGGCGCGACGCGCCGCTCCGAGCGCAGGCGCTCGAGGAACGAGACGACCCGGCGCCGGTCGCTCCCGGGGAGCAGGTCTGCGAGCGCCGGCTCCCCCGCGCCGGAGCCGTTCGCGGAGGCCGCCGTCGAGACGGCGTCCTCGAGCAGCCATAGCGGGTCCCGGTGCAGCCGGTTCGCGTGCAGCCCGATCAGCGCCACCGCATCCAGCGACAGGCCTACGAGCGGCGAGGCGAGCACGGAGTAGATCGCGAGCTCGTCGAGCGGGTTGGCGAGAGCTGAGAGCCAGTGGCGAAGGTCGGCCACCTGCTGCTGGCTCCAGTAGCCACGGCCACCCACCACGTGCACCGGGATGCCGCGCTCCTCGAGCGCCCGCTCGAAGAGGCCCATCGCGGTCGTGGCCCGGAACAGCATCACCACGTCGCCGAAGCTCCACGGCCCTTCCCGCGTGAGCTCCTCGACGCGCCGGGCGAGCAGGCGGGCCTCGACCGCGCGCCAGGGTGGCGCGCCGTGCATGGCGGCGCCGAAGTGGTCGGCGGCGGGGTCGAAGCGCTCGTCCCAGCGCCTGCGCGGACGGTCCACCACGATCAACTCGACGGGCGGCGACACTCGCGGCGCCGCCGCGCGCGCCCCGGGTGCCTCCCGCAGTGGCTGGTAGCGCTCGCCCCACAGACGCTCGAAGGCGAGGTCGATCGCGTCGAGCACCTCGCCGCGGGTGCGGAAGTTGACGCTGATGCTCTCGCCATTCCCGCCCGCCTCCGCTTCCTCCCAGTGCCGGCGGAAGACGCCGACGTCGGCGTTGCGGAAGCGATAGATGGACTGGCGCTCGTCGCCGACCCGGAACAGGTTGTCCCGCGCCAGCAGGCCGAACAGCTCGTTTTGGAGGGGGTTCGTGTCCTGGAACTCGTCCACGAGCACGTGGGCGAAGCGGGAGGTGTACTGCTCCCTCAGGCCGTCGTCCCCGGCGAGCAGGTCGCGGGTGACCAGCTCGAGGTCCTCGAAGTCGAGCCCCGACCGCGCCCGCTTCAGCCGGTCGTATCGCGTGCCGTAGAGCGCGAGGAGGCCTCGCAGCATGGTGTGGTTGCGCTGCTCGCGGAGCGCGAGACAGAACCAGCGGTAGGCGGCGAGCGCCTCGCGGTACTCGCGGCACGCCGTCCCGGAGAGAGCGTTCGACCGGCCCTTCAGGTCGAGCCCCTCGATCTCCTCGGGGCTCGCGATCTGCTCGCGCGGGAGTCGCTCGAGCAGAGCCGCGCACGCCTCGAGCCGGCCGAGCGCGGCGTCCACGCCGGCGGACGAGGGCGGCCGCGCCGAGCTCGGCCAGCGCCTGGCGCACGGCCGCCTCTAGCCGCTCCCGCTCGCCGGCCGGCCGCGGCGGCTGCGCCTCCTCGAGGCTCGGCCACCGCCGGCCACGGCTGCGCAGGTGCGAGTAGGCGGTGCGCACCATGTCGCGCAGGCGGTCGGGAGTGTAGGAGGCGACGAGCTCGACCCGCTCGGCCAGGTCCTCGGCCATGAAGTCCTCGAGCGCACCGTCGAACGCGTCGACCGCGAGCCGCTCGGCCTCGAGCTCGTCGAGGACGCGGAAGTCGGGGTCGACCCCGGCGCTGAGAGCGTGGGCCCGCAGCAGACGGGCGCAGAACCCGTGGATCGTCGAGATCCAGGCGTCCTCGGCGGCGCGCGCCTGCTCGCGCAGCCCGAGCTCCAGGAAGCGCCGCCGGACGCGCACCCGCATCTCCGCGGCGGCCTTCTCGGTGAAGGTGATCGCGAGGATCGACTCCACCGCCACGTCGTCGTCGGCGACGGCTCGCACGAAGCGCTCGACGAGCACCGCGGTCTTGCCGGTGCCGGCGCCGGCGCGGACGAGGAGCGACCCGTCTCGCCGCTCGACTGCCCGCTGCTGCTCGGCGGTCAGCTCGCTCATCCGTCGCTCCTGCAGATCGAGGGGTAGGAGCAGCCGCCGTTCCAGGCGCAGCTGTCGGGCGAGCTGCACAGCTCGCCCCGGCGCATTCGGGCATCGGTCTCGCGGATGCGCTCCAGCGCCCAGGTGAGCTTGGAGCGGAACGCCTCCGGCTCGAGCCGGTCGCCCGCGACGAAGCCGGAGCCGAGCTCCGCCGACCTCGGCGGCGACCATGCCGCGTGGCCGAGGATCGTCGCTGCCGAGCGCCACGTACACGCCGCCCGCCGCCCGCAGGCGCAGCAGACGCTCGACCACGAGCATGTAGAGCGCCGCCTGAAAGCGGTTCTCCGACTCCCAGCTCGCCACCTTGTAGCGGTCGACGCGCCTCGAGCTCTTGTAGTCGAGCACCAGAGCCTTGCCGTCGCTCGTGTCCACCCGGTCGATTCGACCCCGCACCCGCAGTCCGGCGGCGATCTCGACCGGCCCGGTCTCCTCGCCGTACCCGAACCTGAGCTCGAGGTGCTCGGGCTCGAACGTGGCGTCGGAGTGGGCCTCCGCGCGCAGGAAGCGGAGCAGGTCGAACTCGAGACGGCGCGCCGCCGCCCGCACGCGCGTCTGCTTGGGGGACAGCTTGAAGGCCGAGCGGCGGGCGCGCAGCTCCTCGAGCAGGATGCGCTCCGCGTCGGCGAGGTTGGCGGGGGTCACGCGTCGCCGTCCGGTCTCCTGCCTCAGGCGCCGGAAGGTGTGCTCGAGGACCGCGTGCGCGTAGTCGCCTCGCACCATCGCCTCCGGGTCCGGGGCCAGCTCGTCCGGGCGGAGCACGTCCTGCACGAGCCACTTGACCGGGCAGTCGGCGAACCGCTCGAGCGCGCCGGCGGACACCGCCTCGCGGGCGGCCAGCTCGGCCAGCAGCGGCTCGGACGCGAGGGCCCGGGTCGCCGCTCCTCGCGCCGCGGGCCGGTCGCGGCGAGCGCCCTGTCCCACTCGGCGGCGGTGGGCGCGTCCTCGGGGCGCCACGTCACGTCGGACAGCGAACGAACACGAACCTCGGCGGCGTCGTCCTCAAGCAGCCCGCGGACGTCCTCGACGAAGAACGACTCCGCCTCCGGGTTGCCCTCCTCGTCGCTCGTGCGCGAGCTCAGCACCAGCAGCGCGCTCGGCGCGGGAGGCGGACACGTAGAAGAGATAGCGCTCGCGGTCGAGCGATCCTCGCGGACCGGCAGCACGAGCCCGCTGGCGCGCGCGATCGCGCGCCGATCCTCGTCGCTCAGGAACGGCTCGGAGGAGGCGCCGCGCGGGAACTCTCCCTCCTGAAGCCCGCAGACCAGCACCGCTTCGAAGCGGCGCGCGCGGATCGCCTCGGGCGTCGCCACCTGCACCCGGTCCGGCTGGGGGCTCCTCGCCCACCGGAACCTTGAGATCCTCCAGGACCCTGTACACGCGCGCCTGCTCGAGCGCACCGACGGCGCCCGCCTCGAGCAGAGCTCTCAGCTGCGCGAGAGCCGCCTGCGCCGCCGCCAACGCTCGCGCGCCCTCGAGCTCCGGTCCCGCGAGCACGTCCGCGCGTCGCTCGTGCGGTCCGGCGAAGAGCGCGACGAGGCGCCGCTCGACCTCGGCCACGAACGCCGCCGGGTCACGAGCCTGGCGCAGACGATCGAGATCGTCGAGGGCCCAGTGCTCGCGCTCCCACAGCTGCCGCGCCTGCGCGGCGCTGTGAGCGCCCTCCCGGCGGACCTGCGCCTCGAGGCGGTCGGCAAGCCCCGGCACGCGCAGCAGGCCCGGGCGTCCGCAGGTAGGCGAGCAGGTCCTCGGCGCTCCCGTCCAGGATCGCGCATCGCACGAGTGCGAGCAGCCCGCGCCCGAGACCGGTGTGACCGAATGGGATCGAGCGGTCGAGCGAATACGGGATGCCGTACGCGCCAAAGACCTGCTCGATCAGCGAGGCTTGGCTGGCCGGCGCACGGAAGACGACGGCGACGTCCCCAGGCTCGACCCCCTCCCGGAGCAGTTCGAGCACGCGCGCGCCGGCGAGCTCGACCTCGGCTCGCTCGCCTCCGGCGGAGTGGAAGGCGATCGCGGCGCCGGGGTCCACGCGCGCGCCCGGCTCCGTCTCGAACAGGCCGCGCTCGACGTGGTGGAGCGCCCGGCGCGACCCCTCGGCGTAGTGGTCCTCGAGCGGCGGAAGCGCGAGCTCCCGCGCCCCGCGGGCGAGCAGCTCCTCACGCACGCGGGCGACCGCCTTGAAGGCGACCCGGCCCGGCCTCGAAGGGCAGGGAGACCGTCACGTCCGCCCCGCATCGCCGGGCCACCGTCTCGAGCGCGTCCAGCTCGAGCGCCGTGAAGTCGTCGAAGCCGTAGACGAACAGCGGCGTGCCGCGCCAGCGCTCGGGCGCGAGCCGGACCGCGTCGAGCGCCCGTTTGGCGAACAGCTCGGGGTCGGCGAGCCCGGCGGCCTCGACACCGTCGCGGTAGCCGCGGTAGATCGCGGCGACCTCGTCGGCGTAGGCCCGGCGCGGCCCGTCGCCGGCCCAGCTCCGGAGGGCCGCGGTCAATCGGGCCGGGTCGACCATGCTGCGTCCGAGCTCGGTCACGAATCGCGCGGCGGCGCGCACGAATCCCGGCTGCGCGGCCGACTCGGCGAGCACGGCGAGGCGCGCGCCGCGGATCGCCTCCTCCACGATCAGCTCGCGCTGCACGGGCGAGGCCACCGACTCGTGGTAGCCGCCGCGTTCGGCGATCTCGCGAAAGAGCCAGTCGAAGCGCAGCACGCGCGCCCCGAAGACGGCGCCGCGCTCGGCAAGCTCCCGCTGGGCGTGCTCGACGTCCTGGAAGGTGGGCACCACGAGGATCGGCTCGTCCTCGAGCCGCGCACGGAGCCCGCCCAGGACCTCGCCGGCCTTGGCGGCGTTGGCGGGACCGGTGACGAGGGTCAGGGTCATCTGGCCCCCTACCAGTAGCGGACGGTCAAGACGGCATGCACTGTCGTGGGGTCGGTGTCAGGGCTGCGGCTCTGACACGAGCACGCCCTTCCGCGCCGCGGCGGCGAGCGCTTCGACGAGGCGGGCCGGCGGCAGCATGACCGGCGCCTCCTGCAGCTCCCAGCCGGCGTTCGGGCGCAGGATCCAGCGCCCAATGCGCACGCGGGCGCCGTCGAGGCGCTCGACGCGCAGCTCGTCCCGCAGCTCGCCGGATCGGCCGGGGCTGGCGCCGTACCCGCCGTCGCCCACGACGGTCGTCTCGAGCGACGGCGGCTGGAGTAGTTCCTCGCGAGCGGCGTCCTCCAGCAGCGACGCAAGGTCCCCGACGGAGAGCACGGGAGCGCGGCGCACGATCTGGCCCGCCTGCCAGGTGGCCACGCGGAGGCCGCCCGGAACGCGCTCGAGCCGGACCTCGTAGCCGCCCCCGTACGGACCCGCCGAGACGAATGGGCCGCGCGAGAGCCTCGTGGCTTTCGGCGCGGGCGCTCGCTTTGCGCCACCGCTGCGCGAGGAGCGTCTGGGCGCCCGGGCCGGTCCCGGGGCGCGTCCTCGAGCAGGGTGCCCTTCGAGCAGATCGGGCACTGGGTGGTCAGACGATTGTGACGGCAGAAGCGCGACACGATGACTGAGACTACCGCGAGTTGCCACCATCCAGCGAATGGTCACCGCCATCGTGTCCGACCTCCACCTCGGCGCCCTGGGGGAGTCGGATGTCGCCCGGGTCCCGGCGCGACGTGAGCGCCTGCTCCACGCGCTGGCCGGCGCCGATCGGGTGGTGCTGCTGGGCGACGTCCTCGAGCTGCGGCATCGGCCGCTCGCCGAGCTGCTCGAGCTCGTGCGACCGTTCTTCGAGGAGGTCGGCAACGTCGCGGCCGGACGCTCCGTCCTCATCGTCCCGGGGAACCACGACCACGCTCTCGCCGAACCGTGGCTGGCGCGGCTGCGGTTGAGGGGCGGACGCTCGAGCCCGAGGGGGTAGTGGCCCGTCGAGCCCGGCGACGGCCCCGCAGGCCGGCTGGCCGGCTGGATGCCGGACGCCCAGGTGACGCTCGCCTACCCGGGAGTCCGCCTGCGCCCCGACGTCTACGCGACGCACGGCCACTACCTCGACCTCCACCTGACCGTGCCGCGGCTCGAATCGATCGGCGCCTCGGCGATGGGCCGCATCACGGGCCGGGACCGGCAGTGCGACACCGCCGCCGACTATGAGGCCGTCCTGGCCCCGATGTACGCGTTCCTTGCCGGGCCTGGCGGAGGGCGCCTCGCCCGTCGCGCTCCAGCGCGGCGGCCGCACGTCGCGCGACGTGTGGCGGCGGGTGAACGGGAACGGCCGCCTCGGCCGGCTGCTGCTCGGACGCGTCACGATCCCGGCCGCCGTGGCCGTCCTCAACCGTGCGGGACTTGGTCCGTTCACGCGCCGAGCTCACCGGAGAGGAGCTGCGGAGATCGGGCCTGCTGGCCATGGGCCGCGTGTCGGAGTCGCTGGCCCCGGGCGTCGAGCACGTGGTGTTCGGCCATACCCACCGCGCCGGCCCGCTCCCCGACGACGATCGGGCCGAGTGGACGACCCTCTCGGGCATCCGGCTCTGGAACAGCGGCAACTGGTTTCACGAGCCGGCCTTCGTCGGCCGTTCCGACGACGCGGAGCCCGTACTGGCCCGGCACAGTGCTCGTGCCTCGACGAAACGGGCCCTCCGCGACGTCGAGAACGTGCTGCGCGACGGATAGCCCGCGGTCAATCGCTTTACATAAACGTGCGCCACCTCCAGGCCGCGGCTCTGGCGCGCCGTCGGGCGGCGGAGGGTTTACATGCCTGACACGCGATGAGTCTCACCGACGCGGTACCTTGCACGGCCGATGTCCGCCCTCGCCTCCTTCGTCTCCGGCCGCCGCACCAAGTGGGTGGTGATCGCCCTCTGGATCGTCGGCGTCATTGCGCTGTCGCCGCTGGCCGCCAAGCTCGGCGACGCTACCCGTGACGAGACGGCGAGCTTCCTGCCCGAGGATGCCGAGTCGACCAGGTCCAGGAGCTGCTCAAGGACCGGTTCCCGGGCGGCGAGACGACCATCGGTCTGATCGTCTACAAGCGCGAAGGCGGACTGACCGAGGCCGACAGGGCGAAGATCGCGCGCGACGCCCAGCGGGTGGACGACGCGATCCCGGTCACCCAGCCGGCGCAGGTGCCGTTCAGCCCGGACGCGCCGCCGGGCCTCGTGTCGCGAGAACGGCGAGGCCGCCTACACCGTCGTAACCGTTCCGCTGGACTTCGACAGGGTCGCCGATTGGGGCAAGGAGACGCGCGATCTCGTCGGCGACGGCGGCGGCGGGCTCGAGGTCTACGTCACCGGCGACCTCGGGCTGTGGGCGGACTTCGAGGAGGTCTTCGGCGAGCTCGACACGAGGCTGCTGCTCGCGACGGTGGTGCTCGTGCTGGTGCTGCTGGGCGCGATCTATCGGGCGCCGCTGATCGCGATCATCCCGATCGTCGTCGTCGGGCTCGCCTACCAGGTGGCCACCGGGTTCATCTACCTCTACGCCGACGCGGGCAACAACGTCAACTCGAACTCGACGGGCATCCTGATCGTGCTGATGTTCGGCGTGGGCACCGACTACTGCCTGCTGCTCGTCAGCCGCTATCGGGAGGAGCTGCACCGCGTCGAGGACAAGCACGCGGCGATGGCGCGCGCGCTGCGCCGCGCCGGCCCCGCGCTGCTCGCGAGCGGCTGCACCGTGATCGCCGCGATGCTCGTCCTGCTGCTCGCGGACACGGGGTCCGTCAAGTCGCTCGGCCCGGTGTCGGCTATCGGTGTGGCGGGAGTGCTGCTCGCTGGACTGACGCTGCTGCCGGCGCTCCTGACCGCGGCCGGCCGCCGGGGCTTCTGGCCGCGCAGCTCGACCGTCGCCTGCCAGCCGGACGTCGACCTCGCGCAGCGGCCGGGGCTCTGGCGGCGCTTCGGTGATCGCGTGCTGCGGCGCCCGGGGCTCGCGCTCGCCGCCACGACGGCGCTGTTCGCGCTCTTCACGCTGGGCCTGCTTCGCCTACAAGGAGGACTACTCGATCGGCGGGTTCTTCAAGAAGTCGGTGGAGAGTGTCGACGGCTTCGACGTGCTCGGCGAGTCGTTCCCGCAGGGCGCGCTCGCGCCGACTTCTGTCCTCGTGGAGCGCGACGGCGGCCGGGCCACCGATGCCGATCTCGCCGCCGTGCGTGACCGTCTGGAGGGAATCGACGGCGTCGGGGCGGTCAGCGAGCCGCAACGCTCCGAGGACGGGGCGATCGGGAAGATCGACGTCACCTTCAACGACGATCCCTATTCGGAGGCGGCGCTCGCGCGCGTGGATACGCTGCGCGACCGGGTGCGCGACCTCCCGGGCGGAGCCACGGCGCTGGTCGGCGCGGGCAGCGCCGTGCAGGAGGACTTCAACGTCGCCGCCGCGCGCGACCTGCGCGTGATCGTCCCGGTCGCGCTGCTCGTCATCACGATCATCCTCGGGATCCTGCTGCAGGCGATCGTCGCGCCGCTCGTGCTGATCGCCACGGTGATGGCGTCGTTCTTCGGCACGCTCGGGCTCTCGATCTTCTTCTTCATCGAGGTGCAGGGCACCGCGGGCGTCGACGCGTCGCTGCCCATCTTCGCGTTCATCTTCCTGGTGGCGCTCGGCGTCGACTACACCATCTTCCTGATGAGCCGCGTGCGCGAGGAGGCGCGGACACACGGAACGCGCGAGGGCGTGCTGCGCGCGCTGGCGGCGACGGGACCGGTGATCACCAGCGCGGGCGTGATCCTCGCGGGCACGTTCGCCGTGCTGATGACGCTGCCCGTGACCTTCGCCTTCAACATCGGGTTCATGGTCGCCGTCGGGATCCTGCTCGACACGTTCATCGTGCGGACGATCATGGTGCCCGCCGCGGTCGAGCTGCTGGGCGACCGCGTCTGGTGGCCGTCGACGGCCCGCGGTGGCGGCCACGCGCTGCGCGAGCACGCCGAAGCCGAGCAGGAAGCGGTGGCCGAGCCCGCCCGATGACCCGCCGGCTCGCCCGCGGGGCGCGGCGTCTATCGACTCGGGTGGGCCTCCGCCTCCGCCGGCAGCCCATGGCGGGCCACCGTGCGGTCGTAGTTGAGCCGCAGCAACTCGATCACGTCTTGCACGTCGGCCTCGGTCTCGATTCTGCGCGCGGCGGGCCCCGGCTTGCCCGGGAAGACCGGGTGGTAGCACGACCCGACCCTGCTCGAACAGCTCGGCCCAGACCTGTTTCGGGAAGGAGAAGTGGGCGGCGCGGTCGCCGTGCAGGTGACCGATCTGCCGACGGCCCACCGTGAACGCGAACTCGCCGCGCGAGCCGGGTCCCGCCTGGACGCCCGGCCAGGACATGACCTCCTCGGTGATCCGCTCGCTCGCTGTCAGTGCTCTTGTCATGACCTCAATGATGCACCTTCAAGTGCACTTGAAGTCAAGCTCGCCGGGCCCGCGCGCCGCCGGCCGCGCTGGGGCTGGGTAAGGCGGCCAAGAGGGGGTTGGGCGCTTTCTGTACCCATCTCGGTAGATAAAGCGCCCAACCCCCGGGATCCACCCCCTTACCCAGCCAATCCGGGGCGGCCGGCGCCGCCAGCGGCGCCGGCGCTGAGCGCGGTGCGGCCGGCCCGCCGGCGCCCCTACTCGAGATCCCGCCGTCGCAGCAGCGCCGCCCCGGCCGCGAACGTGGCGCCGATCCAGGCGAGCATCACCAGGGCGGCGACGCCGGGCGCCAACAGATCGATCTCGTCCCCGAGCCCGGCGTCCTCGGCCGGGATGTCGGCAGTCGCGGTCGGCAGGGCGGTGAAGGGACCGAAGCGTGCGACCTCGGGAACGAGGGCGATCAGGGTGGCCTCGACGACGAAGTTGAGCACCAGTAGCCCTACGACCGCGATCACCTGGTTGCGCACGAGCGCGCCGATCGCCACCCCGAAGGCGCCGAGCAGCGCCGCCACGAGCGCGTTCCGCGCCGCGAGAGCCGCCAGCTCGCCTGCCTCGGGTGTCGGGAGGTCCCGCACAGTGAGGATGGCCAGGCCGAGGATCGTGACGGCGATCGAGATCAGCAGCGAGAGCAGGATCCCGGCCGCCGCGAACGCCAGGGTCTTGGCGGTCAGGAAGCGCAGCCGGTCGGGCGCGGCGAGCAGCGAGCTCGTGATGGTGCGATGCCGCCACTCTCCGCTGATGCCCACGACCGCGAGCACGAGGATGAAGAAACCGCTCGCGTCCGAGGCGAACACGTCGATGAGCACGGAGTCCCCCGTCGGCTCGGTCAGCAGGCTGACAAGCGCGACGAGCAGTATGGAGATGCCTACGGCGATGGCCGCGAGCGCGACGAACGTGCGCGTGGTGCGCAGCTTGATCAATTCGGCGTGGAGCAGTGCGGTCATCTGTGGCTCCTCCGTGAGCTCGAGAAAGGCGTCTTCCAACGTGCGCGGCTGCGCGCCGAGCTCGGAGAGGGCGACCCGATGCTCCGCCGCGACGGCGCCGACGACCTCCGGCGGCACTCCCCGCGCCAACAGGACGCCGGAGCCGTCCGACTCCAGGGCGATGCCCTGTTCGCGCAGCAGGGCGGCCAGCCCGTCGAGGTCGGCGGCGCGCACCCGGGTCACCGGCTCGCCCGCCCCGTTGGCCGCCGCCGAGCACCTGCTCGAGCGGGCCGCTCGCGCGCAGGACGCCCTGGGCGATCACCACGATGTCGTCCGCGCTCTGGGCGACCTCCGAGAGGAGGTGGCTCGACACGAGCACCGCCCGCCCGCGCGCAGCCTGCGAGCGCAGCAGGTCGCGCATCCAGCGGATGCCCGGCGGGTCGAGGCCGTTGGCCGGCTCGTCCAGGATGAGGACCTCGGGGTCGCCGAGGAGCGCGGCGGCGATCGCCAGCCTCTGGCGCATTCCCATCGAGTAGCCCTTCACGCGCCGGTCGGCGGCGGCGGGGCCGAGCTCGACCTGGGCTAGCACCTCGTCCACCCGCCCGACCGGAAGTCGACCCGCAGTGGCGAGCACTGTCAGGTGGTTGCGGGCGGTGCGGCCGGGATGGAAGCTCGCGTCCTCGAGCACGACGCCGACCTGGGCGCTCGGGTGGGGGAGGTCCTCATACCGCCGGCCGCCGAACCGCCCGGCGCCGGCGTCCGGCCGGACGAGGCCGAGCAACATCCGCAGGGTCGTGCTCTTGCCGGCGCCGTTCGGGCCGAGGAAGCCGGTCACCCGGCCGGCCTCGACCGCGAACGACAGGTCGGTGACGGCCCGTACCTTGCCGAATCGCTTGGTGAGCCCGTGAATCTCGATCGCAGCCACGGCCATGACGCTACGGGCGGCGCCCGCAACGGACATCGGGCGCGAGTATGGCCTTCCGACTCCTACTTCAGGATGAGCGCGGGCGCACGAGCCTCACGTCGTAGGCGAACACCACCGCCTGCACGCGATCGCGCAGGCCGAGCTTTCGCAGCACTGCGGAGACGTGCGTCTTGACGGTGGCCTCCGTCAAATGGAGGCGCGCGGCGATCTCGGCGTTCGAGAGCGCCAGCGCGACGAACCGCAGCACCTCGACCTCACGCTCCGTCAGCTCCCCGAGATCCGGTGGCGGCGCCGCGCTGTCCGGGAACGTCCCCGCGAAGCGGTCGAGCAGGCGCCGGGTCACCGTCGGGGCGAGCAGGGCGTCGCCGCGGGCCACGACCCGGATGGCTTCCACCAGCTCCGGCGGCCTGACGTCCTTCAACATGAACCCGCTGGCGCCGGCCCGCAGCGCGGCGAACACGTACTCGTCCACGTCGTAGGTAGTGAGCATGATGATGCGCGCGCGGCTGCCCGACGCGACGATCCGCCGCGTCGCCTCGATCCCGTCGAGGCTCGGCATGCGGACGTCCATCAGGACGACGTCGGGCTCGAGGTCCTCCACGAGGGCCAGGGCCTCGCCGCCATCGCTCGCCTCACCCACGACATCGATGTCGTCCTTGGCGTCGAGAATCATGCGGAAGCCGCCGCGGACGAGCGCCTGATCGTCCGCCACCACCACGCGGACACTCACCGCGCGGGCTCCAGGGGCAGGCGGGCGTGCACGCGGTAGCCGCCGCCCGGCAGCGGGCCGGCTTCGAGCGTGCCGCCGAGGAGCGATACGCGCTCGCGCATCCCGGCCAGTCCGTGGCCGCCGCCGTTCGCGGCGCTGCCCGGGGTGGCGCGCCCATCGTCGCGAATGTCGATCTCGACGGCGTCGACGCCGTATCGCACCGTCACCTCCGCGCGCGTGGCGCGAGCGTGGCGAACGGTGTTCGTCAGCGCCTCCTGGACGATTCGATAGGCGGACAGGTCGACGCCGGCCGGCAGCGCCGTCGCCGGCCCCTCGCGGCGCACGACCACGCTGAGGCCGCCGGCGCGAAGCGGCGCGGCGAGCTCGTCCAAACGGCCCAGGCCGGGCTGCGGGCCGGTCGGCTCGGCCTCCGCGCCGGGCCGGACGGCGCTCAGCAACCGGCGCAGCTCGCCGAGCGCCTCCCGCCCTGCCCGCTCGATCGATCGCAGGGCGGTGCGAGCCTGGTCCGGCCGGCTGTCGAAGACATCGTCGGCCGCGGCTGCCTGCACGACGATCATCGAGACGCTGTGCGCGATCACGTCGTGCAGCTCACGGGCGATGCGCGCCTGCTCCTCCCCCACCGCCCGCCGCGCCGCCTCGTCGATCGCCGCGCGCCGGTTGCGCGCCGCGTCGCCGAGCGCCCAGACGCCGACGCCCACCGCCATCGCGAACCCGGTGTCGGCCACCGGGTCCTCGACCGTCGCGGTTAGAAGGTTGACGGCCGCGATGGCCTCCAGGGCCAGCAGGCCGAGCAGCGACACGCGCCGCGGGCGAGCGACGGCGAGCGACCACATCGCGAAGTAGCCGGAGACCGGGAGAACCGTCTCCGGCGCGAGAAGGAGCGTTCCGAGCCCGCCGGCCACGGCGACCGCCATCACCGGCTCGGGGCGCCGGCGACGCCAGCGCAGGGCGGCGCCCTGAACGACCCCGAGAAAGACGCCGAGGATGACCAGCGGGGAGGAGAGGCGCTCGGACTCGTCCAGGACGATGAGGACCAGGAACAGCCCCACGCCCCAGGGGATCGCTATGTCGGCCAGTCGGCCCAGCAACGGGCGCGCACTGCGCATGCCCCGATCGTCGCGGATCGCAGACCGTCGCGCATCCGTCTGGGGTATGAGGCGCCTACGCCGCGGCGCCGCGGGCGCTCAGCCCGCGCGCGCCGACGGCCGAGCCGGCTCGCGGCGGGCCCCGTCGCCGTCGGCCGGCCGTGCAGGCTCGCCCGCCGGCGCGGCGGCGCGCGTCTCGGCCCGCTCCTCCTCCGACTCGTCCTTGGGCGGCTCCTTCGCCCATTCCTCGTCGAAGTCCACGCGCCACTTGCCTTCCTCGTCCTGCTCGAGCTTGAGCTTGGCGCGGAACGTTCGGCCGGCGCGGCTGCGGAAGCCGGTCACGGGCTTGGCCGTGCGGCCCACGCCTGGGTCCTCGCCCGCCTCGCGCGAGGCCCGAAGCGATTCGATCAGCTCGGTCGCCACAGCCACCGGCAGCGACTTGCCGGCCTTGCGCTTCCAGATCACGAAGCCGCAGCCGGGGTCGTCCCTCGACCAACACGAGTAGCCCTTGCGGTTCTCGGTGATCTCGCGGCCGCAGATCGGGCACGGGCCGAGCTTGGCGCGTTCGATCCGAACGCCCTTGAGCTTGTCGAGCTCCTGGACCGTCTCCTTGGTGAAGCTCGCGATGTCCTGCATGAAGGCGGGGCGGGTGTCCCCGCCGTGCTCGATCAGGCCGAGCCGCTTCTCCCAGTTCCCGGTCAGCTCCGGCGAGGTGAGCTGATGCCCGTTCAGCAGCCGGATCACCTGGACGCCCTTCTCGGTGGCGACCAGCGCGCGGCCTTCCCGCTCGACGTAGCCGACGTCGACGAGGCGCTCGATGATCGACGCGCGGGTGGCGGGGGTTCCGATCCCCGAGTCCTTCATCGCCTCGCGAAGCTCGGCGTCCTCGACCTCCTTGCCGGCGGTCTCCATCGCGCCCAGGAGCGAGGCGTCGGTGAAGCGCCGCGGCGGCTGGGTCTCCTTGCGCAGAAACTCGACCGAGCGCGTCTCGACCCGTTCGCCCTGGTCGAGCTTGGGCAGGAGCTGGTCGCCGCCCGAGTCGTCGTCGTGCCGGTCCCCCGCGGCCTCCTCGCCGTAGACCGCCTTCCAGCCCGGCTCGATCAGGCGCCGGCCGCTCGTGCGGAAGACGTTCTCCTTGACCGTGGTCTCCACGCGTGTGCGCTCGAACACCGCGTCGGGATGGAAGACGGCCAGGAAGCGCTTGGCGACGAGGTCGTAGATCTTCAGCTCGTCCTGGCCCATCCGGCCGAGCTCGTGCTCGGAGCGGGTCGGGATGATCGCGTGGTGGTCCTCGACCTTCTTGTCGTTGACCACCCGCTGAAGCGGCAGCTTCTCGAGCGAGGTCACGTACGCCGCGCCGCGCGCGTAGGCGGCGTTGCGCCCGACGAGCTTGGCCGTGGGCCTGATCTCGGCCACCATGTCGCCGGTCAGGAAGCGGGAGCTCGTGCGTGGATACGTGACCGCCTTGTGCTCCTCGTAGAGTCGCTGGGCCGCGGCGAGCGTGCGCCGGGCCGAGAAGCCGTAGAACGTGTTGGCGTGCCGCTGCAGCGAGGTGAGGTCGTAGAGGAGCTGCGGTCGCTCGCGCTCCTCCTTGCGCTCGAGCTTGGTGATCTCGCCGGGCTGCCCCGTGCACGCCTCGACGATCGCCTTCGCCTCGTCCTCGCTCCCGAGCCGCTTGCCGCCCAGGTAGCGGCCGAGATAGTTGCGCTCGCCGCTGGCCGCGAAGCGCGCCTCGACGAGCCAGTAGGGCTCCGGCTTGAAGTTCCTGATCTCCACCTCGCGCCCCGCGACGAGCGCGAGGGTCGGGGTCTGCACCCTGCCGAGCGAGACGGCGCCGTCGAACGCCGCGCGCAACCGGATCGACGCGGCGCGTGTGGCGTTCATTCCCACCACCCAGTCGGCCTCCGAGCGTGAGCGGGCCGCCGCCTCGAGCGACTTCATCTCCTCGGCCGGGCGCAGCCGTCCGAAGGCGTCCTCGATCGCGCGCCTCGTCATCGACGAGAGCCACAGTCGCTGCACCGGCTTCTTCACGCGCGCGGTCTCGTACACGTACGCGAAGATCAGCTCGCCCTCGCGTCCGGCGTCGCAGGCGTTCACGACGAGGTCGATCTCGTCGTCCGCCATGAGCTTGTGGATCGCCTTCAGCTGCTTCTCCGCGCGGCCGTCGTTGGGAACCAGCTTGAACTTGTCGGGCAGGATCGGGAGGTCGGCGAAGCGCCACTTCTTGAGCTTCGGGTCGTAGGCGTCCGGCTCGGCCAGACCCACCAGGTGGCCGACCGCCCAGGTGACCACGTAGTCATCCCCCACCAGGTGAGTCTTGTCCTTGGCCTGCTTGAAGGATCCCGGCAGCGCGCCCGCGAGGTCGCGCGCTACGGAAGGCTTCTCGGCGATGACTAGGGTCTTGCCCATCCCTCTCCACGATACGCAGATAGCAGGTCACAACGCCACCGGTTGGTGGCTTGAGGAGGCAGGAAGGGTAGAGGCTCTCCCCCCACTCGTGGGCAGGACCCGCGCCGATGTCGTCGTGATCGGAGGGGGCTACACGGGCATGTGGACCGCCTGGCACCTACTCGCCGCGGGCGCCCGCGTGGCCGTGCTCGAGGCCGGTATTTGCGGCCATGGGCCGAGCGGGCGCAACGGCGGCTTCTGCGAGTCGATGTGGATGGCCGCGCCGACGCTGCGCCACCGCTTCGGCGACCGCCCGGCGCGCGAACTGCTCGAGGCCTCGAGCGAAACCGTCGCGGAGATCGGCGCCTGGTGTGACGAACACGGGGTCGACGCGTGGTTCGATCGATCGGGCTACCTCTGCGTGTCCACGGCGCCGGCCTTCGACGAGGTGGGCCCCCGGGCGGCCAAGGCTGCCGCGGCCCTGGGGGCGCCCGACCGCGTGGTCGAGCTCTCCGCCGGCGAGGTGCGGGCGCGATGCGCGTCGCCGGTCTTCCGGCGCGGCGTTCTGATCCCCGACTTCGCCACCCTGCAACCGGCGCGGCTCGCGCTCGGGCTGCGGTCGCGGTTGGTCGACGGCGGCGCGCTGCTGTACGAGGGCTCGCGAGTCAGAGCGCTGCGTGCGCGGGACGGCGAGGCCGTCGTCGAGACCGAGAGCGGCGGCGTGCGGGCGGGCTCTGCGGTGCTGGCGGTTGGACCGGCGGCCCGCGGCCTGCGCGCGCTGCGAACGCGACTGTCGGTGGCCTCCTCGCACATCGTGCTCACCGAGCCGGTGCCCGACGTGCTGGCCGAGCTCGGCTGGACCGGCGGCGAGTGCATCACCGACGCCCGCACGCTGATCCACTATCTCCGGACTACCCGCGACGGGCGGATCGCCTTCGGCTGGGGCGGCGGCCGGCTCGCGTACGGAGGCCGCGTGAACGGGCGGGTGGAAGTGGACGCCGAGCTCGCGGGCGAGGTTCGTCGACATCTGCTGCGGATGTTCCCGGCGCTCGCGAAGCGCCGCATCACGCACGCCTGGGGCGGCCCGATCGACGTCTCCCCGAGCCACATCCCGCAGATCGGGACGCTGCCCGGAGCCCCCGTTCATTTCGCGTTCGGCTACACGGGCAACGGGGTCGGACCCTCCCACCTGGCCGGCCGAACGCTCGCCTCGCTCGCCCTGGACCGACGCGACGAGTGGACCCGGCTCCCGATCGTCGACTCCGGGCCGGGCGCGCTCGTCCCGCCGGAGCCGCTGGCATGGCTGGGCGGCTCGCTGGTGCGCTCGGCGCTCGTGCGTCGGGAGCGTGTCGAGGAGCAGGGCCGCCGAGCCGACCCCCTGACGCGGGCGATCTGCACAGCGCCGCGCGCGTTCGGGATCCACCTGGCTCGCTGAGACGCTTCTCACACAACGCGCCCGCCGGTCGGCGTAGGTTTGCCCTCGGTGGACCGTAATTCGGTCACGGTTGCTCGGTTGGAGAGGCGATGGCAAGCGTCGCCCATTGGCTCGTCCCCCAGGTCAAGACACCCCTCCGGAGGAGCGCGATGAGCGGTTCGGCTCGCGCCGCCGGACCTTCCGCCGATGAGGCCCGCCTCGCGGGGGAGGCCGCCGCCGGCGACGGCGATGCCTTCGCGGAGCTCTACGGCCGCTACGAGCAGCGCGCGTACAACCTCTGCTACCGCATCCTCGGATCCGAGGACGACGCCGCCGACGCCACGCAGGAGGCCTTCGTAGGCGTCTTCAAGCGGCTGCCGAACCTCCAGGGCCGCGAGCTCGCGTTCGGCTCGTATGTCTTCACCTCGGCGCGCAACGCGTGCTACGACCTGATCGAGCGGCGAAGGCGAGCCGAGCCGAGCGACCAGATCCCCGAGTCGTCGATCCCCGTCGGAGGCGGAGTCGGAGGGGGCGGGTTCGGTTTCGATCCCGGCGATCCCGAGGACGACCCCGAGCGGAGCCTGCTGCTCGCCGCGGGCCAGGAGGAGATCCGCGCCGCCAATGCGACCCTCCCCGAGCGTCAGCGCGAGGTCCTCGCCCTGCGGGAGCTGGAGGAGCTCTCGTACGACGAGATCGCCGAGATCATGGACATGAATCGCAACTCCGTGGCTCAGCTGATCTCGCGGGCGCGCATCGGCCTGCGCGACGCGCTGCGCGGCACCGCTCTCGCCTCGATCGCGACCTCGTCCGCCGACTGCGAGCGGGCCCTCTCCCTGCTCGCGGCGAGGCAGGACCGCGAGCGGGCCGCCGACGGCGACTGGCTCGCCGGCCACCTGCTCGAGTGTGAGACCTGTCGGCTCAGCCGCGAGGCGATGGAGGAAGCGGGTGTGTCCTACCGCGCCTGGCTCCCGATCGCCGCCGGGCCGGCGCTGTTCCGCGAGACGATGGCCTCGGCCGCCGAGGCGGCGGGCGCGGACTGGAGCGACGTGATCGCGCGGCACGAGGCCGCCGCCCACGGCGCGGCCGAGGCGACGGCGGGGGCCGAGGGAGCGCTCGCCTCGGTGTTTCGCCATCGCCGGCTTGACGCGGTTCTAATCGGGCTCTTCGCGCTCCTGCTCGTGGTCGTCGTTTTCGCCGGCGCCGCCGGCGACGACACGCCGCCGGGGGCCCCGGCGCCGGTTGCCGACGACGCGCCCGCGCCAGCGGCCGACAAGCCGGACGAGCCACGGCCGAAGCGGAAGCCGGCGCCGGCGAAGCGAGAAGAGGAGCGGTGGCGGCGAAGCCCCGGCCGCCGGCCCGGACCGGCCGAGCCGGCGACCGGCGACGTGCCCGAGCAAACCAGCAATGCCGCCCACCACGCCCTCGAATCCGCCCGCGGACGCGAACACGCCGACGGCGCCCGAGCGCACGGACCGCGGCTCCGGCCGGCGGAGCGGCGGGCGCGGCGGCGGAGACAGCGGGATCAGCGGCGGGCAGCGAGACCCCCGCGATCGACCCGCCGCCGCCTCCCCCGCCGCAGGAGCCGCCGATTCCCGACGGGCCGCCCGAGCCGCCGGCCGACGTGCCGCGGATCGAGGATCCGCCGCCGCCGCCCCCACCGCCCGGCTGCCGCGACGCCCAGGGGATCCCGATCCCGTGTGGCCCGACCCGTCCCGGGCAGCCCCCACCGCGCCTGGCGCCCCCGCCTTAAGCGGCGAAGGCGCTCAACTTATGCTTGCGACGTGTTCGAAGGCGAGCTGCGAGCGTTTCGCCCCGCCGCGCACGAGCTGGTAGACGGCGTCGCCGACCACCTCGCCGCGCTGCCGTCGCGCCCGGTTTGGCAGCCGCTGCCCGACGCCCTGCGCGAGCAGCTGCTCGACCTGCCCCTGCCGGAGCACGCGGGCACGCTCGACGACCTGGTGGCGACGGCGCTGCGCGACGTCCTGCCCCACGCCATGGGCAATGGCCACCCGGCCTTCTTCGGCTGGGTCAACCCGCCGCCTTCGCCCGCCGGGATCGTCGCGTCGCTGGCGGCGGCCGCGATGAACCCGAGCGTCGTCGCCGGGGACCACGCCGACGTCCACCTCGAGCACGCAGTGGTGCGCTGGTTGGCCGAGCTCGTCGGCTTCCCGCACGCGCCGGGCGCCGGCCTGCTCACGAGCGGCGCGTCCGCCGCCACGATCGTCTGCCTCTCCGGCGCTCGAAGTCGTGCGCTGGCGGCAGTGGGCCACGACGTGCGTCGCGACGGCCTCGCCGGCGCCCCCCAGCTCGTCGCCTACGTCCCGGCCGAGGCCCATAGCTGCGTACGGCGCGCGCTGGAGCTGCTCGGCATCGGCAGCGGAGCGATGCGCGAGGTGCCGCTCGACGGAGGACGGCTCGACGCGGTCGCACTGCGCGCCACCATCGCCGCGGATCGCGCGAGCGGCGCCTTGCCCGCGCTGCTCGTCGGCTCGGCCGGAACCGTCAACGCCGGCGTGATCGACCCGCTCGATGCGCTCGCAGACGTCGCGGCGACGGAGGCCCTCTGGTTCCACGTCGACGGCGCGTACGGTGCGTTCGGCGTGCTCGACCCGGCGGTCGCGGCCCGCTTTCGCGGCATGGAGCGGGCCGATTCGCTCGCCCTCGACCCGCACAAGTGGCTCGGCGTCCCCGTCGACGCCGGGTGCGCGCTCGCTCGGCGCGGCGACGACCTGCGCGACGCGTTCAGCCTCGTCCCGCCGTACCTGCGCCAGGACGCGGGCGCGCCGGTCGGTACGTTCGCCGAGTACGGGTTCGAGCAGACGAGACCGTTCCGCGCGCTCAAGACGTGGGCGACCATCGCATCACGCGGACGCGCCGGCCTCGCCGCCCAGGTGGCGCGCGCGAACGAGCTCGCCCGCGAGCTGGCGGCCCTCGTCGAGCGCGAGCCCGAGCTGGAGCTGGCCGCCGCGCCCGAGACCTCGATCGTCGCGTTCCGCGCGCGCCCGGCGGGCTGTCCGCCCGGCCGGCTGGAGGACGTGAACCGCGCGCTGGCCGAGGCGGTTCAGGCGCGCGGTCGCGTCTTCGTCACCGGCACCGTCTTCGGCGGCCGCGAGACGCTGCGCGCCTGCATCCTGCACCCTGGCACCGGCTCGGAGCACCTCGCGACCCTCGTCGCGGAGGTAGTCGAGACGGCCCGTGCGCTGGCGGCGAGCTCCGCTAGCCGTTAGCCGCCGTAGCCGTCTTGATCGTAGCCGCGGCCCAGATCACGCCCGCGGCAGGCGCCGCGCCGCTCGCCGGGGCGAAACGGCAGCCGCACGATGACCTGCGCCTCGTTGTTGTCCTCGTTCGCCTCGTAGATCCCGTTCTTCGGATCGGCGGTATGTACGTAGGCGAAGCAGCCGCGCAGGCCGGTCACGTCGATCCACTGCTCCGGATAGGCCGGCGGATAGATATCCGCCCATCCGGGCGAGGTGCCGAGCCGGACGCGCCGGCGGCCCGGGTCGGTGTTGCACGCCGGATAGACCCGACGACGCGGCGAGCGCGCGAGCCGGGGCCGCGTGTGGGTCAGGTCGCGCAGGCAGTAGGAGACCTTTGGCCCCGTGCGCACCCGGCGGGTGCGGCGACCCTCGCGGTCCACCCGCCAGAGCTCGAAGCGGGCGGCGTCGTAGAACTTCCACCAGTAGCGCTGCTGGTGGGCGAACTTGAATTCGAGCCGCGCTCCCGTGTTCACGTCTATCCGCCCGCCGTTCCGGGCGTAGATCCGCTGGTAGGCGCGCATGAAGCGCGGGCCGATTCGCACGCCGTGGAGCTCGACGGGCCCCCGACCGACGCTGTCGATCACGTTTCCGGCGCGAAGCACGGTGTGTCCCGCCTTCGTCAACCGGTCGGTGTAGAGCCCATAGGGTCGCCGCATGGCGAAATCCGGGCAGCGCAGCAGGGCGGCCTGGGGGGCGATGCAGGGATTGGGGTCGAGTTGCTCGCGCGTCGGCGGTGGCTGCTGAAAGCCCGCCGTCGCCGCCGCAATCGCAGCAAGCAGCAGAATTCGCACGGCACGCACCGCAGGAGTTGTAGCGGTTACCGTCGACGTCATGCGCGTCCTCTCCATCGACGGCGGCGGGATCCGCGGCCTCATTCCCGCGCTCGTGCTCGAGGAGCTCGAGCGCCGCGCGGAGCGTCGGGTGTTCGAGCTGTTCGACCTGATCGCAGGGACTTCCACGGGGGCGATCCTGGCCTGCGCGCTCTGTGCCCCCGACCCGCTCCCCGCCGCCCGGGTGGCGGCTCTGTACGAGGAGGAAGGTCCCGAGATCTTCTCCCGCTCGATCTTCCAGCGGATCAGGAGCGCCGACGGTCTGCTCGACGAGAAGTACGACTCGGCGACGCTCGACGGCGTGCTCGCGCGCTTCCTGTCGGACAAGCGCCTGAGCCGGACCCGCCCCGACCTGGTCGTGCCGGCCTACGACACCGCCGGGCCGGCCCCGTTCTTCTTCAAGACCACCGACGCGCGCGAGAGCCCCGAGGACGACTTCCCGCTCTCCGTCGTCGCGCGCGCGTCCTCCGCCGCGCCGACCTACTTCGAGCCGTCAGCGGTCGACGGCCGCGCGCTCGTCGACGGCGGGGTGTTCGCGGCCAACCCGGCGATGTCCGCCTTCGCCGAGGCCGTGCGCTTCCAGCCGGGCGCCGAAGTCGTCCTGCTGTCCCTCGGCACCGGCGAGCGAACGCGACGACGTACCTTCGACGAGATCGAGGACTGGGGTCTGCTCGAGTGGGCGCGACCGCTGCTCGACGTGGTCTTCGACGGGATCTCGGATGCCGTGGACTACCAGCTCCGCCACGCGCTCGGCGAGGGCCGCTATTGGCGCTTCCAGGTCGAGCTGACGCGGGCGAGCGACGCGCTGGACGACGCGACCGACGAGAACCTCCGCGCCTTGCGCGCTCAGGCCGAGGAATTGATAGCCGCGAGGAGCGCGGACCTCGACGCCGTGATCGCGCTGCTGTGAGATGTCGGAACCGGCGCCGTGGTTAACGCGCGCAGGGGCCGGTGTTCACCGGCCCGCTCGCGCGCCCGAGCGCCTCGCGCACGATCGAGTCCGGAACCCCGAAGCCGCTCCGGCCTCCATCCGACACCGACGCGGCGAAGATGGTCGTGACAACTCGGCCGGCGGCGTCCACCATCGGGCCACCCGAGTTGCCCGAGCGGACGAGGCCGCGCAGCGCGGTGATCGTGCGCCGCACCGGGCCGCGCCCGTAGGCGTCCTGGCTGACCACGGTCGACGTCTGTCCGAGCCGGCCCGCCTCGCACGTCGTACGGCCCGTTCTCGGGGAAGCCGAGGATCGCCGCCGAGGCGCCCTGTTCCGCTCCAACGTCCAGGCGCAGCGCCGCTACGCCGGAGACGCCCGGGACGCGCAGGATCGCCAGGTCGTTGCGCGAGTCGAACCAGATCGCCTGCGCGTCGAGGCGCGGTCCCTCGCCCCGCACCTGGACCGTCGTGTCGTCCTGCCCCGCTACGACGTGCGCGTTCGTGACGACGACGCCGTCGGCTGCGATCCAGCCGCTGCCCTGCACCCCCAGCCCGCAGGCCGTACCGAGCACCTTCACCACGCTGCCCCCGGCGCGCTCCACGTCCGGGTCGCGGGCGATCGCGGCGGTGGGCGGCGCGACGTCCGGCGCTGGGCCCTCGATCTGCGGGAACGGGTCGAAGCGCGCGAGCGCCTGAAGGATCGGTCCCGACGGGGGGAGCCGCTCGTTGAGCTCCTGAAGGATCGCCGAGCGCTGGATCGGCTCGCGCAGATCGCTTGCTCCGGGAGTGTGGAGCGCCACGGCGCCGCCGATCCAGACGAGCCCCAACCCGACGCAGCCGACCAGCGCTGCGCCCCCGACCCCGTCGAGAACGCCGAGGCGGCTGCCCAGCCGGTGGGAGAGGCGAAAACCGAGCAGCTCGAGACCGGCAGCGAGAACCGCCCCAAACGCCAGCGCGCCGATCAGCGCCGCCAGCGGCGCGTACGGCGAGCTCGAGCCCTCCGCCAGCAGCAACGGCCCGAGCCGCGAACCCAGCAGCGCCCCGCCTGCGAACCCGGCGAGCGACAGCGCTCCCACGATGAGGCCCCGGGCGTAACCCCAGAATGCCATCAGCGCCGTAAACGCCACGATGATCCAATCGAGCGGGGTCACGCGCCCAAACCAGCGTAATAGTTGATGCGCCCGAGGCAGCCTCGGCAGTCGCGGTTACCATCGACGCCGGCCCTCCCGTGATCGACCTCAGCAGCGAGCGCCGCAGGCGCCTGACGCATCGAGCCCTTCCCGCCGTCGGCGGGCTCGCGGCGCTTGCGCTGGCCGCCGGCGCGCTGGTCGGATCGCTCGCCGCCAGCGCCGACGAGCGCGCGGCGAGCGACTTCGCGGAGGCCTGGGAACGCGGCGACGAGCGCGCCATGTACGCCCTTCTGAGCGACTCGGCCCGCTCCGACTATCCGTTCGAGCGCTTCCGCCGCGCGTACCGCCGCGCCGCGGAGACGGCGACGCTGGTGGCCGTGTCCGCGGGCGACCCGAAGGGCGCGCGGGGCGACTCGGTCGTCGTGCCGATGACGCTCCGCACGCGGGTCTTCGGGCTACAGCGCGGCGAGCTGCTCGTACCCGTGGAGAACGAGCAGGTCGAGTGGAAGCCCTGGCTCGTCTTCCCCGAGCTGCGCGAGGGCGAGCGCCTGCGCCGTGAGAGCGCGCCGCCCGAGCGTGCCACGCTGTTTTCACGCAACCGGAAGGTGCTCGCCGAGGGGCCGGCGGACGCGCGCAGCTCACCGCTCGTGGGGATCGCAGACTCGATCGCCGGCAGCATGGAGCCCGAGGAGACGAGGGGCGAGCGTGACGCGCTCTACGCGCGCGGCTTCCCGCGCGACTGGCCGGTCGGGCAGAGCGGGCTCGAGGAGGCCTTCGAGGATCGGCTGGCCGGGAGGCCCGGCGGCGAGCTCCGGGCCGGCCGGCGGGTGCTGGCGCGAGCGCGGCCGCGCGAGGCGCCGCCGGTGCAAACGACGATCGACACGCGGCTACAGGAGGCCGCCGTGATCGCGCTCGCGGGCCGATTCGGCGGGATCGCGGCGCTCGACCCGCGGAGCGGCGCGATCCTCGCCCTCGCCGGGATCGCGTTCTCGGCGCCGCAGCCGCCGGGCTCGACCTTCAAGATCGTGACGACCACCGCCGCGCTCGAGGCGGGCCTCGTCAAGCCCACCGACGAGTTCCCGGTGGAGACGGCGGCGACCATCGACGGAGTGGAGCTCGAGAACGCCGGCGGCGAGTCCTGCGGCGGTAGCTTCCGGGACAGCTTCGCCCACTCCTGCAACTCCGTGTTCGCGCCCCTGGGCGTGAAGGTGGGGGCGGAACGGCTCGTCGACGCGGCCGAGCGCTACGGCTGGAACGCCGAGCCCACAATCCCGGGAGAGGTGGCCAGCACGCTTCCGCCGGCCTCGGAGATCCGCACGCCGCTCGAGGTCGGATCGACGGCGATCGGCCAGGGGAAGGTGCTGGCCACTCCCCTCCGCCTGGCCTCGGCGGCGCAGGTGATCGCGGCCGACGGGGTTCGCCATGAGCCCACGCTGGCCGCGGACGAGCCCGCGGACCCGGTGCGGGTCACGTCGCGCAGAGTCGCCCGCACGATCGGCTCGCTGATGGTCGACGTCGTTTCCTACGGCACGGGCACGGCGGCCGCGATCGGCGGCGTGAAGGTGGCCGGCAAGACCGGGACCGCAGAGCTCGAGGACACCCGCGGGCCGAACGCCGCGTCCCCCACCGACGGGTCCAACACGGACGCCTGGTTCGCCGCCTTCGCCCCGGCGGCCCGCCCGCGCATCGCGGTCGGTGTCATGTTCGTGCGGGCCGGAGCGGGCGGCGCCACGGCGGCGCCGGCGGCTCGGGTCGTCCTCGAGGACGGGCTGAAGACGCGACGCTAGAGGTCGAGCTCGAAGGTGAGCATCTCGTCGCCCTCGCCCTCGATCTCGAGCTCCAGCGGGCGATTCTCCGTTACTGCGAGCGGAAACCGGAACAGCAGCATCGAGGCGGCCTCGGGACCGAGCTGCGCCAGGCTCCCGGCCTCGGGGATGCACTCCTCGGGGTCGAGCTCCCCGGGCTCGTACGCGATGACGCTGCCCGCGTCGACCTGCTCGGGCTCGAACTCGTTGCCCTGGTTGTCGACGACCTTGAAGTCCTCCGCAGTACTTCGGCGCTCATCCGAGTTGTTGCAGGCTTGAAGGAAGACGCCGTACAGGGTCTCGTCCGGGGGCACCTCCGGACCCGTGTAGTAGGTGTCGTCCGGGGGGATCTCGGGGTTCAGCTGACGGGTGATGAAGACGTTGTAGTCCACCCCGTCGAGCGGGAGCGCGAGTCCCTCCTCGGCCGGCTCGTCCACGCCCTGCTCCTCGTCGTCACAGGCGGCCACGCCGACGGAGAGGCCGAGCACGCAGGCCGCCAGGGCGAGTCGGCGCAGCAGAACGTCCATCCGGGCGGGCAGTCTAGTCACGCCTCGCCCGCGCCGGATCCATGCCCGCGGGGGCTCCGAAGCGGGGTGCCTTCGCCGGCTCGTAGCCCGCGATCGTCGCCCGCTTGAGCGGCTCCTTGGGCGGCTCCTCGAAGATCCTTCGGAGCCGCTCGAGTGCCTTCTTCGTCTTGCGCCGGACCGACCCCGCGGCGCCGATCTCCTTGATGCGGTCGATCACCGTGGCGGGCTCGCTGTAGGTGGTCAGCTCGACGCGCGTGACGCCACCGGTCTCGGGCATGAACTCATAGACGGCGAGCGAGCGGTTTCGGCCGCGGCGCCCCACGTGGAGCTCTTCGACGATCCGGCGCGGCCGATCCACCTCCTTTATCTCGAGCTCCGCATACTCCTTTGCGAGCGGGGCCCGGATGTGGAAGCGTGCCGCCGCCCCCAGGCCGACCGGGTTGACGCGGGCGAGCCGGTAGTCGTGCATGTAGTGATCGGTGTAGGCGGGGCGGCCGGCCAGGTCGCAGACGAAGTCGAACACCTCCTCGCGAGGGGCGGAGATGACCGTCGAGACGGTGACTTCGCGCATGGGCGCCCGGATTCTATGGGCGCCCCCCGCCGGTGGTCAGGCGGCCTTCGGTGCGACCTCGAGCGGTCGCTCGCTGGCGTGCACGCGCTCGGTGCGCACGGCGAGCCGACGCTCGTCCGGCAGCACGGCGAAGCACAGGTCGCATAGCGTGCGACCGGAGTCGAGCTCGTGCACCCGCTCGCCGGGGAGTGGGTTGCGGCGGCACTCGGCGCACCGGGGGCCGCCGGGCGGAAGCGTCCCGAGGCTTCGGCGCATGATCATGGCGGCGAGATCGGGCATGCGCAGGGGTTCGCGGCCGGGCGGGAGAGTCCTCTCGCTGCGCTCTCCCGCCCGGCTCACTCCGAAATGTCGAACTCGGCGGTGGGTCTTTGTCCTTACACGTAAGAAAGCCCGCAAATAGCGGCCTTTTGACTTGGACTCTTGACAGGCCTCGCTACCATGCCCCTACCCCCACCCCGAGGAGAGACATATCAATGGAAGCCTTCAGCGCCGGAACCCTGGCAGGGGCCGGCTCCTTCCGTTGCGACTCGTGCGGATTCGCCATAGCGCTCCATGAGCTGGATCAGGTTCCAGCGTGCCCAGAGTGCGGGCACCGTCAGTTCCGCCGCGCGACGCTGTTCGGCGAGGGCCTGAAGAAGCATGACCACAACGACGTCGAGGGGGCGCCGCCCTGGCTCGAGGAGGCGCGCGAAGCCCTCGTGCGAGAAGGCGACTACCTCGCCTTCGCCGACGACGAGCGCGTCCGGGTAGTCCCGCTCCAGGACGGCTGGACCCGGATCGGACGCAGCCTCTCGGCCCACGTGCGGTTCGACGACCCGACGGTTTCGCGCCGTCACGCGCTGCTCTACCGAGAGGAAGGCGGCGCTCGCATCCTCGACGACCGCAGTCTCAACGGCGTCTTCAAGAACGGCGAACGTGTGGAGCTCGCGGAGCTCGAGGACGGCGACGAGATCGGCATCGGCCGCTTCCGGCTCTTCTACGTGAGCCTGAGCGTCGAGCGGAGCTCGAAGGAGACCCGCACCGCCTTCGCCTAAGCCTTCGCCACGGCAGCCAGTTCGGCCAGGCCCTCTTCGCGAGTCGTGACCGGCCGGTAGCCGAGATCGCGCTTCGCGCGGGAGATGTCGATGGTGCACTCCTGCGACGCGAGCCACGTGGCGAAGCGTGTGATGGGCGGCTGACCGCCCCGCCCGAGCAGCCGCCAGGCCCGCTCGGAGGCGGGGGCCGCTGCCCGTGCGACGGCCGGCGGCACCGACTTGTCCGGCGGGGTGACGCCCTGGGTCTCGAGCATGCGCGACACGAACTCGCGGAAGACCACCGGCTCGCCGTCCGTCACGAACCAGACACCGCCCGCCCGCGCCTTCGTGGCGCCGAGCCATAGACCCTCGACCGTATTGTCGACGTGCGTGGTGGCGGTGAGATGGGTGCCGCCGCCGATCCAGCGAAAGCGGCCCGAGCGCACCAGCTCCGTGATCGCCGGAAGGAGGGTGGTGTCGCCCCGCCCCCAGACGAAGCGCGGCCGGATGACAACCGTGTCGAGGCCGTCGCGGTTCGCCGCCCGTACGCGCAGCTCCGCCTTGGCTTTGGTGGCCGAGTAGAGGGCCGGCGAGTCCGGGCGCAGCGGCGCATCCTCGTTGACGTTCACGAGCGGCTCGCCCGCCATGAGCGCCGCCTCCGTGCCCACGTGCACGAGCCGGGGCACCTTCGCGGCCCGGCAGGCGGCGATCACGTTCGCCGTCCCGGCCACGTTCACGCGCTCGAACTCGGCGGGGTCGCCCCAGTCGCCGAGGGCCGCGGCGGCGTGGAACGTGACGTCGCTGCCCTCGGCCCCCGCGCGCAGCGAGTCGTGAGCGTCGAGGTCGCCGCTCACCGGCTCGGCGCCGCGCTCGCGCACTCGCTCCGCGGCCCTCTCCGAGCGCGCCAGCGCACGCACGGCCCAGCCCTCCTTTCGCAGGCGCTCGATCAGCGCTCCCCCGATGAACCCGGAACCGCCCGTGACAAACGCAGTCGGCATCGATCGGAAGCTACCCGAGCGCGGCGCGGATGGCCTGATTCGACTCCTCGTCGGGAGACTCGCCGATCACCGTCGCGGGCCGCTCGAAGCGCCCGAGCGCTTGGGCGAGAGGGTCGGCTCGGAGCGTGCCCTCTCCGTAGCGGAGATGAGATTTCTCGTTGCGGTTCGCGTAGCTGATGTCGGAGAAGTGGATATGGAACGGCGCTCCCGGCTCGATCGCGGCGTCGGCGGCGGCGAGCGCCTCCGCGAACGGCTCGACGTCGGTGAACCCGCCGTCTGTGACCGCATGCAGGTGCGCAAAGTCGAGAACCGGCCGGACCCAGTCGAGGCCAGCGGCGATCGATAGAACGTCTTCCAGCGTGCCGAGCTCGTTAACGCGTCCCATCACTTCGACTCCGAACGGGACTCCACGGTCCTTCTGCTCGAGCCGCTCGCGAACCTCGGCGAGCTGCTCGACGACCGAGTCGATCGCCGCCTCATGGTTTCGCCCGAACAGGTAGCCGGGGTGAACCACCACGACCTCGGCCGCCGCACGCGGCCGCAATCCCTGCCGTGTGATCGAGCATCCCCACCGCCATTCGATGCTTCCTGTCCTTCTCCGGTCGCCCCACGATCGCGAACAGCGGGGCGTGAACCGACAGTGCGATCCCCGCCTCGCGCGCGAGCTCCCCGAGGCGCCTCGCGAAGTCCCAGTCCATCCAGAACTTGCCCTCGAAGTCGATCTCGCAGGCGTCGTAGCCGCGCTGCAGCAGCAGCTCGACGGCCTCCTCGGGCGACTCGCGGGAGGGCAGGTAGGAGGGACCGAAGCGCAGGGCGCCCACGGTCTTCAGTCTCGCAGCGGCACCCGGAGCGGCGAGGACGCGAAGCATGCTGAACGCGAGCGCCCTGGTCGTCGACCGTGCGCCTACTCCGTCGAGATCGACGGGTCGGTCTGCTCCCCCTCGGGCACCGACATGAGGAAGTGCGCGCCCGGAGCGGCGGCCAGTCCGAGAATGCGGTCGGCCTCGTCCTCCTGACCGGTCGCCCGCAGCTCGGCCGCGTAGCCGCCGAGGAGCTCCCCGACGTCGCGCACTCCGAGCGCGTCGAGCTCCTCGATCGCCACCTTCGCGCCCTTGCCGCGCCTGCGCTCGAGCGCCGCGCGGTCGAGGTTCCACTCCGGGTTGACCCGCAGGTAGACCCGGCCCCCGGTCTGACCCGCGCACAGCCACGGCCCCGGGTCGCCCAGGACCACCGCGCGGCCGGCCGTCATGTACTCGAACGCGAAGCCCTTGATGTTGGCGCGGTCGGCCGGGCAGCCGAGGGAGTCGTCGAGCGGCTCGCGCGGCTCGCCGCCGATCACCACGTCCGCGCCCGATAGGCGGATGCAGAAGCGCGAGTCGGCGTCGCCCTGGACGAAGAGCAGGCCGCGCTGGGCGCCGTACGCGAACGACTTGCCGACCGAGCCTCCGGTTCGCCGCCCGAGGCGGTCGAGCCCCTTCATGACCGCCACCTTGCCGCCGTACATGGTCTTCGCCACGCCGTCCTGGGCGCCGCCCTCCACCGTGATGTCCACGCCGTAGACGTTGAATGCGCCCAGGCCCTGCCCGCCGACCGAACCCGCGTTGAAGGACAGCGAGGCCATCGTCCCGCTGTCGGGCGGGTGGCCCGCCTCGAAGATGCGGCGGCGCGCGATCGCGCCCGCGAGCTCCGTGCCGAGCACGCGGTCGTCGGCGTCGGCCGGCTCGTCCCACTCACGCGCGAGCACGCGGCCGGGAACGACGTCGCCGGCGAGCGCCGCGATCCGCGCCGACGCCTCGTTCGCCCTCATCCTGAGCGGCCGCGCGGCGATCAGGCCGGCGGCCTCGCGATCGTCGGCGGGCACGGGCAGGTCGAGCGGCTCGAGGTCGAGCATCTCGTCGAGCGGGCGGATCAGCTCGTGCAGGTCCACGGCCGAGCGCTCGCGCGCCTGGACGAGGAGGTCGCTGCGTCCGACCAGGTCCTGTGCGCGTTCGAAGCCGAGGGCGGCGGTGACCTCGCGCACCTCTTCCCCCATGGCCTCGAAGAAGCGCGCGCAGCTCTCCACCGCATCGTCGTACACCTGCGGCGTGAACTTCTTCAGTCCCTTGAGCTGCGCCTCCGCCTCCGACTCGATCTGCGTGGCGATGCCCACGTGGCAGGTATCGAGCTGGCAGCCACGGCAGATCGTGCAGCCGAGCGACACCATCGCGAGCGTTCCGAAGCCGACGCGGTTCGCGCCCAGGCAGTGGAGCTTCACGATGTCGTGGCCGTGCCGGTAGCCGCCGTCGGCCCAGATCTCGACGCGCGATCGGATGCCCGCCTCCATCAGCGCCAGGTGCACGGCGCGAGTGCCGATGTCCGAAGGCAGCCCGACGTGCCGCAGAGCGTGCGAGCGGGCGGCGCCGGTCCCCCCCTCGAAGCCGGACAGGGTGATGATGTCGGCGCCCGCCTTGGCGATGCCGACGCCGATGGTGCCGATGTTCGGCACCACCGGCACCTTCACCGACACGCGCACGTCGGGGTTCGCCGTCTTCAGCTCGTCGATCAGCTCCGCGAGGTCCTCGATCGAGTAGAGGTCGTGGTTGTTCGACGGCGAGATGAGGTCCGTGCCGGCGGTCGCGTTCCGCGCCGCCGCCACGCGCTCGGTCACCTTCCGAGCCGGCAGGTGGCCGCCCTCGCCGGGCTTCGCCCCCTGGCCGATCTTGATCTCGACCAGGTAGGACGAGTTGATCATCTCGCTCGTCACGCCGAAGCGACCCGACGCGACCTGCTGGCCGCGCCATAGCCGGTAGCGACCGTACATGTCCTGGATCTCGCCGCCCTCGCCGTTCATGGCCACGATGTTGATCCGCTTGGCCGCCTCGGCGTAGGCGCGGTACGCCACCTCCCCCTGCGAGCCGAAGCTCATCGAGGAGATCACGATCGGGTAGGAGTGCAGCCCCACATCGGCGCTGGCCTCGGGGAGCGACGGGCGCCCGGACCGCAGGTCGAGAATGTGGCGCAGCGAGATCGGGTGCTCGTGCTCGAGCTCGCGTACCTTCCGCGAGTAGTCCTCGTAGGAGCCGGCGCCGTTCGCCGCGGCGACCGCCGCCTTGTAGACCTTCGGATAGAACCGGAACGTCTTGCCGGGCTTCGACTCCTCGGCGCCCGCCAGGATCCGCCGGCGGACGTCGCCGTCGCGCGTCGAGCTCCGCGAAACCCGTGCCGCAGCGCGTCGGAGCCGAACCAGGCGGGCGTGTCGAAGATGGCGGTCAGCTCGGGCTTCAGGCCGACGCTGGCGAACAGGCGCGCGTAGCCCCGCACCTCGTGGATGCCGATCGTCGAGATCACCTTCTCGATCCCCTTGCGGAGCGCGGCGGCGAGGTTGGAGACGTCGGTTCGGTAGTCGTCCATCAGGCCGACCTCGACCATCACGTAGGGGCAGACCCCGTCGGCGCCCAGCGCCGAGCGCGAGCACCGTGTCGTGCACGTTGCGGATCGCGGCCGAGCGCAGCACGATCCCGCAGCGGCGGCGAAGGTTCGTCTCGCCGGGCGCCAGTGCGGTGCTCGCGCAAGGCGAGGTCCACGGCGGCCAGCGCGAGGTGCGGGTCGAGGTAGCGGCGGTCGCCCTCGTAGGCGATGCGATCCGAGAGGACGAGCAGCTCGGCGTTGCCGTGAACGGCGCTGACGGCCTCGTGCTTCAACCGCTCGACCGCGCCCAGCGTGTCCTCGGACTCGAGACACGAGAGGTCGAGCACCTTCGCGCGACCCCTGAACTCCTCCCAGAGGTCCTCGAGCAGGAAGCTCCTGTGCTCGCGGGCGATCCGCCGGTAGACCGAGTCGCCGAGCGGCGCGGGGCCGTCGTGGCCGCCGAGGAGCACCGGGAAGGCCGTCTCGAGCGTGCGCTTCTCGGCCGGGATCTCGTTCAATGCCGGTCGCGGGCCGAACACCGCGCGGCACGAGAAGTGCTCGACCTCGCGTTCGCGGTCGATCGCCGGGTTCGTGACCACCGCCACGGACTCCTTGAAGTAGTCGGCCAGGTTCTGGCGCTCGCGCGAGAGACAGGCCAGCGGCCCGTCGTAGCCGAGCGAGCCGATCGGCTCGGCGCCGGTGGCCGCCATCTGCTGGACGAGCTTCATGTCCTCGCGCTGCCAGCCGAAGCCGCCGAGCACGCGGTCCTCGACCTTCACCGGCTCGGACGGGCCCGCGCTCGTGTAGCCGGGGATCTCGGGGCCCGCGAGCGGACCGCCGGTGGGGATCGCCTCGGCGAAGGCGTCGGCGGCGTCGCCGGTGCGCTCGCGCCACCGTGCGACGCACAGGCGCTGCATCGCCGCGTGGTCGGCCAGGCGCGACTCGCGGCCCGCGCGGTCGAGCGTGACCATCAGCTTCTCGCCCGGGGCGAGCGGCTTCGGCTCAGAGACGATCTCGCCGAGCGGAACGACGCCGGGCTCGGAGGAGAACACGAACGCGTCGGCGGTCTCGAGGGACCAGAGCGGCCGCAGGCCGAGCGCGTCGACGGAGAAGACGCATTCGTCCCCGTGGCGCGAGACCAGCGCGACCGGACCCTGCGCGAGCGGCCCGAAGGCCTGGCGCAGGTACATGTAGAAGCCGCGCAGTTCCTCGGGCATGCCCCTGATCTCGCCGACGATCGGCGGCAGCACGAGCTCGAGCGCCTCCGGCAGGGTCAGTCCCTCACGCTGGATCAGCGCCTCGACGGTGCGACTCAGGTCCTGCGAGTCCGACCCGTCCCGTGTGAGCGGCACGCCCAGCATGCGCGCCTCCTGGCGCAGCCGGGCGACGGTGTTGATCTCGCCGTTGTGGCCGAGCACGCCGAACGGCTGCACCCGCCTGAACGACGGCCAGGTGTTGGTCGAGTAGCGATTGTGGCCGAGCAGCGCGGCCGTCTTCGCGCGGGCGTCGTGGAGGTCCGGGTAGTAGCCGACCGAGCGTGCTCGGGCCGCCTAGCACCTTGTAGACGGACGGTGTCGGTGGAGCACGAGGCGACGTGCACGTCGAGGGCCTCCTCGAGCCGGACCGTGAGCTCGAAGCAGGCTCGCGGCTCCTCGATCAGGCCGCCCAACTGCCAGAAGACCGGCTCCTCCTCGCGCGCCCGCGGCCCGAGCGCGGTGGAGTCGACCACGTTCTCCCGCTCGGCGAGTACCCGCAGCCCGAGCCGGCTCACCAGGCGGCGCGCGCTCTCCTGCGTGGCCGTGGGATCCCCGCCCCGAGGAACGAACACGTGCGCCACCGCGAAGCGCGGGTCGAGCGCCAGGTCCGCCGCGTGACCCCCGGCCCGAACCGCCTCGGCCCAGATCTCGCGCGGGATGTCGATCAGCAGGCCGCAGCCGTCGCCCTCGCCGTCGAGGTTCCCGGCCCGATGAAGCATCTTCTCGAGGGCGACGAGGGCGGTCTCGATCGCCTCGTGCGTGGGGCCCGCATCCTTGGCGACCCGTGCGTAGAGGGCGCAGGCATCGCGATCCTCGACGGTGGCTGGGGGCCGGCGCGGCCGGTAGGCGCGCGTCGGGTCGTAGCGGGCCATCTTCTCCTCGGTTCCGCGGCTTCTCCGAGCGGCCGCGCGACGGGTGGACGAGGAACATCATATGGGCGGTCACCCGTCGGCGGGTCGAGTTCACGCGGCGGGCGCTGGGTCGCATGCAGGGGGCGAGCTTGTGCGCGTTGCCGACGCGCGCGCGGGGCCGACGATCAGGGCTCGTCGCGCGGGCCCGACCAGAATGCGTCGCCCACCGTGACCGTGCGCGCCGTCTCGGCCTGGTGGCGCAGCGAGTACGGGTCGCCGTCCTCGTAGGCGAACATCGCCTCGGCGGGAATTCGGCGGGCCTCGCCGGTGCCGCCCAGGTGCTGGTCGATGACCCGGGCACAGCGACGGCCCTCCGCGATCGCGGTGACCACGAGCGACTGGCCGACCCGGGCATCGCCGCACGCGAACACACCCTCGAGCTTGGTGCCGTACACCGGCGCCTTCACGTTCCCGCGCCGATCGAGGTCGAGCTGGAGCCCGCTCACGAGGCCCTCGTGCTCGGGATGGCTGAACCCGATCGCGATCAGCACCAGGTCGGCGGGCACCTCGAAGTCGCTGCCGAGGATCGTATGCAGATCACGGGACGAGGTTCCCTCGACGCGGCGTCCCTGCACGCCCGTCACGCGGCCGTCGGCCCCGGTCAGCCTGGTCACCTGCGCGCCGAAGCGTCGGTCGCCTCCCTCGTCCAGGGCGTACGTGGTCGGCGTGCGCTTGGGCGGGAGGGGCCAGGGGGTGGACGGGGGCCGACCGTCCTCCGGCAGCGGCGGGTAGACGTCGAGCAGCAGCACGTCCTCGGCGCCCTCGCGCAGGGCGTTCGAGATGCAGTCCATTCCGGTGTCACCTCCGCCCACCACCACCACGCGCTTGCCGGCGGCCGAGATGACGTCCGCGGCGGGCGTCTCGGGGGCGGGGCGCCCCTCATCGGCGGCGACGGCGCGGTTGCGCTGGTAGAGGTACTCCATCGCGAAGTGCACGCCCGCCAGCTCGCGGCCGGCGATCGGGAGGTCGCGATGCTCGCGTGAGCCGATCGCGACGACGAGCGCGTCGTGGCGCCGGCGGAGCTCGTCGGCCGGCAAGTCGCGGCCCACGTCCACGCCGTACACGAACTCGATCCCCTCCTGCTCGAGGAGCGCGACTCGCCGATCGATGATCCACTTCTCGAGCTTCGCGTCGGGCACGCCGAAGCGAAGCAGCCCCCCCGGTCCCTCGTCGCGCTCGTAGACCGTCACGGTGTGGCCGCGTCCGTTCAGCTCCGCCGCCACCGCCAGGCCTGCCGGACCCGAGCCAACCACCCCCACGGTCCGGCCGGTCCGCGCCTCGGGGGGGTCGGCGGTGATCCAGCCCTCCTCGAAGCCGCGCGTGACGATCGCGAGCTCGATCTGCTCGATCGTCACCGGATCGTCGTTGATGTCGAGCACGCAGGCCGATTCGCAGGGCGCGGGACAGATCAGCCCGGTGAACTCGGGGAAGTTGTTGGTCGCGTGGAGCTTGGTCAGCGCGTCGCGCCACTTGTCGCGGTAGACCAGGTCGTTCCAGTCCGGGATCAGGTTGCCGAGCGGACAGCCCTCGTGGCAGAAGGGAACCCCGCAGTCCATGCAGCGCGCGCCCTGGTCGCGCAGCGTGCGGTCCTCCGGCAGGGAGAAGTACTGCCGGAAGTCGCGCACGCGCTCCCGTGGGTCGCGCTTGTCGAACCCGACCCGCTCGAGTCGGAGGAAGCCGCCCAGCTCGCCCATCAGAGGACCGGTTCGGGCGCCTCCGCGCCCGCTGCCAGCTCCGCCAGCGCGCGCTTGTAGTCGTGCGGCATCACCTTCACGAAGCGCTCGAGCGCCGCCGGCCAGTCGGCGAGCACCCGCGCGGCGACCTCCGAGCCCGTGCGCTCGCCGTGCTCCGCGATGAAGCTGCGGAGATCCTCGGCCTCGTCGGGCGGGATCTCGTCGAACCCGACGAGGTCGGTGTTGCAGCGATCGCGGAAGCCGCCCTCGACGTCGAGCACGTAGGCCACCCCGCCGCTCATGCCGGCGGCGAAGTTGAGCCCCGTCGGCCCCAGCACGACCACGCGGCCGCCCGTCATGTACTCGCAGCCGTGGTCGCCCACGCCCTCGACCACCGCGATCGCGCCCGAGTTGCGGACCGCGAATCGCTCGCCCGCGAGACCGCGGAAGAACGCCCGCCCCGAGGTCGCGCCGTACAGCACGGTGTTCCCGACGATCACGTTGTCCTCCGCAACGAAGCGCGCTCCGCGCGGCGGGCGCACGACCAGCGTGCCCCCGGAGAGGCCCTTGCCGGTGTAGTCGTTGGCGTCGCCCTCGAGCAGCAGCGTCACCCCCGACGCCAGCCAGGCGCCGAAGCTCTGGCCGGCCGAGCCCCTGAAGCGCACCACGATGCTGCCCTCCGGCAGCCCGTCGGGGCCGTGGCGACGGGCGATCTCGCCGGAGAGCAGCCCTCCCACGGCGCGGTTCTTGTTCTCGATCGGCTGTTGCCAGCGCACCGGCCGCCTCTCCTCGACGGCGGCGCGGCAGCGCTCGAGCAGCCCGTGGTCGATGGAGTCGAAGAGCACGGGGGCGGGCGAACGGGTGCAGTGCCGCGGCCCGTCGCCCTCCGGCACCTCCAGCAGCGGGCTCAGGTCGATTCCGCGCGCCTTCCAGTGCTGCACCGCCTCGTCGCGCGCGAGCAGCTCGGTGCGGCCGATCAACTGGGCCATCGAGCGAACCCCGAGCCGAGCCATGATCCGCCGCGCCTCCTCGGCCACCAGGAAGAGGTAGTTGACGACGTGCTCCGGGCTCCCCTCGAAGCGACGCCGGAGCTCCGGATCCTGCGTGGCCACCCCCACCGGGCAGGTGTTCAGGTGGCACACGCGCATCATCACGCAGCCGAGCGCGATCAGCGGGGCGGTCGAGAAGCCGAACTCGTCGGCGCCGAGTATCGCCGCCATCACCACGTCGCGGCCGGTGCGCATCTGGCCGTCGGCCTCTACGAGGATGCGCGAGCGCAGGTCGTTGCGCAGCAGCGTCTGCTGCGTCTCGGCAATCCCGATCTCCCAGGGGACCCCCGCGTGCTGGATCGAGGCTTGTGGCGACGCACCGGTGCCTCCGTCGTGACCCGCGATCACCACGTGATCCGCGTTGGCCTTCGCCACGCCGGCGGCAACGGTCCCCACCCCCACCTCGGACACGAGCTTCACCGAGATTCGCGCGCTCGGGTTCGCGCAGCGCAGGTCGTAGATCAGCTGCTTCAGGTCCTCGATCGAGTAGATGTCGTGGTGCGGCGGGGGCGAGATCAGGCCCACGCCGGGCGTCGAGTAGCGGAGTCGCGCGATGTAACGGTCGACCTTGTGCCCCGGCAGCTGGCCGCCCTCGCCGGGCTTGGCGCCCTGGGCGACCTTGATCTGGAGCTCGTCCGCGTTCACGAGGTAGTGCACGGTCACGCCAAAACGGCCGGAGGCCACCTGCTTGATCGACGAGCGGCGCTCGTCGTCGAAGCGCACCGGATCCTCGCCCCCCTCGCCGGTGTTCGACCGGGCGCCGAGGCGGTTCATGGCCGATGCCAGCGTCTCGTGCGCCTCCGGCGACAGCGCGCCGAGGCTCATGCCGCCCGACTTGAAACGCCTCACGATCTCGACCGACGGCTCCACCGCGGCGAGCGGGATCGGCTCGACCTCGTCGGTGAAGCGCAGCAGGCCGCGCAGCGTCGACTTGGGCACGGCGACGTGGTTCACGTAGGTGGCGAAGCGGTCATACGCGTCCGCCCCGTTCTCCGAGCGCGCGGCGTGCTGGAGCGTTCCGATCGTCTCCGGGTTCCATCCGTGGAACTCGCCGTCCCTGCGCCAGGCGTACACGCCGCCGGACGGCAGGAGCTCCGACGTGGCCGCGGGGTACGCGCGGGCATGGCGATCGAGCGCCTCGCGGGCGAGAACGTCGAAGCCGACACCACCGACCCGCGACGGCGTGCCGGTGAAGTACCGGTCCACGAGCTCGCGGCGCAGTCCCACCGCCTCGAAGATCTGGGCGCCGGTGTAGGAGCGGATCGTGGAGATCCCCATCTTCGAGAGGATCTTGAGTAGGCCCTTGCCGATCCCCTTGATCGCGCGTTCCTCCGCCTCCTCGGGCCCCATTCCCTCCGGTAGCCGCCCGTCGCGGTGGAGCGCGTAGAGCGACTCGAACAGGACGTAGGGGTTGACCGCGGCGGCGCCGTAGCCGATCAGGCAGGCGATGTGATGGATCTCCTTGGCCTGGCCCGTCTCCGCCACGAGCCCGATCTGGAGGCGGGTGCCCTCGCGCACCAGGTGGTGGTGCACCGCCCCGACCGCCAGCAGCGCGGGTATGGGCGCCCGCTCGGCGCCCAGGTTGCGGTCGGACAGGATGATGATGTTCACCCCTCGTGCAACGAGCTGGGAGGCCTCGGCGCAGATCGCGTCGAGCCGACGCCCCATCCCCCTGGCCCCCTCGGCGACCTGCCAGGTCATGTCGATCGTGCGCGCCTCGAAGACGTTGTGGTCGACCTGCCGCAGCGTCTCGAGCTGCGCGTTGCGGAGAATCGGCTGCGGCATGACCAGCTGGTGGCAGTGGTCGGGCGTCTCCCCCAAGAGGTTGATCTCGGGGCCGATGCACGCCTCGAGGCTCATGACGATCGACTCGCGCAGCGGGTCGATGGCCGGGTTCGTTACCTGGGCGAACAGCTGCTTGAAGTAGGAGAACAGCGGCGGGCGCTGATCCGAGAGCACCGCCAGCGCCAGGTCGTTGCCCATCGAGCCCGTGGGCTCTGCGGCGTCGCGCGCCGTCGGGGCGAGCAGCACGCCGAGGTCCTCCTCGGTCCAGCCGAAGGCGAGCTGCTTCGCGCGGAGCGGCTCCACGCGCGGCACCCGGGGGCTCTTCCGAGGCAGATCCTCGATCCGCACCACGCGCTCGCGCAGCCACTGGCCGTAGGGGCGGCGGCGGGCGAGGTCGAGCTTGATCTCCTCGTCGGGGACGATCCGGTCGCGCTCGAGGTCGACGAGGAACAGCTTGCCCGGCTGCAGGCGCCCCTTGGCCTCGACTAGATCGTCCGGGACGTCGAACACGCCCGTCTCCGACGCGAGCACCACCCAGCCATCCTTCGTGACGAGCCAGCGCCCCGGGCGCAGACCGTTGCGGTCGAGCGTGGCGCCGATCACGCGTCCGTCGCTGAATGCCACGGCCGCCGGGCCGTCCCAGGGCTCGACGAGCGATGAGTGGTAGGCGTAGAAGTCGCGCACCTCCGGCGGCAGCTCGGGCCGGCCCCGGTGCGCCTCCGGGATCAGCATCGAGATCGCGTGCGCAGGCGAGCGGCCGCCGAGAACGAGCAGCTCGAGCAGGCCGTCGAGCGACGCGGAGTCCGAGATGTCGTCGCGCAGCAGAGGCTTGATCTTCTGTATGTCCTCGCCGAATAGCGAGGAGGCGAGCCTCAGCTCGCGAGCGCGCATCCAGTTGCGGTTGCCGCGCAGGGTGTTGATCTCGCCGTTGTGAGCGAGCATGCGGTAGGGATGGGCCAGCTCCCAGCTCGGAAAGGTGTTGGTCGAGAACCGCGAGTGCACCAGGGCCAGGCGGCTCGCGAGGCGCTCGTCGCGGAGCTCGGGGAAGTACCGCGACAGCTGGGGCGCCATGAGCATCCCCTTGTAGACGACGGTGCGCGAGGAGAGACTCGGGATCGCGAGCCCGTCCGGGCTCTCGAGCTCGACCACCCGGCGGATCACGTAGAGCTTGCGTTCGAACGCGTCCTGATCGCCGACGCCCGGGCCCGCCTCCACGAAGAGCTGCTCGATGCGCGGCGCCACGCTGCGCGCCGTCCTGCCGCAGGCCTCGTCCTCGACCGGCACCTCGCGCCAGCCGAGCACCCGTTGGCCCTCGTCCTCCACCGCGCGCTCAACCAGCTGCCGGGCCTCGTCCCCGTCCTCCCGTGGAAGGAAGCACATGGCCACGCCGTACCTGCCCGGCCCGGGCAGCTCGAAGCCGGCCTCGTCGCGCAGGAACGCGTCGGGCAGCTGGATCAGGATCCCCGCTCCGTCGCCGGTGTCCGGGTCGGCGCCCTCGGCGCCGCGGTGCTCGAGATGCTCGAGCGCCCACAGGGCCCGGGAGATGACCTCGTGCGAGGCCGGGGCCCCCAGCCGCGCAACGAACGCGACACCGCAGGCGTCGTGCTCGTAGCTCGGGTCGTACAGGCCGGCTGCCTGCGTGTGGGTTCACCTCCTCGGGCTCCGCGCCTTCTCCGAGCGGGCGCGCGACGGGGATCGGGGTCGGAAGATGATAAAGCGCACTAGTCCGGGGAGCGACCCTCGACAAGGTCGATAGGGTGCGAGGCCGGGCCTCGCGATGGCACAGACGATCACGGTTCTCTCCCAGAAGGGCGGCACTGGCAAGACGACGGCCGTGCGCACGCTCGCCGACGTCTACCGCCGAATCGGCCTCGACGTCCTCTGCGCGGACCTCGATCCGCAGGGCAACTTGTCCGACTACTTCGACGTGCCGGCGGATGCCTCGCCGACCATGGCGGACGTGCTGACCGGCCAGGCCAAGGCCGCGGAGGCGGTCCACGGGGACGTCCTTCCGGCCAACCTGGGCCTCGCCGAGGCCGAGCTGGTCCTGGGCGGCAAGATGGGTCGCGAGCTGACGCTAAAGCGCGCGCTGCGCGAGGTTCGCGGCTACTACGACCTGGTCCTCGTGGACTGCCCGCCGTCGCTCGGACTACTCACCGTGAACGCCCTGGTGGCCGCCGACCACGCCCTTATCTCGAGCGAGGCCGAGTACTTCTCGCTCCAGGGCGTCGAGCAGGCGCTCGAGGTGGTGGAGCTGGCGAGGGACTCGCTCCACCCCGAGCTCGACTGGCTCGGCGTGGTGCTGAACATCGCGGACATGCGCCTGGTGCACGCGCGCGAGGCCCTCCAGCAGCTGCGGGAACGCTTCGGCGAGCGGGTCTTCCAGGCCGTGATCAGGCGAAGCGTCCGCTACGCGGAGTCGGCCGAGCGAGGCGTCTCGATCCTCGACTACGCGCCCGACCTGGGCGCCGACTACCTGGCGCTGGCCGACGAGCTGTTGGCCCGCCTGGACGGCTATCGGGAGGAGCGCGGGCGCCTGGCGGCGCTGCGGGCGGAGCTCGTTCCGGCTTGAGTGAGCAGGTCGCGGAGGTCGCGGGCGACCTCCTGCTGGTCGTGGCGGAGGGCGCGGTCCGTCAGCCTGATGGTGTGGTAGCCGGCGCGGAGGGTGCGGCGGTCGCGGATGCGGTCGTCCTCGAATGCTCTGCGGGTCCGGTGGGCGGCGAGGCCGTCGGTCTCCACGATCAGGTGGGCGTCGGGCCAGGCGAAGTCGACCTCGTAGCCCTGGATTTCGATCCCGACGTCCGGGCGGGGCAGGCCGTGGCGACGACAGAAGGCGAGGAAGGCGTCTTCGAGGTCAGTGCGGGTGCGCTGGGCCGGCTCCTTGGCCAGGGCGAGCACCTTGGCGCCCCGGCGGCCCGGGTTGTTTTCAACGACTGCAGTTAGGGAGGTCAGGTCGAAGCGGCCCCGGTACTCCGACTCGTCGATCGCGCGCTTGAGCGCTTGGGTTGGCAGCACGTCGGCGAGGTCGAGCAGGGTTCGGGCGACGGTCGTGACGGGGACGCCATCGCGAACGACGGCTTCTTCCCGGCGCAGCCGACCCGATCTATGGACTCGAATGCCACGGCGCTTCTTGCGGCCAGACCGGGCCGGCACGGTCACGTCAATCGTCGCCGCCGAGCTCGGGCGGAGCTCCCACAGCGACGCGGCGCTCGCGTGGGAGAGGACGGCTCCGGGACCGCAGGCGAGCACGGCCGCAAGCCAGTAGCCCTCGGTCCGCAGCCGAGCAGGGCTCAGGGCGTAGACGCCGCGATGGATCCGGTGGAGCCGCCCGGTCCGAATCGCGCTCGGCAATGCCCTTGCAGGCCCGAGCCCGAGTTCGAGCAGCTGAGCCAGGCTGACGACGCCATGCTGCCGCGCCGCAAGGGCCGCCAACCGCGCATCGAGAGGGGGTGGGGCGACTTTCGCTGTCCATCTCGACATAGAAGTCGCCCAACCCCCGGACTCTCCCCCTTACCCAGCCCAAACCCCGCTCCGCTAGGCTCGCCCACCCATGGAGACGGACCTCCTCTTCAAGCCGGCAACCGAATTGGCGCACCTAATCCGCGAGGGAGAGCTGAGCGCAAGGGAGCTCGTCGAAACCTCCCTCGACCGCATCGAGGCCCTCGAACCCGAGCTGAACGCCTTCGTGCACCTGGACCCCGACGGCGCGCTCGCCGCCGCCGACCTCGTCCGGCCCGCGGATGACCGGCCGTTCGCCGGGGTGCCGATCGCCATCAAGGACACCGCCGAGGTGTCCGGCTGGCCATACACGCTGGGCTCGGACGTGTTCGGCGGCTTCGTCCCCGGCTACGACAGCTTCGTGGTGCGCCGGCTGCGCGAGGCCGGCTTCGTCCTCGTCGGCAAGACGAGCCTGCCCGAGTTCGGAATCCTCCCCGTAACGGAGCCGCGCCGCTTCGGCCCCACGCGAAATCCCTGGGATACCGAGCGCACCCCGGGCGGTTCGTCGGGCGGCGCCGCCGCCGCGGTGGCGGCCGGGATGCTGCCGGTCGCACACGGCACCGACGGCGGCGGCTCGATCCGCATCCCAGCCGCCTGCTGCGGCCTCGTGGGACTGAAGCCGTCGCGCGGGCGCGTCTCGCGCGGGCCCGACCAGGGCGAGGACTTCCTGGTCCAGGACGGCGTGCTCACCCGCACGGTGGCCGAGACGGCCGAGCTGCTGGACGTGCTCGCCGGCTACGAGCTCGGCGACGCCAGCTGGGCGCCCCCGCCGGCCGAGCCCTTCGCCGCGGCGGCGAGCCGCGAGCCAGGGCGGCTCCGGATCGGCTTCACCACCGACGGCGCGGTCGAGGCCGAGCTGGACCCGCTGTGCAGACGCGCGCTCCGCGACGCCGCCAAGCTGCTCTCCTCGCTCGGCCACGAGGTCCAGGAGGTCGAAGCTCCGTGGGCGGGCCAGGACCTGCTGCAGGTGTTCACGATGGTCTTCGGTACGCCCATCGCCATGGGGATCTTCTTCGGCGCCAGCGTGACGGGCCGCGAGCCCAGCGAGGAGCTCGTGGAGCCGCTCTCCTGGACCATCTGGAACCGGATTCGCGAGCGCACGGCGCTCGACTACTTGCTGGCCCGCACACAGCTGTCGGCCGTCTCGCGCGGGATCGTCGCGCTCTGGAGCGACTTCGACGTCGTCATGACCCCGGCGCTGGCGCAGCGCCCGGTTCGCATCGGCGACATCGACGCCTGCAGCGACGACCCGTGGGAGGACTTCCGACGCTCGGGCCGGTTCACCCCCTACACGGCCGTGTTCAACGTCACCGGCCAGCCGGCGATCTCGCTGCCCCTCTTCCATGGCGAGGACGGCCTGCCGCTCGGCGTCCAGATCGCCGGCCGCCCCGCGGACGAGGCGACGCTGCTGTCGCTCGCGGGCCAGCTGGAGGCGGTCCGGCCATGGGCGGACCGCCGCCCGGAGCTGGCGACCGCCTAAGAAGCGCTACGCGCCCGCGCCGCCTGCAGCACGTCGTGATCGCGGTCGTAGGTGAGGAGCGCCGGCGCCTCGTCCGGCGGCAGCCGCCTCAGCTCGTCGACCTCGTCGTTCGGGACGAAGCCGGTGTCCGCCTCGACCTCCATCAGCCAGTAGCGCACGAGCTTCCGCCGCCCCTTCGCGTCGTGGTACTCGATCGCCGGCAGCTCGCGTACGAGCCGGCAGCGGAGCCCGGTCTCCTCCTCGACCTCCCTCAGCGCCGCCTCCTCGAACGACTCGCCGGGGTCGAGCTTGCCCTTGGGGAACGACCAATCGTCGTACCGCGGGCGGTGGACGAGCACGACCCGCCGGTCCTCGTCGAGGACGACCCCGCCGGCCGCTTCGACCTCCGCGGTCACAGCTCGCGTACGTCGGCGCCGCCGGCGGCGAAGCCGACCCGGCGGAGCTCGCAGTCGGGGGCGTCGGCCCGGAGCCGCTCCATCAGAGGGCCGGTCTGATCCCAGTGGCACCAGAACAGGACCGTGGGACCGGCGCCCGAGATCGTCGCGCCGACCGCGCCGAGGTCCGTGGCACGCTCGACCAGCTCCATCGAGCGTGGGTAGAGATGCTGCCTCCGCGGCTGGTGGAGGCGGTCGGCGAGTCCGCGGGCGATCAGCGAGAAGTCGTCCTTGGCGAGGCCCAGCAGCAGCAGCGAGGCGTGCCCGACGTTGTGCACCGCCTCGGCCAGGGGGACCTCGTCCGGCAACGCGGCACGGGCCTCGGCGGTTGGGACCTCATGGGGCGGAATCGCTATGACCCCCTCGAGCCCCGGCGCGGGGTCGAAGCGCACGGGCGCCTCGCCGTTCCCGGCGCAGATCACGAAGCCGCCGTAGAGCGCCGCGGCCACGTTGTCGGGATGGCCCTCGAGCTCGGCCGCGAGCTCGAACAGCGGCGCGTCGAGCTCGTAGAGGTGGTCCGCCGCCGCGAGGCCGGCGACGATCGCGGCGGCGCTCGATCCAAGGCCCGCCGCGGCGGGAATCTCCGACCGAACGTGGAAGGCCAACCCGTCCGCCGAGTGAAGGCGCTCGAAGGCCCGCACGCAGAGGTTCGTGCGATCGGCCGGAACGCCCGGCACGTCGCTGTGGACGAAGAACTCGCCGGCCTCCTCGACCTCGAGCTCGAGCGTCAGCGAGAGCGCCGCGGCCAGCACGTCGTAGCCCGGGCCGAGGTTGGCCGAGGAAGCCGGCACGCGGACCAACCGGTGGCGCCTCACCCGAGCACCGCGCGCTCGACGCTGTCGATGTCCGGCTCGCACGGCAGCACCGAGTCCGCCCTGTTCATCGCCGTCTGCGGGTCTTTCAGCCCGTGCCCGGTGAGCACGCAGACCACCCGCCCCTCGGCGCCGTACCTGAGGAGTCCGGCCACAGAGGCCGCGGAAGCCGGCTCGCAGAAGACGCCCTCGCGTGCGCCCAACAGGCCGTAGGCATCGAGGATCTCCCCGTCGGAGACCGCCCGCACCTCCCCGCGCGAGGCGGTGAAGGCGTTCATCGCATCCTCCCACCGCGCCGGGTTGCCGATCCGAATGGCCGACGCCACCGTCTCCGGCCGCTCGACCGGAGCGCCTCGGACCAGCGGCGCGGCGCCCTCGGCCTGGTAGCCGTGGAGGCGGGGCGCCGCCTCGTACTCCCGAAAGCCCCGCCACCACGAGGTCACATTACCCGCGTTGCCGACCGGGATGCAGAGCACGTCGGGCGGGTCCCCCAGCTCGTCGCAGACCTCGAAGGCGCCGGTCTTCTGGCCCTCGATCCGGAACTCGTTCACCGAGTTGACGAGCGAGATCGGATGCCGCTTCGCCAGCTGGCGCACGAGCGCGAGCGCCTCGTCGAAGTTTCCGCGCAGGGCCACCACGCGGGCGCCGTGCATGAGCGCCTGGGCGAGCTTGCCGGTGGCGATCTTCCCCTCCGGAACGATCACCGCTCCGCGCAGACCGGCGCGGGCCGCGTACGCGGCCGCGCTGGCGGCGGTGTTCCCGGTGGAGGCGCACACCACCGCCTCGGCACCCTCCCGCACGGCCGCCGAAACGGCCACGGTCATCCCGCGGTCCTTGAACGACCCCGTGGGATTGGCGCCCTCGAGCTTCAGCCAGACGTCCGCGCCGGTCAGCTCGGAGAGGTGCGGCGCGCGGACCAGCGGGGTGTCGCCCTCGCCCATGGTCACGAGCGGCTCGACGGGCAGGCGGTCGCGGTAGCGCCAGAGGGTCAGAACGTCTCCCCGATCACCCGGATCACGCGCGGCGGCTCGCGCACGAAGTCGAGCCCGGAGATCAGGTCGACCGCGGCGCGGAACCTCGACTCGAGCACCGGGTGCATGACCATCACCAGCCGCGCCTCCTGGCCGAGGCCCTTCTGCACCACCGACCTGATCGACACCCCCTGGAGCCCGAGGATCTCGGCCACCTGGGCGAGGACGCCGGGGCGGTCGGCCACCTCGAGGTGGAGGTAGAAGGAGAACTCCACGTCCGTGACGACCGGCTGCTCCACGGCCGGCGGGGGCAGCGACGGCGGCGGGATCATGGCGGAGACAACGTCGCCGAGAACCGCGCTCGCGGTCTGGATGCCGCCCGCGCCGGGCCCCGACAGCGTGATCTCCGTGATCGCGGGCGACTCGATCGTCACCGCGTTGAAGGCGCCGCCCACGGAGGCCAGCGGGTGGTCGGCATAGAGGAAGGCCGGGTAGACCTGCACGGCCACGCCCCCGTCGATCCGCTCGGCCGAGCCCACCAGCTTCAGGGAGAGCCCGAGCTCCTTGGCGTATTCGATGTCGTCGGGCGTGATCCGCTGGATGCCCTCACAGCTCACCTGATCGAGCCGCACCGGCGCGTTGAAGGCGAGCCGCGCGAGGATCGCCATCTTCGCCGCGGCGTCCTTGCCGGTCACGTCCTCGGTCGGATCCGCCTCGGCGTAGCCGAGCCGCTGGGCGTCGCGGAGCGCCTCGTCGTACGTGGCTCCCGTCCGCGTCATCTCGGTGAGGATGTAGTTGGTCGTGCCGTTCACGATCCCGTGCACGCGCTCGATGTGGGCGGCCGCGAGCGTCTCGGCCATCACCCGTATCGCCGGCACCACGCCCGCGACGGCGCCCTCGAAGCGCAGCTGCACGCGCCCCGCCCGCGCCGCATCGAAGATCTCCTCGCCGTGCTGGGAGAGCAGCTGCTTGTTCGCGGTCACGACGTGGCGGCCGGCCCCGAGGGCACGCAGAACGTAGTCCCGCGCGGGGTCGATCCCCCCCATCAGCTCGACGATCAGGTCGCTGCGCTCGAGGATGTCCTCGAAGTCGCCCCGGCGTCGCGTCAGCACGCCGGATATCTCGGGTCGCCTCCCGACCTCCGCTTCGACCGCCTCGGCGCGCTCGGCCAGCAGGGCCGCGAAGGCCGCGCCGACCGTCCCGTGCCCGAGGAGGCCGACCCGGAAGGGGCCTCCCTCAGAGCTCACGGGCCGTCAGATCGTCGTAGGTCTCGCGGCGAATCACCACGCGGGCGTCGCCGTCGCGGCAGAAGATCACGGGCGGCCGGGGCACCGCGTTGTAGTTGCTCGCCATCGCGTGCCCGTAGGCGCCGGTGGCGGGAATCACGAGGACATCGCCGGGATGGGGGTCGTCTAGCAGCGCGTCCCGCACGAGGATGTCGCCCGACTCGCAGTGCATGCCCGCGATGGTGCAGGAGCCGCTGCCGCCGAATCGGTCGGCGATCTCGGCCTCGTAGCGCGCGCCGTAGAGCATCGGCCGAAGGTTGTCCGACATGCCGCCGTCGACCGCCACGTAGGTACGCGCGCCGGGCACGCGCTTGACGGTGCCGACCGTGTAGATCGTCACCCCGGCGTTGCCGACCAGCGAACGACCCGGCTCGCTCAGCACGGTCACGCCCTCTGGCGCCCGGCGCAGCAGCGCATCGACGTAGTCCTCGATCGAGGGGGGTTCGTCGTCGGCGGTGTACGCGATCCCGAGCCCCCCGCCGAGGTTCAGGAGCGGCCAGTCGCCCAGGCTCGAGAGCACCTCGGCGATGCGCTCGAAGACGCCGAGCTCGAAGATCTGCGAGCCGATATGAGCGTGCAGGCCGCAGAGCTCGAGCCCGGCCTCGCGGCACGCGTCCACCGCGCGCGGAACGTCCTCGACCGCGAAGCCGAACTTCGAGTCCACCTGCCCGGTCTGTATGTAGGTGTGGGTGCTCGGCTTGATTCCCGGCGTGACGCGCACCAGCACCCGCTGGGGGCGCCCACGGAGGCGCTCGACCTCGTCGAAGGAGTCGACCACGATGTGGCCCACGCCCCGCTCGATCGCGTAGTCGAGCTCCGCCCGGGACTTGTTGTTCCCGTGCATGTAGAGGCGCGCCGGGTCGAAGCCGCCCGCCAGCGCAAGGTGGAGCTCGCCGCCGGAGGCCACGTCCGCGCCGAGGCCGGCCTCGGCGAACAGCCGGAAGACGGCGGCGCAGGGGAACGCCTTGCCCGCGTAGATCACCTCGAAACGCTCCGTCCGGGCCCGGAACGCCGTCGTGTACGCGCGCGCCCGCGCGCGCATGTCGTCCTCCGCGTAGACGTAGGCCGGGGTGCCGAACTCGCGCGCCAGATCGACCACGTCGCAGCCGCCCACCTCGAGCCGACCGCGCTCGTTCAGGCGCGAGCCCAGCGGATATACGTGCGAGACGGCCACCGCTGCCATGATCGGCGGCGATTATGAAGCACGCCCCACCGGCCCTGCCCGAGCTCGGGACCGTCGACGGCCTCGCCTACGCCCTGTTCCTTCCGGACGGCGACCCCGCCACGGGGGTGGTCGTGTTGCATGGCGCCGGCTCGGCGAAGGAGAGCCACTTCGACTTCGCGCGCGGCTGCCGCGCGGAGGGGATGGTCGCGCTCGCGTTCGACGCCCGTGGCCACGGCCGCTCGGCCGGCGCATTCGGACCGGGCGCGATCGAGGACGTGCTGACGATGGCGGAGCTGGTGCGTGCACACGCGCCGCGGGTGGCCGTGCGGGGATCCAGCATGGGCGGCTTCCAGGCGATCCACGCGGCGGCGCGCGACCCCTCGTTCTGCGCCGTCGTCGCCATCTGCCCGGCGCCGGAGCGCAGCCTGCTGCGCATGCTGCGCTCCGGCGAGCCGCTCCGCTTCGACTGCGACGCGCCGGCAACCGAGAAGTGGCTCGAGTCCCTCGACCTGTTCGACGCGGTGGGCCGGATCGGCCCTGACACAGGGCTTCTGCTCCTGCACGCGATGGGCGACGAGCAGATCCCGTACACCGTCAGCGAGGAGCTCTACGCCGCCGCACACGAGCCGAAGCGCCTGCTGGTGTTGCCGGGCGGGCACCACCGCTCGCTCCAGCACGACCTCGAGGTGCAGGCGATGTCGCGCCGCTTCATCCGCAAGGCGACGCGCTCGGGGTAGGCGCCGCCCCGGCCGAGCCGATCCCGACCAACTGAGAATCATTCTCGTTTACGCTTCTCGGCGTGCCGTCGCCGCTCGATCTGCTGGACCTGCCGTTCCTCCGCGACGCGCTGCTGGAGCTGGTCCTGCTCGCCGTCGCGGGCGGCGTGCTCGGCGCCTGGATCGTGCTGCGCAGGCTCGCCTTCTTCACGCACGCGGTGGGCTCCGCCACCTTCCCGGGGCTCGTAGCCGCCGACGCCTCCGGCGTCAGCCCCACCCTGGCGGGGCTCGCCGTCGCCCTCGGCTACGCCGGCGGCGTCGAGCGGGCCGGCCGCGCCGGGCGCGAGCCCGGCACGGCCACCGCGCTGCTGCTCGTAGCCGCCCTCGCCGCGGGCGTGATCCTGGCGAGCGACGTCTTCGAGTCGGGCGCCGCGGTCGACCGGCTCCTGTTCGGAACGCTCCTCGGGCTCGACACCGTCGACCTCGCCCTCTCGGCCGCGGCGGCGACGCTCGCGGCCGCCGGCTCGCTCGCGCTGGGCCGCACCTGGGCGGCGGTGGCCTTCGACCCCGATGGCGCGGGAGCGCTCGGGGTGCCGGCCGCGCTCGCCGACTTCCTGCTGCTCGCGCTCGTGTCGGTGGCGGCCGTCGCCGCGATCCCGGCGGTCGGGGCGCTGCTCGTCACGGCCATCTACGTGCTGCCCGCGGCGTCCGCCCGCCTGCTCACGGGCAGCGTTTCGGGGCTGATCGCGCTGGCGCTGGCGCTGGCCCTGGCGGAGGGCGTGGTCGGCCTCTACCTCGCCTACTGGCTCGACGTGCCCCCGGGGCCGCCCGTCGCGGTGCTCGGCGCGACCACCTATGCGCTGCTGGCCGCCGCGCGCGGCGCCGCGCACGCCCGGAGCGCGGCTCGCGGGCCAGCCGGCATGAGACGTCCTGTGTCAACCCCCGACGGCGAGTTGGCGTTGGAGCGCGCGGTGGCGGGCGGGGTCGTAGGGCCGTTGGTCCTGCCACATGCGCCAGATGACGCGGGTCCAGGCGCGCCCGACGGTGCGGATCGCGCGTTGGTGGTCGTGGCCGCGGGCGCGGGCGCCTCGGTAGAGGTCGCCGGCCCAGGGATTGTGGTGGCGGCTGGAGTCGGCGAGGGTGGCGAGCGCGTCGCGGAGGCGCTTGTCGCAGGCCCAGCGGAAGGCGGCCTGCTTGCGCCTGCCGGACTCGACCGCGACGGCGGACATGCCGCCGTCGGCGGCGAGCGCGTCGCTGCTGGGGTAGCGCGGGCGGCTGTCGCCGATCTCGGCGAGCAGCCGGGCGGCCGTGATCACGGAGCGGGGGTCGCGAAACAGCGACAGGAAGATCTCGCCGTCTCGGTGGCAGCGGATGGCGTGGGCGATCTCGCGCTCGAGCTCGCGGACGCGCTCGACCAGCGGGCGCAGCGCGGCGGCCAGCGCGAGCACGATTCCGCGCCGGGCTTCGCACTCGAGTTCGCCGGCGCGGCTCTCGGGGGCGCGGCGCAGGCGGGCCACCAGCTCGATCGGCTTGGTGCGGCCCGAGTAGGCGTTGCGGGCCAGGAACGCCTCCATGCGCTTGACGCCGAGGCCGCGGGCGTCGCGCGGCGAGGGGTAGCGTTCGAGGAACGAGAGCGCGATCGGCGAGTCGACCTCGGCGAACAGGCAGGCCGCGCCGGGCCAGAAGCGCTCCAGCTCGGCGCGCAGCTGGTTGGCCAGCGCGACGCGCGCCTCGACCAGGTCCTCGCGGGCGCGCGTGAGCGCCCGGATTGCCTTGGTGGCGTCCGCGTCCGGCACCAGCGCCCGGAAGCGGTGCGCGTCGGTGCGCGCCAGCTCGCAGAGCACGAAGGCGTCGAAGCGGTCGGACTTGCCGCCCTGGGCGCGGAAACGCGCCCTGGCCGCCTTGACCTGGTTGGGATGCAGGGCCAACACCGTGAGGCCGGCGTCGAGCAGCCGCTCGACGAGCAGCCCGTCGGGGCGCTCGAGCGCCACTCGCTCCACACCGTGGTCGAGCAAGAGGCGGCAGAGCGCGGCGATGCCCTGCTCGTCGTGGGCAATCACCCGCTCCGCGAGCGGCTCTCCCCGCTCGTCGGCAACAAGCAGCGCGTGCTCGTCCTTGGCCCAGTCCACTCCAGCGTAGGCGCCCACGGGCGGTCCTCCTCGGTCGAGGTCCTATCCGACGGAGAGGCCGACCGGGAGGTACCGTTGCGGGTGCTCACTGAACGGCGCTCTGAGGCGCCACGTCCTGTGGCCGCTTCAGGTGCCTCCCACCGCCGGGGGGCGCAGGTCTCATGCGGGCCCTCAGCGGGGCAAGCGATCGAGGCGCTCCCCCGGCGGTGGTCAGCCCCGGCGCGAACCTACCGGCCGCGCGAAAGAGAGGATGACCAGTGAGCGTCGCGACCGAGCTCGCCGTACGCGCGGACGGCCTCGCCGCCGGATACGGCGGCGAGGCCGTCCTCTGCGAGGTCTCCTTCGCGGTCGAGCCCGGGCGCTCGGTCTGCGTACTGGGTCCCAACGGCGGTGGCAAGACCACGCTCTTTCGCGTCCTCCTCGGCGAGCTTCGGCCCGCGGCCGGAGGCTTTCGCGTGGCCGGGCGACCGGCTTACGTCGCGCAGACCGAGCGCACGCGGCTCGACTTTCCAGTGACCGCCCTCGACGTGGCGCTCATGGGCGCCCTCGCGCGCGGACGCTGGTGGCGGCCCCCCGGCCGCGACGAGCGCGCGGCGGCGCGCGCGGCGCTCGAGCGAGTGGGCCTCGAGGCGGAGGCCGGCGTACGTTTCGGCGAGCTCTCCGGGGGCCAGCGGCAGCGCGCCCTGCTCGCCCGGGCGCTGGTGCAGGACGCCCGGGTGCTCCTGCTCGACGAGCCGCTCGCCGGGGTCGACCCGGCCAGCGCGGCGCTCATCGGCGACGTCTTCGACGAGCTCCGTACCGGCGGCCGGACGCTGCTCGTGTCGAGTCACGACGTCGAGAGCGCCCGCCGCTTCGACCTCGTCCTCTGCCTGCACCGGCGACAGGTCGCGTTCGGGCCGCCGACCGAGGTGCTGGTCCGCGCCACCCTGCAGGCCACCTACGGTCGCGAGATGATCGTGCTCGAGGGCGCCGAGCCCGCCCGGGCGGTGACCGTCCAGCACCACGAGCACCCCCACGGCGGCGACTGACTGTGGAGCCCTTCGACTTCCTGCTCGACCCCCTGCGCTCGGGCATCGACCGGCGCGCCGTGCTCGAGCTCTCGCTGCTGGGCGCATTCTGCGGCCCCCTGGGCTACTGGGTGGTCACGGAGCGCCTCGCCTACGCGGCCGAGTCGCTCTCGCACGGCATGCTGCCCGGACTCGTGCTGGCGGCCCTCGCCGGCGCGTCGCTGCTGCTCGGCGCCGCGGGTGGCGCACTCGTCGCGGCCGCCGTGATCGCGCTTGCGGCACGAGACGAGCGCATCGGGCCGGACACGGCCACGGCGGTGGCCGTCACCGGGCTGGTGGGCCTCGGCGCGTTGCTTGCGCTGGAGCCGGACGCGCCGCAGCGGCTGGACGAGCTGCTCTTCGGCGACCCGCTCGGGGTGAGCGACGGCGACCTCGCAGCCGCGGTGGCGCTGCTCGTGGTCGGCGGCGCGGCGCTCGTCGCGCTCCACCGTCCGCTCTGCGCCGTCGCCTTCGACCCGTCGGGAGCCGCGGCCGCCGGGGTGCGCCCCGCGCTGGTGCGCCTCGCGCTGCTCGCGCTGCTGGCCGCCGCCATAGCCGTGGCCGCGCGGGGGCTGGGTGCGCTGCTCGTCCTGGCAGTGCTCGTGGCGCCGCCGGTGGCGGTCGGTCGCCACGCCCGGACCCCGGCGCGGGCAATGCTCGCGGGCGGGGCCGTGGCCGTGGTGGCGGGCGTGGTCGGCATCGAGGTCTCGTTCCACGCCGGCACCGCCGCGGGCGCCTCCGTGGCGCTGGGACTCTGCCTGGCGGCGGCGGTGGGCGCCGCCCTGCCGCTCAGCGGGCGGCCGGCGGTTGGTGCAGGCCGAACGGCGAGTCCTGGTCGTCGCGGCACAGCCTGAAGCGGCCGAAGCGGGCGACCGACTCCTCGTCGCCCTCGACGTCCATCTCCTCGACGACTCCGCCGAGGTCGCGCACGCGCGCCAGGGCGGCTTCCATGTCGTCCACCGCGAAGAACACCAACGGCGCGGCGCCCCGGTCGCCGCCGTGCATCCCGCCCGGGACCGTGGGCGTCGTGATCGTGAATCCCTGGCCCGAGGGTCCGCCCGCGAAATCCCAGCCGAACAACCCCTCGTAGAACGCGCGCCCGCGCTCGACGTCCTCCACGCCCAGCTCGAAGAACGACAGCTCGCCCGCCATTCGGCCTCCTTTGTCCTCGTTGTGTTGCGAGACGCTACGCGGTCGCCGTCCGCGGCACGTTCCGCCGCGACCATAGGACGGCCGCGCCGAGCGCCATCATCGCCAGGCTCACGAGCTGCGCGAGCGTGAGTCCGGCGACTACGGAGTCGTTGCGACGGATGATCTCCACGAGCAGGCGCTCGGTGCCGGCGAGAACCAGGTAGAGGCCGAACACCACGCCGGGCGCGAAGCGATCGCGGAGGTGCCAGAGCACGAACGCGACGGTGCCGATCGCGACGGTCTCATACACCGGAGTCGGGTGCACTTCCTCGGTCGTGGGCACCGTGCCCTCCGGGTAGGCCATCGCCCAGGGGAGATCGGAGGCGGTGCCGTAGTCGCCGTCGCCCGACAGCTGGCACCCGACGCGCCCGATCGCGTAGCCGAGCGCCAGCGCAATCGAGGTGGTGTCGAGCATCTGGGCCGTCAGCCAGCCGCGCCAACGCGCCCAGAGGATCACTCCGAGCGCTCCCCCAATCGCTCCTCCGAACCAGACCAGGCCCGTGCCCGAGAAGACATTCCCGAACAGGTCGCCCGAGACCTCGTCCCAGTTCTCGACGATGTAGTTGAGCCGGGCGCCGACGAGCCCTCCGATGAGCGCGGCGAAGACGATCTCGTACGACCAGTCGGCGGGCTTCCCGAGCTCGCGGAGGCGACGGCCCACGACCGCGCCGGCGGCGAGGAAGCCGAGCGCGAAGCAGATCCCGAACGTCTGGAGGTCGAGCGGCCCGATGTGGATCTCCGGCTGCACCGGGGACGCAGGCTAGCTGGCAGCCGGTCCCCTACGATCTGCCTCAGTGCGGAGAGCGGTGCTGGCGACAATCCTCTGTGCGGCGCCGCTTCTGGCAGCGCCTGCGCACGCGTCCCGGGATCTCCCCGATCGCATCGCACTGCGTGAAGTCCTGCGTCACGAGGCGAGCGCAGCGGCCGCCGGCGTGGTCCCGCTTCCACTTCCGAACCGGCCCCCCGCCTCGGCGGCGTCCGCGTCGCGCGAGCTCGGCTCGATCGCCCGCAACGGCGACGCCGAGCGTGTGCTCGTTGGTGCTCGATCTCATCGCGGGGTCGCCGGCCTGGCGGGCGTACTGCGGCGGCTCGGCGCCGAGCCCGAGGTCTTCGATGCGATCGGCGTGGTGGCCGCCGTCGTGCCCTCCGGGTCGGCGCTCGTGGCCCGGTTGTCGAACGATCCTCGGGTTGCCTACATCGAACGCGATCGGCAGCTGCGGGTGACCGCCGACCCCTTCGACGTGGTGGACTATGAGACCGGCGTGAAGTTCACCTGGGCCTACGACGGCGTCCGCGCGGGCGAGGCGCTCGTTGCCGCCGGCGGAGGGTCCGCCCGCACGATCGCCGTGATCGACACCGGGCTGGACGTGACCCACCCCGAATTCGCCGGGCGGATCGCGCGCACCTTCGACACCGCAAGCGGGGGAGCGGACGTGACCGACTTCGTCGGCCATGGGACGTTCGTGACCGGGCTGATTGCCGCCGTGGACGGGAACGGCGTCGGCGGCAAGGGCGTGGCCGGCAACACCAGGGTGATCGCCGTGCGCAGCTCGACCGACGGCCGCTTCACCGTCGCCGACCTCATCCGCGGGATGGAGTTCTCGGTCGGGCGGGGCGCCGATGTGCTGAATCTGAGCCTGGCGGGTGGCGACCTCGGGCAGAGCCAAGCCCGGGCACTCGAGGGCGCCTTCATCAACGACGTGCTTCCGGTCGCCGCCTCCGGCAACAACGGTCTCAACGGGAACCCGCTCGAGTTTCCCGCCGCCGCGGTCGGCGGCGACCGCGGCGGTCGTGGCATCGGCCTGTCCGTCTCCGCGACCAGACCGGATGGCACCTTCGGCACCTTCTCGACCCACAACGACTACGTCAGCCTCGCCGCCCCCGGCGCCGGCCCGGCGGGCTGCGAGTACGGTGTCTTCTCGACGCTTCCCGCCGGCCTGAACGAATGGGACAACCGCCGCATCACCTGCTCGAGAACGTTCGCGCACGGCGGCGCGCGGTACGCCTACGGCGAGGGCACGAGCTTTGCGGCCCCGATCGCCGCCGGGGTGGCCGCACTCGCCTGGCAGGTCGAGCCGCGCCTCGCGTCCGAGCAGGTTGCGGACGTGATGGTCCGCTCGGCGGACCAGACGGTGGGGACCGGCTGGAACGAGTTCACGGGCGCCGGGATCGCCGACGGATCGGCCGCCACCGCCCTCGCACGCACCTACGACGTGAGCGCCCCGCGCGGGCACGCGAGGGCGCGTCGCCGCGACGACCTGATCGCCGTTCGGGTCCGTGGCTCGAGGGACCGGACGGAATCGGGGCGCGAGCTCGCGGGCGGGGTGACATACGGCCTCCTGGTCTCGCGGGACGGCGGCCGCAACTTCGCCACGGCGGTGCGTCAGCGCCGCCGGCCGTTCAGCAGGACGATCCGCATCCGCGGCGCTCAGGCGAACGTCGTGGTCGCGACCGTCTGCGACGGCAACGGCAACTGCGGCATCAAGCGCCTGGGACGGTTCCAGGCGCGTTAATGGACGTGCACGTCTTCGATCCCCGTTAGCGCCTCCGGCGCCTCCCCCAGTGCGAGGGTGGCGGCGAGGGCGGTGGTGATCGGCACCGCGGCGATCAGCCCTATCGAGCCCACGAGCGTCGCGACGATCTCCTTCGCGACGATCTCGAAGTTCACGGCGTCGCCCACGCCGAGGTCGGTCGCGCTGAAGAGCAGGAGGATCGGCAGGGAGGCGCCCACGTACACGAGCACGAGAGTGTTCACCGTCGCGCTCACGTGGTCGCGCCCGACCTGGAGCGCGCGCCCGAAGAGCTCACGGAACCCGAGCGACGGGTTTGCGTGGCGGAGGGCCAGAACCGTCGAGGCCTGGCTGATTGTCACGTCGTCCAACACCCCCAGCGCGCCGATCACAATGCCCGCCAGGAGTAGACCGTCGAGCGACAGGTCGGCCTGGCCGAGCTGGAGGAAGGCCGCCTCCTCGCTCGAGAGCCCGGTGAGGTGCGTGAGCTCCGTGAACAGCACGGCCAGCCCCGCAGTGAGCAGGAGGCTCGCCGCGGTGCCGAGCAGCGCCGAAAGGCTCTTGGGACCTCGGCCGTGGGCGAGCGGAATCGTGATGAGCGCGACTGCCAGCGAGCCGACCACAGCCACGGCGAGCGGCGACTTGCCGTCCAGGATCGCCGGTACGACGAACAGCAGGACGATGGCGATGCTTAACGCCAGCCCAAGCAGCGACAGGGCGCCGCGCAGGCGCGCGAAGAGCAGCACGATCGCGACGAAGATCCCCGCGAGCAGCAACATCGGCCCGCGGCGCTCGAAGTCGTTGAAGGTGTAGCCGGTGCCCGTCACCGCCTCGGTGCCGGGCCGGGGCTCCGGCGTCTTGGCGACGCGGATCTCGTCGCCCGGATCGAGGTCGGGGTCCAGGCCGCCGGCGCTGAGCTGGAGCCGGGCGTCCTCGCCGGCGTCGGGACCGCTCTCGACGCGGACGGTGACGATCTGGCACGTCTGCTCCGTGAAGTTCGGGCAGAGCCTTTCCTCCACCCTTTCCACCTCCGCCCTCTGGGTATCGACCGCGAAGGCCTCGGCCAGTGGGGTCTCGACGTTTCCCGGCCACAGCACCACCAGGCCGACGACGGTCGCGACGGCGAGCACCGCCGCGACCGCGGTGAAGAGGCGCATCACTCCATTACAGATAGCCCATCGGATCGACGGGCGATCCATTGACGCGCGTCTCGAAGTGGAGATGGTCGCCGAAGCAGTGGCCCGTGCAGCCCACGGAGCCGATCACCTGCCCTTGGCTGACCGAAGCGCCGTTCGAGGTGGAGAAGCTCGACTGGTGCGCGTAGCAGCTCGACAGACTCCCGGTGTGCTGGATGCAGGTGTAGTTGCCGTAGCCGCCGACCCAGCCCATCAGCACGACGCGCCCCGAGTCGGCGGCGCGGATGGCGGTTCCGGCGGGTACGGCGATGTCCACGCCCGCGTGCAGGCGACCCCAGCGCATGCCGAATGGCGAAACGACCGGACCGTTCACCGGCCAGACGAACGCCCCGCTGCCCTGCTTGACCGGGCCCACCGCGCCCTGGAGCGCGGCCTGCACGCGCGCCTGCTCGGCCTCGAGCGCCCTGAGGTCGCCCTCGAGCGCCGACCGGGTTTCGCGCACCTGCGACAGCACCGCGCGCCTGTCCGCGCGGGCGGCCGCCAGCTCGTCGCGCGACGACAAGAGCTGCGCCTCGGCCTGCCCGATCACGTTGCGCTGGCGCAGGAGCTCCTCCGCGGCCAACTGCTCGCGCTCCTCGAGGTCGGCCAGCTCCACGGCCTGGTCGTGCGCGCGATCTCGAAGCCTCCGCACACGGTCGGTGATCTCGCGATCCTGCTCCGAGATGCGGTCGAGGAACTCGGCGCGCTCGAGCAGATCGCCGAAGCCGTCGGCCTCGAGCACCACGGTGAGGGCGTCGGGCGCGTCCGCCTTGTAGATCTCGACGAGTCGGGCAGCGAGCACCTCGCGCGCAGTGGCGAGCTCGCGGCGCAGCTCGCTCGAGCCGGTCGCGCGCCTCCTCCAGGCGGTTCCGCACCTCGAGCAGCTCCGCCTGCTGGCGATCGAGGCTGTCCTGGGCACGCCGGAGCCGCTGCCGGGTCGCGCCGATTTCGCCCTGCAGGCTCTCGATCCTCGTGCTGAAGCGCTGGATCGTGGTGGTGAGCACGCCCTCCCTCTGCGTCACCTTCTCGATTGCCGCGCGCTTCTTCTCGATCCGCTGTGACAGGGGCGGCGCGGACTTACCCGGCAGCGGCAGCGCGAAGTACGCCGCCAGCGCAAGGGTCATGAGGACCCAGAAGCTCTTCTTCATCTCGATTCGGTGCCTGTCTTGCGCTGTACGGGGTTAGCTGCCGGGCTCGCGACGCGCGCCGCTGCACCGCGCTCGAGGCGGCGATTCACCCCCGGCCGACATGCCTGTGGTTCCCCCGTTTCCCCTGGTTATCCAGGGAAATTCAGCGCCTTGGACGCGGGCACTGTAGCACTGGCCGTCGGCGCGCGAAGCGCTTATCCTCGCCCTGCAAGATCACTTGCGGTAATCACTAATCTTCTTGTCATGGCACGCCAACGCGCCGTCTTTCCCCGAGATACCGGCCTTCAGGTACGGGTGGTGTTCACCCTGTTCCTGCTGGGCCTCCTCTACGTGGCCCTTGTGGGGGCCCTTCTGGCGGCCGGCACCGGCCTGATTCCCATAGTCGTGATCATTGGGGCGCTCAGCTTTGCCCAGCTGTTCTTCTCGGACAGGCTGGCGCTGGCTGCGATGGGTGCCAAGGAGGTCTCGCCCGAGGAGGCGCCCGGCCTTCACGCGATGATCGAGCGGCTCTGCATCCAGGCCGATCTACCGAAGCCGAAGATCGCGGTGGCCGACACGCAGATGCCGAACGCGTTCGCGACCGGCCGCTCGCAGAAGAGCGCGACCGTGTGCGCCACGACAGGAATCATGAACACGCTCTCGCCGAGCGAGCTCGAAGGCGTGATGGCGCACGAGCTCGCGCACGTCAAGAACCGCGACGTGCTGATCATGACCATCGCGAGCTTCTTCGCCTCGATCGCCGCGGTGATCCTGCAGTTCGGCTTCTTCTTCGGGGGCGGCGGCGACGACGAGAACCCGAGCATCCTGATCGTGCTGCTGGTCTCGTTCGTCGTCTACATCCTTTCCTTCTTCCTGATGCTGGCCCTGTCGCGCTACCGCGAGTTCGGGGCCGACCGCGGCGCGGCGATCGTCACGGGGCGTCCGAGCGCCCTCGCATCGGCCCTCGTGAAGGTCTCGGGCGCGATGCAGCGGGTGCCGACGCAGGACCTGCGCCAGGCGGAGCGCCTGAACGCCTTCTTCATCGTCCCGACGAGCGTCAGGGGCGCGGTCCAGAGCCTGTTCTCGACGCACCCGCCGATGGAGAAGCGCATCGAGCGCCTGCAGCAGCTCGAGGCACAGCTCCAGCGCCCCGCCGCCGCCTAGCCACGTGGGATTCTTCGACGCCCTGTTCGGGTCGAGGAGTAAGCTGAAGACACCGGCGCCGGACCGCCTGTTCGCGATGACCACCGCGCAGGTCACCCTCGACACGGGACTAGGGCTCAGGCACAAGAACGCGGCAGGGATCGTCTTCCAGCCGCTCGCGACCGCCGACTTCGAGCAGATCGTCGAAGAGACCAACGAGCTCGTGAAGGGCACCGCGGAGGAGACCGGCACCCAGGTCGAGACCTCCGACGACGAGTTCGGCTACCGCTGGCTGATCCTGCGCGACAGCGACTTCGAGGACCTGGTCGTCTCGCTCAACACCGTCTCGGTCGAGCTGCAGGGAGGCGGGTACGGCGACCGCCTGCTCGCCGCCGTCTTCCCCTTCGAGGAAAAGGGCCGGCCGATCTACTTCATCTACAACTTCAAGCGCGGCGCCTACTACCCGTTCGTCCCCGGGCCGGGCGACAAGGCGCGCGACTCCGAGCGCGAGCTGCGCCTCAAGGCCCAGGTCGGCCCCGAGCTCCCGTTCGAGGAGGACGTGGCGCGCTGGTTCCCGCTCTGGGAGATCCCGCTGTAGGGGTTTCCGCTCTACGAGCGGCTTCGCGCCGGTTCGCGTCCGCCGAAAGGTAGGAGAGAGGTACGGGCGTGCCCGGGCGGAGCCGCGATCACGGCCTCCGCCGGCTGCCGCTTGGAGGGGTCGAGTTCGTCGAAGAGGTGGCCGTAGTCGCGCAGGCAGGTGCTCGTCCGGCGCAGAGCGCGGCGGGTTCCGCAGCACGCGAGCGACACTGGTCCCGAACGCCGAGAGTGCAGCTTGCATGGGAATCCAACCCTCTGGGCTGCCCGCTGCTTCGGCCGAGCGTGCGAGTGCCGCAAGCACGCGAAAGGAGCAGCGGCTCGCGACGTCTGTCGCGCCGTCATTCTGCGAACGGCTAAAGATCCTCGTTTGGGGGAAGTAGCGCCTCGCTCGCCCTGCGGGGCTGAAGGAGGTGCTGTTCAGAGAGACGGCGGTACTCGCGTAGGATCGAGCGAATGCTGCTCGAGGGTGCCCGGCTCGAAGCGCCTGCCGCGCCGCTGAATGACCTGCTGCGGGTCGGCCTCGATGCCGCCCCGGACGAGGTCGCGATCGTTTCGGCCCACCGCGCGCTCAGCTGGCGCGAGCTCGACCGGGCGAGCGCCGCGCTGGCCGGTGGCTACCGGGGACTCGGGCTCGAGCCGGGCGATCGCGTCGCGTCCCTGATGCCGAACCGGGTCGACCTCGTCGTGCACTACCTCGCCTGCTTCAGGGCGGGACTGATCGCGACGCCGCTGAACTACCGCTATACGGCCCGCGAGATCGATCACGCGCTGGAGGTGAGCGGCGCCCGCGTCCTCCTCGCTCATGTCGAGCGGGCCGAGGACGTCGCCGCCAGCGAGCTTGCCGCCGGCCTGGAGCTGGGGACGATCGCCTATCGCGACGCGGAGCCGCTGCCGACCGGCAACGAGGAGCCGGCCGGCGTCGATGGTGGTTGGCGCCACGACTTCGCCGCGCTGCTTGGCTCCGAGCCCCTCGCACGCACGGAGAAGCGCCCGACCCTGAGGCGCCGGCCGTGATCTTCTTCACCTCGGGGAGCACCGGCCCGGCCAAGGGGGTCACCCATTCCCGCGAGACCCTGCGCTGGATGTTCGCCGCTGCCGCCGCCGCGTTCGAGCTCGATGCCTCCGACGTCTTCCTGCCCGGCTCCTCGATGTCCCACATCGGCTCCTTTCTGTGGGCCCTGGCGACGCTTTCGGTCGGCGGCAAGGTCGTGGTCGCGCGCAGCACCGATGCCCACGAGTTGCTGCCGCTGCTGCGCGAGCACCAGCCGACGATCCTGGCGATGATCCCGGCGGCGCTGTCGGCACTCGTTCACGACCACGATCTGCGGCCCGGAGACTTCTCCTCGCTGCGGCTGTGCCGGGCCGGCGCCGACAAGGTCTCGACCGAGCTGCTGACCGAGTTCGCCGCAGACGGCGGGTTTCCCGATCGTCGAGGGATACGGGATGACCGAGGTCGGGCTGGCGACGCTGAATCCGCCCTCGGGCGAGATCAGGCAAGGCTCGATCGGGACGCCGATCCATGGCTTCGCTATCGCCCTGCGAGATGAGGAGGGCGCGCCGATCGAGGGGGGAGATGTGGGCAAGATCTGGATCCGCACCCGCAGCCGCATGCTCGGCTATTGGGAGGCGCCCGAGGCGACCGAGGAGGTGGTGATCGAGGGCTGGCTCGACTCGGGCGATCTCGCCCGGGCAGACGAGGACGGTTACCTCTGGTTCTTCGGCCGCAAGAAGCAGGTGATCGTGCACGACGGCTCCAACATCAGCCCCTACGAGGTCGAAGGCGCACTGGTCGAGCACCCTGCGGTCTCGCTGGCCGGTGCCGTCGGCGTCCACGACGAGGTCCACGGCGAAAACGTGCGCGCCTACGTGACGCTGCGGAGGGCGTCGAGCCGCCGTCGCGCGCCGACCTGATCGTCTTCTGCCGCGAGCGCATCGGCTACAAGGCGCCGGACGAGATCGTCTTCCTCGACGAGATGCCGCTCAATCCGACCGGCAAGATCGATCGGGTCGGGCTCAAGCGGATGGCCGAGGACCACCTCCACCCGCATGGTCTGAGCTGACAGCGCGGCCGCCGTCCGGGCGAGGGAGCGTCGCACTGTTGTCGCCCTCCGTCCGCATGAGATTCGAGCTAGGCCGAGAGCGGGCCAAGCCGCAGGATCGCCAACGTCCGCTCCACCCGGTGTCGCGTCGTGACTGAGGACGCGGCGTTGTGCGCCCTTCCGCTTCGCGCGATAAGCAGCCGGCGCCGCGGCCGGAGGCACGTTCGGCACCGGCGGCAGCAGCGCCATGCGCTCCCGCGTCCTGCAGTCGCAGCGACGTGACGAGCCGCGCGGGCGACGCGCTCTGCGGATGCCGCCGGTGGACCGGTCCGGCGCACGTTGAGTAAGCGACTGGGCACTTGGCCGATCAGCGCGGAGGAAAGAGGCCATTCGTTCCAGCTCCCCGACAACGTCCTCGGCGCGCTCACGATCATGCCTTGTCACGGTAGGGTCGTCGGGATCGGCCGGAGGCGGCGGATTCTGCTCCTTCTTCTGCCGCATCCACGTCTGATGAGAGACTTCAGCGAGTCTCTCGACTAGTTGCGCGCGCGTGATCGGCTCGTTGTTCATGCGGCTGGGTCAGGCTCGCACGACGGAGCGGACGACGCAAGCTGCTCAGAGACGACGCCGGGGACCAGGCTGATGCCCCCCGGCCGGCCGCAAGTTGCCGCGACGCTCATCCGTCGTCTGGATCGGACGGGGCGTACTTAGTCAACCGGGATCGCTCATCTTTTGCGCGAGGAGCGGAGCCGGCGATGGATGGTCGATCAGAGTCGCAGCGATGTGCTGACGGGGATCATGGGTGCGCGGCGGGCGTGGACGGTTTCGATGATTTCGGCGTTGTCGATGCCCTGCAGGTAGATCGACGTGATGCCGAGGTTGCTGTGGCCGAGTTGGCGCTGGATGACGATCAGCGGCACGCCTTCGCGAGCCAGCTCGACGGCGTGCGCGTGCCGCAGCTGGTGCGGCGCGAAGCGTCGACGGACGCCAGCTGCGACGGCGGTCCGGCGCATGTCCGCTCGGGCGGCGGCGCTGGACCAGTGGCGACCACGCGTCGAACCGTTGATGACGCAGAACAACGGACCGACCGGAAGCTCGACCCGCGCTCAGCCACGGATGGAGTTCCTCCCAGCCCCATTCGTCCATGCCGACCTCGCGGCGTCGGCCGCCCTTGCCGCGTCGGACGAGCAACGCGCCGCGGCGGTGATCGAGGTCGGCCTCGGCGAGGCTGAGGGCTTCCTGGATGCGTAGCCCGGCGCGCCAAAGGATCACGATCAGGCCGCGCAGCCGCCGGCCGTGCGCGCCGTCGCCGGCGGCGCGCATGACGGCGACGATCTCCTCGACCTTCGGCGGATCCGCCGGATAGCGCAGCCCCTTGTTGCGCGGCGGACGACCGGCGTGGAATCCCGGCATGGTCGCCGGCGACCGACGTCGACCGGCGCGATCGAGCAACAGCTCGGACATGACCCCTCCTCGGGCTCGCAGAACGAGCCCGAGCATCAAGGGCGACGGCGGGGCGTGACGCGCGCAGGGGCACCCGACGAGCGCTATCGCTCCGATGCCGGAGCGAAACTTGTGATGCGCGTTCCCGCTCTCGCGGCACTGCCCGTCATCGTCCAAGGCGATAGCGCCGATCATCGAGCGGTCGGCGCAGATCGCTTCCCTTCCCAGGGCGAGGCGTCGGTCTGGCTGGGGAGGCCTGGCCGGGGGGCGCGCCGGTGGCGGGCGCAGCCGAGCCGCCTTAGCCGCCGGGTTTGCGCTTTAGCTTGGGGGTGACGCGCTTGGTCACGGTGCGGCTGTTGCCGGCCGGGTCCTTGACCTTGGCGGTCAGCCCAAGCGCGAGCCGGCGCTGGCGCTGGAGCTGGCGCCGCAGCGGCCTCGGCAGGGTCAGCTTGATCGTCTTGCGGGCCCGCGTGGCGAGGCTGAACGACTTGGCTTCGAGCTTGACCCGCTTGCGCCGCGAGACCGTGGTCTGGCCCGAGAGCGTGCCGGTCACAGCGAAATCGTTGCCGTTCGCGACCCGCACGGGCAGCGGGCCGCGGGCCGCGATCCGCCCGGCGGCCAGCTTAAGCGTGATCAGCGTGCGGGCGCCGAAGGCGGCCGGGCGCGGCAGGGCCGCCGGGGCCAGGGGCGCCGGGGCGGGGCCCGCCGCGACCGGGTGCGGCGCGCTCGTCTGGGTGGCCGAGCCGGCCTGGTTGGTCGCCGTCACCTGGCAGCGGTAGGCGCCGGGCTCCGTGGCCGTCAGCGAGCTCGTCGCCGCCCCCGCGACCGGGGCGCCGTCGCGGCTCCAGGCATAGGCGAAGCTTCGCGGGGCGCGGTAGAGCAAGGCCGCCACCAGGTCCGGCGCCCAGTCCCCGGTCGAGCAGGACAGCGTTGAGCCGACCGCCGAGCCGCCGCCCACCACCGGCGCGCCGGCGCCGCTCGGACGCTCCAGCAGAGCGGGCAAAACGGGGGATCCACCGTCGCCCCGGGAGTGGCCAGATCGCCGCCGCCCGAGCCGTCCAGGCGCGCGAACGAGATCGGGTTGGCCCCGGTGTTGTTGGCCCAGTAGATCCGCCCCGCGGCCGGGTCGAGCGCCACCCCGATCGGGCTACTCACCGTCGCCGCGCCGGTGGGCAGATCGCCGCCGCCGCCCGAACCGTTCAGGTTGGCGAACGAGATCCCGCTGCCCTGGTTGGCCCAGTAGATCCGCCCCGCGGCGGGGTCGAGCGCCACTCCGTACGGCCCGTTCACCATCGCGCCAGTGGTGGCCAGGTCGCCGCCGCCCGAGCCGTCCAGGCGCGCGAACGAGATCGGGTTGGGCCCGGTTAGGTTGGCCCAATAGATCCGGCCCGCGGCCGGATCGAGCGCCACCCCGGCCGGGTCACTCGCGGTCGCCCCGGCGGTGGCCAGATCGCCGCCGCCCGAGCCGTCCAGGCGCGCGAACGAGATCGGGTTGGCCCCGGTGTTGTTGGCCCAGTAAATCCGGCCCGCGGCCGGGTCGAGCGCCACCCCGGACGGGGCGCTCACGGTCGCAGTGCCGGTGTCCAGATCGCCGCCGCCCCCCGAGCCGTCCAAGTTCGCGAACGAGATCTGGTTGACCGCGAGGTTGGCCCAGTAGATCCGGCCCGCGGCCGGGTCGAGCGCCACCCCGGTCGGCGCCGACACCGTCGCCCCGGTAGTGGCCAGGTCGCCGCCGCCCGAGCCGTCCAGGTTGGCGAACGAGATCGGGGTGTTGCCGAACTGGTTGGCCCAATAGACGGCGTCGGCCGCCCGCGCCGCGGCCGGCAGGGCCGCCACCAGCCACGCCACAACGCAAACCAGCACCCACAGCCGCGCACAAGGGAGGCCCCCGGGCCGCGAGGCACGCTCCGCCGCGGAGGCGCTCACCGCGACACGATCGGTACCAACAATGCGCATCATTCCTCCTCGTCAGCCCGTCGCCCCGTCACCGCGCCAGCGCCCGCCGCGGCGATCCACAAAACGCCACGGCGCGCCAGCGCATGGGGACAGAGCCAGCGGAGCGAGTCATCAGGGCCAGTCGCTACCCGCCCACCCTAACCCAGATCCCAGACCGCGGCGACAGACACACCCACCAACCACGCCCCCGCCACCGACCGTCTCGTCGCCACCCACAGCCACCCAACCCGCCTGCAACCACGATCACCGGCCCCCGCCTAACCCCCTCCGCACCGCCTACAGACTGCCCCTTTCCATGCGAAGGAGCACTCCGGCCTCGAGTTGCGCTTTGCGCGACTTGCGGCAGCGGCGACCCCTCAACCGCACTATCCGGCGGTCGTGCGCTCGGAGAAGTGAGGCGCCGGGAGCAGGTCGCCCAGCATGGGCACGCTGCTGTGGTCGGGTCATCGCAACCGCTGGGTATGGCCGCATGGCGCCGTCACGGCCTTGCTGATCGCCCGTGAGCGCCTGCTCATCAGCCCAGCCCGCCGGGACCGGTGACGCCCGGCCGCGGGCAGCACCATGTACTCGGCAAACGCGCCCTACCGGTGCCGATCACGTTGGCGGCCACGCTCGAGGTGCCGCGAGCTTGGGTCAGTCCCGGGCCAGCGCGGCACAGGCGGCCCGGGCGAACGCCCGACGCAGGGCACGGAAGGGAGCCTGGGCCGGCTGCTCCTGGTTGTATTGCACGTTGACGGATACAGTCGCCGAGCGTCGACCGCTGGAGCTTGCAGCGGCGAATTGCGTAGTGCCGAAGAAGTGGCCGGTGTGCCGGTAGACGGTTCCGCAGCTCAGGCGGTAGCGAAACAGCGCCAGCCCGGCGGACTTGGCGCCCGGCCCGCTCGGCTCCGAGTGACCGTCGACCCAGTCGCGCTGCTCGCGCCGCAGGCCGCGGCCAAAGAGGCGCCCCTCACGTAGCTGCGAGTGAACCGCCCTAGCTCGCTCGGCGTCGACACCATTTCCCCCGGAGGCCCATACACCGGACATCGAGATCGCCTCGCTGACGTCCTCCGGCGGTTGTGGCGGATCCAAGACGTAGCCGTGGGCAAACGGTCGCGGCAGCTGTGCTCCGCGGGGAAGGCTCGTCTCCGACAACCCCAGCGGCCGGTACACCTGAGAACCCAGCAGCCGCTCGTAGGACCGCCCGGTAACGCCTCGGCCATCAGGGCCACCACCACATTGTCGGTGTTCGAGTAGTTGTAGGCGGAATCGGGCCTGAACCGCAGTGGCTCGCCCTCGACGTAGGCGATCAGCTCCAGCGGGGTGAAGCGCCGCAGCAGATTGGCCTCAAGGTCGGCCTGGAAAACCCGCACTAGTGCTGTAGTCGGGGAGGCCGCTGGTGTGGTGCAGGGCCTGACCTAGCGTCACGGCCCGCCAGGCGCTGGGCAGCGCCGGCATCAGCTCGCCGATCGTATCGTCGAGCTCGAGGCGGCCGCGGCGCACCAACGCCAGCGCCACCGCCCTGCTGAAGGCCTTCGACGTGCTCGCCAGCCGCATGAGGTCGAATACCCGCCAGCGGCGATCCGTCCTCAGATCGGCGACCCCGGCGCGGTGCACAAACGTCCGCCCGCCCCGCCGAACAACCGAAATCACACCCGGCGGGCCGCCCGGAGTCCCGACCACGCGCTCCAGCGCCCGGTCGAGCGCCCGATCCGCACGCATCGCCGGACTGCCCCCGACCGCAGGCGAAACCAACGCTTGTGAGAAGATGCCTGGCCGGGTCCACCATCAGAGGCGAGGCGAATGGGATCTAGGGGGCACTCACGGGCCGCAGCCCGCCGGACACGGTGCGACAGTGTCCTCCGGCAGGCGCGGAGCGCCGGCATCGCCGCAGCGGCCTTGGCGTCGCTGTTGCTGGTCGCGCCGCCGGCGCTGGCGGTCGACGTTCCAACTCGCGCCGACGTCCAGCGCACGCTGGAGCGGCTTGTGGATGGGGGCGCTCCCGGCGTCACCGCGGTGATTCGCGGTCCCGGCGGCCGGGAGCGGTATTCGGCCGGCTCGGCGGACCTCCGGAGGGATAGACCGATCTCGCCCCGCCATCACGGCCGCGTGGGCAGCGTCACGAAGTCGTTCACTGCGACGCTGGTGCTGCAGCTGGCGGCCGAGGGCAGGCTCGGGCTCGACGACTCGGTCGAGAGGTGGCTGCCCGGCGTGGTGCCGGACGGCGATCGGATCACGGTCCGCCAACTACTCGATCACTCGAGCGGGATCGCCGACTACTGCAGCGTTCCGGGCATCACGCTCTGTGACACTCCCAACCCAGACCCCACGCGGCGCTGGACACCCGAGGAGCTCGTCGCGATCGGAGTCGGGGCCCCGCCGACCTTTCCGCCCGGGGAGGGCTGGTCCTACACCAACACGGATTACACGCTGCTCGGGATGATCATCGAGCGGGCCACAGGTCGTACGGTCGACGCGGAATACGAGCGCAGGATCTTCAGGCCACTCGGCCTCGACCAGACCAGCTTTCCGACCAGCACGTCCATGCCTCGCCCCGTTGGCCACGGCTACGACGTGCTCGCCCCAGGGACCTGGCCCACGGACGTCACCGCGACCAGTCCGACGATCGCCGGCAGCGCCGGCGCGATCGTCTCGACACCGGGCGACCTGCAGACCTTCATGCGCGCGCTGCTTCGAGGACGGTTGGTGTCGCCATCCCTCCTGCGCGAGATGAAGCGCCCCACTCCGGGGTCGCTCGACGGCGACTCCGCGCTCGAGGGCGGAGGCGTGGGGACCTACGGCCTCGGCCTTATCCACTACACCTGGTCGAAGGCCTGCGGCGTGTGGGGCCACACGGGCGCCTACCCCGGCTACCGCACCATCGCTGTATCCAACCGCAACGGCCGGCGAGGCGCCGCCATGTACATCACGGCCGAGGGGCTGGCGCCCCCGGAGCGCTCGCCGGGCTCCAGGCCGAGCGACTTCTGGCCTGCCGGATGCGCTTCGGGCGCATCGGCAGTCGTGATGCTCCCGCCCGGAGGGGACGCCCGCGATCATTCGGCCCCGGATGAGCTGATCGAGACAGCCGCGGCGCAGGGCGCGCCCGGGCGGAACTCGTCGCGGCCCGGGGATAGTCGTCCGTGCGCTCTGGATGCCGACCCGTTCTGAACCGGTCCCTGCCTCTAAATGTCGATGTCACGCCCCCCAGGGCTTGCCCTCGATCCCCTTCGGGTGAAAGAATCCGGCCGTGGGCGCTCTATGACCGGCGGCGCCTCGGTATCGAGTCGGCGCGCCTGGAAGGTCCCGCGGCGAGTCGAGGTGCTGCTCGGCGCCGTGCTGGTGTGCGCTTTCGCGTCTGGGCTGGCTGCTCGAGCTGGAGGCTCAGGGCCGGGACGCGCGGACCGGTCGTTCTCGCGGTCTGGGGGCTGGCCGACGGAGACACCGATGTTGCGGGGGGTACGGTGAGGGTGTTCGCGGGCCGGCCCGCCGCCCGCGCGCGCGCCTCTCGGTCGGGTCGGGCGTTGGCGCAGACGAACGGCCGCCGGGCGGATCGCACTTACCGCTCGGGCGTGACGCTGCTCGCGTTCCGGCGGCTTCCGCGCGAGTTCGTCGTCGAGGTGAGGGGCGGCCGGGCCGACGGGCGGAGGGTGCCGGGCGGGCTGCGGGCCGCCGTGAGCAGCTACCGGTCGGGCGACGTGATCTATGTGAATCCGGTCACCACGATGATGGCGGCGTACCGTGCCGCGGTCGAGCGGGGATCCCTTGACAGGACCGACGCCGGCGCCCGCCGCCACGCCTACAGGGAGCTACGCATCCCGCACTGGATGAGCCAGGCCGACCTGTCCTATCGTGACCGCCGCTTCGACGGGGACAGCTTTCTCGCCGCCGCGCGCCGCTCCGGCGGGGTCGGCGCGCTCGTTCGCCGGCTCCTCCACGACGACCGGGCCGGCCGCCGGTTTACCGAGTCCCGACGCCGGCGGTCGCGGCAAGCCCTCGCAGGGACACGGGCGCGCGCGGCGGGCGGCGTGGACCGGCTCCCCCTGTCGGCGGCGCAAGCGCCCCTGGGGCCAGTGCCGGAAGGGATTCTGCAAGGGCTGGCCGGAGTGGCGTTGAGAGCGATGGTGACCGGGGCGGCGCTGGCCGCCGGGGAAGTGGCGCAGAGGAACCAGATCGAAGTGCCGGGCTGGCTACTGCAAATCTTTGGCCTCGGGGACGCTGCCGGAGAGCAGTTCGCGGAGATCCGGCGGCTGCTCACGGGTTGAGCGCGCAGGTCACCAGGCTGCAGTCCGACGTGAACCTGGCCGGGTTCAGCGCGCTCGTGCATCAGACGGACCGGACCACCGGACAGATCGATCACGCCAACAGCCAGCTGGAGCTGCTGGCCAACATGCCCACCGGCGATCCCACCAAGCGCGCGTTCGCGGAGACGATCGTCGCCTACATCGGCACCAACCTGCTCGACGCGCCCGAGATCCTCAACCAAAACCTCGGCTCGCGATTAGCGTTGGCCGACAACGTGATCAAGTCGGCTTCGCGGACGCTTGGACAACGCAAGTTCTTCGGCCCCAAGAGCTCCGCCGAAGTCAGAGGCGTCTACGACTACTTCGCTGCCTATCAGGTGCAGCTGGCGATGCTCTTGCAGGAGTACTACCACGCCAAGCCGAACGTCTACAGCCCCACCAACGCCGCGGCAAACCTCGAGCGACTCAGGGCCAACGTCGTGTCGCAGGCCGACTCGCTCAAGCCGGACGTGCCGGAAAACACCGTGATCGACACCAAGTCGCGTGAGATGTGGGTCACCGACCTGCGCGATCCCGAGGTGACGCTGCGTCGGCTCGCCTTTGTGGGCCGCGGCGGGTTCAACTGGGTCAGGGAGTTTCGCTCCGGATGCGGCTCCGGCACGCTGAACGGACCCATCGGTGTCGAGGGCGTTCCCTATTGCGACTGGGAGCTGCCAACTCAGGATGCTTACGAGCGGCTCATCGAGGGCTGGAGCGGCGCCTCACCTTCGCACTGGCTGCGCAAGGAGGCCGGCTTCAGCGGGCGGATCCTGTCGGCCTTCGGCTACACGAAGTGGATCAATCGCGACTACGGCATCAGGGATCAGGGGCCCGCGTCGCTCCTGGGTGTCAATACCTTCGATCTCTACTACAACCGGGCGGAGTATCACCCCCTGCTGTGGGGCGTGGGCACGAGCTGGGAGTCGAAGTTCGACGGTATACACGCGGGCCTCATGTACAAGCGCAGGCTCGCCCCCGACCAGAGCTACTGGTGGTCGAGCTGAACACCGCGACTAGCCGAGCGGGAGAACCAGATCGACGCTGATCGCTGACCGTTTGCATCGGCGGTTCGTGGCTTTGGGCCTCGCGCTTGCCCTCACAGGCCTCTTGAGCGCGTCCGCGGCGCCGGCGGGTGCGGCGGGCCCGGCCTGGGCGGCGGCCGGGCAGCCGTCCCCGGCGAAGGGTGGGGACTTCGCCGGCCGGGTCGAGCTCGCGGGGGGCCGGAGGCTGTACCTCGAGTGCCGCGGCACGGGTCGGCCCACGGTGATCCTGGTGTCGGGCTATGGCAACGGCGCCGACGTGTGGAGCCTGCTCGATCCGGGGGTGAGGCGGCCGCCGGTTCTGGCTGGGGTGGCCCGCGACAGCCGCGTCTGCGCCTACGACCGCCCGAACTCGATCCTGCAGCCCGACGGGCGCAGCCGCAGCGACCCGGTGCCGCAGCCGCGCACCGCGGCGGATGCGGTAGCGGAACTGCACGCGCTTGTCCGCGCCGCGCGCCTGCGCGGACCCTATGTGCTGGTCGGCCACTCGCTCGGCGGCCTGTTCGTGCGCCTCTATGCCAGCACCTATCCGCGCCAGGTCGCAGGACTGGTGCTGGTCGACGCCACCTACGAGCTGCTACGCGAGCTGTTCTCGCCCGAGCAGTGGGCCGCCCTTGCGCGTAACACGCTCGAACCGGTGCCCGGCCTCGACCCTCCCCTCGAGTTGTTCGACCAGGACGCCAGCTTCGACCAGATGCTGCGCGCCAGGGCGGCCCGGCCGCTGCGGCCGATGCTGCCGCTGGCCGTCCTCTCCCACGGCCTCCCGGCGGCGCTGCCGCCCGACCTGCCGCCGGGGTTTCCGGATGCGGCCACGCTCGAGCGGGCATCGGGTACGGCGCAGAACTGGCTGGGCGGGCTCCTGCCCTACGCGTTGCACGTCATCGCCAGACAGAGCGGGCACTACGTCCAGAACGCCCAGCCGGAGCTGGTCATCGACGCGGTCCGGCGGATACTCAGGATGGTGCGGCCGGCCACAGTGCGCTGCCGGGGCGGCGCCGACTACTGCCGGGCGAGGGTGAGCTTGGCCGGCGGGGCGAGCAACAAGAAGGTGGTAATCCGACTGAGCGACAGCGACCTGCGGCTCGTCTCGGTGCGCCCCAACCGCCGCGCCTTAAGCGACGCCTACGGGCTCGTCGGCCAGCGGCTGCGGGCCGGCGGCACCAGATACGCCTTCAGGCTCAACGCCGTACAGTCCATCCGCCCCGGCGCCTATCTGACCATGACCTTCCGGTCACCCGCCGGCTGACACAGGCGAGGTCGCCCGCCCCGTGCAGGTGGCGACGGTTGCCTTGGGACGGGTGGGGGGCAGCCTCGCACCCGGGCGTGATCTCACTCCGCACGCGGTCGCCCGGCCAGGACCTTGGCTTCGTACTCGTCGGTCGGGGTACCGCCGAAAACGTCGCACACCCACTTCTTCAGCTGCTCGGTTCGGCGGTCGGAACGAACTCGCTTCCGGCGCCGCGGGCACGTCCCCGGATCGAGGCGACGCTGACCACCGGGGCACGTGCCAGCCGGACGAGGACGTCGATCCATGCAGGCAGTCCGGTCGGACCGACGCCCAGTGCTGCGGTCCTGCCGGGTCGTTCTTCCACGTCGTAGTGGGCGAGGTAGAAATCGGGGTTGGCGCTGTCGAATACGACGACGTTGAGGTCCGGATCCTGCTCGATCAGGCCGACGAGCTCGGCGAGCTCCGACACGGTCATCGCAGTGATCGTGTTGATCGGACGGTGGTCGAAAGTGACCCGGCAGTAGCTCGGGCTACGACGGTCGACGCTGAAATGCGTCCAGGACCCCGACCACGCTTCGGAACCCCGGCCGTTGTTGGAAGGGCTGGCGTCGATGGTGCCGTCCATCTCAGTCCTCCTACTCCCGGCCCGGAAGCCGCTCCTTGACCTCCTGGAGCAGCCACCCGTTGCCATCCGGGTCGCTGAACGAGGCGTAGGTCAGGTAGGAGCGACGTTCCGGGTCCGGGCCCGGCCAAGATCGCCGCCGTCAAGGTGGAACAGCTCGCTCACCTCGACGCCGCGGCTGATGAGGTCCTCACGCGCCGCATCGATGTCGGAGACGACCAGCTCGAACCGCTGAGTGGAGCCAGGCTCGGCAGTGGTGAGGCCCTTCCCAAAGGAAATCGAGCACGACGAGTGCGGAGGCGTCAGCTGGACCGCCCGGATGCTGTCGCCGAGGACGAGGTCGGCGTCCAGCCGCCATCCGAGGCTCTGGTAGAAGCTCTTTGCCCGATCGACATCGGAGACCGGCAACGTCACGACCTCGAGCTTCATGGCGACCGTCCCGATTTCGGGCATCTCCGTCGGCCTGCTACTGCCTGTGTCGGTCCTGGCCATGGTGACCTCCATCTATCGCTGTCAGCAGGAGAGTCGCACGTCCGTGCTCCGGTTCGCGCCCGTGTAGTCCCTGGTCCGAACCCCGGGCCCTCCCATCCCGCGCGCTCCCCGGGCGACAACGGGATCTAGAGCCCGGGGAGCAGACCAGGGTCGTCACGGGCGCGACAGGCAGACGAGGCGATCAGGCTTCGCCCGTCGCCGAACCAAAGCGAAGGAGGGAGACCTCATGTCGAACCCGCAAGAAGCCGCGCAAGGCGGTCCGCGGGGATGCTCGGGTCATCGGGGAGCACCAAATCGCCAGTCCGCACAGTGAAGACGACGAAGCCACCGACGACCGCGGACGGCGCTGGTACCACCTCCGGCCGAAGCCTCGCCGCCGCGGCGACCTCATGGGATTCAACTCCATGCTGTGGATGGTGGTGGTGTGGCTCCTCGTGGTTGTCGTGGCCGTCTTCCCGTTCCCGTGGTGGTGGTGACACTCGACAAACCACCCACCGCCGGCACGTGCCACTCTGATGCGAGCATTGCGGCCATCGGTCGTTTGAGGCCATGCCACCACTCACGCTTGAAACCACCTCCGCCGTCGGAGTGCTCGCGAACCCGTCCGGCGACTGCGAGCCTCAGCTGCTTGCCATCGAGGCATGGGCGAACGACCGCGGGCTACGGGTTGCCGACCTCGGCACGACGGACCGGACGGACGAGCCGAACGAGGGGTACGGACTCGTGATAGCGCTCGGGGGCGACGGGACGATCCTGCGCGCGCTGCAGCTCGCGTTGGTGCACCACTCGCCCGTGCTCGGCGTCAACTTCGGGCACGTCGGGTTCCTTGCGGACATCGACGGCCACGAGCTCGGGTCGGCGCTCGATCGCATCGCCCGAGGCGAGGCGCGGGTCGACGAACGGACGGCGCTCGTCGCGACCACGCGGACACAGGAACGGCATACCGTTGTCGCGTTCAACGACGTCGTGATCTCCCGGCGCGCGGGCTTCGGCACCGCCCGGCTGCACGTGGAGGTGAGCGGCGAGCCGGTCCTCGACGTCACCGGCGACGGGCTCGTCATATCGTCGCCCACCGGATCGACGGCCTACAACGTCGAGGCGGGCGGTCCGGCGGTGTCGCCGACCCTCGACGCCATCGTGCTCACGCCGCTGGCGGCGCAGGGCACCCCGCTGCGGTCGATGGTCCTCGACGGCGGCGACACGATCCGGATCGAGACCGCCGCGCGCAGCGCGCCGCTGGTCGTCGAGGTCGACGGGCGCACGACGCACGACATGCGCACGCCTGCGACCGTCGAAATCCGAACAGCGGCGGGCAAGGTCCGGCTCGTGCGGACGCGTCCGCGCACCTTCTACGGCGACCTCGCGAGACGTTGATGCTCCTCGCCGCCTCGTGCATCACGAGGAACGCCGCATCGAAAGGGGGTCAGCTCCGGGCCGTGAGGATCTCGATGGCTCGCCGCTGGTACGCCGCGCGTTCCCTCGGCGTCGCGCGCTCCGAGCCCTCGACCAAGCGCTGCATGAACCAACCGAGGTAGAGGCTGTAGGCCAGGCGCGCCCGGAGCCGCGACTCGGCCGGCGGGAACCCGGCGTCGCGGAAGACCTCGGCGAGGAAGTCGAGCCGCTTGCGCTGCACGCGCCTGACCACGTCGCCGACGACCGGGTCGGACGCCGAGGGGAGCAGGCGCACGTCGGGGTGCTCCTCCTCCTCTCAAGCTCGGTCCCCGCGACCATCCCCGCTTGCAGGCGTTCGACGGGGTCGGCGACCTCCCGCAGCTCCTCGATCAGCGCGTCGGTCGCCTCCCGCTCCCAGGTCGCAAGCGCCTCGGAGATGAGCTCCTTCCGGTCCGCGAAGTGCCAAATAGAAGCTGCCCTTGGTCGCCCCGAGCCGGGCGGCGAGTCGCTCGACCGCTACCTCCCGCGGCCCGCCGTCGGCGAGCGCCTGCAGCGCCGCCTCGATCCAGTCCTCCCGGCTTAGCCGCGTTCGTGATCTTGCGCGAGCCATGATTGCCGACTATACGCGCCCGTACGGGAATGAATTCCGGCTCTGCGACGTCCTTCGTGTACCGGCGATGAGTTTTCGGCGGATTGACGGTCTAGGTAGGCAAGGCTTAGGTCATGATCAGCCAGGGACAATCGAACAGGCTTCCACGCAAACCAGGCATCGATCCTGCGGCGCCCGCTTCGCCTGGGCTGGATGAGCTCGCAGCCGCCGTCCGTAATAGCGGTGGGCAAGCGCGCCGGCTGGCAGGAGACGGCCCAACTCGTAGCGTCCGAGCTGGAGCGGCACCTCCCCGCGCCAAGCATCCTCACCCCAGACCAACGGACCGGGGACCCCGAGACCTACCGGAGCCACGTGCTCTACTCGGAGCCCGACGGCAGCTTCTCGATCGTCGCGCTGGTCTGGCGCCCGGGACAGGTGACGCGCATCCATGATCACGTGACCTGGTGCGTGTTCGGAGTCATCCAGGGCATGGAGTACGAGGAGCTGTTCAAGCTGGACCAGAAGGGCGAGTGTCTCGTCGAGGCGGGGTACGGAGTGAACGCGACGGGCGACGTGAGCGGGTTCGCGCCGCCCGGCGACATCCACCGCGTTCGCAACGCGGGCGCCCGCACCGCGATCTCGATCCACATTTACGGAACCGACGTCTCCCGGATCGGCTCGAGCGTCCGGCGCGACTACGACCTGCCCGTTCAACCCGCCAGCTCGGCCGCGTAGGCCGGACGACCTGCCGCGGGTAGCACGGCTAGGTCGCATCCTCGGCCAGCAGGGCGACGACCGCGTCGATCTCGCCCCGCTCGAAGGCATCGGCGAAACGTTCGACGATCTCTCGCAGCCGCCGGTCGCCGAGCGTCCGCAGGGTCGCTTGCTGGCTGGGCTCCGGCAACCGCTCGGCGGCCGCCCGGCGCGCGCGGAGGACCGCTCCGTTGACCGAGGCGACCGTGGTGTCGAGCGAGTCCGCCACCTCCCTCGCGGAGAAGCCGAGCGCGTCGCGGAGGATGAGCACGACCCGCTGGCGGGCTGGGAGGTGCTGCAGCGCGGCCATGAAGGCGAGCTCCAGGGCCTCGCGCCGCTCGTAGCGAGCCTCGGGCGCCCAGTCACCATCCGCGCTGCCGAGCATTTCGTCCGGGTAGGGCTCGATCCGCACAGCGGCCGACAGCGGACTGTCGGGGGCGTCGCCGGGAGCCGCGGCCGGTCCGTGGTCGATCGGCAGCACGCGCTTGGGACGCCGGGCGATCGCGTCGAGGCAGACGTTGGTCGCGATCCGGTACAGCCACGGGCGAAGCGAGCTTCTGCCCCGGAACTTGGGTAACGCCCGCCAGGCCCGCAGGAGGGTGTTCTGGAGCGCATCCTCCGCATCGTGCTGCGAGCCGAGCATCCGGTAGCAATGCGCGTGAAGCGCCGGGCGGTGCGGCTCGACGAGGCGGCGGAAGGCGTCCTCATCGCCTCCGCAGGCTCGAGCAACCGCCGATCGGGTCCCTCGGACGTCGTCGAGCCGTCGCGCCTCGGCGCGGCCGAAGATGCCGCTGGCTGAGGACGACGCTCGACCGCGCGAGGGCCGTACTTCCTGTGGACGTCGAAATGAGAGACCGGCTGTTCGATCGGCACCACGTGAGGGTTCCACTTGGGTTCGCCGCCACAAGGCGGCTAGCCGGCCTCTGCGAGTCGGTCTCCCGCCCGACCACGGTTCGGCTAGCCGTACCGAGAGCCATAGGGGAGTACGGCTAGCCGTACCCATCCTTTGGCCGCTGTCTGGCGGGCGTCGGGCTGGTACGGATCTCGCGCCGACGGTGGAGACGTCAGCGCTTCTCCTCGAGGACCGAGCGTCGCTCGCGGTACTCCTCGAGACTCAGCTCACCTTCGGCGAAGCGCCGCTCGAGTACGTCGATCCCGGATTCCCGACCGTCGCCCGTCCAGGGCGAGCGTCCACCGCGGGCGCGTAGCAGGAACACGATGCCGACGATGAGCACGAGCCAGAACAGTGGCCCGGACAGGATCCACCACCCGCCCGCAAAAGCCGTCAGAGATGTCGAAAGTTCCGTCAGAATCATCCGCGGGTTGCTCCTTGTGGAGGCATGTGCTTTCAGTGAGTTCTGGAAGGGCTCACCTTGACGCCCGGTCGCACCGGCGTCTATCCGGAATTCCCCTTACGGGCCCGAGGGCATCGGGGAGGCAGGGCTCGTACCGGCCGAGAAACGGCGCCTACAGGCTAGTCACGCGTCGTCTGAAGGATTCGGGGGTCTATGAACCCCCAAATCCTTCGAGCGATTCGAGCGCGCAGTACTAGACGGTTCCGTTTGGAGTACTATACGGTCTAGTTTTCACCGCCACCCCACGCCGCCCCCTAGGAGGTCCGCATGTCGTCCCACGAAACTTCGACGCTCGAGGCGAGGCCGCTGCTGACGGGTCTTGTGATCGGCGAGTCGCCTCGTTGGCACGAGAACCGCCTGTGGTTCGCCAACTGGGGCACTGAGGAGATCGTCGCCGTCGACCTCGAGGGCAACGCCGAGGTCGTTGGCAAGGGCTCGCCGGGCCTCGGATGGTCGATCGACTGGCTGCGCGACGGTCGCATCCTGGTGACGGGGCAAGGGCTAATGCGCAGGGAGCCCGACGGTTCGATGGTGCGGCACGCCGACCTGAGCGGCTTGGGGGTGAACGGCTTCAACGAGATCGTCGTCGACGGCCGCGGCAACATCTACGTCAACGGCGGCTGCGACTTCGAGCCTGGTGAGGGGAAGCCCCCCGGAATAATCGCTCTGGTTACCCGGGATGGATCCGTGCGCCGAGTGGCCGATGGGATCGCGTTCCCCAACGGGATGGCCGTAACGCGGGATAACTCGACACTGATCGTCGCGGAGTCCTTCGCGGGGAGGCTGACCGCGTTCGACATCGCCGACGACGGAGGCCTCTCGAACCGGCGGGTCTGGGCCGACGGCGTTGGCCCCGACGGCATCTGCATGGACGCCGAAGGTGCGATCTGGACGGGTGTGGGCCGGATGGGCGACAACCTCGTCGGCAGGGTCCGCGAAGGCGGCGAGGTGCTCGAGCGGGTGCAGCTCGACATGCCCTGCTTCGCTTGCATGCTCGGGGGCGAGGACGGGAAGACGCTGTTCATGCTGGCAGCGGACTGGAGGATTTCGGACAGCCCGGCCGACAACATGGCGCGGCTGACGGGTGGCTCACGCACCGGCCGGCTGCTCACCGCCCCGGCTCCCGCACCCGGCGCGGGTTGGCCGTAGCCTGGAACGTCCGGCTCGCGACGCGTGGCTAGAACTGAGGCCCCGCCGGGCCATCTTCCCGAGGGGCCTCAGCGTTCCTGGAAGGAGAGGGAGGAACTACCTCTGTTATCGGTCGGTCGTGCCGGCAACTAAAGCCGGGACCCGGCGACGGCTCTCCCTCCATGGCGCGAAGGCGAGGGACGCGGCCGGTTATGGTGCCCCCTCGTGGCGATCCGCGTTGTCGTTGCCGAGGACAGCCTGCTCGTCCGCGAGGGGCTCCGGCAGCTCCTCGCGGCTTCACCGAGCGTCGACGTGGTCGCCTCCTACGGCGACGTCCAGGCTGTGCTGGACGCGGTGGAGCGGGATCGGCCCGACGTGGTCGTGACCGACATCCGCATGCCCCCCTCGAACACCGACGAAGGCATCCGACTCGCGGACCACTTGCGTGAGAGCCGCCCGTCGACGGGAGTGGTCGTCGTGAGCCAGTACGCACAGCCGCCGTACGTCCTGGCGTTGCTCGAGCACGGCTCGGATCGCCGTGGCTACCTGCTCAAGGAACGGATTCACGACCGCGGCCAGCTTGTATCCGCGATCGACACTGTCGCGCGCGGCGGTTCGGTGATCGACCCCAAGGTGGTCGAGGTGCTCGTGGAAGCGAGGGCCCGGGCCGACCACTCGCCGCTCGCCCAGCTCACCCCGCGTGAGCGCGATGTGCTCGCCGAGATGGCGGAAGGGAAGAGCAACGCGGCGATCGCCGAATCGCTCGTGCTGACCAAGCGGGCGGTCGAGAAGCACATCAATTCCATCTTCACGAAGCTCGGGCTCGCGGCTTCCGAGGACGTGTCCAAGCGCGTAAAGGCGACCCTGATGTTCCTGGCCGACAGTTCACCCTGAACGGATGAGGTGGGCCGAGAGGGACCGTCTACAATCGCGTCGCCGCCCGACGCAGTAGGGCTCGCCCGCCGACCACGGAGGTATGGATGGAATCGCACCAAGAGGAAATTGGCCCGATCGACATCGTCGTGATCGCGTATCCGGCGGACGCGCCGATGACCGGCGAGGCCGTCCCGCTCGTCTTGGACCTGGTCGAGCGCGGGATCATCCGCATTCTCGACGTCCTGTTCGTGATGAAGAACGAGGACGGCACGTTCTCGGGGTTCGAGGCACAGGACCTCGACGCCAAGGGCGTCGGCGATTTCAAGGAGTTCGAGGGAGCCTCCTCCGGCCTGCTCGGCGACGAGGACGCCGCGACCGCGTCGCAGGCGCTCGAGCCCGGTAGCGCCGCGGTGATGATCGTCTACGAGAACCGCTGGGCGGCTCCCTTCGCCGCCGCCGTGCGCCGCAATGGGGGTGTGGTGATCGACAACCAGCGCATCCCGGTCCAGGACGTGATCGACGCTCTTGACGCCGTCGAGGCGACGGCCTGACTGAAAGGACCATCCAATGCCAGGATTGCTCCGCGGCATGGCACGCACCGCCGTCGTCGCCGGTACCGCCACCGCCGTCTCCAACCGCGTAAGCCGGCGCCAGGCCTCACGCTGGTCCGCCCAGGAGGCGCCCGCTGAGCCGCAGCAGGGATACGCGGAACCGCCGCCACCCGCACCGCAGGCCGGCGGCGAGGACCGCGTCCAGCAGCTCAAGGATCTGGCCGCGCTGAAGGAGCAGGGAGTACTGACCGACGAGGAGTTCGCGGCCGAGAAGGCTCGCATTCTCGGACGGTAGACGGGCACCCGCCCGCTAGGCGGAGGGCGGCGAGCCCTCCGCCAGGAACAGCAATGCGGCCTTGACCCGCTTGCTTACGTCCGCCGAATTCGCCAGTCCGAGCTTCGTGAATATCGAGTGCGTGTGCTTCTCCACCGCGCGCTTCGACAGCTGGAGGGAGTCGGCGATGGCGACGTTGCTCTTCCCCTGCGCGATCTCGGCCAGCACCCCGCGCTCGGCTTCGGTGAGATCGGCAAGCGGTGAGCTGTCCGCGCGTGCCCTGGCCGCCACGAGCACCTCGACGATCTTCGGGTCGATTACCGATCCTCCGCCGGCCACCGCCTCGATGGCAGAGATCAGCTGCCCGAGGTCGTGCACCCGCTCCTTGAGCAGGTAGGCCCGGCCGTCCGAGCCTGACTCGAGCAGGGCCAGCACGTACCCGGGGTGCGAGTACTGGCTGAGCACGACCACGCCCACGCGCGGGTGGGAGTCGCGTAGCCTGGCCGCGGCCTGAATGCCCTCGTCGGTGTTCGACGGCGGCATGCGGATGTCGGTGACGACGACATCCGGATCCTGCTCCCGAACGGCCTCCAGCAGTCCATCGAGATCGCTGCACGCCGCCACGACGTCCACGCCCGGGTGCGCAGCAAGGATCTCGCGAAGGCCCTCACGGACGATGAAGCTGTCCTCCGCGAGGATCAGCCTTATCACGCGTTTCACAATTCCGCCCAACTTGAGGGGTCCACGCGTGTAGATTCTCCCGAGCCGCCCAGCGGTGCAAAGGATGCATACGGGCTCGCACCCCTTCCCTGCCGCAACGGACCCTCCTCGGATCGGTCCTCCCGCCCTTCTCGCGTTGACCGCGATGGGCGCGCTGCTCGCCGGCGTGGCGGCGGCAGTCTCCCTGGCCGGCGACATGCCACACGAGGTGGCACTCGCCGAGCGGCAGGCGGTGATCGTCGCTACGCCGATCGCGGTCGGCCTCTACGCCTGGAGGGACGGAACGCACGCGCGTTTTGGCCGCCTGCTCGTGCTCGTCGGAGCAGCCTGGTTCCTCGCGGCGCTCTCCAGCTCCAGCAACGAGCTCCTGTACAGCATCGGCCGTGTGGCCGGCTGGACCGTCGAGGCCGGACTGATCTACCTCATCCTCGCGTTTCCGTCGGGCCGGCTCACGAACCGGATCGACCGCCGGCTGGCGGGTGCCGCGGTCGCGGTCGTGGCGCTCCTGTTCCTGCCGACCATGTTCATCACGGAGACCTATCCGACGCCCTCCCCGTTCGCGACCTGCGACGCCGATTGCCCGGGCAACGCTTTCATGCTGCTCGACTCGGAGCCGGGCTTCCTGGACGACTTCGTCGTGCCGTTGCGCGAGCTGCTCGCGGTCGTGATCCTCCTCGGCGTCGTAGTCCGCTTGGCCGATCGGATACGCCGCGCAACCCGACTGATGCGCCGGACTCTGGTGCCAGTCCTCGTCCTCGCGATAGTCCGAACCCTTGCGGTCGCGGTCGCCCTCGTCTTGCGCCGCGCCGGGGCCGACGACTCGGTCCTCGAGGTCGCCACCGCGGTCATCGCACTCGGCTTGCCGGCGTTGTGCATCGGCTTCCTGATCGGTCTGCTGCGCTGGCGAATCCACACGGCGGATTGCCTCGTGGCGCTCGCCCACGGACTTCGCAGCCGGAATGGCCCCGCGCAGCGTCGTGATCTCATCGCGGCGACGTTGACCGACCCCACGGTCGAGCTGGCGTTCTGGCGCGCCGACGGCGGCGGTGGTTGGGTCGACGCCGATGGGAAGCCGACATCCCTGCCTCCCCCACCGTCCGACCGTCGCGCCACGCTGATCCTCGATGACGATGGGCCCGTGGCGGCGGTGGTGCATGACGCCGCCCTGAGCGAGCAGCGCTCTTTCGTCGAGGCGGTCGGGGCGTACGCCCTCGTCTGGGACGACAACCGCCGGCTGGCGGAGCGTGTGGAGAGCTCGTTGACCGAGCTGCGCGCGTCGCGAGCCCGCATACTCGCGGCGGCGGATGACGAGCGGCGACGCATCGAGCGCGATCTTCACGACGGCGGCCAGCAGCGCCTGGTGGCGCTTCGGATTCGGCTCCAGCTTGCGGAGGAGCTTATGAAGCAGGACCCCACCCAGGCGCGGAACATGCTTCACCTGCTGGGCGGAGAGGTGGACGCCGCGCTCGACGAGCTCAGATCGCTAGCGGCCGGGGTGTATCCCTCGCTGCTCGCGGCGCGAGGGCTCCCCGACGCCATCCGCACGGCCGCGCTGCAATCGCCGGTGCCCGCACTGGTGGAGGTCGACGGCGCCGACCGCTACTCGCAGGAGATCGAGACGGCCGCGTACTTCTGCTGTATAGAGGCGCTGCAGAACGTCGCCAAGCACGCCCCCGACGCGACCTCCGTCTCGATCTCGCTGTCTCGCAACGGCGATCTCCGCTTCGAGGTACGATGACGATGGTCCGGGGTTCCCAGTGGCCGATGGAATAACCGGCCACGGGCTCGTCAACATGCACGACCGAATGGCCGCGGTAAGCGGCGAGCTGGAGATCCGCTCCACACCGGGTGCCGGCACCGTGGTCGTCGGGACGATCCCCGTCGAGCCTCCCTAGCAGTTCGGCTTCCTGTAAGTCAGCCACAGTCGGCGGAGCATCGCCGGGCTGAACTCCTGCTTGCGGACCAGCGTGGCCGCGCCCGAGGCCTCGATCGCGGGCGTGATTGCGGGGCTCTCCTCAATTGAGATCAGCACGACGACAACCTCGGGATGCCTCTCGCAGATCCGATGAGCGGTCTCGATTCCATCCATGCCGGGCATGCGCACGTCCATCAACACGAGCTCCGGCTCAAGCTCCGTGATGGCGTCGAGGGCCTCCTCACCGGAGTTCGCGCCGCCCACCCAGCAGAAGCCCGGGGTAGCCGCCACGACCTCGCGTGCGACGTCGAGGAAGATCGATTGGTCGTCGACCGCGAGTACTCCGACCCCAGCTTGGGCGGGCGCACGCATCCCAGTGACGGTACGCGTGGCCCGCGAGCCCAGCGTCATCCGATCAGGGTGAAGTCAGACCGGTGCGCTGACCGCCGTATGCCGCGAGACCGTAGATGACCAAGACGTCCAGGAAGAACACGGCCAGCGACCAGAGCGGGAAGCCCGGGATCGACAGCAGCGCCCCGATCGCTCCCAGGCTGGCGCTGATGATGCCGACCCAGCGACCGTATGCACCGCCAGGGAACAACACCCATCCTGCGCCCTCCGCCGTGTCGTTCACGGCTGCCTACTTCGATCGGCCAGCGGTCACACGCATCTTCTGACCGAGCGAGGGCTGGCGCAATGAAGCAGTCCTGCGGATCGCGGAGGCGATAGCCGAACCGCCGCGGGGAAGCTGGCCTCCCTTCTCGCATGTTCACCCCATCCTGATGATGCGCTGGGGCGGGGCGTCCCGCTCGGCGGAGGCGTGGCGGAGGAAGTCCGCGCCCTGCGACGCAGGGGAGTTGGCCGCACTGCCACACGCAGGCGGGCGCGGTTGTGTCCCGCCGGCGGCGGTGAGAGGCTCCCGAGCCGTGGCCCAGGCCTTGACGGCAGCCGTCAGCCTCGCGGGCTCGCCCTCTATGCGCAGGGCGGCCACGCCCGCCGGGCGCCATGCCCTGGACGTCGAGGGGGGTCTCCTGCGTTTGAAGCTTCGCCCGGCCCCACTGCGCGGGAAGCTCGTCTCGCGCGAGCGGCTCGTCGGGCGCCTGCTTGATGCCCAGGACGTACCGGTCGCTCTCATCGTCGCGCCGGCCGGCTACGGGAAGACGACATTGCTCTCGCAGTGGGCGGAGCGTGACGAGCGGCCCTTTGCGTGGGTCACGCTCGACGTCGAGGACAACGATCCGAGGAACCTTCTGTCCGCCGTCGCAGTCGCGCTGGACGCCGTGGAGCCGATCGGCTGGGAGGTATTCGAGGCGCTGGCCTCGCGGCGGCCCGACGGCGCGACTGTGGCTCTCCACCGGCTCACCAGGAGCCTCAGCCGCAGGGAACGACCGGTGGTGCTCACGCTCGACGACCTCCATGTACTGCGTACGCGGGAGTCCCGGCGCGTCGTGACGACGATCTGGAAGGCGTTCGGCGCCGGGCTGCAGCTCGCCCTCGCGTCCCGCAGCGACGCCGTGCTGCCGCTCGGCCGCCTGCGGGCGCACGGCATCTCGGTGGAGCTCCACCCCGAAGACCTGGCCATGACCAGGTCCGAGGCCTCAATGCTCCTGCACCTGGCCGGGATCGAGCTCGCCCCGGAGCAGATGCTCAACCTCGCACGACGAACTGAGGGCTGGCCCGCCGGCCTCCACCTCGCGGCTCTGTCCCTACGCGCGCAGAGGACAGACCGTCCGGAGGTCGAACAGTTCGCCGGTGACGATCGCTTCGTGAGCGAATACGTGCGTGAAGAGCTTCTCGCGGGACTGCCACCCGCGCAGCTCGACTTCCTGACGAGGACGTCCGTGCTCGAACGCCTGTCGGCACCCCTATGCGACGCGATCCTTGGACGACACGACTCGGAGGACATGCTGGCGCGCCTGGCCCGCGCGAATGTGCTGATGACCCCGCTCGACCGGCGCGACAGCTCCTATCGCTATCACGAGCTGTTCGCCAAGGTGCTTCAGGCCGAGCTGCGCCGACTGGAGCCCGGCCTGGGTGCCGAGCTGCATCGGCGCGCCAGCGCGTGGTGCGCCGAACACGGCGACGTTGAAAGGGCGATCGGGCATTCGATCGATGCCCACGATCCCGAGGGTGCGGGCCGCCTGCTGTGGGACGCCGCGATTCGGCACGCGGCCCGCGGGCAGCATCGGCCGATCTGGAGCTGGCTGAATCGCTTCACCGACCACGAGCTGGCCGAGACACCCCTGCTCGCCCTGGTCGCAGCCGGCACCTCCTTAGCCGCGGGCAATCTCTACGAAGCGGAACGCTGGACCGCGCTGGCCGCCGGCGCGACCGACGATACGGATGTCGTACGGGCCGGCGTGGCACTCATGGAGGCGGGGTTCGGACGGCGCGGAGTGAGAGAGATGGGCGCAAGCGCGGCCCGCGCACACGAACTCCTCGACCCGACCAGCCCGTGGCGTCCACTGTGCCGGCTTCTCCAGGGAGTCGCCCTCCACCTCGCGGGCGAACGCGACGAGGCCCGGGACAAGCTTCAGGAGGGCGCCCATCGCGCTGCCGCCTCGGCGCCCATGGTGCAGGCGCTCTGTCTGGCACAGCTGGCACTCCTCGCAGCCGATGAGGACGACCTCGAAAGGGCGACGACGCTCGCCGAACGCGCGGCGGCGCAGGTCAGGCGCTGCGGATTGGAGCAGTGCCCGACGGTCGCCCTGCCGCTTGCGGTCTCGGCGGAGATTCGGGCACGGCGAGGGCAGGTGGGGGATGCGACCTCGGAGATTCGCGAGGCGCTGGGACTTCTGACACGGATCACGGATCCAAGTCCCTGGTACGACGCCGAGTGCCGCATCGTCCTGGCCCGGGCGAGCCTCAGGCTGAACGGGCCGGCGGCCGCCGGAGAGCTCCTCGCGAGGCCGCCAGGGCACTTGCCCGAACGCCCGGAGCGCCGGTCCTGCGCGGTTGGCTGGATGAGGCAATCACCCAGGTCGACCTCGCTCTGAGCAGCACTGCCAGGCGCGGACTGGTCGCTTACGACCGCCGAGCTGCGCGTGCTCCGCTTCCTGCCGAGCCATCTCTCGTTCCGCGAGATCGCCGATCGCCTGTATGTTTCGCCCAACACCGTGAAGACTCACGCGCGGGGCATCTACCGCAAGCTCGGCGTCTCTTCTCGTGCCGACGCGGTCGATCGCGCATGTGGGGCCGGTCTCGTCGATCCCGGTCTCGGTGGATAGCCGATGGAGATGAGCGCCGAAGCGGCCGCCTCGCCCGCGCCCAGCAAAGCCCGTCGCCGGATCGCGCTCGCGTTGATCGTCGTCGCGACGGTGCTGGCCCTTGTCGCGATCTTTGCGATCTGGGCGAACCGCCAGCTGCTGAACACCGACAACTGGGTCGACACCAGCAGCGAGCTGCTCGAGCACGATGCGATCCGGACCCAGATCGCCGACTTCGCGGTCGAGCAGTTGTATGCGAACGTGGACGTGCAGGGCGAGCTCGAGAAGGGTTTCTCGCAGGTGGTCCGGCCGGCGGCCGCGAGCGCGCTGGCGGGCCCCGCGGCCAGCGGCCTGCGGACGTTCGCGGAGAATCGCCTGGACAACCTGCTCGAGCGGCCCCGTCTCCAGCAGGCTTGGGAGCAGGCGAACCGGCGGGCCCACGCTCGTTTTCTCGAAATCGTCGAGGGGGGCGGCGACACCGTGTCGACGTCGGGCGGCGAGGTGTCGCTGGACCTGAAGTCGCTGCTCGGCCAGACGCAGGGGAGCCTGGGGGTTGGTGGGCGTGTGGCGGGGAAGCTGCCTGCGGATGCCGCCGACATCGTGATCCTGCGCTCGGATCAGCTCGAGTTGGCGCAGGATCTCGTCCGGTTCCTGAAGGCGGTCGCGATCGTGCTGCTCGTGTTGTCGCTTGGCCTGTTCGCGCTCGCCGTCTATCTGGCCAGGGGCTGGCGACGCGAGGCGCTGCGGGCGGTCGGCATCGGCTTCCTGTTCGCCGGCGCGATTGCTCTCGTTGGTCGCGCGATTGCCGGCGGCGCGGTCGTGGACGCGCTGGCTACGACCGAGGCCGTCCGCCCGGCCGCTGAGGCCACGTGGGGCGTCGGCACCTCCCTGCTGGTCCAGGCGGCAACCGCGACGCTGATCTACGGCGCCGTGATCGTGCTCGCGGCGTGGGTCGCCGGGCCGACCTCCTGGGCGGTCGCGACGCGACGTAACCTCGCTCCGTACCTGCGCGAGCCGCGCTTCGCCTGGGGCGCCTTCGGGCTGGTCGTGCTGGTGCTGGTGGCATGGGCGCCGACCCCCGCATTCCGCCAGGTGATCCTGGCGCTGCTCCTGATCGGCCTCCTGGCGCTTGGGCTGGAGATGCTCCGCCGCCAGACCGCGCGCGAATTCCCCGACGCCCGCCGCGAGGATTCGTTTCCACGGCTGCGCGAATGGGCGCGCGGCATCGGCAGGCGCGGGCGCCGCGCTCCCGCTCCCGCCGCTGGGCCGCCCGCGGCCGCAGACGCCCGCCTCGACCGGCTCGAACGCCTCGGCCGGCTGCGGGACGAAGGCCTGCTCGACGCCGCCGAGTACCAACAGGAGAAGACCAAGGTCCTGGCCGAAGCGCCGTCGGCCTGATGTGCCGCTGGAACGCTTACATCGGGCAGCCCCTGGTGATCGCCGAACTGCTCTACCGCACCAAGCACGGGCTGATCGACGAGAGCCTCCACTCCCGGATGGGCGCCGAGACGACGAACGGCGACGGCTTCGGAGTCGGCTGGTATCTCGAGCGCGACCGCACCCTGCCCGCCCGCTACCGCAGCGTCAACCCGGCATGGAACGACGCCAACCTGCGTGAACTGGCCGACCACATCGAATCCCCCCTCTTCCTGGCGCACATCCGGGCGGCAGTCGGGAGCCCCGTCCAGCAGACCAACTGCCATCCCTTCCGGTACGACCGCTGGCTCTTCGTGCACAACGGTTTTCTCGATGGATTCCAGGCCCTGAGGCGCGAGCTGCTGCTTGCGGTCGATCCGTCGCTCTTCCAGGACATCGCGGGGTCGACCGACTCGGAGCTCCTGTTCCACTTGGCGCTGACCTTCGGGCTCGGGGACGATCCGCTGGGCGCGATGGAGCGCGCCGTCGGCTTCGTCGAATCCAAGGCGCGCGAGCGCGCGGTCGAGAATCCCGCCCAGATGACCGTCGGGATCAGCGACGGCGAGCGGCTGTGGGCCGTCCGCTACTCCTCGCAGCACAGGTCGCGCACCCTCTTCGTCTCCGAGGACGTGGACGCGCTGCGGCAGCTCCACCCCGAGAACGAGAGGCTCCAGCGGCTCAGTGAGGGTGACCGCGTCGTGGTCTCGGAGCCTCTCGCGGACCTCTCAGGTGCCTGGCTCGAGGTTCCCGAGTCGACTGCCCTCGCCCTCGAGGACGGCGTCCTCAGCCAACGGCCGTTCCGGCCGCGCTAGGTCCTAGGCCGGATGCGCAACGGGTTGGGCGTCCTCGGGTGGCGGGCCGCGCTCGTTGCTTTCGCTTTCTCTCTCCTGCGCACGTGCGCGCGAGAGGTCCGCTGAGATCTTGGTGGCGGCCGCCGTCAGCGGAGCGGAGAGAATCAACCCGACCGCGCCGAAGAGCGCGCCGCCCGCAATCGTGACGATCAGAACGGCGAGCGGGTGGATCCCGAGCGCCGCGCCCATGGCGAGCGGCTGCACGAGCTGCTGAAGCACACTGTTCGCGAGCAGCTGGACCACGATCATGCCCACCGCCGCGTCGGTCCCGCGCCTCCCAGCGCGATCAACACCGAGAAGGCCCCAGCCGTCCACGCGCCGAGGTACGGGACGTAGGCGGCGAGCAGGGTGACCACCGCGATGGTCCCGGGGAGCGGGACTCCGAGCAACAAGGCGCCCAAGCCGACCACGGCGGCGTTGAAGGCGGCGACCAACGTGACGCCGAGGAAGTAGCCCCGCAGCGACTGGAGGGTCCGGTTGCTGATCGTGCGGGCGACCGGCACGGGAACTCCCAAGTGGTGTTCGCCCCACGCCCGGATCTTGGGACCGTCCGCGAGCAGGAAGATGAGGCTGAGCGCCGTCATGGCGAGGAAGAAGACCAGCGAGGAAAGCTCCTTGATTCCGCCCGCGATCCCTTGGAGCAGGGCGCTGACGCCGGTGCTCACGGACGAGCTCGCGTCGTTCTTCGCGTCCCTGGCCGTGCTCGGATCCACCCCGAGGTCCTGGAGCCAGCCCTCCATGGTGTTCTTGGCGTCGTCGAGATGCGCACCGATGTCGCCCACCTGGCTGGTGATGCCCGCCAGCACGGTGAACACGACCAGCGCGCCCAGCAGGACGATCCCGACCAGTAGCAGGATCGCGCCCGCCGGGCGAGGTACGCCGCGCCGCTGAAGCCACCCGACAAGCGGCGAGGCAACCGAGGCGACTACGCATGCGGCGATCACCGGCACCACGATCGTGTGGGTGAGCGAGATGATCCACACCGCGCCGACGAGGAGCAGCGTTACTCCCACGAGTAGCCACGCCGTCAGGCCCAGGTCCCTAAGCCAGCGCGGCGTTGCAAACAGTCCGGTCAGCTCGCCCGGATCGATCTCGACGACTTCCTCTTCGGTCTTGGCCCCCTCGGCGTCTCTGTGACGACGGCGCAGGCGCGCGCGAATCACGGTCCTTCCCGCCCGAACCCGTGGACGCAGAGCCCGTAGATGCCGGTGTCCGCGTACTCCCTCGCCGGCGGAGCGGCAACGGGCATCAGTCCGGGGGTAGTGGCGCCACTCTGCCGGCTTCTCCAAGGTGTTGCTCTCCACCTAACGGGCGAACGCGATGCCGCCCTGGACCACCTTCAGGAGGGCGCCCATCGCGCTGCCGCCTCGGCGCCCATGGTGCAGGCGCTCTGTCTGGCGCAGCTCGCACTCCTCGCAGCCGAAGAGGACGACCTCGAAGGGCAACGACGCTCGCCGAACGCGCTACGGCGCAGGTCAGGCGTTGCGGTCGGAGCAGTGCCCGACGGTCGCCCTCCGCTTGCGGTCTCGGCGAGCTTCGGGCACACCGAGGGCAGGTGGCGGAGGCGACCTCGAGATTCGAACACGCGCTCGGACTTCTGACACGGATCACCGATCCGAGTCCCTGGTACGACGCCCAGTGCCGCATCGTTCTGGCGCGCGCGACCCTCACGCTGAACAGGCCGGCGGCCGCCGGAGAGCTCCTCGACGCAGGCCGCCAGGGCCCTTGCCCGAGCGCCCGACGCGCCGGTCCTGCACGGTTGGCTGGATGAGGCGATCGCCCAGGTCGACCTCGCCCTGAGCAGCGCCGCCGGCGCGGACTGGTCACTTACGACCGCCGAGCTGCGCGTGCTCCGCTTCCTGCCGAGCCATCTCTCGTTCCGCGAGATCGCCGATCGCCTGTATGTGTCGCCCAACACCGTGAAGACTCACGCGCGGGGCATCTACCGCAAGCTCGGCGTTTCCTCTCGTGCCAACGCGGTCGATCGCGCATGTGGGGCCGGTCTCGTCGATCCCGGTCTCGGTGCATAGCCGATGGAGATGAGCGCCGAAGCGGCCGCCTCGCCCGCGCCCGGCAAAGCCCGTCGCCGGATCGCGCTCGCGTTGATCGTCGTCGCGACGGTGCTGGCGCTTCTCGCGATCTTTGCGCTCTGGGCGAACCGCCAACTTTTGAACACCGACAACTGGGTCGACACCAGCAGCGAGCTGCTCGAGCACGATGCGATCCGGACCCAGATCGCCGACTTCGCGGTCGAGCAGTTGTATGCGAACGTGGACGTGCAGGGCGAGCTCGAGAAGGGTTTCTCGCAGGTGGTCCGGCCGGCGGCCGCGAGCGCGCTGGCGGGCCCAGCCGCCAGCGGCCTGCGGACGTTCGCGGAGCAGTCGCCTGACAACCTGCTCGAGCGGCCCCGTCTCCAGCAGGCTTGGGAGCAGGCGAACCGGCGGGCCCACGCTCGTTTTCTCGACATCGTCGAGGGCGGCGGCGACACCGTGTCGACGTCGGGTGGCGAGGTGTCGCTGGACCTCAAGTCGCTGCTCGGCCAGACGCAGGGGAGCCTGGGGGTTGGTGGGCGTGTGGCGGGGAAGCTGCCTGCGGATGCCGCTGACATCGTGATCCTGCGCTCGGATCAGCTCGAGTTGGCGCAGGATCTCGTCCGGTTCCTGAAGGCGGTCGCGATCGTGCTGCTCGTGTTGTCGCTTGGTCTGTTCGCGCTCGCCGTCTATCTGGCCAGGGGCTGGCGACGCGAGGCGCTGCGGGCGGTCGGCATCGGCTTCCTGTTCGCTGGGGCGGTTGCCCTGGTTGCTCGCGCGCTTGCCGGCAACGCGGTCGTGGACGCGCTGGCTACGACCGAGTCGGTCCGGCCGGCGGCGGAGGCCACGTGGAGCACCGGCACCTCGCTGCTCGTCCAGGCGGCCACCGCGACGCTGATCTACGGCGCCGTGATCGTGGTGGCGGCGTGGGTCGCGGGGCCGACCTCCTGGGCGGTGGCGACGCGACGTAACCTCGCTCCATACCTGCGCGAGCCCCGCTTCGCCTGGGGTGCGTTCGGCCTCGTCGTCCTGCTGCTGGTGGCCTGGGGCCGACCCCCGCCTTCCGCCAGCCGGTCCTGGCGCTCGTGCTCATCGGCCTGCTGGCCCTGGGCCTGGAGGCGCTCCGCCGCCAGACGGCGCGTGAGTACCCCGACGCCCGCCGAGAGGATTCGTTTCCGCGGCTGCGCGAGTGGGCGCGCGGCATCGGCAGGCGGAGGCCGCGCGCCCCTGCCGCCGAGGCTGGGCCGCCCGCCGCCGCAGACGCTCGCCTCGACCGGCTCGAACGCCTCGGCCGACTGCGAGACGAAGGCCTGCTCGACGCCGCCGAGTACCAGCAGGAGAAGACCAAGGTACTGGCCGAGGCGCCGGCGGCGCTGATGTGCCGCTGGAACGCCTACGCCGGGCAGCCGCTCGTGATCGCCGAGCTGCTCTACCGCACCAAGCACGGGCTCATCGACGAGAGCCTCCACTCCCGCATGGGCGCCGAGACAACGAACGGCGACGGCTTCGGGGTCGGCTGGTATCTCGAGCGCGACCGCACCCTGCCCGCCCGCTACCGCAGCGTCAACCCGGCATGGAACGACGCCAACCTGCGTGAACTGGCCGACCACATCGAATCCCCCCTCTTCCTGGCGCACATCCGGGCGGCAGTCGGGAGCCCCGTCCAGCAGACCAACTGCCATCCCTTCCGGTACGGCCGCTGGCTCTTCGTGCACAACGGTTTTCTCGATGGATTCCAGGCCCTGAGGCGCGAGCTGCTGCTTGCGGTCGATCCGTCGCTCTTCCAGGACATCGCGGGGTCGACCGACTCGGAGCTCCTGTTCCACTTGGCGCTGACCTTCGGGCTCGGGGACGATCCGCTGGGCGCGATGGAGCGCGCCGTCGGCTTCGTCGAATCCAAGGCGCGCGAGCGCGCGGTCGAGAATCCGGCCCAGATGACCGTCGGGATCAGCGACGGCGAGCGGCTGTGGGCCGTCCGCTACTCCTCGCAGCACAGGTCGCGCACCCTCTTCGTCTCCGAGGACGTGGACGCGCTGCGGCGGCTCCACCCGGAGAACGAGAGGCTCCAGCGGCTCAGTGAGGGCGACCGCGTCGTGGTCTCGGAGCCTCTCGCGGACCTTTCAGGTGCCTGGCTCGAGGTCCCCGAGTCGACTGCCCTCGCCCTCGAGGACGGCGTACTCAGCCAACGGCCGTTCCGGCCGCGCTAGGGTCCTAGCCGGATGCGCAACGGGTTGGGCGTCCTCGGGTGGCGGGCCGCGCTCGTCCGCGTTCGCCTTCCTCTCTCCTGCGCACGTGCGCGCGAGAGGTCCGCTGAGATCTTGGTGGCGGCCGCCGTCAGCGGAGCGGAGAGAATCAACCCGACCGCGCCGAAGAGCGCGCCGCCCGCGATCGTGACGATCAGGACGGCGAGCGGGTGGATCCCGAGCGCCGCGCCCATCGCGAGCGGCTGAACGAGCTGCTGAAGCACGCTGTTCGCGAGCAGCTGGACCACGATCATGCCCACCGCCGCGTCGGTCCCAGCGCCTCCCAGCGCGATCAACACCGAGAAGGCCCCGGCCGTCCACGCGCCGATGTACGGGACGTAAGCGGCGAGCAGGGTGACCACCGCGATGGTCCCGGCGAGCGGGACTCCGAGCAACAAGGCGCCCAAGCCGACCACGGCGGCGTTGAAGGCAGCGACCAACGTGACGCCGAGGAAGTAGCCCCGCAGCGACTGGAGGGTCCGGTTGCTGATCGTGCGGGCGACCGGCACGGGAACTCCCATGTGGCGTTCGCCCCACGCCCGGATCTTGGGACCGTCCGCGAGCAGGAAGATGAGGCTGAGCGCCGTCATGGCGAGGAAGAAGACCAGCGACGAAAGCTCCTTGATTCCGCCCGCGACCCCTTGGAGCAGGGCGCTGACGCCGGTGCTCACGGACGAGCTCGCGTCGTTCTTCGCGTCACTGGCCGTGCTCGGATCCACCCCGAGGTCCTCGAGCCAGCCCTCCATGGTGTTCTTGGCGTCGTCGAGATGAGCGCTGATGTCGCCCACCTGGCTGGTGATGCCCGCCAGCACGGTGAACACGACCAGCGCGCCCAGCAGGACGATCCCGAGCAGCAGCAGGATCGCGCCCGCCGGGCGCGGTACGCCGTGCCGCTGAAGCCACCCGACCAGCGGCGAGGCAACCGAGGCGATTACGCCTGCGGCGATCACCGGCACCACGATCGTGTGGGTGAGAGAGATGATCCACACCGCCCCGACGAGGAGCAGCGTTACTCCCACGAGCAGCCACGCCGTGAGGCCCAGGTCCCTAAGCCAGCGCGGCGTGGCGAACAGTCCGGTCAGCTCGCCCGGATCGATCTCGATGACTTCCTCTTCGGTCTTGGCCCCCTCGGCGTCTCTGTGACGACGGCGCAGGCGCGCGCGAATCACGGGCCTTCCCGCCAGAACCCGTGGACGCAGAGCCCGTAGGTCCCGGACACTGGGCTTGTCGGTCATGTGGACGAATGTACTGCCGCCCGCCGCTGGACCGCTCCGCCCACCGGATGAATTTCGCGTCCGCTTCGATTTCATCCCGTCCGGGTGATGCGGGTGACGACCAGCGGCCGGGATCCTGCCGCCCACATGACCGCGTCCGGTCGGAAGCCCCGGATCGTCGTCGGCTACGACGGCTCTGAACTTGCCAAGGCCGCACTGCGCGGTGCGGCCGAGCTCTTCCCCGGCAGCCCCACGGTGGTCGTCACCGTTTGGGAGCCCGGCCTGGGTGCGATGGTGGCGGCAGGCACGGGCATGGACGCGGCCGGCGCGCTTCCGCTCCCACCCGATCCGGAGCTCGTGTCCGAGGTCGATCATGCCGAGGAGCACCACGCCGCGGTCGTCGCCCGCGAGGGTGCCCAGCTTGCCGGATCTCTCGGGCTCGACGCCGAACCCCACGCGATCCCGGACCGGCTGGACGTTGCCGACACGATCGTCGACGTTGCCTCCAAGCGCGATGCGGCGAGCCGTCGTCATCGGCTCGCACGGTATCTCGGGCCTGCGGTCGCGACTGCTTGGGAGCACCTCGAGTCGGGTCCTGGCGCGCTGCCCGCTCCCGGTCGTGGTCGTCAGGTCCGCTGAGACCCGCGAATCACGCTGACTGCGGGCAAGTCATGTCAATAGCCCGTTCCGGTCTTCACTCGCTTGCGGTCGAGCGTCTTGACTCGCTTGCGGTCATCTCGTGCAGCCCGCCCTTCTGCTTCAGCGTCTCGCAGGCCTCGGCGATGTCGTCGGCGAGCGTGGTGGCCAGCGAGTGGCCCAGGGTCAGCTTGACGAGCGCCCGCATGATCTTCACGTGACTCGCGTCGGGCGGCAGCGTGTAGGCGGGCACCATCCAGCCCCTCTTCGCGGCCAGCTGCGACGCAACGTCGAACTCGTCGAAGTTGTGCTCGCCGTCCAGCTGGAAAGCGACGAGCGGCAGCTGCTCCTCGCTCTCGTCACCGATAAACCTGAACTCGCCGATGTCGGCGATGCGCTCCGCGAGCAGGCGGGTGTTCTCCTGCATCGTCTCCATGATGTAGCGGTAGCCGTCGCGGCCGAAGCGGACGAAGTTGTAGTACTGCGCGAGCACCATCGCCGAGCCGGTTGAGAAGTTCAGGGTGAAGGTCGCGTCCGTCTTGCCCAGGTAGTTCTCGTAGAAGACGAGATCTTCGGGCAGGTCGCTCCTCTCCCTGAAGATGAGCCAGCCGATCCCGGGATAGACGAGGCCGAACTTGTGGCCGGACGCGTTGATCGACCGGACCTGCTCCAGGCGGAAGTCCCACTCCGAGTGGGGGTAGAGGAACGGCCACACGAAGCCGCCGCTCGCGCCGTCGACGTGCAGGGGGACGTCGAGTCCGCGCTCGCTCTTGAGGCGGAGGAGCATGTCGTTGATCCCGACGATGTCGTCGGCGTGCCCGGTGAACGTCGTACCGAGCACCGCCGCTACGCCGATCGTGTTCTCGTCGACATGCGGCTCAACGTCCTCGGGCCCGATCGTGTACTTGTCCTTCTGGAGGGGAATGATGCGCGGCTCGACGTCGAAGTAGCGGCAGAACTTCTCCCACACGACGTGCACGTCGCCCCCGAAGACGAGATTCGGCCGATCGGTGCTCTTGCCGGCCTGCTCGCGCCGCTCGCGCCACTTCCACTTCAGCGACAGGGCGCCGAGCATGATCGCCTCCGACGACCCCTGCGTGCGCGCACCGGTCGTCTCCCCCGGCGCGTGGAACAGGTCGGCGAGTATGCGAATACAGCGCTGCTCGATCTCGGCTGTCTGCGGGTACTCGGCGTGGTCGATGAAGTTCCGGTGCAGGTTCTCCGCGATCACGCGCTGTGCCTCGGGTTCCATCCAGGTCGTCACGAAGGTCGCCAGGTTGCGCATCGGAATCCCGTCGAGCACGAGCTCCTCGCCGATCAGCCGCATGGCGTCGACCGCCCGCATGCCGTGCTCGGGAAGCTGGTTGTCGGGCGCGGGCTCGAGCAGGAAGCGGTTGCCGTACTGCCTCGCTAGGGCGTCGAGTTGCTCCGCCAGCTCGGCTTGCGACATGGTCATACCTCCTTGGGGACGATTGGGCGGCCCGCCGCCGTCACCGAGCGACGGTACGGGGACCGCGGCCGCACACGCATCACCCACACGGGATGATCTTGCGATGACGGCCGGACCAAGAGTGGTCGTGGTTGGCGCGCTGCCCACGGTGGGGGTTGACCTGCTGCGGCAGCGGTTCGTCGTCGAGGCCGGCGGCAGCAGGCCGGAGCCCAGCTGGCTGTTGGAGCACGCGCCAGGCGCCGTTGCGATCGTGGCCGACCCGAGCATCCCCATCGATGCCGAGCTCCTCGACATCGCCGGCGGGCTCCTTGAAGGTCGTCGCCAACTTCGCCGGTCGGCCACGACAACATCGACGTCGAGGCGGCCCGCGAGCGAGGAGTCCGAGCCACCAACACGCCGGACGTTCTCACGAACGCCACTGCCGAGCTCGCGATCGCGCTGATGCTGGCAGCGGCGCGGCGAATCGCAGAGGCCGACGCGCTCACGCGCAGCGGCCGGTGGCCCCCCGAGGACCAGCTCCTCGGGCGCGAGCTCGCCGGGGCGACCGTCGGGCTCGTGGGCTTCGGTCGCATCGCCCGGCGTGTCATGGAGCTGCTGCGCTGCTTCGACGTGCGCCTACTGTTCACCTCGCGTTCCGAAGCTCCCGCGCGACACGGCGCCGAGCGCCGCGACCTCGGCGAGCTCCTGGCCGACTCGGACTTCGTCAGCCTTCACGTGCCGCTCACGACCGAGACGCGACACCTGATCGACGCGACGCGCCTCGCGCAGATGAAGCCTGGGGCAATCCTTGTGAACACCAGTCGCGGCGCGGTGGTCGACACACCTGCGCTGGTCGACGCGTTGCGTTCCGGCCGGCTGGGCGCGGCCGGCCTCGATGTCTACGAGGACGAGCCGCATGTGCCTCGGAGCTGCGCGAGCTGCCGAACACGGTCCTGCTGCCCCACCTCGGCTCGGCGACGGGCGCGACGAGGGACGCCATGGCGCGCCTGTGCGTCGAGAACGTGATCGCCGTCATCGAGGGGCGCGAGCCACCGACGCCGGTGGTTTAGCCGGCTCGGCGGTCCCGGACGACGTCCTCCGAGTGGTACTGCGCGAGCAGCTCCAGCCTCCCTCTCCCTCGTCGGGAAGAGGAAGAAGATCAGCGCCGCGCCGAGCAGGATCGCGACGATCCCGGCGATGTAGGCCCACTCGTCTCCCTGTAGGAACGACGACTTGCGGCGGCGACGATCCGGTCCTCGAACTGGGGGTACTGCTGAGCGGTGTCGACCGCGCTCGAGAACGACTTCGTCAGCTCGCGCCTGGACCTCGTCCGTGACCTTGTCCTCCATTGGGCGCGGCGGCGATCGCCGCGCCGACTGCCGAGGCGTAGCCGGCGGTGAGAACGGCGCCGAGGATCGACTGCATGATCGCTCCGCCCAGGTCGCGCTGGAGATCGGCCGTCCCGGAGGCCATGCCGGCGCGCTTGACGGGCACGGAGCCGGTGAGCGAGTGCGAGGCCGGCGTTCCGGCGAACCCGACGCCGACGCCGATCAAGGCGTAACCAAGGCCGACCTTCCAGTAGGAGATGTCCTCCTTCCAGAGCAGGAGCATCGTCAGGAAGCCCAGCAGGCAGAAGGCGTATCCAACGAGCAGGGTGAGACGGGCACCGTGGGCGTCGACCAACTTCGCCGAGCGCGGCGCGACCAGCACCATCAGGAGTGCCGCCGGGATGATCGCGACCCCCGCTTCCAGCGTCGAGTACCCGAGCACGTTTTGCAGGAACTGCTGTCCCACGAACATCGCGCCCATGAGGGTCCCGAACACGATGATCCCCGCGCACGCGGCGACCCAGAAGATTCGCCGCCCGGCTACCGCGAGGTCGTAGAGCGGCGCCTTCGCTCGGCGCTGGCGAACAACGAACGCGGCTGCAGCAGCGATGGCGATGGCAGCCAGTCCCAGGGCCACGGCGCCCTCGTTCGGAACGGGCGCGAAGTTGATGGCCAGCACTAGCGCCGCCACGAGCAGAACGGACAGGATGCCCCCGAGGTTGTCGACGGGGTCTGTCGCCTCGTTGACGTGGGCGGGAACGAAGCGGAACGCCAGGTATAGAGCCACCACGGCCAGCGGCGAGGTGATCAGGAACACGGAACCCCAGTCGAACCCGGTTAGCAGGGCGCCCGATAGCAGCGGCCCTAGCGCGGCGATAGCGCCGCCGAGGCCGGACCACAGGGCGATCGACTTCGTGCGCCCGGGCCCCGACCACAGCGCCGTGATCAGCGCGAGCGTCGTGGGGAAGGCCATCCCTGCGGCCAGCCCGCCGAACAGGCGCGCTACGAACAGGACCTCGATCGACGGGGCGAATGCGGCGAGCAGGGAGGCCGGGATCGACAGGGCGGTGCCCAGAATCAGCATCAGCTTGCGTCCGTAGCGATCGCCGAGCGCGCCGAGGTACAGCACCGACGCGGCCAGCCCCAGCGAGTAGCCGACGGCCACGAGATTGAGCGCCGTCTGTCCTGCGTCGAACGCCTTGCCGATGTCCGGCAACGCGACGTTGGCCACGGCCAGGTTCAGGTTGGCGACCGCGGCCACAAGGATGAGCGAGATGAGGACGAGGCCGGCCCGCTTCGGGGCGGCCGAAGGCTCGCCGGCCTGCGGCGGAGGGGCTCGATCTAAGCCTGGATCCACCGGACTGGCGAGTGTTTCCGCGCCGGAGGCCGAGCCAGGCGCCGACGGCGAACGGAGCGAGGGTGAACCCTCGCGAGTGAGCCGGTGGCGCCTGGCGACGGCATTCCGGCGTGGAACTCCGGCAGGATCGGTGGATCCAGGCTAAGCGCGCCACATCACGAGAATCGGATCAGACCCGGTCGGGCGGCTCATCACCCCGATGGGATGACGCGAGGAGCGCGCGATCACCGATAGCCGCCGGCCGCGTCGGCGGCCGCTCGAGCTCGGCGCCCGCCCTCGGCGAGCCGCCGTTGAACGACGAGCGTCAGCGTGCCGGCAACGAGCAGCATGGCGATGTTGGCTCCGAGAACGGCCAGCGCACCCCAAGCCTTGCCCGCCTCCCCGACGCCGGCGGCCACGCCGAGGTACGCGGCGGCCGGGATCGTGGTGATCGAGATGGCCACACCCACGGCCGAGCTCGCACGCGTCTCGAGCGCGAGCATGCCCGCGACGCCGGCCGCGAGCGCCACTACGATCGTCGCTTCGTTTACCGTCGTCAGCCCGGAGAGCGCCGACTCGCCGACCTCGAAGTCCGAAGGCATGAGATCGAGGAGGTCGAGGATCAGGGTGACGCCCAGCCGCGGTCAGACATGTCGCACCCATCCCCACGGCCAAGGTCACGAGCGCCCGGCGGACTAGGCGGCCGCGCCGACTCGCCAGACCGACGCAGGCGGCGGTGATGGGCAGCAGGTCAGGGCTCACCGCCATTGCGCCGACGATCAAGATCGTGTTTGCCTCGATCACGCCAAACGCCGCGATGAGGCCCGCGGCGACCATGAAGACGAGATAGCGCGCGACCGGCCGGGCGTTCGCCCTGGCCTGCCCAAGCACGTCGGCCCAGATCAGGCTCGCGGAGCGCCCAGGCCGGATCGGCCCGATCTCGTCGAGCCGGGCGAGCCTGATGTCGTCCTCGGCCACCCCGTTGCTGACGAGGAGCTCGAGCACGCCGTCGGCCCACTCGGCGGAGACCTCCGCCGTGAGCAGGACGTGCCCGGCACGAACACCCTGGGCGAGCGCCACGTTTCGGGCCGCGCCGTGGTCCTCGAGGCCCTCTCCGATCTCCATCATGGAGTCAGTGCGACCGTAGACCCTGAGATGGAGCATCCCGTCAGAAGATGGCAGTGGGATTTATCGGAGATCCCGTCCCGCCGACGATCCGCAGAGGAGCGGCGGCGAACAGGAACTCCCAGCGCCCCACGGCCTCGCAGTGCCGCGCGGCGTCCTCGAACTGAAGGTAGTCGAGCAGGTGTACGCCCAGGGCGTTGAGCGCGAGGACGTGAATCGGGAAGCCGACCCCTTCTGTTGTGCTCGGAGCCGTGTCGCTGTTGCCGTCCGAGCCGAGCGCCGCGACACACCGGTCCGCGAGGAAGGATGCCGCCCTGGGGTGAAGGCCCGCCTTCGCCTCGGGCGTGTTCCACGGCCCGAGCTCGGCCAGGCGGCGCGTGTGGCCCGTGCGGACGAGAAGGATGTCGCCAGCCTCCACCCTGACTCCCTGCGCTCGCTCCGCCGCCTCGAGATCCTCACGGAAGATGTGCTCGCCGGGCTCGACCCACGGAACTCCCCGCGTTCGCGGCACGTCGAGCAGAACGCCGCGGCCGACGAGCCCGTCCTTCAGGACGTCGATCGTGTCCGCGCGCGCACCCTGCGCAGTGACCGAGCTGGCCGGGCTCCCGCCGAAGAGAAGGCCCTCAAACGCGACGTGGCAGAAGGCGTCGATGTGGCTCTGCCCGTCGTTGTGGTAATCGAGCCCGATGTAGTCCTTGGCGAAGCCGTCGTCGCCCGGCAGCATCGTCATGTGGTGGTCGGCGGGCTCGGGCACATCGATGCGCGCCTCGGTCTCGAGCGGCTGGCTGAGCGTGATGGTGGTTCCGCTGCGAACGAGCCGGGCCGCTGCGGCGACCCGAGCGGGCGTGAGGTGGTTCAGGGCCCCCCGTTCTCCCCCTTCGTCCCAGCGGCCCCAGTTCGAGACCGCATCGAAGAGCTCGCGGAACTCTTGCGCGGTCACATCCACGCCGGGCATCTTGCCGAAACCTAGGGCGGAGAAGCGATCAGGTTGCCTGAGCCCTCTCCTCCCCGCCGTAGACGAAGATGCCGTAGACGACCCAGACGCACAGGGCGAAGATGCCCAGCGACCACCACGGGTAGTTGCCCCCGATCGACAGCAGGGCTCCGATCGCTCCGAGGCTGCCGGCGAAGATGCCGATTACCCGGCCGTAGACGTTGCCGGACATCAGCGAGATGCCCCCGGTGAGCTGGATCACCCCGAGGATGATCAGGGCCCAGCCCAGGGTGTTGAGGTTGGTGAGGATGTACCGTCGATCGTCCGTGAAGATGTTCGCGTCGTCCAGCGCGCCGATGCCGTAGATGATGTTGAGCGTGCCGACGATCAACAGCAGCGTCGCTGCGAATACGACTCGACCCGTGCCTCGCATTTCCGTACCTCCTTGTGCTGTTCGGCCAGTTGTCGCCGAACTAGACAGCACTGGACAGTGGAGGGCATCACCCCGATCGCATGAACTGGCCGAGGCCTTCGAAGACCCCCCCGAATCATCCGATCAGGGTGATGCGAGACGGTAACCGCGGCCGGACAATCCACCAGCTTCCCGACGGAAGGGCACGCGTATGAGCACGGCGGTACGACCGCGCCGACGGACCGGCGCGATCGAAGGCGACACGAACGGCGGTCAGCCCGCGGATGTGTTCGTCGTCTTCGGCATCAGCGGAGACCTCGCCAAGGTCATGACGTTCCACTCGCTGTACCGGCTCGAGCGCCGGGGCCTACTGAACTGTCCGATCGTGGGAGTGGCCGGCGACGACTGGAGCGTCGACGAGCTGCGCCAACACGCTCGCCAGTCCATCGCGGATTGCGGTGAGACGATCGATGACGAGGTATTCGACCGCCTTGCGGCGAGGTTGTCGTACGTGCCGGGCGACTTCGGCGACGGCGACACCTATCGACGCGTGGCCGCCGCAATCGGAGACGCGCGCACCCCCGTTTTCTATCTCGAGATCCCGCCTTCCCTGTTCGGCATGGTGATCAAAGGGCTGGCCGAGGCGGGGTTGACCAAGTCCGCACGCGTGGTGGTGGAGAAGCCGTTCGGTCATGACGTCGCCTCGGCGGCAGCCCTCGACGAGCAGATCCACCAGTACCTGGACGAGTCCCAGCTCTACCGGATCGACCACTTCCTGGGGAAGATGGGCCTCGTCGAGATCCTCTACCTGCGCTTCGCGAACACGATGTTCGAGCCGATCTGGAACCGCAACTACGTGTCGTCGGTTCAGATCACGATGGCCGAGAGCTTCGGTGTCGAGGACCGCGGCCACTTCTACGACCCCGTCGGCGCCCTTCGCGACGTTGTCGTCAACCATCTCATGCAGGTGGTGGCCGCGGCCGCGATGGAGCCCCCCGCCAGCGGGGACGCGATGACGCTGAAGAACGCGATCGTCTCGGTCTTCCAGGCCATGCCCGCCGGCGACCCCGCCCACTACGTTCGTGGGCAGTACGACGGCTACCGCGAGATCGACGGCGTCGCCGCGGACTCGACGACGGAGACCTACGCCGCTCTGCGCCTGGAGATCGAGAACTGGCGTTGGTCGGGCGTGCCGTTCTTCATCCGCACCGGAAAGGATCTCCCTATCACGCAGACGGAGCTGCGGCTGGTCTTCAAGCACCCGCCGCGGCTCGGCTTCGGCGTCGCCGGACCCGAGGGCCCGGAGCCGAATCAGCTCGTCGTGAGGCTGGACCCCTCAACCGGGATCAGGCTGCTCGTCGATGCGCAGCGCGCCGACGGGGTGAAGCCCGAGCCGATCCACCTGGACATGGAGTTCGCCGAGGAGGGGGGCGAGGGCGCGACGCCCTACGAGGTGCTTCTTCACGCCGCGATGATCGGCGACAGCAAGCGCTTCAAGCGACAGGACAGCGTCGAGCAGTGCTGGCGCGTGATGCAGCCTCTTCTCGACGCGCCCCCGCCCGTGCACGGCTACGCGAAGGGATCCTGGGGCCCGACGGAAGCCGATGAGCCTCGTCGCCGGGCACGGCCGGTGGCACGGTCCCTGGGTGGGGTCATGAGCACGCCGGAGACCGACAAGGCCAAGGCGAGCGGGGACGGCAAGCCCGTGGAGGCCGCCGCGCCGCAGAGCGCTGCCGCTCTTTCGCCGTTCCCGCCGATCGCCGATTACGCGTTTCTGTCCAACTGCCATACCGGTGCGCTGGTGGCGCCGGACGGGTCGATCGACTGGCTCTGCGTGCCGCGTTTCGACGCGCCGAGCGTGTTCGGGACGCTGCTCGACCGCCAGGCCGGCTCCTTTCGGGTGGGGCCGTTCGGTGTCAACGTCCCGACGGCGCGGATCTACGAGCCCGGGACGAACACCCTCCTTACGACGTGGAACACGCCGTCGGGCTGGATCGTGGTCCGCGATGCGCTGACGATGGGCCCGTGGGATCACGAGGACGAGGTCACCCCTCATACGCGGCCGCCGGCCGACGAGGACGGCGACCACGTGCTCGTGCGCACGGTCCTGTGCTTGGAGGGCAGCGTCGAGGTGGATCTGGTGTGCGAGCCGGTCTTCGACTATGGGCGCACGCCGGCGGAGTGGTCGCTGGTCGACGGTGGCCGTCACGCCGCCGACGCGACGGGCGCCGGACAGACGATCAGGCTGCTGACCGACCTGGCGCTCGGTGTCGAGGGCGAACGGGTGAGGGCACGCCACACCCTCCAGCAGGGTGAGCAGGTGTACTGTGCGCTCTCTTGGGCCGAGGGCCTCGCCTCGCCGCAGAGCATCGATGAGGCCAACGCTCGGCTCGCCGCGACCACGCGCTTCTGGCGCGCGTGGCTGCACCGGGCTCGCCTCATCGACCACCGCTGGCGCCAGCCGATCCAGCGCTCGGCGCTGGCGATCAAGGGCTTGACGTACATGCCGACCGGCGCGACGGTGGCCGCGGCCACGACGTCGCTCCCGGAAACCCCTGGCGGCGAGCGCAATTGGGATTACCGCTTCACGTGGATCCGGGACTCGACGTTCACGTTGCAGGCGCTGCACTTCCTCAATCTGGACTGGGAGGCTGACGAGTTCATGCAGTTCCTCGCCGACCTCGAGCCGGACGAGGACGGGGCGCTGCAGATCATGTACGGGATCGACGGCCGCCGCGACCTGACCGAGTCGACGCGCGACGAGCTGTCCGGCTACGCCGGAGCCCACCCTGTGCGGATCGGGAACGGCGCCTTCGACCAGCGCCAGAACGACGTCTTCGGGGCGGCGCTCGACTCGATCCTGCTTCACACGCGGCGCAGCCAGCGCATGCCGCGGCGGCTGTGGCCGCTCGTCCAGAGCCAGGCGGAGTGCGCGACGCAGGTGTGGCGGCAGCCCGACCAGGGCATCTGGGAGGCCCGTGGAGCGCCGCAGCACTACGTGTCCTCGAAGTTGATGTGCTGGGTGGCGCTGGACCGCGCCTCGAAGCTGGGGCATATCGCCGGCGAGCCGGATCTTCAGAAGACCTGGGGCGCCACCGCCGACGAGATCAAGGCGGACATCCTCGAGCACGGCGTGCGGGACGGTGTGCTGCGCCAGCACTACGACACGGACGCGCTCGACGCGTCCACGCTGCTGGCGGCGCTGTTCGGTTTCCTGCCGGGTGACGACGAGCGGCTGCGAAAGAGCGTCGAGGCGATCGCGGACGACCTGACCGAGGACGGTTTCGTGCTGCGGTACCGCACCGGCGAGACCGACGACGGCCTGTCGGGCAAGGAGGGGAGCTTCCTGATCTGCTCGTTCTGGCTGGTGTCGGCGCTGGCGAGCGTGGGCGATTACCAGCGCGCCCGCGACCTGATGGAGCGGCTGCTAAGCGTCGCCTCTCCCCTCGGCCTCTACGCCGAGGAGTTCGACACGGGCACGGGCAGGCACCTGGGCAATTTCCCGCAGGCCTTCTCCCACCTCGCGTTGATCGAGGCGGCCGCGCGAATCATTCTCAGAGAGCGACTCGAGGAGTACACGGGATGAGCTCCTACGACGTCATCGTGATCGGCAGCGGCGCGGGCGGCGGCACGCTCGTCCACCGCCTCGCTCCCTCCGGCAAGCGAATCCTGCTGCTGGAGCGCGGCGACTGGCTGCCGCGCGAGCCGCAGAACTGGTCCGCGGGGGACGTGTTCATCGACAACCGCTACATCTCGCCCGACACCTGGTACGACGGCAAGGGCAAGCCCTTCCAGCCGCAGGTGCACTACTTCGTGGGCGGCGCCACCAAGCTCTACGGTGCGGCGCTCTACCGTCTGCGCGAGGAGGACTTCCGCGAGCTGCGCCACCACGACGGGATCTCGCCCGCGTGGCCCATCGGCTACGACGAGATGGAGCCCTACTACACGCAGGCCGAGCGGCTCTATCAAGTTCACGGCGCCCGCGGCGAGGATCCGACCGAGCCGCCCGCGAGCGCGCCCTATCCCTTCCCCGCGGTGTCCCACGAGCCGCGCATCCAGCAGCTCGCCGACGACCTCGCCGCCGCGGGTCACCATCCCTTCCACGCGCCGTGCGGAGTCATGCTGAACGAGGCCGATATGGCCCATGGCGCCTGCGTCCGCTGCCCCACCTGTGACGGCTTCCCGTGCCTGGTACACGCGAAGTCCGACGCCGAGGTGCTCGCCGTGCGGCCGGCGCTCGAGCACCCGAACGTAACGATGCTGAGGAACGCGCACGCGGTGGCCCTGCACACGAACCCGACCGGCACCACCGTGACGGAGGTCGCCGTCGACCGCGACGGCGCCCGCGAGACCTTCAGCGCGGACATCGTCGTCGTCTCATGCGGGGCGGCGAACACGGCCAAGCTGCTGCTCGCCTCGGCCACCGAGAGGCACCCAAACGGACTCTCCAACCGGTCCGACCAGCTCGGGCGCAACTACACCTACCACGCGAGCCAGGCGGTGCTCGCCCTCTCCAAGGAGGAGAACCCCACGGTCTTCCAGAAGACCCTCGGGCTGAACGACTTCTACTTCGGCAGCGACGACTTCGAGTACCCGCTGGGCAACATCCAGATGGTCGGCAAGTCGTCTGCGCCGATGTACCGCGGCGAGAAGCCGCTCGAGACCAAGCTGGCGCCCACGCGAACGTTGGAGCGGATGGCCCGCCACGCCGTCGACTTCTGGCTCTCGACGGAGGATCTGCCGCGGCCTGAGAACCGCGTCACGCTGGACCGCGAGAACGGTCGCATCACGCTCAGCTACAAGCCCAGCAACGAGGAGCCCAAGAAGCGCCTGTACCACAAGCTCCAGATGCTGCTCGGCGGGCTGGGGATGGAGCACCACCTCATTCCCCGTCACGCCTACCTCAAGACCGAGATCCCGGTCGCGGGCTGTGCCCACCAGGCGGGCACCTGTCGCTTCGGCACCGATCCCGAGACCTCGGTGCTGGACGTGAACTGCCGGGCGCACGAGCTCGACAACCTCTACGTCGTCGACACGAGCTTCTTCCCCAGCATCGGCGCGGTGAACCCGGCGCTTACGGCGATGGCCAACGCGCTCAGGGTCGGCGACCACCTGCTCGAGCGGCTGGACGTGAAGGAAACAGATAAGGAGCCCGCCCGTGCAGACTGAATCGACAGACGGCCGGCGACGCCGGGTCGTGATCGTCGGCGGCGGGTTCGGCGGGCTGGCAGCCGCCCACAAGCTGCGACACGCCGACGTCGACGTGACGGTCGTCGACCGGATGAACCACCACCTCTTCCAGCCGCTCCTCTACCAGGTGGCGGCCGGCGCGCTGTCGCCGAGCGACTGCGCCTCGCCGATCCGCCCCGCGCTGAAGCGCGGCTCCAACACCGCCGTCCTAATGGCCGAGGTCACCGACGTGGACGCCGAGCGCCGGCAGGTCGTCCTCGACCGTGGCGACCGCCTCGACTACGACAGCCTGATCGTGGCGTGCGGCGCGCAGACCTCCTACTTCGGCAACGACGAGTGGCGGGACGTCACCTACGGGCTGAAGACCGTGGCGGATGCCATCGACCTGCGAAAGCGCTTCTACGGCGCCTTCGAAGCGGCGGAGCGCACGGATGACCCGGACGAACGCGCCGAGCTGCTGACGTTCGTCGTCGTCGGCGGCGGCCCGACGGGCGTCGAGATCGCGGGTGAGCTCGCCATCACCGCCCACGCGATAGAGCCACACTTCCGGCGGATCGACCGAAGCGGCGCGAGGGTGATCCTCCTCGACGCCGGCGACCGGCTGGTGGCTGCGTTCAGCGAGAGGCTCTCGGGGAAGGTCGCTCGGCAGCTCGCCGAGCTCGGGGTGATCGTGCGCGAGGGCGCGCGCGCGACCGCGATCGACGAGCGCGGCGTGACGATCGAGGTCGGCAGGTGCCACCGAGCGGATCAACACCAGGATGGTCATCTGGGCGGCCGGCGTGCACGCCGTCCCACTGACCGAGGCGCTCGCCACCACCACCGGCGCGAGCATCGACCGGGGCGGGCGCATCGAGGTGACACCCAATCTGACGGTGCCCGGCCACCCCGAGATCTCGGTGGTGGGCGACGTGGCTTCGCTGGCGGGGCCCGGCGGCAAGCCGCTCCCGGGGCTTGCCACCGTCGCGATCCAGCAGGCCCATCACGTGGCGAAGGCCATCGGCGAGGGCCGGCCCCGGAGCCTCCACGCCGTTCCGGTACCTCGACAAGGGCGCCCTCGCGGTGGTCGGCCGCGGCAAGGCGGTCTGCGAGATCAGGGGCCTGCAGCTGTGGGGAAGGCCGGCGTTCTTCACCTACCTCGGCGTGCACCTCTACTACCTCGGCGGCCAACTCGGCCGTCGGCTGGAGGTGCTGATCAAGTGGATCGGGGCCCGCTTCGGCGAGCGCCAGAG